>NZ_JBPJZR010000007.1:0-130839 GCF_051216615.1 Variovorax raffinosi
TCCATGGTGATCACCTTGAATCCCTGCTGAAATTCTCAGCAGGTCAGTGGAACACCCTGGTCAATATTGGATCGGCACTTTGCGGTTTAGCTGGTCAAGATTGCGTCGGCACTAACACCCATAGTCTTCGCGCAAAAGGAATACTGATGCGCGACGTGCTGGATTTGGGCGAGCTGCATGCCGAGGTGACGCGCAAGGCGATTAAGCACGTCCACCTGAGCGTGCTGCCGCCCGCAGGCAAGGTACGCGTGGCTGCGCCGCAGAGCATGGCGCTGGACACGCTCCGACTTTTCGTCATCTCTAAGCTCGCCTGGATCCGCTCGCAGCAGCGAAAGCTTCAGAACCAGGAGCGCGAAACGCCCCGCGAATTTTTGAATAGGGAAAGCCACTATCTGTGGGGCAAACGCTACCTCCTTGAAATCAGCTTTGCCGATGCGGCACCGGCTGTGAGCCTGACGCCGCGCAAGCTGCAGCTGCAAGTGCGCCCCGGTTCCGACCCGGCGCGTTGTGAAGAGGTGCTAGATGGCTGGTACCGGCAACAGGTGCGGGACGTGGTGCCCGCGCTGCTCGCCAAGTGGGAGCCGCTGTTGGGCGTGAAGGCAGCCCGGGTGTTCGTTCAACGCATGAAAACTAAATGGGGCAGCTGTACGCCCGAATCAGGCTACATCCGGCTCAACACCGACCTGGCCAAAAAGCCGCCCGAGTGCCTGGAGTACATCGTGGTGCATGAGTTGGTCCACCTTCTGGAGCCGACGCACAACGAGCGGTTTGCGTCCATCATGGCGATGTACTTGCCTCAGTGGCAGCACTTGCGTAAGCAGCTCAACAGGTTGCCAGTGCGGCATGAGGACTGGGGCTACTGAGTCCTGGGTTGTTGGCGGGGTATCACGATTGCACCGGCGCGATCGCCCCGGGGTTCGAATCAATTTCTAGCTATAGAGGGCTGGAAGCGGAGTGAGCTGCACAGCACTTGCTCAGAGAGCAGTGTTGGTATCAGCAGTCGTTGCGAAAAGAAAAATAGAAGACGGCTTTCCGTTTGAAGCGAGCCTACGCACGCGATCAAGCGGCTGCGCCGGCCACGCCACGATAATCAGAACTGCACTTCAAAGCAAAAGCCTCCCGCTCCATGCATCCCGACGCCCTCGAGACCCTCACATCGAAACGCATCTGCTGCAACTGCGTCGGTGAAGTTTTCTTGTCCGGACTGATCAAAGCTCGCGGCAGCGTCACTGAATGCACCTACTGTGGTGATGCGGATGCCATGACTTGGTCTGCGGGTGACCTGGCGGACGCGGTTGAGTCCGCGTTCGACGACCACATGGTGCGCACTGGGACCGAGCCGCCGGAGAACGAACGGGCACTCTACGCGGACAAGGAGCTAGGCCTTGCTTGGTACCGCGAAGGGCAAGAGACGACTGACGCGATCGAGGATTCGGCTTCTATTCCGTCCGAGGCGGCCAGAGACATACAGGCCATTCTGGAAGACCGCCACGATGACGTTGAACGGGCACGCATGGGTGCGGAGACAGCCTTTGCATCCGACGCCTGTTATGAAGAGAGGCGCACCGACGCCAATGAGTGGCATTGGGAATGGTTGACGTTTGAGCATGCGCTGCAGAGCGAGGCTCGGTTCTTCAATCGGGGCGGTGCGGCCCTGCTGAGCCGGATTTTCAAGGACATCGACCAACTGCGTACGAAGCCAAGACACCCATCGGTCGTCACGGCGGGCCCGGGTCACCGCATCAGCCATCTGTACCGCGCTCGGGTCTTCCAGTCGTACGTCAAGCTTGAGGAAGCCATCGCCCACCCCGACGTTCAGATCGGTCCTCCTCCGGCACGCCTGGCCAATGCCGGCCGGATGAACGCAAATGGCATCTCCGTGTTTTATGGTGCAACGAATAGCGCTAGCGCGCTGGCTGAGGTCCGACCACCCGTTGGCAGCAGGGTCGCCGTCGCGCGCTTCGACATCATTCGGACGCTGCGTCTTCTCGACCTGACTGCCCTGGACCACGTGACGGATGGAGGCAGCATCTTCGACCGCACGCTGAAAACGCGTTTGGAACGGGTTGCGTTCCTGCAGACGCTAGGCGAGCGCTTGACACGGCCAGTCATGCCCGACGACGAAGCGTTCGACTACCTCATCACGCAGGCCATCGCGGACTTCCTCGCCACAGAGAACCAGCCGCAGCTCGACGGGATCATCTACGCGTCAGCTCAAACGAAGCACGGTCGTAACGTCGTCCTTTTCCATGCTGCGGCGCTCGTGGAAAAGCTCGATCTGCCCGACGGTACCAAAGTGTCTGCCAGATCTCTGGACTACAGCGACGACCAGGTCCATTCCGACTACCTAGTCTGGGAAGAGGTTCCAGAAGGCAACCCGACCGCTGACAACGCATTTGGGGGCGCGAACCCATCCGCTCCGTGGACCCCGATCGTCGGCGAAGATTTTCGCCAACCTGCCCTGCGAGTAGTGCCATCCTCCGTCGACGTCCACCACATCGAGGCGGTTCAGGTCCGAAGCGCAAGGTTCTCAGTGCGGCGCCAGCGCCTCGCCCGGTAGCACACGGTGCGATCAAGAAACTTGCGCGAGTTGGAAGCTGTGGATGAGCGCAAATCGTCGCATGTAAGACTGCGGAACCATGCCGAAAAACCCTTCCTGCGCCACATGAATCCCACCTTCATCCGGTAGCTTGCCCGCAGTGACAAGGACGGACTCTTGCTCATGTATCAGTGACACAAGAGCTCTTCCGCGTGAGGTAAGCGGCGCCACAAAATGCGGATGCATCATCCGATCCAGCCAGTCTATAAGGCAGTCGGCATAGTCGATCTGCGCGAGATCTTGCGCTACCAAGAACTTCACAAAGCCGAAGGTGAACTGGTGCTCGGCATCCCCCATGCCCATGCCGAACTCGGATTCGGCCGCGCCAAGGTTGTACTCAACGGCATTGCTGACAACGTCCATCCCGTAATAGATGCTGCGGCAAATGTTCGTCAGCCCATGCGTGAACAGATCGAAGTAGCTCAGTGGAAAGCCGGCATCGTTTGACTTTGTGGTGAGCAGCGCGCTCAGGACTTTGCCGATATCGCCGATGAATGGCTGGTTCTGCACCCCGGCGTTCTCAAACAAGCTGATCGCGTCAGTAGCTTCGAGAAGGTTCCGCGACGGCACCTCGATGAAGCTTTGCTCAGCCCGAGGTGTGCGAAGGGTCTGACGGGCGTCGGACCAATACGAAGCACCCGAGGCCGGGTCGTGCAAAACGAGCAAGACTGGCAGTGGAAATCCTTCCCAATAGCGTCGGTGCTTTTCTTCGGGATAGAACTTCCACCCCTGAGTCGTAGGATGCGCGAAGTAAGATGGCCCGGCCTTCACCTGCACGGCCACAAGCCGACCCGTCGCGAAGCCGTCGGTGCTCACGTACTCAAGATTCCCATCGATGCCGACATCGCCGGTTCCAGTCTCACGCCAAATTTGCTGGCGCAACGCCGCATAACGCTGCACCGCTGCGATGCCCAAACGTTCCTGCGTGTAGGTGTTGCCAATCTTTGGAAGATGCATCGACTATGCCTCGATTTAATTGCGTTGGGGACCCGACTTGCTTGCGACCACAACGGATGGTATCGGCGTGGCAATCGAGATCGCCTACTCTTCCTTCTGCGACATGGAGAAGCGTCGGGCATACGAGAACATGCAACTACCCGCGCTCGAGATCGACCTGCGGGCATTCACACCCTCCGCTTTTGACGTGACACAGGTCAAACGAGTCGCCCTGGAAGACACCGCTTGCAAGTATTGGCTCTGGCCGGACCGCCTGGAGGGCGCGGCGATGGTGGAGCAACTTGTCGAGCTTCACGAAGTGTGGAACTCTCATCCCTTTGGAGTGAACCACCTACGCATGGATCAATCATTGAGATCGGAACCGCCGTTTCACTGAAAATGGAACTCCTCGGGTTTTGACTCACCAACTTTGGAATTTAGCGGCTACATTGCTGCGTCCGCTGACTCCAGTGACTGCAGCGCGACGCTGATCGGCGCTTAATTTCGTGCGAGTCCGTGCAAAGTATTTCTCAATCCGCATAGGCAGACGGGCCGGCTCCCGCCGGCCCGCCTTCCAGTTGGGTGCTCAGAAGTATGGCCGGCGCCAGACCCCGCGAATCCACGCGTCCTCTTGTGCGGAGAGAGTGGTGGGCTCCAAGGTGCCGGCGAGGAGGCTGTTCAGAATGTCTTCCTTGCGGTCATCATCTTCGCGTTCGTAGGCCTTGGCACGACTGTCGCCGAGTTGACCAGCTCGATGCAACCAAGTTGTGGCTCGCACCTCAGGGCTATCCAGTCGCATTACACGCGGCAGCATGAACAGTCCTAAGTTGAACATCGCTTCCACGTGTTCGGCCTCCGCGGCCTGCCGATAGAGCAGGGTGGCCTCCTCTTGCACTGCGCTGAGCGGTTCGTGCCGGGATTGCGGACCATCAGGAGCCAGCACCCATGCGAGGCGGAAAGCGTAGTCTGCTACGCCCTGCGCCGCGAGGGCTTTCCACTGGGCGAGCACGTTCAGAGCCGACGGTGCTTGCAGGTCGATTGCGTAAGGGCCTGGGCGTGCTGCAGAAGGCTGCCACTGCGCAAGGACCGTGGGCGCGAAGTAGGCGAAGTTGTCCTTCGAAAAGCAGGTTCGAAGTGCCTGTGCTTGGAATTCCCGGCGCTCCTGCAAGGCAGACGGAGGAATGTGCTCGTCCAGTAGGGTCGGCTCCTGCCTGCCCAACATGTTGAGCATGTCGTGCCAGTCACGGTAGTTGAAAATCTGGGCGGTCCAGAGTTCGGCTTTTGCTTGCGGAATGGCCAAGCCGTACTTCAGGCGCTTGGCAGCAAACTTCGGAATCGAATCCGATTGGAAATAAACGCGAGTCATGAAAGCTCCAATTCATGGCCGACGTGCCTCCTTGGTCGACCTGATTTGGGCATTCATACCTTCACGGTCGGGTATCCAGCTAACCAGAGCGTTCATTGAAAACGATGCCGTTGGAGGCGGCACAGGGACGCTCAGCCCCGCTAAGCATTGACGATACCACAGGCCCATGGCCTAGGGACACCAGCATCGCGCAAGGGCTGCTCGTGAGCGGCAGCCTATGGCCGAGCGCGGCCCTCGGAGAAAACTCTGCCGCGCCCGAGCCCATCCCGGCCTAGCCGGGCTTGCCAGGCAAAGACTCGAGCATTCGACTGGTAGGTGCATCTTCTGCAAGGCTCGAAGCGACGGCCTGCGATCCGCCGGAGGAGAGAAGTGCCGCCCTGAATCACGATGAGCGCAGGTGGTCACGAAAGAAGCCGGCGCACTTGCGCAGTTCGGCAACCATGGCCACCAGCGCGCCGACATGGCCCGTCGAGCAAATCCTGACGGCAGGCCCCAAATTCGGCGAGCTGGCCGGCGGCCGGGTCCGAAATACGCCGCTAAGTCGTTGATTTCAAAAGAATCACGGTTCCATTCCCAGTGAAAGAAATTCCATCCCCAATGAAAATCGACACCTCCCGAGCCAGAAGCTATCGCCGCGATAGAAACTCAAGGGAACCCTTGGTTTAGCACTCCCTCTAACCGAGTGCTAATATGGCCAACACTAAGGAGTTTCCCCTGATGACAACGCTGTCTGGAGTCTCTGCCAACCAGCTGGCCGTCGCCAATCCATGGTCGATGGTCCCCCCGCTGGGTAACCTGGATGCCTACATTTCGGCCGCCAACCGCCTGCCGCTGCTCACGCTCGAAGAAGAGCAGGGCTTCGCACGCAAGTTGCGCGACCAGAACGACCTCGACGCCGCCGGTGCGCTGATCCTGTCGCACCTGCGCCTGGTCGTCTCCATTTCCCGCCAGTACCTTGGCTACGGGCTGCCGCACGGCGACCTGATCCAGGAAGGCAACGTGGGCCTGATGAAGGCCGTGAAGCGTTTCGACCCCGACCAGGGCGTGCGGCTGGTGAGCTACGCCATGCACTGGATCAAGGCCGAAATCCACGAGTACATCCTGAAGAACTGGCGCATGGTCAAGGTCGCGACGACCAAGGCCCAGCGCAAGCTGTTCTTCAACCTGCGGTCCATGAAGCAGGGTTTCAAGGCCGATTCGGCCGCGGCCGACAACGGCACGCACCGCGAAACGCTGAGCCCCGACGAGGTGTCGCAAATGGCGACCCGGCTCAACGTCAAGCCTGAAGAAGTGGTCGAGATGGAAACCCGCCTGTCGGGCGGCGACGTGCTGCTCGATCCGGGTCCGTCGGACGACGGCGACGAAGGCTTCGGCCCAATCGCCTATCTGGCCGACGCCACGCAGGAGCCGACCGCCCTGCTCGAATCGCAGCAGCGCGACCGCCTGTCGAGCGACGGCATCGCGACCGCGCTCGAAGCGCTGGACGATCGCAGCCGCCGCATCGTGGAAGAGCGCTGGCTCAAGGTCAACGACGACGGCTCGGGCGGCATGACGCTGCACGACCTGGCCGCTGTGTACGGCGTGAGTGCCGAGCGCATTCGCCAGATCGAAGTCGCTGCAATGAAGAAGATGAAGAAGGCGCTCGCCGACTACGCATAAGCGGCATTTTCCGCCCTCTTCCCGAACGAGCCCGGCCGCAAGCCGGGCTTTTTCATTTGGAGAGCGTGCGCAGGGCGCGCTTGGCGATGTAGCGGGTTTCGGCCGTGTCCGACTCGGCCACCCAGCGCGCGCACAGCCTGTCGACCCACTCGCCCTGGGTCTTGCTCGCGTCGTTGAGCCAGTTCGCGACCGAGTTCTGCACGTAGCGGCTCGGGTCGGCGCGCAACGGCTCGATCAGCGGCAGCGCGCGCCAGGGCTCGGTTTTCAGAGCCTCGATCTGTGCGCACCACACGCCGCGCGGGCGCGTGAGTTCGCTAGCAAAGCGGCGGATGTTGGGGTCGGCGTCGAAGACCCAGGGCTGCAGCAGCGCCAGCGCTTCGTCCAACGACGCGATGACTGCGTCGCGCACCGCCATCCAGGCGATCTCACGCACACCGAAATGCGGATCGGCTGCAAAGCGGCGCACCGCCTCCAGTTGCGCCGGCAACGACAGCCCCGAGAGCGTGACCCACTGGGCAGCCCAACAGCGCGCGACATCGCTCGCATGCGTGGCCAGCTTGTGGGCGACAGCATCACGCTCGGCGTGCAGAGCCGTCAGGTCATAGAGCGCACGCGCGACGTGGCTGTGCCGCTGCATCGGCTTGAAGGCGCTGAGCATCGCCAGCGTGTCGACCAGCCGCTCGCTCTCCGCGTCGAGGCCGATGTGCCCCGCTACGCTGCGCGCGAGCTGCGGCAGCTCCAGCGCCATGAATTCATTGAGGTTGACGGTTTCGAGCAGGCCGTCGTTGAGTGCGCGCAGCACCTCGGGTGGAATGAGCGCGATGCGAAAGGCACCCTTGCGCCCTTTCAGGTGATCGACCGAGCCGACCAAGGCCACTGCGGCGTCCATGTGCAGCCCCTCAGGAAGCGAGCAGCGCCTTCACGTCCGACACCATGGTCGGCACGCCCGCGCCGTAGCGCGCATACAGCCGCAACCGGCCCTGCGTGTCGTAGACATAGCTGGCGGCCGAGTGGTCCATCGAATAGCTGGTCGGCGTCTTGCCGTCGACCTTCTTGTAATAGACCTTGAAGTCCTTCGCGACCGCGGCGAGTTCTTCGGGCGTAGGAATGAGCGCCACGAAGCTCGGGTCGAACGCGCCCATGTAGGCCTTCAGCACTTCGGGCGTGTCGCGCGCCGGGTCGACGGTGAGAAACAGCACCTGCAGCTTGTCGCCGTCCTTGCCGAGCTGCTGCTTGACCTGCGCCATCTCGGTCATGGTGGTTGGGCACACGTCGGGGCATTGCGCGTAGCCGAAGAACAGCACGACCACCTTGCCCTTGAAGTCGGCCATGGTGCGGACCTTGCCATCGGCGTCCTTCAGCGAGAAGCCCTTGGCATAGTCGGCACCCGTGATGTCCACGGCATTGAAATTCTGCTTGGCCTCGCCGCAAGCCGAAAGCCCCACGCCCAGAGCCGCCACGCCCACGCTTGCGGCAATCAGTTTGAGAGCGTTTCGCTTGTTCATGGGAGCGGTGTTCAATTCAATTCAATGAAGGTAGTGGTCGACGAGCAGCGCCAGGAAAAGCACGCTCAGGTGGATCAGCGAAAACCGGAAGGTCTTGCGTGCCAGCGCGTCGGAGTAGTTGCGCCAGAGCGCGAAGGCGTAGCCGGTGAAGCCGATGCTCACGGCGATGGCCACCGCCAGGTACAGCCAGCCGCTCATGCCGTAGATGAAGGGCATGAGGCAGGCCGCGAACAAGATGAAGGTGTACAGCAACACCTGCAGCCGCGTGAACTCGTTGCCGTGCGTGACGGGCAGCATCGGCAGGCCGGCCTTGCGGTAGTCCTCGACGCGGTAAAGCGCCAGCGCCCAGAAATGCGGCGGCGTCCACAGGAAGATGATGAGAAACAAAATCAGCGCCTCGGGACCGACATCGCCCGTCATCGCGGCCCAGCCGAGCACCGGCGGCATCGCGCCCGAGGCGCCGCCGATCACGATGTTCTGCGGCGTCAGCGGCTTGAGGATCACGGTGTAGACCACCGCGTAGCCGACGAAGGTGGCGAACGTGAGCCACATCGTGAGCGGGTTGACCGTGAACCACAGCAGCGCCGAGCCGGCCGCGCACAGCAGCGCCGAGAACAGCAGCGCCTGCATGTCGCTGAGCTGCCCGCGCGCCGTGGGGCGCCAGGCGGTGCGCTTCATCTTCGCGTCGATGCCCTTCTCGACCAGACAGTTGAACGCCGCCGCCGCACCCGCCACCAGCCAGATGCCGATGCAAGCCAGCACGCCGCGCTGCACATCGGCCCACGAGGGCAGCCCGGGAACGGCCAGCACCATGCCGATCAGCGCGCAGAACACGATCAGCTGCACCACGCGCGGCTTGGTCAGCGCGTAGAACTGGCGCAGCACGTTCGCGGTGCTGGTGTGCTGAACGGGGATCGGGGTGCTCACGCGGTTGCTTTCTTCGGGTTGGGGGTCGCGCGTGCATTGTCGTCGGCGCGCAGAGCCACGGTTGTGGATGCGGCTTCGCGGCGGCTTTCGCACAGCGCCCAGGTCAGCACCACGGCCAGCGCCGCGGCGCCGCCGGTGTGCAGCACGGCCGCGGCCAGCGGCCAGCCGAGCAGCACATTGCCCAGGCCCGTTGCGAGTTGCAGCAGCGCCAGTCCGGCAAGCCAGTGCGCCTGCGAGCGCAGCGGCTCGATGCGGCGCATGCGCCACGCCAGCACGCCGAGCGCCACGAACACCGCATAGGCCATCAGCCGATGCGCGTAGTGAATGGCCGTGAGCGCGGAAAAGTCGAGCGGCTGGCCCTCGCCGGTCACGCCCAGGTGGCGCCAGATCTCGAAGCCCTGCGCGAAATTCATCGGCGGCCACCAGCTGTTCTGGCAGGTCGGAAACTGCGTGCAGGCCAGCACTGCGTAGTTGGTGCTGACCCAGCCGCCCAAGGCGATCTGCAGCACGAGCAAGACGGTAGTGGCGATCAGTCCATTGCGCAGCGCGGGCGACACTGCAGTGGGCAGCCGCTGCGCCGCCGCCTGCCGGTAGTGCACGGCCTGGATGCAAAGCAGCGCCAGCAGCACCACGGCACCGAGCAGATGCAGCGTGACGATCGCGGGGAAGAGCTTCCAGGTCACGGTGAGCGCACCGAAGGCGCCCTGCAGGCAGACCCAGACCAACGTGAAGGCCGGCCACCATGCGCTCAGCGTGGCGTGGTGTCCGCCCTCTTCTCCCGAAGGCGCCGGGGCACGGCGCTGGCGGCGACGCACGATCCAGGTCGCGCCGGCGAGCGTGAGGATCAGCACGCCGACACCCGTTGCCAGGTAGCGGTGAACCATCTCGACCCAGGCCTTGCTGTGCGTGACCGGGCCGGTCGGCTGAGCCGCCTGCGCCATCGCAATCTCGTGCCGTGCACCGGCCGGGCTGGCGTTGCCGTAGCAGCCGGGCCAATCAGGACAACCCAGGCCCGAATCGGTCAGGCGGGTGAAGGCGCCGAACAGCGTGAGGTCGAACGTGAGGAACAGCGTGAGCACGGTCAGCGCGTGCAGCCGTCGCACCGGGCCGGCGCCCGCATTGCGGCGCCACACCCAGACCAGCGGGCCGAGCGCGATCAGGATGCCGGCGGCCATCAGCCAGGCGATCGGCGTCAGATCGTAGAGCGAGCTCGTGTCCATGGGGAATCAGCGGCCGGGCTCGTCCCACGAGGCCGAGGCGCGCAGCAGGCGGTCGATGTCGCGCTTGGCGCGGCTGGCGCCCGCGGCGTCCATGCGGGCCGGGAAACGCATCATCCAGTTGCCCATCGGGTCGACCACGAAGAGGTGCTCGGCCAGCGTATGGCCCGCCACCGGCGCCAGCCACTTGGCCAACTGGTCGGCCGGCACGCGCAGCACGGTGGCGCCGTGCAGGCCGTTGTTCAGGCGCTCGGGCACGGGCGCGGCATCGCTCACGAGCCAGACGCGGTCCATGCGGTCCTTTTCGCGGCCCAGGCTTTCGCGCAGTTGGCGTTGAAGGTAGAGCTGTTGCTCGCACAGCGCGTCGCAGGCCGCATCCGCCACCGCGACCAGCAGCCACTGGCCCTTGAGCGTGGCGATGTCGACCGGCGCGCCATCGCGGTCGGTGGCGGTCAGCTTGGGCAGTTCGCGCTGCGGATCGATCAGCTCGCCATACACGCTGCGGCCTTCAGGCCGGATCACGTAGTAGGTGAAGTACGAGGCAATGACGGGTGCCGCGCACATCAGCATCACGGCGATCATCTTCCAGCGCCCGCTCACGGTACGCCGCCCTTCGGCGCCGTCGAGCGCCTGGTTGGGCGACGGCATCGAGTGCACCGTCAGGCCCAGCGGCTCGTCAGAAGCGGCCATCGCGTGCGCGGCGCCTTGAGCGGCGGAAGGGGGTGATGAATTGGAACCAGACATAGAGGATGACGACGAGTGCCGAAAGGCCGAACCACTGGAATGCGTAACCGTAGTGCCTCTCCAAGCCCAGCGCCGGGGCCGGCCAGTCGCGCTGCAGGCCCTCGGAGGCCGGCCCGGTCTGCTGCAGCGACACATCGGTTCGCAGCGGCAGCTTGGTCTCGGCGCGGAAGGCCTCCAGGTCGAGATTTTGCCGGATGGACGAAGCCCCTTCGGCGGCCGGTGCCGAGGCCCCTGCGGCGGGTGCCGATGCGGCCGCTGCCGGTGCTGCCGCCGTTCCCAGTTCGAGCAGGTGGCTCGGCGGCGGCTCGATCAGGCCGGTGACCTCGACGATGCCGGCCGGCGTCTCGACATCGCCCAGCTTCGTGCGGTCGACAAAATTGCGCTGCACCCAGCCGCGCTGCACCATCACCGCCTGCTCGCTGCCTTCAAGTGCGAACGGCGTCAGCACATAGAAGCCGGGCACGCCGTGCATCTGTCGGTTGTCCAGGTAGACGGTCTGCGTCGGCAGCCACAGGCCGCGCAGGCGCACCGGCCGGTGCAGCGAGTCCGAGGCTTTTTCGAGCGCGAGGAAGTCGGCCTGGGCCAGCGCCGGCTTCTGCTTCTGGGCGTCGATGTCGGCCTGCAGCGCTTCTTTTTGCGCGGCGCGCGACAGTTGCCAGCGGCCAAGTGAAACGGTGGCGGCGAGCGTCAGCACGGCCGCGATGGTGATGAGCCAGAAGCGACCGGGACGGCGGCGTTCTTCGGGGTACAGGGGTTCAGGAGTCACTGGAGAGAAAGGGGCGTGCGGCCGATAATGCGGGTCATGAAATATTTCGTTGCCCTGGTGTTCGTGGGCATCTTCGCGAGCCTCGCCTTTGCGCTGTTCTTCATGCTGAAGGACGGGCGCGACGGGCGCGCCAAAAGCGGTGGCATGGCGCGAGCGCTCACCTTTCGGATCGGCCTCTCGGTCTTTTTGTTCCTCTGCATGCTGCTCGCCTGGAAACTCGGCTACATCCAGCCCACCGGACTCCCGCTCGGCAAGTAGGTGGTGCTCGTTCCAGGAGAACCATGAAAAAGGCGCCTTGCGGCGCCTTTTTTGCGGAATGCCGTCAGGGTCTGTCACCAATGAAACGCCCTCGCGAAGCCCTGCTGCGCGGTGCAGTGCAAGGCGCCCTGAGCGCCGCGTAGTCCGCTACGCAAGCGAAGGGCAACGCCGCAATGCACCGCGCAGCAGGGCTTCCCTCCGGGCTGGCTCCGCCATACGGCGTCTGCTTTGTCGGCCGGCTTGCCCATGGATGACCATGGGCTGCGCCGCCCTCCGCACATCCACCGCATGGCGGAGCCAGCGCGAGGGCGTTTCATTGGTGACAGACCCTGGGTTCTTCGCTCAAAGCCAATAGACCAACATGTAGAGGCCGAGCCAGACCACGTCCACGAAGTGCCAGTACCAGGCCGCGCCCTCGAAGCCGAAGTGACGCTCGGGCGTGAAGTGGCCCTTCTGCAGGCGCAGCGTGATGAACAGCAGCATCAGCATGCCGATGAACACGTGCAGGCCGTGGAAGCCGGTCAGCATGAAGAAGGTAGAACCGTAGGTGCCCGAGCTGAGCTTGAGGTTCAGTTCGGTGTACAGGTGGTGGTATTCATAACCCTGCACGCCCAGGAAGACGATGCCGAGCAGCACGGTGAGCCACATGAAGCGGATCGTTTGTGCGCGATGGCCGGCACGCAGCGCGTGGTGGGCAATGGTGAGCGTCACGCCCGAGCTGAGCAGCAGCGCGGTGTTGATCGTGGGCAGCCAGAACGGGCCGACCGTCTGGAAGGGCTCGACGATGCCGGCGGGCGAGCCGGTAGCACCAGCGGCCACGCTGGGCCACACGGCCTTGAAGTCGGGCCAGAGGATCGCGTTGTCCAGGCTGCCGAGCGTCGGCAGCGCGTGGGTGCGGGCCCACCACAGCGCGGTGAAGAAGGCGCCGAAGAACATCACTTCGGAGAAGATGAACCAGCTCATGCTCCAGCGGAACGAGAGGTCGACCTTGTGGCCGTACTGCCCGCCTTCGCTCTCGCGGATGGAGGCGCGGAACCACACGAAGAGCGTGCCGAGCCAGATCACCATGCCGGCCAGCAGGGACCAGGAGCCCCACGCGTGCCCGTTGATCCATTGCGCGGCGCCGAGGATGACGAAGAACAGGCCGGTCGCAGCCATGACCGGATAGGCCGATGGTCCGGGCACGAAGTAGTAGGGCGTGGTGCCGTGGGTGGTTGAACTCATATCAGCTCCTGGCTTTCTTTCTTCTCTCGATTCAATGGATTCTGGCTAGCGTGGGTATCTTCGTCAGGCAGCGACCACAAGGCGCACCAGCAACACCAGAGCGACCACGAAGACGATCACGGCCGCGAACGCCACCGCAATGATGTGCAGCGGGTTCAGCTTGCCCAGGTCTTCCTGGTAGGCGCTGTTCTTGCGAACGCCGAAGAACGACCACCCCACCGCCTTCACCGTGTCCCACAGCGAAGCCTTCGAAGCCTTTGGCTTGCCTGAAGGATCGGCGGTCACGAGCGCGGCTCATTGGCGGCATTCGAGTTGGCCGCCACCGGCGCCGGCGGCGTCTTGCCGCCCACCTCGAAGAAGGTGTACGACAGGGTGATGGTCTTCACGTCCTTGGAAATCTTGGGGTCGATCACGAACGCGACCGGCCACTGCTTCTTCTCGCCCGGATCGAGCGTGTACTGGTTGAAGCAGAAGCACTCGAGCTTGTTGAAGTACGGCGCGGCCTGCTGCGGCGCGTAGCTCGGGATGGCCTGCGCGGCCATGCGGCGGTTCTGCACGTTCTGGAACTCGTACATCACCGTGTTGAGCTGACCCGGATGCACTTCGATGGTCCGCTCCGCGGGCTTGAAGTCCCACAGGCCGCCGCGCACGTTCGAGTCGAACTCGACCGTGATGGTGCGGCTCATGTCGACCTGCGTGTTGTCGGGCACGCGCACGTTCTTGCCGCCGCTGGCACCACCGGGCACTTCGAGCTCGGAGAGCGCCAGGATGTTGATGCCCGTCATCTCGCAGATGGCGCGGTACATCGGCACCAGCGCATAACCGAAGGCGAACATGCCGCAGGCCACGACGGCCAGCTTGCCGACCATGCGGACGTTGGCGCGCTGGATGCGTTGACCGAGACTCATGCTGCTGCTCCCGTTCGGTTGCCGGCGGTCAACGACCGCCGAAGAAGACCATGCGGACGATGAAACCGATGAAGAAGATCACCGCGATGGAAGCCAGCGTGAGCCCCATGCGTCGGTTGTTCTTTCTTTGCTCAGGCGTGGTCATCGTGGTGCGGTCGCTTGGCTCTGTGGGCTGTCGATCAACCGATCACCTTGGTGGCGGTGATGTCCAGCTTGGGCGGGTTCTCGAAGGTGTGGAACGGTGCGGGCGAAGGCACTTCCCATTCGAGGCCTTCAGCGCCTTCCCATGGCTTTTGCGCAGCCTTCTCGCCCTTGCCGCGCATCGTTGGCAGCACGACGAACAGGAAGAAGTAGACCTGTGCGAAACCGAAGAAGAAGGCACCGACCGACGCCACGGCGTTGAAGTCGGCAAACTGCATCGGGTAGTCGGCATAGCGTCGCGGCATGCCGGCCAGGCCCAGGAAGTGCATCGGGAAGAAGGTGACGTTGAACGAGATCAGCGACCACCAGAAGTGGACCTTGCCGCGCGTTTCGTTGTACATCACGCCGGTCCACTTGGGCACCCAGTAGTAGAAGCCCGAGAACATGGCGAACAGCGAGCCGGCCACCAGCACGTAGTGGAAGTGGGCCACCACGTAGTACGTGTCCTGCAGTTGCGTGTCGATCGGCGCGACCGCGAGGATCAGGCCGGTGAAGCCGCCCATCGTGAACACGAAGATGAAGCCGACCGCGAACAGCATGGGCGTCTCGAAGGTCATCGAGCCCTGCCACATCGTTGCGATCCAGTTGAAGATCTTCACGGCCGTGGGCACCGCGATCAGCATGGTCGCGTACATGAAGAACAGCTGGCCGGTGAGCGGCATGCCGGTCGTGAACATGTGGTGCGCCCACACGATGAACGACAGGATGGCAATCGACGAGGTGGCGTACACCATCGAGGCATAGCCGAAGAGCTTCTTGCGGGCAAAGGCCGGCACCACCTGGCTGATGATGCCGAAGGCCGGCAAGATCATGATGTAGACCTCGGGGTGGCCGAAGAACCAGAAGATGTGCTGGTACATCACCGGGTCGCCGCCACCGGCGGGGTTGAAGAAGCTGGTGCCGAAGTGGCGATCGGTCAGCGTCATGGTGATGGCGCCTGCGAGCACCGGCATCACGGCGATCAGCAGGTAGGCGGTGATGAGCCAGGTCCAGCAGAACATCGGCATCTTCATCAGCGTCATGCCGGGGGCGCGCATGTTGAGGATGGTCACGATGATGTTGATCGAGCCCATGATCGACGAGGCGCCCATGATGTGCATCGCGAAGATGCCGGCGTCCATCGAGGGGCCCATCTGCAGCGTGAGCGGCGCGTAGAGCGTCCAGCCTGCAGCCGGCGCACCGCCGGGCATGAAGAACGAACCGACCAGCATCAGCGCCGCGGGAATCAGCAGCCAGAAGCTGAAGTTGTTCATGCGCGCGAACGCCATGTCGGACGCGCCCACCTGCAGCGGGATCATCCAGTTCGCGAAGCCCACGAAGGCCGGCATGATGGCGCCGAACACCATGATCAGGCCGTGCATGGTGGTGAACTGGTTGAACAGCTCGGGGTTCACCAGTTGCAGGCCGGGCTGGAACAGCTCGGCGCGGATCAGCAGCGCGAGCACGCCGCCCACCATCAGCATCGTGAAGCTGAACAGCAGGTAGAGCGTGCCGATGTCCTTGTGGTTGGTCGCGAACACCCAGCGGCGCCAGCCGGTGGGCGCGTGGTGATCGTGATGCTCGTCGTGTGCGTGGTCGCCGGGGACTGCGTGACCGTGGGGGTCGAGGACTGCACTCATTTCGTTGTTCCTTGCAATTTCTTCTTCGCGGGGCGCTGCCGGGTCACTTGCCGCGCAGGGCCAGCACTTCGGCCGGCTGCACCAGCTGGCCCGTCTTGTTCGACCAGCTGTTCTTGGTGTAGGTCGCCACTGCCGCGAGGTCGGTATCGCTCAGTTGTTTCCAGGACGGCATCGCGCCGTTGTTCTGGCCGTTGAGCAGCACGTGCAATTGCACCGAGTGATCGGCGTCGAGCACCTTCGGATCGCCGTCGAGCGCCTTGATCGGGCCCGCGCCCTTGCCGTTGGCCTGGTGGCAGGCGGCGCAGTTGGCGGCATAGACCTTCTCGCCGCGAACCAGCATGTCGGGCAGCGTCCAGACCTTGGTCGGGTCGTCGAGCTTGGCGGCGGCAACCTTGCGCTGGTCGGCCACCCAGGCCGTGTAGTCGCCGGCCGAAACCACCTTCACGTGGATCGGCATGTAGGCGTGCTCCTTGCCGCACAGTTCCTGGCACTGGCCGTAGTAGTCGCCGATGGTCTCGGCACGGAACCAAGTGTCGCGCACGAAGCCGGGAATCGCGTCTTGCTTGAGGCCCAGTTGCGGCACGGCGAACGCGTGGATCACGTCGTTGGCGGTGGTGATGATGCGGATCTTCTTGTTGACCGGCACCACCAGCGGGTAGTCGACCTTGAGCAGGTAGTCGTCGGGCATCGCGCCCTTGGCGCCTGCGTCGGACATGGCGCGCTGCGAGCTGTCGAGCGTGGAGATGAAGGCCAGGCCCTCGCCTTCGCCGTTCAGGTAGTCGTAGCCCCACTTCCACTGGTAGCCCGTGGTCTTGATCGTGAGGTCGGCGTTGGTGGTGTCCTTCTGGGCCACCAGCACCTTGGTGGCGGGCAGCGCCATCACGATCACGATGAGGAAGGGAACGATGGTCCAGATGACTTCGACCACCACCGATTCATGGAAGTTGGCGGCCTTGTGGCCGACCGACTTGCGGTGCTTCCAGATCGAATAGAACATGACCGCGAACACGGCGACGAAGATGACCGTGCACAGAATCATCATGATCGTGTGCAGGAAATGCTGTTCCTGCGCGATCTTGGTCACACCGACCGGAAGATTCAACTGGCGAACCGAAGGGCCGCCGGGCAGATCGTTGACTGCGTGCGCCGCGCTGCTGAAAGCCGCGCCGGCCGCCAGCAACAGATTCGCCGGCCTGTACTTATTGCGCCAAATGCTCTTCATCGTGTTCACGTTTCTTCAATTTTTCGACAAACCCAACCGTGCAGCACTGCGCGAGCCCCCTCAGGCGCCGCGCAACGCCATTCGAATCTCGCGGGCCAACGCCGCTCGCAACTCCGGGCGTACATAGCGCCCCACCCTGACCGATCGACCCTGTCCCGAGACCTCGATCAGCGAGCGATCGCCGGTCTGCGGTTCGATCCGCACCTGGTGCGGAAGAAATTCCGTGCGTTCGTAGTGCCCACCGTTCTCGAGCTCCACAACGAGGCGCCCACCCTGCAGCGCGATCTTCTCGCCATCGGTCGCGTGCCGTGCGTACACCATGAACGCAAACCCGACAGCGGCCAGTTCGAGCCAGGCAAATGGCAGCACCAGCGGCGCACCGTGCAGCCAGAACACCGTGCCTGTGCCGAGCGATACCACGCACAGCGAGGCGTAGAGCCAGGCGAGCTGGCTCGGCGTCACCGAGCAATTTCGCTTCAGGAACCAGTGGATGCTCTGGCCTGAAACGGTGGCAAATCGAAACACGGAATTCGACACGGGCGAGTTCAGCAAATCGGAGCGTCGATGGCTGCCAAAACCGCTCGTACAAGCCTCGTACAAACAGGATCCGACACCCCTCGATCGCGGGACAATACCCGCGAGTTTCACGCAACGGCGGATTGTAGCGGGTAGATACCTGCGCCCGAGTGCCCTGTGGGACGCCTACGGGTCACTACTAGTAGGCAAAAAACAGCCTGTGCGTCAGGCGTTTTTGCCGCGCAAATCAACAGCCGATCACGCGCCCGGACGGCCTTGTTGCAACATCGATCGCATCTCGCGCAACGACACCGCGCTCTCGGCCGACAAGGACACGCGCGGCGTCGGCTTGAAGGCATGGCCGTAGATGACCTCGAAGGTCAGCGCGATGTGGCCGTCGGCCCCTTCGGCCGGCGCGAGTTCGGGCAGCGCCGTCTTCAGCGCCTTGTGCCAGGCCTTGCCGCGCAATGCGCCGAAGCGCGCCGGATGCAGGTTGCGCCCGAGCGTGCGCAGCTCGGCCAGCGCCGCCTCGGGCGTGGCCCAGGTCAGCACGATGCGCTCCATGTCCATCACCGGCTCGGCGAAGCCGGCATGCACCAGCATGTCGCCCCAGTCGTGCATGTCGGTGTACTCGTGGCCGGCGGCCGGCCAGCCCAGCCGCGCATGCAACGCGCGCAGTTCGCGCACGGTGTCGGGTCCGAGGCAGGAGAACATCAGGAAGCCGTCGGTCGCGACCAGCCGGTGCCACTGCGAGATCAGCGCCTCGGGGTCGGCCGCCATGTGCAGCGACATGTTCGCCCAGAGCAGGTCGACGCCCTCTTCCGGCGGCGCATCGAAGCGCGCCTTGCCGCCCTGCCAGCGGCGCGCACTCCACCAGGGGGCGGCCAGCGCCTCACTGGTCGCGGCGGCCAGCGCCGGCTCGGGTTCGATCACGAAAGAGGCGGCATCGCGATAGCGCTTGGCCACCAGCTCATGCGCCTCGAGGCCGCCGCGCAGCGGCGCCCAGTCGGCCCATGAGGCGGGTTGGGCCTTGATCCATTGCAGCCGGTCTTCCATCCGGCGGCCGATCTCCTCGTGCAGCCAGGGCGAGCCGTCGGCGGGCGCGAGCCGGCGCCAGCGGGCAGCCGCCGTGGGGTCGATGGTCGGCGGTCTTCTTGCGGGGTCGGTGGCCATGGGGCCGTGAGTATATTGAGCCCATGCTCCTCCATCGGGCCCTGAGGCCATTCCGGCCTTTCACCTCGCTGCTTGCACGGCTGCCCAGCCAGTGTGAGGTCTGCCGCGCGTGGCCCTCGCAGCCCGTGTGCGATGCCTGCGTGGCGCGCTTCGCCCCGCCGATGGCGCGCTGCAGCGGCTGCGCCCTGCCGGTGCCCGAGGGCGTGGCCCGATGCGGCGAATGCCTGCGCCACCCGCCGCCATTGGACGCCTGCCTGACCGCCTGTACCTACGCGTGGCCCTGGCCGGACTGCATCGCCCGCTTCAAGTTCGATGGCGACGCCGGATGGGCCGGCCCGCTCGCGACGCTGCTGCGCAGCGCGCCGTGGGTGGAGCCCGCGCTGGAGCAGTGCGACATCGTGCTGCCGATGCCATTGGCGCCCGACCGGCTGCGCGAGCGCGGCTTCAACCAGGCGCACGAACTGGCGCGGCGCCTGTCGCCCGCCAAGACCGATGCAACCCTGCTGCTGCGCACCCGCGAAACACCGGCCCAGACCGGCCTCGCACGCGCGGAACGCCTGCGCAACCTGCGCGGCGCCTTTGCCGTGGAGCCCCTGCGCGCGGACAAGGTGCGGGGCCGGCGCATCGTGCTGGTCGACGACGTGATGACCAGCGGCGCCTCGCTGTTCTCGGCCGCCGAAGCCCTGCGGCTGGCCGGCGCAGCCCACATCACCGCGATTGCGCTTGCACGCACTGACCCGCCGCGCTGACAAGCTACGAATCACGACCTCGGCCCGTCGACAATCGCCGCATGTTCCATATCGTCCTGGTCCACCCCGAAATTCCGCCGAACACCGGCAACGTGATCCGGCTGGCCGCCAACACCGGCTGCGCCCTGCACCTGGTCGAGCCGCTCGGCTTTTCGATGGACGACCGCCTGCTGCGCCGCGCCGGGCTCGACTATCACGAGTACGCCGAGGTCAAGCGCCACGCCGACTGGCAGGCGCTGCTCGATGCGGAACGGCCTGCCGCCGACCGCATGTTCGCCCTGACCACGCGCGGCACGCGCGCCGTGCACGACGTGCGCTTCCAGCCCGGCGACTGGCTGGTGTTCGGCTCGGAGACCAGCGGGCTCCCACCCGCAGTGCGTGACGGTTTCGCCGAGCCGCAGCGCCTGCGCCTGCCGATGCGCGAAGGCCAGCGCAGCCTGAACCTCTCGAACGCGGTGGCGGTGACGGTGTTCGAGGCCTGGCGCCAGAACGGCTTCGGCTGACACAAGGAAACAAAGAAGTCGCCCCTTGCGGCAAAAGGGGCACATCCGATCGACAGGGCACGCCGTATGGAAGACATGCAGGCACGCGATGCGATCAGCGCATCGGGTCCGGCATCCGGCCTCTCAACGCTTTGCCCCAAGGAGTTTCACATGAACGCCAAGTCGATTGCCCTCGCGACCTTCGCCACCCTCGCCCTCAGCACCGGTGCCCAGGCTTTC
Source organism: Variovorax raffinosi (assembly GCF_051216615.1). NCBI lineage: Bacteria > Pseudomonadati > Pseudomonadota > Betaproteobacteria > Burkholderiales > Comamonadaceae > Variovorax > Variovorax raffinosi. The sequence continues at coordinate 20,312 of NZ_JBPJZR010000007.1, forward strand.
CAGGGTGAACAGAATCCGCTGCCGCCCGCGCCCTTCCAGTCGACGCTCTCGCGTGCCCAGGTGCAGGCCGATGCGCGCCAGCCGCTGCAGATCAGCAATGGCGGCACCGGCGTGGCCCGCGCGACCACGGGCAATGTCGATCGCGCCACGGTGCGCACCGGGGCGCTCGGCATCACGCGTGCCGGCGCCGCCACCTACGGCGACGTGACCGACCGCCGGATGTAAGAAGAAAGGAAGAAGGAAGAAAGCGCCCGCCGCCTCAGCGGTAGCGCCGCGCCACCGACTCGGCCACGCAGGCCGGCTTGGCGGCGCCTTCCAGTTCGATGGTGGTTTCCCAGGTCATCTGGAAGCCGTCGTCGGCAATCGGCTCCGAGCTCAGCAGCTTCATGCGTGCGCGCAGCCGCTTGCCCACCGGCACCGGCGACATGAAGCGCACCCGGTTCATGCCGTAGTTCACGCCCATGCGCGACTCGACCACCTCGATGGCCGCCTCGAAGAATCGCGGCAGCAGCGACAGCGTGAGAAAGCCGTGAGCAATCGGCGCGCCGAAGGGGCCGGCCTTGGCCCGCTCGACGTCGACGTGGATCCACTGGTGGTCGCCCGTCGCCTCGGCGAACAGGTTGACCTGCTCCTGCGTGATGGTGATCCAGTCGCTCACGGCGACTTCCTGGCCGACGCAGGCGGAGAGATCCTGAAGGGTCTGGAATGTCTTTTTTGTCATGCGGGGCATTCTGGTGCCAAGGGTGTGCGGCCGGCTGTCGGGCTTGCGACAACCGGGGTCAGGGAAAACAGCAGGCGCTCAGGCTTCGAGCCAATCGCAAATCGGCTGCCACTGCTCCAGGTCGCGCTGGACGCGGCCGGGCGCGATGTCGAACAGCGTGAGCCCGCGTGCCGCCAGCTGCACGTAGTTCTGCGTGTCGCGCAGCTCGCCCAGCACCGGCACGCCCAGGCCTTCGATGAACTCGTGCAGCCGGTCGGCCGCCAGCGTGCGGGCGTTCACCCGCATGCCGACCAGGCCGATCTTCGTTTTCTCGGCGCGGCGCTGCTCCATCAGCCGATCGAGGAAATCGCGCGTCGCGTAGATGTCGAAGATGCTCGGCTGCAGCGGCACGATCACCCGGTCGGCCAGCGCCAGCACCTCCTTGAAGCGCCAGCCGTGCAGGCCGGCCGGCGTGTCGAGCACCGCGTGCGTGGTGCCGCGCGGTGGCCGCACCACGGTGCTTTCGCCCGTGGCCTCCCAGGTGGAAATGGGCCGCGCCATCGGCGGACGCAGGCCCAGCCAGAGCCGCGAGGACTGCTGGCGATCCACATCGCCCAGCATCACGGCATGGCCGCGGCTTGCAAAGTAGCCCGCGATGTTCGTCGCGATCGTCGACTTGCCAACGCCACCCTTGGGGTTGGCGACCAGAACCACCGGCATGGGGATCTCCTCCAGAGCTGGAACAGGGCAGCATCGTAGTGCCTCGCCCGATCCGGCCGACAAACCGCCCGCGACTGCGCTAATGTTCGCGCCATGACGACAACAACATCCATGGGAAACCCCGCCGGCGACGCCGGCGGCATCTACGTGCTGGCGGCCCACCCGCACTGGCGCGATTCGCGCGTCAACCGACGCATGCTGGCCGCCGCGCGCGGCGTGCCGGGGGTCGATGTCAACGACCTCTACGGCAGCTACCCCGACTTCGCCATCGACATCGAAGCCGAGCAGGCCCGGCTCGCCCGGGCCAGCCTGGTCGTTCTGCTGCATCCGATCCAGTGGTATTCGATGCCGGCGCTGCAGAAGCTCTGGCTCGACGACGTGCTCGGCTACGGCTGGGCCTACGGCCCCGGCGGCACGGCCCTGCAGGGCAAGGACTTCTGGCTGGTCGCCACCACCGGCAGCCCCGAGCCCAGCTACCACCCGCAGAGCTACCACCGCTACTTTTTCGACGCCTTCCTGCCGCCCTACGAACAGACCGCCGCGCTGTGCGGCATGCGCTTTTTGCCGCCGCTGATCTTCTACGGCGCGCGCAGCGCCAGCGAGGCCGACGTGCAGGCGCATGTCGACGTGTTCGCTCAACGACTGGGCAGCTACCCCGCATGGCCCGAACTCGACGAACTCGATGTCTGCGTGGCCTGCCCCGTGCCCGAAACCGACCGCCCCAGCGACGCCGACGACATCGGCAAGGTGGTGGCCGGCGCCTTCCATTCCGCGATGAGCCGCAGCCTGGCCTCCGTGACCGCCGCCAACGAGGCGAACTCCAAGGAAGGCACGGCCTGAGCATGGAACACGCACCCGCCTGGCTGACCAACAGCCTGATCTACCTGAGCGCCGCCGTGCTGGTGGTGCCCCTTTCCAAGGCCCTGGGCCTGGGCTCGATCATCGGCTACCTCGTGGCCGGCATCGCCATCGGCCCCTGGGGCCTGGGCCTCGTGTCCAGCGTCGAAGACGTGCTGCATTTCGCCGAATTCGGCGTGGTGCTGATGCTGTTCCTCGTGGGCCTCGAACTCGAACCCAAGCGCCTGTGGAACCTGCGCCGGCCCATCTTCGGCTGGGGCGCCGCGCAGGTGCTCAGTTGCGCCGCCGTGCTCTTTGCCGCAGGCTGGGCGGTCGGCGCCGAATGGCGCGTGGCGCTGGTGGCCTCGCTGGGCCTGGCGCTGTCGTCCACCGCGATCGCGCTGCAGGTGTTCGGCGAACGCAACCTGCTCAAGACGCCCAGCGGGCAGGCCGGCTTCTCGATCCTGCTGTTCCAGGACGTGGCGGCCATTCCCATCCTTGCGCTGCTGCCGCTGCTGGCCGGTGCCACCGCCGCCGAGCAGTCGATCAGCGGGCTCGACCGTGCGCTGGAGGCCGCGAAGATCATCGGCGTGATCGCCGGCATCATCCTGGGCGGCCGGCTGCTGCTGCGCCCGCTGCTGCGCTGGATCGCGCGCAGCAACACGCCCGAGATCTTCACCGCCGCGGCGCTGCTGCTGGTGGTGGCCATCGCGGCGCTGATGCAACTGGTGGGCCTGTCGATGGCGCTCGGCGCCTTCCTCGCCGGCGTGCTGCTCGCGGAAAGCGAATACCGGCGCGAACTCGAAACCGACATCGAACCCTTCAAGGGCCTGCTGCTCGGCCTGTTCTTCATTGCCGTGGGCATGTCGATCAACTTCGGCGTGCTGATCGCCAGCCCCTGGCTGATGGCCGCGCTGGTGGTCGGCTTCATGGTCATCAAGCTGGTCGTGATCTATGCGCTCGCCAAGGCGATGGGCCTGGCCTACCAGGAACGGCCGGTGTTCACGCTGCTGCTGGCGCAGGGCGGCGAATTCGCCTTCGTGGTGTTCCAGGCCGCCGGACCCGACGTGCTGCCGCCCGAGATCACCTCGCTGCTGATCGGCGCGGTGGCGCTGTCGATGCTGCTGTCGCCGCTGCTGCTGGTGCTGCTCGACAAGTTCGTGCTGCCGCGCTACAGCCGCAACCAGGGTCCGCAGCTCGAAGAAATCTCGGAGCAGCAAGACGCCAAGGTGCTGATCTGCGGCTTCGGCCGCTACGGCCAGATCGTCGGGCGCATGCTGATGTCGCAAGGCCTGCGCGTGACGGTGCTCGACCACGACGCCGACACCGTCGAAGGCTTGCGCCAGTTCGGCTTTCGCGTGTTCTACGGCGATGCGACGCGACTCGACCTGCTGCGCACCGCCGGTGCCGGATCGGCCAAGGCCATCGTGGTGGCGGTGGACGACATCGAGCAATCGCTGGAGATCGTCGACCTCGTGAAGGAAAACTTTCCGCAGGCGCGAATCATCGCGCGGGCCCGCAACGTGACGCATCTGTTCCAGTTGCGCGACCGTGGCGTGACGGACGTGGAGCGCGAGGTGTTCGAGTCGTCATTGCGCAGCGCCCGCTCCACGCTCGAAGCGCTGGGCTGGCCGGCACACGAGGCGCGCGAGTCGACCATGCGGTTCCGCCGCCGGAACATCAAGCTCAGCGACGAGATCTATCCGCACTACAAGGACCGCGCCAAGCTGATCGCGGCCAACAAGGCGGGCCGACAGCAGTTCGAGGAACAGATGGCGCGCGAGCGCGAAGAGCGGCAGCGCCGCTCGGGGCGCGACTGGGACCGGCTGGAGGAGGAAGAAGCCCGGGCGGAACAAACACCCTGAAGTGCCCGCGCCGCCTGAATGGCGTCGCGAGCTGGAAGTCCGGGGACAAGACCTCTAGATCACCGGCTTGCCAGTAGTGCTTGCCGCCATCCCCGCACGCGGCAAGCGGATCCGGATTTCCGTGCCGCCGCCGGCGCGTGCCGCGGCCATCGCGTGCCCGCCATGCGCCTTGCAGATCGCATGGACGACCGACAAGCCAAGACCCGTTCCGCCGGCGTGCCGCGAGCGGGATTTCTCGCCGCGCCAGAAGCGCTCGAAGAAACGCGAGAAGTCTTTGTCGTCGGGCAAGATGCTCGCGCCCCGGTCCCTCACGATCAGTTCGACGCTCAGGTCTCCCGCCTCGAAGTCGATCTCCACGATGCCTCCGTCGCTTGCATGGCGCACCGCGTTGTCAATGAGCGCCGACAGGACCTGACCGAGCCGGCTCCTGTCGCCGCGCAGCGTCTGCACTGAATCGGCATGATTGACGGCCCGCATGCCGCACTTGCGCAGGGCGGGGCCGGCCCACGAGATCCGTTCATCGACGAACTCGCGCACGGCGAACTCGGTGATCTCCAGTCGAAGCCTGTCGCCCTGAACGAGCGACAGGACCTGCAGGTCACCGATGATGTGCTGGATCTGCACGAGCTGGTCCAGCACCGTGGCGATCTGCTGCTCTTCCAATGGAAATACCTGATCGATGATGCCCTGCAACCGTCCCATCGCCGCGGTCAGGGGTGTCCGAAGCTCATGTGCGATGGCAGCGCTTGAATCGTGAAGCTCCCTGTCGTACGACTCCAACTGCTGAGCCATCTTGTTGAAATGGGTGGCCAGACGTTGAAGCTCGGCGGGAGCGGTCTTTGGAACGGGTGCACGCGTCGAAAACTGCCCGACCGAAACCGACTCGGCGGCCACGACCACATGTGAGAGCGGCTGCGCGATGCGACGCGCCAGGATAAGAGCAAACACCACCACGAACGGGATGATGGCCAGGCTCAACAGCGCCTGGACGAGCAGGTCCTCGGTATCGGTGGGGGAAACGAAGAGATCGGAATACTGCGTGTAGATCTCGTGGAGCCGCTTTGTATTCTCTTTCGGCGCATCTTCAAGCCGTCCCAACTCTGCCGCGATCTCCGGGGGCAACTGGGAGTTGATTCTGTCCGACCAGATTTCGTAGCGGATCCACATCCCGACCTGCACGGCCGCCGTCGCGGCGACGGCCAGGGCAACCATGCGCCAGGTAAGCCACGCCCACAGCGATCTTCGCGACGGCATGGCTAGGAACTGCTCAGGCGATAGCCGACACCTCGAACCGCCAGGGGAATGCCGGTGACACCGCGCTCCTCCAGCTTGCGGCGCAGGTTATGCACATGCGTGTCGACAACACGCTCGAGCGCATCGCTCTCGGGCAGGGAGGCCTGCAGCAGTTCGAACCGGCTGAAGGCCTTGCGTGGGTGTTGCATCATGACCGACAGAAGCTTGAACTCGGTGATCGTCAGATCGAGCGGGGCTGCATCGCCGGCGGCTTGCACGGTCACGGCGTCGAGATCGAGTTCGAGAGCGCCCCAGGACAGCCGGGCCGGCGGCGCGAGGGGAGGCGTCCGGGTACGTCGCAGGACAACCCGCACGCGGGCAACGACTTCCTTCGGATTGAAGGGCTTGACCACGTAGTCGTCCGCTCCGTATCGAAGCGCGCCAAGCTTGTCGGCTTCCTCATTGACAGCCGAGACCATGATGACCGGGACATCGCCCGCGCGCCGAATGGCAGCAAGCACGTCGCTGCCGCTCAACCGCGGCAGCATGTAGTCCAGCAGCACCAAGGCCGGTTGCCACTGCCTGAACACACGCAACGCCTCTTCTCCATCGAGGCAGTGCGCCGTCTGGTAACCCTCGTGCCGCAGGTAGGCGGAAAGCACATCGGCGATCTGAGGATCGTCTTCGACAATCAGGATGCGTTCGTCGGTCATAGAACTGTCAATGTGCGGGACCGACACATCGACGCCTCGGCGCTCGCGCCGCCAGAACATCGCCAAAGCCCCGCGTGTGCCACTGCCCTCGCGCGGCGCGCAAGCCATATCCGTCGCACCCGCGGAATCTTAACGCGCCAGGATTTTTCGCGCGCAAGGCAAGACACACGGCAGCACATGCGGCTTGACCCAATCTTGATGGAAGTTGCAGAGCTTCTGAACATGAGCGCGCGAGCATCAGGTTTCAGACCATCTTCCCCAGGCGTCCGACCGGACCCGGGCATCCTCGAATGTTGTTCTCGCCAGCAAATACCGCTTCAGATCCCGCAACCATCCAGCCCTTCGCTGTTGCGCCTCGCTTCCTGTCGCGCATCGAGCGCTTCTTCCTGCTGCTTTTGTTTGCCGCTGCGCGGCTGCGCTTCGGGTCCCACACCATCCTTCTGCTCGCGACCCTCGGGGTCCTTGCCGTATGGCTTTTCTATTGGTTCGGCCCTTGAATCACCCGCACCGGGACTTCATGCACGCAGGATCAACCAACAAACCAGTCACAACCATGCAGAAGCAACACCTTCTTCGCCGTCCATTCCCAGTCATGCGCCGCCTCGCAACCGTCCTCTCGATGGTGATCCTCACCGCCTGCGGTGGCGGTGGCGGCGGTTCGGATTCGGGCGCACTCCCGCCACCACGTCCCATCTCCGCGCCTTCCATGAATGACGCACCACAGACCGCCGTCACATTCACCGCGACCGACGACGATCTCCCCAATCCCGAGCGCGGCTTCTACCGCTGGAGCTGGACCGACCTGGACACGGTCACCCGCGACGACGCGGACGATGCCTACAAGAACGGGTACCGCCTGCTGCTCTCCAAGCTGAACCTGTCGGCCTATCGCGATGCAGAGCTGCCCCCGACACTGCTCGCGCAGGTGGAAGCAGCCCTGGGCCGCTCACGCGCCGCCGGGATGAAACTGGTCATACGCGTCGTCTACAACTATCCGGAATCGGAAGTCGACTACCGCAACGCACAGGACGCGCCGCTGTCCCGCGTGCTTGCCCACATCGAGCAGCTCAAACCGGTACTGCAGCGCAATGCCGACGTCATCGCGTTCATGCAGGCCGGCTTCATCGGCGCCTGGGGTGAGTGGCATACCTCTTCCAACAACCTGACCGAAGCGGCCCCTCGCAACAAGATCCGCGATGCCTTGCTCGACGCGCTGCCAACGAGCCGTTTCATCCAGCTGCGCTATCCCTCGTATGTGATGGAAGGCACGCCGGAGCTGCCGACATGGAGTGCCGCGCACACCGGCACGCAGCGCATCGGCGTACACAACGACTGCTTCCTCGCGAGCAAGACCGACGTCGGCACCTACGACGACGACGCCACGATCGCGACGAAGCAACGCGACTACGTTGACCGTCTGGGGAACTTCGCTCCTTTCGGTGGCGAGACTTGCAACCCGGTTGACGAGAAGAACGCCGTGCTTCGCACCCAATGCGCCGACATTCTTGGCGAGGGCGCAAGGTACAAGCTGACCTACCTCAACGACGAGTACTACCGCAAGATGTTCCATGCCAACTGGGTACAAAACGACTGCATGGTCGAGGTGCGCCGCAAGATGGGTTACCGGCTGGTGCTGTCGAAAGCCTCCCATGCCAGCGCTGTCGTGCGTGGCCAGACGCTGAGCGTCCAGCTTTCACTGCGCAACGGGGGCTGGGCGCGTATTTTCAATCCGCGCGGAGTGCAGTTGGTGCTCAAGCATGCCGTGACCAACGACGTCCGCCGCCTGGACGCGACCGGCGCCGATCCGCGCACGTGGATGCCCGGCACCAGCGATCAAGCCGCGACACTCACCACCACGCTGCCAGCCGATCTTCCCACCGGCAGCTATCAACTGTGGCTCGCGCTGCCCGATGCCGACGCGCGCCTGGCCGCCGATGCCCGCTTCGCGATCCGCTGGGCCAATGCGGACAACACGGCGGCCGGCCAACGTTGGGATGCACAACTGGGCGCTTTTGCCCTTGGCTCCATCGTCGAGGTGAAGTGACTCGTGACCAAGCCGCTGGCCAGGTGGGTCCACAGGTTCCACGGCCTGGCCGCAGCCCGTCGCCCTGCGGCGCCACGGCGCTGGTCCTAGACCGCGATGGTCAGGTACACGCCTTCGCGGCCGACCACCGGCGCGCGCGTCGGCATGAAGATCGTGCAGCCGTCGCAGGGCGAGCGGATCTCGCGGCCCGCATCGACGGCGATCAGCTCGTCCTTGTGGAAGACCTCGAAGCCGATCACGGGCCGCACGAACGCGAACGCATCGGACTGCACCATGTGCACTTCGAGCAGCCGGAACCGGCGCGCCGGTTCTGCGGCTGTGGCAACGTCCCGCACCGGATCGATGAGCCCCAGGTGCGCCAGGAAGCGCAGCGACACATCGGTCGCCAGGTCGGCGGCCGACTGGCTGAAATGCTGGCCGCATTCGACCACCACCGCGCCGCCATCGATGCCCGCCTCGCCGTGACGGCCGTAGCCCGTCACGCCCGTGCCGGGCGCGGCGCCCACGGGCATGACGAGGTGCACCAGCGGCCGGCCGACGGCCAGCGCCAGGCCCGCATTGCGCTCGAATTCCGGGTACACCCAGAAGGGCGCCACGGGTGCGCGCGTGGAATGGATGTCCAGCACGTAGTCGGCCGCATCGAGCACGGGCCGCAACTCGCGTGCGCGGCGCAGCTCGGGGCTTTGCTGCGTGCCGTCGAGCATGTCCGTCGACCAGATGCGGTTGAGGTTGTGCACCAGCTGGCGGTTCTCGTAGGGCCGGTCGATGTCGAAGGCGTTATAGGCCTCCACATGCGCAAAGCTCACGGTGAGCGTGCCGATCTTCGGGCGCACGCCCGCATCGAGCAGGTGCGTGGCGGCCACCATGCCGCAGATTTCATTGCCGTGCGTCAGCGCATTGACCAGCACATGCGGCCCCGGCCGGCCCGATGCGAAGCGGTGCACGTAGTCGATGCCGGTGTTGCCCTGCCGGTAGGCCGAGATGTCGCGCGGAAGCACCTCGAGCGGCGCGGTGTCGGGAGCGAACGATGCGTGCGTCATGCGCTCACTCACTCGCCGCGGATGCCGGCGCGCCTGACCATGTCGCCGTAGAGCGCCAGCCGCTCCGACATCATCGCGGTGAACTGCGCGGGCGACTGCACCTCCGGCGCGAGCGAGCCGCGCGACAGCAGCGCCTCGACCATGACCGGCTGGTCCGCCACCGAGCGCACCGCCTTGTGCAGCGCGGCGATCACCTCGGGCGGCGTCTTCGCGGGCGCGGCCAGACCGATCCACGACGTGGTGTTCAGCACCGGGTAGCCCAGCTCCGCGAAGGTCGGCACATCGGGCAAGGCCGCGAAGCGGGTCGGCGCGGCCACCGCCAGCGCGCGCAGCTTGCCGGCCTGGATGTGCGGCAGGAAAGGCGCGAGGTTGTCCAGCCCGAACTGCACCTCGTTGCCGATCAGCGCGGTCACCAGCGGGCCGCCGCCACGGTAGGGCACGTGCGTGGCATTGAGCTGCAACTGCGACTTCATCAACTCCACATTGAGCTGCCCCATGCTGCCCGGCCCGGCGCTGCAGAAGTTCAGCTCGCCCGGGCGCGCCTTCACCAGCGCGACGAATTCCTTGAAGGTCTTCGCGGGCACCGCCGGGTTCACCAGCAGCACGTTGATGGAGCGGGCGAGCTGGCTGATCGAGGCGAAGTCCTTGATCGGGTCGTAGCCCGGGTTGGCCTGCGTGAGCGGATTGGCCAGGTGCGAACTCTGCGAAGACACGACCAGCGTGTAGCCATCGGGCTTGGCACGCGCGACCTGCGCGCTGGCGATGGAACCACCGGCACCGCCACGGTTGTCGATGACGATCGCCGTGCCCAGCGCCTTCGACAGCGGCTCGGCGTAGAGCCGCGCGATCAGGTCCACCGAGCCACCGGCCGGGAACGGCACCACCAGCGTGATCGGCCGCGAAGGAAAGGCCTGGGCATGCGCGGCCAGGGGCAACAACAACGCCGTCAATCCGGCGCCGATGATCTCGCGCCGCCGGAGGGCGGGCGCTGCGGTGGTGGGGCTCATGGGAACGTCCTTGTGTCCTGGTGCATGGGGAACTTGCGAATCCGGCTCGGATTCGTGCGCGCATTTTTGCAAGACAGTCATATTTTTGCAATACTCGTTGCAAAAATCAGGTTTCCCCGATTCCGCATGCAGAATGCCCCGCGACCATGAATCTGAACCAACGCATCTCGGGCTACGGCAAGAAGCTCACCAAGACCGAGCGGCTCCTGATCGAGGAGCTGCAGGCGCACCACCCGCAGGGCTTGCTCGAATCTGCAACGAGCCTTGCAAAAAAGGTGGGCACCAGCGCATCGACGGTGGTGCGGCTGCTCGCCAAGCTGGGCTACGAAAGCTATGCCCAGGCGCAGATGGAAGCGCGCCTGGAGGTGACCGCCCTGCTGGCGTCGCCCGCCACGCGCGCGGACGCCGTCATCAACGACGACGCTTCCATCCGCTCCTGCCTGGACAACGCGCTGCTGCACGACCAGCACAACCTGGCCGCCACCTTCGCATCGCTCGACGTGGCCGCGTTCGAGGCCACGGTGCGGCTGCTCACGCAGCGCAAGGTGCGCGTGCATGTGCTCGGGCAGCGGCACGGCGCCTCGATCGCCAGCCATCTGGCGCTGCACCTGAACATGTGCCTGCCCGACGTGCGGCTCATGACGTCGACGAGCCCGCTGCTGCTCGAAGACCAGTTGCTGTGGATCGATGAACACGACCTGCTGCTCACGCCCACCTTCAGGCGCCATTCGCTCGCGATCGCGCGCGCGGCGAAGTACTTTCGCCAGAAGGGCGCGAAGGTCGTCGTGATCACCGACGGACCGACCGCCCCCGCAGCCGCGTCGGCCGATCACCTGCTGCTGGTGCGCACCTCCAGCGCATCGCCCTTCGATTCATACACGGCCGCGCTGTCGGTCTGCAATGCGCTCATCACGGCCGTGGCGCAGCGGCGCAAGAAAGAAATGGGCGCGGCGCTGGAGCGCGGCGACGCGCTCTGGGAGCAGCACTGGAACGACGCGGCCGATCCGGCGCGCCGTGCGCCTTCAGGTCGCTGATGCCGCTGAGGCCGCGGGCTTGTCGAGCCCCAGCAGCCGCACCGCGTTGCCCTTGAGGATGCCGGGCATCACCTCGGGCTTGAAGCCGGCGGCCTCGAAGTCCTTCATCCAGCGGTCGGGCGTGATCAGCGGGTAGTCGCTGCCGAACAGCACGCGGTCTTTCAGCAGCGTGTTGGCGTACTGCACCAGTTGCTTCGGAAAGTACTTGGGGCTCCAGCCCGACAGGTCAATCCACACGTTCGGCTTGTGCGTGGCCACGCTCAGTGCCTCGTCCTGCCACGGAAAGCTGGGGTGGGCCATGACGATCTGCATGTCGGGGAAGTCGATGGCCACGTCGTCCAGGTGCATCGGGTTGCTGTATTCGAGCCGCAGGCCGCCGCCGCAGCGCATGCCCGAGCCGATACCGCTGTGGCCGGTGTGGAAGATGGCCGGCAGCTTGTACTCGGCAATCACCTCGTAGAGCGGCCAGGCCATCTTGTCGTAGGGGTGGAAAGCCTGCACCGTCGGGTGGAACTTGAAGCCCTTCACGCCGTGCGACTCGATGAGCCGCCGCGCCTCGCGCGCGCCCATCTTTCCCTTGTGCGGATCGATGCTGGCGAAGGCAATCATCATGTCGCTGTTCTGCTGCGCGGCCTCGGCGATCTCTTCGTTCGGGATGCGGCGGCGGCCCATGTTCGATTCGGCATCGACCATGAACATCACCAGGCCGATCTTTCTTTCACGGTAGTACGCCACGCTCTCGGCAATGGTCGGGCGGCCGCTCGATCCGAAGTACTTGTCGGCGGCGCGGTCGTACTCCTCGCCGTAGTTGTCGAACGGGTTCCAGCAGCTCACTTCGGCGTGGGTGTGGATGTCGATGGCGATCAGGTTCTGGTGGTCCATGTCGTTGTCTCCGGTACGGGTAAGTCCCTAGGATTCAGGAGGCTCAAGTGCCTTGAATTGATTATTTCTCATAACCATAATCCAACGCAACCCCGAACATCACCATGACCCATCCAGACCTGCAACTCGACATCCGCGACGAAGTCGCCATCGTCCGCCTGACGCGCGGCGCCAAGCGCAATGCGCTGTCGGACGGACTCATCCTCGCACTGCGCGACACCTTCGAGCAATTGCCGTCCACCGTGCGCGCCGCCGTGATCGACGGCGAAGGCCCGCACTTCTGCGCCGGCCTCGACCTGAGCGAACTGAAAGAGCGCGACGCCGGCCAGGGCATGCAGCACTCGCGCATGTGGCACGCGGCGCTCGACCTGATCCAGCACGGCCCGGTGCCGGTGATCGCGGCGCTGCACGGCGCTGTGGTCGGCGGCGGGCTCGAGCTGGCCAGCGCCTGCCACATCCGCGTGGCCGACCGGAGCACCTTCTATGCGCTGCCCGAAGGCTCGCGCGGCATCTTCGTGGGCGGCGGCGGCTCGGTGCGCATCCCCAAGCTGATCGGCGTGGCCCGCATGACCGACATGATGATGACCGGCCGCGTCTACAACGCGGAAGACGGCGAGCGCGCCAACTTCGCGCAGTACCTGGTCGACGAAGGCACGGCCTTCGACAAGGCCTTCGAACTCGCGCAGCGCGTGGCCACCAACGCACCGCTGACCAACTACGCGCTGATGCACGCGCTGCCGCGCATCGCCGAGCAGTCGGCCGACCACGGCTTCTTCACCGAGGCGCTGATCTCCGGCATCGTGCAGGCCGCCCCTGAAGCCAAGGCGCGCGTGCGCGACTTCCTCGAAGGCCGGGGCGCGAAGGTGAGCAAGGGATGACCGCCGCCGTTCGATACCGCCCGCTGGCCTTCGGCGTGACCCGCGCGGTGCTGCGCGACGGCGTACCGGGCACGCAGTATCTGCAAGCCGAGACACCGCTGCAGGCCTACCGCGAGCGCATGACCGACCGGCTCCAGCACTGGGCCGAAGCCACGCCCGAGCGCACCTTCATCGCCCGCCGCGAACGGCTGGCCGACGGCAGCACCGGCAACTGGCTGCGCGTGAGCTATGCGCAGGCCCTGCAAGAGGCGCGAGGTATCGGACAGGCACTGCTCGAACGCGGCCTGAACGCGGAACGCCCGGTCGCGATCCTCAGCGAGAACGGCATCGAGCACGCATTGCTCGCGCTCGGCTGCCTCTACGCCGGCGTGCCCTACTGCCCGGTGTCGCCGCCCTATTCGCTCGTGAGCCAGGACTTCGAAAAGCTGCGCCACGTCTTCGACACGCTGACCCCCGGCCTGGTGTTCGCCACCGATGCCGCGCGCTATGGCCGCGCCATCCAGGCGACCGTGCCGGCCGGCACCGAAGTCGTGCTGGCCGAAGGCACGCTCGAAGGCCGCGCCACCACCGCGTTCAACGCCTTCGCCGCCACACCGGCCACGCCCGCCATCGACGCGGCGATGCAGGCGACCGGCCCCGACACCATCACCAAGTTTCTCTTCACCTCGGGCTCGACCAAGATGCCCAAGGCGGTGATCAACACGCACCGCATGTGGTGCGCCAACCAGCAGCAGTTGCGCCAGTCGATTCCCGCGTTGGGCGACGAGCCGCCGGTGCTGGTCGACTGGCTGCCCTGGAACCACACCTTCGGTGGCAACCACAACGTGGGCATCGTGCTGGACAACGGCGGCACGCTCTACATCGACGACGGCAAGCCCACGCCCGCCGGCATGGCCGAGACGCTGCGCAACCTGCGCGAGATCGCGCCCACCATCTACTTCAATGTGCCCACCGGCTTCGAGGCCATCGCGCAGGCGATGGAAACCGATGCGGTGCTGCGCCGCAACCTGCTGTCGCGCGTGAAGATGTTCTTCTACTCGGGCGCCGCGCTGTCGCAGCCCGTGTGGGACAGCCTGCACAAGACGCAGGAAGCCGAAGTCGGCGAACGCATCGTCATGGGCACGGGCCTGGGCATGACCGAGTCGGGCCCCTTCGCGCTGTATGTGACCGGCCCCGAAGTGAAGTCGGGCGACGTGGGCCTGCCCGCGCCCGGCATCGAGATCAAGCTGATCGAGGTCGACGGCAAGACCGAGGTGCGCTATCGCGGCCCCAACATCACGCCCGGCTACTGGCGCGCGCCCGAGGCCACGGCCGAGGCCTTCGACAACGAAGGCTTCTTCTCGACCGGCGACGCGGTGAAGTGGATCGCCGACGACAACATCCACCGCGGCCTGCGCTTCGATGGCCGCATCGCCGAAGACTTCAAGCTCGCCACCGGCACCTTCGTGAGCGTGGGCCCGCTGCGCGCGAAGATCATCGCGGCCGGTGCGCCCTATGTGCAGGACGCGGTGCTGACCGGCATCAACCTGAAGGAAGTCGGCGCGCTGATCTTTCCGACGCAGAAGGTGCGGCAACTCGCCGGGCTCAGCGCCGACGCGACCATGCAGCAGGTGCTCGAAAGCGAACCCGTGCAGGCGCACTTCCAGCAAGTGGCCAACGCGCTGGCTGCGGCCGGCACCGGCAGCGCGAACCGCATCGCGCGGCTGCACCTGATGGCCGAGCCGCCTTCCATCGACAAGGGCGAAGTGACCGACAAGGGCTCCATCAACCAGCGCGCCGTGCTCAAGCACCGCGCGGCGCTGGCCGACGCGATGCACGCTGGCACCCTGCCCTTCACCCTCACGCCCCGCTAACCCCATCCAGGAGACACAAGAATGAAGATCGAAGGACAAGCCGCACTGGTCACCGGCGGCGCATCGGGCCTCGGCGAAGCCACCGCACGCGAACTCGCGCGCCTGGGCGCCAAGGTTGCGGTGCTCGACCGCAATGCCGCATTGGCGGAGAAAGTGGCGGCGGAGATCGGCGGCGTTGCATGCGTCTGCGACATCACCGACACCGACAGCGTGAACGCCGCGCTCGACAAGGCCGCCGCCGCGCACGGCCCCGCGCGCATTTTGATGAACGTGGCCGGCATCGGCAGCGCCAAGCGCATCGTCGGCAAGGACGGCAACCCGGCGCCGCTCGAAGACTTCGTGCGCGTGGTCAACATCAACCTGATCGGCGGCTACAACATGGCGCGCCTGTTCGCGGCCCGCTGCGCGAAGCTCGATGCGCTCGACAACGGCGAGAAGGGTGTGATGCTCTTCACCGCTTCAGTCGCGGCCTTCGACGGCCAGGTCGGCCAGCAGGCTTACAGCGCCTCGAAGGGCGGCCTCGTCGGCATGACGCTGCCGATGGCGCGCGACCTCGCGCAGCACGCCATCCGCGTGTGCACCGTGGCGCCGGGCCTGTTCGCCACGCCGCTGCTGCTGGAGCTGCCCGAGGCGGTGCAGCACTCGCTGGCCGCGTCCATTCCCTTCCCGCCGCGCCTGGGCAAGCCTTCGGAGTTCGCCGAGCTGGCCTGCCACGTCGTCACCAACGGCCACCTCAACGGCGAAGTGATTCGCCTCGACGGCGCCTTGCGCATGGCGCCGCGCTGAGCTGAGCTTTCGTCCGCCCGTCAGTCCGCTTCACTTCCAACACATCAGGAGACACCGATGACCTTCAAGAAGACCACCCTCGCCGCCGTGCTGGCGCTCATGGCCATGGGCATGGCCCATGCCGACATCACCATCGGCGTGGTGCAGCCGCTCACCGGCCCGGCCTCGGGCCTGGGCATTCCGGTGAAGAACGGCATCGCGATCTGGCCCAAGACCATCGCGGGTGAAACACTGAAGGTCGTCGTGCTCGACGATGCCACCGACCCGACCACCGGCGTGAAGGACGCGCAGCGCCTGGTCACCGAAGACAAGGTCGACCTGATCGTCGGCTCCAGCGCCACGCCGGTCGCCATCCCGATGGCCGACGTGACCGCCGAAGCCGGCACGCCGCAGTTGTCGACCGCACCGGCCGGCCTGCCGCCGGGCAAGGACAAGTGGTTCTTCCGCCTGCCGCAATCGAACGACGTGATGGCCTTCGCGGTGGTCGCGCACATGAAGAAGCAGAACGTGAAGACGGTCGGCTTCCTCGGCTACACCGACGCGTACGGCGAGCTGTGGCTCAAGGCACTGACCGCCGAAGCCGCCAAGAACGGCATCAAGATCGTGGCCACCGAACGCTTTGCACGCGCCGACACCAGCGTGACCGGCCAGGTGCTCAAGCTCACGTCGGCCAACCCCGACGCGATCCTGATCGTGGCCTCGGGCAGCGGCGCGGGCATGCCGCAAAAAGCCGTGATGGAGCGCGGCTACAAGGGCAAGGTCTACCAGACGCACGCCGCCGCCACGCAAGACCTGATGCGCACCGCCGGCAAGGACGCCGAGGGCACTTTTGTCGTGTCGGGCCCCGCCACCGTGGCCGAGCAATTGCCCGACAGCCATCCGTCGAAGGCTGCGGCCGTGGCCTTCGTGCAGGGTTATGAAAAGGCCTACGGCCCCGGCTCGCGCAACCAGTTCGCCGGCCACGCGGCCGACGCGCTCACGGTGCTCGAAAAGGCCGTGCCGGTCGCGCTCAAGAAGGCCAAGCCCGGCACGCCGGAATTCCGCGCCGCGCTGCGCGACGCGCTCGAAGGCATGGGCCGCACGGTGCTCGCGCACGGCGTGCTGAACTGGACCGCACAAGACCACTGGGGCTACACGACGGAAACGGGCGTGATGCTCAAGGTCGTGAACGGCGCCTTCAAGGTCGAACAGTAATCTTCCCAACAAGCCCGCGCCGCGAACCCACGCCATGGATTTTTCAATCGCCAGCATCCTGACGCTGGACGGACTCACCAATGGCGCGATCTATGCCCTGCTGGGCATGGGCATCGTGCTCGTCTTCACGGTGACTCGCGTCATCTTCATTCCGCAGGGCGAGTTCGTGGCGTACGGCGCGCTGACGCTGGCGATCTTCCAGACGGGCAAGACGCCGGGCACGGTGTGGCTGCTGTTGATATTGGCGGGCGTTGCCGCGTTGATGGACCTGGTCACGGTCTGGCGCCATCGCGGCAGTGCGGTGGCTGGTCTCATGGCGGCGTTGCGCACCTTCGCGGCGCCCGCCGTGATCTGCGCGGTGTCGGCCTGGGCCGGGCCGCGCAACCTGCCGCTGGGCGTGCAGGCGCTGCTTACCGTGTTCATCGTCACGGCTTTCGGGCCGCTGGTGTACCGGGTGGCGTATCAATCATTGGCCGGTGCCAGTTCGCTGGTGCTGTTGATCGTCTCGGTCGGCGTGCACTTCGCGATGACGGGGCTGGGCCTGTTGTTCTTCGGCGCTGAAGGCTTTCGCAATCCGCCGTTCTGGGACGAGCGCATGGCGCTGGGGCCACTCAATGTGAGCGGGCAGGCGCTGATCATCTTTGCAATGTCGGCAGCGTTGATCGTGTTGCTGTGGCTGTTCTTCGAGCGCAGCCTGTATGGCAAGGCGCTGCGCGCCACGGCCGTGAACCGGCTGGGTGCGCGGCTCATGGGCATCTCGACGCAGGCGGCCGGGCAGCTCACGTTTGCAATGACTGCGCTCATCGGTGCGCTGTCGGGCCTGCTGATCGGGCCGACGACCACGATCTTCTACGACTCGGGTTTTCTCATCGGCCTGAAGGGCTTCGTGGCCGGCGTGATCGGCGGGCTTGCGAGCTATCCGGGTGCGCTGCTGGGTGCACTGGCCGTTGGGGTGATCGAGGCTTTCGGTTCGTTCTGGGCCAGCTCGTTCAAGGAAGTGATCGTGTTCACCATCATCCTGCCGGTGCTGCTTTGGCGTTCGCTGCGTAGCGGTCATTCGGATGAGGAGCATTGATGAAGACCGGCTCTTCTGTTCGTCGCGTTGTGCGTTCTGAGCGTTGCTGTTCAGGGCGGCACTCACGCCGACACGGGGCTCTTTTTCGCGAATGTCCCCCGCTTCGCTCCTCCTTTATTTCGCGAAAAAGAGCCCCGTATCGGCGCGAGCGCTGGACAGAGCAGTCGTTGATCGGCTGCACACCAGCAGCGCGTCCATGTGCGAATGACACCGGGTGCTCCCCGCAGCGAAATAAAGGAGGAGCGAAGCGGGGGACATTCGCGGAGGGGAGCACCCGGTGTCATTCGCACTCGCCCCGAACAGCCGCACTCAAAACACAACCGGCAACAGACCACTGACATGGAAGCGTTACTGAACCCGTCTTCGGCACAAGCGCCAGACAAGAGCCTGCTGCGCACCTGGGGCCCGCTCGCGCTGATCCTGGTACTGATCGCGCTGCCGTTCCTGCCGCTGCCCGACTTCTGGATCATCCAGCTCAACTACATCGGCATCTACACGCTGCCGGTGCTGGGCCTCGTGCTGCTCACCGGCGTCGGCGGTCTCACCTCCTTCGGGCAGGCGGCCTTCGTGGGCATCGGTGCCTACACGACGGCCTACCTGACGGTGAACACCGGCCTGTCGCCGTGGGTCACGCTGTTCATCGGGCTCGCGCTCACCGGCATCAGCGCCGCGATCATCGGCACGATCACGCTGCGCATGTCGGGCCACTACCTGCCACTGGCCACCATCGCGTGGGCGCTGTCGCTGTACTACCTCATGGGCAATCTCGATGCGCTGGGCAAGTACGACGGCATCCTGGGCGTGAAGGGTTTGTCGGTGTTCGGCTTCGAGTTCGGCCAACAGCGCCTGTTCTACGGCGTGGTCTGGGCCTTCGCGATCCTTGCGGCGTTCGCGGTGATACGCCTGCTGGACTCGCGCAGCGGCCGTGCCATCCGCTCATTGGCGGGCGGCTCGCAGATGGCCGAGGCGATGGGCGTGAACACGCTGCGCTTCAAGATCGGCATCTTCGTGCTGGCGGCCATGCTGGCGTCGATCTCTGGGTGGCTGTTCGCGCACTTCCAGCGCACGGTGAACCCCTCGCCCTTCGGGCTGAAGATGGGCATCGAGTACCTCTTCATGGCGGTGCTCGGTGGCGCGGCCCATGTGTGGGGCGCGATTGCCGGCGCGGGTGTGGTCAAGCTGCTCGAAGACCAGCTGCAGGTGCTGTTGCCCAAGCTCATCGGCACCGCCGGCAGCTACGAACTGATCGTGTTCGGCATCATGATCGTGCTGGTGCTCAAGTACCTGCCCGAAGGGCTGTGGGCCTTTGTCGACCGGCGCCTGCCGCGTCCGCGCCGCAGTGTCGACTGGCAAGGGGCGAAGGACCTGCCCGCGCGCGCCAAGCCGGCCGCCGGCGAAGTGGTGCTCGACGTGCAGGCCATCCGCAAGACCTTCGGCGGGCTGGTGGCGGTGAACGACATCAGCTTCCAGACACGCGCCGGCCAGATCGTGGGCCTGATCGGTCCGAACGGCGCGGGCAAGTCGACCACCTTCAACCTCGTGACCGGTGTGCTCGGCCTGTCGGGCGGCGCGGTGCGCTTTCGGGGCGAAGCCATCGGGGGACTGGGCGCGCGGCAGATCGCGCAGCGCGGCGTGTCGCGCACCTTCCAGCACGTGAAGATGGTGGCCGACATGACGGTGCTGGAGAACGTGGCGCTGGGCGCGCATCTGCGTGGCCACAAGGGCGCCATCGCCGCGATGCTGCGCATCGACCGCACCGAAGAACGCGCGCTGTTTCGCGAAGCCGAGCGCCAGTTGCAGCGCGTGGGCATGGGCGCCTTGCTGCACGAACTGGCGGGCAACCTCGCGATGGGCCAGCAGCGCCTGCTTGAAATTGCACGCGCGCTGTGTGCCGACCCTGCCCTGTTGCTGCTCGACGAACCTGCTGCGGGCCTGCGCCACAAGGAGAAGGAAGCGCTGGGCCAGGTGCTGCGGCAACTGCGCGGCGAGGGCATGAGCATCCTGCTGGTCGAGCACGACATGGGACTGGTGATGGACATCTGCGACCACATCGTGGTGATGGAGTTCGGCACGCACCTGATGGAGGGCACGCCCACCGAGGTGCAGAACAGCGACAAGGTGCGCGCCGCGTACCTGGGCACGGAGCATTGACATGACGAACAACAACACGCCCCTGCTCCGCATCCGCGACCTGCACGCCGGCTACGGCCGCGCCGAAGTTCTGCATGGCATCGACCTGCGGGCCGACCAGGGCAGCGTCGTCACCGTGATCGGCCCGAACGGTGCGGGCAAATCCACACTGCTCAATGCGCTCATGGGCGTGCTGCCCTCCAAGGGCGTCATCGAATTCAAGGGCCAGCCCATCTCGGCGATGACGCTTGAAGAGCGCGTGATGCTCGGTATTGCGCTGGTGCCCGAGAAGCGCGAGCTGTTCGCCACCATGCCGGTCGAAGACAACCTCGTGCTTGGCGCGTTTCGTCAGGTGCGCTTGCGCAACAAGCAATGGCGCGACCGCATCGACGAGGTCTACACGCTGTTCCCGCGTTTGAAGGAACGCCGCGCGCAACTGGCCGGCACGTTGTCGGGTGGCGAGCGGCAGATGCTCGCGGTGGGTCGCGCGCTGATGTCGCGCCCCACGCTGCTGATGCTCGACGAGCCCAGCCTTGGCCTCGCGCCGCTGGTGGTGCAGGAGATCTTCCGCACCGTCGATGCACTGCGCGCCACCGGCGTGACCATCCTGCTGGTGGAGCAGAACGCGCGCGCCGCGCTCGAAGTTGCGGACCATGGCTATGTGCTGGAGATGGGCAGCGTGAGTCTCGAAGGTGAAGCGAAGAAGCTGGCCGTCGATTCGCGCGTGATCGACACCTACCTGGGTGCGGCACGCAAGGCGGCCTGAAGAAAGAAGCCGCGGCATTCGCGGCAAGGAGACGAGACGACATGACCCGACAGCGCCACCTTCACCTCGGCCTGTGCGCGACCGCGCTCGGCGTTGCTGCATTGCTCGTGGCGTGCGCCAGTCGCGCGCCTGCACCGCATGCGCCACTGGCCGCTGCTCGCCCCGGCACGCTGCAGGCCTGCACCGACCTTGCCGCGCGTGCCGCGTTGCCGGGCACCGTCTACACCTCCGTCACCGATGTGCCTGCCGGCACCGTCACGGTCGGCGGCATCGCGATGGCCGCACCCGCGCACTGCCTCGTGCAGGGCCGCATGAACGAACGCACGAGCCCCGTCGACAACCAGCGCTACGCCATCGGCTTCGAGATGCGCCTGCCCGTCGCATGGAACGGCCGCTTCTTCTACCAGGCCAACGGCGGCCTCGATGGCGTGGTGGTGCCTGCGCTGGGCGGCATCGGTGGTGGCGGTCCGCGCAGCAGCGCGCTGCAGATGGGCTTTGCCGTCATCAGCGCCGATGCGGGCCATGCGGGTTCAATGGGTCCGCGCTTCGGGCTCGATCCGCAGGCGCGGCTCGACTACGGCTACAACGCGGTCGCGCAGCTCACGCCGATGGCGAAGAACCTGATCGCCAAGGCCTACGGCCGTGAACCGGACCGCTCGTACTTCGGCGGCTGCTCGAATGGCGGACGGCATGCGATGGTGGCGGCGGTGCGCTCGGCGGGGCAGTACGACGGCATCCTCGCGGGCGACCCCGGTTTCAATCTGCCGAAGGCGGCGGTGGCACAGCTCTACGGCGCGCAGCAGTACGCGGCCGTCGCGAGCGCGAAGACGTCCACCGGCCAACCCGACCTGCAGAGCGCCTTCACGCCGGCAGAGCTGAAGCTCGTGGCCGACAAAGTGCTGGAGCGCTGTGATGCGCTCGACGGACTGGCCGACGGCATCGTGTCGAACGTCAATGCCTGCCGCACGCGCTTTGACATCCAGGCCGCCGTGCCGACGTGTGCTGCGGGTACGCGCAACGGCCAGTGTCTCAGCGCACCGCAGAAGAATGCGCTGGCCAACGTGTTCAAGGGCGCACGCAACAGCGCGGGCCAGCCGATCTACAGCAGCTTCCCGTTCGACGCGGGCATCAGCGGCAGCAACTGGCGCGAGTGGAAGTTCGCGAGCCCGCCGACGCGCGATGCCGGTGCGATGGCCTTCATCTTCAGCACGCCGCCGCTGGCCGACCGGCCGCAGGGCCTGCCCTTCGCGCTGGGCTTCGACATGGACCGCGACGCACCGCGCATCGCGGCGATCGATGGCGTGTTCCGCGAATCGGCGCTGTCTTTCATGATACCACCCGATGCCGCGAACCTGAGCGCGTTGCGCGAGCGTGGCGGCCGGATGATCGTGTACCACGGCACCAGCGACCCGGTGTTCTCTTCGGACGACACGGCCACCTGGTACGAGCGCGTGCAGGCCGCAAATGGCGGCGATGCCTCTTCGTTCGCGCGCTACTTCCCGGTGCCCGGCATGAACCACTGCGCGGGCGGCCCGGCCACCGACCAGTTCGACATGCTGGGCGCGCTGGTCGACTGGGTCGAGCAGGGCAAGGCGCCCGCGTCCATCACCGCTTCCGCGCGCGGCGCGGGTTCACCGGTGCCCAACACCGAGGTGCCGGCCAACTGGTCGCCGCAACGCACACGACCGTTGTGCCCGTATCCGCAAGTCGCCACCTACACCGGCGGCGACACCGAGCGCGCCAGCAGCTTCGCCTGCAAGAGCCCCGCACCCTAGATTTTTCAAGAGCCCCGATGGACTACAAGCCCCGCCCCGAAGACGTCCGCTTTCTGCTGAACGCCGTGCTCGATGCGCCAACGCGCCTCGCTGCGCTCGCGCCCTTTGCCGAGGTCGACGAAGCCCTGCAGTCGCAGGTGCTCGAAGAGGCCGCGCGCTTCGTCGGCGAGGTGGTCGCACCGATCAATCGCGAGGGCGATGAAGTCGGCTGCCGATTCGCCAATGGCGAGGTGGTTTCGCCGCCGGGCTTTCGCGCGGCCTACCAGGCCTTTGTCGATGGCGGCTGGCCGGCGCTCTCGGCGGCCACCGAAGATGGCGGACAGGGCCTGCCCGCCGTGCTCGAAGCCGTGCTCTATGAATGGCTCGCGGGCGCGAACCACGGCCTCACGATGGCGCCGGGCCTGCTGCATGGCGCGTATGCCTGCCTCAAGCACCACGGCAGCGAGGAACTGAAGCGGCGCTATCTGCAGAAGATCGCGACTGGCGAATGGCTGGCCACCATGTGCCTGACCGAAGCGCACGCGGGCAGCGACCTGGGGCAGGTGCGCACGCGCGCCGCGCCACAAGCCGACGGCAGCCTGCGCGTGAGCGGCAGCAAGATCTTTATCTCCGGCGGCGAGCACGACCTGACGCCGGACATCGTGCACCTCGTGCTGTGCCGGTTGCCGGATGCGCCGGCCGGCCCCAAGGGCCTGTCGCTGGTGCTCGTGCCCAAGTTGCTGCCCGACGGCACGCGCAATGCGGTGCACTGCGAACGCATCGAAGAGAAGATGGGCCTGCACGGCAGTCCGACCTGCACGATGCGCTTCGACGAAGCCACCGGCTGGCTGGTGGGTGAACCGGGCCGGGGCCTGGCTGCGATGTTCGTGATGATGAATTCGGCGCGCCTGCATGTGGCGCTGCAGGGCATCGGCCTGCTCGATGCCGCCTGGCAGAAGGCCGACGTCTATGCAGCCGAGCGCCGCCAGATGCGCGCACCCGGTCCCGTGCCCGCGAGCCGGGGCGGCGAGCCTGCCGACCTGATCGGCGAGCATCCCGCGATCCGCCGCATCCTCGACACGCAGCGCGCCTGGATCGATGGCGCGCGCACCCTTGCCTACCGCAGCGCGCTGATGCTCGACATCGCCGCGCACGACGCCGACCCCAAGGCCCGCGAGCGCGCGCAGCGCTGGTGCTCGCTGGTCACGCCGGTGCTGAAGGCGGCGTGCACGCAGCAGGCCTTTCAGGGCGCGAGCGAATGCCTGCAGGTGTTCGGCGGCCACGGCTATGTGCGCGAATGGGGCATCGAGCAGGTGGTGCGCGATGCGCGCGTGACCATGATCTACGAGGGCACCAACGAGATCCAGGCCATCGACCTGCTGGTGCGCAAGGTGCTGCCCGATGGCGGCACCGCCATGTCGGCGGTGCTGCTCGAATTGCGCGACACGCTCGATGCCTCGCGCGAGGCCGATGCCGACGTGCAGCGCCGGCTGGCGCAGTTGCGCTACCTGGGCACCACCGTGGCGATGGCCGCACATGCCAACCCCGTGCTGCCATATGAAGTGGCCGACGACTACCTGCGCGTGGTGGTGCTCACGATGATGGCCTGGGCCTGGGCACGCATCGAGGTGGCCGACGAAGCGACCGCCCCGAATGACCCGGGCCGCGCCATGCGGACACGGGCAGCAGCGGCCTTCCGGCGCTGGGTGCTGCCCGAGTTCGAGATGCGCCTGGGCATCGTCAAGCGGGCCTGCGAAACCGTGGCCCTGACGCACTCGGCAGGAACGACGAAAGCTGCCGGTGTCGCGCAATAGGCATCCAGCGACCGCGCGGGCGGTTACGCTCTTGCCATGCGCCCTTCAACGAAACCCGTCCCCGCGAAAGGCGAGCTGACCGCGGCGCCGCAAGGCAAGTCCGACCGGCTCGACGCGAGCATGCTCGAAACCCTGGTCGGCTACAACGCCCGTCGCGCCTGGCTGATCGTCAGCGATCTCTTTGCAGAGCGCATGGCGCCCTATGGGCTCAAGCAGATCGACTTTTCGGTGCTGTCACTGCTGGCGCACAACCCGGGTGCCACCTCGCGGCAGTTGTGCAACACGCTCGACATCCTGCCGCCCAACCTCGTGAGCCTGGTGGCCACGCTGGACAGCCGGGGCCTGATCGAGCGCCGCCCGCACCCGCACGACGGCCGCGCGGTCGGGCTGCACCTCACGCCGGCCGGTGAAACACTGATCCAGGAAGCCGAGCAGGCCGTGGTGCAGCTCGAAGCCGATGCCAGCGCCAAGCTCACGGCGCGCGAGCGCGAGACGCTCATCAAGCTGCTGCAGAAGATCTACCTGTAGCCAACGCGGTCAAAGGCCGCGCTCGACCATGTCGATCAGGCGCTGGCCGAGCGAATGGACAGCGGCGGCATCGGTGCCGCGCAAGGGCCCATCGATGACGAGCAGCGCCAGGCCATGCACGGCCGACCATGCGAAGTATTCAGCGTCGGGGCGGCGCGCCGGATCGAGCACGCCCGCATCCACCAGCCGGTCGATGGCCGCGCCGAGCAACTGGAAGGAGTCGAGCCCGCTGGCACCGGCCCTTGCCGGACCCAGCTCGCCATTGCCCTCGTCGGAAATCACGAACGCCGTGCGGAACAGGCCGGGCTCGGCCTGCGCGAACCGCAGGTAGGCGGTGCCGATGGCGCGCACCTGCGCCCGCGCAAAGTCGGCGGGCGGCTGGTCGCAGGGCAGCACCGCCAGTTCTTTTTCCATTGCGCTGGCAGCGGCAGACAGGGCCGCTTCGCGCACCGCCAGCAGCAGTTCCTGCCGGCTGCCGAAATGGCGGTACGCCGCGTTCGGCACCACGCCCACGCGCCGCGTGGCTTCGCGCAGCACCACAGCGTCCGGGCCGCCATCGCGGGCCAATTCAATGCCTGCGTCCAGCAGCGCACGGCGCAGATCGCCGTGGCGATAAGTGCTGCGGGCGGCGGGCAGGCCGGCGGGGACGTTGTTGAGCTTCATTGCCTCTCCATGTGGACACTGTCCATTATCTCTGTTATTCTTTGTGGACGGTGTACACAAAGTAATCCGATTGTTTGCGGCCTGAGACACCGGAGGCCATCCCCACACCTCTTCGCCAAAGGAAACGCCATGAAAGTCCAGTCTTACCTCTCGTTCGAGGGCCGTTGCGACGAAGCCCTCGCCTTCTACAAGAAGGCGCTCGGCGCCGAAGTCGTCCAGCTGATGCGCTACAGCGAAGCGCCGGCCGAAGGCGCCCCCGGCAACAACGCCGAAGCCGGCTGCGCCGGTGCCGCCCCTGCACCCGACAAGGTGATGCACGCGGTCGTTCGCATCGGCGAAACCGAGCTGATGGCCTCCGACGGCCGCTGCTCCGGCCAGCCCGAGTTCAAGGGCGTGATGCTGGCGCTCACCGCCAAGACCGATGCCGAAGCGCACAAGTGGTTCGATGCGCTGGCCAACGGCGGCCAGGTGATGCAGCCGCTGATCCCGACCTTCTTCACCTCCAGCTTCGGCATGCTCAGCGACCGCTTCGGCGTAGGCTGGCTGCTGGTAGTCAACGCCGACTGATGCGGCCCTTCGGCCATCCCACTGCCTGACCCTGCCTTCGGAGTTTTTTCATGCTCAAGAAAATCGCCCTTGTCGTCCTCGCGCTGATCGCCGTGCTGCTCATCTACGCCGCCACCCGGCCCGACACCTTCCGCGTGGAACGCACCGCGCGCATCCAGGCACCGGCCGAGAAGATCTTTCCGCTGATCGACGACTTCCATCGCTGGGGCGCATGGTCGCCCTACGAAAAGCTCGACCCCGACATGAAGCGCACCTTCGGCGGCAGCGCCAGCGGCAAGGGCGCCACCTATGCCTGGGACAGCAAGGGCAAGGCAGGCGCGGGCCGCATGGAAATCGCAGAGTCATCGCCTTCCTCGAAGATCGCGATCAACCTCGACTTCACCAGCCCCATGGAAGGCCACAACCTGGCGGAGTTCACGCTGCAGCCGCAAGGCGATGCCACGCAGGTCACCTGGTCGATGCAGGGCAAGAGCCCCTACGTCGCCAAGCTGATGGGCATCTTCTTCAACATGGACCAGATGATCGGCAAGGATTTCGAGGCCGGCCTTGCCAACCTCAAGACCGCGACAGAAAAGTAGACCGGCCCACTCGACGCGCATCCACGCAACCCACATCCACTCACCTCGAAGGAAACCTCACCATGTCCCCCATTCACGCTTACCTCACGTTCGACGGCAATGCAGCAGAGGCCATGCGCTTCTACGAGAAGACACTCGGCGGCAAGATGCACATGATGATGACCATGGGCGAAGCGCCCGGTGCCGAGCAGTTCCCGCCCGGCGCGGCGAGTCGCATCATGCATGCGGCGCTGACCTACGGCGACGGCATGCTGATGGCCTCCGACACCATGCCCGGCCAGCCCTATGAAGGCATGAAGGGCTTCGGCGTGGCGCTGACCATCGAGACCGTGGCCGACGCGCAGCGCGTGTTCAACGCATTCGCCGACGGCGGCAACGTCACGATGCCTTTCGGCAAGACCTTCTGGGTCGAGGCCTTCGGCATGGTGACCGACCGCTTCGGCACGCCCTGGCTGATCAACGGCGGCAAGCCGCTGGTCTGACCCTTTCACTTTTTCTTTTCGCGCCTCCTGGAGACCACCTCCCATGACCGACACACTCGACGGCCGCAAGCGCTGGCTCGCATTGATGGTTCTTTGCCTCGGCGTCCTGATGATCGTGCTCGACACCACCATCGTGAACGTGGCATTGCCTTCTATCCGTACCGACCTGGGCTTCACCGAAACCTCGTTGGTCTGGGTGGTGAATGCCTACATGCTGACCTTCGGCGGCTTCCTGCTGCTGGGCGGCCGGCTCGGTGACCTGTACGGCCACCGCAAGCTCTTCCTGATCGGCCTCGTTCTGTTCACGCTCGCCTCGCTGGCCTGCGGCATCGCCAACTCGCAGGTGCTGCTGGTCACGGCGCGCGCGGTGCAGGGGCTGGGCGGCGCGGTGGTCTCCGCCGTGTCGCTCTCGCTGATCATGAATCTCTTCACCGAGCCGGCCGAGCGCGCCAAGGCGATGGGCGTCTACGGCTTTGTCTGCGCCGGCGGCGGCAGCATCGGCGTGCTGCTCGGCGGCCTGCTCACGAGCACGCTGAGCTGGCACTGGATCTTTCTCGTGAACCTGCCGATCGGCATTGCCGTGTACGCACTGTGCGTGGCGTTGTTGCCCAACGCGCGCGGCCAGGCGCATGGCGAAAAGCTCGACGTGGCCGGCGCGGTCACCGTCACGCTGTCGCTCATGCTGGCGGTGTATGGCGTGGTCAACGGCAACGAGGCCGGCTGGGGCTCCACGCAAACGGTGAGCCTGCTCGGCGCGGCCGTCGTGCTGCTGGCCGTGTTCATCACCATCGAGGCGCGCGTGCAGCATCCGCTGATGCCGCTGGGCCTGTTCCGCCTGCGCAGCGTGTCGGTGGCGAACGTGGTGGGCGTGCTCTGGGCCGCGGCCATGTTCGCGTGGTTCTTCATCTCCGCGCTCTACATGCAGCTGGTGTTGAACTACACGCCGATGCAGATCGGGCTGGCCTTCCTGCCGGCCAACGTGATCATGGCGGTGTTCTCGCTGGGCCTGTCGGCCAAGCTGGTGATGCGCTTCGGCATCCGCCGGCCGCTCGCGGCCGGGCTGTGGCTCGCGGCCATCGGCCTGGCGCTGTTCGCGCGCGCGCCGGTCAACGGCAACTTCGTGACCGATGTGCTGCCCGGCATGATGCTGCTGGGCCTGGGCGCCGGCATGGCGTTCAACCCGATGCTGCTGGCGGCCATGAGCGAGGTCGATCCGGCCGATTCGGGCCTGGCCTCGGGCGTGGTCAACACCGCCTTCATGATGGGCGGCGCGCTGGGCCTGGCCGTGCTGGCCAGCGCCGCGGCGGCACGCACCGGCTCCATGGAAGCGGCCGGCGCGCAGATGCCGCTGGCGCTCACCGGTGGCTACAACCTTGCGTTTCTTGTCGGCGCCGTATTCGCGGCGGTGGCAGGTCTGATCGGGGTCTTGCTGCTTCGCACCGCTTCGCCGGGGCAAATGCAGAACAACGAAGAAACGGCAACCCCAGGCACGGCGGGCGAAACGGCGGCGTCGTGAACGCGACGCCATGCCAACGCCCGTGTTTTTTCTTCAACGCTTCTATTCAATGTTCAGGAGATCACCCATGGCTCGCTATGTGGACGGATTCATCGTTGCCATTCCCACCAAAAATGTCGAGGCCTATCGCAAGCTGGCACGCAAGGCCGGCAAGGTCTGGATGGAGTACGGCGCACTCGAATACGTGGAGTGCATTGCCGACGACGTGAAGCCCGGCAAGCTCACATCGTTCCCGCAAAGCGTGAAGCTGAAGGCCGACGAGACAGTGGCCTTCTCGTGGATCACCTACAAATCGCGCAAGCACCGCGACACGGTGAACGCGAAGGTCATGGCAGACCCGCGCATCACATCGATGGACCCAAAGACCATGCCCTTCGATGCCAAGCGGATGATCTACGGCGGCTTCACATCCATCGTCGAACTCTGAGCTTGCGCAGCACCGGCCTCAAGCTCAGGCGATGAACCCGTCGTACACGAGCTTGAGGCCCGTGAGCAACATGCCCAGGTACACGAAGCGATAGAACCAGGTCGCATCGATGCGGCGTGCAATGCGAATGCCGACCCACACGCCGAAGGGCGCAATCGGCATCAGCACCAGCGAGGTGGCCAGCGTGCGAAAGTCGAGCAGCCCGAGCCACGCATAGGGAATCCACTTGCTGAGATTCACCACGAAGAAGAAGTAGGCCATCGTCGCGGTGAACACCACCGGTGTGAGCCGCAGCGGAATCACGTAAGCATTGACCGGCGGCCCGCCCGCATGGGCAATGAAGCTGGTGAAGCCCGATACGGTCGTCAGCACCGCCCCCACCCCGCGCGAAGGCAACGGGTCATTGGGCTTGGGCGGAAACAGCAGGCGTTGCGCAAGAAACAGCAGCGTGAACACGCCGACGATGCCCGCCACCGAGTGCGGCGACAGCATGCGAAACAGCAGCGTGCCGATCACCGTGCCCAGCAGCCCGAACGGGATCAGGAACTTCAGCAGCGAGCGGTCGAAGTCACGCCGGAATGCGGCCAGGCCCAGCAGATCCATCAGCAGCAACAGCGGCATGAGGATCGCGGCGGCCTGCGGCACCGTGACCGCCAGCGCCATCATCGGCACAGCGAGCGACCCGAAGCCGGCGCCAAAGCCGCTCTTGCTGATGCCGAGCAGCAGCACGGCGGGAATGGCGACCGCATAGAAATGCGGATCGGTGATGAGGGGAAAGGCCATGGGAATGAAGAGCGCAGAAAAAAGCCCGCCGTGGCGGCAGGCTTGGCGAGCGTAGCAGGCCTGGGGCGGGTTTGCAGCGCGTTGTTCAGGGCGACACTCACGCCGACACGGTGCTCTTTTTCGCGAATGTCCCCCGCTTCGCTCCTCCTTTATTTCGCGAAAAAGAGCCCCGTATCGACGTGAGCGCTCAGAGCACTGGTTGATCGGCCGCAAACGCAGAGCGTGTCCACGTGCGAATGACACCAGGTGCTCCCCGCAGCGAAATAAAGGAGGAGCGAAGCGGGGGACATTCGCGGAGGGGAGCTCCTGGTGTCATTCGCACCCGCCCTGAACAGCAACGCCCAACACCCCAAGACAACCAATTCAGGCAGTCTGCACCTCGGGGTTCAGCACAAAGTCAAAGTCAAGCCGCCACCGCCCGTTGTCCTGCAACGTCCAAGGCGCCACCAGCGACTGGCGCACCGCGAACACCGCGTCGGAATCGAGCCACTGGTCCCCCTCGCGGAACACATGGGTGATGAGCCGCTCGTAGCCCGGCGCCTCGATCTTGAAGTGCAGATGCGCGGGCCGCCACGGATGGCGTTCGGTTGCACGCAGCAGGTCGCCCACCGGCCCGTCGACCGGGATCGGATAGGCCTCGGCCAGCACGCTGCGAAAGTGCAGCGAACCGTCGGATGCGGTGCGCAGGCGGCCACGGTTCTCGGCGTGGTCCAGGCCTTCGAGCTGCACGTCGTAGTGCCCGCCCTCGTCGGCCTGCCACACGTCGACCACCGCACTGGGCACTGGCTCGCCGCCAAGGCCGCGCACCGTCGCATGCACGTCGCAAGGGGCACCGATGGCACCGTTGGCCACGTCGGCGCCGTTTTCGTATTCGGGCGCGCCCTCGAAGTAGAACGGGCCGAACACGGTGGCTTCGGTGCAGCCGGCCGGCTTGTCGTTGTTCATCGCGATGGTCAGCATCGACAGGCCCAGCACGTCCGACAGCAGGATGAACTCCTGGCGCTTGTCGTCGCACTTCTGGCCGGTGGCCGTGAGGAACTGAATGCCCTGGAACCACTCGGCCTCGGTCAGCTTCACCTCGCGCGCGAAGGCATGCAGGTGCTGCACCAGGCTGGTCATGATCTCGTGCAGGCGCGGGTCGGGCGTGTCGGCAAAGCGCGCGAGCACGGCTTGCGTGATGTTGTCCTGGTTGAGGTTGCGCATCGTGGCGTCTCCTGTTGTCTTGTCGATACGGCGCACTGTAGGCCGCACCTCCTCGCGCTGAAAGCACCAGGGTGCAAATGATTTTTTCGCCCAGCGGAACGGTCGCGGACGGGCGCGCCTGCGAAGAGGGACCAGGGCGACACGAACACGAACGGTTCGACGTGCCGCGAGGCCGCGCCCCCTCGACTCAACTGCTCTGCCGCACCATCAACTCGAAGCCCAGGTCCACCGTGCGCTCGGCCACCGCTTCCTCGCGCATCAACGCCAGCAGCATGGAGGCCGCGCGCTCACCGATCGCCTGGCGCGGCGTGCGCACCGTGGTCAGCGGCGGCAGCATCTGGTCGCTGCCGCCCAGGTCGTTGAAGCCGGCGATCGCCACGCGCTGCGGCACCGGCACGCCGCCACGCAGCGCGGCGAGCAACGCGCCCTGGGCGAGGTCGTCGTTGCAATAGAAGATGGCGTCCACGTCGGGATGGCGCGCGAGCAGGTCCTCGAATTGCCGGCCGCCCAGCGCGATGGAAGTCGGCCCCGGCACCAGCAGCTCGAGCGCCGGATCGTGGCAGCCGGCCGCGCGCAGCGCCTCGCGATAGCCCTCCAGCCGCAGCATCACGCGCGGATCGAGCTGGCCCGCGGCATAGGCGATGCGCCGGCGGCCGCGCTGCAGCAGGTGCTGCACGATGGCACGGCCCGCGTCCTGCTGCGAGAACCCCACGCTGTGGATGCCGGGCGCGGTCGAGGTTTCCATCAGGTGCACGCAGGGCGCGTCGCTGCGCTCGAGCATCCGCAAGGCGGCGGCGCTGCGGTCGAAGCCGGTGAGCAGCACGCCCGCCGGCCGCTGCGAGAGGTAGCTGCGCAGCAGCGCCTCTTCTTGCGCCGGGTCGTAGTGGGTCACGCCGATGAGCGACTGAAAACCGTGCGGCGCCAGCGCGTCCTGCACCGCTTCGAGCAACTCCACGAAGAGCTGGTTGGTCAGCGACGGGATCAGCACCGCCACGTGCGAGCTGCGCGCCGAAGCCAGCGCGCGCGCCGCCACGTTGGGCACGTAGCCGAGCTGGTCGACCGCCGCCTGCACGCGAGCCTGCAGGTCGGGCGACACATTGCGCGCGCCGCGCAGGGCGCGCGACACCGTGATCGGGCTGACGCCTGACACACGGGCCACGTCATCGAGCGTAACGTGGCTGGAGGAACGGGAGCGAGGGCGCTCGGGGGCGTCGGCCATGGTCGATGAGGTCTAAGGGTTAGTACCAAGATTGGATTGGACAGCGCTGTCCTAGGATAGCGCTGTCCAGCCTCCTGGCCGATTCGGAGAAACCCGAGCGCGCCAAAGAGCTGGTTTTTTTGGATTGTGCGGGATAGCGCTATCCCATTCATCGATCACCGGCCGCCCTCGCAGCGCCCGGATTCAGGAGACACACATGTTCGGAATGAGCAAAGAGGTTTTTCTGCTCGTCGACGCCCTGGTGGCGATCCTCGGGCTGATCCTTCTGATCACGCGCTGGCGCGTGCACCCCTTCATCGCGCTGACGCTGGCCGCGGGCTTCCTGGGCCTGACCTCCGGCATGCCGGTGGAGCTGGTGATGAAGTCCTTCCAGGACGGCTTCGGCGGCGTGCTGGGCTTCGTGGGCATCGTGCTCGGCCTGGGCACCATGCTCGGCAAGATGATGGCCGAGTCGGGCGGTGCCGACCGCATCGCGCGCACGCTGATCGACGCCTTCGGCAAGGAGCGCGTGCATTGGGCCATGATGTTCGCGGCCTTCCTGGTCGGCATTCCGCTGTTCTTCGAGATCGGCTTCGTGCTGCTCATTCCGCTGGTGTTCATCGTGGCGCGGCGCACCGGCGTGTCGCTGATCCGCATCGGCATTCCGCTCCTGGCGGGCCTGTCGGTGGTGCACGGCCTCGTGCCGCCGCACCCGGGGCCACTGCTGGCCATCGGCGTGTTCGGCGCCGACATCGGCAAGACCATCTTCTACGGCCTCATCGTCGGCCTGCCCACCGCGATGATCGCGGGCCCGATCTTCGGCAAGTTCATCTCGAAGTACGTGCCGGGCGAGGCCTCGCCCGAGCTGCTGGAGCAACTGGCGCGCGAACCCGAGGCACGCGAGCTGCCGGGCTTCGGCATCACGCTGGTCACGGTGCTGCTGCCGGTGGCGCTGATGCTGCTGAAAACCTTCGCCGACGTGGCGCTGGACGAAAAGAACATCGTGCGCCTGTGGATGGACTTCATCGGCCACCCGATCACCGCGCTGCTGGCGGCGTTGCTGCTGTCGCTCTACACCTTCGGCTATGCGCGCGGCTTCACCAGCAAACAGATCATGAAGTTCGTCGACGACAGCCTGGCGCCCACCGCAGCCATCGTGCTGATCATCGGCGCGGGCGGTGGCTTCAAGCAGATGCTGGTGGCCAGCGGCGTGGGCAACGCGATCGGTCAGATGGCGCTGCATGCGCAGGTCTCGCCGATCCTGCTGGCGTGGCTCGTTGCGGGGGTGATCCGCATCGCCACCGGCTCGGCCACGGTCGCCACCATCACCGGCGCGGGCATCGTCGCGCCGCTCGCCACCATGGTGCCGGGCGTGAACCGCGAGCTGCTGGTGCTGGCCACGGGCGCGGGGTCGCTGATTCTTTCGCACGTCAACGACGCGGGCTTCTGGCTGGTCAAGCAATACTTCAACATGACGGTGGCCGAGACCTTCAAGACCTGGACGGTGATGGAAACGCTGATCTCGGTCGTGGCCATCGTGCTCATCATGCTGCTGAGCATGGTCGTCTGAAGGTGACCGCATGAACAAGATCGCATAAGCGAAGGAGACCGAAGCCATGGGCCGCATCGTCATCGGGGTCGATATCGGAACCACCAGCACCAAGGCGGTGGCTTTCACGCCGGCCGGGCGCGTGCTGTCGCACGACACGGTCGAATACCCGCTGCTGCAGCCCGAGGCCGGCGCCGCCGAGCAAGACCCGGAGCTGATCTTCCAGGCGGTGCTCACCACCATCGCCGGCTGCGTGAAGGAGAGCAAGGCGGCGCCCGCCGACGTGCTCGCCGTGTCGTTCAGCGCGGCGATGCACAGCCTGATCCTGATCGACGCCGCGGGCAAGCCGCTCACGCGCAGCATCACCTGGGCCGACCACCGCGCGTCGGCGTGGGCCGAGCGCATCCGCGACGAATGGGGCGGCGACGCGATCTACCGCCGCACCGGCACGCCGATCCATCCGATGTCGCCGCTGGCCAAGCTGGTGTGGCTGCGCCACGAGCGCGCCGAACTCTTCGCCAGTGCGGCGCGCTTCGTCGGCATCAAGGAATACGTGTTCTTCCGGCTCTTCGGCCAGTGGCAGGTCGACCATTCGATCGCCTCGGCCACGGGGCTCTTCAACATCGAGCAGCTCGACTGGGACGAAGGCGCGCTCGCGCTCGCCGGCGTGCGCGCCGACCAGTTGCCGCGCCCGGTGCCGACCACCTGGCACATCGAGGGCCTTGCAGCCGACGTCGCGGCGCAACTGGGCCTGTCGCGCGACACGCCCTTCGTCATCGGCGCCAACGACGGCGTGCTCTCCAACCTCGGCGTAAACGCAGTGGCGCCCGGCGAAGTGGCCGTGACCATCGGCACCAGCGGCGCGATGCGCACCGTGGTCGACCACCCGATGACCGACCCCGAAGGCCGCACCTTCTGCTATGCGCTGGCCGAGCGTCGCTGGGTGGTGGGCGGACCGGTGAACAACGGCGGCATCATCCTGCGCTGGGTGCGCGACGAGTTCGCCTCGGCCGAAGCCGAGACCGCCAAGCGACTGGGCATCGACACCTACGAGGTGCTCACGCGCATCGCCGAACGCGTGTCGGCCGGCTCCGAAGGGCTGGTGTTCCACCCCTTCCTCACCGGCGAACGCGCGCCCTACTGGAACGCCGACCTGCGCGGCTCTTTCTTCGGGCTGGGCATCCATCACCGCAAGGAACACATGATCCGCGCGGTGCTCGAAGGCGTGATCTTCAACCTGTACAGCATCCTGCCGGCGGTCGAGTCGATCGCGGGGCGCAGCGCGCACATCAAGGCCACCGGCGGCTTCGCGCGCTCGGGCATGTGGCGCCAGATGATGGCCGACGTGTTCGACCGCGAGGTGGTCGTGCCCGAGAGCTTCGAAAGCTCCTGCCTCGGCGCCGCGGTGCTCGGGCTCTATGCGCTGGGCCATGTCGATTCGCTCGACGTGGTGGCGCGCATGGTCGGCGCCACGCACCGCCACACGCCCAACGCCAAGAACGCCGCGCTCTACCGGCAGTTGTTGCCGGTCTACCTCTCGCTGCCGCGCAAGCTCAGTGAGGAATACCGGCTGCTGGCCGCGTTCCAGCAGCAGACGGCGGTGCCGCAGCCGCCGCGCAAAAGCTGACACCCTTCCCCTTCGACCGATTGATGTTGATGCCCGCTGGAGAACTGGTCTTGCTGAACACGATGCCATTGGCCTCCATGCCCATCTCCCGCCCGTATGCGAAGGCCGCGTTGCGCATGCCACGCGGTCCGCACGGCATCGACCCGGTTGCATGGCGCGGACCCGTGCCCGCCGCGACCGTCCGGGCCGACGCGCTCGATTCCAGCGCCACGGTCCACTGCGAAACGGCCGCCGCGTTCTCGGCTCGCAGGCACGATCCCGCGAGCTGCCTGCACGACCATGAGCTGCATCTGATCGGCACCCTGCCCGCGCGCCTGCGCCTGGGCGGCGGCGCGGACGAAGAGACGCACAGCTTCGCGCCAGGCACCGTCGTGCTTCTCGGCCCCCGGTTGCCGCGCAGCCTCGCGTTCGAGCATCGCGCGCCGCCTTTCGGCACCCCGGATGGCCTGGTGCTGCGCTTCAGCGACGAACCACTGCGCCGCGGCATGGCCCTTTTTCCCGAACTCGGCGACGTCGGGCCGCTGCTGGCCCGCGCGCGGCAGGGTGTGCAGTTCGTCGGACTGGGCGCGGACACGCGCGCGCGGCTGCGCCGCATCGAGACGCTGAACGGCCTCGCGCGCTTCGCCGAATTCACCGCGCTGTTGAACGAGCTTGCGCAATGGACCGACTACCGCCTGCTCGCCGGCGCCGTTCTCGCCGATGAATGTTTCGACGAGAGCGGTCGTGCCCTGCGCATGCACAAGGCCCTGGACCACATCCGCGACAACTACGCCGACGAACTCTCGCTCGCCGAGGTCGGCGCGATCGTCGGCATGCGCGAGAACGCCTTTTCGCGCTGCTTTCGCCGCACCACCGGCCAGACCTTCACCGACTTCGTGATCGGCCTGCGCGTGGCGAAGGCCTGCCGCCTGCTGGCGTCGACGCGGCAGCAGGTGAGCAGCATCTGCTATGAGGTGGGGTTCAACAACATCTCGAATTTCAACCGGCATTTCCGACGGATCAAGGGAATGACGCCGGGGGAATTTCGCGCGGGTTGCTTGCGGGCCGTTGGCTGAAGGGCGCGAGGGGGCGCTGTGCGTGCGTGTGGATCTGCGATCCGTCCGCCGAGATAGGGCATCGTGGTCGGCACGACGGCCAGGCGCATCGCCAACGACCCGCCCCATAAAATCGAGCGCTCGCGAACGTCGGGGTGCGGCGGCCAATCCCCGCCGACGGCACGACAGAAGAAAAGCCCCGGAGACACCACCATGGACCGCTGGACCGAAATCGCACTGCTGGTGCAGATCGCCGATGCCGGCAGCCTGAGCCGCGCGGCCGAGGCGCTGGGGTTGTCGAACGCCGCCGCGAGCCGCCACCTGAGCGCGCTCGAAGCCCGCCTGGGCGCGCGGCTGGTGGAGCGCAACACGCGCCGCTTGTACCTGACCGACACCGGCCGCGAGTTCTGCGGCCGCGCCCGCACCATCCTGGCCGATCTGTCCGATGCCGAATCGACGGTGAACGCGACCGCGCTCAACCCCACGGGCACGTTGCGCATCACGGCGTCGCTGTCGTTCTCGATCCATCACATCGCGCCGCTGCTGCGCGAGTACACGCAGCGTTACCCGGGCGTGACGGTGCATGTGGAGGCGGCCAACCGCTACTTCGACCTGATCGACAACAACATCGACGTGGCGATCCGCACGCGCGAGTTCGAGCCCGATTCGAACGTGACGATCCGCCGGCTGGGCGAGACGCGGCGCATCCTCGCGGCCTCGCCGCGCTACTTTGCGCAGCATGGTTTTCCAAAGACGCTGGACGAGCTGAAGCAGCACAAGCTCCTGATCTACACCCACGCCAACAACCCGAACGAGCTGCGCTTCAGCCGCAAGGGCGAGACGCACACGGTGTCGGTCAGCGGGTTGCTCGAATCGAACGACGGCCAGGTGCTGCGCGCCGCCGCGCTCGACGGCATGGGCATCCTGGTGCAGCCGACCTACATCGTCTACGAGGACATCGTGGCCGGCCGGCTGGTGCCCACGCTGGACGACTGGGACTTGCCGCACCTGACGATCAACCTGGCGTACCCGAGCCGCAAGCACCTGTCGGCGAAGGTGCGCAGCTTCATCGACTTCATGGCGGCGCATTTCCAGAAGATGGACTACGAGCGCAAGTGGACTGGGCACTTCGGCACGCACTAGAGGTTTGTCGCTGTCTCGGGTGCGGGTTCATTCAGGGCGGGTGCGAATGACACCGGGTGCTCCCCTCCGCGAATGTCCCCCGGGGCGCTGCGCGCCCCTCCTCCTTTATTTCGCTGCGGGGAGCACCCGGCGTCATTCGCACAAGGGCACGCTGCTGGTGAACCACTGATCCACAACCGCTCTGTCCAGCGCTCGCGCCGATACGGGGCTCTTTTTCGCGAAATAAAGGAGGAGCGAAGCGGGGGACATTCGCGAAAAAGAGCACCGTGTCGGCGTGAGCGTCGCCCTGAACTGATGAACAGCAGCGCCCCAAAGCAGGACCGCAGACACACAACCAAGGCGGTATTTCAAGAAAAGGTGCGTAAACGCACATCCCGGCAGAAGACAGCTCCGCACACTGGAACCGCAACCGCCGCACTCCGCGACGGCCCCTCCCTTTTCAAGTTTCCAAGGATCTGCCATGAACACCCAGGCCGCAACCGCCAACACCCCGCGTGCGCCGATCGCATCGCCGCTGTCCACCAACATCAACACCGACGACGCCGGCAAACTGCTGCTTCGCGTGAGCGTCGGCTTCCTGGTGCTGCTGCACGGCGTCTTCAAGCTGTCGGCCGGCGTGGGCTTCATCGGCGGCATGCTGGCCAAGGCCGGACTGCCGAGCGGCCTGGCCTACCTCGTGTTCATCGGTGAAATCGTCGCCCCGCTGCTGATGATGGCCGGCCTGTTCACGCGTGCCGCCGCCGGCGTGGTGGTCATCAACATGATCGTGGCCTTCGGCCTCGTGCACATGGCCGACCTGTTCGCGCTGACCAAGCAAGGCGGCTGGGCGCTCGAGTTGCAGGGCCTGTACCTGTTCGGCGCGCTGACCGTGGTGCTGCTGGGCGCCGGCCGGTTCAGCGTCGGCGGAACGAACGGCCGCTGGAACTGATTAACTGATTTTGCGGCTCAACCGGCGTCGCCCCTGACCTGCGAAACCATCAGCTCCAGGCGGGCGGCGTCGGCCACCACCAGGGCCTTGCCGTCCTTGCGCAGCACGCCGCTGCGCACCAGCACATTGAGTTCGCGCGTGACCTGCTCGCGGTTGGTGCTGATCTGGCTGGCCAGCGCCGCATGCTTGGGCGCGGGCTCCAGCCGGGCCTCGTTGTTGTCGACCCCCGCGACACGCGCCAGGCGCAGCAGTTCGGCATG
Organism: Variovorax raffinosi; assembly: GCF_051216615.1. Lineage (NCBI taxonomy): Bacteria > Pseudomonadati > Pseudomonadota > Betaproteobacteria > Burkholderiales > Comamonadaceae > Variovorax > Variovorax raffinosi. Next base: position 59,123 of record NZ_JBPJZR010000007.1, read on the forward strand.
CAGCCGGTTCTGCACGCCGAGGGTGCTCAGGTCGATCACGCGCTCGGAGAGTTGCCGCACCAGGGACGCCAGGCGCTGCATCACGCGCTCGGCCACCAGCGGCTCGTCGCGCAGCAGGGCCATGAAGGCGGGGCGGTCGAGGCTGGCGACCACGCTGGGTTCGAGCGTGACCACGTCGGCGGAACGCGGGCCGCCGTCGATGGCGGCAATGTCGCCGAAATGCTCGCCGGCTTCGGAATCGCGGAAGGTGACCTGCCGGCCGTTGGCCGAATAGGTCGTCACCCGCACGCGGCCGGAGACCAGCAGGAACACCTCGCCCTGCTGCTCGGCGCGCAGCAGCAAGGGCTTGCCGGCCTCCACGCTGTGCCACAGGCACTGCCGGGCCAGCAGGTCCAGGCGCTGGTCGGAGAGGCCTTCGAGCAGCGCGATCTGGCGCAGCGCAAGGCTGGAGCGGGGAGAGTTTGGAGGTGTGGCCATGCCGGTCGGTAGGGGCGCGCGCATTATGCTCGGGTGCCGCTTCGAACCCGTTCATGGACAGACGTTCCCCTCCAACCCCTCATTCCCCTTTTTCGCTGAGACCGCCGACACGGCGCAACCTGCGCTGGGCGAGCGGGCTGGTGCTGATGGCCTACATCACGGCGCACCTGCTGAACCATTCGCTGGGCATCTATTCCTTTGCCGCGGCCGAAACCGTGTTGCGGGGCGTGCAGCTCTTCTGGCACAGCCTGCCGGGCACGCTGCTGCTGTACGGCGCCGCCGCCACGCACCTGGCGTTGGCCGTCGTCGCACTGTGGGAGCGCCGCACCCTGCGCATGCCGCCGCTCGAAGGCCTGCGCGTGCTGCTGGGCTTCGCGCTGCCGCTGCTGCTGGTCAAGCACCTGACCGCCATGCGCGGCGCCTACCTGGCCTATGGCATCGACGGTTCTTATGTGCGCGTCGTCTGGGGGCTGTGGGACTGGCCGGGCGCCGCCGCGCAGCTCGGGATGATGCTCGCGGCCTGGACGCACGGCTGCCTGGGCCTGCATTTCGCGCTGCGCGCGCAGCCGGCCTACCGGCGCTTTTCTTATGTGCTGCTGGCCGTGGCGGTGCTGCTGCCGGTAACGGCCGCGATGGGCTTCGTTTCCATGGGCCGCGAGTTCCAGTGGACCGGCGTGCCGCAGGTGACCGTGCCGACGGCCGCGCAGGGCAAGGCGCTCGGCGCGGCGGAAGACGGCATCAAGTGGTTCTACGGGCTGGCGCTGCTCACCCTGCTGGCGGCCCGCTGGGGACGCAGCTGGTTTGCGCGCCTGTCGCGCCAGCCGTCCGTGGCCTTGCGCTACCCGGACCGCACGGTGCAGGTTCCGCTCGGCTGGAGCGTGCTGGAAGCAAGCCGCTCGCACGGCATCGACCATGTGTCGATCTGCGGCGGACGCGCGCGCTGCTCCACCTGTCGCGTGCGCGTGATCGGCCCCGCCGCGCACATCGGCATGCCGGGCCGTGACGAGCAGCGCACGCTCGAACGCGTGCGCGCACCGGGCGACGTGCGGCTGGCCTGCCAGTTGCGCCCGCGCGGCGACATCGAGGTCACGCCGCTGTTCGCGCCGCTGCCCAACGAAGGCCGGCCCGCGCCGGTCGGAAGCTTCGGGCGCGAGCACGACGTGGCGATCCTGTTCGTCGACCTGCGCCGCTGGTCGGGCCTGTCCGAGCGCCAGTGGCCGTTCGACCTGGCCTATGTGCTCGACCGCTACTTCGCCACCGTCGGCGCGGCCGTGCGCGAAGCCGGCGGCGTGCCGAACCAGTTCATCGGCGACAGCGTGATGGCGATCTTCGGGCTGGAGACCGACCTGCCCACCGCATGCAAGCAGGCATTGCATGCGACCACGCTGATCGCCCAGCGCATGGACGCATGGAGCGAAGGCTTCGAGGCCCAGTTCGGCCAGCGGCTGGACTTCGGCATGGGCCTGCATGCGGGGCGCGCGGCGGTGGGCGAAGTGGGCTACCAGGAGACCACCACCTTCACCGCCATCGGCGAAGTGGTCAACACCGCGAGCCGCCTGCAAGACCACTCGAAGACGGCTGCATCGCGCCTTGTCGTCTCGCTGTTCGCGGCCGAGCAGGCGGGTGTGGCAGGCACCATGGGCCGGGCGGAAACGCTCACCGTGCGCGGGCGCTCCGAGCCCCTTCAAGTGCTGTATCCGCAGCCCGCGAACCTTTCCGCGTAATCGACGAAAGCGGTGCGCAAACGCACAGCGCCAAACGCGCGGCAGTTTCAAACTGCATGCGTGGCAACGACGAATGTCCGCCGACCACACCGTCACTCGAAGGGACTTTCATCATGAACACCAAGCAACTCATCGCCCTGTCCGCAGCCGCATTCGCCATGCTGGGCGCCGCAGGTGCCGCACACGCCGAAACCTATGAAGGCGTGCAATCGATCACCTCGCAGGCCAGCCGCGCCGATGTGCGCGCCCAGGCCGTGGCGGCCGCACGCAGCGACAACCCCTATGCAGAAGGCGCCAACGCCGGCCCGGCCCCGACCATCGTGTCGTCCACGAGCCGCGCCGCGGTCCGCGCAGAAGCCGTTGCCGCCGCGCACAGCGACAACCCGTACGCCGAAGCCGCTTCGTCGGGTGTCGCGCCCATGGTGGCCAGCACCATCGACCGCGCCACGGTGCGTGCCGCCGCCCGCGCTGCCGCTCGCGGCGATGCACTGCCGCTGTAATCGGTTCGCGGCGACCGCCCGCTTCGGCGGGCCCGCACAACCAGGCCGGCCCTTGCGAAAGCGGGGCCGGCTTTTTCTTTCATGCACGCCGGGCAATGGCCTTCGCCCGCCAGTCGGGCGCCAGGAAGCAGCGGCTCAGGGCCGCACACCTTCCCACGCGTTCTGCAGCAAGGCACGGATCGCATCGCGCTCCAGCGGGCGCGGATTGGGGTACTGGTTCTTGAGCGCGTGTGCGCAGGCCAGGTCGAGGTCCGATTCCTTCATGCCGATGTCGCGCAGCGCGACCGGGGCGCCGTTGTCGCGTGCCAGGTCGTACACGGCCTGTGCGGCGTTGCCTGCGCCCAGTGCCTTCGCGATGCGCGCCATGGCTTCAGGCGCCGCCGCCGCGTTGTAGGCCAGCGCATGCGGCAGCACGATGGTGTGGGTCTCGGCATGCGGCAGGTTGAAGCTGCCGCCCAGCGTGTGGCACAGCTTGTGGTGCAGCGCCATGCCGACATTGCCGAGCACGGTGCCGCACAGCCAGGCGCCGTACAGCGCATCGCTGCGCGCGCCCGGGTCCTTCGCTGATGCGCGGATCGCCGGCAAGGCGCGGCCCAGCGCGGCAATGCCCTCTTGCGCCATCAGGTCCATGATCGGATTCGCGTCGGTGGCATAGAGCCCTTCGGCCGCATGCGCGATGGCGTTGATGCCGCTGGTCACGCTCATGCCCACGGGCAGGCTGGCCGACAGCTCGGGGTCGTAGATCACGGTGCGCGGCAGCACCCTGAAGTCTTTGCCTGTCTTCTTCATGCCGGCTTCGGTGATGCCGTAGATCGGCGTCATCTCGGAGCCGGCGTAGGTGGTCGGTATCGCAAGGATCGGCAGGCCCGAGTCGAGCGCGATGGCCTTGCCCAGCCCGGTGGTCGAACCACCGCCGATGGCCACGGCGCAATCGGCGCCCAGGCGTTGCGCCACCTCCCGTGCTTCACGCGCGGTCTCGATGGGCACATGCATCACGGCCCGGTCGAACACGCCGGCCGCGTGCGCGCCCAGCATGTCGGCGATGCGCTCGGCCTGCGGGCGCTGCTCGGGCGTGGAGAGCACCAGTGCGCGCTTGGCGCCCAGTGCATCGATCTCGCGCGCCAGGTGCTGCAGCGAACCCGCACCGAAAACCACCCGCTGGGGCACGCTGTTGTAGACGAAGGGTTGGACGGACATCGCTTGATCTTTCCTCAGGGACTCGCAGCCAGGAAGGGGACGCCTGCGCCGCAGGATACGACGGGCGCGAGTGTCCCAGCGAGCCGCCGGCCGTTCAACAACACCAGCGGAAAGGAGTTTTCCGTTCAGCGACCGGCGCCGGCCACGCGGGCATGGACAACGACCATCACGAAGCCGCCGACCATCGCCACGTTCTTCAGGAAGTTGTTGAGCTGCCCCGCGAACTGCGCCGCATCGGCAGACCAGAACGCATGCGCGGTGAAGGCCGTGGCCAGCGTGAACAGCGCCAGCACGCCCGCCACCCACTGCACGCGCCAGCCGGCGATCAGCAGCAACCCGCCGCCGATCTCCAGCGCGATGGTCAGCGGCAGCACCACCTCGGCCAGCGGGATGCCGAGCTTGGCGAAGTAGCCGAGCGTGGCGCCGTAGGTCATGAGCTTGCGCACGCCCGCGACCAGGAAGATCACGGCCATCAGCACGCGGGCGGCCAGGGTCCAGCCCCGGGAAGAAGTCGTCGTCATGCCGTCTCTCCTGGGCGCGCGGTGGCGCCCGTGAATTTCAATCGCCCCATGCAGAGCACCATCACGCAGGACAGCAGCGCCGGAACGGCCGCCGCGATGAAGAGCGCGCTGTTCGTCCAGTGCAGCCCGATGAGCCAACCCGCCAGCACCGGCCCCACGATGGAACCCGCGCGGCCGATGCCCAGGCTCCAGCCCATGCCGGTGGCACGCACCGTCGTCGGGTACACGCTCGATGCCAGTGCAATCAGCGCGGGCTGCGCGCCCACCACGCAGAAGCCGCTGACCGTGACCACCGCAAGCAGCAACGCCAACGGCAGCGCCGGCTGGCCGATGACCGCGATGGTCACCACCGCCACCGCGAAGATCGGCACCAGCACGCGGTAGAAGCCGATGCGGTCGATCAGCGGCCCCATCGCCACCGTGCCGACCACGCCGCCCACCTGCAGCAGCGTGCCGACCAGCACCGCAGTGCCGCCGCTGTAGCCGGCACTGGTCGCGATGGTGGGCAGCCAGTTCGCCAGGAAGAACAGGTTGAGCAGGTTCATGAAGTTGATGCCCCACAGCAGCAGCGTGGCCGGCCCGCGCCCGGCGCGGAACAGTTCGACCACCGGTGCGCCGTCCTGCTTCGCCTCATGCACCACGTAGCGGGTGTCGGGGCCGATGCGCAGCTCGGGCGCGATGGGGCCGATGCGCAGCTCGGGCGCGATGCGGCCGAGCCAGCCGTGCACGCGGTCCAGCTTGCGCCCGCGCAGCACCAGGAACTGCATCGACTCGGGCATGTAGCGCCACATCAGCGCGGCAATCACCAGCGGCACGATGCCGCCGAAGACGAACACCGCCTGCCAGCCGCCCCATGGAATGAGCACGGCCGAGACCAGTCCGCCCAGCACCGCGCCGCCGGTGAAGCCGCACGACACCCACATCATCAGCGTGACGCGGCGCCGCCGCGGGCTGTACTCGCTGGCCAGCGCGCTGGCGTTGGCCATGATGCCGCCCAGCCCGATGCCGGTGACGAAGCGCATCACCAGCAGTTCGGTCAGCGTGTGCGTGAAGGTGGTCGCGAGCATGCACAGCGCGAAGAACACCGTGGCGCCCAGCAGCACCGGCCGCCGGCCGATGCGGTCGGCCCAGGTGCTGAGCACCAGCGAGCCGACCAGCATGCCGAACAGGCCTGCGCCGAACACCGGCCCGAGCGAGGCCTTGTCGATGCCCCAGGCCTGCACGATGGCGGGCGCGACGAAACCCATCGCCTGCACGTCGAAGCCGTCCATGACGACCGCGCAACCGACCAGCAGCAGGATCCATTTCTGGAACGAGCTGACGGGGTGGCTGTCGATCAACGCAGGGATGTCGACGGCCGCCGTGGCCGTGCCGCCGCCGCTGGCTTCGAGGGGATGCGGGAACACCTTCACGCCGATGCCTCGTCGAGACAGGTGGCCGCCGTCCAGCCGTAGAGCCATTCGAGCGCGTCGTAGAAGCGTTCCTGCGGGCGACCGTTCCACATGCTGTTGCGCACCAGCCGTTCGACTCCCTTGGCGTGATAGATGCGGCCCATCTCGCGCGCGGACAGCACCACCCGTGCGGTGCGCGCCACGCGGGAGCGTTCGTACAGCGCCAGCGCGCGCGGCCAGTCGCCCTCTTCGCGGCGCAGCGCCAAGCCCAGCGTCACCGCGTCTTCGCAGGCCGTACAGGCGCCCTGCGCGAGGTACTGCACCATCGGGTGCGCCGCATCACCCAGCAACGTCGCACGGCCGAAAGTCCATTGCTCGATGGGGTTGCGGTCGGCCGTCGAATAGCGCTTCCATGCCTTCGGAATGCGCAGCAGTTGCTGCACCTGCTCGCAGGTCGGGCGAAAGTAGCGCTGCACCTCGGCCGGGTCGCCGTCCATCGAGCCCCATTCCTCGGGCTGGTCGCTGTGGAAGGTGACGGCGATGTTGAACTTGTCGCCACCCTTGAGCGGGTAGTGCACCAGATGGCAGTTGGGCCCGACCCAGATGCAGGGCGCGGTGAAGCGCAGCGCCTCGGGAAAGTCGGCCGTGTCGACCACCGCGCGAAAGACCACATGGCCCGACACGCGGATGCTGTCGCCCACGTACTGCTGGCGCACCGCCGAGCGCACGCCGTCGCAGCCGATCACGGCCTGGCCTTCGTGCCGGCCGCCCTGCGCGTCGATGAGCGTCACGCCGTGGTCGTCCTGCTCGATGTGCACGACCTTGGTTGATGTCAGGAACTCGATGCCGTCAGTCGTGGCCTTCATGGTGGCCTTCACACCTTCGAGCAGCGCGCCGTGGATGTCGGCGCGGTGGATCACCGCATAGGGATTGCCGAAGCGCCCGCGGAACCTGTCCGACAGCGAGATGCTCGCCACGCGCTTCGCGTCGATGGCGTCGAACATCACCATCTCTTCGGTGTAGACCGCCTTGGCGCGCAGGTGCGCGCCCACGCCCAGCGCATCGCAGGCCGCGAAGGCGTTGGGGCTGAGCTGGATACCGGCGCCGATCTCGCCGATCTGCCCGGCCTGCTCGATCACCTTCACGCGATAGCCTTCGCGCACCAGCGCCAGCGCGGCCGCCAGCCCGCCGATGCCGCCGCCGGCCACGAGCACGGGGCGTGCGTCTTTCACGGTGCCCATGTCACTTCAGTCCGAACAGCTTGCGCGCGTTGTCGCGGCCGATCTTCTGGCGGTCGTTCTCGCTGATCTCGCACTTGTCGAACCAGCGCGCCGCATCCTCGTGCTTCTCGAAGGGATAGTCGACCGAATACATGATGCGGTCCGAGCCCACTTCGAGCATCGTCGACAGCAGCGTCGGCGTGCGGAAGTTGCCGCTGGTCGTGATGTGCACGTTGCTGCGCAGGTAGTCGCCGATCTCCTTGTCGCAGGGCATGCCGCGGCGGCCCTTGCGCAGGATGTGGTCGACGCGCCAGATGTTGAACGGAATGCCTTCGCCGAAGTGGCCGAGGATCATCTGCAGTTCTGGGTGGCGGTCGAACATGCCGCTGGACATCAGGCGCAGCGCGTGGATGCCGGTTTCCATCGCGAAGGCCCAGGTCGGGCCGGTGAGCCAGTGTGCGCCGTCGTAGATCGGTTCACGGCTCAGCAGCGGGTCGCGCGGGTGCATGTAGAAGGGCTTCTTCAGCGCGGCGGCGGCGGTCCAGAAATCGTTGAAGCGCGCGTCGTCGTAGTAGACGACGGTGTTCTCGTCGCCGACCTGCGAGAAGCCGTTGACCAGGAATCCGTGAAAGCCCAGTTGCGTCACGCAGCGTTCCAGTTCGCGCGCGGCGGCTTCGGGGTCTTGCATGGGCAAGGCTGCGAATCCACCGAAGCGCGTCGGGTGGCGCTTGACCTGTTCGGCCAGCACGTCGTTGGCGCGCTGCGCCACCTCGATGGCGCGCTTCGCATCGGGAATGGACTGAACGGCCGGGGAGTTGAGCGAGAGGATCGACAGCTCGGTGCCCCACTCGTCCATCTGCTCGATGCGCTGCTGCTCGAAGTCGAGCAGGTTGTTCTTCAGGCCCTGCCACACCTCGAGGCGCGCATAGACCTGCGAGTCGGCAATCGTGAGGTCGATCGCGAAATGCTCTTCGAGCGCAATCTTGTTCTTCATGGAAAGGGTTACTCCGGTTTGATGTTGAGTTTGTCCAGCACGTCCTGCCAGGTCTTGCGGTCGTCGGCGATGTAGCGCGCCAGTTGTTCGGGGGTGCCGGGGCGCGGGTAGGTGCCCAGCTCGCGCGACTTGGCCACCACGTCGGGCAGCAGCAGCGCCTCGTTCATGTCCTTGTTGAGCTTTGCGAGCACCAGCGGGTCGACGCCCTTCTTCGCGATGACGGCAAACCAGCCATGCGCCACCGCACCCGGCACCGTCTTGCTGGCGAGCGGGAACGCCTCCAGCCCGGCCTCGACGCGGTCGCCCATGCTGGCGAGCACGCGCATGCGCCCGCCCTGCACGTTGCCGGCAACCACGTTGAAGGTGTCGACCATCATCTGGGTCTGGCCGCCCAGCGTGGCCTGCATGGCTTGCGCGCCGCCGGTGTAGTGCACTTCGAGGAACTGCGCGCCCGACTGCAGGCCGAGCAGCGCAGAGGCCAGGTGCGGCGCGGTGCCACGGCCGTTGTCGGCCACCTCGATGCCCTGCGGTTTGGCGCGCGCGGCGGCGATGAACTCGGCCAGCGTCTTGTAGGGCGAATTGGCGGGCACCGCCAGCATGAACGGCGCGACGGCCGCGAGCGTGACCGGCACGAAGTCGCGGTTGAAGTCGTAGTTGACGCCCTTGATGATGCTCGGCGCCACCGAGATCGCCGAGCCCTGCACAAAGCCGAAGGTGTAGCCGTCGGCCGATGCCGAGAGGATGCTGTTCATGCCGATCACACCGCTGCCGCCGGGCTTGTTGTCGATGATCACGGCCTGCCCCCACTTGTCGCCCAGCTTCGCGCCCACCTGGCGCACCAGCACGTCGGGCGCCGAGCCCGCCGGGAACGGCACGATGAAGCGCACGGCCTGCGCCGGCCACTTGGCCGCGGCGCCCTGCGCATGGGCCAGCGGCGCCAGGGACAGCAGGGAAAGCACCACCGCGATGACGCCCCGACGGGAAGAGTTATGGCTCATGATCGACTCCGTTTTTACTTGATTATTCAAGTAATTGCGGCGGACTATATACTTGATTGTTCAAGCATTTCTAGATGAAAACCCTGCCCCAAGATCACGACCTCGAGAAGGCCATACCGTTCCTTCTGGCACGCGCCGGCGCCCGCATGGGCAACGCCTTTGCGAAGGCGCTCAAGCCCTACGGACTCGCTTTGAGTGAATGGCGTGTGTGCGCGTCGCTGCAGCACACGCCGCGCCAGACCCTGTCGGAACTGGCGACGCATGCCTCCACCGACCTGTCGGCGCTCTCGCGCATCGTCGACCGACTGGCGATGCATGAACTGGTGGCGCGCGAGAAATGCGACACCGACAAGCGCGCGGTGCGCATCGCGCTGACGGAACGCGGCATGGCGCTGACCTGCGAGCTGATTCCGCTCGCGCAGCACTACGAAGCGGTGGCGACCTCGGACTTCAGCGCGGCCGAAGTCAAGACGCTGCGCGCGATGCTGCTGCGCCTGTACGCGAACGCGACACCGCTCGCCTGAGCGAGCAAGCGGCGTTCAGTCCGTCGATTCAGGCCGGAGCGACCTGCACCGTCGAAGCCTGTCGGCTTTCGGTGATCGTGAAGCGCACCGGCAGAAAACGCTCGATCACCGTGCAGTTGGTGCGCGTGTGCTCCGTCACCTCGCTGCAGGTGAAGACACCGGCCTTCTTGCTTTGCCACGCCGCGAGCGCCAGCAGCAACGCGAGCTGGTCGGCCAGATGCGGGCCGACGGCCGCCTCGCTCTTCTGGAACTCGCGCAACTCTTTCACGAGGCCATGTGCCACCTGCTCGGCGCTGAGCGACTTCTCGCCGAACGCCGTGAAGACCTCGGTGACATGCTCGTACGCCAGCGTGGCGAGCAGCGCATTGCCCGGACCTTCGTTCTGACGCACGGACCCGAGGCGAAGCTGCTCGCCCGACCAGCCCATCGCACCCCCGAGCGTTTCGAGTTCGCGCGCCGGCACATGGCGCGGCAGGCCCGGTGCCAGGCATTCCGCGTAGCCCGATTGCAGCGCGCCGCGCGCCATCAAGTCGAAGGACTGCAGCGCGCCCGCCGCCGGCACGATGGTCGCTTCGACCTCGCCACCACCGGCCGGGTAGAAGCCACAGCGGCGCAGCGTCAGTTGCAGGTCTGCACCCAGCCGGCGCACCAATGGCGCGAAGGCCCGCTCCAGGAAATGGAAGGGCGGTGCCATCGGGTTGTGCGTGCCGCCGCTCAGGTGCACGCGGCTCTGCACGCCGGCCAGCAGCAACGGCGGCAGCACGGTCTGCAGCACCAGCATGCAGCTTCCTGCGCTCGCAATCGCAAAGCTGTAGTCGCCTGCGCGCACCGGGCCCGGTGTGAAGCGCAGCGACTGCGAGCCCAGCTCAGCGCCGTCGACCTGCGCACCGCTGATCTCGGCGGCCGCCTTCACGCACGCGAGGTGCTGGCGCATCAGGCCCGGCTTGGCACGGCCCGCGCGAATCTTCTCGATGGCCAGGGGCCGGCCCGTGACCACCGACAGCGCAAGGCTGGTGCGCAGGATCTGGCCGCCGCCCTCGCCTTGGGAGCCGTCGAGCTCGATCATGCGTGGCCTCCTTCATGGACGTGCGATGCAGCCGCATCGAAGCGCAGTACCGTCTCGCAAAGAAAGACATCCAGCCCCGCGCCTTCGGCCTGCGGCAGCGGCGTGATCGGCTCGGCCGCATTGGCCGCCAGCTCGGCTTCGATGAACGCATGGATGCCGGGCCAGCGCGGGCTGGTCGCGGCTTCACCGGCGCGCATCTTCACTTCGAGCAGCGCGTTGATCTCTTCGATGAGCGCGGCATCGCGCACGGCGTCGAGCGTGCGCTGCGCCAGTTCGGCGAAGCGCATCGGCGGCACGCCGGGCTGCGTGTGGATCCAGCGCGCGGCCAACAGCGGACGCAGCACGTAGAGGTACTTCTTGTAGCGCACCTCGTCGGCCTGCAGGTGCTCGCGAAAGTTCTTCTTTGCCATCGAGGTGTAGTGATGCCATGCGCGTGCGTTGGAGAACACCGCCTCCGACAGCGCGCGAAAACGCGGCATCGTCAGCACGTCGTCGCGGTACACGATGGGCGAGCGCAGCCATTCGAGCAGCGTCGGGTTCGACTCGCGCATCAGGCCGAGCGCCTTGCGCAGGTCCCAGCCGTTGATGTCCAGGTCGCCGCTGATCGGCACCTCGATCACGTCGCGGTGCGGCGTCACCGTGAGATACCACGGCAGGCGGTTCACGTAGATGAAGCGCACGTCGTAGTCGCTGTCGGGCGAGGCAAAGCCCCAGCCACGGCTGCCGGATTCGCAGGCGAACAGCACGGTCACGTCGTGCTTCGCTTCGATGGCGCGCAGGTTCTCCATGATCTCGGCGCGCATGGCGGGATCGATGGGATGGGCGGAGCGCAGGAATTCTTGGTTGCTCATGAAAAATTCTTCTTCTCTTCTTGATCGGTCAGGCGCGGGTGACAGTCACCTTGCCGGCGCTGTCGAGTTCGAACACGTCCAGGTCATTGGCCAGGAACGCATTGCCGCGGTAATGGGCCTCGGTCTCTGTCATCAGTTCCCGCATGCCCTCTTCGTTCTGATGCCGTGCGCTGAAATGCGTCAGCACAAGGTTGGGTACTTCCACAGACTGCGCGAATTCGGCCAGCAAGCGCGCCGAACTGTGCATCGGCCCGGGGCCGACCTTGTCGAGCACTTCCTGCGTGTACGTGGCTTCGTGCACCAGCAGTTGAGCACCTTCGCAGGCGGCACGCAGCAGCGCGGGCTCGGCGTTGTCGCCGCCCATCACCGCACTGGCCGTGTCGATCTGCGTTTCCGTGAAATCGGCGCTGCGCAGCACCGCGCCGTTGAAAGGCACGTCCTCGCCGGTCTGCAGCGCGCGCCATGCCGGGCCGGGCGGCAGACCGACGGCGCGCAGCACATCGGCCTTCAGCCGGACGCGCCGGGTTTGCACCTGCACGCGGTAGGCATGGCTGGGCACGCGATGACGCAGCACGTGACGCTCGATGCGCAGGCCGGGTGCTTCGTACACCAGCGGTTGCGCGTCGACATCCACATGCTCGACCTCGTAGGGCAGGTGCAGATCGGTCAACTGGCGCGTGGCCTGGAACCACTCCCACACCGGCAGCGGCGCGACCAGCGTCAGCGGCTTCGTGCGCTTGCCCATGCCCGCGCTCGCGAGCAAACCCGGCAAGCCATAGCAATGGTCGCCATGCACATGCGTGATGCAGACGGCGGCCATATCGTGCAGCGACAGCGGCGTTTGCAGCAGACGGTGCTGCGTGCCTTCGCCGCAGTCGATCAGGAACCAGTCGGCGCCGAGCACCGTCTGCACGGCGAGGCCGGAGACGTTGCGGTAGCGCGTGGGAGTGCCTGAAGAGGTTCCCAGAAAAGTCAGTTTCATCATCACTTCGATCACTCCCTGCGTATCAACGCGCACATCGCGGCATCGGCGGCGACGCGCTCCCAGCTCCAGTATCGACGCCCGCCCTCCGGTCGCGCCGCGATCATCGCCTTGAGTTTCTCGATCCGGTCGGCATCGCCCCAACGGGCCATCGTCTGGATCGCGACAACGCGCAAGCTCCACCATTTGCTTTGCAGCGCGGCGTCGATTTCGGCCACGGCTTCTTCGCCAGGCTTCATTTCACCCAGTGCCCGAAGACGATTCGTTTGCTCCCCGAGCAGATTCGCACCCGGTCCAGCCGACCGAACCCGTTCGCGACGGGCACGACGGCATGCCAGGCAACGCACGGCCCTGCTCTCGATATGGCCGTGTAGCGTTTCGTACCACCACTTCTGCTGCTTCGCGGTCCACACCTCCTGCGCGCCGCAATCGCAGCACACGAAGGGCTGCGCGGCATAAAAGGCGGGCAGAGGCCCATAGGTGTTGTTGTAGCGCAGGAGCACCGACCGATCGGCCAGTTCGTCGTCCGAGGCATGGGCCCCGACCCGTGGCAGCCGGACATCCGGCTTGAACGAGTGCGTGGCCAGCGCCGCCGCACGTTGGCGGCGATGTGCCTTGATCTCGGCACGGCGTTGCTTGTTGCTTTTCATTTTTCTTCAAACCTTCGCAATACGTTGCTACGAAGGCAGGCCGGATCTTCCGATTGCCTTCTATAGCTATAGCTCTTCCACTGTCACGACACCTTCGCCCGCGGCGAGTTGAACGATGCTGCCGAGCACCTGTCGCGCAAAGCTGCTGTTCGCAAGCAGACAAACGACAAAGCCATCGGCGTCGATGCTGACCGAGGCCTGCGCCCATTCCGAAGGCGTCGACGGCGGCGCCGGATAGAAATCCGCACGCTCACCCTCGACGTTCAGATGGCCGCCGATGCCGGCCTTCCTGCAAATGCCGTGCGCGACATCGCGCGACGGCAAAGCGACCTTGACGCGGTACTCGATGCCCATGCTCAACCCTTCACGCAGACAACCTGCTTGAGCGTGTAAACCACCTCCACCAGGTCCTCCTGCGCCGCCATCACCGCATCGATGTCCTTGTAGGCCATCGGAATCTCGTCGATCACGTCGGCGTCTTTTCGGCATTCGACGCCTTCGGTCGCCGCGATCTGGTCGGCGATGGTGAACAGCTTCTTGGCCTTGGTACGGCTCATCTTTCGACCGGCGCCGTGGCTGCAGCTCATGAAGCTCTCGGGGTTGCCCTTTCCGCGCACGATGTAGCTCTTGGCGCCCATGCTGCCGGGGATGATCCCCAGCTCGCCGGCCTTGGCGCTCACCGCGCCCTTGCGGGTCACGAGCACGTCTTCACCGAAGTGCGTCTCGCGGCTCACGTAGTTGTGGTGGCAGTTCACCGCTTCCACATGCGCCTCGAAGGGCTTGGTGATGACCTTGCGCGCGGCCGCGACCACGCGCTGCATCATCACTTCGCGGTTGGCACGCGCGAACTTCTGGGCCCAGCCCACCGCACGCACGTAGTCACCGAAGTACTTGGCGCCTTCCTCGAAGTACGCCAGGTCCTGATCGGGCAGGTTGCGCTGGTGCAGCTCGGCGTCTTTCTTCGCGAGTTCGATGAAGTGCGTACCGATGGCATTGCCCACGCCACGCGAACCCGAGTGCAGCATGAACCACACGGCGCCCGCTTCGTCCAGGCACACCTCGATGAAGTGGTTACCGGTTCCCAGCGTTCCCAGGTGCTTGTGGTTGTTCGTGTTCTTGATGCGCGGGTAGTCCTCGCAGATGGCATCGAACTCGTCCACCAGCTTGGCCCAGGCGGCATCGGTTTCGTCGGGCGGCGTTTCCCACGAGCCCTTGTCGCGGCCCATGCGCTTGGGGTTCGATCCGTGAGGCACGGCCTTCTCGATCGCCGAACGCAGCGGGCCCAGGTTATCGGGCAGGTCGCGCGCATTGAGCGTGGTCTTGCACGCCATCATTCCGCAGCCGATGTCCACGCCCACCGCAGCGGGAATGATGGCCTTGAAGGTCGGGATCACCGAACCCACGGTCGCACCGATGCCGTAGTGCACGTCAGGCATGGCCGCGATGTGCTTGAACACGATGGGCAGGCGCGCGGCGTTCTCGAGCTGCTTTTGCGCTTCGTCTTCCACGGGCACGCCGTTCGTCCACATCTTCACGGGGACGCCGTTGGCCACTTCGTGGATCTTGTAGTTCGTCATTTTTTATTCCTTCTCTTCTCTCTGTTCAATTTCTACTTGCAGGAGGCCCACGGCTGCTTCTTGAATGCAGCGATGAGTCCTTCGTATGCCCGGAGCGGGAAGTCGTGCTCCACCCAAAGCTCGCGGTACTTCGCGAGCCCCACGTCCACATGGATCCGCCCCAGGATCGCGTGGATGTTGCGCACCAGTTCCACGCGCCGGATGGTGCCGTGGTCCAGGACCTCGTAATCGTCCATGGCGGTGATGCCCCAGCTTGCCCAATCGCGATAGCGGCGCAGCTCGAAAGCCAGGTCTTCCTTGTCGCCCGTCACCATGAGGTGAACTTCTCCGGGCTCGTCCATGAAGATGGCCGTGGCGTGCGATGCACCCTTCACCAGGTCGAGCCCCATGCGCGCCAGGTCGCCCAGCGAATCGTGCAGGTACGACACCGCGAAGTCCATGGGACCGGCATCGGCGCGAAAGCTCAACGTGGCCCAGCCGGTGCCGCTCAGCACGTAGGCGATCCGTTCCTGGGGGCGATCTTCTTCCAACATATCTTCTTTCTGTTCAACGACAACGAAAAGAGGTGACGAGGAGCGACGGGTTGTTTCGCTGAGCTATCTGCCGAAGCAGACCGGGGGTTGAACCCGGGACCTTCATGGCACAGCCATGACGCTCTGACCTGTAAACCTGCCTGCATTCACCTCAAAACAAAAAAGCAGCGACAAAAATCGACGAAACAGTCGTGCTCTAGCCACTGAGCTACGGTCTTTCGACCGGCGGGATTCGAACCCGCGACCCCGAGCGTTGGAGGCTGTAGTTCCGCCAGCATTCGCTGCAAAAAACAGTGCAACAAGGATGACAAGACGTAGACCACGCCGGAGAACCGGCGCCGGGATTCGAACCCTGGTCAAACCAAGATGTAGTCCTGCCTGCATTCGCACAAAAACTTTCATCCCCGTTCAGCGACAAACAGTCGGTGCGACATCGGATTGGTGATGTAGTCACACCTGCATTCGCCGAACGACGACGTTCAATTTCTTCGGATCGGGCACCGCAAGCCAAGGCCCACGGCGCCCTCTCTTCTTTCTCTCAGATCGAAGTCTCTTCGATCACACCCACCCAGTGGTCTGCGCCCAGGCCACCCGCGGCATACACCGCCAGCAGCTTGAACACTTCGTCGCTGAAGCCGCCGATGTTCAGCACATCGTCGCGCTCCTGCGCCTGGGTGGTCGCATAAGGCTGGATGTCGATGCACACCATCCGCGCCTTCGGGTTGCGCTTCTTGAACGCATCCCACTCTTGCATGGTCGCGGTACCACGGCCACGGGCACGGTCGGCCCACGATTCGTTGTCCGACACCAGCACCACCAGATCGGCCTGCGCCTTCTCGTGGTTCAGCAATGCCAGCGGTGCGTTGCACGAGGTACCGCCACCGCCCACCGTCGCCAGCTTGGCCGCGTTGGTCATCACCGAATCACGCGGATTCAGCTTCAACGGCACCACCTTCGTCTCGAAGGGCAGCACACGCGCATCCGCATTGCGGCGCAGCACGGCGGCAGCCACCAGCGCAGCCACGTCGATGCAACGCACCGCAGTGGTTGCCGTACCGCGGTGACCCGTCACTGGCGAGCTCATGGAGCCCGACACGTCGGGGCACACCACCACGCGGCCCTCGAACTGCGGCACATTGGCCAGCGCGAGTTCCATCGCGTCCTGCAGCGCTTCCTTCACCACGTGCGGCACCTCGGTGCCGGTTGCGGTGTAGGCCGCCATCAGCTGGTACGGCAGCACACGGGCCTTGGCCACGGCCTGCGGGTCACGCAGCTTGGCGGCCACCGCATGCGCGAGGCCCGGCAGTGCGAACACGCCATGGCGCGCAAAGGTGTTCAGGTTCTGACGCACCATCTGCCACGAGCCACGCTGCGCGATCTGCGCCCAGGCCTGCGTATCCAGCTCCAGCGCGGTCAGCATCTGGAACGGCACATCAGGCACTTCGAGCGAACGGTCCTGTTTGAAGCGTTCGAACGCCTGCGTCTGCGGAGGCAGTGCCTCCAGCGCATACGGACGACCGATCAGCCATGCGAACCACGCGGCGCGCCATGCTTCGGCGGGCTTGGGGTGAACCATCTTCACCACGTCGGCCAGCGAAGGCGTGTTGCCCACCGAGGCGTTCAGCAGTTGCGCTTCGGACGCTTGAAGCAGCCATTGCTGCACGAGCTTCTTCGGACGCGTACCGAGCGACTTGCGGCCCACGGCCCCCGAACGCAGCATCTGCACGAAGTTGCGCAGCATCTTGCCGTTGTCGATCACGCGGCCGAACACCTGGGCCAGCAGCGCCACGTCGCGCTTGGCGAGCGTCGCGGCCAGCAGCGCCGGCATGTCCTTCATGTGGCCGGCACGGCGTGCGTACACGGCCGTCTTGGCAACGAACAGCGGATCGACTTCGCGGGCCAGGGCCATCACGGCATCGAGCTGGTCCTGCGCTTGCGCGTAGAACGTGTTGTTCAGGCAACCGGTCGCGGCGAGCTGCGCCAGCTGGTGCTTCGGCGACAGGGCATAGGCCGCGCCACCCGCTTCGTTGCGGGCATCCGTCGCGGGCACCAGGGCACCGCGCAGGGTTTGAAAGAGTTGAAGGTTGGCCATCGTGACTTCTCCTTGTGGTTGTTTTCTTGTGTCTGATTTCTTGAATGTGTGATCCTTATTGCAACGGGTGTGCCAGGTTTCCATCGCGTCGCGTGGCTCGCCTCTAACTCATTGATTTGATTGAAATTTCTTCTTCTCAAGAACTTTCGATCTGTTCTCGATCTTGAGATTTATCTAGATTTCTTATAATTTTGGATAGCTATTTATCCAAACATGAAGAAACCCATCGTCGTCATCGGCTTTCTCGGCACCCAGCTCGATGCCGGCCAGGGCGCCGGCCGTTGGAACAAGTGGCGGCCCACCGTCTCGCTCGCCCAGCACGAAGACATGGTCGTCGCGCGCATGGAGCTGCTCTACACGCTGCGACACAAGGCGCTGGCCGAAGTGGTCAAGGCCGACATCGTTTCCGTCTCGCCCGAGACCACCGTCAACCTGGTGCCCATCGAGCTTGCTGACCCGTGGGACTTCGGCGAGGTCTACACGCGCCTGTACGACTGGGCCCGCGCCTACACCTTCGACACCGAGCGCGAGCAGTACTGGACGCACATCACCACTGGCACGCACGTCGCGCAGATCTGCATGTTCCTGCTGTCCGAATCGCGCGTGGTGCCCGGCGTGCTGGCGCAGACCTCGCCGCCCAAGCGGCAGCGCGAAGGCGAAGCCGGCAAGTGCACGCTGATCGACCTGGACCTGTCGCGCTACGACGTGATCGCGCGCCGCTTCGACGCCGAGCAGCGCGACGCGGTCGCTTTCCTCAAGAGCGGCATTGCCACGCGCAACGCGCGCTTCAACGCACTGATCGACGAGATCGAGCGCGTGGCCGTGCGCTCACGCGCGCCCATCCTGCTGATCGGGCCGACCGGCGCGGGCAAGTCCTTCCTGGCACGGCGCATGTTCGAGCTGAAGCAGGCGCGCCACCAGATGACCGGACCGTTCGTCGAGGTGAACTGCGCCACGCTGCGCGGCGACGGCGCGGCGTCCACGCTGTTCGGGCACAAGAAGGGTTCCTTCACAGGTGCGGCGAGCGACCGGCCCGGACTGCTGCGCACCGCGCACCAGGGCGCGCTGTTCCTCGATGAGATCGGCGAACTGGGCCTCGACGAACAGGCGATGCTGCTGAAGGCCATCGAAGAAAAGCGCTTCTTCCCCGTGGGCGCGGACAAGGAAGTGGAGAGCGACTTCCAGCTCATCGCCGGCACCAACCGCGATCTGCGCAGCGACGTGGCGCAGGGCCGCTTTCGCGAAGACCTGTTCGCACGCATCAACCTGTGGACGTATGACCTGCCCGGCCTCGCGCAACGGCCCGAAGACATCGAGCCCAACATCGACCACCTGCTGGCCATTCACGCGAGCGAGAACCACCGCGTGGTGCGCTTCAACGCCGAGGCTCGTGCGGCCTATCTGCGCTTCGCACAAAGCGGCGAAGCCGTGTGGAGCGGCAACTTCCGCGACCTCTCGGCCAGCGTGACGCGGCTGGCCACGCTGGCGGATGGCGGGCGCATTCCGGTGGCGCTGGTCGAGGCGGAGATCGCGCGGCTGCGGTGGCTGTGGAAGCACGCGGGGCCGCTCACAGCGGCGAGCGATAGCGACATCGATCTGGACACGCTGCTCGGCGATGAACGCGCGGCTGCGCTCGACCTGTTCGACAGGCTGCAGCTCGAAGCGGTGGTCCGCGTGTGCCGGCAATCACGCAGCCTTTCCGATGCGGGGCGACAACTCTTCCAGGCTTCGCGCGAGCAACGCAGCGTGGTGAACGATGCGGACCGCCTTCGCAAGTACCTGGCGAAGCACGGCATCGAATGGAGCCGCATCGCCAGCGCCTGAGCTATCCTCCGCGCCGATGGCCATCTCCGCATTCGCAGTCAAGGTCCCGGCAGCCGAATCGCTCGTGGGCGACCTGCGCCGCCGGTATGACGCCACCGTCGTGCTCGGCGTGCCGGCACACATCACCGTGCTGGTTCCGTTCATGGACCCGGCGCTGATCACGCCGGACGTGCTGGCGCTCGCACAGCGCGTGCTGAGCCACACACCTTCGTTCTCGTTTGCGTTAAGCAAGGTCGGGCGCTTTCCGGAAACGGCCTACCTTGCGCCGGAGCCGGCCGGGCCGTTCGTCGCGATGACATTGGCGCTGGCAGAGGCCTTCCCCAACTTCCCACCTTATGAGGGTGCGTTCGAAGGCGTGATCCCGCATCTGTCCGTGGCGCATGGCAACGCGCTCGATGCGGATGCAGCGGCCGTCGAATTGCAGGCACGACTCCTTGCATCAGGCCCTGTGCATGCGACGTGCACGGAAGTCATGCTCATTGAAAACTCATCCGGCCGCTGGCAAGACCTGCATGCCTTCCCACTGCCCGAAGCTCGCACCTGATTGATCCATGCGCAACGTTCTCTTCATCTGCAGCCGCAACCAATGGCGCAGCCCCACGGCCGAACAGCTCTGGCGCCGGCATCCGCTGATCTCGGCACGCTCGGCCGGCACCAGCCCGAATGCACGGCACAAGGTGTCCATCGACGACATCGAATGGGCCGATGTGATCCTCGTGATGGAAGAAAAACACAAGTCGCGGCTGGTGGCCGAGTTCACGCGCATGCTGGAAGGCAAGCCGATCCACGTGCTCGACATTCCGGACGAATACAAATACATGGACCCGGAGCTGGTTGAAGAGCTTGAGCGGTCGGTTCCGTCGATTCTTGGCATCGACTGACTTCGAACAAACAGAGGGAAGCTGCCCGCCATGAAAACGCCTCAAGAGAAGAAACAACTCAGCTACACCAAGGACAGGCGAAACGTCTACGCCGAAAACAGCGAGGCATCGCGCAAGGGAATCCCCCTGGCCAAGGCCCGGGCGAACCGGGCGGAACGCCATTTGCAGGACACCTTGCTCACGGCAGCCATCGCTTCGCACACCGACGATCAGTTGGCACAAATCGAAGGGCGGGTGAAGGGCACCCCGCCGCGCAGATGGCGCAAGGCTGCAGACAAGCCATTGGGCGAGGTACTCGCCAACAAGGCATCAAGAAAAAATGCCCTCAAGAGCACCTGACACCAACAACACATGACAGAAACCTACATCAGCACAGACGTCGAATCCGACGGCCCCATCCCCGGCCCGCATTCGATGCTGAGCTTCGGCTCGGCCGCCTACACGGCGGACAAGCAACTCATCTCCACCTTCAGCGCCAACCTGCACACCTTGCCCGGCGCCGAAGCCGACCCCAGGACCGCCGCGTGGTGGAAGACGCAACCCGAGGCCTGGGCCGCGTGCCGCTCGGACCTGCAAGACCCGGCGCACGCCATGAAGAACTACGTGAGCTGGCTCAAGGGGCTGCCCAGCCGGCCGGTGTTCGTGGCCTACCCCGCGGGCTTCGACTTCATGTTCGTCTACTGGTATCTCATCCGCTTCGCGGGCGAGAGCCCGTTCAGCCACTCGGCGCTCGACATGAAGTCGTTCGCGATGGCGATGCTGAAGATCGGCTACCGCGACAGCACCAAGCGCGCGATGCCACGGCGCTGGTTCGACAAGCTGCCGCACACGCACGTGGCACTGGACGATGCCATCGAGCAAGGCGCCCTCTTTTGCAACATGCTCGCGGAGAACCGCGCCGTGAAAGCCCCACGGCCATGACCACGGGCCACGCAGCAGTCCACCGCTGGTGCAGGCGCGCGCTGTGCGCGGTGCCGCTCCTGCTGGCCGGCTGTGTGCAGTCGATGTTCTATTACCCCGACAGCGTGCGCTATGAAACGCCCGATGTGCTGGGCCTGCGCTACGAACCCGTCCAGTTCAACAGCGCCGACGGCACGCGCCTGAGCGGCTGGTTTCTTCCCGCCACGGATCGCAAGAACCCGAAGGAAGCCAAGGGCACGGTGGTTCACTTCCACGGCAACGCGCAGAACATGAGCACGCACTGGCGCTTCGTGGCCTGGCTGCCGGAGCATGACTACAACGTCTTCGTGTTCGACTACCGCGGCTACGGCGAATCCGAAGGCAAGCCAGAACCCAAGGGCGTGTTCGAGGATTCCAACGCCGCGCTGAACCACGTGCGCTCGCGCGTCGATGTCGACCCCGAGCGGCTGTTCGTCTTCGGGCAGAGCCTGGGCGGCACCAACGCCATTGCGGTCGTGGGCTCGGGCAATCGCGCGGGCGTGAAGGCCGCGGCCATCGAGTCGACCTTCTACTCGTACTCGGCGATTGCCAACGACAAGCTGTCGGGCGCGGGCCTGCTGGTCAGCGACACCTACGCGGCGTCGAAGTTCGTCGCGGCGATCTCGCCGATTCCGCTGCTGCTGATCCACGGCACGGCGGACAAGGTGATTCCGCCCACGCATTCGCAGCGGCTGCTGGCCGATGCGCGCGAGCCCAAACGCCTGATCGAAGTGCCAGGCGCCGGCCACCTCGAACCGATGACGGCCCAGAGATTCGGCCACACCTACCGCCGGGCATTGATGGACTTCTTCGAAGCCTCGATGCGCCCGGTCCCGCAACAATGACGGCAATGACACACTTCGACGAAGCCGCCACGCGCGCACCCCTGAACTTCGACCGGCTCGTGCCCGCGCTGCGCGAAGCCTTCGCGGCCGAGGCGCAGGTGCCGCCGCGCCATGTGCACAGCATCGAGACGGCGGGTGCGGACCCAAGCAGCAGCAAGGGCACGGTGCTCATCATGCCGGCGTGGAGCGATGCGGGCTTTCTCGGCATCAAGACCATCAACATCTTTCCCGGCAACAGTGCGCGCGGCCTGCCCGGCCTGCATGCGACCTACGTGCTGTACGACGCGCGCACCGGCGTGCCGCTGGCGATGATGGATGGCAACGAGATCACCGCGCGCCGCACGGCCGCCGCTTCGGCGCTCGGCGCGTCGTTTCTTGCGCGCAAGAATGCGCGCCGCCTGCTGGTGCTGGGCACCGGCCGCATCGCGCGCATGCTGCCGGCCGCGCATGCGAGCGTGCGACCCATCGATGAAGTGTGGGTGTGGAACCACCGCATCGAAGGCGCCGAGGCACTGGCCGCGCAATGGCGCGCCGAGGGCTGGAATGCGCGGGCCGCCGCCGACCTCGAAACGGCCGTGCGCGACCACGCCGACATCGTGAGCTGCGCCACGCTGGCCACCGCGCCATTGGTGCGCGGCGAATGGCTCGCGCCGGGCTCGCACCTCGACCTGATCGGCAGCTTCACGCCCGCGATGCGCGAAGCCGATGTGCAGTGCTTCGCCGGGGCACGCACTTATGTCGACACGAACGAGGCACTGCAGAAATCGGGCGACCTGCTCGACGCGATGGCCGCCGGCACGCTGCACGCGCAAGACGTTCAGGGCACGCTGGCCGAACTGTGCCGCGGCGAACGCACAGGCCGTGCGCGCGATGAAGAACGCACCGTGTTCAAGGCGGTGGGCAGCGCGCTCGAAGACCTGACGGCCGCCACGCTGGTGTGGAAAAACGCGGCTCCAACCTGAGCGTGGCCGGTGCCACTCGCGCACCGCTTGAGGGTTAGTCCCAATCGTTGTTTCACCTAGGCAGCCCGATTTACCGGTCATGCACAGGGGAAACTCGACGCATGGCGCCCGCCACCGGAAAGCGGCCCTGGTTTGTTGATGGCACGGAACTTGAAAGCCACGAACCAGGAACCGATTTCAGGCGAGAGGCGCATACGTCATACGGCGGATAGCGCTGCTCCCCAGACTGCCAGTAACCTGCAAACGCGATGAATACCGAGGGCCAGCCGCATGCTCACCATCCTTCAAAAAGCCAGCATCCTCAGCAAAGTGGGATTCGATGTACCGGCCCGTCCGGACGACGATCTCTCGACCAACGCCGTCACCGGCTCGTCCGTGAAACCCGAAGGCATTTCCCAGAAGGCGCATGACTGGGCCAAGGCCATCGAAACCCTGTACGTGGCCTACGTCGCGACCCGTGCCGCCAAGAGCCTGCGAGACGCCGAGGACGTACGACAAACCGCGATGCTGCAACGGCTTTCGTCCCAGGCCTACGCCGCCTGAGCCCTTCCTTGCTGTGGCCGCCCTGCGGCGGCGAATGAGTGAGCGCAGCTCTACCGGCTGGCGCTCACCAGCAGCATCATCGGCCGCTCGCGCTCTTCAGCCAGCGACGGCACCGCCGCCACCTGCGCGTCGGTCGGCCCCCACTCCTGCACGTGATCGATGTGAAAGCCCGCGTGCACCAGCGTGTTCAGCAAGGTGCCCATCGTGCGGTGCTGCTTGATGACGCCTTCGGCCAGCCAGTTCGTGGTGCGCGGCCCTTCCATCTGATAGCTGTCGAGCGGCCATGACTTGCGCCCCTGGGCGTCGGTATGCCAGCCCGGCGTGCGGGGCGCCATGAAGATCGGATGCTCGATCGAAAACACCAGCCGGCTTGCGGGCACCAGCGCGGCGTGCACCGTGCCCAACAACGTGCAGAGGTCTTCGATGTAGTGAAAGGCGAGCGAGCTGTAGGCAAAGTCGAATGACTGCGACGGCAACGCCAGTTCGTCGAGGTCCGCGCGCTCATAGGTGATGGCGCTGTCCGCACCGAAGGCCCCGGCCTTTTCGAGCATGCGCTGCGACACGTCGAGCCCGAGCACCGATGCTGCGCCCTGCGTGCGCGCCCACCGGCAGAACCAGCCGAGGCCGCAGCCAAGGTCCACCACCCGCAGGCCCTGCAGGCGCGGCACCAGCGCACGCAGCGCGGGCCATTCGGGCGCACCGTCGAGGCCATGCACCGAGCGCGGCAGTTGCTGGTAGCCCTCGAAGAAGGCGGGCGTGTCGTAGATGTTCTGGGCCATGGGGGAGTCCTTGCTTGCAGTGCAGCGACGCCATTATTTCCCCGGCCCCGGCCCGGGGCGACGACACGCCCCCGGTGTTGACTTACTTGCCTTGAGCGGCCGTCAGCGCCGGGTTCTGCATCGTCGAGATCACCTTGCTGTTCACGCGCGAGCCGCCGGTCACGTTCTGGTCGGGCGCAGCGGCGGTGGCCACGGCTTCCTGGTAGACCTGTGCCGGATCGCGGCTGGACGTGAACGGATCGGGACCACGCGAGCCGCGCGTCACGTTCTGGTTGGGCGCGTGCGCCGTTTCCACGGCCTGCTTGTAGACGGCTTCGGGATCGGCGGTGGAAGTGAACGGATCGGCACCGCGCGAACCGCGGGTGACGTTCTGGTTCGGTGCGTGGGCTGCGGCGACGGCTTCGGCCTGGACGGCTTCGCGCGTGCGGCCGACAGATTGCTGGGCTTGGGCGGAAGCCACGGCCAGAACGGCGAATGCGGCAGCGAGGGCGAGCTTGGAGGTCTTCATGTTTGTGTCTTTGAGGTTGTCTGGATGGGGCTGGCCCGGAGATACGGGAAAACCCTGAGCAAGACTAGTGGTCTCAAAAGGCAGTTCTGTGACGTCCCTCGCCGGCACTGGGCTGCCGCTGCATGTATCAACGCACCGCATCCGCTTCTGGTAGGGCGGCCCCGGCACGCGCCTCAGTCAGTGCTCCGACACCAGCTTGAGCCCGATCACGCCCGCCAGGATGAGCGCAATGCAAAGCAGCCGCAGGGGTGCCGCGGAGTCGCCCAGCACCACCACGCCCACAACGGCCGTGCCCGCCGCACCGATGCCCGTCCAGACCGCGTAGCCGGTTCCCATCGGCAATGTGCGCAGTGCAAATGAAAGAAGAACCACGCTCGACAAGCCGGTGGCCACCGTCGCCAGTGCGGGCATCCATCGCGTGAAGCCTTCCGACGATTTCATGAAAAAGGCAAAGGCAATTTCAAGAAGCCCCGCGATGCCCAGCAGTGTCCATGCCATGGGTGACAGATCCGCTTGCTTCTCAGGCCTTGGCGGCGGCAGCAGCAGCTACGGCCGCGGCGGGCTTCACGCGAAAGCCGATCCCGAAACGGTTGAAGGCATTCATCAGGCCGATCGCATAGCTGAGATCGGCAAGCTCCTTGTCGTTGAACTCGGCGGCGGCGGCCTCGTAGTCCGCATCGGGAACGCCCGTCTCGGCCACGCGGGTGACGGTTTCGGCCCAGGCGAGCGCGGCGCGCTCGCGGCGGCTGAACACCTCGCCGGCGTCGTGCCACACCGGCACCAGCACCAGCTTGTCTACCGCCAGGCCCGACTTGAGCAGGTCGCGGGAGTGCATGTCGATGCAATAGGCGCAGCCGTTGATCTGCGAGACCCGCAGGTAGACCAGATCGACCAGTTCCTTGGGAAGGCCGCTCTTCTGGAGGGCGACGTACACGCCGCCGAAAGCCTTGTAGACCTCTGGCGAAGCCTTGGTGTAGTCGATGCGATTGCTCATGATGAATCCTTGTGTGTGTTGGTTGGCAAGGACGTCATCGTGCTGGATCTTGGTCCATATCGAAAGAGCCATGATCCGTGTTGTGTTCTAGTCCATGATTTTTATCGCCTGCAACGCGCGGCAGGCCGACGCTGCCACCGTCACAGCAGACGCAAGATGCGTTTTCCGAGCTTCTCGGCGGTGGCCTGCGAATCGACGTTCGTGAAATTGACAAGCAATGCCGAGGCGCCTTGGCCGCCCGTGGTCCAGTCCGTCAATGCTTCCGCGTACAGGCCTTCTTCCCGCATGCGTGCCACCAGCAGCCGGTCTGAACGTCGCCCCTTCAGGCGCAGGATCAGATGCATGCCGCCCGGCTGCGGGTCGATGCGCATGTGTTGCCCCAGCACGCTTTCCAGGCCGGCCTTCGTCGCGTCCCTGCGTTCGGCATAGAGCTTGCGCATCCGTTGGATATGGCGCGCGAAGTGCCCCTGCGTGATGAACGCCGTGACGATCGACTGCGTGAGTTCGGGGCTGCCTCCCGCAAAAGTCTGGATGACCTGCTCGAAGCGCTCGACCTGCGTTTCGGGCACCACGAGATAGGCCAGCCGAAGGCTCGGAAAAAGCACCTTGCTGAACGTGCCCGCATAGAGCACCCGCCCATCGCGGTCCAGGCTCTTCAACGCGGGCAAGGGACGGCTCACATACCGGTACTCGCCGTCGTAGTCGTCCTCGATGATCCATGCGTTGTTTCGCGCGGCCCAGTCCAGCAGCGCCACGCGCCGGGGCAACGACAGGGACACGCACAGCGGACTCTGGTGCGCGGGCGTGACCACCGCCGCGCGCGCCCGCGGCGCCAACCTGATGCCCTCGGCAACGACCATGCCCTCGCCATCGACCGGCACCGCAACGGCCGCCATCTGCATCTGCGCCAGCAATTCGCGCGTGGGCGGATAGCCCGGGTCTTCGACCCACACGCGGTCTGCCGGCTTCAGCAAGGCAAGGGCAATCAGCTCGATGCTGTGGCGGTAGCCCGATGTCACGAACACCTGCGAAGGCGCGCAGTTGATGCCGCGCGACACCTGGAGATAGGCCGCGATCTCGGAGCGCAGCATCTGCTGGCCATACACCGAGGGATGCGTCATGTCCGATGGCTGCATCGCGCGAACGCACCGCGCGCCCAGACGTGCCCAGATCTTTCGGGGAAAGACATCCAGCGCAGGCAGGCCCATCTGGAACGGAAGGATCGAGTCCGGGCGAAAACTGGGTGCGGCGCTTCGAGCCTCGGGTACAGGCGCCGCATTTGCAACGGGCATTCGCGGCTTGAGTCCCGGCGTGACCACCGTGCCCGCCTGCCCCCGGGCCTGGATGTAGCCCTCGGCGGCGAGCAGGGAATAGGCGGTGTCGATGGTGCCTCTGGCCAGGCCCATTTCCTTGGTCAGCGCACGCGCCGACGGAATGCGGTCTCCCGGCTTCAGCAATCCGCTGCTGATGGCCCCCAGGACCCGGTCGTAGATCTGCCGGTACAGGGGCTCGGTCGACGCGGGGTCCAACGGCGAGATGTTGCTGGGTTTCTTGATGGTCATGGGTGGCTCGGGTTCGCGCCATCTTCCGTCCATCATGGCTCAATCGCAATCTCTTTTCATGGCCCTGTGGAATGAGCCATGTAAATCCTAGGATCGACGGCATTCAACAGAACCTGGAAATGGACCGATCGTGAAAATCCTGCATGTCAGTTGCAGTCCTCGCGGGCAAGCCTCCGAGAGCGACAGGCTCGCCCGGAAGATCATCGAATGGCTGCTGAGGGGCGAGCCAACGGCGACGCGGACCCATCGAGCGCTTGGCAATGCCGGCCTGCCGCACATCGATGCCAACTACGCGCTGGCCCAGCATTCGTCCACCGCGTCAATCGGTCGCGAGGGCTCCGTCGCGCGGTCCGAGGAACTGATCCAGGAACTGGAGAGTGCCGATGTCGTGGTCATCGGCACCCCTATGCACAACCTGAGCATCCCCTCTGCACTGAAGGCATGGATCGATCACGTCGTGCGGGCCCGCCGGACATTCAACGTGGGCGCGCAAGGCAAGGTCGGCACGCTGCACGACCGCCCGGTCTTTGTGGCAGTGGCCTCTGGCGGAAGATATTCGGGGGAGCGCGCGCGGCAGCCGGACTTTCTGACGCCGTACCTGGCAACCATCCTGGGCACCATCGGTCTGCACGACCTGAAGTTCTTCTCCGTTCAAGGCACGGGCCTTGGCGCGGAGGCCGTGGCCGAGGCCAGGCACGCGACGGAGCAGGCACTCGAAAATTATTTTTCTTCGGCTTGCCCTTCAGGTTGATCAGGGCTGGTCAAGGACGCGCGCCACGCGCTCGGTTGCACGCTTGCCCGCTTGCGCCACCTGCGTGTGAGGGTGCGCGGCGCACATTTGTGCAATAAGCGCCAGCGCCTGTGTGGGCCGCCGTGCGATCTCGACAGCCACCGCTTCTCCAAGAAAGAAGTCCTCATCGTTCGCCAGCCGCTCCAGCAGCGCGAGGTCGAGCAGATCGAGTGACGGAATCAACGCGACCACCACATCGGTGAGCGTTCCGTCATCCAGCAAGTCGTTGATCAGCGCGCTCAGGGCACGTTGATCACTGGCAACCGGCGAGCCTTCAGGATGAAGGTCGCGCAACTCGTCCCCTTGCTCGCCGGCTTCCCGTGCCGCCTGCAGAAAACTGTCCAGCGAATCGAAGACCACGCGGCTCTGGCCGTCGTGCGCCAGAAAGAGCACGCAGCCTTCCAGCGGCGCCCTGCCCAGCAGCAGGTGATGGTCGCTGGTATCGGGGTCGTCCAGCGCGAAGCCTTGCAGCGTTTCGACGAGCGGATGGCCGCTCAGGCTTTCCGTCAATTCGGTCGCTTCTTCCCTTGGCAGCAGTCCAAGCTCCGCGAAAAGAGGAGCGTCGATTTCCTCGAAGTACTCGTCCAGGGTCATGGCATTGGCAATCCGGTTGAAAAAGAAGAGACGGTGTCTGGGTTGCAAGTCACAGCCGGCTGCTACCCGCTGCGCACCCGTGCTTCGAATAATACGAAGACGGTCGGCGCATACGCACGAACCGGCTTCCAACTTCATTCTGAAGGAGACAAACGAAATGGCTCGCAAGATTCTGATGCTCTGCGGCGACTATGGCGAAGACTACGAAACCATGGTGCCCTTTCAAACACTGCTCGCCGTGGGCCACACGGTGCATGCGGTGGCACCCGACAAGAAGGCCGGCGACTGGGTGCACACCGCCATCCACGACTTCGAAGGCGCACAGACCTACAGCGAGAAGCCGGGTCACCGCTTCACGCTGAACGCCAACTTCGCCGATGTGCGCCCCGAGGCTTACGACGCGCTCGTCATCCCCGGTGGACGTGCGCCCGAATACCTGCGCATGCACAGCCGCGTGGTCGAGATCACGCGGCACTTTCTCTCGGCCGACAAGCCGGTGGCGGCGGTCTGCCACGGCGCGCAACTTCTCGCGGCCACGGGGCTGCTCAAGGGCCGCAAGGTCTCCGCCTACCCGGCCTGCCAGGTCGAAGTGGAGCTGGCGGGTGCCGAGTACATGGGCATTCCGGTCGACCAGGCCGTGACCGACCGCAACCTCGTCACCGCGCCAGCCTGGCCTGCGCACCCGGCGTGGCTCGCGCAGTTCCTCGTGGTGCTGGGCACGCGCATCGAGCACTGACCGAGCCCCACGGCTCGACGGGCGGCGCTACAGTGCGTGCGTCGCCCACCTCACCCCGAAAGGAGGCCGCCCATGTGCGAAGTCTTCATCAGTGCCGATCCGCAAAGCTACGACGCGCGCACGCGCTCGGTGCGGCTGCACGGCGTGGTCACCAGCATCCGGCTCGAAAACCTGTTCTGGCAGGTGTTGGAGGAAATCGCGCAACGCGACGGCATGGTCGTGGTGCAGCTCATCGAGCGGCTTTACGACGAGCTTGTCGCGGCGCGCGGCGAGGTCGGCAACTTCGCGTCGTTCCTGCGGGTCTGCGCCTTGCGCTACGAGGCGATGGTGGCGCAGGGGCGGATTCCGGCCGATACGTCGGTGGCCATTCGCTCGCTGGATGCAAAGGCGGTGTTGCACGAACTCCCCGAGGGCTGGGGGCGATCGCAGCAGCAGCAATTGCCGTCCGGCAAGAACAGCGTGCGCCCGTTCCGCACCGCGGCGCAGCGGCAGGCATAAGGGCCGATTCAACTCGACGGCCTTGCGCCCTGCCGCAGCGGATCGCGCTCAGTCCAGCGAAACGTTCGCTTTGCGAATCACATCCGTGAACCGCGCCGTCTCGCTCGCCACGAACTGATCGAACTGCGGCCGAGTCGTCGGAAATGGCTCATAGCCGAAGCTCTTGAACTTCTCCAGCACGTCGGGTTCCGCCAGGCCCTTCTCGATGTCGCGCTTGATCTTCTCCGTGACCGACGCGGGCAGGCCCTTCGGCACGGCGATGGCGTTCCAGCCGATCACCTCGAAGCCCTTCGGGCCACCCGATTCGCTGACGGTCGGCACGTCAGGGAATGCGGCCACGCGATGCGGTGCCGCGGCGGCCAGAAAGCGCAGCTTGTTCGCGCGCTGCAGCGGGCCGGCGGTGGCGCTGGAGCCCAGTGCAAAGGCCAGTTCGCCGGTCGCGACCGAGGTGTAGAGCTGCGTGGTTTCCTTGTAGACGATGTGCTCCATCTGCGTGCCGGTGGCCGACTCGAACAGCTCCGAGCCCAGGTGCACCGGGTTGCCGACGGACCATGAGCCGTAGTCGAGCTTGCCGGGGTTGGCCTTGGCGTCGGCGATCAGGTCGCCGATGGTCTTGTACTTGCTGTTGGTGGAGACGGTGAAGAAGAAGTAGGTCTTGAAGAGCGGCAGCAGCGCGTCGAAGTCCTTGCCGGTGTCGTAGGGCAGCTTCTTGAACAGCGCGGGGTACGCGGCCAGGTGCACGTTGTCGAGCACGATGATGTCGTGCCCATCCTTGGCGCCGCGCTTGAAGGCATCGATGGCGATGAAGCCATTGCCACCCGGGCGGTTCTCGACCACCACGGGCTGGCCCCAGGCGCGCGAGAGCTTGTCGGCCACGAGGCGGGCCACGCCATCGGGGCCGCCACCCACCGGGAACGGCGTGATGATGCGCACGGGCTTGGTGGGGAAGGCTTGTTGTGCCGATGCGGTGGCGGGCACCAGTGCAGCGGCGGCAAGCGCCAGCGCGGCCAGGCCGACGCTGCGGCGCGTTGTGTTCGTGTGCTTCATTCTCTGATCCTCTTCTTTCAATCCTCTTGGTTAAAAAAAAGCCATCGGGCCGCTGTGTGCGCGGCTTCCGATGGCTTGCTTGCTGGCTTCTTGTTGTTGTGTATTCGTGCTGTGGCGTCAGACGCGTTCGAGAATCACGGCAATGCCCTGCCCCACGCCGATGCACATGGTGCACAGCGCATAGCGGCCGCCGCCCTTGTGGAGCTGGTTGACGGCGGTGGTGGCAAGGCGGGCGCCGCTGGCGCCGAGCGGGTGGCCCAGTGCGATGGCGCCGCCGTTGATGTTCACGCGTACATCGTCGTCCTGCAGGCCCAGCAGGCGCAGCACGGCAAGGCCTTGCGCCGCGAAGGCTTCGTTGAGTTCGATGACGTCGATCTGGTCGATGGTGAGGCCCGTGAGCGCCAGCACCTTCTGCGTGGCGGGCGCCGGGCCGATGCCCATGATGCGCGGCGCCACACCGGCGGTGGCCATGCCGACCACGCGGGCGCGCGGCGTGAGGCCATGCCTGGCGGCGCTGGCTTCGTCGGCCAGCAGCAGCGCGCAGGCACCGTCGTTCACGCCGCTGGCATTGCCTGCGGTGACGGTGCCGTCGGGACGCACCACGCCCTTGAGCTTGGCGAGCGATTCGATGCTGGTTTCGCGCGGATGCTCGTCCTTGTTGACGATGACCGCGTCGCCCTTTTTCTGCGGCACGCTCACGGGCACGATCTCGGCGTCGAAGAAGCCGGACTTCTGCGAGGCCACGGCGCGCAGTTGCGAGTTCAGCGCCATCAGATCTTGCGCTTCACGGCCGATCTTGTAGTCGGTGGCCACGTTCTCTGCAGTCTCGGGCATTGAGTCGACGCCGTACTGCGCCTTCATGAGCTTGTTGACGAAGCGCCAGCCGATGGTGGTGTCGTACACCGCGTTGTTGCGGCTGAAGGCGCTTTCGGCCTTGGGCATGACGAAGGGGGCGCGGCTCATGCTTTCGACACCGCCGGCGATCATCAGGCCCGCTTCACCGGCGCGGATGGCGCGGGCTGCGGAGCCGACGGCATCAAGGCCCGAGCCGCACAGGCGGTTGATGGTGGCGCCGCCGAGTTCGATCGGCAGGCCCGCCAGCAGCGCGGACATGCGCGCGACGTTGCGGTTGTCTTCGCCGGCCTGGTTGGCGCAGCCGTAGAGCACGTCGCCCACGGCTTGCCAGTCGACGTTCTTGTTGCGTTCCATCAGCGCGCGCAGCGGCACGGCGCCGAGGTCGTCGGTGCGCACGCTGCTGAGCGAGCCGCCGTAGCGGCCGAAGGGGGTGCGAACGGCGTCGCAGATGAAGGCGTGGTTGGTCATGTGAGTTGTCTCTCTGATTACTTGAATGGGATCAGGCAGCGATCGGCAGGCCGACCAGCTTCTCGAGTTCTTCGCGGCTCAGGCCCTCGACAAGGTCGACGAGCTTCAGGCCCTGCGGCGTGCATTCGAGCGTGGCGAGGTCGGAGTACACGCGCTTGACGCAGCCGATGCCGGTCAGCGGATAGGTGCACTCTTTCACCAGCTTGCTGGCGCCCTGCTTGGTCAGCAGATCCATCATCACCCAGGTCTGCTTCGCGCCGATGGCAAGGTCCATCGCACCTCCCACTGCGGGAATGGCGTCTTTCTCGCCGGTGTGCCAGTTGGCAAGGTCGCCGGTGGCCGACACCTGGAACGCGCCGAGCACGCAGATGTCGAGGTGGCCGCCGCGCATCATCGCGAAGCTGTCGGCGTGGTGGAAGAACGCGCCGCCCGGCAGCAGCGTGACGGGCTGCTTGCCAGCATTGATGAGGTCGTAGTCTTCTTCGCCGGCTTCTGGCGCAGGGCCCATGCCGAGGATGCCGTTCTCGCTTTGCAGGATGACCTCGCGGCCCTGCGGCAGATGGTTGGCCACGAGCGTGGGCTGGCCGATGCCGAGGTTGACGACGGCGCCGTCGAAGATGTCCTGCGCGACGCGGGCTGCGAGTTGGTCCTTGGTGCGACGGGTGTATGCCATGGTCATGCTGCCTTCTTGAAACCGCCGGCTTGCGTCGCCACGCGTTCGATACGCACCACCTGGTGCACGAAGATGCCCGGGGTCACGATGGTCTCGGGGTCGAGGGTGCCGAGTTCGGCGATGTCGTGCACGGTGGCCACGGTCTTCTTCGAGGCCATGGCCATCACCGGACCGAAGTTGCGCGCGGCCTTGCGGTAGACCAGGTTGCCCCAGCGGTCGCCGCGCTCGGCCTTGATCAGCGCCACGTCGCCGTGGATGGGGTACTCCAGCACGTACTGCTTGCCGTCGATCTCGCGCGTTTCGCGGTTGCCCGCGAGCTGCGTGCCGTAGCCGGTGGGACAGAAGAAGGCACCGATGCCCGCGCCTGCCGCGCGGATGCGTTCGGCGAGGTTGCCCTGGGGCACGAGTTCGAGTTCGATCTTGCCGCTGCGGTAGAGCCCGTCGAACACCTGGCTGTCGGCCTGGCGCGGAAAGCTGCAGATGATCTTGCGCACGCGGCCGGCTGCGAGCAGCGCCGCAAGGCCGGTCTCGCCGTTGCCCGCGTTGTTGTTGACGACGGTGAGGTCTTTGGCGCCCTGCTCGACGAGGCCGTCGATGAGTTCGCCGGGAATGCCGGCGGTGCCGAAACCGCCGATGAGAACCGTGGCGCCGTCTTGGATGCCTGCGAGGGCATCGGCGACCGAGCGCGCGATCTTGTTGATCATGAAGCTTGTCTCCGGGATGAGTGAGAATTCAACCGACTTCGGAAATGTTCGTCTAAAGAACATTTGTTCGTATAATGAATTCTAGAGAGGATCGCTCACCATGGCAACCCAGACCCCGAAGCCCGATAACACCGACACACCCGCCCCCGGCGACAGCTACGTGCAGTCTTTTGCGCGCGGGCTGCAGGTGATCCGCTCGTTCAGCGTGAACGCGCCGCGCCAGACGCTGAGCGAAGTGGCGGCCGGCAGCGGGCTCACGCGGGCGGGCGCGCGGCGCATCCTGCTCACGCTGCAGACGCTGGGCTATGTGGTGACCGACGGCAAGCTCTTCACGCTCACGCCGCGCATCCTCGATCTGGGCTTTGCGTACCTCTCCTCAATGCCGATATGGAACCGCGCCGAGCCCGTGATGGAAGCGCTGGTGCAAGAGGTGCAGGAGTCGTGCTCGGCGGCCGTGCTCGACGCGACCGACATCGTCTATGTGCTGCGCGTGCCGACGCAGAAGATCATGCGCATCAGCCTGGGCGTGGGCTCGCGCCTGCCGGCCTACTGCACGTCGCTCGGGCGGCTGCTGCTGGCCGACCTGGAAGACGACGAAGTGCGCGCGCGGCTCGAAGCCTCGGAGCGCGAGGCGCTGACCAAGCACACGGTGACCGATGTCGATGCGTTGATGGCCAAGGTGGCACAGGCGCGCAAGCAGCAGTGGTGCCTGGTGAACCAGGAACTCGAAGAAGGCCTGATCTCGGTGGCCGCGCCCATCGTGAATCCGCAGGGCCGCATGGTGGCGGCGCTCAACATCAGCGGGCAGGCCAATCGCACGAGCGCGAAGGTGATGCAGGAGACGATGCTGCCGGCGCTGATCGATGCGGCCAGGCAGGTGTCACGCTTGCTGTAGGGCGGCAAGGAGGCGTGTGTCGCGCAGCGGTTGATGCCGTCGCGCCCTCACCCTGCCCTCTCCCGGAGGGAGAGGGAACCCGTACCGTCAGGCCTCCGAGTGGATGCCCTTCATGATGATCACGCCGCCCAGGCGCGTCGTGTCGGCGCGCATGCGCCGGGCCAGCGCATCGGGCGAACCCGGTTGCGCCTGCCAGCCGGTCTTCAGCAGCGCCTCGGCCACTTCCGGTGAACTGATCACCTCGACCAGCGCGGCATTGAGCCTGGCCACCGCGGCCGGCTTCATGCTCGCTGGCGCGGCCAACGCGGTCCAGATTTCCAGGTCGGCGCCGCGCACGTCGGCATCGCGAATGGTCGGCAACTCCGCGGCCAGCGGGCTGCGTTCGGGCGAGGTCACGCCGATGGCCTTGAGCTTGCCCGACTTGATGTGCGGCGTGGCAAGCCCCGGCGGCAGCAGCGCCAGCTGGATCTCGCCGGCCAGCAGGCCCGCGATCACCTGCGGATTGCCGGTGTAGGGCTTGTGCTGCGCGGTGATGGCCGCGCGGCTCTTGATGAGTTCCATGCCCAGGTGGCCCACCGTGCCCACGCCCGGTGTGCCGTACTTCGCGCCGCTGCCGAGGTTGCGCACCCACAGCAGCAGGTCGGCGGCGGTCTTGCCTTCGGCATTGCCCGCCACCGCAAGCACCAGCGGCGCGGTGCCGATGAGGCCGACCGGCGCGAAGTCTTTCTCGGGGTCGAAGGGAATGGCGGGGTTGAGCAACTTGGCAATCGTGAGGTTGCCGTTGATCAGCGCGCCGATGGTGTGGTCGTCGGTGGCCTTGGCGACCTGGTCGGCCACGAGGTTGCCGCTGGCGCCGGGCTTGTTCTCGACCGTCACCGGCTGGCGCAGGATCTTCGACAGCGGCTCGGCGATGGCGCGGGCCGCGAGGTCGGGCGATGCGCCGGCGGGAAAGCCCACGAGGATGCGGACGGGCTTGGTCGGCCATGCGGCGTCGCCACCGGTGCGCTGCGCCCACGAGGCCTTTGCGAACAGCGAGGCGGCAACGGCTGCCGCGCCGCCTTCGAGCAAGCGGCGTTTGGTGATCGTCAAGATGGCTCCAGGGAGATTAAGAAACTAGGGAAATCGCTTACCCATAGCTTACACAACGTTACAGGAAGAGGTTGTATCAGGCAAGCCGGAAGGGCCACAGCGCAAGGGCTTTGGCATGGGCCGCGAAGGCACATCGATCCGGTGCAGCCACTCGCACCTTCCGAGGAAAGAGCGCGCCGGTGATCGCGTTTTTCACCCCACGGACCGCACGAAGATCGCGTGCGGCTCAACCCCGTGAAGAAGCCGTAGCAGCCCCGGCCGGTGCGTGCAGCAGCTTGCGCTGCGTCGGAAACAGCGACCAGCCCCATCGCTGCTGCGCATAGCCCCACAGCCCCTGCTTGAAGAACAGCGTGACCAGGATCGCGAGCAGCCCGAGACCCAGCAGATACCACGTGCCGTAGTCGCTCAGGAACTTGTTGAGAGCCCAGAAGATGAGCGCGCCCACCAGCGGCCCTTCGATGCGGCCGATGCCGCCGATCACCACCATGAAGATCGCGAACGCCGTCCAGTTGACGCTGAAGGCCGCATCGGGGCTGATGCGCAGGTTGCCCACGAAGTACAGCGCGCCCGCCAGCCCCGCGCCGAAGGCCGCGACCACGTACACCGCGAGCTTCATGCGCGCGACCGGAACGCCCTGCGACTCGGCCGCCACTTCGTTGTCGCGAATGGCCAGCAGCGCGAGGCCCCGCTTGCTGCGCAGGAACAGGTAGACCAGCGCAATCGCCGCGACCACGCAGGCCAGTGCCATCCAGTAGGTGGTGCTTTCGCGCGTGGCCTTCTCGATGCCGCGCAGCGCGGTGAGCGTGGTGCCCGAGCCGCCACCGACCGCCGACACGTTCGCGAAGCTCAGGCGAAAGACTTCGGCGATGACCCAGGTGCCGATGGCGAAGTAGCCACCCGAGAGGCGGAACGCAACGAAGGACACCGGGATCGCAACGAGCCCCGCGGCCAGCGCACCCAGCGGTATCGCCACGAAGGGGTTGATGCCCGCGAAGTTGCCCAGCATCAGCATCACGTAGCCACCGAAGCCGAAGAAGGCCTGCTGCCCGATGCTCACCATGCCGCCGTAGCCGGCGAGCAGGTTCCACATCATCGCGAAGATGAAGTAGCAGGCGATCTCGACGAACTCGCGCATCCAGCTCGACTCGCCCCAGAACGGCAGGCTGGCCGCGAGCAGCACGAGCGCGATGGCAACGACGAGCGCGGCGCGGCTCGCTGCGGTTGCACGCTCGACGGAGAAAACTGGTTCGGAAGGCATGGTTCTGTTCATCCGCGTGTCTTGGGAAAAAGCCCCTGCGGCCGCAGCACCAGCACGACCAGGAACACGATGTGCCCGGCCCAGATGCCCCAACCCGGGTCGAGCCTGAAACCGATCTGCTGCGTGATGCCCAGGATCATCGCGCCGGCCAGCGTGCCCCAGAAGGAGCCCATGCCGCCGATGATCACGGCCTCGAAGGCGAAGAGCAGCAGCAGCGGGCCATCGGAAGGCGACACCGTCGTGCGCATGCCCTGCAGCGCGCCCGCGATGGCGATGAGCACGAAGGCAATGGCGGTGGCGAAGGCATAGACCTTCTTCGCGTTCAGGCCCATCAGCTCGGCGATCTCGCGGTCGTCCGACACGGCCCGGAAAGAGCGGCCCAGCGCCGTGCGCGCGAACAGCCATTGCAGCGCGCCGGTCGCCGCGACCGCGATGGCCAGCACGATCAGCGGCAGCACACCGAGAGAGAGCGAATCACCCAGCGCCACGCCCTGCGTGTTGAGTCCGCCGGTTTCGATGGAACGCGGATCGGCCGAGAACAGTTCGAGCAACAGGTTCTGGATGACGATCGACAGGCCGAAAGTGACGACCAGCGAAGGCAGCGGGTCTTTGCCCAGCGTGCCGTTGAGCACGTAGCGTTGCAGCGCATAGCCGAAGGCAAAAGCCACCGGCAGAACAGCGAGCGCGATCACCGCCACCAGCCAGGGCGCGGCGGCATCGCCACCGGACACCGACACGCCCGCGATGACCGCGAACGCGCCGAGGATGATGAAGTCGCCCTGCGCCGTGTTGGTGAGCCGCATCACGCCGAACATCAGCGACTGGCCCAGCGCGAACAGCGTGTAGAGGCCGCCGAGCAGCACGCCTTGAACGATCGTCTCAAGCATGGGTGGCCTCTCCGATGCCGAAATAGGCCTGCGAGATCTGTTCGCGCGTGAGGTCGGCGGACTTTCCTTCGAGCGACACGCGGCCTTCCTGCAAACAGTAGATGCGCTGCGACACCTGGCGCGCCATCGTCACGTCCTGCTCGACGATGACGACGGTCATGCCCTCGCCGGTGATGGTGGGCATGGCGGCATAGATCTCGCGGATGACGATGGGCGCCAGGCCCAGCGAGAGTTCGTCGCACAGCAGCAGCTCGGGGTTGCTCATGAGCGCACGGCCCAGTGCCACCATCTGCTGCTGGCCGCCCGAGAGCGAGGTGCCGGGCTGCTGGCGCTTCTCGGCAAGGATGGGGAACAGCGTGTACAGGCGCTGCAGGTTCCACGGGCCCTTGCGGCCGGCGGTGGCGCCCATCAGCAGGTTCTCCTCGACGCTGAGGCTGGGGAAGAGGCGCCGGCCTTCGGGGACCATGGCGAGGCCGCGGCGGACGATCTCGCCGGGTGGGAGGCCGCCGATGGGTACGCCCTTGAAGTGGATCGCTTCGCGTGGGGCGCGGACCAGTCCGGTGAGGCTCTTGAGGAAGGTGGACTTGCCGGCGCCATTGGCACCGATGATGGCGACGAGTTCGCCTTGGGTGAGGGAGAAGTCAACGCCGAAGAGGGCCTGGGCGTCGCCGTAGAAGGCTTTGAGGCCTTGGGTGGTGAGCAACGGCGAGTTCATCTGCACGGCCCCTCCCTTCTTGCTCCCTCTCCCCTTGGGGAGAGGGTTGGGGTGAGGGCCAGCGGCGATGGCAAGGCACATGAAGACTCGAGCGCCGCAGCCCTCACCCTAGCCCTCTCCCGCAAGCGGGAGAGGGGACAAATCCGAATGCGATATCCGGCGTTCATGCCTCCATCCCCATATAAACCCGCCGCACCTCCACATCATTCATCACCACCCGCGGCTCCCCTTCCGCCAGCTTCTGCCCGAAGTTGATGACAAACAACCGGTCCGCCAGCGACAGCAGCGCGTGCACCACATGCTCGATCCAGATCATCGTCATGCCACGCGCCTTGATGCGCTTGAGTTCACCCACCAGCACCGCGGCCTCTGGCTCCGTCAGCCCGCCGGCGATCTCATCGAGCAGCAGCAGTTGCGGCTTCGTCGCCAACGCACGCGCCAGTTCGAGCCGCTTGCGGTCGAGCAGCGTGAGTCCACCGGCCGGTTTGTTGGCATGCGGCATCAGCCCCGTCTGCGCCAGCACCTCATGCGCGGTCTGCCACGCCTCGCGCTCGGTCTGCTGGCCGCCGAAGCAGGCAGCGGTCACGAGGTTCTCGAACACGCTCATGTTGCCGAAGGGCTGCGGCACCTGGTAGCTTCGACCGATGCCCGCGTGGCAGCGCTGGTGCGGGCGCAGCCGCGTCACGTCGCGGCCCGCGTACTCC
The DNA here is from genome assembly GCF_051216615.1 of Variovorax raffinosi. Taxonomy (NCBI): domain Bacteria; kingdom Pseudomonadati; phylum Pseudomonadota; class Betaproteobacteria; order Burkholderiales; family Comamonadaceae; genus Variovorax; species Variovorax raffinosi. The sequence continues at coordinate 98,170 of NZ_JBPJZR010000007.1, forward strand.
ACGCGGCCCGCATCCACCCGCACATCCCCCGAGATCAAATTGAACAGCGTGGTCTTCCCCGCGCCATTCGGCCCGAGGATGCCCAGCGTCTCGCCCTCGGCCACCGACAGCGAAATGTCGTCGGTGACCTTGAGCGCGCCGTAGGACTTGCTCACGGCATGCAGTGCCAGCAGCGCCATGTCAGAGCAGCCGCAGCGTGCCGCCGGTCGGAATGTTCTTCGCCGCCTCGTTGTTCACGATGGTCAGCTCGACCTTGTACTTCTTGCCCTTGCCCCATTGGCCCAGCACCAGCGGCGTCTTGCTGACGTTCTTGAACGGGCCCTGGCCGCCCCACTTCACCGGGCCGACCACCGAGTTGATCGAGGTCGATGCCACCGCGTCGCGCACGTCGCCCGCCTTCAGCGACTTGGAACGCGACAGTGCATTGGCCGCCACTTCGAACAGCGCATGCGCAAAGCCGATGGGTTGCGTCCACTGCTTCTTTGCACCGGCTTCGTAGGCATCGGCCAATGCCTTCGCACTCTGCTGCGTCAGGCTCGACGTGAACGGATGCGACGGGCTCCACCACACCTCGGTCGACAGGCCATCGCCCAAGTCGCCCAGCGCCTCGATCGCGCCGGGGAACAACAGCGCCTTGCCCAGCGTGATGACCTTCGGCTTGAAGCCCTGTTGCCGCGCCTGCGTGAGAAAGGTCTTGGCGTCGGGCGGAATCACCACGCCGGTGACGATCTCCACGCCCGCGCTCTTGAAGGCCGCGATCTGCGCGCTGAAGTCCTGCGTGCCGTTCTGGAAGCGTCCGGGGTCGGTGAGCGTGAAGCCCATCTGCGCGAGCGGCTTGGGAAAGCCCAGTTCCTTGTCGCCCCACGCGTTGCCGTCGCCGTCGTTCGGGAACAGGCCGCCGACCTTCTTGTTGGTGGCAAGGGTCTTCCAGCCGTTGGTGTAGTTGGCAATGACGTCTTCGAGGCCCCAGAACAGGTGGTAGGTCCAGTTGAAGCCTTTCGCCGGATCGCCCTTGCGGCCGAAGAACCACGGCTGCCACGGCACCACGCTGGAGATGCAGGGCACTTCGTTGAGTTCGCACGCATCGCTCACGGGGTTGGCAGTTTCGGGCGTTCCGGCTGTGAGCACCAGCGCCACCTTTTCCTTCAGGATCAGGTCGTTCGCCACCTCGCCCGCGCGGTTGGGGTTCGACTGGCTGTCCTTCAGCACGATCTGCACCGCGTACTTTTTTCCGCCGACGCTGATGCCGTCCTTGAAGGCCGCCTTCATCTGCTCGATGACCCATTTGTCTGCCTCGCCGAAGGGCGCGAGCGGACCGGTCTGCGGCGAGACATAACCGATCTTGAGCGTGTCGGCCGCGAACACCAGCGGTGCCGCGCCCGAGGCCACGAGTGCGGCGGTGACCTGCGTGAACTGTCTGCGATTGAATGTCATGGTTGTCTCCGTCTTTTATGTTTGCTTTGCCGCAGTGGCCGGGGTCAACGCGCGAAGTGCGGCGGTATCTGCGCGTCGACGTTCACCCACACGCTTTTCACCTGCGTGTATTCGCGCATCGCGTCGAAACCCATCTCGCGGCCGTAGCCGCTCTGGCCCACTCCCCCGAAGGGCGAGCCGGGGTTCACGCGCTTGTAGCTGTTGATCCAGACCATGCCGGCGTGCAGGTCGCGCGCCACCTTGTGAGCACGCTGCAGGTTGTTGGTCCACAGGCCGCTGCCCAGGCCGTAGTCGGTGCCGTTGGCGATCTGCATGGCCTCTTCGTCGTTCTTGAAAGTGAGCACGGTGACGAAGGGGCCGAAGACTTCTTCCTGCGCGACGCGGTCCTTGTACGACTTGGCGCGCATCACGGTGGGCTCCACGTAGCAACCCTTTGCGAGATCGCCGCCGGGCGACTTGCCGCCAACCAGCAGCTCGCCGCCTTCGCCTTGCGCGACCTCGACATAACTCAGCACACGTTCGCGATGCTGCGCGCTGGTGAGCGGGCCCATCTCGGTGTTCTCATCAAGTGGATTGCCAAGACGGATCGACTTCGCGAGCGGGATGAACTGCTCAAGGAACGCATCGGCGATCTTCTCGTGCAGCATCAACCGCGAGCCCGCAATGCAGGCCTGCCCCTGGTTGTGAAAGATGGCCCACGCGCTGCCATTGACGGCAGCCTGCAGGTTCGCGTCTTCGAAGACGATGTTCGGCCCCTTGCCGCCGAGTTCGAGCTGCACCTTCTTCAGATTGCCCGCGCTGGCCTGCACGATGCGCCGGCCCGTGGCCGTGCTGCCGGTGAAAGCGATCTTCGCGATCTCCGGATGCTCGGCGATGTACTGGCCCGCGACGCTGCCCAGCCCCGGCAGCATGTTGACCACGCCGGGCGGCAGGCCCGCCTCGGCCATCAACTCGGCGATGCGCAGCGACGACAGTGGCGTGATCTCGGCCGGCTTCATCACGATGCAGTTGCCGGCCGCGAGCGCAGGCGCCATCTTCCAGCTCGTGAACATCAATGGGAAGTTCCACGGCACGACCTGGCCGACGATGCCGACGGGCTCGCGCAGCGTGTAGTTGAGAAAGCCCTCTTCGACCGGAATGGTCTCGCCCTGGAACTTGTCGGCCATGCCGCCGAAGTAGCGAAAGCACGCGGCCGTGCGCGGCACGTCGAGCCGTCGCGAATCGCGGATGGGGTGGCCGGTGTCGAGCGATTCGAGGCGTGCGAGTTCTTCGCCGTTGGCTTCGATCAAATCGGCGAGCTTGAGCAGGATGCGGCCACGGTCGGCGGCGGCCATGCGGCTCCATTTCGGAAACGCGCGCTTGGCCGCGGCGACGGCCTTGTCGACGTCGGCCTTGCCTGCGAGCGCGACACGGGCGATGGGCGTGTTGTCGTGCGGGTTGAGCGTGGCGAGGGTCTCGCCGGATTCGGCGTCGACGAAGCGGCCGTCGATGAAGAGTTGGTGGCGGATGGACAGTGACATGGTCGTTCCTCTCCCTCTCCCGCTGGGGGAGGGTTGGGGTGGGGGCTTCTTCAAAGAGGGCGCGGGCTCGGAGAGCCCCCACCCCGGCCCTCCCCCGGAAGGGGAGGGAGAAAGTCAGTTCAGAACTGCACGGGGATCTCGGGCGACTCGCCCTTCTGGATCTCGTAGACCAGGCTCGGCGATCCGTTCTCCCACACCAGCAGCATCGAGCGCTTCGGGCTGAAGCCCTGGTGCCGGCAATAGGCGGGCATGGCGGCCATGTCGCCGGCCTTCATGATCACGCGCGCCATCGGCTTGCCCGTGTTCTTGTCGCCGCAGTCCCAGTGGATCTCGTCGGTCATCTGGAAGAACCATTCGACCCGGTCGTTGCCGTGAATGATCGGCAGGATGTGTTCTTCGGTCGTCGGACACATGTAGCTGTGCTTCACCACCGAGGTGAAGCTCGGGTTCCACGTCACCTGAGAGCGGCTCAGGAAGCCGAAGAGATTGAAGGCGTGCACCTCGTTCTCGAAACCGGGCTCGGGGTGCAACTCGGGCTGCGCCTGCGACACGTCGGCAAAGGCGCGGTTGACGGGCGCGCCGCGCTCGTCGCTGCGCAAATCCAGGTCACCCTTCAGGCCCACGCAGCGCTTGGCCAACTCGCGCGCCCTCGTGATCTTGGCGGTGTTGTTGCCCTTCTTGCGGCCGTAGGCCGAGCCGGTTTCCTGCGGCGCGGCGAAGGGGTCGAAGGCCTCGTTGGTCCAGTCGTCGAGCATGGCTTCGAAGGTGGCGCGGATCTGCGCGGTGGGGAAGTTCTCCAGCAGGTCGATGTCCGCGGCCTTCATCGTGCCGTTGAAGCTGCCGGCATAGAGGTCGACCGACTCGTAGTGGTTGACGGTGCCGAACACGTCGTCGAAGTTGACCCAGCCATAGAAGAAGCCCCAGGCCACGTCGCGCATCAGTGCGCGCAGGTAGCTGCCGGCGTCCATGGTGTGGCTCATCGGGCGGCCGTCGCGGGTCTTCCAGCCGATGTGCACGAAGTATTCGTCGCGGCGAAAGCTGAAGCTGCCGAGCGAAAAATTCTTGTAGCCGAGCGTGGCGTCGGGCTGCGATGCGATCACCTTGGCGAGTTCTGCGGGTGCGTTCATGGTGTGTGGCTCCTGGGTGTTCGATGCAACCAGTGCAATCAATGGGACTGGCAGATGTCGGCCCACTTTTCGACGGACAGGTCGCCCTTGCAGCTCTGCAGGACGATCACGCCCGGCTCGCCGGCGCTGCGGAACTGGTAGGCGGTGTTCTTGGGCAGCAGGCCCTGGTGGCCGCGCGAGAGCTTCATCCAGCCCATCTTCTTGCCCTGGGGTTCACCCTTCACGAACACGGCGCCGTTCTTTTCCTTGTCGGCGACGGTCTGCGCGGCGTCGAGCTGCACGAGGTGCACCTCGACATCGCCGTCCATCACCAGCGCGAACTCGTCATGCGCGCAGGTGAACCAGGGCGAGGTGCCTTCGGCGCGAAGCGTCTCCAGCACGTAGATCTGGTTCTGGCCGAACACGACCTTCTCGTATGGCTGGCTGATGCTCGCGATCTCGAAGCAGTTGGAAAACGCGTAGTGGCGAACGTCGTCGTCGATCGGCTCGACGTGGCCTTTCTCGAAATGCTTGAGCGAACCGAAGCGGGTCTGGTAGGCGGTCGTCGAAGTGGTGGCTGTCATGGCTTGTCTCCTTGGATGAGCGAACTCTAGGAGTCAACGGCCGCCGCCGGTAGGGACCAGATTGGAAGAGGATTATTCGGAGACTCCGAACAATCGGCCGGGTTTACCCGCTTTCTCTTGTGGCTCTATCCGCTGGAGCGGCTGTACTCGATCAGCTCCGCCGGGATCATTCCGCGCTCGATCAGCGTGGCGTCCCAGGGCGGCACGCGGGTGAAGCGCGTGGCGATGTGCTCGATGAACAGCCGCAGCTTGAGCGCATTGCGCGAGGTGCCCGCATACACCGCGCTCAGCGAGAACGACGAGAGCTGGTGCTCGGCCAGCACCACGCGCAGCTCGCCGCGCGCAATCGCATCGCCCGCCACCAGCGTCGGCAGGCAGACGATGCCGGCATGCTCCAGCGCGTATTCGCGCAGCAGGTGCACGCTGTTGGTCAGCAGCGCGGCTGCCAGGTAGATGGTGGTCTGCTCGCCCTTGTGATGAAAGGTCCAGCGGTCGCGCGTGGGGTAGCCCGAATACAGGCCCAGCTTGTGGCGATGCAGCTCGCGCGGCGTGGCCGGCGCGCCGTGCTCTTCGAGGTAGGCCGGCGTGGCGCAGAGTACCCTGCGCACCGGGAACAGCGGCCGCGACACCAGCTCCTGCGACGCGGCGGGGAAGATCTGCAGCGCGCAATCGACACCCGCCTTGACCGGATCGGCCACCGCATCGCTCACGATCAGTTCGAGGTGAATGTCGGGGTAGGTGGTCTGGAACTCGCGCAGCAGCGAGGCAAAACGGCCCAGCACCATGCCGGTCAGCGCATGCACGCGCAGCGTGCCCGAGGGCGTGCCGCGCGCGTCGCGCATCTGGTCGACGATGGCATCGGCGCGCACGACCAGCTCGGTGCAGTCGCGCAGGAAGGCCTGCCCCATGTCGCTGAGCCGCACCACCCGCGTGCTGCGGTGGAACAGCGGTGCGCCCAGGAATTCTTCGAGCTGCTTGACGCGCGTGGTCACCACCGAATTGGCCACGCGCAACTGGCGCGCCGCCTCCGCGAAGCTCTGGGTCTGCGCGACGCGAACGAAAGTTTCAATGCTCTGGAGGCGGTCCACGGCGGCACTGTACTGCGCGGGCCTGTTTTGCGCGCCCCGCAAACGGCCGTCCCGCCCCCGATGCGGGAAAGCTCGGGGCCCCTGCGTTGCGGGCAAGACGAAAGACCGTCATCCCTGTATCGGGGGGTTACCCGCCCCACTTACAATCCCTGCCGCATCACCCACCCCCCACACGAGGTCTTGTCCGCAATGCCCAAGAGCCGCCAGCCGCGCAGTCGTTTCAGCTTCTCCCCCACCGTGCGTGCCCTTCTCCTGGCCGCTGCGGCCTGTGGCGTGGCGCTTCCCGCACTGGCCGCCATCGAGCATGAAGAGGTCGACAAGCTCATGCAGGCCGGCAAGCTCGACGAAGCCATGACCAAGGCCGACGCCTTCCTCAAGGACAAGCCGCGCGACCCGCAGATGCGCTTTCTCAAGGGCGTGATCCAGCTCGACACCGGCAAGCGTGCCGAGGCCATTGCAGCCTTCACGCAGCTCACGCAGGACGCTCCCGAGCTGCCCGAGCCCTACAACAACCTGGCCGTGATCTACGCCAGCCAGAACCAGTTCGACAAGGCACGCGGCGCGCTCGAAAGCGCGATCCGCACCAACCCCAGCTACGCCACCGCCCAGGAAAACCTCGGCGACGTGTATGCACGGCTGGCCAGCCAGGCCTACAGCAAGGCCTTGCAGCTCGACCAGAACAACACCGCCGTGCAGCCCAAGCTGGCCGTGATCCGCACCCTTTTCACGCCGACTCCACCGGGCGCCAAGCCGACGCTGCTTGCGGCGGCATCGCCGGCGCCGGCACCCGTTGCCAAGGCACCGGCACCCGCGCCTGTTGCCGCGCCGGCTCCTGCCCCTGCAGCACCGGCGAAGGTTGCCGCAGCACCCGCACCCGTGGCCGCGCCTGCCGCCAAGGCTCCCGAGGCAGCACCTGCCCCGGCGCCCGCACCGGCCGCGGCATCCACATCCAACGCCGAGGTCGAATCGGCCGTGCGCGCCTGGGCTTCGGCCTGGGCCAGCCAGGACATGGACCGCTACCTCGCCGCCTATGGCTCCGACTTCACCCCCGGCGGCGGCCAGAGCCGCAAGGGCTGGGAAGAGGACCGCCGCGCCCGCATCGTCGGCAAGTCGAGCATCAGCGTGAACCTCGAAAACCTCGTCATCAAGGTCGACGGCGCGTCCGCGACCGCCAAGTTCCGGCAGATCTATCGCGCCGACAACCTCAACGTCTCGAGCCGGAAAACGCTGGAAATGCAGCGCTCCGGCAATCAATGGCACATTCGCAAGGAAAGCGTCGGCGGCTAGTGGCAGACATCGTCCGGCACGGCCGGCTTCAGAATCCCCCGTTCCGTCTGCGCAGCGGACACATGCTCGCAGCGCTGATGACCGCATCGGCGCTGATGCTCGCGGCACCCGGTGCCGCGCTGGCGTCGACCCACAAGCCGGCCAACGCAAAGAGCAGCAACAGCAACTCCACCTCCAGCAAGGCCAAGGCCGCGAGCGGCAGCAGCCGCTCGGCTGCGCATGGCGCTGGCGGCGCCCGTGCATCCGCCAAGGAAGCCCGGGAAGCCAAGGGCGGCAAGACACAACAGCAAGCCAAGGGCAAGAAAGCCTCTGCCGCTGAAAGCCGCAAGGCCGCAGCCGCGGAAGCCAGGACTGCTTCGGCCAAGCCGGCCCGCCGATCCGCGCCCGCCGGCTCCATCCAGGAAGCCAGCAACGCCGAAGCCCGCCTGATCGCGGTCTACGAGATGTTCGGCCGTGGACAGGCGCGCCCCGCGCTGGCCAAGGCCCGCGACCTCGTGCGCGACTACCCGAACTTCCAGCTTGCGCAGCTCGTCTACGGCGACCTGCTCGCAGCGCAAGTGCCGCCGTCGAATGCGCTGCCCGACACCGCCAGCATCGCGAAGATGCGCGGCAATCCGGCCATGGCCGACCTGCACGAAGAATCGCGCCGCCGCCTGCAGGCCCTGCGCGAACGCCCGCCCGCGGGCACCGTGCCTTCGCAGTTCCTGACACTCTCGACCCGCAGCCGCTACGCCATTGCCATCGATGCGTCGCGCTCGCGCCTGTACCTGTTCGAGAACTCCGACAAGGGCCTGAAGCTCTCGGCCGACTACTACATCTCGGTCGGCAAGTCCGGCACCGACAAGGTCACCGAGGGCGATGCCCGCACCCCGCTGGGCGTGTACTACATCACCAGCAGCCTCGACCCCAAGTCGCTAAAAGACTTCTACGGCGCCGGCGCCCTGCCCATCAACTACCCCAACCCGTACGACCTGCGGCGCGGCAAGACCGGCGGCGGCATCTGGCTGCACGGCACCCCGCCCCAGCAGTTCGCGCGGGCACCGCTGGCGAGCGACGGTTGCGTGGTCATGGCCAACCCCGACCTGAAGCAGCTTTTGCGAAAAGTGCAAATTGGCGCCACCCCGGTGGTGACGGCGCGCAGCCTGCAATGGATATCGCCGCCGCAGGCTGAAAAAGAAGCCCAATCATTTACCAGCGCAATTACGGCCTGGAAAGATGCAAGAGCCAGCGGAAATGAAGCGCAATTGAAGAAATTCTATTTGCCCGATTTCCAGCGCAGCAACAAGAAGACCACCGAGGGAATTTCGGCCCTCCACGACGAGGTCGAATACGCCCAGGGCAAGCGTGTCCAGTTCAAGGACATGTCGTACCTGCACTGGCGCGACGGCGACGACACCATGGTCGCCACCTTCGGCGAAGTGTTCGAAGGCGAGAAGAGCGGGCGCACCCGGCGCCAGTACTGGCTGCGCCAAGGCAGCGAGTGGAAGCTCTTCCACGAAGAAATCCTGGGCTGAGGCCCTGTCGGCGACGGGGTCACCCCCGTAACTCGTGACTTTTTGCTCACGCGTTACGCCTATTTTCGGTGTTACATCTGCCCCTTTGGGGCCCCGTGCTACGTAACGCGTAACGCGTTTGTTCCCGTAACACCCCCCTCCCGAGCGTTCCCGACGCCGTAACGTTCCATCCCCTCTTCATGGGAGGTGAGATCGCGTTCACAGAGGGAAAAATACGTTTCCAAAATGTTAACGAGCCAGGCCACCCCTTCCCTGGCCTGGTCGGTCGACGGCTGGCAGTCATCGTGCTTAGTCCTTTCGGCTAGCACACCCAGAGCGGAAGGCTTGCGGGTTTCTCTTGTTGATACACGGAGTTACGCTGTATAACATCCACCTTGCAAGCCTTTGTTAACACTTCCTTAAAGGGGTAAATCATGCTCGGTTCAATTACTCGTTTTCTTCGCGATGAAGAAGGTGCCACCGCAATTGAATATGGAATTATTGCGGGTCTGATGGCGACAATTCTTATTGCCGTGTTTGGCACCGGCACCGGCACTGGCCTTGGAAAAATTCTGAACGATATTTTCCAATCCATTAAGACTCGCGTCGCAATCGTCTGACCTGGTCCTGATGCCTCATTTGTGGCTGCTATGGCTGCTGCTGATCACGATTTATGACGCCCGACAACGTCGCGTTCCCAACTGGCTCGTGCTGGCGGGTATGTCGATCGCGTTGGGCGCCCTCGCGATGAGCACGCAACCATTCGGAACCAAATGGCCTGACGCCTTGATTGGCATGGCATCGGGGTTTTTCTTTCTGCTTCTCTTCTACGCCACCGGTCTCATGGGCGCCGGGGACGTGAAATTCGCAGGCGCCCTAGGTCTCTGGGTTGGCTGGCAGCCTCTGCTTCCAATCTGGGCCATCGCAAGTCTGCTGGCCGCCGTTCACGGCATGACTTGGCTGCTTCTGCATCGCTGGGCACTGTTTCCCGGGCTCGCGACGCTGCTGTCGGGCAAGCCACGCGATGCCACTGCCTCAGGCCTGTCGAAGCGGGCTCGCCCTATTCCTTATGCGGCCTACCTTGCGCTGGCCGCTGCAGTCTGGATGGTTTGGGGTCGACAGAGTTAACGCCGCGTCAACTGTCGCCGTAGGCCTTCTTTCACCAACTTGCCAAGTGCCTGCCCAGCCCTCTTCATCCACCGCTCATGATCCATCTCACCAAAATCATCGCAGCCATCCTGGTGCTTCTGGCCATCGCCTTGGGCGGTTACGCATGGGTACTGAGTCGTGCGCCCGCCAAACCGATGCCAGCAGCTGCGGCGCCTGCAACAACACCATCAGCCAAGGCACCTTCTGCGCCCACCTATGCTGTGGTCGTCACGGCAAAGCCCGTTGCTGCAGGCCAGGCGATCACATCCGAAGCGTTGCGCGTGGAGCAACTGCCCATCAATCCAGATGGCGCCTTCAGGGACACGGCGCCGCTCGTCGGCCGCGTCCCGGTGTTCGATCTGGGTGCAGGTACACCGTTGCTGGAGGGACAGTTGGCCTCCGGTCTGGCAATGCGTGTCGAAGAAGGCGAACGTGCCGTCGCCGTCAAAGCAGACGAAGTCATGGGCGTTGGCAACAAGGTGCAACCCGGCGACTTTGTCGATGTGTTCGTCATGCTCAAGTTCGACGGTAAGGACGTTGATCGGAGCCAGGCGCGCCTGCTGCTCTCACGCAAGCGGGTCTTGGCATTCGGTAGCGCGTCCATCGATGCACTTCCATCTCGAACGACAGACGGGAATGGCAATCCTGCGGCTCAACAACAGCAACGCAACGACGCCGCGCGCACTGCGGTCCTGGCCGTGCCAGTCGAGGACATCAACCGGTTGACGCTGGGCGAGTCCACCGGACGGTTGTTGCTCGCGCTACGCAATCCGCTCGACATGAACCAGCCCGACCCTTCGCTACTGGCAGCATTGCCCGTGGCACTGCCACCTCCGCCGCCAAAACGCGGCGAGTCACCACGGGGGCCACTGGAAGGCCTTGATCGCGCCCAGGCTGGCCTCACAACAGCCGACCTCGTGACTGGCGGCGTGACCGGTCGCCGACCCGCCGAGCCGCGCGCTTATGCAGCACCCACCTCATCGTTACGCCAGCCCGGAGCCGGTGCACGACCCGGCCTGGAAGTAGAAATGATTCGTGGAGAACGAAGCGAAACACTGCGCTACTGAGCAAGCAACGCCGCCCCAGACATGACCGCCCCCGTCCAAGAAAGAACATCCATGCCGGACCTGCCCTGTGCGACGACGCCCCCTGTTGCCCGACGCCCCGCACCCCTGCGCCCGCTTGCGCTGCGCCATGCCGTGATGGCGTTAGGCCTGATGGCACCTGCCACTTGGCCCGTCGCATCATCCGCTCCGGGGGCGCAATCCCAAGTGCCGTTCACCGTGACGGCCGGTACCCAACGCGAATTGCTCATTGACAAGGGGGTCGATCGCATTGCCCTCGCCGACGAGACCGTGGCGGGCGTGACCGTCACAAGGAAAACATCGGCCTCGGCTGCGGCGCGTCTCATCATCACGGGCAAACTGCCAGGCCGCACCACTCTGATGGTCTGGGAAAAAGGACAGCCCGCAGCAACGACGTACACACTCGACGTGCAGCGCCGCTCCGCTACCGTCGCGGGCTCGACGGACAGCCTGCCCGCGTATCAGCAGATGCGCGACGCAGCACTCGCGGTCCAGCCGGACAAAACACCGGTCAGCGATCTGGGCTCGGTAAACGTGCGCAGCCACACTGTGCAAGTCGCGGTGAAAGTGGTGGAGTTCAACAGAAGCGTGCTCAAGCAGGCAGGCGTGAACATCTTCAGCACGAGAGCCAATTCCAACGGTTTCAGCTTTGGCGTATTCACGCCGGCAACGCTTACCAAAGCAACCTTCAACAGCGACGGCTCAATCCTTAACGAGGCCAACAATCCGCTGGCGCAGGCCTTCAGCCTGCTGCTGAACTTCCGCAAGGCAGGCGTTGGCCTGAACATGGGATTTCTGGAAGGCAACGGCATGGCCCGCGTCCTCGCGGAACCCACTCTAGTGGCCATGTCCGGGCAGAGCGCGAGCTTTCTTTCGGGCGGTGAACTGCCGGTGCCAGTGCCTCAGGGGCTGGGCTCCACGGCCATCGATTACAAGCCATTCGGCATCGGATTGACGCTGACGCCCACCGTACTGTCGAACGAACGCATCGTTCTCAAGATCGCGCCCGAGGCGAGTGACCTCGACTACACCAACTCGCTGAGCATCAACGGCGTCGCAGTGCCCGCCATCACCACGCGCCGCGCCGACACGACCGTTGAACTGGGCGACGGCGAGAGTTTTGTCATCGGGGGGCTCGTGAGCCGCACGACAACATCCAACGCCGACAAGGTCCCTCTGCTTGGCGATCTGCCAATACTCGGAACGTTCTTCAAGCAGAACAAATACCAAATGAATGAGAAAGAGTTGGTCATTGTGGTCACGCCGCACCTTGTCAAACCGATCGCGCGCGACACCGACCTGACGCCGTATCTTCCCGGCAGCGCCGAACAGCGAGACGGTGCCGTGTGGCGCTCGATTTTCTTGGGCGGGGCGAGCAACACGCAGGTTCCAGGTTTCTCTCGCTGATGCAACCAGCGCGAGAACCTTACCGCTGGCCGGCACCATGAACGCTCCACGTGACAGCATCCCGGAAACAGGCACAGAGACCTACCTGTTCGCATCGAGCAACAACGGTCACATTACCTGGTTGACCGACGCGCTCGGGCGCCTCGGGTCCGTGGTGGTGCTTGCGCCGGACACTCAGTCGATCGACGAGCGCATCGCTTTGCTTGGACCTGTGGCGGTGTTCATCGATTTCTCACCGGAACAGGGCCCTGCGGCAAGTCAGTTGCACCAACGCCTCAAGCGCGATTGGCCCGCCTTGCCAGTGCTGGCCACCGGCGTCTCGGCCGAGCCCGCCGCCATGCTCGCAGCCCTGCGCGCTGGCGTCGACGACTTCATCGACATCGCCGCGGCGCCGACAGATGCAGTGAGCACGCTGCGCACCCTTCTCGAACGGCGCAGCGGCATGCAGAGCAGCACGCGCGGCTGCACCCTGACACTGCTTGGCGCTCGCGCGGGACTCGGTGTCACCACGCTGGCCACGAGCCTGGCGCTGACGCTCCACGACCAATCGACGCAGACGCCCGCCCGCCCTCCTGGTCGTGCCTCCCGCCATGGTGTTGCGTTGCTTGATCTGGGCCTGCCGGCGCGCGATGGCCTGCTCTACCTCGACACGCAAAGCGGTTTCAGCTTTGTCGACGGGGTCCGCAACCTGCGCAGGCTCGACCAGACACTGCTGCACACTGCCGTCGCCCACCACACGAGCGGTGTCGCGGTTCTTCCGCTGCCCTCCAGCCTCGCACAGGTTCGCGAAATTTCGCACGCCGATTCGGTGGCACTGATCAAGCGCCTGTCCGATTTTTTTGACTTTCAGATTGCCGATCTCGGCGGTTTCTCGACAGTCGATTTCGTGGCGCAGACCGTACGCGAAGCACAGCACAACTGGGTCGTGTGCGACCAGAGCATCGGTGCCATCGTGTCCACAGCCACCTTGCTCAAGGAACTGCGCGCACGCGGCATAGAAACAGAGCGCCTCGCACTGGTGGTCAACAAGTTCGACAGCCATGTGGGCCTGTCGGCCAAGGACATCGCCGAGCGCCTGGAGCTTCCGCTTCACCATGTGCTGCCTGCGCGAAGTGCCCCTTTGCTGTCGGCCGCCAGTCGAGGCGAGATGCTGGTTCGCACCGCGCGCAACGACCCCTATTCGCAAGCAGTGACGGGACTGGCCCGCAGCCTGTCTCAGAAGTCCACCTCCCCCGCGGGCCAACCGCCGGCCAAAGATCCCCGCTGGTTTGCGCTGAAGTCGCAAATCTCCGGGCTCTGGAAGAGTTCAAGTGAAGGTTGAGCCCATGTCCACCGATATCGAATTTGCCGACGACGACCAAGCGTTCATCAACTCGCAGCAGTTCCAGGACATCAAGAGCTGGACGCACGATCATCTATTGAGTCGCATTGAAGAGCTCGGTGCGGAGTTCGGCCGTTGGTCGCGCGCATCGATTCAGCAGTTCGTCGAACTCGAGGTCGACAGCTTCGTGCGCCTGCGCCGCGTTCCAATCAACGACCGCGAGATGCAGCTCATCTCCGACGCACTAACCAAGGAACTTGCCGGCTTCGGGCCGTTGGAAGATCTTCTCAATGACCCGGCTGTCGAAGACATTCTGATCAACGGCCACACGAACGTGTACGTATCGCGCAACGGCATTCTGGAGCGCGAGACGCTGCGCTTCGCGGACACCGAGCACGTCATGCGCATCGTGCGACGCATCCTCGCTCCCCTCGGGCGCCGACTCGACGAAGCCAACCCGATGGTCGACGCGCGCCTGCCCGACGGAGGCCGAATCAACGTCATCATCGAGCCGCTGGCCATCGACGGCCTGTCGGTGTCGATCCGGAAGTTCCGCAAGGAACCCCTCACGCCTGCGGACCTGGTGAAGCTGGGCACCTTCGACGCGGGCATGGCTCAACTGCTCGAGATCGCGGTACGCGCACGCTGCAACATCCTCGTGAGCGGTGGCACCAGTTCGGGAAAGACATCCCTTCTCAATGCGCTGGCCAGTTTCATTCCGCACGCTGAGCGCGTCATCACCATCGAAGACACAGCGGAGCTCTCGCTCGGCCATACCCACGTCGTACGGCTCGAAAGCCGCCCGGGCGGCTTCGACGGCACGGGCGTGGTCTCGATCCGCGACCTGCTTCGCAACAGCCTGCGCATGCGGCCTGACCGCATCGTCGTAGGGGAGGTCCGCGGCGCCGAGGTGATCGAGATGATGCAGGCGATGAACACCGGCCATGAAGGCTCGATGGGGACCATCCATGCAAGCTCGCCGCGCGAATGCCTCTACCGACTTGAAATGCTGGCCGGCTTTGCGGGCTATCAAGGCAGCGAAACCAGTCTGCGCCGACAGATCGCGAATGCCATCGACTTCATCGTGCAGATCGGCCGGCTGTCGGGAGGGCAGCGCCGCATCCTCTCGCTCAGTGAGGTCACCGGCGTGAACGACAACGTGGTTGCAATGCAGGAACTGTATCGCTACGAACCGATTGTCGCGCCTGACGGCGAGGAGCGCGATCGCTGGGTATCCCTGGGCATTGCGCCTCACTCCCCGAAGATCACTCGCTTTCGCCAGACGCTGGCGCGGGGACCAGGAGACCGCCGTGCGTGAAGGTCTGCTCGTTGTGGCCTGCATCGCGCTGCTGCTCGCGGCGGCAGGCCTGCTGCTGTGGCAATGGGCAACGACGCGTCAGACAAGGCAAGCCACCGGCCGACACTTGCAACAGCAGATTCATGCGAGCTTCACTCCCGAAACGCCGGTACTCCCGCCATTGCGCGATATCCCGGCTTCAGGGGCCTCGGGTACACCGTTGGCCGACCCATGGAGCGAAGCCGCCGCCGCCGAATCTGCTGCGGCACCGCGCAAGGGCCGTCTGGAACAATTGATACCGTCCTGGCTTGAAGGCGTGGTCGGTGCTCCGATCCTGGCTTTGGGCATTGTTGCAATCGTGGTGCTCACTGCCATCGCAGCATCGTTCGGCGGCTGGCCTGCTGCGATCGCTTCACTGCTACTCCTGTTGCTGGCTGCCGCATTTGCACTGTGGCTACGCCTGCAAAAGTTTCGCCGGCAGCTCGTCAGCCAGCTTCCCGCTTTCATCGACGCCATGGTGCGCCTGATCACGATCGGCAACTCCACCCAGGCATCTTTCCAACTGGCCATCGCCTCGTCACGCGCGCCATTGCGCGGCTACCTGGATCGTGCCGGTGGGCTGGTGCGAGCCGGCGTTGATCTGGACCGGGCACTGCATCAGATGGCTTCACGGGTACGCGTAGAAGAAATGTTCCTGCTGGCATCCATTCTTGGCCTCGGCGTGCGGTATGGCGGTCGCGCGGACTTGCTGCTTGAACGCGTTGGAAATTTCATGCGCGACCGTGAACAGGCCGAGCATGAATTGACGGCACTGTCAGCCGAAACCCGCCTCTCCGCATGGATCTTGGGCTTGCTACCGGTGTGCGTGGGCGCCGTCATCATCACCCTGAATCCTGCCTACTTTCTGCGGATGTGGCACGACAGCTCTGGTCAATACATGGTGTTCGGCGCTGTCGCGCTGCAGATCACGGGCGCCATCATGCTTTATCGACTGGCGAGATTCGCATGACGCTCATGCCCACCCAACTCGCCACCGTCAGCCTGATATTGCTGGCCCTCGGCCTGCTCATTGCTGCTGGTTTGCTCATCGGCGCCGAACTGCGCCGCGCACGACGAGGCGAGGTCCTGGGTCGCGCTATTCGGCGCAGCGTGGAAACGCCCACCGCACCCGTCGCTGCGGAGCCTGCGCTCAACGCGGCGTCACACGCAGAAGTCGAACTTCCCTTTCATTGGTTAGACACTCGTGTCGGCCGAATGCTGGTTGCCGACGAAGACCGCAAGTTGATCGATCAATGCGGTTTCCCGTCGTTGCGTGCGCAGCTTATTTTTCTGGTGCTGCGCATTGCGATGGCGGTGCTATTGCCCCTGCTCGTCTACTTTGTCTGGGCCAGCGGACAACCTCAACGGCAGCTTGTCTCCGTCCTGGCAGCAGCATTCGTCATTGGATTCATGGCACCCAAGTGGCTGCTCGCGCAACGGGCGGCGAACCGACGCGAACGCGTCGGGCGTGAGTTGCCTCTGTTCATCGACCTTCTTCGCCTGCTGCAGGGCGTGGGCTTGAGCCTGGACCAAAGCCTGCAGATCATGGCCACAGACTTCTCACACGTGTTGCGCGTGCTGGGGTTTGAGCTGACGATCGCCAACCGGCAATACAGCCAAGGCCGCACGCGCGAGCACTCGTTGCTCCGACTGGCAACGCTGCACGACAACGAAAACCTTGCTGGTCTGGTGGCGCTGCTTGTGCAGGTCGATCGCCACGGCGGCGCCGTGCAAGAGCCCTTGCGTCAGTTCAGCGACCGGTTGCGTGAACACCGCCGCGCGGAAATGAAAGAGCGCATCGGAAAGATCACCGTGAAGATGACCGGAGTGATGGTGGTTACGTTGTTGCCGGCGTTGGTCATCGTCACTGCCGGCCCCGGATTTCTCGCCGTCTTCCGTTCTTTGGGAGCTCTTGCCAAATGATCGAACATCCTTTCCAAACAGGAAACCTCCTGCTCGGCAGTGTCGCCCTCATGATGGCGCTCGCGGTGGGCGGCTGCGCCAACATGAAAGACGCTTATCCGGCCGCCACCGAAGCGCAACAGCGCCAGGCGGCAGAGGAGAACGTGAACACGAAGGCCAGCGCCAACATCGACACGCAGCCGACCTATCTAAGGTTGGTCGAGCAGATGCAGCAGGAAGGCCTTTGGTTTGCCTCGCTCGCGCACATCGACGCACTCGAACAGCGTTGGGGTGTATCACCCGAATCGACACGCGCACGCGCTGAAGCCCTGCGTCATGCCGATCAACCAGCACAAAGCGAGGCCGCCTATCGACGGCTTCTCGGCACGCCGCTCGAAGCATCTGGCTATCGCGGCCTTGGTCTTCTGGCCGGCGCACGCGGTGACTATGCGGAGGCCGTGCGCATGCTGAAGCAGGCACAGCAGCGAAACCCGACCGACGCGCTGCTGCTGAATGACCTCGGGTATGCAAGCCTGCGTGCTGGACTCGTTGCCGATGCACGGCTGCCCCTGATGCAAGCGCTGCAGCTCAAGCCCGACAACCCGCAGGCGCAAGCCAATCTGGCGATGTACCTCGAGATGACTCAGCAGCACGAAGAGGCCACCGCACTGATGAACGCCAACAAGATCCCGGCCGCCACCCGCGTGGCCATCCAGAACGCAGCCCGGCAGCTTGTCGCGTCAACGCCGCTGCAACCCGCACCGGCCTCCGACGCTTTGCTCGTCGGCGATGGCTCGGCGCCGCTGGCACTCAAGGCCTCGCGCTCCAGCAATCTGTTTTCGTCCGGCCAGTCCCCCAGAGGTACCCCATGAAGCAATCCCCACTCCATCTCGGAACGACACTTCAGGCCATCGGCCTTGTTCTCGCTTTCATGATGTTCTCGCCTGCCACCATGGCGCAGGAATCTGCGGCCAAAGTGACTGATCGCGCCTCTGCATCAGAGACTCCCAAGGCCATCGAAGCGCAGACGCCACCAGTACCTATGGCGTCGAACGACGAATTCGAAGCCGACCCCGGCCCCCTGCAAGTCGGCGACGCCACGCAAGATTTGCTGGCATGGCAACGCTCCGGCGTCATCGCATCGCCTACGCCGCGCCCCATTCCAGGCGCTGTTGCCTACCGCAGCTACGAGCGCTACCTGAAGAGCTTCGAATATCCGATTCCGGAGCATCTGAACTCGTCTGTGAAGACACAGTCGGGCAGTGGCAAGTAGCAGGCAGGGGCAGCTCGGGCCACAACATACCTCTGCACTCACATGAAGCGCCTCATCCTCCGCCCCTCTGCCCGCGGCCAGCGGGGGGTCTATGCGATCGAGTTCTCCATCGTCTTCATCTTTCTGTTCACGATGCTGTATGCGCTGATCTGCTACGGCATCCTGTTCACGCTGAGGTTCAGTTTGCAAAACGCCGCCGAGGACGGTGCGCGCGCGGCCCTGCGCTACCAGACGAGTTGGGCGGATCGCAAAAAAGAAGCAGAACGCGTCGCCCTTGCGCAGGTCCCCATCACGCTGCCGGGCGGACCGAACATCCTCGCTCAACGCTGCCAGGTGCTTCCCTCCGGCGAGACCGACTGCTCCGGCACAGTGAACTGCACCTCAAGCTGGGAACAGCGTTGCCAGGTGGTCGTGACCGTCAAGGCCACCGGCATTGCCGAGCTACTGCCGCCCTTGCCGCTCTTCGTCGTGCCCGACACGCTGGTGGGACAGGCCAGCATGCTCCTTGATGGAGGACTGCCATGACGCGCGCACAACGCCCTACCGCAAGCCGCCAACGAGGGATCGCGGCCATCGAATTCGCATTCGTCTTCATGGCGCTTTTCTTCGTGATCTACGGCATCGCGACATTTGGTGCCGTGCTCTACACGCAGCAGGTCATCTCGCGCGCCGCAGAAGACGGTGCACGCGCCGTCCCCATGATTCTGTCGCCACCGCTCGCAACCGACGACCCCCGGATCGAAGCCACGGTACGCGACTCGCTGGCGGCTGCACTGATCGCACCCGTCTCGGCCAATGCCTCGCCCGGAAGCAGGCGGAGCTGGGTCGCCGACAACGCGACAGTGAAAACCGAACTGACAGGTGCCAGCGGTGGTGGACCGAACACGACAGCGATCGTGACGGTGACATACCGCTACAGCGCCAATCGCCTGTTGCCAACGCTGCCCGTGCTCGACACGAGCCGTTGGATGCCAGACAACCTTCTCAGCCGCGCGACAGTCGCGATTCCGTCCTAGACAGGAGCACTGATCGACATGAACTCAACCCTCCATGCGATGCATCGCACGGCACGCGGCAGACCTCCGCCACCTGGCCGATCGACGCTGCGCGGCTCGGTCGTCATCAATGCCACTATTGCATTGGCGCTCGTCGTCGTGATCCTGATCGGCTCCGAACTTGGCTACCTTTTCTATATGAAGCGGGAGCTGCAGAAGGCGTCTGACCTCGCTGCACTGGCGGGCACTCAAATCCTCAAAGCGGACAACTGCGATGTCGCGAAGGGAGTTGCCGCGACGAACGCTGCCAAGAACCTGCCGTTCCTGAAGCCGGAGCAGTACGATTTCACCGCGGTCTGCGGCCGCTGGGACCCGGCAACGCGCCAGCCGCCGCAGTACTTCAGCGCCGCAAGCGGCACCGAAGTGAACAACGCGATCAAGGTAACGATCCAGGGCAGGCCCAGCCTGCTGTTCCCTTCAATCCCAGGCAACGACGCCCGCGCCGTCGTCGTTCAATCGCTCGCAACGAAGAGCGAAGCCACCGCTGCATTTTCCGTTGGTGCCCAATTGCTTCGTACCAATGGAAATTCGCCGCTGGGGAAAGTACTCCAGGCTGTTGGTGTGGACATCACGAAACTGACTGTCCTGGACTCTGCGGGACTCGCCAATGCAAAGATCACACCCACCGGCCTCCTGAAAGCATTGGGGCTCGACGTTGCACTCGAGGCTGGTGTGTTGACGCCGGCCGGACTCGCGAAGATTCCCAACGTCTCGGTGGGGCAAATTCTGGCCGTTGCTTTGAACGCCGTTTCAGGTGATGCCGTGTTGACCGCTTCACTGAAGGCGCTTCAGACAGAACTGGTCAACGTCGGTCTCGACAAGGTCTCGTTGAATGTGCTGGTCCCCGATACCGGCGGCAACGGCCTCCTGACAGTGAAGGCCCCCGACAGTACCAACGCCGCGGCCTTGCAAACGCAGATCGATTTGGGAAGTATCTTGCGCACCACAATCGGCATCGCGACATCGAGCAAACGCGGCGTGGTCATTCCTGGCTTGAATCTTCTGGGTCTTGTCGACGTCCAGGCTGGTGTCGTGGAGCCGCCTTCAATCGGCATCGGCGGAGTCGGCACAAGGGCGTACAACGCCCAAGTTCGCATATACATCGATGTCGACTCGAACAATCTTCTTGGCGGCATCCTGAGCCCGTTGATCAGTGGGCTGCTCGGGACCAGGGTCCATCTGCCGATCTACGTTGATGCTGTGAGCGGTCTGGGGCAGATCTCCAAGCTAGATTGTCTTGCCACGCCTCCGGCTGCAACCATCGATGTGACCTCTTATGTTTTGAAGGCCTGTGTCGGCAAGGTAGACGATCCTACCGTCCGCTTTTCGACCAAAAATCTGTGCACCGATCCAGGTGTTCTGCAACCGGAGCGACTGATCCAGCTTCTCAATCTTCCCGTGCCGGCCGCCGCCACGCTCAACCTGGATGCGTTGACGCAAACGGACTCCTTGACGCTTGCCGTGGGGGAAACGAAGTCCAGCCGCGCCAACCAGCTCGCCATTGGCTCGCTCGTTTCCAATCTTGTCAATGCGTTGCTCAATACATTGGGTCAACTCCTGAGCCCATCTTCTGGCCCATCCTCTACTGACCGGGCCAATGCCTTGGCGGATTCATATCTCAACGCAACCAAAAACCCGAGTGGCTTCTATGACGCGAACAAGGTGGTTGCTCTTCTCAAAAACGGCAGCCCGACGTCTCCAAGCCTCGGCGACTGGAATCGCACTGTGACGGTCCAAGACCCCTTGCTCGGACTTTTCCCCGTGGAAAAAACAATGTCGGTGTGGGATGTCCTGACACTCCAGACCACGCCTTCTGGCGGTCTCCTGGGGCTGCTCGGCCTCGGCCAGTCTTGTGCCGGCCTGCTCCAGCAGCTTTTGGCCTGGAACGTCTGCGTCAAGAGCAAAGTGGTTGACGCACTGAACTCCGCACCCGCCGGCGTTGTCAACGGGGCCGCCAGTCAGCTGCCGGGCAGCACACCCTCTGGCAGTGGTGGCAACGCGGGACTTCTGCAAGCGCTGCTCAGCCCGGTCATTGCCATTCTGAAACCCATTCTCGACGGTGTCGGCTCTCTGCTTTCCACAATCTTGAGTAGCGTCCTTGGGCTCGAACTGGGTCGCACCGACGTAACGCTGAACGCGCTTCAATGTGGCCGCGCACAGTTGGTGTATTGACGTCCTCCTCCGATCTCCGTTTTCCAGTTTCAATGTCCTCTCCCGCCAACTTCGACGAACTCGACCTCTTTGTCTGGGAAGGCAAAGCCGACATCCTCGACCGCATTGCGCGGTGCATGGCGAGCTTCGACGTGGAAGTGATCCGGGCCGATGGCCTGCCGCCTCCGCAGCAGGACCGCGCTGCCGCGGTGCGCCCCTGCGTCGCGATCATCAGCGTCACCGTCATCGACAGCGGCGGCCTCGCGCATGCCACCGAATTGCTGCAAGGCATGCCGGTGATCTGGGTGGCCGCGGGTTCGCGCGAGCGCGATTCGCGCACCTATCCGCCCGAGTACCTGCACGTTCTGCCCTACGACTTCACCTGCGCCGAGTTGCGCACGATGGTCGCAAAGCTGGTGCGGCAACTGCGCGCGCGCGATGTGGCGCCGCAGGCGCCCGACGTGCTGGTGGCGCATTCCGACGCAATGAAGGCGCTGCTTGCGGAAGTGGGTGCCTTTGCCGACTGCGACCATCCGGTGCTGGTGCGCGGCGAGACCGGCGTGGGCAAGGAGCGCATCGCGCAGCAGTTGCACCTGGGGCATCAGGCGTACAACAAGGGCGCCTTCGTCGCGGTGAACTGCGGTGCGATTCCCGACGGCCTTTTCGAGTCGCTGTTCTTCGGCCACACCAAGGGTTCGTTCACGGGCGCGGTGCATGCGCATCGCGGCTATTTCGAGCAGGCCACGGGGGGCACGTTGTTCCTCGACGAAATCGGCGACCTGCCGCGCTACCAGCAAGTGAAGCTGCTGCGGGTGCTCGAAGACAACACGGTCACGCGGCTGGGTGCGACTTCGCCTGTGCGGGTCGACTTCCGGCTGGTGGCGGCGACCAATCGCAACCTGCGCGAGATGGTGGCAAGCGGCGAGTTTCGCGCCGACCTGTTCTATCGGCTCGCGGTGATCGAGCTGCATGTGCCCAGCCTCGAAGAGCGCGGCGAGGTCGACAAGATCGCGATCTTCAAGGCGCTGCTGAGCAACGTGCTGGGCGACGAGTTGGAAGCGCTCGGTGAAACGCCGCACTGGCTGAGCGATGCGGTGGCTGAAACGTACTTCCCCGGCAACGTGCGGCAGTTGCGCAATCTCGCGGAGCGGGTGGGCGTGATCGCGCGGCAGTTGCATGGCTGGGACCAGAACCTGATCCAGCGCGCGATCGCGCTCACGCGCGGCACGCCGGCGCCAGCCATCTCGGCCGATCGCAATGGCGTGGGCGGCGCGGGTGTGGCGCTGGACAGCAATGGCGATCGCAAGGGCTGGAACAGCGGCGAGCGCAACCGCATCATCGCGGCGCTGGAGATCAACGACTGGAAGCGCCAGGACACCGCGCAGCACCTGGGCATCAGCCGCAAGGTGCTGTGGGAAAAGATGCGCAAGTACCAGATCCTCGACGGCGAGCCTGGCATCCCCGAAGAAGCATAGGCTCGCCCCCAGGCGACTCTTGGGCTCGCCCCCAGGCTACGCGCACTTCGTGTCGCTTCTCCTTCCCCCTACCGGGGGCAACACCTGAGGCCCGGCGAAGCCGGTTCCTCGGTGTTTCCCGAACGCTCGGGGCTTTGCTTCGCTCGCCCCTTCTTTTTTCAGGGATTTGTCAGGCGGGGGGCTTTGCGTAGCGGGGGGTTGCCGATGGCTGCGCTTGCTGTGCGTTCCACGACCGGCTCGCTCGCGCAGGCCGTATTGCTCGAGATGCACAGCGCGCCCAACAGGCCGTCTTCGGTGAGCACGGGGCGGCCGGGGGCGCCGAAGAGGTGGTCGATCCAGGTGTTGGTGGCGGTGGGGTCGATGCGCAGTTCGCCGGTGGTGCGCGCCAGGCGCAGTTCGGAGATGCGCAGGTCGAACACGCCGTCGATGTAGTCGAACAGAAGCGTGTAGTAGTCGAGCTGCGCATCGAGCACTTTGGGCAAGGTCTCGCGGCCAAACTCCATCAGGCGGCGGCGGCCGCGGAAGGCCTGGCCGGAGGTGCTGACGGCTTCCATCAGTTGCCGTTCGCGCTCGCGTCCGGAGACGGTGCGGGCCCATGACGCGGATGTCAGCTCGAACAGGTTGAGCCTGACGCCTTCGAGCTTGGCTTCCTGGTTGGCGATTTCCGCAAGGGCGGACTTCAGGCGCAACTGCCTGTCGAAGCCGTTGCCGAAGTTCCAGTTGAGTTCCAGGCCCGCGCGCGTCGGGTTCTGCGTCACGTCGTTCGGGTCCTTGGTCTTGACGACGACGGCATCGATCGTCGGATACAGGCTCGCATCCTGCTGATCGGCCAGTGCCCTGGCGCGGTCGATGCGGCCCTGGGCCTCGGCGATCTCGGTGCTGCGCGACTCGGCGCGGCGCAGTGCCTCGTCCTGCGAGGTGATGCGCCATTGCACCGGCGCGGCAAGCACCGGCAGCGAATCGGGATTGGGCGAGAACTTGTAGTAGTTGCGGAACTTGGCCAGCGCCTCGTCGCGCTGGGCCTCGAAGTCCGATTCGCGCGCGGCCACCAGGGCGCGCCGCGATGCGGCCATGTTGAGGTCGTTGTCGCCGGTCACGCCGAGCGCAACGCGGCGGGCTTCGGCTTTGGACAGCTCGGCCACCACTTCGGTGGCCCGGTGCGCAATCTGCTTTTTCAGGTCGAAGCGCTGCACCTGCAAATAGGCGGTGAGCGCATCGAGCACCACCTTTTGCGAAGTGGTGACCACGGCTTCATCGTCGGCCATGTTGCCCGCCTCGGCGGCGCGTTGCGCGGCGCTCATCGCGCCGCCGTCGAGCAGGCTCATGCGCACCTGGGCGCTGAGCACCGTGTAGTTCTGCGTCTTGGCCTTGGCCACGCCGCTGTTGTAGCTGCCGGACGATGTACTGAAGTTCAGGCGCGGATAGCGCGCCTGCTTGGCCGCATCCACGCCGTAGCTGCTGGTGTTGGCTGCGGCCTGGGCCGTCTGCACTTCGGGGTATTCCTGCGACAGCGCGATCAGCGCCTGCTTGACCTGTTGCGAATAGCTCGCGGCGCCGATCGACGGTGTGGACAAACGGCGCGCGAGCATGAGGTCGGGCGCGGCTTCCTGCTGCCCTTGCTGCTCCTGCGCGAAGGCGACGGGTGACAGCGTGAAGCTCACGCACAGCGCTGCGCAGACAACACCGGGGCCCATGCGGCGCCGGTTGGCCGAAGTTCTGTCCATCATGGTTCGCGGAAGGCTTCGCGCCGCAGCTTGAGCACAGGTCGCAGCATGTACCAGATGAACGGGTCGGTGCCGACACGCAGGTCCACTTCGGACTCCATGCCGGCGGTGATGCGGTTCTCGTCGCGCCCCACGTGCGACTGCGACATGCTGATCAGCAGCCGGTAGTAAGGCGCGCCGTTGGAGACGGCCGGGTCGCGGTCGGCATCGGCGGCCACCAGCTTGACCTTGCCGTCGACGGCGCCGTAGCGCAGGTAGTCGTAGGCGGTGATCTTCACGCGCGCGACCTGTCCCACTTCGATGAAGCCGCGGTCATTGGGGTTGAGCCGCGCCTCGACCATGATCTCGTCTTCGTCGGGCACGATTTCCATGATGGCTTCGCCGGGCTTCACGACCCAGCCGGGGCTGGAGTTGCGCAGGCCCTTGACGATGCCGTCCGACGGCGCCTTCACCACGGTGCGCGAGCGCTGCGTGCGGGCGCGTGCGAGGTCTTCGCTCAGGCTTGCGAACTGGCGCTCGACGGTGGCCAACTCGTCCGATGCGCGGCGGCGAAAGCTGCCTTCGGCCTGGGCCATCTTGGCCTGCGCCTCGGTGATGGCGGCGTCGGCGGAGATCACGCCCTGGCGTGCCACCGCGAGTTCGCTGCGCACGCCTTCGGACTGTCGGCGCTTCTCGAGCACCTCGACCTGCCCGACCAGTTTCTCGCTGAGCAATTGCTCGGAGATCTCGAGTTCTTTCTGCATCAGCTCCAGCCGGTCGTTCAGGCCCTTGACCTTGGCCTGCTGCTCCAGCTTCTTGCTGCGTGCTTGCTCCAGGCCCGACACGGCGCCGGCCATCACGCCGCGCTGTTCGAGCGCGCGCGCCTGGTAGGCGCCGGTCTCGCCCGCGAACACGCTTTCATCGATGTCGGCGGCGAAGGAGTCGCGCCGAAGCGGCTGGCCGCGGCTCTCGGCCATGAGCCGTACGCGCGTGGCCAGCGTGGCCGCATAGCGGGCCGTGAGTTCTTCCAGGTTGAGGCCGCTGCCGCCCAGATCGATATCGACCAGCGACTGGCCCTGCTTGACCTTGTCGCCCTCCTTCACCAGCACGGCGCTGACGATGCCGCCTTCCAGATGCTGGATGGATTTCACGCGGTCGGAAGGGATCACGCGGCCGGGTGCCACGACCACGGTTTCCATCGGAAAGCCCAGGCCGACCAGTGCCAGCACCGCGACGGCCCCGCCGATGATCCACTGTCGCCGTCGCCCCTGCGGCGAGGTCTGCGCCGCGCGCCTGTCGTTCTCGTCCTGCAATACCTGCGGCAGATCAGATTTCAAAATCGCGGTCCCCAATCACTCGTCATGAATCAAGCCATGGAGCGGGAAGCCTCGGCCCCCGCACCGCTGTTGTTGTCCGCATCACCGACGGCCACCAGCGGCGTCCTGACGCCGAACAGCTTCGGCACCATCACCGCGGCGGTGCCCTGCTCGACGTTGCCCTGCCCGGTCACGTGATAGACCACGCTGGCCGCCGAGACGATGCGCAGCGAATGCGTGACCACCACCACGGTGCGCACCTTGGCGACCGCGAGCATGGTGGCGAGCAGGTTGCGCTCGCTCTGAAAATCGAGGTCGTTGCTGGGCTCGTCGAGCACCAGCACCGAGGGCTTGCGCAGGAAGCTCATGGCCAGCCCCAGCTTGCGCCGCTCGCCCACCGAGAAGCCGGTGCCGCCTTCGCCGACCACGGTGCGATAACCGTCGGGCAGGCGCGAGATGAAGTCGTGCGCGCCCGAGAGCCTGCAGGCCGCGACGATCTGTTCGTCGCTCTGGCCCGGGGCGCCGCGCCGCATCACGTCGATCAGCGCGCCGCCGAACCAGTAGACCTCTTGCGAGAGGTAGCTGATCCAGCGCGACAGCTCTTCGCGGCCGAATTGCGAGAGGTCGTATTCGCCGATATTGACGGTGCCGCGCGAGGGCGTGTACAGGCCCGAGATGAGCTTGACCAGCGTGGACTTGCCGGCGCCGTTGCGCCCGACGATCACATGCAGGCCGCCGGGGCCGATGTCGAGGTCGACGTTTTCCAGCACCGGCTTTTGCGCGGACTCGGTGAAGCTGAAGCTCACGTCCTTGAGCGTGACGCGGCCCAGCGGCTGCGGCAGCGTCATGCCGGTGGAAGGCTTTTCGACCGGCTCGCGCAGCACGGTTTCGAGCCGCTTGGCGGCTTCCTTCGCCGTGGCCAGCGAGCGCCAGTTCGACACCAGGCCGGCCACCGGCTGCAGCGCCTTCAGCGCCAGCATGTTCGAGGCGACGAGGCCGCCCACCGTCATCCATTGCTCCATCACCGAGATCGCACCGACGGTGACGACGATGACCGAGAACACCGTGAGCAGCACCGTGGTGCCGTCGCGCGCGGTTTCGATCTGGCCGTTCTTGGTGAAGCTCTCGGTGAGCCAGGCGTTGTAAGTCTGGCGCCACATCTCGATGGTGGGGCCGTCGTTCGACTGCGTCTTCAGCGTCTCGCGCGCATGGCAGATCTCGGAGGTGACGCGGTCCAGGCCGCGGCCGCGCTGCACTTCCTCCACGCGGCCGGCGCGCACTTCATCGGCCCACCACCATGCAAGGAAAGACATGATCGCGAGGAACAGGGCCACCACCGGCAACACCGGCAAGGCAACGATGCCGATGACCACGAGCGCGAAGACCGCCATCGGCAAGTCGAAGACCGATTGCGCGAGCCCGCCGGTGACGGTGCCGCGCACCGAGGCCACGTCGCGAAAGTACAGCTGCCATGACGACGCGGGCCGCGCTTCGAGCGCGCGCAGCGGACGCGCCAGCATCGAGTTGAGCAAGGCGCCCGACACGCCGTGGTCGATGATCGCGCCCGCATTGCGCAAGAGGCGCGAGCGCCGCGTGCGCAACCAGAACTCGATGCACAGGAAGAAGAAGATGCCGCTCACCAGCGCGGCGAGCGTCGAGGTGCCGCTGCGCGACAGCACGCGGTCATACACCTGCAGCAGGAAGATGGAAGGCAGCAGCCCGAACAGGCTGATGGGCAGCGAGCGCCACGCCGCGCCCTTGACCAATGGATAGGCCTCGCGGAACGATTCATGCAATGCGCCCGCATAGGGACTGGCACCAGGCTCGTCTGGCGTTTCGGCAACCAACTGACTGGGCAAGAGAAACTTGATCATGGGAAAAAGCCGATCCGTCGTGCAATGACGCCTGCGTCATTATCAACTGTTACCCGGCTGTTACAAGGCAAAAATTCAGTCTCCGTGCGGCTCAGCACGGAAGCGTTCGCCTCTTCATCGGATCAGCTTGCGCACCATGGATCGAAGCACCCGAATCGGATGGCGTGGTCGCTCCCCTGACCATGCAGCCGACCGGTTTTCCCACTGTCATTTCTTTCGCCTCATGGGGCAAACCCTGTGCGAGCACCAACGCGATGTTGGCGCACAGCAGCATGCACAGCACCCACGCGCAGAACAACTGAAGCCAGCCCAGCCACCATCGGCGCTGCTGCGGTTGCCGTTGCGCCTCGTGTTCGAAGGGCAGGTGCAAAAGGGCGTTCCATCTCATGTTCATGGCAGTGCTTTCAGAACCCGGGCCAGTCGGGACAAACCGACACCCGCCGAACTCTTCGCCAGCACCCAGTCGCCTGGTTGCAGCAGGCCGCCGAGGGCGGTGGAAAGGTCCGACACATCGACGAACCAATGCGAGCGAACTTTGGTTCGAATGCGCGCATGCAGGGCGCGCATCAGCGGACCGCACAACAGCACGCGGTCCGGTTGAGAGGCCAGCAGCTCCGCCTCGAGGTCGAGGTGGTGCCGCTGGGCGGCGGGCCCTAGTTCCTGCATATCGCCAAGAATGGCGACGCGCCGCGCGGGTTCGCAGGGGGCCTGTGACAGCAATTCGAGCGCCGCCCGCATCGAGCTGGGGTTGGCGTCATAGGTTTCATCGATCAGCTTGAAGCTTCCGCCGCCGATGTGAATGGTGTGCAGCGCACCGCGTCCGCCCGGCGGCTCGAAGTGCGCGAAGGGTTCGACCGCGGCGGCCAGCGGCAGGCGCAACGCCTGCAGCGCAGCGAGTGCGGCAATGGCGCTTGCGCCCATGTGGCGCCCCGGCGCATTCAGCCGCAACTGGAAGGGCTCGCCGGCCACCAGTGCCTGCACCTCGCCGTGGTCGAAGGCCAGCAGGCGCACGTCGGCGTCCTTGTGCTCGCCGCAGGTCACGATCTGGAGTTGATGCGCCATCGCGGCTTCGGCGAAGGTCGCGAACTCGGGCATGTCGCGGTTCAGCACCACGTTGTCGCCGGGCGCCATGCCCTGGAAGATGCGGCTGTCGAGCCGCGCGGCGGCTTCCGAAGGGCCACGGTGTTTCTGCGACGCGGCCGACAGCCCCGTCACCACGACCAGCGAAGGCCGCACGAGCTGCGCCGAGGCGGGCATGTGCGAGCTGCCCATCTCCATCACCCAGTAGGCCGCGTGGCGCGGCATGCAGGTCATGTTCCATGCGATACCCGAGGGCAGGCTGATGTTGCCTTCGGGCTGGCCGACCTCGCCCCATACGGTCAGTGCGCCGGCCATCATCGCGGCCACGGTGCTGCTGCCGGCGCCGCTGCCGAGCACGCCGCACACGCGGCCGGTGAATTCGGCGCGCGCATGGTCGCCCAGCTCCAGCACGGCCTGCAGCACGTTCTGCACCTTGAGCACGGGCACGCGCTTGTCCAGGTGCGGCTTGGGGTCGGTGCACAGCACGGCGGCGGCCGGCTGCAGCACGCCCTTGAGCGTGACGGCCGCGAGCGGTGTCTTCGACGGGCGCGTCTGGTGATCGAACACGACGCGGCCCTTGCGCATGAAGGAGCGCTGCGTCACGCCGCTGGCGCGCCAGCCGTCCTCGGGCTTGACGACCCATTCGCCGCCGGTCACGCGCGCCATCTCGCTCGCGGTCCACGCGGGGCCGTCGTCCCTCGGCGTTGCACCGCCCGAACCACCACCGGCGGCGGACAACGCGCGGCGCTCCAGCAGGTAGCGGTGGTAGGCGGCAAAGCCCGACACGTACTGCTCGACGTCGTCGATGCGCACGCGGAACGAGTGGTGCCGGATGAAGAACGAGCCGACGACGGTCGAGGGCCGTCGGAAGTACATCGCCATCTCCGGCCAGAAGAAACCGTTGAGCAGGTAGTGCGCGCGGTAGTCGAGCGCGCGATAGAACTTCTCGGTGTCCAGCTCGTCGAGCAGGTGCCGCATCGCGGGCATGCCTTCGAGCCGCTGCAGCATCTGCTGCGCCGCCAGCATGAGCTCGAGCAGCGTCGGAAAGGTGGTCTTGCGGTCGAGCACGAAGTCGAGATAACCCGCGACGTTCTGCAGCCCGAAGCGGAAGTATTTTTCTTGCGGGCTCCAGTACGTGAGTTCGTTGACGCAGCAGCTCAACCAGTGGTCATGCGCCTGCCAGTGCTGGCTTGCGATGAAGTGATCGAAAGCCTTCTCGACCACGGCCAGCCATTGCGGATCGCGCGTCAGGCCATACAGGCGCATGAGGCCGTAGGCCGCTTCGCCGTCGTAGTAGATGATGCGCGAGGCCTGCTTGAGCGTGAGGTCGGTGGCATGCAGCACATGGTTGAAGCGGCCGGTGGCCGGGTCCTGCAGCGACACGATGCCCAGCGCGAGTTTTTCCAGCAGCGGCAGCCAGCGGCGCGTGTCCATCAGCTCGCAGTACTTCACCAGCGCGAGCACGCAGGCCGCGTTGCCGCCGAGCTTGATCTCTCCGCCGGTGTCCACAAGGAACGCGACCTCGGCCCCGTCCGCCAGCGTGTAGTCGCGGATCAGCCAGGTGGTGAGATGGTCGAGCGAGCGGTCGATGGCCGCGCGCAGGGTCTCGTCGCGCGTCAGCTCCCAGGCTTCGAGCATCGCGTACACCGCGCTCGCATGGCGCATCGCGTCGTAGGTCGGGATGCGGCGATCGAAGCACGGGAAGTAGCCGTAGACAAAGAGCCCATCGGCCTGCACCTGGCGCGCGAGGTACGACGAGCCGCTGCGCACCAGGTCCAGCACCGACTGCGGATTCAGCGCCGGCATCTGCCGCCGGCCCGCGTCGAGCCCCGTGCCGACGAGCTTGTGCACCACGCCGTCGGGCTGGCAGAACATGCCCACCATCGCCAGCAGGTAGACCGGCTGGTCGGTCGGCATGTCCAGCGGCGGCGTGCGCTCGAAGCGGGCCTGCGCATAGACCTCGAAGTTGCGCTGGTTCACCACCGAATGCGCAATGGTCGAGTCGCCGCACAGCATCGCGTTGGCGTTGAGTTCCTGCTCGGTGAAGGCGATCGCGAAGTCCTGGTCGAAGGCCAGGCCGAGGCGAAAGTAGTTGCGCTTGACGGCCGTGAGCTGGGTCTTGAACTGCACCCAGTCCATCGGGCTCGCGCCCTCGACCCAGTCGATGCGCAGCCACGGCGAGACGATGCCGCGCTCGCGCACCCAGCGCTCGACGATCTCGGAGCCCTCGCGCCATGCCGTCTCGAAATCGGCGGCCCGTGCGTGCACGACATGCGCACGCTGGGAACCGTCGCTGACCGAGAAGAACAGCGTGAAGGCCGGATAAGGGGCAGGCAACGCCGCGCACACCGACACGAGGCGTTCGTGGCAGGCGTGGAGTTGGTCTGGGAAGGACATCATTCGGCCCCGATCGAATGCGGGAAACCGGCCGCGTCCGTCATCTGCTCTCGCTTTGACGTGAACGCTGACCGGAAACTGCCGTCAAGGTCATCGCTGGGTCCGGCTTCAGCGGTAGCTGAACTCGGCGCGGCGATTGAGCTGATAGCCCTCCTCTGTGGTTTCAAGCGATGCGGGTTTTTCGGTGCCCCAGCTGATGGCTTCGACACGCTCGGCCGGCACGCCCAGTTGCGTGAGCGAACGTTGCACGGCCTCTGCGCGGCGCTGGCCCAGCGCCAGGTTGTATTCGCGGCCGCCGCGCTGGTCGGTGTTGCCTTCGATCACGACCCGGCTCGACGGCCGGTTGCGCATGAAGCTCGCGTGCGCCTCGACGATGTTGCGGTCGCCGGGCCGGATGTTGTATTTGTCGAAGTCGAAGTAAACGATCTTCGGCACGCCGGCCGGGCCGTTCTGCACCGGCGGCGGCGGTGCGGGTTCTACCTTCGCCACCGCGCTCGCGCCCTTGTTCGAGTAGTAGTAGGTCGCGTCGTCGCGGCCGGTCCTGGGAGGGACGCAAGCCGCGAGGCTCGCGCTGAGCGCAACGAGGGCGAGTATCTGGAAATTCTTTTTCATATCAATCCTTTCGAGGGACAGGCCGGTGGTGGCCTGTCCCTGGTGCTGCCGCAGCTCCCTCACCCCTCTCCTTCCAATGTTCTTGTTCAACCCAGCAGGCCGTGCAGGATGTTCGTCACGGGAGACAGAACGTTGCCGGCGGGCGAGTGCTCGACCAGGCTGGTGATCGGGGTCAGGACATCGGTCACCAGCGGGGTGACTGCATGTTCGACACCGTTCACCACACTGCTGACCGCGTCGGTCACCGGTGCCACTGCGTGGCCTGCGCCAGCCAGGATGTCGGTCACGGGCGCCGTGGCGCTCGATGCCGCGCTGGTCACGGTGGAGACCACCGGGGCCACTGCGCTGGTCACATGGCTTGCCACGTCCGTCACCGGCTGCAGGATGTTGGCGGCCGGGCCGCTGCCTCCCAGCAGGCCGCCGAGCAAGCCACCCACCAGGCCGTCGTTGCCGAGCAGGCCGCCGACCAGGCCGTGATCGCCGAGCACGCCGCCGAGCAGGCCACCGGTGGTGCCACCGGTCACGCCGCCGAGCAGGCCGCCCACGAGACCGTCGCTGCCGAGCAAGCCGCCGACCAGGCCGTGGTCACCGAGCACGCCGTCGAGCAGGCCGCCGGTAGTGCCACCAGTCACGCCGCCGAGCAGGCCGCCCACGAGGCCGTCGCTGCCGAGCAAGCCACCGACCAAGCCGTGATCGCCGAGCACGCCGTCGAGGATGCCGCCGGTGGTGCCACCGGTCACACCGCCAAGCAGGCCGCCCACGAGGCCGTCGCTGCCGAGCAGGCCACCGACCAGACCGTGTTCGCCGAGCACGCCGTCGAGGATGCCGCCGGTGGTGCCACCGGTCACGCCGCCGAGCAGGCCGCCCACGAGGCCGTCGCTGCCGAGCAAGCCACCGACCAGACCGTGGTCGCCGAGCACGCCGTCGAGGATGCCGCCGGTGGCACCGCCACCGAGCACACCGCCCAACAAGCCACCGTCGCCGCCGAGCAGGCCACCGACCAGGCCATGCTCACCGAGCAC
>NZ_JBPJZR010000007.1:130939-412483 GCF_051216615.1 Variovorax raffinosi
GCCGTCGAGCAAGCCACCGGTGGCACCGCCAGTCACGCCACCGAGCAGACCGCCCACGAGGCCGTCGCTGCCGAGCAAGCCGCCGACCAGACCGTGTTCGCCGAGCACGCCGTCGAGGATGCCGCCGGTGGCACCGCCACCGAGCACACCGCCCAACAAGCCACCGTCGCCGCCGAGCAGGCCACCGACCAGGCCATGTTCACCGAGCACGCCGTCGAGCAAGCCACCGGTGGCACCGCCAGTCACGCCACCGAGCAGACCGCCCACGAGGCCGTCGCTGCCGAGCAAGCCGCCGACCAGACCGTGTTCGCCGAGCACGCCGTCGAGCAGGCCGCCGGTGGCACCGCCACCGAGCACACCGCCCAGCAAGCCGCCGTCGCCGCCAAGCAAGCCACCCAGCAGGCCGTCGTTGCCGAGGACGCCACCGAGCAGGCCGCCGTCACCGCCGAGCACGCCGCCCAGCAAGCCACCGTCGCCGCCGAGCAGACCACCCAGCAGACCATCGTTGCCGAGGACGCCGCCGAGCAAGCCACCGTCGCCGCCGAGCAGACCGCCCAGAAGACCGCCGTCACCCAGCACACCGCCGAGCAAGCCGCCATCGCCACCGAGCAGACCGCCCAGCAGGCCGTCGTTGCCGAGGACACCACCAAGCAGGCCGCCGTCACCCAGCACACCGCCGAGCAAGCCGCCATCGCCGCCGAGCAGACCGCCCAGCAGGCCGTCGTCACCCAGCACGCCACCGAGCAGGCCACCCGCCGCGCCGCCGCCGAGCACGCCACCCAGCAGGCCGCCGTTCAGCAGATGCGCCACGCCGTCGGTAAGGAAGTCGACTTGCGTGTCGACCGCGTTCAGCAGCGCATGCGTCGTGCCGGCGCCAAGCAATTGATCGGTCAGCGGGCTCAGCAGGCCGTTCACGCCGTCCGTCACGTTCTTCACCACGCTGTCGACCGGGTCGAGCATGTTGGGGCTGTTCGGCGTGAAGGTCGTGCCGAGCAGCGGGCCAAGCAGGCCGTCGACCGTGTCGGTCACGTGGTCGGTGAGGCTGACGACCGGGGTCAGCACGTTGCCCAGGCCGAGGCCTCCGAGCAGGCCATGGTTCAGACCGTTGGCCACGCCGCCGACGATGCTGTCGACCGGGTCGAGCAGCGCCGTGCCAGCGGGCGCAGGGGTACCGCCGCCAATGCCACCCAGCACGCCGCCGAGCAGGCCACCCAGCAGGCCGTCGTTGCCCAGCAGGCCGCCGACCACACCATGCTCGCCCAGCAGACCGCCGACGAGGCCGTCCGGTCCGAGCAGGCCGCCACCGATGCCGGTCACGCCGCCCAGGAGGCCGTCGCCGCCCAGCAGGCCACCGACCAGGCCATGGTCGCCCAGCAAGCCGCCCACGAGGCCGTCGCTGCCCAGCAAGCCGCCGACCAGACCGTGGTCACCCAGCAGGCCACCGACGAGACCGTCGTTGCCCAGCAGGCCACCCACCAGACCGTCGTTGCCCAGCACACCGCCGAGAAGGCCATCGCCACCGAGCAGGCCGCCGACGATGCCGTTGTCGCCCAGCACACCGCCGAGCAGGCCGTCGTTGCTGAGCAGGCCGCCCAGCAGGCCGTGGTCACCCAGCAGGCCGCCGACCAGGCCGTCGTTGCCGAGCAGGCCACCGAGCGCACCGCCCAACAGGCCGCCTTCGCCGCCGAGCAGGCCGCCCAGCGGGCTGTCGGTGATCAGGCCGCCGATCACGCCGTGCTCGCCGAGCAGGCTGTCGACCAGGCCACCGTGGCCCAGCAGTTCGCCGGTGAGGCCACCGACGCCCAAGAGATCCGACAGGCCGCCGTTGAAGCCGAGCAGGCCGCCCACGAGGCCGTCGTCGCCGAGCAGGCCACCAAGGGCGCTGCCGTCGCCGAGCAGGCCGCCGAGCAGGCCGTGTTCACCCAGCAGGCCGCCGGTCAGGCCGCCCACCGCACCTTCGCTGCCGAGCAGGCCGCCGACCAGGCCGTCGTGGCCCAGCACGTTGCCGAGCAGGCCGCCGACCGCGCCGTGCTCGCCGAGCAGGCCGCCCACGAGGCCGTCGCTGCCCAGCAGGCCGCCGACCAAGCCATGGTCGCCCAGCAGGCCGCTCACGAGGCTGTTCGGCCCGAGCACCGTGCCCAGCACATTGCCGACCACGCCGTGGGTGCCCAGCAGTTGGTCGGTGACGCCACCGAGGCCGAGTGCGCCGGTCAGGCCGCTCACGATGCCGTGGTCGCCGATCAGGTTCTGCAGGCCGTTGTGCAGCGCGTCAGTCAGGTAGTCGACCTGGCCCAGCACGTTGCCGAGGATGGCGTTGGTGGCACCGGCGCCCAGCAGGCCGTCGAGTGCGGGGCTCAGCGCGCCGCCCAGCAGGTGGGTCACCTGGCCGACGGTGTTGTCGATCGGGTCGAACTCGTTCGGGTTGTTCGGCGTGAAGTTGGTGCCGAGCAGCGGAGCCAGCACGTTGTCGACAACGTCGGTCACACCATCGACCAGATGGCTGACCGGGGTGAGCGCGCCGCCAAGGCCGAGTGCGTTGCCAAGGCCGGTGAGCACGTGGCCCACGGCGCCGTCGGCCGGATCGAGCAGGTGATCGCCGTCGGCGTCCGAATCGGCGTCCGCGTCTGCATCGGAGTCGGCGTCGGCATCCGCGTCGGAGTCTGAATCGGCATCCGCATCGGCGTCAGAGTCGGCATCGGCGTCTGCATCCGAGTCGGCGTCAGCGTCCGCGTCGGAGTCTGAATCGGCGTCCGCGTCTGCGTCCGAGTCGGCATCGGCATCCGCGTCGGAGTCCGCATCCGCGTCTGCATCGGAGTCCGAATCGGCATCCGCATCTGCATCCGAGTCGGCATCGGCGTCTGCATCGGAATCGGCGTCCGCGTCTGCGTCCGCATCGGAGTCTGCATCGGCGTCACCGTCCGCATCCGCGTCCGCGTCCGCATCGGCATCGGCGTCCGCATCGGTGCCGGTCGGAGGGGCCGGGGGCGGTGCGGGAGGCGTCGAGGGATTGCCCGAGGACACGAGCAGCGGAATGCCGGTATCGCCGCCACCGCCACCACCACTTAGCGCCGCGCCCAGTGCCGCGGCACCCAGTGCGCCCAGTGCGAATTCACCCAGGCCGATGCCGCTGCCGGCGGCGAGCTTCTTGGTCACGGCCAGTGCGGCTGCGTCGGCATCGCTGTCCGGCGGGGTCACTTGCAGGTCGCCCGAGGCGACATCCACATTCACTTGTTCGAGGCCGCCCGGCAGCTTGGTCGAGCCGATGGTCGCATCGGTGCCGCCGGTGAAGACGCCAGACAGCGGTGCCTTGTTGGTGGCCGAGCCGGGAAAGAGCACATTGGCATGGCCGTCCTGCGGAACGATCACGCGGTCACCGGCCACCAGCGTCTGATTGCCATCGACGGGAATGCGGACACCCTCGCGCATCACCGCGACGCCGGGCGTCGCATTCGATAATGTGCCGATGCTGGCGGGGCCAGCTGCGGCAGCGGGTGCCGCCGAACTCAACGCGGCGGGAGCGCCGAGCGGAGTGACGGTGGCTTGAGCGATGACCACTGGAGCAGCGCCGGCGGCGGCAAGTCCTTCGGTCGAATTGGTCGATGCTTGTTGAGCGGTCATGGCAGCCTCTGTGACAAAAGATGCCTCTACAGGGGCAACTTGCGTGCCGCTTTTTCCAGGCCTTGTGCCAGACCGGTTGCAGACCACGCAACCTGTTGATTTATATGAATATTTTTCTGAAAATCGGCTTGTCGACGGCGCGTCGAAACAGCTCGTAAGAAGGTCATTTCGCGATTCGTTACGTTACGAGGTAACGCGATGTACCCGGAACGCCGGGCACATTCAGGCCGCGAAAAAGTGGTCTTTTCTCTTCGTCCTTCCCACCTCTTTTTCTTCTTCTGCACTATCTATATATGTTCAATCCCTCCCAGGAAGATGTGCGCCGCTTTTTCTGCGACGTGTACGCCAAGCACCGGCAGGGCCTGCCGATGGAAGCGCTGGAGACCATCGCCGCCGGATGGATCGACGAACACCCCGAGTACCACGAGGACCTGGCCGATGCCGATGCGGCGGTCGCGCGGGTCTATGACGGATCGAACGGCCGCGAGAACCCGTTCCTGCATCTGTCGATGCATTTGTCGATCAGCGAGCAATGCTCGATCGACCAGCCGCGCGGCATCCGCCAGGCGGTCGAGTTGCTGGCCGCGCGCCGCGGCTCGCTGCTGCACGCGCATCACGAGGCAATGGATTGCCTGGGCCAGATGATGTGGGAGAGCCAGCGCGCCGGCCGCCCGCCGGACGGCGAAGGCTATGTGGCCTGCGTGCAGCGCCGGGCGACGAAAGACTAAGGGCTGCGCCGGGCTTTTCTTTTTGAAGGCAGCGCGCCCTGCTGCTTCGCGGCCTCGCGCAACAGCGCGGCCATGGCGCCACGCAGCGCCGACGGTTCGGCATCGCTGCGCTGCAGCAGGCCGACCGGCTCTTCGGTACCGGCCGTGTCGATGCGCAGCCGCACCAGCCGGCCGTCCGCCAGCTCGCTGCGCGCGGCACCGAGCGGCGTGATCCACACTGCATCGGACACCGCCACCAATGCGCGCGCCACCGCCACGTCGAGCGTCTGCAGCGCATTGGTCGGCAGCACGAGGCCGCGCGCCGACAGAAAGCTCTCGGTGTTGTGGCGCGGGATCGTGCCTTCGCCGTACACCACGAGCGGATAGGCCAGCACCGCCTGCACCGAGGCCGCCTTCAGCGCGAGCGGATGGCCGGCGCGCACGGCGAACACCAGCGGCTCGGTGTGCAGCAGCTCGAAGCTCAGGCCGCCCATCAGGCGCGGGTCGCTCATGCGGCCCACCACGATGTCCAGTTCGCCCGCGCGCAGTTCGTCGAGCAGCGCGCCGTTGGCGGCGCTCTTGACCATGACCTGTGCGGATGGCCAGCCGTCGCGCAGCCGCGCCAGTGCCATCGGCAACAGGGCCGGCGCCACGCTCGGCAGCGCGCCGATGCGCAGGCGCTCGATGCGCTCGCCCGAGGCCGGCGCCACCGCCTGTGCGCTGGCGTCGAGCGCTTCGAGCACGCGCAGCGCATGCGTGAGCAACTGCTCGCCGGCCGGCGTGAGGCCCTGCACGCCACGGCGGCCGGCCTTGCTGCGCTCGACCAGGCGCGCGCCCACGATCGCCTCCAGCTCGGAGAGCGTCTTCGACACCGCGGGCTGGCTCAGCGCCAGCCGGCCGGCCGCGCGCGCCAGGTGGCGCTCTTGGGCCACGGCGACGAGGCAGCGCAGATGGCGCAACTGCACGTTGCGCACGAAATCCTGGCGAAGGTCGGTGGAGTTTTTCAATGCCTGCTGGTTATTGGAAATGGACCAATCTTCAATTTACATCATTGGATGACGCTTCTAAAGTCTGGGCTTCCGGATTCGTCCCACGACAGGAGACACCACAGATGTTGACCAAGACCCAGGGCCTGCAAGGCCCGCTCACCACCCTCACCCCGCGCGACTGGGAAGCCCACCCCAGCTATGTCTACCCGGGCTACAAGTCCACCGGCAAGCGCGGCCCGCAGAAGCCGCTGATTCCGCTGAAGGCTTCGCTCGGCGAGCTGCAGCAGCCGGTGTACGGCCACGACAGCATCGGCGAGTTCGACCACGACCTCACGCGCAACGCGCGCAAGAACGGCGAGCCGCTGGGCGAACGCATGATCCTCACCGGCCAGGTGCTCGACGAGCATCGCCGCCCGGTCGCCAACACGCTGGTCGAACTCTGGCAGGCCAATGCCTCGGGCCGCTACGTGCACAAGGTCGACCAGCACGACGCGCCGCTGGACCCCAACTTCCTCGGCGCGGGCCGCTGCCTGACCGACAGCGAAGGCCGCTACCGCTTCCTCACCATCAAGCCGGGCGCCTACCCGTGGGGCAACCACCCGAACGCATGGCGCCCGCAGCACATCCACCTGTCGCTGTTCGGCCAGAGCTTTGCCAGCCGCCTGGTCACGCAGATGTACTTCCCCGGCGACCCGCTGCTGCAGTACGACCCGATGGTCACCGGCACGCCCGAGCGCTATCGCAACCGGCTGGTTGCCGACTTCAGCCTCGACATCACCGAAGAGGGCTACGCGCTCGGCTACCAGTTCGACATGGTGCTGCGCGGCGCCGATGAAACGCCGTTCGAGAACCGCTGAACCGAAGGAGACACACACCATGTTGATGAGCGCACAGGAAGCCGACTTCGGCCAGACCCCTTCCCAGACCGTGGGCCCCTACTTCGCCTACGGCCTCACCGCCACGCAGTACGGCTACGACTTCAACCAGCCCTTCGATGCCGTCGTGGCGCTGGACAACGCCACCGGCCAGCGCATCCGCCTCGAAGGCCAGGTGATCGACGGCGACGGCAATCCGATCAACGATGCCATGGTCGAGATCAGCCAGCCCGACGGCGAAGGCCGCTATCCGCAAACGCCCGATGAAGCGCGCGCGCTGGGCTTTCGCGCCTTCGGCCGTGTCGGCACGGGCACCGATGCGCAGAACCGCTTTGTGTTCCACACCGTCAAGCCCGGCGCGCACACGCCCGGCGAAGCACCGCACATCAATGTGATCGTGCTGATGCGCGGCCTGCTGCTGCATGCGTTCACGCGCGTGTACTTCAGCGACGAAGCCGAAGTGAATGCAAAGGACGCGGTGCTCGAGAGCGTGCCGGCCGATCGCCGTCACACGCTGATTGCGCAACGCAGCGAACAGGGCGGCGCCGTCACCTATCGCTTCGACATCCGCATGCAGGGCGCGAACGAGACGGCCTTCTTCGACGTCTGAAACCGAGGGAAATCCCGGACACAAAAAAGCCCGCATCGCGCGGGCTTTTTTTGTTGGGAGCGAAGCGCTTGTTTACTGCGCGCCGTGGTGAATGCGGGACTCCGGCACCGTCTTCAGTTCGCCGGGCAGCGAGCTGATGTAGGTGGCGAGCGTCTTCAGCTCTGCGTTGGTGAACTTCTTCGGCTCGACCTGCTGGCCCATCACCGCGTTCGAGCGGCCCAGGTGCGGGTTGTTCTTGACGCGGTACGACTTGAGCGCGACGAAGAGGTAGTCGGCATGCTGGCCGGCCAGCTTGGGCACGGTGCCGTCGTTCGGCGTGTTGAAGTTGGCGCCGTGGCACTTGGTGCAGCTGTTGTCCTTGTCGCGTGCGATCAGGGCCTGGATGTTTTCGGGCGTGGCCTTGGCCAGCGCGGCCGGTGGTGCATCGCCTTCCTTCACGCCCAGTTGGCTGTAGTAGGCGGCGAGGTCGGCCATGTCCTGTTCGGTGAGCGTGTCGGCAATGGCGCGCATGGTGGGGTGCTTGCGGTCACCGCCCTTGTAGGCCGTGAGGGCCGACGTGATGTACGTGGCGCTTTGCCCCGCGATCATGGGCACCTTGTGGATCTCGGGGAAGCTGGCCTGGTAGCCGATGATGCCGTGGCAGCCCACGCACATCGCAACCTTCTTGGCCCCGTCCTGGGCCTTGCCGGTGACTTGCTGGGCTTGTGCCGAGAGCGTCACGCAAGCGACAGCAAGGGCAAACATCGTGGTCAACAACTTGTTCATTTTGCGCGCACAATCTCGTGGAGCTACAGTTTTTCGAATCAACATTCGATTATATGCAGGGGTCTTCCGGATCCCTGTGCAGGCCAACCCTGAGGCTGCACAACGCGTGTCGAGTGTGTTCTTTTCTCCACCCCCAGCCTCCGTCTCATTCATGAAATTCCAGGGCTCAGACAACTACGTCGCCACACAGGACCTGATGCTCGCGGTGAATGCCGCGATCACCCTCAAGCGTCCGCTGCTCGTCAAGGGCGAGCCGGGCACCGGCAAGACCATGCTGGCCGAGGAAGTGGCGCAATCGCTCGGCCTGCCACTGCTGCAGTGGCACATCAAGTCGACCACCAAGGCACAGCAGGGCCTGTATGAATACGACGCCGTGAGCCGCCTGCGCGACTCGCAACTCAAGGACCTCGATGGCGGCGAGCGTGTCAAGGACATCCAGAACTACATCGTCAAGGGTGTGCTCTGGCAGGCCTTCACGGCCGACGAGCCGGTGGCGCTGCTGATCGACGAGATCGACAAGGCCGACATCGAATTCCCGAACGACCTGCTGCGCGAAATCGACCGCATGGAGTTCTACTGCTACGAGACGCGCGAGCTCATCCGCGCCAAGCACCGACCGGTGGTGTTCATCACCTCGAACAACGAGAAGGAACTGCCTGACGCTTTCTTGCGCCGCTGCTTCTTCCACTACATCAAGTTCCCCGATGCCGAGACGATGAAGCACATCGTCGCGGTGCACTTCCCCGGCCTCAAGCAAGAGCTGCTCACGGCCGCGATGAAGACCTTCTACGACGTGCGCAACCTCCCGGGCCTGAAGAAGAAGCCCTCGACCTCCGAGCTGCTCGACTGGCTCAAGCTGCTGGTGGCCGAAGACATTCCGCTCGAAGCGCTGCAGAGCAAGGACGAGAAGGTCGCCGTGCCGCCGCTGGTGGGCGCGCTGCTCAAGAACGAGCAGGACGTGACGCTGTTCGAGAAGCTCGTCTTCATGCAACGCAACAACCGTTGAGCCCATGAGCCGACAACCACACTCCACCAAACAGCTCATGAAGCTGGGCGTTGCCCAGGCCGTGCTGTTCGTGGTGGGCGCGCTGCTTGGCCGCGGGCTCGGGCTGCTGCTCGGGCTCGACGCTTTCGGCAGCGGCGAATACAGCAAGCGCGAGATCTTCGGCATTGCGCTGGTCGGCCTGGGCGGCGGTGCCGGGGCACAGGCGGCGCGCGTCTGGTACGTGCGCAAGTACGGCGATCCGCGCGGCTGAAGACTACACAAGCTCGAAGAGAGTGGGACAAAAGATGGCGTTCGTCGAACCTGTCACGCTGAAGGCCCGCGACCTCGCGCTGGTGCCCTTGTCGCTCGACCATGAAGAAGGCCTGCGCGCCGCGGCCGCCGATGGCGAGCTGTGGAAGCTGCGCGTGACCTCCGTGCCCGAGCCGGAGAACACCCGCGCCTACATCGAGACTGCGCTCAAGACCGCCGACCGCTTCGCCTTCGCCGTCACCGAAGCCGCCACGGGCACGGTGCTCGGCAGCACCAGCTTTCACGACATCCTGCCGGGCGTGAAGCGCGTGGAGATCGGCTACACCTGGTACGCCGCGCGCTGCCAGCGCACGCACGTCAACACCACCTGCAAGCTGCTGATGCTCAGCCACGCCTTCGACACGCTCGGCTGCAACGTGGTGGGCTGGCGCACCGACAACTTCAACTTTGCCTCGCAGCGCGCCATCGAGCGCCTGGGCGCGAAGAAAGACGGCGTGATCCGCGGCCACGCGATGCGCCGCGACGGCACCATCCGCGACACCGTCATGTACAGCCTGCGCGCGGGCGAATGGCCCGAGGTCAAGGCGCAGTTGCTGTACCTGCTCGACAAGCCGCGCGGCTGAACGAAACACAAGGAGCGCTCCATGCTCATCGACTTCTTCTACACCCTGCGTTCGGCCAAGCTGCCGGTGTCGGTCAAGGAATACCTCACGCTGCTCGAAGCCCTGAAGGCCGACGTGGTGGGGCCCAACTCCGACGGCGCCTACGGCATCGACGACTTCTACTACCTCTCGCGCATCGCGCTGGTGAAGGACGAGAAGCACTACGACAAGTTCGACCGCGCCTTCGCCGCCTACTTCAAGGGCGTCGAGATGCTGACCGACTTCACGAAAGAAGTGCCGCTCGACTGGCTCAAGAAGACGCTGGAGCGCGAGTTCACCGCCGAAGAAAAAGCCAAGATCGAGAAGATGGGCTGGGACGAGCTCATGGAAACGCTCAAGAAGCGCTTCGAGGAGCAGAAGGAACGCCACGAGGGCGGCAGCAAGTGGATCGGCACCGGCGGCACCTCGCCCTTCGGCAATGGCGGCTACAACCCGCAGGGCATCCGCATCGGCGGCGCGGGCAAGAACAAGAGCGCGGTGAAGGTGTGGGACCAGCGCGCCTACAAGGACTACGACGACACGCAGGAGCTGGGCACGCGCAACATCAAGGTCGCGCTGCGCCGGCTGCGCAAGTTCGCACGCGAAGGCCACGAGGAAGAGCTGGACCTGGACGACACCATCCACTCGACCGCCGCCAACGCCGGCTACCTCGACATCAAGATGCGGCCCGAGCGCCACAACAACGTCAAGGTGCTGCTGCTGATGGACGTGGGCGGCACGATGGACGAGCACATCCAGCGCGTGGAAGAACTGTTCTCGGCCGTCAAGACGGAGTTCAAGCACCTGGAGTTCTTCTACTTCCACAACTGCGTGTACGACTTCATGTGGAAGAACAACAAGCGCCGCTTCTCCGAGAAGTTCGCGACCTGGGACATCCTGCGCAAGTACAACAAGGACTACAAGCTCATCTTCGTCGGCGACGCGACCATGAGCCCCTACGAGATTCTGCAGCCCGGCGGCAGCGTCGAGTACAACAACGAAGAGGCCGGCGCCGAGTGGATCCAGCGCCTCACGCACACCTTTCCGAAGTTCGCGTGGATCAACCCCGAGCCCCAGGGCGTGTGGCAGTACCGCCAGAGCATCGCGGTGATGCAGCAGCTGATGTCCAACCGCATGTATCCCCTGACCCTGCGGGGTCTTGAAGAAGCGATGCGCATGCTGTCCAAGTAGGGCGAAGCCGGCGATGCGGCCCGGGCCTTCAGGAACCGGCCGGGCTTGCTGTCAGAATCCGCCCATGGTCAGGGTGGTTTCCGTTTTTGCGCCGGCGTGGTTGCCGGCTTTGCTTTTTTCAGGCGTCCTGCTTTTGCAAGGCTGCAGCTTGCTGCCGAAAAAAGACGACACCGAGGGCAAGCCGGTGGCCGGTCTCGTGCGCGCCGGCAATGCCGACAGCACGGCCAAGGATGGCAAGGACAGCAAGGACGACGACAAGGCCAAGGCCGACCGCCGCGATGCCTTCACCGTCGACGTGCGCGGCCCCGAGGACGTGCGCAACTACCTCACGCTGCATCTCGAAATCCAGCGCTACCGCGAACTCGACGACCTCGGTGCCACCGAGATCTCGCGCCTCATGGTGGCGGCCGAAGCCAATGCCCGCGAGCTGCTCGGCACCCTCGGCTACTTCACGCCCACGCTGACGCTCGAACTCAACGAGACACCCGACAGCACCAAGGCCCCGCGCGAGATCGTCATCACGGTCGCGCCCGGCGACATCACCAAGGTGAGCAACGTGCAGATCAGCTACGGCGGCGCCATTGCCGACGACGCGGCTGCCGAGGGCCAGCGCGACACGATCCGCACCGAATGGGCGCTGCGCGCCGGCCAGCCCTTCACCCAGCAGGCCTGGGACGACGCCAAGACCACCGCGCTGCGCAGCCTCACGGCCAAGCGCTTCCCCACGGGCAACATCGAGATCAGCCGCGCCGAGGTCGATGCCGACCGCCATGAAGCCCGCCTGAACGTCACCTACCAATCTGGCCCGGCCTACAAGTTCGGCCCGCTCGTGCTGAACGGCCTCAAGCGCTACGACCCCGACGGCGCGCGCCGCATCGCCCGCCTGCCCAGCGGCGCCGACTACGACCAGCAGAAGCTGCTCGATGCGCAGCAGCGACTGGCCAGCAGCGGCTACTACGACTCGGTGTTCCTCACGCTCGACACCGAAAGCGGCAACCCACAGTTCGCGCCCGTCATCGCGCAACTGCGCGAGGCGCCACTGCAGAAGGTGGTGCTGGGCGCCGGCTTCACCACCGACAACGGCCCGCGCCTGTCGATCGACCACATCCACAACCAGATCCCGCTGCTGGGCTGGCGCGCTGTCTCCAAGCTCTCGGTCGACAACGACATCAAGTCGCTGGGCACCGAGTGGAACGCGATTCCCAACGACCAGGGCTGGCGCTGGTTCGCCGGCAGCGAGGTCAAGCGCGAAGAGTCGGGCAGCTACATCGTCGACAGCGGCCGGCTGCGCGGCGGGCGCAACCAGTCGAGCGACCACATCGACCGCAGCTACTTCCTGCAGTACGACTACGCCCAGAACCGCGGCGTCAACGCGCCGCCCTCGGCCTCGGCCGTGACCGCCAACTGGGGCTGGACCGGACGCTATTTCGACAGCAACTCCGCGCCCTCGCGCGGCTACGGCCTTGCGCTGGAACTGGCTGCTGG
Organism: Variovorax raffinosi; assembly: GCF_051216615.1. Taxonomy (NCBI): domain Bacteria; kingdom Pseudomonadati; phylum Pseudomonadota; class Betaproteobacteria; order Burkholderiales; family Comamonadaceae; genus Variovorax; species Variovorax raffinosi. Next base: position 143,076 of record NZ_JBPJZR010000007.1, read on the forward strand.
CTACACGCTGACCGGCCAGCGCACGCCCTTCACGCGCACCTATGTGCGCTGGCTCGGCGTGCTGCCGCTGGCGTTCGGCTCGTCCGACGACAAGGAAACACGCGCACGCAGCAGCCGCCTGCAACTGCGCGCCGAAGCGGGTGCCGTCTCGGCGAAGGACAGCGCACAGATCCCGTCGACGCTGATGTTCCTGACCGGCGGCGACACCACCGTGCGCGGCTACAGCTACAAGCAGATCGGCACCGTGCGCTCGGACGGCCAGACCGTCGCGGGCCGCTACCTCGGCGTGCTGAGCGCCGAATGGCAGCGCCCCTTCGTCTACAAGGACAAGCTCACCGACTTGGAAAGCGTCGTGTTCGTCGATGCCGGCGCCGTGGCCGACAAGCCCGGCGAGCTCAAGCCCAAGGTGGGCGTGGGTGTCGGCGCACGCTGGCGCAGCCCTGTCGGGCCGGTGCAGGCCGACCTGGCCTATGGCGTGGACACGAAGAAGTTCCGCCTGCACTTTCGCCTCGGCTTCACCTTCTGACCCTGTGCCTTACTGATGTCGACCGAAACCGATTCATCGCCCACGCCGCCCGTCGCCAGGCGCTCGCGCATGCGCCGGGTGATGCGCGCGCTGGGCTGGGCCGTGCTCGGCCTGTTCATGGCGGTGCTGCTGCTGGGCGCAGGCGCGTGGTGGTGGCTGGGCTCGAACCAGTCGCTGGCCTTCGCGCTGGCGCAGGCCGCGCAGCGGCTGCCCGCCGGCCAGTCGCTCGAAAGCCGCGACGTGACCGGCTCGCTGCGCACCGGCGGGCACATCGGCTGGCTCAAGTACCAGAGCGAGAGCATCGCCGTCGAGGTCGATGACGCCACCATTGGCTGGCAGCTCGCGCCGCTCTTCAAGCGCAAGGTGCAGCTCGGCGAGGTGCATGCGAAGCAGGTGCTGATCGAGCGCCGGGGCCCGCCGAGCGACAAGCCCACCGAGCCGCTCGAACAGATCACGCTGCCGGTCGAGGTCGAACTGCCCTTTCGCATCGACACGCTGCGCTGGGCCGGCCCGCCCGCGCTGGCGGCAACCAACCTCACCGGCAGCTACAGCTACAAGGCCGCCGAGCACGCGCTCGAAGTCAAGGGCGTGGACATTGCCGACGGCCACTACAGCGCGCGCGTCAAGCTGCAAGGCCCCGCGCCGATGGCCATCGAGGCCGCGCTCGACGGCCGCGTGAAGGCGCCGCTGGCCGAAGACCACAACATCGATGTGCTGGCCGAAGCCACGGTGAAGGGCACGCTCTCGGGCAAGGCGGCACGCCTGCAGGTCGCGGCCGAGTTGAAGCCCGCCGAAGAAAACGCCGACGCACCGATGGAAGCGAAGCTGCAGGCGCAGATCGCGCCCTGGCTGCCGCAACCGGTGATCGACGCCAAGGCGGACCTGCGCAACGTCGATGCCTCCAGCCTGTGGCCCGGCGCGCCCGAAACACGGTTGACCGGCACCGTCTCGCTCGAACCCGATGCCGACACCGGGCCGTCTGCATGGAAGGCCTCGGCCGACATACGCAACAGCGTTCCGGGCCCGTGGGACGAAGAGAAGCTGCCGGTCGAGCAGGTGCAGGCGCGCGTCGGCTTCGACGGCACGAACTGGACCATTCCCGAAGCCACCGTGCGCGCCGGCGGCGGCCGCATCGATGCCGAGGGCAGCTGGAGCCCGGCCCCCGCGCCCTGGAAGGCACAGGCCACCGTGCGCGGCGTGCGGCCCGCTGCGCTGTACAGCGAACTCTCGGGCGCGCCCGTCAGCGGCCAGTTCAAGGCCGAACAGCGCGAAGACACCATCAGCTTCGACGCCGCACTGCGCGCCGAAGGCGGCGGCGCCGGAAGCAAGGCATTGCCGGGCTTCGCGCTCGACCGTGCACTGGCCCAGGGCCAATGGAAAGACCAGGTGCTCGACCTGCGCACGCTGCGCATCGAAGCCCAGCGCGCCAGCATCGACGGCAAGCTGCAGGTGCGCGTGGCCGAGCAGGCCGGCAGCGGCAAGCTGAACCTCACGCTGCCGGGCGGCGGCGCACAACTCGAAGGCCGCATCGCGCCGACCACGGGCAGCGGCGAGATCAAGGCCAGCATCGACGATGCAGACACCCTGCAGCGCTGGGTGCAGGGCCTGCCGGGGCTCTCGAGCGTGTTCGCCAACGCCAGTGCCAAGGGCTCCGCGAAGCTCGACGCCAGTTGGCAAGGCGGCTGGCAGACCATCCAGCGTCGGCTGCAGAACGCGAACGCGCCGGCGCAGCGCGGCATCACCGAACCCACGCTCAAGGCCGCGCTCGGCGTGCCCCGCCTCGAACTGCACCTGCCGGCCGCCGAAGCCGGTGGCACCGCCACCACGGTGCAACTGCGCGACCTGCGTGCCGACCTCGCGGGCAGCCTTGCGCAAGCCACGCTCACGCTGCAGGGCGAGGCCACCACCGGCACGCAGAAGTTCACCATCGACACGCGCGCCAGCGGCGGCATCGCCGGCAACGACCAGTGGCGCGCGGCGCTGGCCAGCCTGCGGCTGCAGGCGCAAGACAGCGCACGCCCCGGCAACCCGTGGGTGGTGGAACTGAGCCGCGAAGTCACTGCCACCATCCGTACCGGCAGCGGTTCGAACGCGGGCCGCCTCGACGTCGAAGCCTCCGCCGCGGCGGCCACGCTGCGCGGCCCGGTGCCGGGCACGGTGCGCATCGACTGGCAGCCGCTGCGCTTCAGCCAGAGCGGTGCGGCACCCAATCGTGTGTTCCGCCTGCAGTCCAAGGGGCAGATGCAAGGCCTGCCGATGGCCTGGGCCGGTGCGCTGGGCGCCAGCTCGACACTGAGCGACCTGGGCATCAGCGGCGACCTGATGTTCGACGGCGACTGGAACATCGACGCCGGCGACACGCTGCGCGCCAAGGCACGACTCGCGCGCCAGAGCGGCGACATTCGCGTGCAGGCCGGCGAGGCCGCGCTGGTCACGCGCATCACGAGCACCGGCACGGGCACCGCGAGCGAACGCACGATGAATTCCGCCACGGCCGCCAACGGCGCCGACGCGCCCAGCACACCGGCGGGCCTGCGCAAGGCCGAGCTGCAGCTCGACGCGCTGGGCGAGGCCGTGCACGCCACCCTCGCATGGGACAGCGAACGCGCAGGCCAGATCAACGCCGACATCAACACCCGCGTGCAGCAGCGCGCAGGCGGCTGGCAATGGGCCGCCGACGCGCCGCTGGGCGGCACCATCAAGGCCACGCTGCCCAACCTGGGCGTGTGGTCGATGCTCGCGCCGCCGGGCTGGCGCATCGCCGGCACGCTCGACGCCAGCGCCGCGCTCTCGGGCAGCCGCACGGCGCCGCGCTGGAACGGCACCCTCGGCGCCGACAAGCTCGCGCTGCGCGCGCCGGTCGAAGGGCTCGACCTGCGCGATGGCCGCCTGCGCGCCACGCTGACGGGTGAGCGCATCGAGATCACCGAGTTCTCGCTCAAGGGCGGCGCCGGCAGTTCGGCGCGCATCGCTGGCCAGAGCGGCAACCGCAGCACCTCGGCCAGCGAGGCCCGCACCGATGGCGGCTCGCTCTCGGCCAGCGGCGAGATGAGCTGGGGCCCCGCGAACGGCGCGGCATCGGGCATTCGCATGGCCCTGCAAGGCCAGTTGCGCGCATTGCGCGTGCTGGTGCGCACCGACCGGCAGGTCACGCTCTCGGGCGACCTGCAGGCCAAGCTGGACAACGGCCAGTTCAGCGTGCGCGGCAAGCTCAAGACCGACCGCGCCGTGATCATCCTGCCCGACGAGACCGCGCCCAGCCTCGGCAGCGACGTGGTCGTGCGCTCGGCCGCCAAGGACCGCGAGGCCGCGGAAGATGCCAGGCGCGAGTCCGCCCGCGTCGACGCGCAGGCGGCCAAGCCGCAGACCGCCAAGCCACCGGACATCGTCGTCAACTTCGACCTGGGCGACGACTTCGCGGTGCAGGGCCGCGGCATCACCACGCGGCTCGAAGGCGACCTGGAGATCCGCAGCACCAAGCTGAATGCGCCGCCGCGCATCACCGGCGAGGTGAAGACCGTGAAGGGCCAGTACCGCGCCTACGGCCAGCAGCTCGATGTGGAAACCGGCGTGGCGCGCTTCAACGGTCCCTTCGACAACCCGGCGCTCGACATCCTCGCGATCCGGCCGAACATCTCGCAGCGCGCCGGCGTGCAGATCACGGGCAGCGCGCAATCGCCGCGCGTCAAGCTCTATTCCGAACCCGCGCTGTCCGATGCCGAAACGCTGTCATGGGTGATCCTGGGCCGCGCCTCGGCCACCAGCGGCGGCGAGTCGGCCCTGCTGCAGCAGGCCGCGCTGTCGCTGCTGGGCAAGATCGGCGGCAGCGGCTCCGGCGGCAGCCTGGCCAGCCGCTTCGGCCTGGACGAACTCGGCTTCAAGGGCCCGGGCAGCGGCGGCGACCTGCGCGAGTCGGCCGTGACGCTGGGCAAGCGGCTGTCGAAGGATTTCTACGTGACCTACGAACGCAGCCTGGGCGGCACCTTCGGCACGATCTTCATCTTCTACGACCTGACGACGAAGCTCACGCTGCGGGGCCAGGCGGGCCAGACCAGCGGGCTGGACCTGATCTATACGGTGAAGTACGACTGACAGGACCGAACTGGTAAAGTCTCGCCCTGCCTTCGGTCCTCGTAGTTCAATGGATAGAACGGGGTCCTCCTAAGACTCAGATACAGGTTCGATTCCTGTCGAGGGCACCAACAACCCACGATGACACCCCCTGCACAAGGCAAGTTCGCCTTCGCCAACCAGTTGCGCGGCCTGGCCGTGCTCATGGTCATCGTCAGCCACTACGCCGGAACCTACTGGAACGCGCGCGAGCTCGTTTCGCTGTTCATCTTCGCGCCGCCGATCGAGGGCCCCGCGTCGATGGTAAGCCGGTTCATCACGCCGCCCACCGTCAACTACGGTCCGTTCGGCGTTGCCATCTTCTTTCTCATCAGCGGCTTCGTGATTCCGTTCTCGCTGGAGAAACTGGGCGCCGCGCGCTTCCTTGCGGCGCGCCTGCTGCGCATCTATCCGACGTACTGGGCCGCCAGTGCCGCGGTGCTGTTCGTCGCGTGGCTCTCCAGCAAATACTGGGGACAGGCGTTTCACATGGACGCAGGCCGGCTGATCGCAAACATGCTGCTGGTCCAGATCCAGACAGGCCATCTGTCGACGGACCTCGTCAACTGGACGCTCGCGGTCGAGGTCAAGTTCTACATCGTCGCCATGCTGCTGTGGCCCTGGATCCGGCGCCGGCCGGTGCTGACCATCACGGGCTTCTCGCTGGCGCTGCTGGCCTACATGAGCTGCATCCCCAAGGGTTGGAACATCGTGCCGATGGGCCCCCTGCAGATCGGCCTTACCTCGACCAACACCGAGTTGCTGTTTCTTCCGTTCCTGTTCATCGGGACCCTCTTTCATCTCGAACTGACAAAGAAGATTTCGCCGAAAGCGCTCATCGGCTCGGCCCTTGCCGTGCTGATCATCTTCCTGGCGATGTGGAAGAAGACGCCCTGGTTCGCGCAATCCGCGAGTGCGGCAGCGAACTACAGCTATGCGCTTGTGCTCTTCAGCGTCTGCTATGTGCTGCGCGGCCGTTTCCGGGCGAACCGCGTGCTGGATTTCTTCGCCGACGTCAGCTATCCCCTGTACATCGTGCACTCGCTCGTCGGGTACGCGGCCATCCGTTTCCTGATGGCGAACGGCGTGAGCTTCGTGCCTGCGGCGCTGCTCGCGTTCGGCGCGGCCGTTGCGCTCGCCTACCTGATCCATCGCACTGTGGAATTGCCGACGGCGGCGCTGGGCAAGCGATTCGGACGCAAGCCCGTCGCGCCCGTACTCCCCGCAACGACCGAAGGCATGAAGGCCGGGACCTGAGCGCGATACCGCTCAGCGCTCCGACGCCGCGAGCAGTTGCTGGATCCAATCCGCCGAGATTGCACCGGGCACCCGCGTCCCGTCCTTGAAGATCATCGTCGGCGTGCCTTTCACGTCGAGCTTGCGGCCGAAGTCGGCGTTCCGCTGCAGGGCCACTGCATCGCAGGCGCCAGCCGCCGGGGCGGGCTCCGTGCCCGATTGCATCCAGCTTTCCCAGGTCTTCGTGCGTTCCTTGCTGCACCACACATTGCGCGACTTGGCGACCGAATTGGCCCCAAGAATCGGGTAAAGAAACACATAGACCGTCACGTTGCCGATCTTCTTCAGGTCCTGATCGACGCGCTTGCAGTGGCCGCAGTTGGGGTCCGAGAACACGGCCAGCTTTCGCTTGCCATCGCCGTGCACGACCTTGATGGCGTCCGCCAGCGGCAGTTGTTCAAAAGAGAAGCCTGCAAGCTTCTCGAACCGTCCCTCGACAGAACTCTTGCGGCTCTGGGCTTCACTGACGTTGGCGACTGCGAGCAGCGCGACCGCACAGGGGATCAGAAGAAGAAGTTGGCGTCGAAGTTTCATCGGTGGGTTCAGTCGAAAGAAAGAAGAAAGATGTCTGTCTCGCCGCAGCGAGCGCGTGGCGGCATGAGCCCCCGACGCTAACATTCGCCCGCCCCCGCTTTTCGTCGCCCTCCAACCCCATGCCCATCGCCCTGAAGTTCATCGCAGCCACCGCGCTGCTGACCACGGTTCACGTGCTTGTCATGACCGTGCTCGGCCTTCGGTTGCGCATTGCGGTCCGCGAGGTGTCGCTCGGCTTCGGCCCGGTGCTGCTGTCCGCCGGCATCTTCCGGCTGCGCGCGGTGCCGCTGGTGGGATCTGTCCAGTTCAAGGACACGCGTGCCGAAGCCATTCCGGAAAGCGCGCCACCCGGCTGGGTGAAGGACGCCTTCGACCATCAGCCGCGATGGGTACAGGCCCTGCTGCCGTTGGCCGGGGCGGCCTCGCTGGTGGCCATGGCGCTCCTGCTGCATCCGGGCTCGGCGCTCGCGAGCCTGGGCCACGGCTTCGTGCAGATCGTGACGGGCGGACTCGGGCCGCTTTCGACCGCCCAGCCGCTGATCGCCGGTGCGAGCCACATCGCGACGCAGGGCTTCCTGCCTTTGCTCGGCGTGCTCGCCGCGAAGTTCGCCGCGCTGAACCTCCTGCCGCTGCCGATGATGAATGGCGGGCAGGCACTGCTCGCATTGCTGGACCCGGCCCCGCAGGAAACACCGCGCTGGAAACAGATGCTGATGCAATGGTCCGTGTGGCTGTGCATTGCGCTGGCCTTTTCGTGGGCAGTGGCCATCGGCTTCTTCGCGTTCGCGCGCTGAAGAAAAAAACGGTGCGACACCAGACAACCCCTGCGTCGAAACAGTCAATGAGCGGTAACAAGGCATCGGTTTAATCCAGCGCGGGAAACCTCCCCTGCCCTCATCGTCCTGCGCCGCACCCGGCGCGGGAACCTGCCTGTGACCACCGACCTTCGCGCTCCCCGATTCCACAACACCACCAACGTTCTTGGTCGGCGTCTCCTGGCCACCTTCTGCGTCGTGCTGCTGCTGACCCTTGCGGGTTCGGGCATCGGCATCTGGTCGCTGGCGAAGGTGAACGAGGCCACGCACGAAGCCATCCAGCAGCACGGCGTGTCGGAGCGCCTGGTGGTGGACGCCTACCGCCACCAGGCCATCAACGCCGAGCGCTACAAGGCGATGGCATTGAGTTCCGAACCTGAAGTGGGCGAGATCCTGGCCGCCGACATTCAGGCGACCGAAACCCGGTACGCCGAGTTGATGCAGCAGGTGTCGCAGCGCCTTCACACCGCATCCGACCGCGCACTGCTCGCGCAGACACAGGCCACCGGCGAAGACTTCAAGAAGGCCGTGAAGGAGCTGATCGCCGCGCGCGACTCGGGCCTGACCGAGCGCATCCGCAGCGTCTACGCGCAGCGCTTTCAGCCCGGCGCCGCCGCGCTGCTGGAGGCCCTCGGCAAGCTCGCGCAATCGCAACGCGAGGCCATCGATGCGGCCGGTGTCCGCATCGAAGACCTGAGCGCTTCGGCCCGGCTGGCGCTGGTGCTGTTCAGTGCCACGGCGCTGCTGCTGGGCATCGTGCTGGCGCAGTGGCTGGTGCGCAACATCAGCCGGCCGATCCGCGTGGCGGGTGAAACGGCCGGGCGCGTGGCCAGCCTCGACCTGCGCCAGGACATCGAAGGCCATTCGCGCGACGAAGCCGGCCAGATGCTGCTGGCCCTGGGCGCCATGCAGGGCGCATTGCGCGAGCTGGTCCTGCGGGTGCGCGAGTCGGTGCAGAGCGTGCACGTGGCGGCCGGCGAGATCGCCCACGGCAATTCGGATCTGTCGGCGCGCACCGAGAACGCGGCGTCCAGCCTGCAGCAGACGGCCGCTGCGCTCGAACAGGTGATGCGCAACGTGCAGCAGTCGAGCGAGGCCGCGGGCAAGGCCGAGCAGATGGCCGGCGCCGCAGCCGCTGTGGCGGCGCAGGGCGGTGAGGTGGTGTCGCAGGTGGTCGGCACCATGCAGGACATCCATCGCGCCTCGCACAAGATGGCCGACATCATCGGGGTGATCGACAGCATCGCCTTCCAGACGAACATCCTCGCGCTCAATGCCGCCGTCGAAGCGGCGCGCGCCGGTGAATCAGGCCGGGGCTTCGCGGTGGTCGCGGCCGAAGTGCGGCAGCTCGCCACGCGATCGGCCGCCGCCGCGCGCGAGATCAAGGGCCTGATCGAAAACTCGGTGCACCGCATCGAAGCCGGCACGACGCTGGCCGACAGCGCGGGGCAGACGATGGGCCGCATCATGGATTCGATCCGGCAGGTGGCGGACACCGTGAGCGCCATTACCGCCGCGACACATGCGCAGACGCAGGACATCGGGCAGATCAACACCGCCGTCTCTCATCTGGATCGCATGACGCAGCAGAACTCGGCGCTGGTGGAAGAGTCCGCTGCCGCGTCGGAAGGCCTGCGCGACCAGGCGCGTCATCTCGATGTGCTCATCAGCCAGTTCGTGCTGCCCGGCGACGGCGAAGCGGCGCCACAGGACGCGGAGTGGATGCCGCCGCCGACACCACGGGCAGTGCAATTGGCTGCAGCGCCGAAAGCGAAAGACCGCTTGCTGCCGGCCTGAGCGGCCCGTCCGTCGTTCAGTTCACTTCAGCGAATCAGGTCCATCGGCACGACTTCCGGTGTGACCTTGGCGGTGGTTGCGGTCAGCAACTGCCCGTTCGATTCCTTCCAACAGAGGATGTGGGTCATGCCCGAGCCCGCCGGGCCCGGGGCCTGTATCGACACGGCTTTCCACCCCTTGCACGCGCCGCCCACGGCGGTGGGCCGGTCTAGAAACACATAGTCGGTGCCGGCGTCGATGCGCAGCACGCCCACCACGCCGGGTGGCAACGGCTTGCGCGCCTGCGCGAATGCCGCGCACGCGACAGTGGCCATGACGATGCCCACGAAGAAGATGCGCGCCATGCCTGCTGCTCCGGTGTTGCCGAGGGCCGATCTTACTTTTGCGCTTGCGGCCGCCACGGCCACCACGGCGGCGTCGCGTGACGGCAGCGTCAATCGCACAAACGGACTACACGCCACGCGCCTTCCTACCCAGTTTCGGTGATGGTCCGAAGACATCCAAGCCGCTTCAATCGGCGCCTCACGGCCGCCATCGGCGCGCCGCTTTGGAACTGTCTTCAGAAGAAGCACGAGGAAATCGATCATGGACCGGAGAAGGTTTGCGCTCAGCGCGGTGGGCATCGCGGTGTTGAGCGGGTGCGGTGGTGGCGGCAGCGGGGGCGGTGGCGGGTTCGCCTTTCCACCGGTCGACGTGCCGCCGGCACCTGCCCCGGGCGAGCCTCCCGCGCCGATGCCACCCGCACCGCAACCACCGGTGCCACCGGTACCGCCCGCACCCAATCCACCGGCGCCACCTGCCGGCCCCGAGCTTGCAACGCCGACCTTGCTGCCTGCATCGACGATCCTTGCGCAGAGCATCGTCAGCCACGACAACGACCTCTACCCCAGCGTCGGCCCCGGCCAGGCGAACTTCTGGGACCTGAGGCCCGACTTCTGCATCGGGGACGGCTGGAACAGCCAGTTCGCGGGTGCGCTGGCATTGCGTGTGAAGGTGGGCAATCGCTCGGAAGGCTTCGACAGCGATCAGACCTTCAAGGAGCTGACGCCGCTGGGACCCGAGATGACGCAGGCCGACGGCATGAAGGTCGTGTCGACCACGACGGACCCGCAGTTCCAGTCGAACGGCACTGCCGCATTCCTGCATCCGGTGCCCGATGCACGGCTGCAGCAGACCCTGGACCTGACGCGGGCCGTCGCCCCCGTGAACCTCGGGTGGACCGGCAAGCCTGGTGCGTGGCGCGGCAACTTCAATGACGAGACAGCCTTCATGCAGGTGGTGCTGCGCGACACCAGCGGCGGGCTGCTCCAGACGATCTACAGGATCGACAGCAACGGCCCGTCGGGCCCGCCGGGGTTCGCCTGGCTCACGGCCTATGTCGGCCAGGTGGTCGTGCTGTCGTTCGAGCAATGCAATGGCGGCCAGGGCACGTCGATCGAGATGGTGTCGGTGGACGACAGCGCGCCGCGGTCCCGCAGCTTCGTCGTCAACGGCGACTTCAGCGCGGGCCTGTCGGGCTGGACCGTGTCGCAGACGCGAGGCGTGCAGAACATCCGCTCCGGCGCCAGGACGCTGCGCGGGCTCGAAGTGCAGCGCACCTTCTACGCACAGCCCAACCAGTTGTGGGGGCGCATGACGGACACCTTCCACAACCCCTCGGCATCGTCCATCACGGCGAAGGTGACCTACACCAGCTTCCTGGGCTCCTCCGACGCGGGCGTGATCTATCCGCCTGCGGGTGCCCCGCTGAAGGCGCTGACGGTGTGGGACGGCATGGGCAATGGCCGCGACGCGGGCTTCGTCTTCGGCGCGGCGGACAGCGTCTCCTACCTCTCCGCTTCGGCGCTCAACACCCAGGATGGCGGCAGCACGGTGACGACGGACTTCGACATCACGGTGCCGGCCGGCGGCACGGTCACGCTCGCGAACTTCCTGATCCTCACGGGCACGAACACCTGGATCGGCGCCACGAGCACCGCGGCCCGCGCCACCGACGTGGACACGCAGGCCGCCGCGATCGCCGCGAACTTCCGCACCGACGTGCTGTACCAGCGCGGCCTGACGCAGTTGCAGCTCGACACCCTGAAGAACTTCTGAGCGCGACGCAGTGTGGGTGCGCCCCGGGGCACTCACACCACCCGATGCTCCTGCACCACGAAGGCCGTGATCTCCCTCAGTGGATCGCCGCCATCGGCGCGACTTTCGGCGAGACTTTGGCTGCCGTGGCGGTCAGAAGCTGGCCGTTGGCTTCCTTCCAGCACATCACATTGGTCATACCCGTTGCGGGCTGGTCGGGCTTCTGGATGGAGATCGTCTTCCATCCGGCACAGGCGCCATCCACGGTCGTCGGCTTGTGGAGGAACACGTACTCGGTGGAGGCATCGATGGGCAGGATGCCTTCCACCCCGGGTGGCATCGGCTTCTTCGTCTCACCGCATGCCGACAGGGCAACGATGGTGATGGCCATGCTGCAAAAAAAGATCCGACCCATAGTGCCTCCAGACGATTGAGCCGCGATGTTACGTGCGCCTCACACCACCCGATGCTCCTGCACCACGAAGGCCGTGATCTCCGCCAGGAAGGTGAGCGCATGCGCCATCGTGCGCTGCCCTTGCGGTGACGCGAACGCGGCATCCAGCGTGTCGGTGTTCTCGAACCACAGCTCGACGATGCCGTCGATCGGCAGCTCGGCATAAGTGCAAGGCGTGCCCTTCTCGAACTCGCGCGCGACGAGCACGTTCTGCCGATAGCCGCTCACGCCCGGCATGCGCCGCACATGGTCTGCGTGCACTTTCCACTCGCGACGAAAGTCCTCTTCCGATTGCGCGATCGGCCGGCGCAGCAGCGAGATGCGCTTGAGCAGGCCCTCGGGCTTCGCGGGCAGCGCGATGACTTCGGTCTGCTCGACCGTGACGATGTGCAGCCCGCCAAGAAAATGCTGTTCATCGGCGCGGATGGCCGCTGCGAGATCGCCCTGCGTGAAGGCTTCGTTCGCCCGCTCGGCTTCATCGAAGCGCAGTTGCGAGAAGCCATCGAAATCCCAGGGGCCGCGCGCGAAGTCGATGCCGCGCTGCAGCCGGTCGACCACAAGGTTCTGCCGGTAGGCACGCAGCGCGGGCAGTTGCGCCACCAGCGGCCCGTGGCTCTCGCGCCAGTGGCTGCGAAATGCTTCGTCGGTCCATTCGGGCTTCTTGCGGATCAGGCCCATGCGCAGGGTCGTCGTTGTCATGCCTTGCCTTTTTCTTCGTTGGACAGTGCGGCCGCTTCGGCACGTGCGCGTGCCAGGCCCGGCGCGCGCTTGGCGAGCCACACGCCGTGGCTCACGGGCCAGCGTTCGTAGCCGGGGTCGGCGCCCAGCGTGGCAGCCGCGTGATGCGGCCAGTAGGGATCGAACAGCGCCTCGCGGCCGAGCGCGATCAGGTCGGCTTCGCCAGCGGCGAGCACCGCCTCGGCTTGCTGCGCATCGACGATCATGCCGACCGCCTGCGTCACGACTTGCGCATCGCGCCGGATGCGTTCAGAGAACGGCACCTGAAAGCCCAGGCCGCGCGGCACGGGCAAGGCGCGCGTTTCTTCGGTCAAGCCGCCCGACGAGCAATCGATCACGTCGACGCCGCAGCGCTTGAGTTCGCGCGCAAGGACCACCGAGTCATCGAGGTTCCAGCCATCGAGCGTGCCGTCGACCGCGGAGAGCCGGCAGAACAGCGGCTTGCCCGCGGGCCACACCGCGCGCACGCGCTGCGCGATTTCCAGCGCGAGCCACATGCGGTTCTCGCGGCTGCCACCGAGCGCATCACCGCGATGGTTGGCGTTGGGCGACAGAAAACTCGCCACCAGATAGCCGTGGCCGAAGTGCAGCTCGACCACATCGAAGCCGGCCTTGTCGGCCCGCACCGTCGCATCGACAAAATGCTTCACCACCGAGGCGATGCCGTTCGCATCGAGCGCGCGCGGCGCCGACCAGCCGGGGCCCGCCGCGAGCGCGCTCGGGCCGAGGCGCTCCCATGGCTCTTCGTCGGCGGCCATGCGTTCTGCACTCAGCGCCGCGCCACCTTCCCACAGCGGCTCGCTGCCGGCCTTGCGCCCCGCATGCGCGAGCTGCACGCCGATGGCGCTGCCTTGCGCGTGCACGAAATCGACCACAGCTTTCAGCGGCGCGATCTGGCTGTCTTTCCACAGCCCAAGGTCGGCGGTGCCGATGCGCCCGCGCGGATCGACCGTCGTGCTTTCGGTCAGGATCAGGCCCGCACCGCCGAGCGCGAACTTTCCCAGGTGCACCATGTGCCAGGGCGTGGCATGGCCGCGGTCGGCCGCGTGCTGGCACATCGGCGAGATAACGACACGGTTGGCCAGCGTGAGATCGCGCAGCTTCAAAGGCTGGAACAGCAAAGGAGAGGAATCGGACATGGGCAACAGAAAAAGAAAAGACGCTCAGAGCGCCCGAGGGGGCGCAGCCACCGCGACAGCGGGCCGCGTGCCGAGATACGTTCCGCCCATCACGGCGGCAAAGCCGAGCAGGTGCCACCAGGTGAGCACCTCGCCCAGCAGCAACGCGGCGAATGCGACGCCGAACACCGGCACCCAGTAGAGATACACGGCCGTGCGCGCCACGCCGATGATCGAGATGGCACGGTTCCAGATCAGGTTGCCGGCGGCAGTGGCGGCCACGCCGGAAAACAGCACCAGCACCCACAGCCACACGCCGGGGAAGAGTTGGGCCGCGCCGAGCCGCGATGGCCCGAGCACGGTGTGCACGACCAACATGCCGGTGCCGATCACGTAGATGACCCAACTGATCGACAGCGGATCGATCTGCCGCGCCAGCCGCTGCACGCCCACGCCGCCGACCGCGAAACTCACCACGGCCAGCGCCAGCATCAGGTCGCCGATGCCGGCACTCGACAGCCCCGCGCCGGGATGGCTCAGCACCACTGCGGCCACACCGGCAAAGCCCAGCGCCACACCGAGCATGCGGCGCGGTGTGAAACGTTCACGGAACACCAGCGCCGCCATCAGCGCCGAGACCAGCGGGCTCAGCGCCATGATCAGTGCACCGTTGGTGGCGGTGGAGCGCAGCAGGCCCTGCGCGAACAGGATCTGGTTCGCATAGACCATGAGGAAGGCGCAGCCCGCCATGCCCGCAAACTGCTTCGCGCCCAGCGCGGGCAGCCCGCCCCGTCGCCACAGCACGATGGCCGTGAGCGCCATGCAGGCCACCACCATGCGCAGCGCCGCCAGTGGCAGCGACTCGAAGGACGCGGTGAGCGCCTTCACGGCGGATACGTTCACGCCCCACAGCAGCATGGCCAGCAGCATCCAGCCCTGCACCGATGCGGGCGTGGCGCCTGTGGGGCGCGCCGGGGCGGTCACATCAGCCTTCGAGCGCGTTCCACATCTCGATGTCGCGCTCGGCCGTCCAGATGCGCGGGTGCACATGGCCGGTGGCTTCGTCGTAGGCACGGGTCACGTCGAAGGGCATGCAGTGGTCGAAGATCACCCAGTGGCCGTAGGTCGGGCGCAGCGCAGCCACGGTTTCCTTGTAGATGACGTTGAGCGACTTGCCCAGCGCCACGCCGTTGTTGACCAGCGTGTACACGTCGGAGATGAAGGCGCGCGTCGAAGCGATGGCCTTGCGCACGTCGGCCGCGTTCTCCAGCGCGGCGCCACGGCCGGGCACCAGCTTCTCGAAACCGAAGCCGGCAAGGCGGTCCAGCGTGGTGGGCCAGTCGCGGAAGTAGCAGTCACCCGCGTAAGCGGTGCTCTGGTATTCGACGAGGTCGCCGGCAAAGCAGATCTTCTGGTCTTCGAGGTAGGCGATGGTGTCGCCCTTGGTGTGGCCGCGGCCGACCTGCGCGATCTTCACTTCGAGCTTCTTGCCCAGCCACACGCTCATGGTGCCGTCGAAGGTCATGGTGGGCCAGGTCAGGCCCGCCGGTACCGATTCGACGTTGCGGAACAGGCGCGGAAAGCGGCCGATCTCGCTGGCCTTGTCCTGCTCGCCGCGCTCGACGATCAGGTCATAGGTGTCGCGGCTGGCAATGATCTGCTCGGCGCCTTCCTTGAAGTACGCCGACGCGCCCAGCACGCGCACCGCGTGGTAATGGCTCAGCAGCACGTACTTGATGGGCAGCGGCGTGACTTCGCGGATGCGGCGGATCACGTCCTGCGCCATCGCGGGCGTGGCCTGCGTGTCGACCACCATCACGGCTTCGTCGCCGATGAAGATGCCGGTGTTCGGGTCGCCTTCGGCGGTGTAGGCGTAGGCGTTCTCCGAGAGGCGGGTGAACGAGACCTTCTTTTCTTCGAGGTCGGCCTGGCTGGCGAAGACTTTGGTGGGTACGGTCATGAGGATTCCTTTGTCTGCTTCAGTGATGAATGAATGGGAGTGAACAGGCCGGTGCGCTCAGTGCGAGCCGAGGTACGCCGACTTCACCTTGGGGTTGTCGAGCAGCTCGCGCCCGGACCCTTCGAGCGTGATGCAGCCGGTTTCCAGCACATAGGCGCGGTCGGCCACGCCCAGCGCCTGCTTGGCCATCTGCTCGACCAGCAGGATCGTCAGGCCCGAGCTGCGCAACTGGCGGATGGCATCGAAGATGTCCTTGATGATGAGCGGCGCCAGGCCCAGCGAAGGCTCGTCCAGCAGCAGCAGGCGCGGCTCGCTCATCAGCGCGCGCGCAATGGCCAGCATCTGCTGCTCGCCGCCCGAGAGCGTGCCCGAGGGCTGGTCCTGCCGCTCCTTCAGGCGCGGGAAGCGCGCGAACTCGCGTGCCAGGGCGGCCTCGATGAAGGCCTTGTCGTTGCGGCGCGAGTAGGCGCCCAGCAGCAGGTTCTCGCGCACCGTCTGGTCGGGGAACACGCCGCGGCCTTCGGGCGACAGCGCCACGCCCAGGCCCACGCGCCTGTGCGCGGGCACATGCGTGCAGTCGTTGCCGTCGATCAGCACGCGGCCCTCGGCCACGGGCTCCAGCCCGACGATGCTTTTCAGCAGCGTGCTCTTGCCCGCGCCGTTGGCGCCGATGATGGTGACCACCTCGCCCGCGCGCACTTCCAGGCTCACGCCCTTGACGGCCTCGATGGCGCCGTACGAGACCTTCACCGATTCGATTTTCAACATGATGGGTCCGGTCTTTCTGCTCAGGCGGGCATGGCCGTGGCCAATGCCTCTTCTTCTTCGTCGTCGACGCCCAGGTAGGCCTCGACCACGCGCGGATTGGCCTGCACCTCGGCGGGCTTGCCCTCGGCGATCTTGATGCCGTAGTCGAGCACGATCACGTGGTCCGAGATCGACATCACCAGGTCCATGTGGTGCTCCACCATCAGGATCGACACGCCGCACTTGCCGATGCGCAGCAGCAGCTCGCCGAGTTCGGCGGTCTCCTGCGGATTGAGGCCGGCGGCGGGTTCGTCGAGCAGCAGCAGTTGCGGCTCGGTGGCCAGCGCGCGCGCCAGTTCCACGCGGCGCTGCAGGCCGTAAGGCAGGCTACCCGCGGGCCAGTGCGCGAGATGGCCCAGGTCCACCAGGTCGAGCAGTTGCAATGCGCGGTCGCGCGTCGCCTGCTCCTGCTTGCCGGCTGTCGGCCATGCGACCAGCGACGACAGGAAGCCGTTGCTCATGCGGCTGTGCCGGCCCAGCATCACGTTGTCGAGCACCGAGAGGTCCGCGAACAGCCGCAGGTTCTGGAAGGTGCGGCCCATGCCCAGGCAGCAGATGGTGTGCGCCGGCTGGCCCACGATGTTCTGGCCCAGGAAGCGGATCGATCCGGCATCGGGCTCGATCACGCCGGTGAGCATGTTGATCATGGTGCTCTTGCCCGCGCCGTTCGGCCCGATCAGCGCGTGGATGTGGCCGCGCTGCAGGCGGAACGACACGTCCTGCGCGGGCTTCACGCCGCCATACGACTTGGTCACGCCCTGCACCACCAGCAGTTCGCCTTCGCCGCCGGGGCCGATCTGCCCGGGCACGCCGCTGTCGCCCGTGCCTTCGCCGCGATGACGCGGCTTCATGAACCACTTGTTGAACAGGCCCACCACGCCGCCCGGCATGACGTACAGCGCGAACAGCAGCAGGAAGCCATACAAGAAGTGCTGCGCCGACGGCCAGCGCGCCAGCAGCGCGTCGGTCAGCGTGAGCAGCACCGCACCCACCAGCGGGCCGTACATCGAGCCCGCGCCGCCGAACAGCACCAGCAGCAGGATGAAGATCGACAGGTGGAAGGTGATGAAGTCGGAGTTGATGTACTGGTTCTGCTGCGCGACCAGCGCGCCCGCGATGCCGCAGGTGACGGCCGCGACCACGAAGGCCATGACCTTGGCGCGGTACACGCGCACGCCCACGGAAGACGATGCGATCTCGTCCGCCTGCAGCGACAGCAGCGCGCGACCGAAGCGCCCGTTCAACAGGTTGCGCAGCAGCAGGTGCAACGCGGCGCACAGCACGATGCCCAGAATGACCCACTGCGTGGTGTCCAGCGGCGCGCCCTTCCAGGTGAGCGGTCGAATGCCGTAGATGCCCTGCGCGCCGCCGAACACGTCGGTCCATTCGCCCACGAGCTTCTCGACCACGATGCCGAAGGCCAGCGTGACCATCGCCAGGTAAGGGCCCTTCACGCGCAGCGACGGCAGCGCGATGAGCACGCCGCACAGGCCCGAGATGACGGCGGCCAGCGCGAGCGCGAGCCACGGGTCCATGTCAGTGCGCGAAGTCAGCAGCGCGACGCCATAAGCACCGGCCGCGAACAGCCCGGCCTGCCCGAGCGATTTCTGCCCCGCGTAGCCGACCAGCACATTCATGCCGGCCGCGCACAGGTAGTAGACGCACATCATGAAGGCGATGCGCAGGTAGTAGTCGTTGCCGAGCATCGAGACGATGCCGATCAGGACGGCCGCCGCCAGCACCACGCCGGCGGGATGGGCGAAGCGCTTCATACCTTCTCCACCGTCTTGCGGCCGAACAGGCCGGTGGGCCGGAAGGCCAGCACCAGGATCACGAGCGCGAACACCGCCACCTCGCGCCACTGCGCCTGCCAGAGGTTGACCATCGACTCCAGCACGCCGAGCAGGAAGCCGCCGATCACGCAGCCGCGCGGATTGCTCAGGCCGCCGATCATCGCGCCCGAAAAACCCTTGAGCCCCACGGTCAGCCCCATGAAGAGCGACGCCTGCGCGATGGGCGCGAGCAGAAAGCCCGAGAGCCCGGCCAGCGCCGAACTGACGACGAAGGCGCCGATCATCATGGCGTTGGTGTTGATGCCCATGAGGCTGGCCACGTTGCCGTTCTGCGCCACCGCGCGCATCGCCTTGCCGACCATGGTGCGGTTCATCACGCGGTCGAAGCCGAACATCACGACCACGGCCACGCCCAGCGTCAGCAGTTCCTGCGGACGCACGCCCACGCCAAACATGCGGATCACGGTGTCGCCCACGGGCGCGGGCACCACCACGGGCTTCGGCCCCCAGATGGCCAAGCCCACGCTCTGCAGGATCACGCCGAAGCCCAGCGTGCTCATCACCCACGCCATGCCGGGGCGGCCCGCGAACGGACGCACGCCCAGCACATAGAGCAGCCAGCCCAGGAACCCCATCACGCCGAGCGCGGCCACGAGCGCGAACAACTGCGCGCCCGCGCCGGGAATGGCGTCGCCGAAGGTCGTGGAATCGAAAGGCTTGCCCAGCACCAGGAACAGCGCGCTCATGCCGATGAAGGCACCGGCCGAGACGAACTCGCCGTGCGAGAAGTTCAGCGTCTTGGTGGTCGTGAACGTGATGCTGAATCCGAGTGCCACCAGCGCATAGGCGCCGCCGACGGCGAGCCCGCTGATGAGCGCCTGCAGGAGGGCTTCAACCATGGTGTGTATCTCCGTTTCGGGACGAGGCGGGGCCGCGCGAAGGCAGCTCCGCCCTGTCTCCTTTTTCTTTTCTTACTGCTTGAAGTCGGCCGGCTTGAGCGCGCCGATCAACGCGTCGCTGTAGGGCAGCAGCTTGCCGTCCTTCCAGCGGATCCAGACCAGGTCCTTGGCGGTCAGGGCTTCATGGTTGGTCTTGCTGAAGGGCTTGTCGTAGGTCTTGAGCACGCCCTGCACCGGCGTCTTCAGGTCTTCGAGCGCGGCACGCACGGCGGCGCCGTCGGTGCTGTTGGCCTGCTTCATGGCCTGCGCCAGCAGTTGCATCGAGTCATAGCCATGCAGCGCGAACGAGAACGAGCCCGGTGCCTTCAGCTTGCTGCCGATGCGGTCGAACAGTTTTTGCTGCGCGGGCGTGCGGGTCTCGCTCACGGTTCGCATGAAGATCGGCTTCTCGGCCAGCGCCTTGCCGGCTGCGTCGTAGAAGGTGATGTTGTCGGCGGCCCACGAGGTGAGCGTCAGCGGGAAGTAGTTGATCTTCTCCATGCTGCGCACCAGTTGCGCGATGGGCGTGCCCTGCGCCCACACCACCACGGTGTCGACGTTGGCGGCCTTCATCTTGCTGAGCTGCGAGGTCATGTCGGTGTCGCCGACGCCGAAGCGCTCGGTGGCCGCGACCTTGATGTCCTGCAGCTTGGCGATTTCTTCCATGTCCTTCAGGCCGCCCTGGCCGTAGCCGGTGGTCTCGGCCATCAGGCCCACCACCTTGGAGCCGGCGGTGTTCTTCTTCACGTAGGCCATGAGCGCGGCCACCTGCTCGCGGTCGACCATCGAGACGCGGAACATGTAGTTGTCGGCGCCGGGGCTCATCGGCTTGGTGATGTCGGTGCCCGAGCCCACGTTGCCCAGCACCGGAATCTTCTTCTGGTTGGCGATGTGCTTCCACGCCATCGCGTTGCCCGAGTTGGTGGGGCCGAACACCGCGACCACCTTCTCGTTGTCGATCAGGTCGCTCATGTTCTGGATCGACTTGGGCGGTGCCGACACGTCGTCGCGCGTGACCAGCGCGAGCTTCATGCCGAGCACGCCGCCGGCGGCGTTGATGTCGGCAATGGCCGCTTCCATGCCGAGCACCGCGGCCTGGCCGCTCTGCGCCGAGGGCGAGGCCGAGAGGTCGCCGTTGTAGCCGAGCTTGATGTCCTGCGCCGACGCGGTGGCGGCGAAGGCCGCGAATGCGGCGGTCGCAAGCAAGGTCTTGTACAGACGGATGGTTTTCATTTTTTGTCTCCTGATGGATATGACGAACGAGGAAGCGGAAAGAAAAACGAACGCGGGAAAGACTCAGACCGCGAGGAAGCCGCCATCCACCGGCAGCGTGATGCCGGTGACATAGCGCGACATGTCGCTGGCCAGGAAGATCACCGGGCCCACGAGGTCTTCGGTCTGGCCGACGCGGCCCATGGGGATGCGCGTCATGAACGATTCGAGGCGGCCCGGGTTGTCGCGCGTGGCGGCGGTCATCGGCGTTTCGATCACGCCCGGTGCGAGCGCATTCACGCGCACACCGGCCGGTGCCAGCTCTTGCGCCAGCGACTGCGTGAGCATCTTGATGGCGCCCTTGGAGGGCGAGTAGCCCAGGCTCGCGCCCTGCCCCGCATACGCGGCGATCGAGGCGATGTTGATGATCGAGCCCTTGGTCTGCTTGATCGCGGGGATGAAGGCCAGCGTGGTGTTGAAGGTGCCGTGCACGTTCACGTCGATGGTCTTCTTCCAGTTGGCCGCTGCGTGGGGGCTGGCGGTGGTCTCGCGAATGATGATGCCGGCGTTGTTGACCAGCAGGTCGATCGCGCCGACCTCTTCGCCGACCTTCGCAGCCAGCGCGTTGCAGGCCTCGGGCGAAGTGACGTCGAGCACGAAGGACCAGGCCTGCGCGCCTTCGTCGCGCACCAGTTGCGCGGTCTCGCGCACGGTGGCGTCGTTCATGTCGGTCACGATCACGCGGGCACCTGCTTGCGCCAGGCCGAGTGCGAGCGCGCGGCCGTTGCCTTGTCCGGCGCCAGTGATGAGTGCAAGGCGTCCTTCGAGCAGGCGAGGCGCGACGTTGACGGGAAAGGCCATCGGTGGCTCCTTCTTTGGAATGCGTTGATCGGGTGGGAAACGAAGCTCAGGCCTTGCGGCTCAGCGGCACGGCTTCGCGCTGCTCGACCTTGAGCTGCACCGTCGCCAGGGCCTCGGCCTGTGCGAGCTGCAGGCCCGCCACGTAGCCGAAGGTCAGTGCCGGGCCGAGCGTGATGCCCGCGCCGGGGTAGTTGCCGCCCATCACGCTGGCCGCGTCGTTGCCGACCGCATAGAGGCCCTTGATCGGCTGGCGGTTGGCATCGAGCACGCGGGTCTTCTCGTCGGTGACGAGGCCGGCGAAGGTGCCGATGTCGCCGATCACCAGCCTGATGGCGTAGTACGGGCCGTTTTCCAGCGGCGCGACGCAGGGGTTGGGCGTGACGTTGGCGTCGCCCTGGTAGCGGTTGTAGGCCTTGCTGCCTTTGCCGAAGGCAGGGTCGTCGCCGGTGCGCGCGCCCTTGTTGAACTCCTGCACGGTGGCTTCGAGCGTGGCCGGTGCGATGCCGATTTCTTTCGCCAGCTCGCCGATGCTTGCGCCGCGCTTGAGGTAGCCGCTCTTCAGGTGGCGGCCGATGGGCAGCGGCGACGGTGCGACGCAACCCAGGCCGTAGTTGCGCAGTGCCTTGTGGTCGCACAGCAGCCAGGCCGACACCTCGGGCTCGCCTTCGCAGGCCTTGACCATCGCCTGCACGAAGTCGTGGTACGAGTTGCCTTCGTTGGCAAAGCGCTTGCCCTTGGGCGTGACCGCGATCACGCCGGGCTTGGCGCGGTCGATGAAGTGGGGCATCACGCCCTTGCTGCCGTCGGGGCGCGTGGTGACCGATGCGGGCACCCAGGCCGCCGCGTGCGGAATGGTGCCGTCGACGCGGCCGCCCACGGCTTCGGCCAGGCGCAGGCCGTCGCCGGTGTTGGTGGACGGTGAAGGCGAGTAGTGCTCCTTGCCGGTGGGCGCATGCGGAAACAGTTGCTTGCGGCGCTCCACGTCATAAGGAAAGCCGCCGCAGGCCAGCACCACGCCGCGCCTGGCGACGATGCGCACGCTCTTGCCTTCGTGCTGCACGACCGCGCCGGAAACGCCGTCGTACTCGACCACGAGCTTCTTCACGGGCGAGGACAGCCACACGGGAATGTCCAGGTCCATCGCGGCCTTGGCCAGCCGGCCGGCCAGTGCATTGCCGTTGGTCAGCGTCATGCCGCGCCCGTGGCCCAGCACGTCGAGGAAATGGCGGGTCAGCCGCTTGGTCACGTACCAGAACGAGGTCGGCGACTTGAAGGCCCGCATGAAGTGTTTGATCTCGGGGCCCGAGCCCAACATCATCCCGAACACGGTGAGTTCGGGCAGCGGCGGCGCCAGCAGCTTCACGCGCTTGCCCAGTTCGCGGCCATCGAACGGGCGCGTGACCATCGAGCGCCCGCCCGGCTGGCCGCCGGGCGCTTCGGCGTGGTAGTCGGGAAACACGGCCGGCATGTCGAACTGCACGCAGGTCTTGCGCGTGAAGAAGTCGATGGCCTTGGGGCCCATGTCCAGGAAGGCACCGACGCGCGCCGCGTCGAAATGCGTGGTGGTCTCGTGCCGCATGTAGGCGAGCGCGGCGCCTTCGGGTTCGTGGATGCCCTGCTCGGTGGCCAGGCGCGTGCCCGGAATCCACAGCCAGCCGCCCGAACGCGCGGTGGTGCCGCCGAAGCGCGGCTCCTTGTCGACCACCAGCACCTTCAACCCCTGCGAAGCCGCCGTGATGGCGGTGGACATGCCCGAGGCGCCGCTGCCGACGACCAGCACATCGCATTCAAAAGTGTTCTGTTCCATCTCTGCCTGTCTTGCCTCTGTGTGTACGACTTAAGTTGCGGCGGAGTTTATGGAGCGATGTTGATATGGTCAAGTCGTTTAGTTACTATCAGATGATCAGTCATCGTCGATTGATCATGACAATATCAGTGAAAACCCTGATGGCTATACTCGCCCCCACTCTCAACCCCCACGCCGGGCGCCCCATGGAAAAGCCAAGACGTGGCATTCAGTCAGTCGAAATCGGAACGCAACTGCTGGTTGCGCTCGGCCGGCATGTCGCGCCCATGGCGCTGCGCGACCTCGGCAAGTCGGCGGGCATTCCGGTCGGCAAGGCGCACCCTTACCTCGTCAGTTTTCTGAAGGTCGGCTTTGTCGTGCAGGACAGCGCGGGCCGCTACGAGTTGGGCCCGCTGGCGCTGCAACTGGGCCTGGCCAAGCTGCAGCGGCTGGACCCGATCAAGGAGGCCTCGCCGCTGATCGAGGCGCTCGCGTCCGAGACCGAGCAAAGCATCGCGGTGGCCGTGTGGGGCAACTTCGGGCCCACCGTCGTGCGGCTTGAAGAGCCGATCCATCCGCTGCACGTGAACCTGCGCACCGGCACCGTGATGTCGCTGGCCTACACGGCCACGGGCCGGCTGTTCGCGGCCTACCTGCCGCCCAAGGTGGTCGAAAAGATGATGGTGGACGACCTCGCGCGCCTGCGCGGGCCGGCCGGCGGCCGTGGCGCGGAAGAGCTGTCGCAGTCGCAGATCGAGGCCCTGCTGGTCGAGACGCGGCTGCACGGCATGTCGCGCACGCTGGGCCAGCCGATTCCGGGCATCGACGCCTTCTGCGCGCCGGTGTTCGACTCGACCAACAACCTGGTGCTGGGCATCACGGCAATGGGCCCCGAGGCCACCTTCGACAGCGACTGGGACGGCCGCGTGGCCGTGCCGCTGAGGGCTTGCGCGCTGGAAATCTCGCGCCGTCTGGGCTTCGTGCCTACAACCGGGCAGGCCTGAAGCGACAAAGGTGTAGGCACGCGCTCACGCGCGCGTTTTGCCTTATCCCGCAAGCGGCAGCCGC
Organism: Variovorax raffinosi; assembly: GCF_051216615.1. NCBI lineage: Bacteria > Pseudomonadati > Pseudomonadota > Betaproteobacteria > Burkholderiales > Comamonadaceae > Variovorax > Variovorax raffinosi. The sequence goes on from NZ_JBPJZR010000007.1 coordinate 166,965, forward strand.
GGGCGCCGCCACTGTAGAGGCCTACCTACTTCACGGAGACCTCGATCATGAAAAGCATCATCCTCTGGCTTTGCGGCGTGCCACTCATCGTGATCATCGGCCTGAAGGTCTTCGGCATTCTCTGAACTCGAACACCCTTTCCTCCTCGCGACGCATCCGCGTCGTTCGGCGCCTCTCACGGGGCGCTTTTTTTGGTCAGTCCGGTCGATGCGGTCAGTGGGTATCGCGACGCAACTGTTGCACGTCTTCATGAAGCGATTGCGCCCAGACGCGGCGCTCGCGGCCGTGCGAGTCCTGCAGCTCGCCGAAGCGCACGATGGCCAGCAGCGGCGGCGCGCGCAGCGTGTTCCAGAGCGAGGCCACGAGGCTGTCGTCGTCGATGTAGCGCGGCGCCTGGCTGTTCTCGCCGGTGGCCGCATCGGCAAAGCGCAACGCGACCGGGAGCACCGGCGCGCCCGATGAAATGGCCGCCTGCAGCAGGTTCGCGTGGAACGGCAGCAGCCCACGTCCGTCGCTTGTGGTGCCTTCGGGGAACACGCCGATCAGGTCGCCGTTGCGCAGCGCCTCGGTCATGTGGTGCACCACGCGCAGCGCGTCGCGGCGGCGTTCGCGCTCGATGTAGAGCGAGCCCGCGCCCGTGGACAGCGTGCCGATCAGCGGCCAGTGCTTCACGCCCGACTTCGACACGAAGCGCACATGGCGCGCCGCATGGATGGCGGTGATGTCGAGCCACGAGAGGTGGTTGCTGATCAGCAGCACCGGCCCGTCCGCCGGCGGCGTGCCCTGCACCTTGAGCGTGATGCCCATGATCTCCAGCATGCGCTGCGACCATGCCTGCACGCGTGCGTTGCGCTCCTGCTGCGACAGTTCGGGAAAGGTGAAGCGGATCGTCCACCAGCCGACCAGCGCATGCCCCACCGCATGCAGCAGGCGCCCGCAGGCTTTCAGTGAATGCAGCATCTGGACGTGGGCCTTTTTGTTCTTTGACTTGCTTCGGATCTTCAGCCGTGGACGACGCGGCCCGCGACCAGTGTGTGGCGCGCGCGCCCCTGCAACGGATAGCCGGCGAACGGCGTGTGCTTGCCCTGGCTCTTGAGCGCATAGGACTGGACCTGCCATTCGAGCGTCGGCTCGAAGATGCACAGGTCGGCCACGCCGCCTTCGACAAGGCGGCCGATGCCACTGCCCGCATCGGCGGCGGCCAGCAGGCGCGCCGGCGCGCTGGTGATGACTTCGATGGCACGCGCCATGCCGGCGCCGCTGCGTTCGGCCCATTGCAGCGCGAGCGGCAGCAGCAGTTCGAGCCCGGTCGCGCCCGCCTCGGCCTCGGCGAAGGGCAGCGTCTTGGCATCGGCTTCGACCGGCGTGTGGTCGGACACCAGCGCGTCGATGGTGCCGTCGGCCAGCGCGGCCGACAGTGCCTCGCGGTCGCGTTGCTGGCGCAGCGGCGGGTTCAGACGCGCGCGGCTGTCGAAGTAGCCGATGTCGGTGTCGGCCAGGTGCAGCGAGTTGATGCTGACGTCGCAGGTCAGCGGCAGGCCCTGTGCCTTGGCCTCGCGCACCAGCTCGACGCCCCGGGCGCTGGAGATGCGGCACAGGTGCACGCGCGCGCCGGTGCTCTTCATCAGTTCGATGATGGTGAAGATGGCGATGGTCTCGGCCGCCACGGGCACGCCCGCAAGGCCCAGCCGCGTGGCGAGCGGGCCGCTGGCCGCGACGCCCTTGCCGAGGTCGCGGTCTTGCGGGCGCAGCCAGACGGTGTAGCCGAAGGTGCTGGCGTACAGCAGCGCACGTTGCAGCACCTGCGTGTCGGCCAGCGGCACGTCGGCCTGGCTGAAGCCGATGCAACCGGCTTCGGTGAGTTCGGCCATCTCGGTCAGCACGCCACCGGCAAGGTTGCGCGTGAGCGCGCCGAGCGGGAACAGGCGCGCGCACTGCAGCTTTTCGGCGCGGAACTTGAGCATCTCGACCAGGCCGGGCTCGTCGAGCACGGGGTCGGTGTCGGGTGGGCACACGAGGCTGGTGACACCACCGGCAACGGCCGCGGCCATTTCGCTTTCGAGCATGCCTTCGTGCTCGTAGCCCGGTTCACGCAGGCGCGCGGCAAGGTCGACGAGGCCCGGGGCGACGATGCAACCTGCGGCGTCGATGGTGCGGTCGGCCTTGAAGCCGACGGGGGTGTTGCCGATGGCGATGATCTTGCCGTCGACCAGTGCGACGTCGGCCTTCTTGTCGGTGCCCGATGCGGGATCGACGACGCGGCCATTGGTGATCAGTGTCGTTTTCATGCTTCGTTGCCCGCCACGATGCTCATGACCGCCATGCGAACCGCGATGCCGAAAGTGACTTGCGGAAGGATCACGCTCTGCTTTCCGTCGACCACGGCGGAGTCGATCTCCACGCCGCGATTGATCGGGCCCGGATGCATCACGATCGCATCCGGCTTGGCCAGTTGCAGCTTCTCGGGCGTGAGGCCGTAGGTCTTGAAGAACTCCTGCGACGAGGGCAGCAGCGCGCCGCTCATGCGCTCGTTCTGCAGGCGCAGCATGATGATGACGTCGCAGTCCCTGATGCCTTCTTCGAGCGTATGGCACACGCGCACGCCCATGCCGGCCATGTCGCCGGGCACCAGCGTCTTGGGGCCGACCACGCGCACTTCGGCGCAGCCGAGCGTGGTCAGCGCATGAATGTCGGAGCGCGCCACGCGCGAATGCAGCACGTCGCCGACGATCGCGACCGTGAGGTTCGCAAAGTCTTTCTTGTAGTGGCGGATCGTGTACATGTCGAGCAGCCCCTGCGTCGGGTGCGCGTGGCGGCCGTCGCCGGCATTCACCACGTGCACATGCGGCGCGACGTGCTGCGCGATCAAGTAGGGCGCGCCCGACTCGCTATGGCGCACCACGAACAGGTCAGCGGCCATCGCGCTCAGGTTGGCGATGGTGTCGAGCAGCGACTCGCCCTTCGTGGCCGAGGAACGCGCGATGTCGAGGTTGATGACGTCGGCCGACAGGCGCTTGGCCGCGATCTCGAAGGTGGTACGGGTGCGCGTGCTGTTCTCGAAGAACAGGTTGAACACGCTCTTGCCGCGCAGCAGCGGCACCTTCTTCACCTCGCGGTCGCTCACGCTGGTGAAGTTGGCGGCCGTGTCGAGGATGTGGGTGACGATGTCCTTGGGCAGCCCCTCGATGGACAGCAGGTGGATCAGCTCGCCGTTCTTGTTGAGTTGGGGGTTTCGCTTGTAGAGCATCAGCAGGCCTCCCGCCGGGCCGCCCCAAGGGAAGGCCGCGCCCCCTCGGGGGGCAACGAATACACGAAGTGATGAGTGTGGGGGCTCACAAGTTCTCCTCCACCTTGAGGCTGAACGCGCCGCCCTCTGCGCGCGCGAGGGCCAGCAGTTGCGTGTCGGGTAGCGTGAGCGTCGTCGCGGCGAAGTCGGCCGCCACCGGCAGCTCGCGCCCACCGCGATCGACCAGCACGGCAAGCCGCACGCATTCCGGGCGGCCGAAGTCGAACAGTTCGTTGAGCACCGCGCGGATGGTGCGGCCGGTGTAGAGCACGTCGTCGAGCAGCAGCACGTCGGTGCCGTTCACGTCGAAGGGCAGCGCGGTCTGCGCGCTGGCCGACAGGCCACGGCGCGCGAAGTCGTCGCGGTGCATGGCCGACGAGATGATGCCGGGCGTACCGGGCAGGTCCAGGTCTTTCTGCAGCCGCTCGACCAGCCAAGCACCGCCGGAGGTGATGCCGACCAGCTTCGTTTCAGCGCGCATCAGCGTCTTCACGCCGGCCAGCAGCTTCGTGTAGAGCGCTTCGGCGTCGGGAATTGAACTCACGCAAGGCTCCTCAGGAATTGCTCCAGGATGATGCAGGCCGAAGCCGCATCGGCATCGCGTGCGCCCGACGACAGGGCCTCGGTGGTGCTGTAGCGCTCGTCGACCTCGAACACCTGGAGATTGAAACGCCCCCGCAACTGGCGCGCGAACTTCTGCGCGCGGCGGGTGTTCTCGTGCGGTGCGCCATCGGGGTGATAGGGCACGCCGATCACCAGCGCGTCGGGCTGCCATTCCTTGATGCGCGCCTCGACCTGCACGAAGCGGGCGTCGCCCTCGGCCTTGATGGTGGCCTGCGGGGTGGCGGTGGACAGCAGCCGGTTGCCGCTGGCCACGCCCGTGCGCTTCAGGCCGAAGTCGAAGGCCAGGAAGGTCTGGAAATGGGCGGGAACGGCAACGGGAGCAGGTGAGGAAGCGGAAGGGACTGGAGCGTCAGGCATGACCACGACGCTCACGCGTGCCCGGCTTCGGGAGACAGCTTCCAGGCTTCGAGGCCCAGCAGCATCAACGCCTTGTCGTAGCGCTGCTCGACCGGCGTGTCGAAGATCACGGCCGGGTCAGCCCCCACGGTGAGCCAGCTGTTCTCGGCCAGTTCGGATTCGAGCTGGCCTTCGCCCCAGGCTGCATAGCCCAGCGAGACCAGCACCTTGCGCGGGCCCGAGCCGGTGGCCAGGGCCTCCAGCACGTCTTTCGAGGTGGTCATTTCGAGCCCGCCGGGAATGGTCATGGTCGAGGCGTAGACCGATTCCTCGGGCTTCTCGGCGTTGGTGAAGACCGGCTCGTGCAGCACGAAGCCGCGCTCGGTCTGCACCGGGCCGCCCTGGAAAACGGGCGCATCGCCCAGTTCGGGGCGCGACAGGTGCAGTTCGATCTTCTCGAACAGCACCTTGAGGTTGATGTCGCTGGGTTTGTTGATCACCAGCCCGAGCGCACCGCGCTCGCTGTGTTCGCAGAGGTACACGACGCTGCGGTTGAAAGTTTTGTCTTCCATCCCGGGCATCGCTATCAAAAAGTGATGCGTGAGGTTCATCGGGGCAGAATCGGCAGCCATATGCCCCCGATTTTACTGGCCGTCGACAAGACCTATCCCAAAGGGCTCATGTGGTTCCGCCGCGACCTGCGCGTGGACGACAACGCGGCCCTCTATCGCGCACTGCGCGCCTGCCGCCAGGTGGTCTGTGTTTTCGTGTTCGACAAGGCCATCCTGGACACGCTGCCCACCGTCGACAGGCGGGTCGAATTCATCCGCGAATCGCTGGTGGAGCTGCAGGCCGAGCTGCGCGCGTTGGGCGGCGACCTGACCGTGCGGCATGCCGCCGCCGTCCAGGAGATTCCCGCGCTGGCCCGCGATCTCGACGTGCAGGCGGTGTTTGCCAACCGCGACGACGAGCCCGATGCGCTGGCGCGCGACGCCAAGGTGTTCGGCGCGCTGGCCAATGCCGGCGTCACCTTCCACACCTACAAGGACTCGACCGTCTTCGAGCGCGACGAGGTCATGACCAAGACCGGCCAGCCCTACACGGTGTTCACTCCCTACAAGCGGGCCTGGCTGGCGAAGGTCGATGCCTTCTTCCTCAAGTCGTACCCGGTGCGCAGCCACGCCGACGCGCTGGCGCCACTGCCCGAGGCCTACAGGGAGCCGGTGCCGTCGCTGCAGGACATCGGCTTTGCGAAGAGCAACCTCGGGGCGCTGGAGATTCCCACCGGCACGCGGGGCGCCGGCGCGCTGTTCGAGGATTTTTTCGAGCGCATCGACCGCTACGACGCCGCGCGCAATTTCCCGGCCGTGCGCGGGCCCAGCTACATGGGCGTGCACCTGCGCTTCGGCACGGTGTCGATCCGGCAGATGGCCGGCGTGGCGCACCAGTTGTCGCTGCAGGGCGATGCCGGCGCCGCGACCTGGCTGAGCGAGCTGATCTGGCGCGACTTCTACTTCCAGATCCTGGCGCACTTCCCGCATGTGCACACAGGTGGCGAATCGAAGAGCTTTCGCCCCGAGTACGACAAGATCCAGTGGCACCACGGCAAGCACGCCGACCAGCTGTTCGATGCCTGGTGCGAGGGCCGCACGGGCTACCCGCTGGTCGATGCCGCGATGCTGCAGATCAACCAGAGCGGCTACATGCACAACCGCCTGCGCATGGTGGTGGCGAGCTTTCTGTGCAAGGACCTGGGGCTGGACTGGCGGCGCGGCGAGCTCTACTTCGCACAGCACCTGAACGACTTCGAGCTGGCCTCCAACAACGGCGGCTGGCAATGGGCCAGCTCCAGCGGCTGCGATGCGCAGCCCTACTTCCGCATCTTCAATCCGGTGACGCAAAGCGAGCGCTTCGACCCCGAGGGCAAGTTCATTCGCCGCTACCTGCCGCAACTGGCGGGGCTGTCGAACGCGGCGATCCATGCGCCGTGGACGGCATCGCCGGTGGAGCTGGAGGCGGCGGGTATCAAGCTCGGCGAGACCTATCCGGTGCCGGTGGTGGACCATGCCGAGGCGCGCGAGAAAACGCTGCAGCGCTACGGCGTGGCGCGGGCCAAGGCGGTGGCGCAAAAGTAAAGGGGCCCGGCGGGCCCCTTTCTTCTTTCAATGCGCGCCTCGCGCCTGCTCAACTTCAGGCGGCAGCGGCCAGCGCCGGTTCGCTCGTGTACGCACGCACCAGGCGCAGCAGCTCCTCTTCCGAGTAGGGCTTGCCCAGGTAGTGGTTCACGCCCAGCGTGCGCGCGTAGTCGCGGTGCTTCTCGGCGATGCGCGAGGTGATCATGATGATCGGCAGCTCGGCCAGCGCAGCGTCGGCGCGGATGTTGCGAGCCAGGTCGAAGCCGTCCATGCGCGGCATCTCGATGTCCGACAGCACCACGGCGGGCCGTTCCTGCTGTAGGCGTTCGAGCGCCTGCAGGCCGTCGGCCGCGAGCGACACGCGATAGCCTTCGCGCTGCAGCAAACGCTGCGTGACGCGGCGCACGGTGATCGAATCGTCGACCACCAGCACCAGCGGCACTTGCGGTGCCACGGGGGCCAGCACCGGCAGCGGCTCGTGCGGCGCGCCGTGGTCGTCGGCCGCGGCGGCATGCGACACCGCCAGTGCCGCCGCCTGGCGCAAACGCGCCTGCTCGCCATGCACCGAGGCCAGCGCCACCGGGTTGTAGATGAGTGCCACCGCGCCCGACGCCAGCACCGAGATGCCGGCCAAGCCGGGCAGCCGCGCGAGCTGCGGGCCGAGGTTCTTCACCACGACTTCCTGGTTGCCCAGCACTTCGTCCACGTGCAGCGCAACGCGCTGTGCCGCGCTTCGCACGATCACGATGGTGTTGTTCTTGGTGCTCGCGTGCTCGCTGCGGGTCGAAGCCTGCAGCAGCGCGCCGGCCCAGTAGAACGGCACCTGCTCGCTGCCAAAGGGATGGCTGTTGTGCAGGTAGGCCGCTTCGAGGTCGGTCCCGCTCACGCGCTGCACCAGTTCCACCAGGTTCGACGGCACGCCGATCGACACCTCGCCTGCGCGCAGCATCACCACGTGCGTCACGGCGGTGGTCAGCGGCAGCACCAGCTTGAAGGTCGTGCCCTGGCCGGAAGCGCTGTGCGTTTCGATGCGGCCGCCGAGCGCCGCGATCTGCGCGCGCACCACGTCCATGCCGATGCCGCGACCAGAGAGTTCGGAGACCTGCCCGGCTGTCGAGAAGCCGGGCTTGAAGATCAGCTCGGTGGCTTCGTCGGCCGTCAGTTGCTGGTCGTGCCCCAGCAGGCCGAGTGCGCGGGCGCGCTCGGCGATGCGTTGCTGGTCGAGGCCGGCGCCGTCGTCGCGGAAGCTCACCGAGACGTCGTTGCCTTCATGGTGCAGGTCGATCACGATCAGGCCGCTGGCGTCCTTGCCGGCCTTCTCGCGCGTCGCCGCATCCTCGATGCCGTGCGCCACGCAATTGCGCAGCAAGTGCTCGAAGGCGGGCGTCATGCGGTCCAGCACGCCACGGTCCATTTCGATGGAGCCGCCGACGATGTCCAGGCGCACCTGCTTGCCGGTGTCCTTCGACGCCTGGCGCACCACGCGGTAGAGGCGGTCGGAGATGCCCTCGAACTCCACCATGCGCGTGCGCAGCAGGCCGCGCTGCAGCTCGCGCGTCTGGCGTGCCTGCACGCTCAGGTCGTCTTCCGTGGCCTGCACCGTCTTTTGCAGCGTGCGCTGCACGGTGGCCACGTCATTGACCGACTCGGCCATCATGCGGGTGAGTTCCTGCACGCGGGTGAAGCGGTCGAATTCGAGCGGGTCGAAGCTCTGCTGCGAGTCCTTGGCTTGCGCCAGGCGCGACTGCATCTGGCTTTCGGCCTGCACTTCGATGTCGCGCAGTTGCTGGCGCAGGCGGTCCAGGTTGCCGGTGAGGTCGGACAGCGATCCGCGCAGTTGGCCCAGCTCGGCTTCGAGCCGCGAGCGCGTGATGATGACCTCGCCGGTCTGCGCGACCAGGCGGTCGAGCAGTTGGGTGCGGATGCGCACGGCCTGGCCCGATGCGGCACGCAGGGGCGCGAGCAGCGCGGGCGCCGGGCGCGGCTGGAGCATCACCGCGGCCGGTTCGACAGCGCCGGACAGGTCGAGGTCGTCGTCGCTGGTGACCGGCGCCGCCACGGCGTCGTTTGCCGGCACGCCGGCTTCAGGCGCGACCTGCAGCAGCGAGGTGGCCGACGCAGAGGCGGTCGCGGTTGCCACCAGATGGGCCATCTCGACCTGCGTGGCATCGTCCGCCGCGCGCAGCGCGTCGAAGGTGGCTTGCAGGGCGTCCAGGCGCGTGAGCAGCTTCTCGATGTCGGAGCGCTCGGCGCCCTGGGAACCCAGGACTTCGATCTCGGACTCCATGCGGTGCGCGCGTTCGCCCAGGCGCATGGCACCCGCCAGGCGTGCACTGCCCTTGAGCGTGTGCAGCGTGCGCAGCACCGAGGCGCGCGGCGCGCTGTCGTCGGGGTGATGCGCCCACTGGCGCAGTGCTTCGCCAAGTTGCGGCAGCAGTTCGGCGGCCTCTTCCTCGAAGATCGGGAACAGGTCGACGTCGACCGCATCGGCCAGGTCGATGGCGTCTTCGGAATCGTCCAGCGCCACGTCGGCCACGCTGTTGTTGACCACCACCTGGTGCAGCGGCCGCGCGGCTTCCGCGCGCATGGCCACTTCGGTGGGCATCGGGGCTGCGGCGATGTCGCGCAGCGCCTGCAGCGTGCCTTCGGCCGGATCGCGCAGGAAGCCGACGGCGAACTGGTGCAGCAGGCGACGCAGTTCGTCGGCCGCGGCGACCAGCACCACGCCCTGTTCACGCGTGCCGCTGCCCTGCATCTGCAGATGCTGCAATGCCGATTCGAGCAGGCGGGCCATGCCCGACAGGCTGTGGAAGCCGACGGTGGCCGAGCTGCCGGCCAGCGAATGCGCCAGCGCGACGGTGGAATCAGGCAGGCGTTCGTGCGATTCGAGCGCCCACTCGCCGACGTCGGTGGCCAGTTGGCGGGACCATTCGTCGGCTTCGTTGAGGTAGACGTTGTAGAGCGCGATGCCGATGCGCAGCGGGCCGATCACCTTGACCTGGTCTTCGGCGCTGGCTGCGGCGGCGGCTTCTTCCGCTGCTGCTGCGGCGGCCGTTTCTGCGGCGGCTGCTGCTTCTGCTTCTGCCGCTGCATGTTGTGCAACCGCCTCAGGTGCCTCTTCGGCAACCTCGAGGGCAAGGGGCAACTCGGCGGGTGCTTCGACCGGCGCTGCATGCACTTCGACCGGAGCGACCACCTCGGCGGCGATCGGTGCGGGCTCTGGCTCGGGCACCGGTTCAGGTGCCAACTGCAGTTCGGGCTCCGGTTCGGCGACCGGCTCTTCGTGCGGCGGCTCTGCCGCCTCGATGACTTCGACCTCGCCAGCTTCCACGGGCAGCGGCTCGGGCACCCATTCCAGATCGGGCAGACCGGTGGCGGTCGGCACAGCGGCTTCGATGGTGGGCTCGGGTTCCGGCTGGGCCGCAACAGGCTCCGCGCGCGCCGGCGTCTTCGGGGGCGCGAGGAAATCGAATTCGTCGCCACTGGGCAATGTCAGCAGCGGGGCCGGCTCGGTGTCGTGCTTGGCCTCGAAGTCGACGAAGTCGGTCGATGCGAAATCGTCGTCGGTCTCGGGCGCGGCCGGCTTCTCGGGCTCTTGCCACGCCACCATTTCGATGGCCGGCTCGGGTGCCGCGACCGGTGCGACGGGCACAGCAGGCGCAGAGGGCGACTCAAGGAACGACAGGTCGGGCAAGTCCGGCAGTTCCGACAACGGCGCCGGTGTCGGCGCAGCCACGGGTGCGGGCGCTTCGGCAGCGATGTGGCGCGCGGCGACCGCCAGGGCCTCCGCGTCGGCCAGTCGCACCGGCGCGGGCACCGGCTCGCCGGCCAGCAGGGCTTGGGCCACGCGGTTGAACGGCGCGGCCTGCCACGCATGCGGTTGGCCCGAGGCGATGGCTTCGACCCATTGGCTGAATTCGCGCAGCGTTCTTTCGGTGCCGGACAGCAGTTCGGGCGTGGCGTCCCGCTGGTCGGCCAGCCAGGTGTTGACCACCTGTTCGAGCGACCAGGCGGCATCGCCGAAGTCGGTCAGGCCGACCATGCGCGAGCTGCCCTTGAGCGTGTGGAACGCGCGACGCAGGATGGTGAGCTCTTCGACGTCGTCGGGGTGGCCGCCCAGTTCGGCGATGGCGGCCAGGCCGTTTTGCACCACTTCGCGGGCTTCGTCGAGAAAGATGTTCTGCAGGTCGTCTTCTTCGAGCTCGGTCACCTCGGTGTCGGGCAGCGAGCTCGGGCCGGCGATCTTGGAGGTCCAGCTTTCGGTCTTGCGGCTGAACTCCTCGATCGGCGACACCTTGGCCTTGCGGCTGGGCGTGGCGAGCGCGGCGAGTTTCGAAGCGATCTGCGCGTCGACTTCCTCGATGCTGAGCACGCTCTCGGCAACCGGTGCCGGGCTCGGCGCGGCGCTGTCGGCGGCCACGCTGTCGGTGGCCTGGCGGCCCATGAGCGGCTTGAGCTCACCGGCTTCGGCGTCGAACACGAACAGGCGCTTGGCCAGCGCGGGCTGGTAGCCCAGCATGTCGATCAGGAAACCCAACGCGCCCAGGTTGTTGCCCAGCGCATCGAAGCCGGCCATTTCTTCGGCCGGCGAGGTGCTGACCAGCATGGCTTCGACGTCGTCGCGCATGCGCTGCACGGTGTGCGCGGCCTGTTCGAGGCCGAGCACGGAGAACACGCCGCGCATCTGCATCAGTTGCGTGGGCACGGTGCGCAGCAGGCCCTTTTCGGCGGGGCGGCGGAAATATTGGTCGAGCGACTTTTCAAGTTCGCTCAGGTGGCTGCGCAGCTCGTCGACCACGGTGCCCATGGTCTGGCGATCGCTCACGCGGCGATACAGGTCCTCCATCCACGGCTCGAGCGGCTCGGAATGGCCGCCCGCGCGCACGCGTTCGATGCGGCCGGCGAGTTGCAGGGTACGGGCGGTGAGCTGCGGATCGCTCGGATCGAGGTCTTCGAGCGCGGCTTCGAGGTACAGCACCGAGGTGGCGACTTCCATCGCGAGCTCGGTGTCGGGCGCCTGGCTGGAGCGCACGGACGCCTCGACCGCATGGGTCAGCGCCTGCACCATCGGCAGGCTCGGCGGATGCAGCTTCTGCAGCGATTCGCCGAGCTGCGCGAAGGTGTCGGCCACCTGGCGCGTGCGGGTGATGTCGCCGCCCGAGAGCGCCGACCACATTTCCTTGGCGGTCTCGATGCGCTTGCGCGCCTGGGCGAGCACCAGCGGATCGAATCGGCCGAACTGCTCGACGGTGTAGTCGATGAACGGTTCGCTCGCGATGCCCCAGGCGCTGCGCACGGTGCGCAGCGTGGTGGCGTCGTCGCGCGCGGTGGGCACGGCCTGCGCGCAGAAGAACAGCAGGTCTTGCCCGAGGCGGTCGGACACCACGCTGTCGCCGCGCGCGAGCGTGGCGTACTGCAGCAGCACCCGCGTGGCGGCACGCTTCACGTACGCGTCGGCGGGAATGAGGTTCAGCGCGAGGGCTTCGAAGAAGCCCGCGGCCAGGGTCCAGAAGCTGGCGACGCGGGGCAGCAGCGCGCCGCGTCCGAGCCCCAGGCATGTGGCATTCAGCCGCCGCGCAGCCAGCGTGTCGCCGCTCTTGACCACTTGCAGCACTTCGCGGTCGAGCTGCGAACGCACGGCCGGGTCATAGGCAATGGCCGCCTGCGTCAACGCGGGCTTGACCTCGACCCAGCGCCACGCGGTGCTCCAGAGGTCGGCCGGATGCACACGCTCGTTGCCGACCAGTTCCAGCACGTCGCGGTACTGCGGAAACAAGGCCACCGACGACACGGGCTTGCCGGCCAGCAGGGCGTTGAGGAAATCAGTGACGGCAAAGCCGGCACGCTCGATCTTGTGCACCGCGCTGTCGGTGCAGCGTTGCGGATCGGCAATGAAGCCCTGCACCGCGAACTCGATGGCGCCGAGCACCAGCGCGGGCGAGGAATGTCCCACCATCTGCAGGGCACCCACGGCCTGGTGCAGTTGCTGGCGGGCCATTTGCAGCGGGCCGCTTTCGGGCTCCGCCGCCGCGCCCACGTCGCGCACGAAGCGCCGCAACGACTTGCCTACACCGTCGAGGGATTTCTGGATTTCTCCCAGCACCCAGGCCAACGGCCCAAGATCTTCGGTGGCCGGCATGTTGCCGGCGAGGGGGGCCGTGGCAGGGGTTTGGATCGACACGTTGGGTGCTCGCCGTTCTTATCTTTTGTCAGGCAATCTTGAAACGGGCTACCGAGCGGCGCAGTTCTTCAGCCATCTGCGACAGTTCGCGCACCTGCTGGGCCGTGGTCCGCGTACCTTCTCCGGTCTGCTCGGTCACCGCAAAAATGTGCTGGATGTTCGCGGCCACCACGTTGGCCGAATCGGCTTCGCGGGAGGCGGATTGCGAAATCTGCTCGATCAGGTCGGCCAGTCGGCGCGACACGCGGTCAATCTCGGTCAGCGCGGTACCCGCGTTGTCGGACAGCTTGGCCCCTTCGACCACACCCTGCGTGGAGCGCTCCATGGCGCCCACGGCATCCTGGGTGTCGGTCTGAATGGCCTTCACCAGCGCCGAAATCTGGCGCGTGGCGTCCGCGGAGCGTTCAGCCAGCCGCTGCACTTCTTCCGCCACCACCGAGAAGCCTCGACCGGCTTCACCGGCCGATGCGGCCTGAATGGCGGCGTTCAGCGCCAGCACGTTCGTCTGTTCGGTAATGTCCGAGATCAGCTCGGTGATTTCGCCAATCTCCTGCGACGATTCACCCAGGCGCTTGATCCGCTTGGAGGTTTCCTGGATCTGGTCACGGATGGAGTTCATACCGCCGATGGCGTTCTGCACGGCCTGCAGACCCGAGGACGCGGCTTGCAGCGACTGGCGCGCCACCGTGGCGGACTCTTGCGCTTGCATGGACACGCCGTTGATTCGCTCGGCCATGGTCAGCACCGACTGGCCGGTTTCGCGAATTTCGCGAAGCTGTTCAGTCGAGGCGGCGAGCAGTTCGGTCGAGGTGCTTTCCACCTGCGACGTCGTCTGCGCCACGCGCGTTGCCGTGTTCTGCACGTTGCCCACCAGCAGGCGCAGTTCTTCCACCGTGTAGTTCACCGAGTCGGCAATGGCGCCGGTGATGTCCTCGGTCACGGTGGCTTCCTGCGTCAGGTCGCCTTCGGCCACTGTCTGCAGTTCGTTCATCAGCCGAAGAATGGCGGCCTGGTTGGCGTTGTTGACGCGGCCCGCTTCTTCCGAAGTCTGCTCCGCAGCCAGACGTTCGCGTTCAGCGTTGGCGGCACGTTCACGGCCTTCGCGCACCTGCACGAAACCGATGGCGCCAGCCAGTGCCAGGGCGGCCAGCGACAGCACGAACAGCAGCACGATGGTGCCGGCGCCCAGGCCGGTGCGGGCGGACAGCTTGTCCTGCAGGTCGCCCAGCGACTTACGCAGCGGCTCGCTGTCGGTCAGGATGGAAGCCTGCGCTTCACGCGCTGCCACCAGGCCCTGCAGGTTGCCCAGAATGGCCGAAGCCTGCGTGCGCATCTGCTCGTAGGTCTTCAGGATGGCTTCGAGCTGCTGGCGGGTCTGCGGGTCTTTCGAGCCCGGGAAGCGCTGCTGCGCATTGCCGTCCAGCAGGCCACGGGTGGTTTCCTGGAAGGTGTTCAAGTCCTTGCCGAGCAGGAACACGGCGTCGGGGTTCACACCCTCGACGGTGAAGAACTCGTTGGTCGACTTGCCGATGCGCTGCGTCAGCATCACGAGCTGGCCGGCGGCCGAGATTTCAGGCAACGTGGCGTTCTGCTGCATCTTCAGCGACGCGACGGTTTCCGTCATTTCGAGCAGCGTGGACGACTGCTGGTTGATGTCGCGCAAGGCGGCACCCACCTGGGTCAGGATCTGGCGCTGGGCCAGCACGGCCTTGGCGCTGGCATCGGCGCGTGCAACGAGAGGATTGATCTTGTTCATCTCCTCGTCGTACTGGTTGCCCACGCGTTCGAGGCGCAGGGCATCGTCGCCGTTGGTCAGGCCCGACACGCGGCGCGAGAGGTCGTCGGCGCTGTCCTTCACTTCGACGAACGCCGAGGCGCTGCCGACGAGGGCCTGCGAGATCGACTTGGCCAGACGCTGCGACTGCATCAGCGACTGGCCGGTGGCGGCCACCTGTTGCGCCAGGCGTTCCGCGCGAAGAATGGCGGAGCCGGCCACCAGCAGCAGCAGCAACACCACGACGGCCAGCATGATGGCCAGGATGCGCTGCTGGCGCGCGGGGTTCGCGCCGATGCGGCCGCCCCCGGTCTGCGGTTCGGCGTCGAGCGACATGGCGCCCGGCTCGTTGGCGGCATCGCCGACGCCCAGCGGGGACGGGTCGCCGAAGCCGGTGTCGGCAGACGCGGCGGAAGCGCTTGCGCTCTTTGCCAGCCGCACGGTTTTCTCGTCCGGAACCTGAACCGTATCGACATCGTCGAGCGATATCGAACCGGAGCCGTCGACGCGGGCCTTGTCGTTCCCGTTGCTCACGGGCAGTAATTTCTTGAACTTGTCGGCGATCGAGCTCACGGTCGGTCCTTCAGGTGGTTGCCGGTACGGCGTGCCGAGGCACTACGCACCAATACTCAAAAACTGGGGTTGCTGCGAAAGCGCCTGCAGGTTGACTTCCTGCCAGCACTCCCCTGTCGCGTCGGTGTACAGATGCCCGTGCCAGGCAGGTGCTTCTGCGCCCGGAGCCTCGGAAGCCGTGAAGGCCTCCGCGCCCCGCAACCCCGCCAGTCGATCGACCAGCAATGCGCAGTTGACTTCGAGCAGCTCGTTGAAAGCAACGAGCCGCGACTGGATGCGCGTCGCCTCGGTGGCGGCTGCTGCGCCGCCCGATGCGCCCGCGGCGAACGCCGACAGCTGCACCACGCCATAGAGGCCGCCGCGCAGGTTGGCCACGCCGAGGAACCACGGCTCCGTGTAGGGCACGGGCTGTGGCGGCGTCCAGGGAAAGATCTCGCCGGCATGCCCGAGCGGAAAGAGGTACTTGCCCTCGCCCGCCTCGACCGCCAGCCACGTCGCGGCCACGCCGGTCGTGCGCGCAGCCTGCAGACGGCTCGCCAGCCGGGACTGGAAGGCTCTCAGAGCATCGCGATTCGCCATGGACTCGGCTGGCCCTGGTTCAGGCCAGCGCGCTGATCTTGGACATCAGCTCGGCCGCGTTGACCGGCTTGACGATGTAGTCGCGCGCGCCCTGGCGCATGCCCCAGACGCGATCGGTTTCCTGGTTCTTGCTCGTGCACAGGATGATCGGGATCGCGGCGTACTGCGGATCGCGGGCAATGGCGCGCGTGAGCTGAAAGCCGTTCTGGCCGGGCATGACGACGTCCATGAGGATCAGATCGGGATGATCTTCCTCGAGGCGGCGCATGGCGTCGTCGGCGTTTTCGGCGGTCTTCACGGCAAAGCCGTTTTTCTGGAGGAGGTCGGTCAAGAACACCAATTCAGTCTTGGAGTCGTCGACGACGAGGATTTTTCGAATAGGCATTACTGCACTTCCTGTTGAACGATGCCAAACTGCTGCACGGCCTGCAGCAGTTGGTCTTTGGTGAAAGGCTTGGTCAGGTAGTCTTGGGAGCCGACCATGCGGCCGCGCGCCTTGTCGAATACACCGTCTTTCGACGACAGCATGACGACCGGAACGTTGGAGAAATGGGCATTGCGCTTGATGATGGCGCAGGTCTGATAGCCGTCGAGACGCGGCATCAGGATGTCGCAGAAAATCAGATGCGGCTTGTGGTCGTTAACCTTGGAGAGCGCGTCGAATCCGTCTTCCGCCAGAAGAACCTCGTGCCCACCCTGCTTCAGAAATATCTCGGCACTGCGCCGGATGGTGTTGCTGTCGTCGATGACGAGCACCTTGTAACCTGATCCATTCGGGCCCATTGCAAACGCTCCTGCTCATGAGACTTGGAAGCCCGCCGCGCCGAACACCGACGCAGACCGCGTAGCTCTATCTATGCCATGCTTTCAGATTTCAACCATTTCGAAGTCTTCCTTGCGTGCACCGCACTCAGGACAGGTCCAGTTCATCGGCACATCGGCCCAGGCCGTGCCTGCCGCGATGCCGTCTTCTGGTACACCAACCGCTTCGTCATAGATCCACCCACAAATCAGGCACATCCAAGTTTTCGTATTCATCGGAGCTTAAAGTCCTTGTTCATTAAATGCAACGAGTGTATCTATGCGTATCTCACTGGCCGACCGTAAACGTCGCGCCTATGCCACCATCCAGGGGATTCAGCCCGGCGTATGACCATCTACTTACTTCCAGCAGGTAACGCCCGCAAACCGGGCGATCTTAACGACCCCTCGCAGGACGCCGAGGAGGTGGCCGAGCGCGACCTGAATCCCCCCTGCGTGCTGGTGTTCAACGCCAGCGATCCGAGCGGGGCCGGGGGCCTGGGCGCCGACGCGCTGGCCATGGCGTCGGTGGGGGCGCACGTGCTGCCCGTGGTCACTGGCGCCTACGCCCGGGACACGGCCGAGATATTCGACCACTTTCCCTTCGACGAGGAAGCCATCGCCGAGCAGGCGCGCGCCATCCTGGAAGACGTCGAAGTCCAGTTGATCAAGGTGGGCTTTGTCGGCTCGCCCGAGGCGCTGAGCACCATCGCCGAGACCGCCTCCGACTATCCCGAGGTGCCCCTGGTGGCCTACATGCCCAACCTGTCGTGGTGGGACGAGAACCTGATCGAAGGCTATCTGGACGCCTTCCGCGAACTGGTACTGCCGCAGACCACGGTGTTGGTTGGCAACCACAGCACCTTGTGGCGCTGGTTGCTTCCCGACTGGAGCGGCGAGCGGCCGCCCGGCGCGCGCGACATCGCGAAGGCGGCCGGCGAGTTCGGCGTGCCCTACACGCTGGTCACCGGCATGGTGTTGCCCGACCAGTTCATCGACAACGTGCTGGCCTCGCCGCAGTCGGTGCTCACCAGCGAGAAGTACGAACGGCTCGAAGCCATCTTCGCCGGCGCCGGTGACACCCTGTCGGCCGCCCTGGCCGCGCTGCTCGCGAGCGGCACCGACCTCGTTGCCGCCACGACCGAAGCGCTGGCCTACATGGACCGCTGCCTGGACGCGGGCTTTCGCCCCGGCATGGGCCACGTGTTGCCCGACCGCCTGTTCTGGGCCGAGCCGGAAGACGAAGAGGACGATGACGACCCCGACGCCACGCCCGATTTCGCCTTGCCTCCTCACGACACCCGTCATTAGGATGGGGCCTCGGGCTTGATGCGTTGCCCTGGTTCGGGAGGCTACCGTTCTGTTCAGGGCGACGCTCACGCCGACACGGTGCTCTTTTTCGCGAATGTCCCCCGCTTCGCTCCTCCTTTATTTCGCGAAAAAGAGCCCCGTATCGACGTGAGCGCTCAGAGCACCGGTTGAACGGCCGCAAACGCAGAGCGTGCCCTTGTGCGAATGACACCAGGTGCTCCCCGCAGCGAAATAAAGGAGGAGCGAAGCGGGGGACATTCGCGGAGGGGAGCTCCTGGTGTCATTCGCACTCGCCCTGAACAAGAAGCCCCCAAAAAAGAACACCGCCCCTTTCCACAAAAAACTTCCCCAAAACCTCGATGCCAAACACTGACCGCAACGACATTCTTTTCGAGCGCGCCCGCGCCGTCATCCCCGGCGGCGTGAACTCGCCCGTGCGCGCCTTCAAGGCCGTCGGCGGCACGCCCCGCTTCATCCAGCGTGCCCAGGGTGCCTACTTCTGGGACGCCAACGACAAGCGCTACATCGACTACATCGGTTCCTGGGGTCCGATGATCCTGGGCCACGGCCATCCCGCCGTGGTCGAGGCGGTGCAGAAGGCCGTGCTCGAAGGTTTCTCGTACGGCGCGCCCACCGAGCGCGAGATCGAGCTGGCCGAAGCCATCCTCGCGCTGGTGCCCTCGATGGAAATGGTGCGGCTCGTCAGCTCCGGCACCGAAGCCGCCATGAGCGCATTGCGCCTTGCGCGCGGTGCCACCGGCCGCAAGAGCATCATCAAGTTCGAAGGCTGCTACCACGGTCACGCCGACGCGCTGCTGGTGAAAGCCGGCTCCGGCCTCGCCACCTTCGGCAATCCGACCTCGGCCGGCGTGCCGCCCGAGGTGGTGCAGCACACGATCGTGCTCGAGTACAACAACCTGCAGCAGCTCGACGAAGCCTTCGCGCTACACGGCAACGACATCGCCTGCCTGATGATCGAAGCCATCGCCGGCAACATGAACTTCGTGCGCGCCACGCCCGAGTTCGCCCAACGCTGCCGTGAGCTGTGCACCAAGCATGGCGCGCTGCTGGTGTTCGATGAAGTGATGACCGGCTTTCGCGTCGGCCTGCACGGTGCGCAAGGCGTGCTGGGCATCAAGCCCGACCTCACGGTGCTGGGCAAGGTCATCGGCGGCGGCATGCCGCTGGCGGCCTTCGGCGGCCCGCGCGCGATCATGGAACAGCTCGCGCCGCTGGGCCCGGTCTACCAGGCGGGCACGCTCTCGGGCAATCCGGTGGCCACTGCTTGCGGCCTGGCAACGCTGAAGGAAATTGCCAAGCCCGGTTTCTATGAAGCGCTGGGCAAGAAAACGCGTTCGCTGGTCGAGGGCCTGAAGGCCGCTGCAGCAGCGGAAGGCCAGCCCTTCAACGCCGACAGCGAAGGCGGCATGTTCGGCTTTTTCCTCATGAAAGATCTGCCGCAAAACTATGCCACCGTGATGACAACCGACAACGCGAAATTCAATGCGTTGTTTCATGGTTTGCTCGATCGCGGCGTGTATATTGCCCCGGCGCTTTATGAAGCTGGCTTCGTGAGCGCAGCGCACGGGGAGGAAGATATCGCAGCCACCATAGAAGCGGCACGAGAGATTTTCAAAACACCTTAGTCCATGAACGCCCTGCGCCTGCTGCCGGTATTGAGTGCTCTTTTTCTACCCGGCCTGGCGCTTGCGCAGTCCGCCTTCGAGCCGAAGAACATCTGGGTCAACCCGGGCTTCTATTCGGCGCACTTCGACAGCGGCAAGGGGCTGGAGAACGTCAACCAGGGGCTGGGCTTCGAGTACCCGCTGAGCGACACCTACCGCATCACGGCCGGCACCTTCCACAACAGCGACCGCAAGCAATCGAACTACGTCGGCCTGTATGTGCTGCCCTTCGAGTTCTACGGCGTGAAGTTCGGTGCGGTGGTGGGCGGCTTCGACGGCTACCCGAACTACCGCAACGGCAACTGGTTCCCCGCCATCATTCCGACGGCGGCCATCGAAGGCAAGAACTGGGGCCTGAACATCGCGTACGTGCCGACGATCAAGAACCGGCTGTACGGCGCCCTCACCTTCCAAATCAAGTACCGGTTCGGCAACCACGAGTAAACGCGGCCACCGAACCTTGCGTTGCGCCGTTCAGTGGCGGAAGTGGCGAACGCCTGACAACACCATCACGACGCCGCGCTCGTCGGCGGCATCGATCACTTCCTGATCGCGCATCGAGCCACCCGGCTGGATGACGCAGCTCGCGCCCGCATCCACCACCACGTCGAGGCCATCGCGGAACGGGAAGAAGGCGTCGCTCGCCACTGCGGTGTTCTTCAGCGACAGGCCGGCATGCTCGGCCTTGATGCTCGCGATGCGCGCCGAGTCGAGGCGGCTCATCTGGCCTGCGCCAACACCCATGGTCATGCCATCGGCACAGAACACGATGGCGTTGCTCTTGACGTACTTCGCGACTTTCCATGCGAACAGCAGGTCTTGCAGTTGCTGCGGCGTGGGCTGCTTCTTGCTGACCACCTTGAGGTCGCTGGCTGCCAACTCATGGTTGTCGGCGGTCTGGATCAGCAGGCCCGAGCCGACGCGCTTGACGTCCATTGCATTGCGGCCGTTGTCCCAGTCGCTCGCGCCGCCCTTGGGCAGTGCGATCTCGAGCACGCGCACATTGAGCTTGGCCTTGGTCGCTTGGAAGACTTCGAGCGCTTCGGGCGTGTAGCCCGGCGCCATCAGCACTTCGACGAACTGCTTGGCGATCTCTTGCGCAGTCGCGCCGTCGACCGGGCGATTGAAGGCGATGATGCCGCCGAAGGCCGAGGTCGGGTCGGTCTTGAAGGCCTTGCTGTAAGCCTCGGCCGCGTCCTTGCCCACGGCCACGCCGCAGGGGTTGGCGTGCTTGACGATCACACAGGCCGGCACGTCGAAGCTCTTGACGCATTCCCATGCGGCGTCCGCATCGGCGATGTTGTTGTAGCTCAGCTCCTTGCCCTGCAGTTGCTTGGCCGACACGAGCGAGCCGGGCGCCGGATACAGGTCGCGGTAGAACGCGGCTTGCTGGTGCGGGTTCTCGCCGTAGCGCAGGTCCTGCACCTTCACGAAGCGGCCGTTGCTTTGCGCCGGGAACAGCGAGCGCTTGGGCGCGGGCTGGCCGATGCTGGCGTCGAAGTCGATGGCCGAGAGGTAGTCGCTGATGGCGCCGTCGTAGTCGGCGATGCGGTTGAACGCAGCCACCGAGAACGCGAACTTGGTCTTGTCGCTGAGCTTGCCGTCGGCCTTCAGCTCGGCGAGCGCCACGGCGTATTGCGAGGCGTCGGTCAGCACGCCCACGTCTTTCCAGTTCTTGGCCGCGCTGCGCACCATGGCCGGGCCGCCAATGTCGATGTTCTCGATCGCGTCTTCGAGCGTGCAGCCGGGCTTGGCCACGGTCGCTTCGAACGGATAGAGATTGACGATCAGCAGGTCGATGGTGTCGATGCCGTGTTCCTTGATGGCGGCCACGTGCGCGGGCAGGTCGCGGCGCGCGAGCAGGCCGCCGTGGATCTTCGGGTGCAGCGTCTTCACGCGTCCATCGAGCATTTCAGGAAAGCCGGTGTGGTCGGCGACTTCGGTCACTGGCAGGCCGGCGTCGGCCAGCAGCTTGGCGGTGCCGCCGGTGGACAGCAGCTTGATGCCCAGCGCATGCAGCGCCTGGGCGAATTCAAGGATGCCGGTTTTGTCGGAGACGGAGATGAGTGCAGTCTGGGCCATGGGGTATGCCGTGGAGTTATTTCAAAAGTTTGTGCTCGACCAGCTTCTTGCGAAGGGTGTTGCGATTCAGGCCCAACCATTGCGCGGCTTTGGATTGGTTGCCCTCCGCGCGCGTCATGACGACGTCGAGCAAAGGTTTTTCGACCACGCGCACGAGCATCTCGTACATGCCGTCGGGTTCGGTGCCGCGCAGATCGCGAAAGTAGCTGTCAAGACTGGTGCGCACGCAGTCCTCGATGTGTTTCTTGCTCATTGCTTCTTCTCTTCTTCTCAATCGACGGCGCAGGCCGCCTCCTCTTCACCGGACAGATCTTCGTCTGCCTGGTGTGCAGGCATGCGGTCCATACGGTCCGCAAGCCCGTCGAAATAGTCGCCGACGGCGCGCAGTTGCTCGCCGCAGTCCTCGATGGTGTTCATCCGCCCGCGGAACGCTTCGCCGTCGGGCAATGTGCGCACGTACCAGCCGATGTGCTTGCGCGCGGTGCGCACGCCGCTGTAGTCGCCGTACAGCGCATAGTGCTCCACCAGGTGGTCGAGCAGCAAGCGCCGCACTTCCGCCACCAGCGGCGGCGCGCGGTGCTCGCCGGTTTCCAGGAAGTGCGCGATCTCGCGAAAGATCCAGGGGCGGCCTTGCGCGGCACGGCCGACCATCACCGCATCGGCGCCGGTGGCCGCGAGCACATCGCGTGCTTTCTCGGGCGAGCGGATGTCGCCGTTGGCCACCACCGGCACGCGCACTGCCGCCTTCACTGCGGCGATGGTGTCGTACTCGGCGTGGCCCTTGTAGCCCTGCTCGCGCGTGCGTCCGTGCACCGTGAGCATCTGCACGCCGGCCGATTCGAAATCGCGCGCAAGCTTCACCGCGTTGCGGTTGTCTTCGCTCCAGCCGGTGCGCATCTTGAGCGTGACCGGCACGTTGTACGGCTGCGCGGCATCGACCACGGCCTGCACGATTTCAAGCGCCAGCGGCTCGTCGCGCATCAGCGCCGAACCGGCCCACTTGTTGCAGACCTTCTTGGCCGGGCAGCCCATGTTGATGTCGATGATCTGCGCGCCACGCTCGATGTTGTAGACCGTGGCCTCGGCCATCATGGCCGCATCGGTGCCGGCGATCTGCACGGCAATGGGGCCCGGCTCGCCGTCGTGGTTGGCGCGGCGCGAAGTCTTGAGCGTGCCCCACAGTTCCTTGCGCGAGGTGACCATTTCGCTGACCGCGTAGCCGGCCCCGAGTTCGCGGCACAGCATGCGGAAGGGCCGGTCCGTCACGCCGGCCATGGGCGCGACGAACAGGCGGTTTTCCAGCGTGTGGGTGCCGATCTGCAAGGTCATTTGGAAGGAAGCGGTGCGAGCTCGGCTGCTGAAAAATGAGGCACGATTGTAGCCACCCTGCATTTCAGCGACTGAAACGATTTGCGCCTTTGGCACAGGCGTAAACACCAGTAGTTCGCGGGGCTTTCTCCCACGTGGTTGCGACGTGAGCGCTGCCTATACTGCGCCGACTCTATGCAAGCCTGGCTCGACTCCCTCATGGCACTGCTGGCGCTGCCGCAGTACGGTCTTTCGACCCTGTTCGTCGCAGCGTTCATCTCCGCGACCCTGTTGCCGGTGGGCTCCGAACCCATTCTGTTCGGCCTGCTCAAGCTCAACCCCGACCTGTTCTGGCAAGCCATCGCGGTGGCGACCGTCGGCAACACGCTGGGGGGTGCGGTCGATTGGTGGATGGGCTACGCCGCCCACAAGGTGGCCGACAAGTACGCGCACTCGAAACACCATGTGCGCGTGCTCGGCTGGCTCGAACGCCTGGGGCCGAAGGCCTGCCTGCTGAGCTGGCTGCCCATCGTGGGCGATCCGCTGTGCGCGGTGGCGGGCTGGCTCAAGCTGCCGTTCTGGCCCTGCGTGGCCTACATGGCGATCGGGAAATTCCTGCGCTACGTGACCATGACGGTCGCGCTGCTCTACGTGTTCCCGCCCTGACGCCGAAGCGTCAGCTCAACAGGCCGTAAGGGCCGCCGCGTTCCAGCGCGCGCTTGTACGCAGGACGCGCGTGGATGCGCTCCAGGTAGGCCATCAGCTTGGGCCGCTTGGCATCGAGCCCGCCGCGCGCCTGCGAGGCCTCGACCGGAAAGCTCATCTGGATGTCCGCGCCCGTGAACGCATCGCCGGCGAACCACTCGCTCTTGCCAAGCTCTGCCTCCATGAAGTTCAGATGGCTCGCGATGTTCGGGAGGATGAACGCCGACTTGGCCTTCGCAGCGATCGCCTTGGCGACCGGCTTCGCGAAAAAAGGCATCTTGCTCGTCTCGATCCGGTCGAACACCAGCTTCAGCAGCAGCGGCGACATGGCCGTGCCTTCGGCAAAGTGCAGCCAGTAGCGATAGCGGATCGCGTCCGGCGTGCCGGCCGCAGGCGCCAGGCGGCCGTTGCCGTAGCGCTCGATCAGCGTCTCGACAATCGCGCCCGATTCCGCGAGCGTGATGCCGTCATCCGTCGTTACCACCGGTGACTTGCCCAGCGGATGCACGGCCCGCAGCGAAGCGGGCGCCAACATGGTCTGCGGATCGCGCTGGTAGTGAACGATCTCGTAAGGCAGCTCGAGTTCTTCGAGCAGCCAGAGCACACGCTGCGAGCGCGAGTTGTTGAGGTGGTGGACGGTGAGCATGGAGGCGGGCCTTGAGAAGAATTCGGGGCGCGCGGAGTCTACCCAACAACACCCCAAAGAACCCGCGGATTTCTTTTCGCGAAACACCGAGGAACCAGCTTCGCCGGGCCTCAGGTGTTGCCCCCGGTAGGGGGTTGGCGCAGCGACACGAAGTGCGCGCAGCCTGGGGGCGAGCCTGTTATGAGCTGAACAGGAAGTTCATCACGTCGCCATCCTTCACGACATATTCCTTGCCTTCCGAACGCATCTTCCCCGCGTCCTTCGCGCCCTGCTCGCCCTTGAACGCGATGTAGTCGTCGAACGCAATGGTCTGGGCGCGGATGTAGCCCTTCTCGAAGTCGCCGTGGATCACGCCGGCGGCCTGCGGGCCGGTGTCGCCGATGTGGATGGTCCAGGCGCGCACTTCCTTCACGCCGGCGGTGAAGTACGTCTGCAGGCCCAGCAGCTTGAAGGCCGCGCGGATCAGGCGGTTCAGGCCCGGTTCTTCCTGGCCGATTTCGGCCAGGAACATCTTCTTGTCCTCGTCGTCCATCTCGGCCAGGTCGGCTTCGATCTTGGCGCAGATGGCGACCACGGGCGCGCCCTGCTTGGCGGCGTATTCGCGCAGGCGATCGAGGTACGGGTTGTTTTCAAAACCGTCTTCCGCCACGTTGCCGACGAACATCGCGGGCTTGGCCGTGATGAGCGTGAACGACTTGACCAGCGGCTGCTCTTCCTTCGTGAACTCCAGTGCGCGCACCGGGGTGTTCTCGTTCAGCGCGGCCTGGCAGCGTTCGAGCAAACCGACGAGCTTCTGCGCGTCCTTGTCGCCCGAGCGGGCGACCTTGGTGTGGCGGTGCAGCGCCTTCTCGACCGTGGCCAGGTCGGCCAGGCAGAGTTCGGTCTGGATCACTTCGATGTCGGAGATCGGGTCGACCTTGCCGGCCACGTGGATCACGTTCTCGTCGTCGAAGCAGCGCACCACGTTGACGGTGGCATCGGTCTCGCGGATGTGGGCCAGGAACTTGTTGCCCAGGCCTTCACCGGTGCTGGCACCGGCCACGAGGCCGGCGATGTCGACGAACTCGACGATGGCGGGCACCACGCGCTCGGGCTTGACGATCTCGCTCAGTTGCGCGAGCCGGGGATCGGGCACTTCCACCACGCCCACATTGGGCTCGATGGTGCAGAACGGATAGTTTTCCGCTGCGATGCCGGCCTTGGTCAACGCATTGAAAAGGGTGGATTTACCGACGTTGGGCAGGCCGACGATGCCGCATTGCAAACTCATGGGGGGTCCTCTTGGGTAACCCGAGATTTTAGGCGAGCAAGGTTTCAGCCCCGCCCGGGAGGTCTTCGGGCCGCTTTTCAGAGCCCTGAAATCTCAGGGTTAGCACCGATTAGCAAACGTTTGCGCAAACGTTTCCGGTGGTTAACATCGGAGCCCCGGCCAGAGACCGGCGTACCGCTCAACCACCTCAGGAGACACACACCATGAAGTTCACCCGCCGTACCCTGCAAAGCGCTGCCGCACTGACGCTGCTGGGCGCGATTGCCGCATCGCCCGCCTTCGCCCAGGACAAGCCGAAGGTCGCGCTGGTCATGAAGTCGCTGGCCAACGAGTTCTTCCGCACCATGGAAGACGGCGCCAAGGCGCACCAGAAGGCCAACGCCTCGCAGTACACGCTGGTGGCCAACGGCATCAAGGACGAGACCGACACCTCGGCCCAGATCAAGATGGTCGAGCAGATGATGGCGCAGAAGATCAACGCGCTGGTCATCGCGCCCGCCGATTCGAAGGCGCTGGTGCCGGTGATCAAGGCGGCCATCGACAAGGGCATCCTGGTGGTCAACATCGACAACCAGCTCGATGCCGCCGCGCTCAAGGAAAAGGGCATCCAGGTGCCCTTCGTCGGCCCCGACAACCGCGCCGGCGCCAAGCTGGTCGGCGACGCGCTGGCCAAGGACCTGAAGTCGGGCGACAAGGTCGGCATCATCGAAGGCGTGTCGACCACCTTCAATGCGCAGCAGCGCACGCTGGGCTATCAAGATGCCATGAAGGCGGCCGGCGTGACGGTGGTGGGCGTGCAGTCGGGCCAGTGGGAAATCGACAAGGGCAACACCGTGGCTGCCGGCATGCTGCGCGAACACCCGGACCTCAAGGCGCTGCTGGCCGGCAACGACAGCATGGCGCTGGGCGCGGTCGCCGCGGTCAAGGCCGCCGGCAAGACCGGCAAGGTGCTGGTGGTGGGCTACGACAACATCGGCGCCATCAAGCCGATGCTGAAAGACGGCCGCGTGCTCGCCACCGCCGACCAGTTCGCCGCCAAGCAGGCCGTGTTCGGCATCGAGACCGCGCTGAAGGCCATCGCCGACAAGAAGGCGCAGTCGGCCATGCCCGCCGAAGTGAAGACCGACGTGGTGCTGGTCACCAAAGACTCCAAGTAAACCGAGAGAGCAAAGACGTTGAATGCAGCACCCGCCATGAATTCCGGTCCCGCCGTGCCCGTGCTCTCGCTGAGCGCGCTCGGCAAGGACTATGCGGCGCCGGTGCTCGACGACGTCTCGCTCCTGCTCAATGCCGGCGAGGTGCTCGCGCTCACGGGCGAGAACGGCGCCGGCAAGAGCACGCTGTCGAAGATCGTCTGCGGCCTGGTGCAGCCTACGCGCGGCCAGATGCTGCTCGACGGCAAGCCGTTCCAGCCGGGCTCGCGCCGCGATGCCGAGCGGCTCGGCGTGCGCATGGTCATGCAGGAGCTGGGGCTGGTCACCACGCTGTCGGTGGCCGAGAACCTGCTGCTCGACCGCCTGCCCAACAAGACCGGCTGGATACGCAAGGCCAGACTGCACGAGCTGGCCGCGCGCCAACTCGCCAAGATCGGCATGGAGAACATCGACCCCGCCACGCCGGTGGCGCGGCTGGGCATCGGCCAGCAGCAGATGGTCGAGATCGCGCGCAACCTGCAGGACGACACGCGCGTGCTGGTGCTCGACGAGCCCACCGCCATGCTCACCCCGCGCGAGACCTCGCACCTGTTCGAGCAGATCGAACTGCTGAAGGCGCGCGGCGTGGCCATCGTCTATGTGTCGCACCGCCTCGAAGAACTGCAGCGCATCGCCGACCGCGTGGCGGTGCTGCGCGACGGCAAGCTGGTGGACGTGCGCGCCATGGCCGGCGTGCGCGAATCCGAGCTGGTGCAGCGCATGGTGGGCCGCGAGGTGCACGAGCACGAAGGGCGCGACCGCCGTGTCGCCGGGCCGGTGCTGCTGAGTGCGCGCGGCCTGGGCCGGGCACAGGTGGTGCGCGATGTCGACATCGACCTGCGCGCCGGCGAAGTCATGGGCCTGGCCGGACTGGTCGGCTCGGGCCGGACCGAACTGGTGCGGCTGCTGTTCGGCGCCGACCGTGCGGATCGCGGTGACATCTCCCTCTATGACGCAGCGAGCGGCACGCAGCCGGTGCAGCACGTGCGCAAGGGCTGGCGCTCGCCGATGCAGGCCATCCGCGCCGGCATCGGCCTGGTCACGGAAGACCGCAAGTCGCAAGGCCTCCTGCTCACCCAATCGATCCGCGTCAACGCGACGTTGAGCGACCTGGGCGCGATCTCGCATGCTGGCTGGCTGCTGCGCGCCAAGGAACGCGGCATCGCGCAGCGGCTGGTGGAGCTGCTGCGCATCCGCTCGCGCAGCATCGAACAACCCGTTGCCACCCTGAGCGGCGGCAACCAGCAGAAGGTGGTGTTCGCACGCTGGCTGCACCGCGAATGCAAGGTGCTGCTGCTCGACGAGCCGACACGCGGCGTGGACGTCGGCGCGCGCGCCGACCTGTATGCCGAACTCGACCGCATGACCGACGCCGGCAAGGCGCTGCTGATGGTGTCGAGCGACCTGCGCGAGCTGATGGCCATGTGCGACCGCATCGGCGTCATGAGCGCCGGCCGGCTGGTCGCGGTGTTCGAGCGCGGCGAATGGAGCGAACAATCGCTGCTGGCCGCCGCATTCAGCGATGCGACAGGACGCGCCGCCACGCCCTTCACGCCAGCCCCGATCTCCTCCGCGCCGACCCCGGCCACCGCAGACACACCATGACCGCACCCGCCTCGACATCCACCTCGCCTTCCGCGCTCAAGGGCCAGTTGGGCACCTACCTCGGCCTGACGGTCGTGCTGGTCGGCATGATCGCGCTCTTCGGCTCGATGAGCGAATACTTCCTGACGCGCGAGACCTTCATCTCGATCGCCAATGAAATCCCCGCGCTGGCCGTGATGGCCATCGGCATGACCTTCGTGCTGATCATCGCGGGCATCGACCTGTCGGTCGGCTCGGTGCTCGCACTCAGCGCGGCCGTGACGGCCGCCGCGATCCTCGAATGGAAGCTCTCGGTGCCGCTGGCCGCTGCGCTCGGCCTGGCCACCGGACTCGTGTGCGGCACGGTGACGGGCGCGGTGTCGGTCGCATGGCGGCTGCCGAGCTTCATCGTCTCGCTGGGCATGCTCGAGGCGGTTCGCGGTGGCGCCTACCTTGTCACCGACTCGCGCACGCAGTACGTGGGCGACGCCATCTCCGGCCTGGCCGCGCCGTGGATCGGCGGCATCTCGGCCGCCTTCGTGCTGGCCGTGGTGCTGGTGGTCGTGGGGCAGATGGTGCTCACGCGCACGGTGTTCGGCCGCCACGTCGTGGGCATCGGCACCAACGAAGAAGCCATGCGCCTGGCGGGCGTGGACCCGCGCCCCATCCGCATCATCGTGTTCGCCGTCACCGGCCTGCTGGCGGGCCTCGCGGGGCTGATGCAGTCGGCGCGGCTGGAAGCGGCCGACCCGAATGCCGGCGTCGGCATCGAGCTGCAGGTGATCGCGGCCGTGGTCATCGGCGGCACCAGCCTCATGGGCGGGCGCGGTTCGGTGGTCAACACCTTCTTCGGCGTGCTGATCATCGCGGTGCTTGAAGCCGGGCTGGCGCAGGTGGGCGCGAGCGAGCCGAGCAAACGCATCATTACCGGCGCCGTGATCGTGGTGGCGGTCATCATCGACACCCTGCGCCAGCGCCGGGCCGATCGCCGCCTGGCCTGACGATTCATCGAACAGAACAGAACCGAACCGAAACGGAAGCAGACAAGCACCATGGCCACCATCAAGGACGTCGCACTCAAGGCGGACGTTTCCGTCACCACCGTGTCGCACGTGGTCAACGACACCCGCCATGTGAGCGCCAAGGTGCGCGAGCGCGTGGAACTCGCCATCCGCGAGTTGGGCTACGTGCCCAATGCGATGGCACGCAGCCTGAAGAGCAACACCACGTCGACGCTGGGCATGCTGATTCCGAACAGCTCCAACCCCTACTTCGCCGAGATCGTGCGCATCGTGGAAGACCGCTGCTTCGGCGCCGGCTACACGCTGGTGTTGTGCAACACCGACGACGAGCCCCATCGCCAGAGCGTCTACCTGCAGGTGCTGGCCGAGCGCCGCATCGACGGGCTGATCGTGGTGTCGACCGGTGCGGGCGACGACGACTCGCTGGTCAGGCAACTGCACGGCCTGCGCGTGCCGACCGTGCTGGTCGACCGCGAGATCGCCGACCCGGCCTGCGACCTGGTGGAAACCGCGCACATGCAGGGCGGCCTGCTCGCGGTGCGGCACCTGCTGTCGCTGGGCCACAAGCGCATCGCCTGCATCGGCGGGCCGGTGGGCGTGATGCCGAGCGAGCAGCGCATCGAAGGCTGGCGCATGGCGCTGGCCGAGACCGGCGCCACACCCGACATTGCGAACGCCGATGCGCTGCTGTGGCGCGGCGGCTTCACCAGCCAGGGCGGCTATGAAGCGATGCACGCCATCCTGCGCACCGAGGAAAAGCCCTCGGCCGTGTTCGTCTGCAACGACCTGATGGCCATCGGCGCGCTGCGTGCCGCGCATGAAGGCGGCGTGCACGTGCCGGACGAACTCTCCATCGTCGGCTTCGACGGCATCGAGCTCTCGGCCTACACCAGCCCGCCGCTCACCACCGTCGCGCAGCCCAAGGAGCGCATCGGCGCGCTGGCGGTCGACATGCTGCTGGAGCGCGTGGGCGGCAAGCGCCGCGACGCGCGCAAGGTGGTGCTGCAGCCCGAACTTTGCGTGCGCGCATCGACGGCACGGCATGCGAGTTTTCGCGAAGCCATCGCGCCCTCTTCTGCTTCTGCTTCGTCTGCGGCAGCCGCTGCCGCAACGCCTTCAACGGAAACCCGAAAGTCCCGCACCCCGTGAGTCCGCAGTCCTCTTCCAGCCACAGCAGCAACCCCACTACCGGCAGCCGCCCACCGCGCATCGTGGTGCTCGGCAGCCTCAACATGGACCTGGTGCTGCGCGTGCCGCACGCGCCGGCCGCGGGTGAAACCCTGCTGGGCCATTCGATCGCCACCATTCCCGGCGGCAAGGGCGCCAACCAGGCGGTGAGTTGTGCGCGCGAAGGCGGGCAGGTGCAAATGATCGGCTGTGTCGGCGACGACGCGCACGGTGCGGCGCTGCGCGATGCGCTCCAGCGTGACGGCATCGATACCACTGCGCTGCGCACGGTGGCAGGCGAGCCCACAGGCACCGCGCTGATCCTGGTCGAGGACAGCGGCCAGAACCGCATCGTGATGATTCAGGGCGCCAATGCGAAGGTCGAGATCGACGAGGCCGCCCTGCGCCAGCAGGTGCAAGGCGCGGCCTTCCTCGTGACGCAGTTCGAGACGCCGATGGACCAGATGGCGCGTGCCATCGGCGTGGCGCACGGTGCGGGCTGCAAGGTGTTGCTCAACCCGTCGCCGGTGCAGGCCATTGCCGAACCACTGTGGCCACAGATCGACACGCTGGTGGTGAACGAAATCGAAGCGCAGACGCTGTGCGGCCAGCCGGCCGACAGCCCGCAGGAAGCGGCCGTCGCAGGGCAGGCGCTGCGCGCCAAAGGCATCGCGCGCGTGGTCGTCACGCTCGGCGCGCGAGGGGCCGTGGCAGTCGACGCAGATGGCGCGCGCCATCATCCCGCGCCGAAGGTGCAGGCAGTCGACACCACAGCTGCCGGCGACACTTTCCTGGGCGCGCTCGCCGTGGCGCTGGGCGAAGGCCAGTCCTTCGACGAGGCCGTGCGCCTGGGCATCCGCGCCGCTGCGCTGTGCATCCAGCAACCTGGCGCCCAGCCCTCCATTCCGCAGCGCGACGCCGTGCTGCGCAGCCCCATGCCACCCGACTGGATCACGCTGTGAAACGCTCCCCGCTGCTGCACGCCGAACTCTCCCAAGTGATTGCCGCGATGGGCCATGGCGACATGCTCGTGATCGGCGACGCCGGCCTGCCGATTCCCGATGGACCACGACGCATCGACCTGGCGCTCATGCGCGGCGTGCCGCTGATCACCGACGTGCTGAAGGCCGTGCTGTCGGAGATGCAGGTGGAAAGCATCGTGGTGGCTGACGAAGCACTGGGCGATGCGAAGAAGTTGCCGGACTGGTATCCGCAGTCGCTCGGGCTCTCGCCACAGACCGTGTCGCACGAGGAGTTCAAGCGCCGCAGTGCGAAGGCTCGCGCCATTGTGCGCACGGGCGAGTGCACGCCTTACGCCAACATCATTCTTGTTGCGGGTGTGAGCTTCTGAGGCTCTGAGGTTCGTATTGGGGCGCACCGTTCGGGGCGACGCTCCCGCCGACACGGTGCTCTTTTTCGCGAATGTCCCCCGCTTCGCTCCTCCTTTATTTCGCGAAAAAGAGCCCCGTATCGGCGCGAGCGTTGAACAGAGCAGTCGTTGATCGCTGGATCAATAGCAGCGTGCCCCTGTGCGAATGACACCAGGTGCTCCCCGCAGCGAAATAAAGGAGGAGCGAAGCGGGGGACATTCGCGGAGGGGAGCTCCTGGTGTCATTCGCACAAGCCCTGAATGAACCCGCCCCCAGAACGCCCGTCACTCGAAGTGGTAATTCGCCCCCACAGCCTGCCCCACCTTGAGCATGTGCTCCACGCCCTGAATGACGATGCAGTTCATCCCGAAGGTGATGCCGCCATCAACACGCGCATCCGCGCGGTAAGTACGCAGGGTATTGCCGACCTCCGGGCTGCTGGTGGCAGTGGCCGGGTCGATGTCGGGAATCGGGCAGCGTGTGCAAGGCTTGACGGGGCGCAGTTCGGCCTCGCCTTCGCCCGTGGTGACGTGCAGCGCGTCGACCCGGTCCTCGTCGTGCGACTCGATGCCGGCCAGCACGATGTTGGCCCTGAAGCGCTCGATGCCCACGGCATCATGGCCTTGGGCCGCGAGCCGGTCGTTCAGCTCGGCCAATGAGCCTTCGCTGGCCACCAGCAGCGGAAATCCGTCGGCAAACTGGTTCTGCGCCTCGACGCCATCGGTCCACTTCATGCTCGACAGGCGTTTGTGCTCCGGGTCGAAACGCACCAGGCGCAAGGTCTGCGGCTTGCCCGGCTCGGAGAGGAAGTCGCTGAACCACTGGGCGGCGATGTCGCCCATGTCGTAGGCGGCCACTTCGTCTTTCCACACGCGCACGCGCACGGGCTTTTCGACGCGGTCGAAAGCCAGGTGCAGCGCCAGCATGCCGGGGGCGCGCAGCACCACTTCCATGTGCTTCATCTGCGGCCGGATCAGCGCCATGCGCGGCAACTGGCGCTGGGTGACAAATTCGCCCTGGGCGTCGACCACCATCCAGGCGCGGTCGAATTCGAGGCCGGTCTCGGTCAGCAGCACTTCGGGAAGCTCCACGCCGGCACACGACTTGACCGGGTAGATGAACAGGCGCGCGATGGTGGCTTCGAGATCGAAAGCGGACTGGGACACGGTGGGGGTTCCTTGGAAATCGGCTGCGATTGTCCCGCATCGCCTCGACGGGAAGACCTTCGCGCACCGGGGGGCAGGCGCCGGCCGCCCGCGAACGGGCAACTCCTACAATTGTGAAATGGCCCTCCCCCCAGAAGTTTGCATTCGCGGCGCCGGCATCGTCGGCCGCACGCTGGCCCTGCTGCTCGCGCGCGAGCGTGTGCGTGTCGCACTGGTGGTGCCGCCGGCCACGCAGGGCAAGGAAGACATCCGCGCCTATGCGCTCAATACCGCCTCGCGCACGCTGCTCGAATCGCTGCGCGCCTGGCCCGATGCGGCCCATGCCACGGCCGTGCGCGAGATGCTGGTGCATGGCGACGAAGGCGGTCGTGTTCAGTTCAGCGCTGCGCGCCAGAAGGTCGATGCGCTGGCCTGGATCGTCGATGTGCCCGCGCTCGAACAGCAACTGGCCGACGCGGTGCGCTTCCAGCCCCTGATCGAGGTCGTGACCGAGCCGGTGCCCGCGCCGCTGACCGTGGTGTGCGAGGGCAAGGCCAGCGCCAGCCGCGCGGCGCTTGGCGTGAGCTACGAAGTCACGCGCTACCCGCAGCATGCGGTGGCTGCCCGCCTCGATGCCGATCAGTCGCACGACGGCATCGCCCGCCAGTGGTTCAACGACAAGGGCGAAGTGCTCGCGCTGCTGCCGCTCGGCGGCACGCACGGCAAGTCGCTCGCGCTGGTGTGGTCGGTCGACCAACTGCGTGCGCCGGCCCTGCTGGCGCAAGGTGATGAGGAATTCAACGCCGCCGTGAGCGAAGCCAGCCATGGCTCGCTCGGTGCGCTGCGGCTCACGAGCGAGCGCGCGGCCTGGCCGCTGCAACGCGCCATTGCCGATCGCTGGACCGGCGCGATGCCAGAGCAACCTGCGCGGTCGTGGGCGCTTGCAGGCGATGCCGCGCACACGGTGCATCCGCTCGCGGGCCAGGGGCTGAACCTCGGCCTGGCCGATGCGGCGGCACTGGCCGAGGTGATCCGCAACCGCGACTACTGGCGCAGCGTGGGCGATGCCCGCCTGCTGCGCCGCTATGAACGCGCCCGCCGCGCCGACGTGCTGCAGATGAGCCTGGCGACCGACGGATTGCAGCAACTTTTCTCGCACAACGTGGGTCCACTCCCTGCCTTGCGCAACTGGGGCATGCGCGGTTTCGACCGCACGCGCCTCGTCAAGCACTGGATCACCGCCCAGGCCATGGGCCTGAAGGCATGATGCAAAACTCTTCAACGGATCTCCCGATGACACTCGTACGCAACCTTCTTCTCGCCGCCTGCACGCTGGGTGCGGTCGTGGCCGCCACCGCCGGCGAAGCCGAGATCCGCAAGAACCTGCCCGCGCGCATTCCGCAGTTCCCGGCCATCGATGAAGTCTCGAAGTCGCCGGTGCCGGGCCTGTACGAGGTGCGCGTGAACGGCTCGCAGATCTTCTACACCGATGAACAGGGCAACTACCTGCTGCAAGGCAACCTGATCGACGTGAAGACGCGCAAGAACCTGACCGAAGAGCGCGTGGACAAGCTCACCGCCGTCGCCTTCGACCAGTTGCCGCTGAAGGACTCGATCAAGATCGTGCGCGGCAACGGCAAGCGCAAGCTGGCGGTGTTCGAGGACCCGAACTGCGGCTACTGCAAGCGCTTCGAGAAAGACATGAAGACGGTCGACAACGTCACCGTCTATCTGTTCCTCTATCCGGTGCTCGGACCCGACTCGACCGTCAAGTCGCGTGACATCTGGTGCAGCAAGGACAAGGGCAAGGCCTGGAGCGACTGGATGGAAGCCAGCGCCAAGCCCTCCACGGCAGCCAGCAGCTGCGACGTGACCGCGCTGCAGCGCAACGTCGAGTTCGGCCGCAAGTACAACATCACCGGCACGCCCACGCTGATCTTCAGCGACGGCACGCGCACGCCGGGTGCCATTCCCGCAGAGCAGGTCGAGAAGCAACTCGCCGCTTCGTCCAGCTGATGGCGACGAAAGCCATCTCGCGGCGCGCGGCCGTTGCAGCGCCTGTGGCAGGCGTGCGCTATCGCGTCGAATGCGCGGACCTGCATGCGCACCTCTTTTCCGTCACGCTGACCATCGACGCGCCCGCCGCGCAACAGCATGTGACGCTGCCGGTGTGGATTCCGGGCAGCTACCTGGTGCGCGAGTTCGCCAAGAACCTGCAGGGCCTGCGCGCCACTCAGGGCCGTCGCAAGACGGTGCTGACGCAGCTCGACAAGTGCAGCTGGGTGGTCGAATGCACGCCGGGCCAGCCGCTGGTGCTGCAGTACCAGGTCTGCGCGTATGACAACTCGGTGCGCACCGCCTGGCTCGACGCCGAGCGCGGCTTCTTCAACGGCACCAGCGTGTGCCTGCGGGTCGAAGGCCAGACCGATGCGCCGCACGCGATCGACATCGTGGCGCCGGCACGGTCGGCCGAAGACGGCGTGCGCTGGTCGTGTGCCACCGCCCTCGTGCCCTCGAAGGTCGACAAGCACGGCTTCGGCAGCTACCAGGCTTCGGGCTACGACGAGCTGGCCGACAGCCCGGTCGAGATGGGCGCCTTCTGGAGCGCCGAATTCGAAGCCTGCGGCGTGCCGCATCGCTTCGTGATCGCGGGTGCCGCGGCGTCGTTCGACGGCGAGCGGCTGATCGCCGATACCAAGGCCATCTGCGAGGCCGAGATGCGCTTCTGGCATGGCGACAAGGTCGGCAAGCGCGGCGGCCCGAAGCCGCCGATCGACCGCTACGTCTTCATGCTCAACGCGGTCGACGACGGCTACGGCGGGCTGGAGCATCGCCATTCCACGGCGCTGATCTGCAACCGCCGCGACCTGCCGCAGCGCGGCGAAAAGAAGAAGCAGCCCGAGGGCTACACCACGCTGCAGGGCCTGATCAGCCACGAGTACTTCCACACCTGGAACGTCAAGCGCATGCGGCCGGCGGAGTTCGCGCGCTACGACTACAGCCGCGAGAACTACACGCAACTGCTGTGGTTCTTCGAGGGCTTCACCAGCTACTACGACGACCTGCTGCTGCGCCGCGCCGGACGCATCGACGATGCGGCCTACCTGCGCCTGCTGAACAAGACCATCAACCAGGTGATGCAGACGCCGGGCCGCCTCGTGCAGCCGGTGGCCGATGCAAGCTTCGATGCCTGGGTCAAGTACTACCGCCAGGACGAGCAGACGCCCAACAGCACGGTGAGCTACTACACCAAGGGCGCGCTGGTGGCGCTGTGCTTCGACCTCACGCTGCGCCACGAAGGCAAGGGCACGCTCGACGACGTGATGCGCCACCTGTGGACGCACAGCGGCGGCGGACCGATCAGCGAAGCCGATGTGGCCGCGGCGCTCGAAGCCGTGAGCGGCCGTTCGTATGCGGCGGAACTCGCGCGCTGGGTGCACTCGACCGAAGAGCTGCCGCTGGCGCAACTGCTGCGCGCGCACGGCGTCGCCACGCTGGAAGACCCGTCGCAACAGGCACAGGTGCTGGGCCTGCGCGTGGCGGAAGCCAATGGCAGCGTGCAAGTGAAGGTGGTGCTGCGCGGTGGCGCGGCCGAGAAGGCCGGCTTTTCCGCGAACGACGAATGGATCGGCATCGAGTTGCCCGCCGTCGGCAAGAAGGGCCAGCAGCGGCCGGCGCAGGCCTGGCGCATCGCCAAGCTCGACGACCTGGCGCTGTACCTGGGCGATGCGACGAAGTTCACCGCGATCGTCGCGCGCGATCGCAAGCTGATCAGGCTGCCGCTGGTGTTGCCCACGGGCGTGACCACATGGCGGCTGTTCGCACACGATGCCGCGAAGGTGGCCGCCTGGCTGGCGCCGGTGGCGCAGCGCTGAACAGAAAAGCTAGCTAGGTTGCTCCGCCGTGGCGGGGTGCCGCACGAAGAGCATCGGCTGCGGCTCGCCCACCAGCACGCATGGCTTGCCGGTGCGGCGACAGTGGTCTTGCACGCGCCAGTAGGCGCCGTGGCTCACGCAGCCGGTCTGGCAGATCACAAGGTCGGCGGCGCGCAGGCCGGCTTCGAGCGCGGGGTCGTCGGCATCGTCGCCGCCGTCGTGCTGCAGGTAGCGGCCACCGGCGATTTCGACCAGCTGCCGCGCCAGCGATGGCGCCTCTTCTTCGCGACCGACGCACAGCACGGCTTTTTCGCGCAGGTCGGCGGGCACATCCTGTTCGGGCGGCATGACATGGCGGCGACTGGCCGGCGCCAGCAGCGCATGCAGGCGCTTGGGCAGCGCGCCACCTGCGGCGGCGCGGGCCGCCAGCTCTTCACGCACGATGGCAATGGCCGAATCGCGCGCCACCAGCGCGCCACGCAGGCGCACGATCTGCGCTTCGAGCCTTTCGACGAGCGCGGCCTGCTCGACCAGCAGGCGCGAGCAACGCTCCTGCACGCGGGCATAGGCCCGCAGCAACACGGCATGTTCTTGCATCGGGAACTCCATGCGGCGCATTCTAGTTGAGAACAATTCTCAAATGGAATGCATTTCCCGCGTTGCCTTGTCGCTCAATGCGCGACGGACTTGGAGAAGACATTCACGACCACCACGCCCGCAATGATCAGCCCGAGGCCCGCAATCGCCGGCCCGTCGAGCTTCTGCCCGAACCACAGCCAGCTGACCAGCGAAATCAGCACGATGCCGACACCGGACCAGATCGCGTACGCGATGCCCGTCGGAATGGTCCGCAGGGTCAGCGACAGGAAAAAGAAGGCGACCACATAGCCGGCCACCGACGCCACCGTGGGCCAGAGTCGGGTAAAGCCGTCGGAGCCCTTGAGGAAGCTGGTGGCGATCACCTCGGCAACGATGGCGACGAACAGATAGGCGTAGTTGGATGTCATTGGCGCCGACTTTAGGGAAACTCGCCGCCGCGCGCAAAACCTGCGGCCCGTGGCCATGCTGGGTATAGTGAAGCGCGTTTTTTCCCCTTCCCCCGGAGACACCATGAGCTACGAAAACATCGAAGTGCGGACCGAAGCAGGCAAGGTCGGCATCGTCACCCTCAACCGCCCGAAGGCACTCAATGCGTTGAACGATGCACTGATGACCGAACTGGGCCAGGCCCTGAAGGCCTTCGACGCCGACGATGCCATCGGCTGCATCATCCTCACGGGCAGCGAGCGCGCCTTCGCTGCCGGCGCCGACATCGCCGCGATGGCCAAGTACAGCTTCATCGACACCTACAAGGGCGACTACATCACGCGCAACTGGGAAACCATCCGCTCGATCCGCAAACCGGTGATCGCGGCGGTGAGCGGCTTCGCATTGGGCGGCGGCTGCGAGCTGGCGATGATGTGCGACTTCATCATCGCGGCCGACAACGCGAAGTTCGGCCAGCCCGAAATCAAGATCGGCGTGATCCCCGGCGCCGGCGGCACGCAGCGCCTGCCGCGCGCGGTGGGCAAGAGCAAGGCGATGGACATGGCGCTCACCGCCCGCATGATGGACGCCGCCGAAGCCGAGCGCGCGGGCCTCGTGAGCCGCGTGGTGCCTTTTGAAAAGCTGGCCGACGAAGCACTCGGCGCTGCGCTGATCATCGCGGGCTACTCGCAGATCGCGGTGATGGCGGCCAAGGAATCGGTCAACCGCGCGTTCGAGAGCGGCCTGAGCGACGGCGTGATGTTCGAGCGCCGGCTGTTCCACGCGCTGTTCGCCACGGTCGAC
Source organism: Variovorax raffinosi (assembly GCF_051216615.1). Taxonomy (NCBI): domain Bacteria; kingdom Pseudomonadati; phylum Pseudomonadota; class Betaproteobacteria; order Burkholderiales; family Comamonadaceae; genus Variovorax; species Variovorax raffinosi. Next base: position 205,447 of record NZ_JBPJZR010000007.1, read on the forward strand.
CAGAAGGAAGGCATGGACGCCTTCCTGAACAAGCGCCAGCCAGATTTCAAGAACGCCTGATCGGCTTGATCGCGGGAACAATGCGACGCGCGGCTGCCGTCGCCGGCAGTCAGCGCATCAGCAAGGCGCGCAGTGCGGCGAGCGCCTGGGCCGGCGGCGTGCCGACGGTTGCGATGCCATCGGGCTGCGGCGTCCAGCGCACCTGATCGCCGGCGATCTCGAGCACGGCGACGAGCGCGTCGCCTCGATAGAGCGCCAGCCGTGCCTCGACCGGCGCGGCCAGCGGCTGATCGGCGGATGTGGCCGAACGGGCCACGGTGTTCACGAGCGCCGCCAGCCCTTCGACATCACCGCGCGCCTTGCGCACGCCAGGGCCGGAGCGCGCGAAGTCGAACGAAGTCCACTGGTCCAGCGCTGCGAAAGATGCGGCACCTGATGGCTTCGCCACCTTGGCTGCGGCAAGTGGTGGCGCCTGGCGCAGCGACCCGGTTGCTTGTGCATCTGCATTGGCCTGGCCGGCGAGCAACGATGTGTTGTTGCCTTGCGCTTCCTTGCGCGTCATCGCTGGGCGCGGCGCGGCTGCGGGAGCTGGCGGTGAAGACGGGCTTCTCTCAAGGTCGACGGTGGGTGGAGGGGCGACCGATGCGGCCGGCGGTGCCGCGCTGTACGCGCGACGCCGCTCGCCGTCCAGTTGCTTTTCATGTTGCTCGTCGCGCGCGGGGGCTGCTGATTGCTCGGCGGCAATGGCGGGCGGCGGTGAAGGCGCGATGGGTGCGGGTGCAGCTTGTGCAGGTACGGGTGCCGATGCTTCCACCGACTTCTTCTGATCGCTCTCGGGCGCCCGGGGCGCTTGCCTGGCATAAGGCTGCGCAGCGGCGGGCCGTCGGACCTCATCCGCCGTGCTTGCATTGGCCGACTCTTTGGCGCGTGAATCGTGTGGCACAGCCGCTGGCGATGCCGGCGCTTGCTGCACGGCGACCGAAGGTGGCGTCGGCTCCGGTGCTACAGAGGTTGCCGGCTGACTGGCCTGCGGCGTGATCTCCGCAGGCGACTGAATCGGCGCCGGTGCCTGAGCAGGCGCGGCCGCCCCTGCGACACGCGCTTCGCCGTCAAGCTGTGCATCCGGGACCGGTTCGCGATGCCACAGCACCGTCACGAAAGTGGCGACGAGCACGGTCGCAAAGGCCGCATTCCAGGGCATGCGCGAACGCGGCTCACCGCCGCCGAGCAACCGGCGCCACCACGGCGCGCCGCTCGCGCTGTTGGCGGCCGAAACTGCCGCCGATACAGGCGTTGTGGCCAGGTTGTGCGCCATCTTGCGGATGGCCTCGCGCGTGCGGGGATCGGGCGTTGCTTCGCTGTCGGGCGCATGGTCGAGCGCGCGGCGCAGCGCGGGATCGCGCAGAGCGTCATCGCCGTCGAAATTGGCGAGGGTGTCGTTGCCGCTCATGCCTTCTGCTCCAGCACCGACAGGTAGCGCTCCATGCAGCCACGCAGTTTCTGCAGTCCGTAGCGAAGACGGCTCTTCACCGTCTCGAAGCCGATCTCCAGGCTCGCCGCCAATGCTTCGACGGTCAACCCGTCTTCGTGGTGCAGCAGGAAGGCGGCACGTTGGTCGGCCGGCAGTTCGTCGAGGCAGGTCAGCAGGCGGCGGCCGGCGGCGCGCCAGAACGCGAGTTCTTCGGCCGACGGATGCGCTGCCGCATCGAGGGCGCCGCGCACGCCGCGGTCGAGCGCGGGCACGGGGTCGCTGTCGTCGTCCGCGTGGGCATCGAGCGCCACTTCACGCCCGCTCACCCGCAGACGGTCCATCGCAAGGTTGTGGGCGATGGTGAATGCCCAGGTGCGCCAGGTGGCGCCTTGCGGCGAGAAGCTCTCGCGCGCCGAGATGATCCGCACCCAGGTGTCCTGGAACACTTCATCCGCCTGCGCCACGAGCCGCGCGCCGAGCAAACGCTTGACGAAGCGGAACAACCCGCCCTCGTGGCGCGCATAGAGCACATCGAACGCGGCGGCGTCGCCGTGCGCGTAGGCCAGCATCAACTGGTCGTCGGGCATGGCCTGTCGCTCGGGGGCGTTCTTGGCGGAAGGGGCGCGGGGAAGCGCGGACATCGGAGGATTTTCACCTCAGCTTGTACGGGCGGCGGGGGCCATCGGGGTTGGCGCCGGCAAAAAACAGCGCGGGGTCGACAGAAGATTTGGGCAACTTTCCCGCATGGAGTTGAAGTCGACCCAAAGCCTGGGCTATAATCTTGGGCTCGGTGCAAAACTGCTCCGAACGGCTCTTTAGCTCAGTCGGTTAGAGCGATGGAATCATAATCCACAGGTCCGCGGTTCGAATCCGTGAAGAGCCACCAAAATCAAAAAGCCTTGCAAGTCAACGACTTGCAAGGCTTTTTTCATTGGCGTGATCAGGATGATCTCGGCCAGGTCGTTGGCCGGTGGCGTCTTCGCGATGTCCCCGGCGATGATGGTCGACACGCCGGATGCCTGCTTCAGCTCCTGGCTTGCGGCGACACTTCATTGAGTTCGTAGCCGCGCCGGTAGATCGACCTCAAGAGAAAGCCGCTGTCGGCTCCCAGCCCCAGCTTTCTACGGACATTGGAAACACAGACATCGAGTTTTCTGGACTTCGGCGAACTGGGTGAGTCGCCCCACAGCACCGCGTAGAGCCTCTCACGCGTCACCATGGAATTCATATGCCGGAAGAATTCAAGTGCAAGCTCGAATTCCAACGGCTTCAGCGACACCTTTTTTTCATTGATCCATGCAGCGCGCCTTCTCGTTTCAAAACGATAGGGCCCGCAGACCAGATCGTCACCATCAACCTGAATTGCCGTCTTTCGCTGCATCAGCAATTGCAGTCGCCATTCGAGTTCGCGATCGCTGCAGGACAACGGCACCACGTCGACGCTGCCGGAAGCCAGGAACGACTTGCCGATGTCGGACAGGACACTGAGGTTGTCTTGAAGGGTGACGTCGACAACGAGGTCAGTTGACCGACATTCACCGCATCGTTCGGGTTCACGCCCGCGGCCACATTGGAGAGAGTCACCGGCGGCTTGTTCAACCCAGCTCCGCCCAGGGTTACTTTCGAGTGATCCGCATCGTCGTACTGCACCGAGTTGGCAAGCCCCGTCGACAAACTGCCGATGTTGCTGTTGGCGGTGTTCAGGCCTGTGGACAGGCTGCCGATGCTGCTCGTTGCCGTGCTCAGGCCGGTCGAAAGGCTGCTGATACCGGTGGAGGCCGAAGTCGACAAGCTGGCAACGCTGCTGTTCGTTGTACTCAAGCCAGTCGACGTCGAGGTCGACAAGTTGCTGATAGCGGTGGAGGTCGAGGTCGACAAGCTCGCAACGCTGCTGTTGGTCGTACTCAGGCCAGTCGATGTCGAAGTCGACAAGCTGCTGATACCGGTGGAGGTCGAGGTCGACAAGCTCGCGACGCTGCTGCTGGTCGTACTCAGGCCAGTCGACGTCGAAGTCGACAAGCTGCTGATACCGGTGGAGGTCGAGGTCGACAAGCTCGCGACGCTGCTGCTGGTCGTACTCAGGCCAGTTGACGTCGAAGTCGACAAGTTGCTGATACCGGTCGAGGTCGAGGTCGACAAACTCGCGACGCTGCTGTTGGTCGTGCTCAGAGCCGTTGAGGTCGAAGTCGACAAGCTGCTGATCCCGGTGGAGGTCGACGTCGACAGACTCGCAACACTGCTGTTCGTAGTGCTCAAGCCAGTGGAAAGGCTGGTAATGCCGCTTGCCGACGTACTCAAGCCGGTAGAAATGCTGCTGATAGTGCTGTTGACGGTACTCAGCCCTGAAGACGTCGAAGTCGACAGGCTGCTGATACCGGTGGAGGTAGACGTCGACAAGCTCACAACACTGCTGTTCGTAGTGCTCAAACCCGTTGAGGTCGAAGTCGAAAGGCTGCGGATGCCGGTGGAGGTCGATGTCGACAAACTCGCAACGCTGCTGTTCGTCGTGCTCAAGCCCACCGAGGTTGAGGTCGACAGGCTGCTGATGCCGGTCGAAGTCGACGTCGATAAGCTCGCAACGCTGCTGTTCGTCGTGCTCAAGCCCACCGAGGTTGAAGTCGACAGGCTGCTGATGCCGGTCGAAGTCGAGGTCGACAGGCTCGCAACGCTGCTGTTCGTCGTGCTCAAACCCACCGAGGTCGAAGTCGACAGGCTGCCGATGTTGCTGGTCACCGTGCTGACGGTGGAGAACAACTGGCTGCCATTAATGGCGTCGGTGCTGCCGGCACCGACCAGGCCGGCTGCAACGTTCTGGATGCGGCGCTCCGCACCCGGAGCGCCCACACTCACCACCCCGGCCGACGAACCGGCTCCTGCAAAGCCGCCGAACGTCGTGCCACCAATGGACGCACTGCCGACAGACCCGGTGCCGCCGGTGGCCGCCGTTGCAGTGCCGGTGGTTGTCGCGTTCGGCCCGAGGGCAACCGACCCCGCAACGCTGGCGTTGGACCCCACGCCAATCGCCACACCCGAAGTGGCGCCCGAAGTGACCGTGGCCTGCCCGCCAATCGCAATCGCGTCCTTTGCAGCGGCCGACGCACCGCCGCTGGAGTTCGCACCGATCGCGGTGGCGCCATCGCTGGCAGCGGCCGCCTTCCAGCCAAGGGCGGAAGCGAAACTACCAAAAGCATTGGCCCCCGAACCAACGGCAATGCTGCGCTCTCCCCAGGATTGCGCCTGGACCCCCATTGCCAAACCATTCTCCGCATTGGCACCAGTGAACGCGCTGCTGCCAAATGCGGCGGAGTTCGCGCCGTTGGCATTCGAAAAGGACCCGAACGCCGTACCGCCAGCCCTGGCGCTTGCGGTATTGCCAAACGCTGTTGAACCGCCTAGCCCGGACGCGTCACCAGAAGCCGTCGCATTGCGGCCGAAAGCCGTGTCATTCTTGAAAGCTGCACTGGCGTTAAGACCGACTGCTATGGCAGCAGCGTCCCCCGCTATCGCCCCGGTACCGACAGCGATCGAGTCTTGGCCGCGGGCCTCCGTTGCCGTTGCGCCCCCTCCGATCGCCACCGATTGGGGGCCTGAAGCGCCAGCCAGAGTGGCTGCGCTGCCAATGCGCATGGCACCGCTATTGGGAAGGCCGAGGGTGCCGCCGCCCAGACCCAAGCTGCCGGAATCGACATTTACAGTGCTGTTGAATGTTGTGGGGCCTCCAACGGAAACGGTACTCCCCACCAGGGTGAGCGCTCCGCCTTGCGTACCCTGAACGAAGGCCGTGGAATTACCCAATCCTCGACTGCCGTCGTTCGCGCCGGCATTTCCGAGGTGGAAAGCAAAACTATTGCTGCAGGCCAGCGAATAGGTCGATGCACTTACTCCATAGCTACCACCACTCGTCCCAGTCCCCGGCGCCCGACACAGCATCAATGAGCCATTGCCAAGTGTCTGTGCCTGCACCGACTTGCTCGTCGTCAAGATCGGGACAGCAAATATCAAGCTCAATGTGAGCTTGATGGCGAACGGGGGAGTCAGTTGAAAAACCCTTGGCACGGAAGCCGGTCTTTTGACACGACGCCGCTTGCCGTTTACCGAAGCTGGCAACGCTGCTGTTCGTGGTGCTCAGGCCCGTCGAGGTTGAAGTCGAAAGACTGCTGATGCCGGTGGAGGTGGACGTCGACAGACTGGCAACACTGCTGGCCGTCGCGCTCAGGCCGGTCGACATCGAGGTCGACAGGCTGCTGATTCCGGTGGAGGTCGACGTCGACAAGCTGGCAATGCTGCTATTCGTCGTGCTCAGGCCAGTCGACGTCGAAGTCGAAAGACTGCTGATGCCGGTGGAGGCCGACGTCGACAGACTCGCAACGCTGCTGTTCGTCGTGCTCAGACCTGTCGAAGTCGAGGTCGACAGGCTGCCGATGCCGGTGGAGGTCGAGGTCGACAAGCTCGCAACACTGCTGCTCGTTGTGCTCAAGCCTGTCGAGGCTGAAGTCGAAAGGCTGCTGATCCCAGTGGAGGTGGACGTCGACAGGCTGGCAACACTGCTGTTCGTTGTACTCAGGCCCGTCGAGGCCGAAGTCGACAGGCTGCCGATGCTGCTCGTTGCAGTGCTTAGGCCAGTCGATGCCGAAGTTGACAAGCTGCTGATGCCGGTGGAGGTCGAAGTCGACAAACTCGCAACGCTGCTGTTCGTTGTGCTCAGACCTGTCGAGGCTGAAGTCGACAGGCTGCCGATGCTGCTCGCCGCGGTGCTCAGGCCAGTCGATGTCGAAGTCGACAAGCTGCTGACGCTGCTGTTGGTGGTGCTCAAGCCGGTGGACAGGCTCGCAACCCCGTTGGACATCGTCGTCGACAACGAAGTCAATTGACCGAAGTTCACCGCGTCGGTTTGGCTCACGCCATCCGCGACATTGGTGAGGATCACCGGCCTGGGCGCCCCAACGCCACCTAGGGTCACCTTCGAATGGGTGGCATCGTCGTACTGCAATGAGTTGGCAAGCCCCGTCGACAAACTGCCGATGCTGCTCGTCGCCGTGCTCAGGCCAGTAGACAGGCTGCCGATGCCGCTGGTCGCAGTGCTCAAGCCTGTCGAGGTCGAAGTCGACAGGCTGCCGATGCTGCTCGTTGCAGTGCTTAGGCCAGTCGATGCCGAAGTTGACAAGCTCGCAACGCTGCTGTTCGTTGTACTCAAGCTCGTCGACGTCGAGGTCGAAAGGCTGCTGATACCAGTGGAAGTCGAGGTCGACATGAGCCGGCTCCTGGCGTTCTCCAGGTTGCAGTGGCACACGCGAGGCGACCTGCTGTCCGACAAGGCCACCGGGCCCGAAATGCTCACGCTCGTGAGCGGGAGCGTGCTGCACACAAGGCCCTCTGGCGGCAACGCCGGGTTGACCTGGACGCTTCTGGGCCCAGGCGTGCTGCTCGGCTTTGCGCACATGCTCGAACTCGAAGAGCGCCCCTTCGAGTACATCGCCAGCGACGACGTCGTGGCCCTTCACATCCCCGGCCATCAACTCTTCACACTGCTCGACAGCGATCCCGCGCGATGGGTCGACATGGGCCACATGCTCATATCGCAAGACGTGGAGCAGGGCCAGCTGACGACCAGCCAGATGGCCGGAAAGCTCTCACGGCGATTGGCCGAGACCATTGAAAAGCTGGCCGCGCTCCACGGCACCCGCAGCAGCGAAGACGGCCATGTCCACCTGCGAGTGGCCCAGCACGACCTGGCCTCCATCCTGCGCGTCGGCCGTCAATCCGTGAACAAGGAACTGGCTGCCCTGGCCGCCTCCGGCGTGATCAAGCTGAAGTACAACACCATCGTTGTCCTCGATCCGGTGGCACTGCAGAACATTGCCCGCCCTGCCCTGGCACCGCACGCAACCGATGCAGTTGCCCGCGTGAATTGGGGCCAAAACTCGCTGGAGGACGTCGCGTTCATGGAGAGGGCATTGCGCACCAGGCAAGCCTTTGCGCCCTGGTCTTTCACGACCATGACGCGGCTGCTGCGTTCGTCGCGCGTGGGCCGGCATCCGCGCGGGTCTGTGGTCTGGACCGACCTGGGTGGCGTTTCCGAATACATCCTCTTCGTCTCGGGCCACACATCGGTCGGGCGCGTGTCGCCCGAGGGCGATCGCTTCTCCCTGCTGCTCTGGGGGCCGGGTGACTTCACGTACATCAAGCCGGTGCGCGAAGAGGCCTTGCCCGCGTTTCGCCATGGCCACTACGACTATGTCGCGACCACCGACGTCGTGGCGATCCACATGCCGATGGCCCTGCTGCTAGAGATTCTCGACAGCGAACCGATGCTGTGGAAAGAGGCGCTGCTGATGTCCGAACGCCAGCACGTGTCCTACACCCACACGGTGCAGGGCCAGGTCGCGGGCTCGCTGCAGCAGCGCGTGGCGTTCACCGTGCAGCGGCTCGCGGCGCTTCATGGAACGCGTGCGAAAGGTGATGGCGTCGTGCGCCTGCAGGTGTCGCAAGCCAGCCTCGCGATGATGCTGCAGGCCAACCGGCAAGCGGTGAACAAGGAACTCAAGGCACTGGCCGCTGCGGGTGCCATCGGCCTCGAATACAACGCCATGACGGTGCTGAACCCCGAAGCGTTGAGGCATATCGCAACGCTGCCCGAGTGAAGTTTCTGGCACACACTTGTTTCTGACTGGTCATACGCATCGAGCACCGCGCCAGCGGTGAACAAGGAATGCAGCGTTGGCGGGAATCTTTTCGCCGATATGGAACGCATCGCAACACAGCCGCTCTGCCCATTAACTTCAATGAGCGCAGAGGGATGCAAATGACCGATGTCGAGCCACGCCAGAGCGACAAGGAGCTGATAGAGCGCACATTGCGCAAAATGCAGGGTTTTGCGTCGTGGCCACCCACGGCCATGAGCCAACTGCTGACGTCCTGCAGGCTCGGCTGGCATGCACGCGGAAATTTGCTGTCCGCCGAAACGCAGGCCGATGCGCCCGAAATCTTCGTGATCGTGTCGGGGCACGTGGTGCACGCGGAAGCCTCTCTGGAGCGCGGCCGCCTGAGCTGGGCGCTTCGCGGGCCGGGCCACATCCTCGGCTTTGCCTACATGCTCAACATTGCGGGCCGCGTCCTTGAATACCTCGCGAACGACGATGTGGTGGCCATTCACATGCCCGGCCGCCTGGTCTTCGAACTGCTCGACAGCGACCCCGTGCGATGGAAGCACATGGGGCGCATGCTGCTGCACCAGGAGCGCACACAGATAGACATGGTCATCGGCCAGATCGTCGGCGCACTCCGGCAACGGCTTGCCAGCACCATCGAGCAGCTTGCCGCGCTCTACGGTGTCCGGACCACCGAGACGGGCGCGACCCACCTGCGCCTGACCCAGCAAGACCTGGCGAGCATCCTGCGCGTCGGCCGCCAATCCGTGAACAAGGAACTGTCGGCATGGGCCGCCTCGGGCGTGGTCCGGATGCAATACAACGCGGTGGTGATCCTTGACCCGGCAGCGTTGAAGAGAATGTCCACCCCCCTTGCACCGCAAGGCGATGGTGTCGCGACATGATCGGCCCCCGCAAGCGCAACTCCGCCGCAGACCTGATGCTCATGGAAAGAGCACTGCGCGCAACGCAGGCCTTTTCGCCCTGGCCGCTCGCGGCGATGAGCCACCTCCTTTCGTCGTCCTACGTCGGCCGCCATCCACGCGGGCATGTTCTGTCGAGCGAACTGAACCCGGTGGCAGAGACCTTTCTGATCATCTCGGGCGAAGTCATGGCAGCCCGTGTCTGGCCGGCAGGCGAACGGTTCGTCGTGATGCTCCTGGGGCAGGGCGTGGTCATGGGCCTTACCCAGGTCTTCGGCAAGGCCGACCGCACGGCCTTCGACTTCAGCGCGCACAACGAAGTCGTGGCGGTTCACATGCCCACACCCCTGATCGTTGAAACACTCGACAAGGAACCGGCCCTGTGGAAGGAGATGGCCTTGATGATGCTGGGCCAGCATGCGGCTCACGTTCGCACGCTGCGCAGCCAGATCGAAGGCTCCTTGCGGCGGCGGGTGGCTTCCACGATCGAGCGGCTGGCCGCGCTCTACGGCGCGCCCGTCGCAGGAGGTGGCGCCGTGGTTCGCCTGCAGATATCGCAGGCCAGCCTTGCAACACTGCTGCAGGCCAACCGGCAAGCGGTGAACAGGGAACTCAAGGCATTGGCGGCCTCTGGTTCGATCGGTCTTGAGTACAACGCCATGACGGTGCGAGACCCCGAAGCATTGGGGCATGTCGCGAACCCGCCTCGCTGAAACAAGGGGCTTTCATTCAGGCGGTGGCCGATAATCCGCGCCGATGCGCTCCTTTGCCCTTGCCCCACGCACCATGCCCGCCGCGCGCGCAGGCATGCGTCGTCCGGGCGTGGGCCTGATCCGCTGGGTGCTGCTGTGGTTCACGCTGTCGATCGGCGTGGCGGTGGCATCGCCCATGGTGCACCCGCAGACCGTGGAACTCGTCTGCGCAAGTGCCGGTTCGATCAAGGCCATCGTCTACACGGACGACGGTGTGCAGGAGCTGGGTGCCGGCCACATGGACTGCCCGCTGTGCGTGCTGTCCGGCGCGCCGCCTGCCGCACCGGCCGTGTCGTCTCTTCCCGTGCTCGTGCCGATGGCCCAGGCGGCCCGGCCGATTCCGTCCACGCACATCGCCGCGGTCACCGCCGCACCGATGCCGGCGCGCGGGCCTCCTGCCTTCTCCTGACTCTGCTTCGGTTCTTCATCAGCGCGTGATGCCGCCGCATGGGCGGACGTTGCATCGCGCGTTCCTGCAATGAGTCGGCGCCCCCTTGCGGGCGCTGGAGATAGCTTTCATGAACAAGACCCTATGGCCGCGCGCACCGTCGTGTGCGGCATCTCCCCGGGCAGGCGCGCCTTTGCGCCGCCGCAACCTGCTGTTGCTGTTGACCGGTGGCGGCCTGGCCGCGCTGTCGCTGGCGGGTTGCGACAAGGTGCTGCCCGCCAGCTTCAACGGCGTCGACATCAGCGGCGCGAAGTACGCACAGGACTTTCGCCTGACCGATCCCGACGGCCACGAGCGCACGCTGGCCGACTACAAGGGCAAGGCCGTGATGATGTTCTTCGGCTTCACGCAATGCCCCGACGTCTGCCCCACCGCGCTGGTGCGCGCCGCGGAAATCCGCCGGTTGCTGGGCGCCGATGGCGAGCGCCTGCAGGTGATCTTCGTCACCGTCGATCCGGAGCGCGATTCGCCCGTGGTGCTCAAGGCCTACACCCAGGCCTTCGATCCGAGCTTCATCGGGCTGTACGGCGACATGCAAAGGACCAGCGAGACCGCGAAGGACTTCAAGGTTTTCTACAAGAAGGTGCCCACCGGCTCTTCGTACACCATGGACCACTCGGCCTTCAGCTACGTGTTCGATCCGAAAGGAAAGATCCGGCTGGTGCTGCGCCACGAACAGAGCGCCGAGGAATGCGCGCAAGACCTGCGGCAGATTCTCAAGACGTCCGCCTGAGCTTCAACAACACGATCCACACATTCATCATCAAGGAGATTCTTTCCATGACCCCCATCGCACGCATCCTCGCCCTCTCGGCCGCCTCGTTCCTCGTGGTGGCCACGGCCCACGCGCAAGTCACCGTCAAGGAGGCGTGGGTCCGCGCCACCGTTCCGCAGCAAAAGGCCACCGGCGCCTTCATGCAGCTCAGCGCCGCGAAAGACACGAAGCTGGTTTCGGCCAGCTCGCCCGTCACGCCGGTCGTCGAAGTCCACGAAATGGCGATGCAGGACAACGTGATGCGCATGCGGCAGATCCCGGGCCTTGAAGTGCCCGCGGGCAAGACCGTCGAACTCAAGCCCGGCGGTTACCACGTGATGCTGCTCGACCTCAAGCAGCAGGTGAAGGAAGGCGACACGGTGCCGCTGACGCTGGTGTTCGAGGGGAAAGACGGCAAGCGCGAAACGGTCGAGGTGAAGGCGCCGGTGCGGGCACTGAATGCGTCGGCGCAGCCTGCTGGTGCTTCGGCGCACGGCGATCACAAGCACTGATCGCATCGGCCCGTTGCGGGTGGCGCGGGCGGCGCACTACCAGCAGCCGGCGGCCCCCAGGGTTCCAGTGCTGCCCTGGGTGCCCATCTGATCGATGGAGTAGCTGCCACACAGCGTGTCGCCAGTCTGCGCGCCCACCGGCGTGGCAGTGGCGGTGAATCCCGTTGCCAATGCCGCTGCCGTGGAAGCCGTGACCGCGATTTGGTAGAAGGCCGTGCCGCTGGTCAGCACGTCGATCGGAAAGGTGCCGCCGTAGCCCAGTTGCGCGGCCGTGCCCGCGTAGGTGTTGTTGATGCTGAAGAAACGCTCTTCCCGCGTCGCCAGGTCCAGCAAGGCGGTCTTGGCATCGGTGCGGCGCGCCTTCTGCACATAGCGCACGTACGACGGATAGGCGATGGCGGCGAGGATGGCCACGACAGCCACCACGATCATCAATTCGATCAGCGTGAAACCCGCGCCGGTGCGCCGGCTGCCCATGGTGTGTTGAAGCGTCTTCATGTGAGTCAGCGCAGTTTGACCCACGTCAAACGGCTGCCCTTGCCGTTGGCCGCGGGGTTGATCTTGGTGACGACACCCGTGCCGCCGGTGGTCTGCTGCACCAGGTAGGGCCACTTGTTCGCCGTGACGATGGACGGCGTGCCGGTCGCGCTCAAGCCGATGCCGCTCACGATGCCGCCGTTGTAGGCCACGAAGTTGCCGTTCTGGTCGCCGAAGAACGAGGCATTGGGTGCGCCGCCGGTGTCGAGCGACACCGCCATCGTGTAGCCCGCCGCCGGTTGCGTGTCGCAGGTCAATGCCTGCGACACGGCAGGGATGGTGGTGTTGACTAGGAACATGCCGTACGCCGTGGTCGGGTTGTAGATCACCTGCTCGTTGTTGGTGCTGGGCAGCGGCAGCGTCCAGCCGAACTGCGTATTGGCACTGGCACCGCCGCTGCAACTGCTCGAGCCTTTCCAGCAGACCTTGTTGGTGCTGATCGTGCGGTAGCCCGAGATGGTGCCGCTGCCAGGTGCGGTTGCCGTGATGCTCTGCGCACGCAAGGTGGTGGTGTCGACGGTCTGCGGTGCAACGAGCGACGCGTATTGGGCCGACGCGCCGCCCATGGCGTTCCATGCGCTCATGTTCCAGTCCCAAACGCCGTACAGGGCCTGCGTGGCCGACGGATAGGTCACGCCGCCGGTCTGCGTCTGCGGAAACTGCTGGCCGGTGCCGAAGCTCAGGACCACGCCCGATTGACCGCCGGGGCCGATGCCCTGCACCGAGGAAACCGTCACGCGCGTCGTGATCGGCTGGCCGGTCGCCGTCTTGAAGATGGGCGTGCTGGACACGGCCCACTTGGCCGGATCGATGTCGGTCAGGTCGAAGCGCCAGAGGTTGCCCAACGCGTCGCCGCCGTAGACGTAGTCGGTCACGTGGTCGCCGTCCAGGTCGGCCGAGGCGACGTAGGCCATGCCGTTGCGGGCCGTGATGGTGGTGCCGCTTTTGGTGGGGCCGGCGCCGGTGTCGATGAAGCGAAAGCTGATGGCCCCGCTGGCCGGATCGACCAGCATGATGAACAGCCCCGCCGTGCCGGTGCTGCTGTTCAGGCCGTTGCCGAACAGCGCGGCCCATTGCCCGTTGTGCAGGCGGCGGATGATGGGCGTGCCGTAGGTGCTGCCCAGGTTGTTGCCGCAGTTCGCGTTGCCGACACAGGTGATGGCACCGGTGCCCGTGCCGGAGGTCCATTCGCCGCGCACCAGCGTGCTGGCGTTGGCTTCGGAAAACTGTGTCGGGTCGGTGATGTCCAGTGCGTAGATCACGCCGTTGGCAATGCTGGTCTTGTCGCCGATCGGGCCGGTGGCATTGCCGCCGGGCCCGACGCCGCTCACCAGCCATGTGTGCCAGGCGCCGTTGTAGTAGAGGTCGCCGGTGCCGGGCGTGGCGTCGGCATAGAGGTTGTGCGAATACTGCGTCGAGCTGAAATCCAGCGCCGGCGTGGTGGAGTGGATGATGTTCAGGAGCGCCGCGGGGATGTACGCCAGGACTTCGGTGCCGTCGTTGGTCGTGTTGACGAACGCGCCGGTGGCATCGTAGGTGCCGCTGCGAAAGCCATGCAGAAAGCCGTCGTTGGCGCCGATGTAGACCACGTTCTGGCGACCGCCCTGTGCCGTGGCGCCGGTGGCACCTGCGAAGGTGGCGTAGCTGCCCGCCGCTTCGGGCGCCGTGCTCGTCGGATGCAGCGCATCGAGCCATGCCCCTTTGTAGGGCAACGAAGGCGGGCCGACCCAGGTCGGGCTCGAATCGACGATATCGCCCAGCACGCCGGTTCGCGTGCGCAGGGTTCCGCCGGTGCTTGCAAGCTCGTTGCTTCGGTCACCGCGCAGGTAGCGCAGGCGGATGTCGGTCTGGCTGCTGTCGCCCGCGGTGAGCGCTGCCGTCTGCGCGGCGGTGAGCTGGTCCCACTTGAATGCAATGCCTGCGGTCCCGCTCCAGCTCAGCATGTTGCGGCTGCCCGATGCCTGCGCGGTGTTGGTCCCCCTCGTGGCCTGGCAAGTGCCACCGGTCAGCACGCAACTGGCGTCCCAGTTGGCCACCTGGTTGATCGACACGATGCCGGTGGTGGGGTCGCTCACCAGGTCCTGCGCCGTCAGCTCGCCCCATGAATTGGTCGGGTGGTAGTAGGACAGGTACACCTGCGTGCCGGCCTCGACACGCGCCGACTGCTGCACGTTGGTGCCGGCGGAGCTGCTCGACTGGTTGACCGGCGCAGCCTTGAAGCAGGTGATCTCGTGCACATTGCTCGAGCCCCCGGTGCCGCCCGAGAAGCCGAAGCGGAACGAAGCCGGCAGCGGCCCATTGGACTCGGTGATCGACTGCTTGTTGATCACCGTCTGTGCCGCGCCACCGTTGACGCTGTACGACAGGCTCAGCAGCCCGTCCTGGGTGATCTGCAACCCGTAGGTGATCGGCGTGGCGTTGCCGCGCAGCGGCTTGCTGATGCCCTGCTGGTTGGAGATCGAAACACCCGAGGGCAGGTCGCTGTAGGCGGTGCCGTTGAGGAGCAGGGGGTAGTCGGGCAGCGAGGTCGTGGTGGCGTTGCCGCTCGGCCCCGTGGTGGTCGTGGTGCACTTGCCCTTCTTGCAGGTCGTCGTTGTCGTGGTGCTGTAGTCCATCACGACACCGCTCTTGCAAGTGGCCTTGACCGCGGCGGTCTGCTGGTCCGACGAAAGCGAGGACGGATAGTGAACCGGGTCGAGCGCGTTCAGCGACGCCCAGGTGATGTTGCCCGCGCCGCGCACGCTGATGCGCCCGGCCTTGAAACCGGGGCCCGTGGCAGTGTTGTCGCCCGGGTTCGAGAAGTTGCCGTACTCGTCGATACCGATGCCCAGGTAGCCGCCCACCACGCCTTCGTACCTGCTGTTGGTGTTGGAGCAGCTGTAGCCCAGGCTGCCGCCGAGGCCGCCGACCGAGGGGGCCTTGGCGCCGTCCGCCAGGAAGAAGCTGATGCCGTCGGCACCGGTCCCGTTGTTGCCGTCCCCACCATAGGTGACGGTGGTGAACGTCACCTGCAGCCCCTGGTTGGTATAGAAGGGCTTGTTCGCCACCACGGCGCCGGTCTGGTTGTCGCCGTTCGAGCCGCCGTTCTGCGTGTCGCCATTGGTCAGGCGCAGCGCACCGGAGCCCACGGCGTCGGGCAGGCGGCCGGTGGTGCCGCCCACGAGCAGCGAGTTCCTGTCGGTGTAGTAAGTCAGCTTGCCGATGCACGCCGGAATGGGGCCCGTGTCGTTCCCCGCCGTCAGGCATGCGCCGTTGAGCGCGGTCCAGTCATAGGTGGACGAAGCCCCCGTCAACGTGTCGCTGATGATCAGCTGCGCATGGGCCGACCACGGCGCGCCGGCCAGCATGCAGACCAGGCAGGCAAGGAGTGTGCGCAATCGATTCATTCGGGTCGTCCCTCAAGGTTGGTCGAGCGGCTTGTTGCCACCCGTGACCTGGTAGATGCTCTGCACCACGGCCGCCGCTGTCGTGCTGCCGCCATAACCGAAGGCCGACACCTGGTACAGCAGCGATTGGCCGTTGGGCGACAGCCCCAGGTAGCCGATGCTCAGGCCCGGCTTCCTGTAGTAGTTGATGTCCCCGGTGGCCGCGACGATGCCCCCGCCTTCGGCCACCGTCATGCTGGGAGGCAGGTAGTCGGCACGGTTGGTCCAGGGCAGGGCCGCCGGTTTCGCGATCATGTTGGTGCACACCTGCATCTGCGACAGCGTGTTGGCGTTGAGCGCCCCCGAGCAGGCCGCACCTGTGCTGCCGTTGCCCTGGCTCAGCCACCATTCGCCGTACTGCAGTGCGCTTTCCGCGGCCTCCACCGCCCGCTCTTTCTCGCGCGTGTTGCCTGCGATGCGCTCCTGCAGGTTGAAGCTGCGGAACATGCCGATCGACAGCACCGTCAGGATGACCAGGAACAGCATGCCGACGATCAGCGCGAAGCCGCGCTCTCGCGATCGGGCAGGACGTGGTGACGGGCGCGCGCGCAGGCTCATGACTTGTTCATCAGGTTGACGATCTGGGTCCAGGCGATGGTGGGCGGCTGTCCCGCCTGGGTGGCAAAGGGGTTG
This sequence comes from Variovorax raffinosi, assembly GCF_051216615.1. Taxonomy (NCBI): domain Bacteria; kingdom Pseudomonadati; phylum Pseudomonadota; class Betaproteobacteria; order Burkholderiales; family Comamonadaceae; genus Variovorax; species Variovorax raffinosi. The sequence goes on from NZ_JBPJZR010000007.1 coordinate 221,549, forward strand.
TCCAGCGTGACGGTGATCTGCGCGGTGTGCACCTGCGGCCACCACGCATTGGTCGTCACGGTGGCCGCGTCCAGGTATTGCAGGGCCTTGCCATCGCCGGCGGTGTCGGTGGCATAGAGAACCTTCAGCGACGTGACGCCGCCGACCAGCGGCGTGGTCGTCGTTCCACCATCGGTGGAGCACACCAGTTCGTGGGCAGCGCTCACCGTGAACGTGTTCATCACCAGCTTGTTGGCGCCCGAGGTGGCCGGGTTCACATTGCCCAGGCAGTCCATGATGCCGTCGCCGCTCGCCGTCATGTAGCGCGAGGTGATGGTGTCGCTTGCGCTGGTGGCATTGCCCAACCCCACCACGCCCTGCCCCGCCAGGAAGCTGCCGTAGCCGGTGCCGGTTGCGGCCGGGAGGTCGGTGGCGGCCGTGTTCACCAGCGGGTCGGGGAAGTAGCCCGAGGTCTGGATCGTGGTGGTCAGCACCGTGAGCACCAGCCGCTCGTTGTCCTGCAGTTGCGCCAGTTGGTCCTGCGAGGTGAAGGCCTGCTTCATGTTCAGGAACACCGAGCCCATGACCAGCAGCAGGAACAGGCCGATGAGAAGCGCGACCATCAACTCGACCAGCCCAAGGCCGGCCTGGCGGTGCGAGCTTTCGGACAGGCAAGGCATTGCGCGGTTCATGGTTCGACGTAGAGGCTGTACTGCATCGCGGATGCAGCCACGGTCTGCGTCGCACCGGCGGCGGCGGCCGTGCTGCGGTTGATCGCGATGTACTTCTCGGCCCAGCCCAGGCTGATCACGCAACTGGTCGGCTGACCGACCGCGGTGGTGCACTGGATGGCTGCCGTGTACGAGGGAAAGCGGTCGTTCATGCGAGACGCCCACTGCTGGAAGTCGTAGGCCGCCAGTTGCGCGGACGTGCAGGTCGCAGCGGCCGTGGGGCTGCAATCCGCCGTGGTGTTCAGGACCCCCGAGGCATCGGTCACCGTGGTGCCGGTGGCCGTTGCGCTCGACGGCGCCGTGCCACCGACGGCCCAAAAACCACGGTTGCCGTGCATCGCCTCCGCCAGGCTGGCTGCCTGCAAGGCAATCAGCGCACGCACGCGCGCGGTCTGCGTGTTCGACAACGCCGCGGCCTGCATCTTGGACAGGCCGAAGAGCCCCAGTGAAACGATCAGCACCGCGACCAGCATCTCCAGCAGAAAGAAGCCCTGGACGCGGCGTCGGTTGCGGGCCGTCATGCGCAGGCTCCGGTTCCGCCCGCCACCACCGTCTGGTGCCCGACCCTGTTGATGGAAACGCAGCGCGTGGCGTTGGCATTCACAGGCTCGGTGCGCAGGGCAAGCAGGATCGAAGCACCGGTGGCGGCGACCGGCAGGTTGGCGAATCCGTCCCGGCTGAAGGTGACCGCCGTGATCGAAGGCGCGGCGGCAAAGGTGTCGCCGCCCGTCCATGCGGGACGCTTGCGCAGCACCTGGTCGCCGGTGGTGACGGTGCCCGAGGCATCCAGGTCGAGGAACACGATCCACCCGCTTTGCCAGGTGTTGGCGCCCAGGCAGTTGAGGCCGTCGGAAGACGCGCACACGCTGACTGGTATGCCTTGCTTGATCGCTTCGGAGCGCGCGAACTGCAGATCACCGACGAAGGAGTTGACCTCCGCGCTCACGCGATTGCTCTGCATCAACCCGACGAGCGACGGCGTGGCGAGCGCCACCAGAATGGCCACGAACGCGACCACGACCATCATCTCGATGAGTGTGAAACCGGTCTGTTGTCGATGCGACGAGTTCATGGGCGTTTCGCTTGCATGGGCACTCAGGCACTGCTGCGAACAGTGTCCCGAGATGGAAGTCAGTCGTAACAATTGTTTCTAAACCGTACTGACCGGCGACTGACCGTATCGAAGCCTTTGTCGACGAACGGCGGTGCCGTTCGGTTGAGCGGTCGTTGCCCGCACCAATGGCGCCGGCTTTACATTCCACGCCCCCACGGCCAGCAACCCACCCGCCCGTATACCCAGTTCAGGGGATGGCGCCCGCACACCCTCCCTACAAAAATCATCACCAGATAACAATTCTTGACAATTCAACCAAGGCGATGCGCAACAGCATCGATGGCAGTGGGGAGGCGCAGACAGGGGGTCTTCGGTGCCGCTTACTTACCTTCTCCATCTGGAGCACGCTCGACTGCCGATGCACGTGACCGACGCGCACGACGTCAGGCGCGTGTCTGTCCTGAAGGCGACGAACCTCATCGAGGCCGCGATCGACCCGGCACTGGACCCGGACGGCAACTACCGGCTGGCGCAGGCGGCGCTGGTCGTGTGCATCACCGACGAGGGGTACGCGGAGATCGCAAGATTGCGCGGCGGCGATGCGGAACCGCCACCCAAGCCCGCGAAAAAAAGCCTTGTCCCGATGGACTACCTGCACGACATCGAACGCTCCGCGTTCCCCCTTCGCGTGGAAGCCTCCGAAGAGATCCACTGCGTCGAGGCGCTGAAGCAGGCCGGATTCATCGATGCGTCGATCAGCCCTGTGTTGAGCTGGAAAGGCAACACCGCTGCGTGCGAGCTGGCCATCGTCAGGCGCATCACGCCGTTCGGACGGGCGACGCTGGCGCGGGCCAGGTCACCATCGGCCAGAAGCTGATACGCCCATCCCCTATCACGCTTTCCTGAATACCCGCGCCCCTCGGCAAACGCTTTTTTCCCCAGCCGGAGGGACTGCCTATTCAACAGGCAACGTGGTGGGAAGCCCCGTCAATCCTCGCTCTGCCACCCCGCCTCCCCCGACAACCCACAGAGTTGTCCACAGAAAAATCGAACAAGTCATCAAACTGACTTGGCTGCGACATACCCATGAAACTGTTCGCGCAGCTTGGTCTTGAGCAGCTTGCCGGTGGCTGTATGCGGCAGGCTGTCGACGAAAGCCACGTCGTCCGGCAGCCACCACTTCACCACTCGCTCCGAAAGGAAAGTGAGCAGTTCCTCGCCCGTCACTTCCACGCCGGGGCGCTTGACCACGATGAGCAGCGGGCGCTCTTGCCACTTCGGATGCGCAATGCCGATCACCGCCGCCTCGGCCACGGCCGGATGCGCGCTCGCGGCGTTCTCCAGGTCGATGGACGAAATCCATTCACCGCCCGACTTGATGACGTCCTTGGCGCGGTCGACCAGTTGCACATAGCCGTCTTCGTCGATGTTGGCGACGTCGCCTGTCGGAAAGAAACCCTCGGCGTCGAGCACCGGGCCGCCTTCGCTCTTGAAGTAACCACTCGCGATCCACGGACCGCGCACGTGCAGGTGGCCGAAGGCCTTGCCGTCGTGCGGCAGGCGCTGGCCGTCTTCGCCGACGATCTTCAGCTCCACGCCCCACACGCCGCGGCCCTGGCGCATCTTCACGCGCATCTGCTCTTCCTTCGGCATCGCGTAGTGCTTTGGCAGCAGGTTGCCGATCACGCCGATGGGGCTGGTTTCGGTCATGCCCCAGCCCTGCACGAAGTCGGCGCCGAAGTCGCGCTCGAAGCGCTCGATCATGGCGCGCGGCGTGGCGGCACCGCCGACGCCGATGCGCTGAAGGCCCAGGGCGCGCGTGTCGATTTCAGGGTGTGCATCGAAGTACTGGAACAGCATCATCCAGATGGTGGGCACGGCCTGCGAGAAGCCCACCTTTTCATCGCGCATCAGCTCGTACAGGCTCTGGCCGTCCATGTGCGGGCCGGGCATGACCAGCTTCATGCCGGTCATCGCCGCCGCATAGGGCATGCCCCAGGCGTTGGCATGGAACATGGGCACCGCGAGCAACAGCGTCATCCGCGAGTTGACGCCGAAGGTGTCGGGCGCGCATTCCATCAGCGAATGCAGCACGGTGGAGCGGTGCGAATACAGCACGCCCTTGGGGTTGCCGGTGGTGCCCGAGGTGTAGCAAAGCGACGAGGCGGTGCGCTCGTCGAATTCGGGCCAGGCGTAGTCCTCGCTCTGCGCGCCGATCAGCTCGTCGTAGCACAGCAGGTTGGGCACGTCGATGGCGGGCATGTGTGCGCGGTCGGTCATGGCGATGAAGGCGCGCACCGACTTCAGGCCGGGCGCGAGCTTCTCGACCAGCGGCGCGAAGTTGGCATCGAAGAACAGCACCTTGTCTTCGGCGTGGTTGACGATGTAGTCGATCTGCTCCGGAAAGAGCCGCGGGTTGACCGTGTGCAGCACCGCGCCCGCGCCCGAGACGCCGAAGTACAGCGCCAGGTGGCGGTAGGTGTTCCATGCCAGCGTGCCGACGCGGTCGCCGGGCTCGATGCCCAGCACCTTCATCGCATTGGCCACCTGCTTGGAGCGGCGCCGCAGCTCCGCGTAGTTGGTGCGATGCACCGGCCCCTCCACGGTGCGTCCGACGATCTCCGCGTGCGGGTGGAAGGTGGCTGCGTGGTCGATCAACGACGAGATCAGCAGCGGGCGGTCTTGCATCAATCCGAGCATGTGTGTGTCTCCTGTGCGCCGGAAATGGTAGGCAGCCCCCATCGTGCGCCCCATCGTCGGAACGGACGATTGAAGCCACCCGAGGGTTGCCCCTAACATGGCTGCGCCATGCCGGACCAGACCCAGCGCCGGGGCATCACGAGGACCTTTTTTCATGAACGTTCAGGACGCCGTGGCCACCCGCCGCTCGGTGCGCGATTTTCTAGACACGCCGGTACCGGGCGACGTCATCCGCCGCGTGGTCGAACAGGCCTTGCGTGCGCCTTCGGGCGGCAACCTGCAGCCCTGGCACCTGCACGTGGTGGGCGGCGACAGCCTGGCTGAACTCAAGGCGCTCATGCGCACCCGCGTGCATGAAGCGCCGGCCGGCGAAGGCAGCGAGTACGACATCTACCCGCGCGAGCTGGTCGCGCCCTACCGCGACCGCCGCTTCGCGGTGGGCGAGGCGATGTATGCGCGCCTGGGCATTCCGCGCGAAGACAAGGCGGCGCGGCGCGAATGGTTTGCGCGCAACTACCAGTTCTTCGGCGCACCGCTCGCGCTGTTCTGCAGCGTCGACCGCCGCATGGGGCCGCCGCAGTGGTCCGACCTGGGGATGATGTTGCAGAACGTGATGCTGCTGCTGCGCGCCGAAGGCCTGGACAGCTGCCCGCAGGAATGCTGGGCGATCTACCCGCAGACCATCGGGCAATTCATCTCGCTGCCGCCCGAACGCATGCTGTTCACCGGCATGGCCATCGGCTACGCGGACCGCAGCAGGCCGCTGGATGCACTGGTGACCGAGCGCGCGCCGCTGGCCGACGTAGCGCAGTTCGTCGGGGTCTGAACTCTGAACCTGCGCGCGGGCGCAGGAAGGAACGGAACCTGCTTGATGATGGGAAACCACAAGGCGCCCTTTCCATGCTCATCGCACAGATTTCCGACCCCCACGTCCGGCCCGCCGGGCAGCTCTACCAGGGCGTTGCCGACTCGAACCGCATGTTCGACGAGGCCATCGATCACCTGCATGCACTGGACCGTCGACCCGACCTGGTGCTGCTGACAGGCGACCTCGTCGATGAAGGGCGGCTGGAGGAATACGCCGAAGTGCGTACCCGGCTCGCCAGGCTGGAGATTCCATACCTCGTCATTCCCGGCAACCACGACCACCGCGAGAACTTTCGCGCGACCTTCGCGGACCATGCCTACCTGCCGCGCACCGGCGCGCTGCACTACTGCATCGACGACCACCCGGTGCGCATCGTCGCGCTGGACTCCTGCATTCCCGGCCTGCATCACGGCGGCGTCGATGCCGAAGGCCTTGCATGGCTGCAACGCACGCTGGCGACCGACCGCAAGAAGCCCACGCTGCTGATGCTGCATCACCCGCCGTTCATGAGCGGCATTCCCTACATGGACGCATACCGCTACATGGACACGGCGCCGCTCGAAGCCATCGTGCGTGCATTCGACAACGTGGAGCGTGTGCTGTGCGGGCATGTGCATCGCACGATGCTGCGGCGCTGGGCCGGCACTGTCGTGTGCTCCTGCCCCAGCAGCACGACCGAGATCGCGCTGCGGCTGGCGCCCGACGCGGCTCCGACTTCGTACAAGGGACGGCCGGGCTGCATGCTGCACCTGTGGGACGAGGTGCACGGCATGGTGAGCCATGTGAGCCACATCGGCGCGATGGAAGGCCCCTATCCATTTGCCTGATGGCGGTGCGGCCCGCGCGGCAGGAGAATGCGCCCGGAACCCATCGCCCACGCCACGCCAAACCACACGATGCCCAAGGAACGAACGCTCCTCTACACCGGACACGAGTTCGCGGTGGAGCACGTGCGCTTCCACGCGCAGCGCGCCGAGTGGAGCGCGCTCTACACCGTGGCCTCGCAACGCATCGTCTTCCCGATGGGCCGCACCATGTTCGATGTGCGCTCGGGGACCGGCACCTGGCTGGTCGACGGGCTCACCGCCATGCACTTCGCCGATGCGACGGTCTACCAGATGCGCCCCGACGCCCACGCCGCACGGCAAAGCATGGTGGTCAGCGGACACGCTTCACCGCTGCCTGCGGATGCCGCGCCCTGCTTCAGCTTTCTGCGGCCGAAGTCGCTGTACAGGCTCCATGTCGCACAGCGACAGCTTCTGGTGAACGGCACAGGCGCAGCGGACGTCGCGGCACTGGTCGAAGCACTCGGCACCTCGCGCCCGCAAGTGCCACTGACGGGTGCGGTCGCCCGTGCGCGGCGGCTGGTGGCGGAAACCGCCGATCGCGGCACGCGCGTGTCGCTGCACGATGTCGCCGACGCGGTATCGCGCTCGCCATTTCATCTGGCGCGCAGCTTCCGGCAACAAACCGGGTTGAGCCTGCACCAGTACCGCCAGCACCTGCGGCTGGCCTCGGCCATGGAGCGGCTGGTCGACGGCGACCATGAGCTGGCGGGCATCGCGCACGACCTGGGCTATTGCAGCCAGAGCCATCTGGGCGCGGTGTTCAGGCAAGAGGTTGGCGTGACACTCGGCGAAGCGCGGCGGACGCTGGGCGCACGAATCTGATAGCCGCCACGCGGCGCGGTCGCGAGACTCGCCGCAATGGACCGCAACCTTTTCACAGGCTTTATCGCCGCACTGACGGCTGCCTTCGTCGGCAGCGCATGGCAACTCGTCTCGCGCCACGGCGTGACCACCACGCTGGGCCCGATGGAGCTGGCACTGATGCGCTATGGCATCCCCGCGTTGCTGCTCAGTCCGCTGTGGTTCGGCAAAGGAATGGTTCCACCGAAGGCCCCGCGCATCGTGCTCGTTCTGCTCGTCATCGGCGGTGGCCTGCCCTTCGGCCTGCTGGTGCTGGCCGGTGCACGCTGGGCACCCGCGAGCCACATGGGCATCTTCATGGCGGGCAGCCTGCCGCTCTTCACTGCTCTCGGCGCGTGGCTTCACAAGGGGCAGAAGATCGGCGGCATCCGCTTGCTGGGGCTGGCCTGCATTGCGATCGGCATGCTGCTGTTTGCAGCGGGCAGCTTCCGTTCCGGCTCGCTCGACTGGCGGGGTGACCTGCTCTTTCTTGCTGCGGCCATGCTGTGGGCAGTGCACTCGCTGGCCTTCGCGCATTGCGGGCTCACGCCGTGGCAGGGCGCGGCGTTCGTCAACGGATGGTCGAGCCTGCTCCTGCTGCCCGTGCTTTTCTTTGCCGGTGCGCCGAAGCTGCTCAGCGCCCCATGGCCGGACGTTGCACTGCAGGCTGTCGGGCAAGGCTTGGTCGCGGGCCTGTTGGGGCTGGTGGTCTACATGGTGGCGGTCGCGCGGCTGGGTGCGTCGCGTGCGTCGCTGTCAGCCGCGCTGGTGCCTGTGCTGACCACGCTCGGTGCCGCGTGTTGGATGAACGAACCGGTCACCGGTGCGGTGCTGCTGGCTCTGGCACTTGTCGTGCCGGGCGTCGTGCTTGCGAGCGGTGCCGTGCGAATTCGCGCAAGGCCGTCCTGATGCGGAAGGCAGCAGCTGCCCGGGCAGAATGCGCCCCAGAAAATCACTTCGAGGCACACATGGACAAGCGCATCCTTTCGGTGACCCAGGCCTGCCTGGCGCAGTGAACCGTGAAGCGCGTAGTGTTCATCGAAGGCTTGCCCGGAAGCGGCAAGACCACGCTGGCCAAGCACCTGTGTGAAGTCGAACGGCTGGCCGGCCGCGCCAGCGAATGGCATCTGGAAGAAGCGGCAGACCACCCGGTGCATCCTCACGCGCTCGGCGCATGCAAGGCGCATGACGACTTCCCCTTGCTCTGCCTGCAAGGCTGGCAACGCTTTGCAGACCGGGCCCGATCCGAAGACACGCTGCACATTCTCGAAGGCAGTGCCTTTCAAAGCACGGTGCGCTTCATGCTGGAGCAAGACCGGGAAGGCATCCCGGGCTACTTCGCGCGCTTCGAAGAAATCGTCAGCCCACTGCAGCCGAGCTTCATCTACCTGCGACCTGCCAACGCCATGGTTCATTCGCAAGCCACCGCCAAATTTCGCGGTCCGGACTGGACACGCAAGGTCGCCGCGTACATCGAACAGACACCCTATGCACGCCGGCGCGGGTTGCGGGGAGAAGCAGGCATGCATCGGTTCTGGGCGGACTATGCGCAGGTGTGCGATACGCTGGTGGCGCGGCTTTCGATGCCCGTGTCGAAACGCCTCGTTCAAACCACACCTGAATAGCCCATCCCGAATGCCCCGAACGATCTACTGCTGGCGCTGCAACGCCGACATGCCGATGCTCACGGAAGACGAATGGCAGATCGTCAATCCAATGGGCTTCATCGCCCAAGTGAAGCAATACCGCGAAGAAACCGGATGTACGCTGTCAGAGGCGAAGGAGCGAGGCTTGGGCTACCAATCGTTGGCGGCGTATGAGCGCATCACCGGCTTCAAGGAGACCAATCCGAATGCACTTCTGCATCACCGGTTGAGTCTTTACGGAGCGCCTTGCCACGCGTGCGGCAAGCCGCTTCGCACGCCCGTTGCCAACTACTGCGCGGCCTGCGGCGCGGCGCGCGTTGCGACCCGCTCCTGCGCGGAAGCGGGGACGAAAGCCATCGCCATCGAGATCTCCCGCTGGGTCGATGACGCGCAGCCCGGCTGGGTTGAATGCAAGCTGGTCGACGCCAAGGGTTGGGTTCATCTCTTCGTCGAGAAAGGCCCCGTCGTCACGGCCGAGCCCCTGGGTCCGGAAAGCAGCTACCCGCGTCCGGGTTCGATCGCCTGCGAGATCGAAGCCGAGCTGACGGACGCGGCAGGACGTTCACTGGCGCGCGTCAGCACGACCCGTCCATGGGATGTGGCGTCCTCTGCCGGTGAAAGCACCTTCGTCGTTCTCGCCTCGCAGCTCGTGGACTGGTAGCCGCGCAGCGACCGGTGAAGCGCCTCGATCCGATTGCCCCAGCCCCGCATCCCCGCTAACCTCTGCCCATGCGCATCCCGGCCCTCTCGCTCCTTTTCTCCATCCTCGCGATGGCGTCGGGCGCGCACGCGGACGTGGTGCGCTGCACGGACGCCAACGGTGCCGTCTCGTACACCGATGGCGCCTGTCCGGCGGGCAACCGGCAGTCGCGGCCGGTGCCGATCCTCGAATCGCCACCACCGCCGGCGCAGCGCGCGCCCTCCGACGAGGCACGCCGGCCCGCCGCCGCGCCGCAACCGGCGCCGTACGCTGCGCCCCCTTTGGCCCAGACCACGCCGTCGGGTCCGTCCATCATTCCGCGCAACCCCGATGCCCGCCCCGCGCAGGAACCCGCGCAAGACCCCGGCATCGTCGTGCTCAGCCCGGACCCGTACTACGACGGCTGGCGCCCCGCGCGCCGGCCACCGCCGCCGCATGCGCACGACCCCGGGCCGCCGCCGGGCCAGCGGCCCTGCAACCTCGCGGGCATCAAGCGCAGCAACTGCTGAACGAACAAGCGAACGAATGAGCGAGAGCCTTCCGTGGGTCGTCTACTGCGACGGCAGCGCCATGCCGAACCCGGGCCGCATGGGCATCGGTGCCGTCATCACCGCGCCTGACGGCAGCCGCCGCACGCTGTCGCAGGCCACGCACACCACGGGCTGCAACAACGAAGCCGAGCTGAGGGCGCTGACCCTGGCACTGCAGGAGTTGCGGGCCCAGGGCGCCACGGCCGTGCTGGCCTACAGCGACAACAGCATCCTGGTCGAGCAGCTCGGCGCGGCACACGCCAGGCCGATCGCGCGCATGGCCGAGCTGTTCGACGACGCCCGCGCGCTGCTCGGCACTTTCGAGCAGGCCAGCATCCGGTGGATTCCGCGCCATCGCAATGGCGAGGCCGACGCGCTGGCACGTGCCGCGCTGGGCTTTGCGCCCAAGCCGGCCGCCAAAGTCATGAAGAAAAAGAAACGGCGTTAGCGCGGCCGCCCGGCGAAACGGCTGGCCGTCAGGTCCTATCATCGGGCGCCATGACAGAAGCCACTCCCCTCCCACCCCTTCCCGACCACCTGTCCTCCAACCCGCGCAGCCCGCACCATGTGGCGGCTGTCTTCGAGCATGACGTCGGCATCCGGTTCAACGGCAAGGAACGCCTCGACGTCGAGGAATACTGCATCAGCGAAGGCTGGATCAAGGTGCCGTCGGGCAAGACCGTGGACCGCAAGGGCCACCCATTGCTGCTCAAGCTGAAGGGCAAGGTCGAAGCGTTCTACCGATAGCCTTCATTCATGGCAAGGCAGTGGCCTGTCTTCAGCGCCACTGCAGCAGCAGCGACCACGGCTGGCGGCTCATATGCCGGTCGACGCATCCCGCCGCACCGCTCACGGCGCACCCCTCAGGCAGATAGCTCGGGTCCAGCAGGTTCGTTCCGCGCGCAAAGTCCAGGCGCCGCAGGGTGACCGACTGGACCACATTGCCGCCCACGGTATCGAAGCCCGTGGCATCGACGGCCACGACCACATCGCAATGCATCGGCAGCGCATCGCCGCCGGTGGGGCGCGTGGCCAGCACCTCGCCGATCTTGTCGTAGGTGTCGAGCCCGGCACCGTCGCCCCGCGCCTGGCAGACCAGGTCGCCCACGCGCGGCGGCGTTCGCATCAGGTCGCAGGCGCGCATCGCGGAGCGCGTGGGCTGCCCCAGCGACTCGGCCACACCGGCCTGCCACGCGGCGCCGGCGTAGTCGACATGCGCTTCCGAGAAAACGAACTCCTCGTCGCTGAGCCCGGCACGGCGCGCAAGCCAGCTGATGAACGCGGCGGACCAGGGCGAGTCGATCACGGCCACTCGGTTCACCGCGACTTCGACGGCGCGCAGGCCAACGTCGTCGAGCCCCTGGTCGGGTCCGCCGCCAGGGTTTTGCGTGGAGACGGCGGCGGTAGCCGACTGGTTCAGCGCCTGCGTCAGCAGCCGTCGGTCCGCCGGATGCGCGCCGCCGAACCGCACCAGCGACGGCAGCCTGCTGTCCTGCGGATCGATGGCCCGCCAGTAGCCGAGCACACGCTGCCAGGGTGGCATCGCCTTCGCCGTGCGCCGCGTGTCTTCGGCCTCGTAGTCGCCTACTTCGGTCAGGCGACCTTCGGCATCCATGGTCTGGCCGCCGAAGGCCTGGTGCTCCAGCAGCGCCGCATCGGCCATGGCCAGTGCGCGCGGCGGCGACGGAATCTGCACGGCGGTGTCGAGGCAGCCCGACATGGCCGATGCATTGCCGCTGAAAGCCAGCACGAGCGCAAGAACGCCCGTGGCCAGCGAAGAAGATAAAAAGTCGGTGGACGGCATGTGGCCGCGAGCATAGCCCGCGCCACGCCGCGGTTCAGAGCCGCTCGACGATGGTCACGTTCGCCATGCCGCCGCCTTCGCACATGGTCTGCAGGCCATAGCGCTTGCCGCGCTGGCCGAGCGCATGGACCAGCGTGGTCATCAGCTTGGTGCCCGAGGCGCCCAGCGGATGGCCCAGCGCGATCGCGCCGCCGTTCACGTTCAACCGCGCCGGGTCGGCGCCCAGCGTTTGCAGCCAGGCCAGCGGCACCGGCGCGAAGGCTTCGTTGACTTCGTACAGGTCGATGTTTTCGATCTTCATGCCGGCCTTCTGCAACGCGCGCTGCGTGGCGGGAATCGGGGCCTCCAGCATGATCACCGGGTCGTGCCCCATCACGCTCATGTGATGGATGCGCGCCAGCGGCTTCACGCCCAGCGTCTTCAGGCCGCGTTCGTTGACCACCATCAGGCCGCTCGCGCCGTCGCAGATCTGGCTGGCGGTGGCGGCCGTGCAGCGCCCGCCTTCGGCGATGAGCTTGACGCTGGCGATGCTCTCCAGCGTGGCGTCGTAGCGGATGCCTTCGTCGGTGGTGTGCAACTCGCCCGGCTCGGTGCCGTCGGCCATGCGCACCGCCACCGGCACGATCTCGCGCTCGAAGCGCCCGGCCTTGGTGGCCTCGATGGCATTGCGATGGCTGTGCAACGCATAGGCGTCGAGTTCGGCTCTCTCGATGCCGTAGTTCTTCGCGATCATCTCGGCGCCGGTGAACTGGCTGAACTGGATGTCGGGGTAGCGCTTTTGCATGAGCGGGCCCACGTAGAAGCCCAGGCCATTTTTCAGCGGCAAGGTGGTGGGCAGGCCCATCGGCACGCGGGTCATGCTTTCGACGCCGGCGGCAATCACGATGTCCATGCTGCCCGACATCACGGCCTGCGCCGCGAAGTGCAGCGCCTGCTGCGACGAGCCGCATTGCCGGTCGACCGAGGTGGCCGGCACCGACTCGGGCAGGCGCGAGGCCAGCACCGCATTGCGCGCGATGTTGGCCGACTGCTCGCCGGCCTGGCCGACGCAGCCCATGATGACGTCTTCGACCAACGCGGGATCGGCGTCGGTGCGCTCGACCAGTGCGTTGAGCACCTGCGCGGCAAGGTCGGCCGGATGCCATCCGGCAAGGCGGCCGTTGCGGCGGCCGCCGGCGGTGCGCGCGGCGGCGACGATATAGGCTTCGGGCATGGGGTGTTCTCCGTGGACGTGAGGGGTTCGGAGAATTGTTGATGCCGCGCCCATGCGCAGCGTCGTCGAAATGGACGATTTTGGAGAGCGCGCCCGCGGCGCAAGACAGGCTCAGCGCGTCAACGGGCAATGCCAATGATCGGCAAGGAGAACTGGCTCATTCGGGGCGGCTGACTGTTCCTGCTCGCAATGGCTTTGTCCACCACGCCCTGCGCGGCAATCGCTGTCCGTTGGGCCGCATCGGCGGCAGTCTTCGCTGCCTGCGCAACGCGAGGGGTCGTACTGCTTGTTTCCTGCGATTCCGAGGCTTTGTCGGCAGCAATCTTTGCAGCGTCTGCGATGTCCTTGGCCTTCTCCAGGCTACCGCCCCGGAGGACCTCGTTGATGGCTTCATTCGACTTCACGACGACGTCTGCCGTTTGGCGCGCAACATCGAGCGCACCTGCGGTATTCGCGGCGACCCCCTTGGGTCCTGCGTCCTTGGCTTCACTTTTTGCAGAGATTGCCACTTGCTGCACCGCCAGAGGAGTTTCAGGCTGTGCACCCGCAATCGCCAGCCTCCAGCGGTGTCCCACCCTGGAGTTCTGCAACATCAGCGGAAGAAAAATGTTGGAGATTTCCGCGAGCTGGGCCGCGCTGAGCTTTCTTTCATTTTCAGGCAGCGGAGCTTTTGTATCCGGCTTCAGCATGCGAGCGTAGAGCTTGATCGCCTCAGCTTCCGAGACGGGTGTGTTCAGAGCACTCCTCAGCTGTCCGAGCACGTTCGTGACTTCGACATCGACACCGTTGTCGGGCGCAATTTCAGCCACGACCTGGGCCTTGCTGATGGCAGAGTTGACGAGCGCGCGGATCTTTGCGGGCCGACATATCGACTGATAGCCCATCAGTATGTGCATGGCACCCGTATGGTCCAACACGGTGTTCTGCAAGTTCCTGTTGACTTCGTCCATGAAGAGTTCTTGCGCGGAATGAACCAGCTTGATGACCGAAGTCCCCGCATCTGCGAAAAGGTAGGCCGCCGAATATGCATCCATGCTCGCCCCCAGAAAGCTGAAGGTGGAAGCAACGCCTGCAATTCCCCCGGCTGAAGCTCCACCGACGCCCATCAATGCCGATGACAGCCCACCGACAAGGTTGGTCTGCTGCCGCAGGTTGCCGGCCGCCTGAGCGCTCTGCCCGATGGCATCCAGGTACTCTTCGCAGTTGAGCTCGATCAAGACGCGCCCCGCGTTGAGCATCGCCTGGGCATTTTCGGGGCTGGCTCTGGTGGGGTCCGCGCTGCTTTCGTATCGACCGTAGAAATCGTCCGTGGCACTCGAGAGCACCGTCTTTTGCAGCTTGGAGGTGCTGTCCAGCCTGGAAACTTGGGCGAAGGTCTTTTCGGGCGTGGGGGGCTTCATCGAGGTGCACCCTGCCAGTGCCGCGACCACGAAGACGGGCAGCACGCGACGCGCCCACACGCAACTCCCACCGTTTCTTGTTCTCATGGCATTCCTTGACGCGATCCCCCGATCGCTGGGCGATCGTAGTAACAGCCAGGAAGCAGGGGCATCCCATATTCAAGGGACGCCCTTTGTCTTTTCGTGGGCTATTCGCGCCCGCGCACGTCGTTCACCTCGGCGCCATGCGGATCGCCCCATCCAGCCGCACGCTCTCGCCATTGAAATACCCATTGGTGATCATCAGCTCGGCCAGCGTCGCGTACTCCGCCGGGTTGCCCAGCCGCTTCGGGAAAGGCACAGACGCCGCCAGCGCCGCTTTCACGTTGTCCGGCGCGCCCTGCAGCAGCGGCGTGTCGAAGATGCCCGGCAGGATGGTGTTGACGCGAATGCCCTCGCCCATCAGGTCGCGCGCAATCGGCAGCGTCATGCCGACGATGCCGGCCTTCGATGCGGTGTAGGCGGCCTGGCCCATCTGCCCGTCTTGTGCCGCCACCGAGGCGGTGTTGACGATGGCGCCGCGCTCGCCGTCCTGCAGCATGTCGAGCGTGAGCATGCCGGCGGCCGACTTGGCGATGCAGCGGAAGGTGCCCACCAGGTTGATCTGGATGATGCGGTCGAAGTTGGCGAGCGGAAAGTGCTTGATCTCGCCGGTGGCCTTGTCGCGGCTGGCGGTCTTCACCGCGTTGCCGGTGCCGGCGCAGTTGACCAGCACACGTTCTTGCCCATGCGCGGCGCGGGCCTTGGCAAAGGCCGCATCGACCTGCTCTTCGGAGGTCACGTCGACCTTGCAGAAAACGCCGCCGAGTTCTTTGGCCAGCGCTTCGCCCTGCTCCGCGTTGAGGTCGAACAGCGCGACCTTCACGCCGTGGCTGGCCAGGCGGCGCGCGGTGGCGGCGCCCAGGCCCGATGCGCCGCCCGTGACGACGGCGGCAATGCTGGAATCGAGTTGCATCAAGGGTCCTTGCGAGGTGTGGTTGGCGATGGAGCAATGGGTTTGTCGCCAGCCAGTTTAGGAAGCAGAATCGGCGGCGGCATCGTCGGAAACGACGGAAATCCGGGCCGCTTCGGCCCTTGCGCCGCCTCTGTCCTTTTCCGTTCGCGATGTCGCCTCCCACCGCCAGGATTCTCGAAACCAAGCTCAACCCGCCGGCCTTCACCGCCACGCAGGTGCCGCGCACCGCGATCCGCGAAGAGATCGCCGCCGCGGCCACCGTCAAGCTGGTGCTGGTGCGCGCGCCCGCCGGCTTCGGCAAGACCACGGCCATGGCGCAGATCCGCGAGCGCATGGAGGCGCAGGGCATTGCCACCGCCTGGCTCACGCTGGACCGCGCCGACAACGACGTCTCGCGCTTTCTGAACTGCCTGGCCGAAGCCGCGCTGCGCCTGGGCGTGGAAGAGCCGCATGCCAACGGCCCGCTCGATGCGGTGGCGGCGCTGGCCGCGCACGACGCGCCCTTCACCCTCTTTCTCGACGACTTCGAGGTGGTGCAGGAGCCGGCGGTGCTGGGCCTCGTGCGCGAGATCGTCGAGCACCTGCCTCGCCGCGGGCAGATCGTGATCGGCTCGCGCGGCCTGCCCGACCTGGGCATGGGACGGCTGCGCGCGCGCGGGCAGCTCATCGAGATCGATACCGACCGCCTGCGCTTCAGCCTGGAAGAAACCAGCGCCTTCTTCGGCCTCCGCACGGCCCCAGCCATGCAGGCGCTGCCCGCCGACATGCTGTCGCAACTGCACCGCAAGACCGAAGGCTGGGTGGCCGCGATCTGGCTCGCGTCGATGGCGCTGGAGCGGCACGGCACCGAGACCGGTTTTGTCGAGCGCTTCTCGGGCTCCGACCGCGCGGTGGCCGAGTACCTGGCCGAAGACGTGCTCGCGCACCAGCCCAAGGAGATTCGCGACTTTCTGCTGCGCACCAGCATCCTGCGCCAGCTCGATGCCTCGGTGTGCCAGGCGCTGAACCCGCGCGTGGACTGCGCCGCCATCCTCGAACAGCTCGCGGCGTCCAACCTCTTTCTCACGCCCGTGGGCGGCGATGGCGACGGCCGCGCATGGCGCTATCACAGCCTGTTCGCCGACTTCCTGCGCGCGCAACTGGCGCGCGAACAACCCGGCGAAATCGAACGCCTGCATCTCGCGGCCTCGGGCTGGTACGAATCGCAGGACCGCCCGGTGCCCGCCATCGACCATGCCATCGAAGGCGGCGACCATCCGTATGCGCTGACCCTGCTCGACAGCTATGCGGCGCAGTTCCTCGAACAGGGCCGCATGCGCATGCTCGCGCGCTGGTTCTCGGCCATTCCCGAACACCAGCTGCGCGAACACCCGTTCCTGCAGCCGATCGCGCTGTGGGCCACCTGCTTCACGCACGGCCCGTGGGATGCGATGCGCATGCTCGAACAATCGGGCTGCCTCGACAGCCCCATTCCCGAAGTGCGGGCGAGCGCGCACACGCTCGTGCCGCTGCTGCTGGCCATGCAGGACCGGCATGACGAGGCTTATGAAATCGGCCGCCAGAGCCTGTCGCGCCTGCCCACCGGCCTGGCCTTTGCCGACAGCGTGCTGCTCAATGCCATGGCCCACATCCTGGCCGTGCGCGGTGACCAGCACGAGGCGCGGCGCATGCTCGAAGCCGCGCGCGAACAAGGCAGCAGCACCTTCAACCGCATGTACACCGAGTCGCTGGCCGGCCTGTTCGACCTGCAGGAAGGCCGGCTGCGGCAAGCCACCGCGCGCCTGCGCATGGCGGTCGATTCGACCCATGCCGTGTCGTACAACCACAGCCACGGCAACGCCTGGGCCGGCGTGCTGTATGCCGGCGCCGTGTACGAGACCCACCAGCTCGTGCAGGCCGACCATCTGCTGAACGTGTACCTGCCGCTGGCGCGCGACGTGGGCCTGCCCGACCACATGATCCTGAGCCACGTGATGCGCTCGCGCATCGCGTTCCATGCCGGCGACATCGACGCGGCCTTCCAGGCGCTGACCGAACTCGAATACCTGGGCCACCACCGGCAACTGCCGCGTGTGGTGGCCAGCGCCAAGCTGGAGCGCTCGCGCATGCTGCTGCTGCAGGGCAACGGCCCCGCGTCGCGCGACGAGCTGATGCGCGCCGACGACCCCGCGCTGTGGGAACGCGAGCGCCGCCAGCGCCTGCCCGCGCACGACCTCGACTATCTGGCGCTGGCCAGGGCACGCTGGGACATCGCGTTCGGCGACCCGCGCGCGGCGCTGGCCGTGCTCGACGCCGAGATCCATGCCGCGCGCGCCTGCGCGCACAACCGCCGCGTGCTCAAGCTCAAGGTGCTGCGCGCGATGGCGCTGCAACGCGCGGGCGACATGGCCGCGGCCATCGAAGAAATCGGCGAAGTGCTGCAGACCGCGAGCCAAGAAGGTTTCGTGCGGCTGATCCTGGACGAAGGCACGGCCGTGGGCACGCTGATCCACCGCTACGCCACGGCGATGCAGGAAGCTCCATCGTCGCGCGGCGGCAACAGCGATCCGATCCTGGCGGACTATCTTCAGCGGCTGCTGCAACTGATCGGGCCGATGGCGGCAGCGGCCGATGCCGAGGCGCCGACCGGCGACGCGATGAAGGAGCCGCTCACGCGCAAGGAGATCCGCGTGCTGCAACTGCTGGCCGAGGGGTACTCCAACAACGCGATGGCGGAGAAACTTTTTGTGTCCGACAGCACGGTGCGCACGCACCTGCGAAACATCAACATGAAGCTGGATGCGAAGAGCCGGACGCAGGCGGTGGCCATCGCGCGCAAGCTCGGCGTGATCCGCTAGAGGCTGACTCTGCCGCGCCGCGCGGTGCCCTGAACGCGGCATACATCCTGAAACCGGTGGCTTCGCAAACTGGGTAGGTGCACCCGCCCGGGCCGCCCGCCACCGCAACTACTACGGATTCCGGTGATACCGCCGCCCCCGCGCAATCCCTAGCATTCCTCTCAGAGAGCCAAGTCTTCCACCCGCCAAACCGGCCTTCCGGAGCGGCAGTGGAATCGTTCGGCCAGCGGGCCCGGTCACCGGTTCGGGGAGTTGTTCACGTCGAGAGCGCTGCAAAGCACGAAGCCACCATGCCCAGAGGAATTCCCAACCCCGCCGCCATGTATGGCATTTCGCCCCGTGCCTGGGGTTTCGAGGTGTCGATCGTGCGCAACGGCACCCGCTACTACAAGCAGTTCGGGCGGGCCAGCTACGGCAGCGAAGAACAGGCGCTGCTGCAGGCGCAGGACTGGCGCGACGACGTCGTGCGCAGCGTGCCGCCGGTGGCGCGGCGCACGCGGGCCGAAAAGCTGCGCATCAACAACACCACGGGCGTGTCGGGCGTCTTCTGCCAGGTCACGTCCAGCGGCAAGGTCCGGGCGTGGGTCGCCAAGACCTACATCGGGCAGGACGAAGTGCTTCGCACCGACTTCCCCGTAGACGCCATGGGCCAGGCGGCGCAAACGCTGGCCATCGAGGAACGCGCGCGGCAACTGGAGCGCATGGCGGGCCTGTCGAGGCTGCATCCGGCTGAAGAAGCGATCCGCACGGCCCCTGCGGCCTACCCTGCCGAGCCGCGCTCGCCCAAGCGCTCGAAGTCCGAAATCAGGCGTTGCACCAACTCCAGCGGCGTCAGCGGGGTGCACTTCAAGTCGCCCAACGTCGGGCACCCGGGCTACTGGCTCGCCATCACCTACACCGCGGGCAAGGGCAGCGTGAGCAAGGCTTTTTCCATCAAGGAACACGGCCCCGACACCGCCAAGCGCATGGCCATCGCCGAGCGCGAACGGCAGCTCGAACAGAAACTGAACGCTACAGGCGTATCCAGTCTTGCGCCCCGGCAAGAGCTTCGCCAGCAACACGCGGCCACCTCCGGAGCAAGGCAGGACGTGTGACAGTTCCGTGCCTTGCCCCCGCTTTTGTTTCCAAAAAACAGAAGCCCGCAAAACCGTCATCGGGCTTCGGCCAAAATAGCTGCGAAATGCGAGCGCCAATGAGCCCCGCGCGGACCGGGGAGTTCATGAGAAGCAGCAAGGCTGAAGCAATCAGCGCGTCGAGAATGCCAAAAGGTATCCCCAATCCGGCCGCCATGTATGGCATTTACCCCAGGTCCTGGGGTTTCGAAGTTTCCCTGGTTCGCAACGGCATCCGCCACCACAAGCTGTTCGGCAAGGCCAGCTACGGCAGCGTCGAGCAGGCGCTGCTTCACGCGCAGGACTGGCGCGATTTCATCGTCAGGAGCGTGCCGCCGGTCGAGCGGCGCGTGCGGGCGCAAAAGCCCCGGGCCAACAACACCACCGGCATACCCGGCGTGTTCCACCAGATCGCGGCCGGCGGCAAGGTGCGCGGATGGATGGCCAAGACCTACATCGCACAAGACGAGATCCTGCGCGCCGACTTTCCCGTCGACGGCCTGGGCGATGCGGCGCAGGCGCTGGCCATCCGCGAACGCGCGCAGCAACTCAAGCACATGACCGGACTGGCGCGGCTGCATCCGGCTGAAGAGGCAATCCGCATGGGGCTGTCGGCGCATGCGCACGGCCCGCGCTCGCCCAAGCGTTCCAAGTCCGAGATCACCCGGCGCAACAACACCAGCGGCGTGAGCGGCGTTCATTTCAAGTCGCCGCACGCGGCGCATCCCGGCTACTGGCTGGCCATCACCTACACGGCGGGCAAGGGCTCGGTGAGCAAGGCGTTCTCGGTGAAGGAGCACGGCCCCGACATGGCCAAGAGCCTGGCGATTGCCGAGCGCGCGAAGCAGCTCGCGGAAAAACTGCGCGGCGAGGAATCGCCGTCGTCCGCCGCTGCCGGCCGGCAGCGGCAACAGCAGCAACAACAAACACCTCCAAAGAAAAAGCCCGGTCGCTCAGCCGCCGGCGCCAAACAGGACAACTGATGGATCGATACCGAACCGGCTTCGCAGCCAACGCCGCGAAGCCCGACAGCCAGCGCGCGCCCGCCACCACGGCCACCCCACGACGGGCCGCCTGCCAATGACGACGCTCAAGTCTCTTCACCAATTGCTGCGCGTTGCTTCGCACCTTCTGGACCAGGCCGCGGCCGATGTCCGCACGACAGATTTGGAACCCGTCTCCGACAACATCGAAGGCATCGGCCGCGCGCTGATCGAGCTGATCGAAGTGCAGCGGCGCATCTACGCCCTGCAGCCCGAGCTGCAGCCGAAGTCGCTGGCGGCCTCGCCGAGGGAGGAAGACGCCAACCGGCTCTTCACCCAGTTCACCATCGAGGCGCTGGAGCTGGAAGACGCCGGCAACACGGCGGCGGCGCGCGAGAAGTACTCGACCTTCATCGGCCTCTCGCCTTCGTACCCGCATCGCGAGATCGCGCGGGCGGAGCTGCGCCGATTGTCCTGAGAAGGGGTCTCCCCGCCAGATCGCTCCAGCGCGCCTTGCCTCAGCGCGACCGCATTTCGTTGGTGGTCGCAATCAACAGGCGCAAACCAAACGCCCCGACAAGTGCACCGGCGATTCGATTCAACCAGCGACGATTCCGGCCGTAGGCCGCCTGCACTCTCGGGTGCGAGAAGGCCACGGCCAGGAATGTGTGCCACAGCAGCGCATTCACAAAAACCAATGCAATGGCCGCGGCAGAAAGCAAGGCGCTCGGCTCGTGAGGCAGCACCGTCGCGAAGATGCTGCCGAAAAACAAGGCCGACTTCGGGTTCATGATGTTGGTCAGAAAACCAAGGCGAAATGCCACCCATGGCGCGAGCGGTTTGCTGTGCCCTCCCATCTCGGATGCGGCGGACCGCCACAGGCGGATCGCGACGTAGCAAAGATAGATGCCGCCTGCCATCTGCAGTGCGAAACGCAGCTTCGGGAGCGAGGCAAAGAATGCGTTCACGCCGAGTATGGCGAGCACGGCCCAGGTCACGGCCACGGCTGCAACGCCGAAGCCCGCGAAACAGGCGCTCTTGCGATGGCCGCTCGCTGCGAGCTGGGACACGAGAAGCACATTGGCACCGGGCGTGGCAAGCACGAGCCAGTGAAGCAAGGCAATCGTCAGGAGTGTGGAGATCATCTGGTGGCCGACTTGAGGCGTTGAACCCCGAGCCTAGCGTTTCCTCCTGTGCGCTGCCAGCCACTGCGTGTACATCCAGTGGTTCCGCGATTGCCGGCGCTGAAAACCCCTTGTCCTGCTTGAAGCCTCAGCCCTTCACTTCACAACGCCCGCGAAATCACCTCTTTCATGATCTCGTTGGTGCCGCCGTAGATGCGCTGCACGCGCGCGTCGGCGTACATGCGCGCGACCATGTATTCGCTCATGTAGCCGTAGCCGCCGAAGAGCTGCAGGCATTCGTCGATCACGCGGCCCTGCGTTTCGGAGCCCCACAGCTTGGCCATGGAAGCCGTGGCTGTGTCGAGCGTGCCGGCCACCAGGTCTTCGACGCAGCGGTCGATGAAGGCGCGGCCCACCTTGATCTGCGTGGCGATCTCGGCCAGCTTGAACTTGGTGTTCTGGAATTCGGCGATCGGCTTGCCGAAGGCCTTGCGGTCGCGCACATAGTCCAGCGTGGCCTGGTAGGCGCCTTCCATGGCCGCGAGCGCGCTCAGGCCGATGATGGTGCGCTCGTACGGCAGGTCGCTCATGAGCTGGAAGAAGCCCTGCCCTTCCTGCCCGCCCAGCAGCGCATCGGCCGGCACGCGCACGTCGTCGAAAAAAAGCTCGGAGGTGTCCTGCGCCTTCATGCCGATCTTGTCGAGCACGCGGCCCACGCGAAAGCCCTTGCAGCCCTCGGTTTCGACGATGAGGATGGACGTGCCCTTGGCGCCCTGCGCCGGATCGGTCTTGGCCACCACCAGCACCACACCGGCCAGGTAGCCGTTGGTGATGAAGGTCTTGGAGCCGTTGATGAGGTAGCCGCCGTCCGGTATTTTCTCGGCGCGCGTGCGCACGCCCTGCAGGTCGGAGCCGGCGCCGGGCTCGGTCATGGCGATGGCGCCGACCAGCTCGCCGCGCGCCATGCGCGGCAGGTAGTGGCGCTTCTGCTCCTCGGTGCCGTGGTTCAGGAAGTAATGCGCCACGATGGCATGCACCGACGTGGCCATGCCGCTGAGCGCGCGGCGCGACATCTCTTCGTAGACCACGGCCTCGTGGCGGAAGTCGCCGCCGGCGCCGCCGTATTCCTCGGGAATGTCGGCGCACAGCAGGCCGAGCGCGCCGGCCTTGCGCCAGACCTCGTGGCCCACGTGGCCGCGCTTGCGCGCTTCTTCGTCGTGCGGCAGCACCTCGGTTTCGACGAAGCGCACCACGTTGTCGCGGTACAGCTCCAGGTCTTCGTCGCTCCAGGAGCGGCGGAAGTCGATGGGCATGATGGTTTCCTTGGGTTGTGTTCTTTGTCGGGCGCCGGTGCGTCGATGCGTCAGCCGACGCGGCGTGCCTTGCCGGCCCAGAAGGGTTCGCGCAATTGAAACTTCTGCAGCTTGCCGGCCGCCGACAGCGGCAGCGCATCACGAAACTCCACGCTGCGCGGGCATTTGTAGCTGGCGATCTGGTCGCGGCAGTGCGCGATGACGGCCTCGGCATCGAGCGCCATGCCTTCGCGCCGCACGATCACCGCATGCACGCGCTCGCCCCACTTGTCGTCGGGCACGCCGATCACGGCGGACATCAGCACCTGCGGCAACTGGGCGATGGCGTTCTCGACCTCGGCCGAATACACGTTCTCGCCGCCGCTCACGATCATGTCCTTCATGCGGTCGACCACGAAGACATAGCCTTCTTCGTCCATGTAGCCGCCGTCGCCGGTGTGCATCCAGCCGCCGCGCAACGCGGCTTCGGTTTGCTCCGGCTTGTTCCAGTAACCCGCCATGACCATCGGCCCGCGCGCGACGATCTCGCCGACCTGTCCGAAGGGCAGCTCGTTGTCTTCGCCGTCGACGATGCGGACTTCGGCGATGGTGATGGGCGTGCCGGCCGAGCGCAGCAAACGCTCGCGGTTCGGGCCGGGCTGGTGGCAATGCGGCGGGAGCGCCGTGACCACGGGCGACAGCTCGGTCATGCCGTAGACCTGCGCGAACGCGGTGCCCGGAAAGGCGCGCATGGCCTGGTCGAGCAGCGCTGCGTCGATGGGCGCCGCGCCGTACGAGAGCAGGCGCAGGGCCGACAGGTCGAACTCCGCGAAGCGCGGATGCTCGATCACTCGCTTGATCATGGTCGGCACCAAAAACATTTCTGTGACGCGCGCCGACTGCAGCGTCTGCAACACCGCCAGCTCGTCGAACACCGGCACCACATGCACGGGCACCAGCCGCAGCATGCTCTGCAGCGCGATGCCGCAACCGGCCACATGGAACATGGGCGCGGCGACGATGGCCACCGCGTCCTGCGTGTCGCGCGGCAATGCTGCCACCGTGCCCAGTGCGTTGATGCACAGGCTGCCGTGCGTGAGCATCACGCCCTTGGGCTGGCCCGTGGTGCCGCCGGTGTACATCACGGCGGCCAGCTCGTCGCTGGTGTGCGGTGCATCGTCGATGGGCGCGGCATCGGCCAGCAGCGCCTCGTAGCCGAGCATGCCTTCGGGCACGGCACCATCGCCGCAATAGACCACCGTGCGCAGCGAGGCCGAGAGCCTGCGCAGCTCGCCGGCCATCGGTGCGAAGACATCGTCGACCAGCAGGATGCGGGTGTCGCAGTCGTCCAGCGAGTAGGCGACCTCTTTCGGGTTCCAGCGGATGTTGACGGGGTTGATGACGCCGCCGCCCCACCAGGTGCCGAAGAAGTATTCGACGAAGCGGTGCGAATTGAGGCTCATCATGCCGACGCGGTCGCCCGGCTGCATGCCGAGTTGCTTGAGCACGGCGCCGAGCCGCGAAACGCGGTCGGTGAACTCGCCATAGCTCAGCCGCTGCTTGCCGCAGACCACGGCGGTGGCCTTGCCCTTCTCGCGGCGGCCCTTGTGCAGGGGTTGGGTGAGGAACATGGGCTCTTCCTGTTTGTTCAGGCGACGCCCAGGGGCACGATGGCTTCGGCGGCCACGCCCCAGCGGCGCAGCACGGCCTGGCCGTCGTCGTGCGCCTTGGCCGGCGGCAACACCGGCGCGGTGCGGCTGAAGCGTGGCGCGGGCGCGGGCTGCACCACGCCGCCCACGTTGGCGAAGGTGCCGCGCGCCACGTTGTGCGGATGCTCGGGCGCCTCGTCCCAATCGAGCACGGGGGCGAAGCAGGCGTCGCTTCCTTCGAGCAGCACGCACCATTCGTCGCGCGTGCGGGTGCGAAACACATCGGCCATGCGCAGCTTGAGCAGCGGCCAGCGGTCGGCGTCCATCTGCGCGTCGAAGGCCGGGTCGTCGGCGATGCCGCAGCGCTCGCGCATGAGCGCGTAGAACTGCGGCTCGATGGCGCCCACGGCCACGTACTTGCCGTCGGCGCAGGCGTAGGTGTCGTAGAAGTGCGCGCCGCCGTCCAGCATGTTCTCGCCGCGCTGGTTGCTCCACTGGCCGGCCGACTTGAAGCCGTACATCATCGAAGACAGCAGCGCCGCGCCGTCGGTCATGGCGGCATCGACCACCTGGCCCTGCCCCGAACCCTTCGCTTCGTGCAGCGCGGCCAGAATGCCGAAGGCCAGCAGCATCGCGCCGCCGCCGAAGTCGCCCACGTAGTTGAGCGGCGGCACGGGCGGCTCGCCCGCGCGGCCGATGGCGTGCAGCGCGCCGCTGATGGCGATGTAGTTGATGTCGTGGCCCGCCGCATGCGCCAGCGGACCGTGCTGGCCCCAGCCGGTCATGCGGCCGTACACAAGGCGCGGGTTGCGCGCATGGCACTCGGTGGGGCCCAGGCCCAGCCGCTCCATGACACCGGGGCGAAAGCCCTCGATGAGCACGTCGGCCTTGGCGATGGCGTCGAGCACCGATTGCGCCGCGCCCTCCGCGCGAAGGTCGACCTGCAGCGTGCTGCGCCCGCGCGCGAGGATGTCGTGCGGCGCGGTGCGTGTGCCGGGGCGCTCGATGCGGATCACCTCCGCGCCCATGTCGGCGAACAGCATCGCGCAGAAAGGCCCGGGGCCGATGCCCGCCATCTCGATCACCCGAAGTCCCTGCAATGGGCCTGCCATGTTTGTCTCCTGTTGCGTGGAGCGATCTTGGCGCGGGGGCGATGGCGCTGCATCGTCGAAAGCGACGAATGCGGCGCGCGGGTTGTGGCTACCGCACGTCGTTAGTGTCGATCGCGTCGTTCGCGGCGTTCGCGGCGCGAAGCCGCGCCACGCGGCGCAGGTGCCACGAGGCCGGGCCGAACTGGCCTTCGATGAGGGTGGCGCGGCGCACGTAGTGGCCGACCGCCAGCTCTTCCGTCATGCCCATGCCGCCGTGCAGTTGCACCGCGCCCTGGCCCACGGCCTTGCATGCCTTGGCGACGGCCACCTTGGCGGACGACACGGCGCGGGCGCGCTCATGCGCCGTCGCGGTATCGATGGTTTCGCCCACGCTCGCGGTGAGCGCGGCGGCCTGCTCCAACGCCATGTGCATGTCGGCCAGGCGATGCTGCAGCACCTGGAAGCTGGAGATCGGCACGCCGAACTGCTTGCGCTGGCGCACGTAGTCGAGCGTGTCGCGCATCAGGCGCCGCATGACGCCGATGGATTCGGCGCAGATGGCGAGCGTGGCTTCGTCGAGCGCCTGCTCGATCTGCGGCAGCGCTGCGCCTTCGGTGCCGAGCAAGGCATCGGCGGGCAATCGCACGTTGTCGAAGACGATGTCCGCGGCACGGCCGCCGTCGCGTGTCGGGTAGGCGCGCAGGCGCAGGCCCTTCGTGTCCTTCGGTACGACGACCAGCGAGAGGCCGTCCGCATCGCGAGGGCCGCCTTTGCTGCGCGCCGTGACGATCAGGTGGCTGGCCCACGGCGCGGCCTGCACGACCGCCTTGTGGCCATCGAGCCGGAAGCCGTCGCCTTCGCGCACAAGACGCGTCTGCACGTCAGCGCGGTCATAGCGGCTTTGCGGCTCACTGTGCGCAAAGGCCAGCACGGCCTGCCCCGCGACGACGCGCGCGAGCAGCGCATCAGCCTGCGCGCCAGGGTGGTGCTGCAGCAGGCCCGCGCCGATCACCACCGTCGACAGATACGGCTCGGCCGCGAGCGCGCCGCCCAGCGTTTCCACCAATGCGAGGTGCGCGGCCATGCCGAAACCCATTCCGCCGTGCGATTCAGGCAAGGCCGCGCCCAGCAGGTCCAGCTCGCGCGAGAGGCCTTGCCAGAACGGCGGCGGCGCATCGTCAGCGCGGGCCAGCGCATGCAGGCGCTGCTCGAAGCCGTGGTGGTTGTCGAGGTAGCGCGCGAGGCTGTCGCGCAGCATCGCGAGGGTGTCGTCCTGTTCGGTGCGTGTTGTGTGCATGGCGATGACCTCAGCGGGCGAGCAGGTGGGCGGCGACGATGTTGCGCTGCACCTCGTTGGAGCCGGCGTAGATGGAAGCGGCGCGGTCGTTGAGGTAGGCCGACATCGAGAACACGGCTTCTTCGGGAATTGGCAGCTCGCCCGCAAGGCCGTCGTCCAGCGGCAGGTTGGCGGCGGCGTAATGGCCGGCAATTTCGACGCCGAGTTCGGTCAGCCGCTGGCGCAGTTCGGAGCCGAGCACCTTGCCCATCGATGGGCGAATGCCGTGCGGTTCACCGCGTGCCTGCGCGCGCAGCGACTGGAGTTCGGTGGCTTCGACGGCGTCGATGGCGCAGTCCATCTCGGCCAGGCGCAGGGCCATGTCGTTGGCCTCATCGCTGTCGCGGCCGGAGCTTGCGAACGCCGCATCGGCCGCCGCGCTGAGGCGGCGCAGCCGTGCGCGCAGCATGGGCGCCCACGCACCGCCGCGCTCGTGCTGCAACAGGTACTTGGCGATGGTCCAGCCCTGGTTCTCTTCGCCGATCAGCCCTTCGGCGGGCACGCGCACGTCGTCGAAGAACACCTGGTTGAGTTCGTGGTCGCCCGAGATGCTGATGATCGGCCGGATGGTGATGCCCGGCGCGGGAATGTCGAAGCACAGGAAGCTGATGCCCTGCTGCGGCTTGCCGCCCGAGGTGGTGCGCACCAGGCAGAACATGCGGTTGGCGTATTGCGCATGCGTGGTCCAGATCTTGGTGCCGTTGATGACGTAGTGGTCGCCATCGCGCACGGCCTTGCATTGCAGCGAGGCGAGGTCGGAGCCCGATTGCGGCTCCGAGTAGCCCTGGCACCAGTAGTCCTCGCCCGAGCGGATGCCGGGCAGCCATGCGCGCTTTTGCGCCTCGGTGCCGAAGGCGATGATCACCGGCGCGACCATGCCGGGGCCCATGGGCGCGCGCGGCGGTGCGTCGGCTGCCGCCAGCTCGCTCGCGAAGATGTAGTGCTGCATCGGCGTCCAGCCGGTGCCGCCGTGTTCGACGGGCCAGTGCGGCACGCTCCAGCCGCGCTTGGCCAGGATGCGGTGCCAGCGGTTGCCGTATTCGTAGTCGGTGAAGATGCCGGAGCATCGGCGGCCGGCCGCGCGCAGCTCGGGTGTCAGTTCGCGCGCGAGAAAATCGCGCACCTCGTCTCGGAATGCGGTCTCCGCCGCGCTGAGTGTCCAGGCCATGGTGTCGTCCCGTTGGAATGCACCGGACAGTGTGCGCCCGGAACCCCGCCCCCGGTATCGTCGGATCGGACGAAGAAACGCCGGCTCAGGCGCCGGCCTTGGCCTCTTTGCGCAGCAGCACGGCCGTCTCCTGCAGCCATTCGACAGGGTCCACGACGTGATAAGGCCACTCCGCCGGCTCGATGTGGTCGAGGAAGTGCTGATAGATCACCGCCTGACGGGCTGCAGCGACCGGGGCCAGCAAGGCTGCGGCGCGCTCGGGATCGCTCCCCGGAACGGCCTGCCGCCACTGCTGCAGCCAGTGCGCGCGGACGGTGCCGAGAGCATCGCCCGGCACGCGGCTCAGAAAGGCCGGCTGGTCGAGCAGCGGATGCCCAACACCGCTGTCGCCCCAGTCGAGCAAGGTGATCGCCTGCGGCGTGCCGCGCACATTGCCGGGGTGGAAATCGCCGTGAACGAGCGTGTCGTCAAGGCCGCAGGTGGCGACCTCGGCGAAGCGCCGGGGCAGGTCGGCCAGGAAATCGGCAAGCACCGAACGGTCCTGCGAAGAGAGCGCACTCGCCGTGCGATCGACCACGGAAGTGATCACCGCCGTGAGCGCCGGAGCCCGCCAGTCCGGCAGGCCGAGCGCGAGCAGTTCATCGCCCCGCCCCAGCCACGCATGCTGCAGGCCGACCAGCAGCGTCACCATGTCCAGCAGCACGGGCAGCTCGGCTTCGTGCAGGTCTTCCCCCGGGATTTCTGCCAGAAGAATGCGGCCGCCGTCGTGCCCGAACAATCGCGGCACGGGCTGGTCCGCCAGCCGTGTCAGCAGCCGCCCTTCATGCGCGAAGAAAGGCGGCACGACCTTCAGCCACA
This sequence comes from Variovorax raffinosi, assembly GCF_051216615.1. NCBI lineage: Bacteria > Pseudomonadati > Pseudomonadota > Betaproteobacteria > Burkholderiales > Comamonadaceae > Variovorax > Variovorax raffinosi. Next base: position 250,306 of record NZ_JBPJZR010000007.1, read on the forward strand.
CCTGCTGGCCCTCGACCGGAATGCGCCAGAGGCTGGAGAGATTCCAGCTCCGGATCTGGACCGGCGCGCCCACGGGATGCATGCCGTGTCCGGCCAGCACCTTCAGCGCCCACGCCAGGTCGGCGGCCGGGCCACCGGGCTGCGCGTAGGGATGCCGCAGCGGGTGTTCGTCGAGCGTTCCGTGCCACGGCTCGGCGGGCACCGGCTGCGCGACTTCGGCGAGGTAGGTCACCGGGCCGCCATGGGGCCGCTCGCCCTGAGCCGCCAGCAGCCGCAGGATCGTGACCTCGATGCCGTGCTGTTCGCGAACCGCGCTGACGACCGGTTCAGCCTCTTGCCACCAAGGGGTCGAGACGGTGACCGGCGGCAGGCTGCCGACCACGGTGCCGTCGGGCGTCACCAGGACGAGTCGGGCCGTTCGCGGCTTCGGCGTGGGAAGGGGGACAACGGATGTCATGCAAGGCCTTGTTGGGGGAAGGCCTGGCGCCAGACAAGATATCCATCTGCGCGGCCTCGGCAGATTATGAGCAGCCTCCAGAGAGGCCGTGGGGCCGTCTCTTTTTCAGGCCGCGACCGCTTCGCGCGGCGCCGGCACCTTCGACGGCACCGGCATGTGCTGCGCCCAGTCGATGATCTCCAGGGTGCCGTCCGCATGCTCGGCCAGGGCAGTCAGGCTCTCGACCCAGTCGCCGTCGTTGCAGTAGAGGATGCCGTCGATGTCGCGCATCTCGGCATGGTGGATGTGGCCGCAGACCACGCCCTGCGCGCCGCGCTTGCGGGCCTCGCGCGCCACGGCGTTCTCGAAGTCGCCCACGTAGCTCACGGCGCGCTTGACCTTGCCCTTGAGGTACTTGGACAGCGACCAGTACGGCAGCCCCATGCGCGCGCGCAGCGAGTTCAGGTGGCGGTTGAGCTTGAGCGTGAATTCGTAGAGCGAGTCGCCCACGTAGGCGAGCCACTTGGCGCACTGGATCACGCCGTCGAACAGGTCGCCGTGAATGATCCACAGCTTGCGGCCGTCGGCGGTCTCGTGGATCCATTCCTCGGCCACGTCGATGCCGCCGAAGTTGTGGTGCAGGTACTTGCGCGCAAACTCGTCGTGGTTGCCCGGAATGAAGATCACGCGCGTGCCCTTGCGTGCCTTGCGCAGCAGCTTCTGGATCACGTCGTTGTGCGCCTGCGGCCAGTACCAGTGCCGCTTGAGCTGCCAGCCGTCGATGATGTCGCCGACCAGAAAGAGCGTCTCGCACTCGGTGTGCTTGAGGAAGTCGAGCAGCGCGCGGGCCTGGCAGCCGGGCGTGCCCAGGTGCAGGTCGGAGATCCACAGCGTGCGAAAGTGCAGCGGTGGTCGCGCGCGATCTTCGTCCTCCGGGTCGAGGTCCCGGGTCGCGGTGTCGCGCCATGCGCGGATGAAAGCGTCGTCGCGTTGCATGGACGGGTAGGCTCCCACTGCCACGTGACCGGACGATGGCGCCCCCGTGACATCCCGGTGACGTGTGGCCCGGCGGCAACGCCACAATCGCGCGATGCGCCCTGGCCAGATCATCGTTTTCGCGACCCCTGTGTTCTTTCTTCTGATAGCGATCGAATTCGCGGTCGGCCGCGTGCGCGCACGCCGGGGCACGGGGCAGGACACCTATCGCCTGGCCGATGCGGTCAACAGCATCGGGCTGGGCATGCTGAGCCAGATCAGCGCGGTGCTCACCGGCCTCTTGCGCATCGGCATCTACACCGCCGTGTATTCGGCGGTGGCGCTGTTTCCCGACAGCGATTTCTGGACCACCTGGTACGGCTGGCTGCTGGCGCTGGTGTTCTACGACTTCTGCTACTACTGGCTGCACCGCATGGGCCACGAGTCGGCCGTGCTGTGGGCCGCGCATGTGGTGCATCACCAGAGCCAACACTACAACCTGTCGACCGCGCTGCGACAGACATCGAGCGGCGCGCTGTTCGGCTGGATCTTCTATCTGCCGATGGCGGTGGCGGGCGTGCCGCCGGTGGTGTTCGCCATCGTGTCGCTCATCGACCTGCTCTACCAGTTCTGGGTGCACACCGAGCAGGTCGGCAAGCTCGGCTGGTTCGACCGCTGGTTCTGCTCGCCGTCGAACCACCGCGTGCACCACGCCGTGAACGACAACTACCTGGACCGCAACTACGGCGGCATCCTGATCGTGTGGGACCGCATGTTCGGCACCTTCCGCGAGGAAGACGAACGCTGCGTCTACGGCACGCGCGGCGAGTTGCGCAGCTGGGACCCGCTGTGGGCCAACGCCGAGGTGTACTGGGCACTGGCCAAGGACTCATGGCATGCGAAGAGCTGGGCCGACAAGCTGCGCGTGTGGTTCAAGCCGCCGGGGTGGCGGCCGGCCGATGTGGCGGCGCGTTTTCCGAAGCCGGCCTTCGACATCACCAAGGTGACGCGCTACGAGCCGCCGGTCAGCGCCGGCGTGCAGTGGTTCGCGGGCCTGCAGTTCGTGCTGATGCTGGCGGGCGTGGCTGTCTTCCTCTGGTTTTCCGATGCGATGCCGCTGCAGCAGTCGGCCGTCTGGCTGGCCGCGCTGACGGCGTGCCTGTGGGCCATCGGCGGCGCGCTGCAGGGGCGCCTGTCGGTCACCGAGGTGCTGCTGGTGGAAGCAGCGGCCTTTGCCACCGCAAGCGCGGCGCTGGACATCGCGTGGCTGCATCACATCTTCAAGCCGCTGGCACTGTCGATCGCCATCTTCTTCGCGGCGCGGCGCGCGATGAAGGCTGGTGGGGTGGGTCGCTTCGATGCGCTGCTGCTCGCGGGGCTGGTCGGCTCGCTGGCGGGCGACGTGCTGCTGATGGGACCGGCCAGTTTCTTCGTGCCCGGCCTCGTGGCCTTCCTGCTCGCGCACCTGGCGTACATCGCGCTCTTTCGCATCGGCGTCGGCATGTTCCCGCGGCGCGGCGTGCTGGCGGCGACGCTGCTGATCGGCGTCGCGATGTATGCGTTTCTCTGGCACGGCGGATTGCCGCCGGCCTTGCGCATTCCGGTCGGTGTCTATGTGACGGTGATCGCCTGCATGGCGGCGCAGGCCATCGGGCGGGCTGCGGTGCTGCACGACACCGATCCGTCCGCGCGATGGGTGGCGGTAGGCGCGTGCTTCTTCATGCTGAGCGATTCGCTGCTGGCGACGAACCGGTTCGTGATGCCGCTGCCGCTGGCGGCGCTGTGGGTGCTGGCTACGTATTACGTGGCGCAGGTGTTGATCGTGCGGCACGCAAGGCCTGGTCCCTGAATTTCTCCCTCCCCCGCTGGGGGAGGGCCGGGGTGGGGGCAAGCGGCGCATCCACTGGGCACGCCCTGCCTGCCCCCATCCCAACCTTCCCCCAGAGGGGGAAGGAGCAAGACCCAAAACATCGTGCGGCGTGCGCGCCCCGGTCTTCGACTTTGTCTTTCTCCCTCCCCTCCCGGGGGAGGGCCGGGGTGGGGGCAAGCGGCGTATCCACTGGGCACGCTCTGCCTGCCCCCATCCCAGCCTTCCCCCAGAGGGGGAAGGAGCAAGACCCGGAACGCGGCTATGCGGGTTTTTGGCCCATCGTTGGTGGACCGATCTCGAACGATGCCGTCTGGATCAGGCCGTCCCTGACCACATAGATGCAGACCATCTCCACGCTGCCCACACCCTCGGGAAAGTTGCGCGTCACCACTTCATGGTCGACCACGACATTGCCCATGACCGAGCGCTGCAGCAGATGCGCATGGAGATCAGGCTCGGTGAAGCGAACCTCGGTGCGGGCCCGCAACTCCGCGTGCCCGGAGGCCAGCAGCTTCCCCGCCAGTTCGTACTGCCGAGCATCTTCGGCATAGGTGGCCAGCCACGCCTGAAGGTCCTTCGCGTTGTAGGCATCCAACTGGCGCTGAACCACAGCCTCAGCGGAGGAATGAAGCACCATCGGCTCAGTCCACGCAGCGCTGGATTTCCACCGTCGAGTGGCGGATTTCCTCGTGCATCGAGAAGCACGCGCGCACCTCGTCGGCCGTCAGCGTGAGCGAGTGCGTCACGACCGTGAGCGCGCAGGCATAGGCGCCCCGGCCGACGCGCCACACGTGCAGGTCGGCGACGCGGGTTTCCGAATCGGCCAGGGTGGTTTCGACGCCTTCGCGGATCTCGGCTGTCACCGGGTGGTCCATCTCGCGGTCGAGCAGCACCTTGCCGGTTTCCTTCAGCAGCCCCTTGGCCCAGACCGCGACCAGCACCGCGCCGACGATGCCCATCGCCGGGTCGAGCCAGGCCCAGCCATAGAACCATCCGCCCAGCAGCGCCGCGATGGCGAGCACCGAGGTGGCGGCGTCGGCCACGACGTGGATGTAGGCGGAGCGCAGGTTCAGGTCGTGGCCATGGCCGTCGTGGTCGCCGTGATCGTGATGGTCATGCCCGTGGTCATGGCCATGGTGCGTCGCACCCAGCAGCCGCGCACAGACCAGGTTGACCACCAACCCCAGAACCGCCACCGAGATCGCCTCGGGGTAGTGAATGGCCGAAGGCGACCACAGCCGCTCCAGCGAGCCCACCACCATCAGCGCCGCGATGCCCAGCAGCACCAGCGCGCTCGCGAAGCCGCCCAGCACTTCGATCTTCCAGGTGCCGAAGGCAAAGCGCGGGTCGCGGGCATAGCGCCGCGCGGCTGCATAGGCAAAAGCGCTCAGGCCGATGGCCAGCGCGTGCGAGCTCATGTGCCAGCCGTCGGCCAGCAGCGCCATCGAGTTGAACCACCAGCCGGCGCCGATCTCGATGACCATCATCACGGCGGTGATCCACATCACCAGCCGCGTGCTGCGTTCGGCCGAAACGTTGCCGGCGCCGAAGTGGTGGTCGTGCTGCCAGGCGCTCAGGTCATGGGTGTGCATGGTTCTCTCAAGCTCCGAAAAGGTCCTGGCCGTCCGAACGGCTCGAAGGCGGCGTCACGCCAAGATGGCGGTAGGCGGCCAGCGTGGCGATGCGCCCGCGCGGCGTGCGTTGCAGGTAGCCCTGTTGAATGAGGTAGGGCTCGATCACGTCCTCGATGGTGTCGCGCTCCTCGCCGATGCTGGCGGCCACGTTGTCCAGCCCGACCGGACCGCCGTCGAAACGGTGGATCACGGCTTCGAGCAGCTTCCTGTCCATCAGGTCGAAGCCCTGCGGATCGACGTCGAGCATGGCCAGCGCCTTGTGCGCGATGTCTTCGGTGATGCGGCCGTTGCCCTTCACTTCGGCGTAGTCGCGCACGCGGCGCAGCAGGCGGTTGGCGATGCGGGGCGTGCCGCGCGAACGGCGGGCGATCTCGAAGCCGCCGGTTTCGTCGGTCTCCACCTTCAGCAGGCGCGCGCTGCGGGTCACGATCAGCGCCAGCTCTTCGGGCGTGTAGAACTCCAGCCGCGCAACGATGCCGAAGCGATCGCGCAGCGGGTTGGTCAGCATGCCGGCGCGGGTGGTGGCGCCGACCAGCGTGAAGGGCTGCAGGTCGAGCTTGATGCTGCGCGCCGCGGGGCCTTCGCCGATCATGATGTCGATCTGGTAGTCCTCCAGCGCGGGGTACAAAATTTCTTCGACGACCGGGCTCAGGCGGTGGATCTCGTCGATGAAGAGCACGTCATTGGGCTCGAGGTTGGTCAATAGCGCCGCCAGGTCCTTGGGCTTTTCGAGTACGGGGCCCGAGGTCTGGCGCAGGTTCACGCCCAGCTCGGCCGCGATGATGTGCGACAGCGTGGTCTTGCCCAGGCCGGGCGGGCCGAACAGCAGCACGTGGTCGAGCGCCTCCTTGCGCTTGCGCGCGGCGCCGATGAAGATTTCAAGCTGCTCGCGCACCTTGGCCTGGCCGACGTATTCGTCGAGCAGCTTAGGGCGCAAGGCCCGCTCTATTGCCTCTTCGTTGGGCGAAGCGGGGGCTGCGGACACCACGCGTTGGGGGGCGGGCGCGAAGTCGTCGGTCTGGATGGTCATTTGAGGGGGGTTTGCGTTTGCGAGTTTAGTGCCGAGCGCCGCGCCGGGCCGCCCCAAGCAAGCGAGCGGCCCCCTCGGGGGGGCAGCGAGGACACGAAGTGCCGAGCGTGGGGGCCATTCTTCACTGGCAGAATGCTTCGGCCACATAACTAACGAGGGGAAGGCCAGCACGTGTCCATCTACGAACTGAAGCCACGTTTCCAGGCCCTGCTGCGGCCGCTGGTGGTCCGCCTGCATGCGATGGGTGTCACCGCCAACCAGGTCACGATGGCTGCATGCGTCGTATCGGTCGTGCTCGGGCTCTGGCTTTTCTTCGCGGCGCCCTCGCTCGCGGCCTTCGGGCTCATCCCCGCATGGATGTTCCTGCGCATGGCCTTCAACGCCATCGACGGCATGCTGGCGCGCGAGCACAACCAGCAAAGCAGGCTGGGCGCCTTTCTCAACGAACTGACCGACGTGGTCTCCGATGCCGCGCTCTACCTGCCCTTTGCGCTGGTGCTGCCGTTCAGCCCGTTCTGGATCGGCACGGTGATCGTGCTGGCGGGGCTGAGCGAATTCGCCGGCGCGCTGGGCCCGACGGTGGGCGCCTCGCGCCGCTACGACGGCCCCTTGGGCAAGAGCGACCGGGCCTTCGTGTTCGGCGCGCTCGGTCTCTACGTCGCGCTGGGCTGGCCGCTGCCGGGCTGGACGGCATGGCTCATGCCGCTGGTCGCCGTGCTCGTGGCCTGGACCACCGTCAACCGCATCCGCCGCGCACTGGCCGAAGCCGATGCGGCCAGCACGGCCGGTGGTGGCCGCTGAACAAGACGACAAGACAGAACAACACAAATTCACAGGGACTCAATGACCAACAACATCACCCCACGCATTCCGAACGAACTTCATTTCCAGACGCACGACGGCGAATCACTGTTCTACCGCCACTGGCCCGCCACGGGCGCCACGCGGCGCGGCGCCATCGTGCTGTTCCATCGCGGCCATGAACACGGCGCGCGCATGGCGCACCTGGTCGACGAACTCGACCTGCCCGACTTCGACTTCTTCGCCTGGGACGCACGCGGCCACGGCCGCTCGCCCGGCCAGCGCGGCTACAGCCCGAGCTTCGGCACCTCGGTGCGCGACGTGCAGACCTTCGTGCAGCACATCGGCAGCGCGCACGGCGTGCCCGAGCAGGACATCCACGTCGTCGCGCAGAGCGTGGGCGCGGTGCTGATCGCCACCTGGGCGCACGACTACGCACCCAAGGTGCGCGGCCTCACGCTGGCTTCGCCGGCCTTCAAGGTCAAGCTCTACGTGCCGTTCGCGCGCGCCGGGCTGGGGCTGATGCACAAGCTGCGCGGCCTGTTCTTCGTCAACAGCTACGTGAAGGCGAAGTTCCTCACGCACGACCCGCAGCGCATCGCCAGCTACGAGAGCGATCCGCTGATCTCGCGGCCCATCGCGGTCAACATCCTGCTGGGCCTGTACGAAGCGGCCGACCGCGTGGTGGCCGACGCCAACGCGATCACGCTGCCGGTGCAACTGCTGATCTCGGGCGCCGACTGGGTGGTGCACCACAAGCCGCAGCACCAGTTCTTCGAGCGGCTGGGCAGCGCGGTGAAGACCAAGACCGAACTGCCGGGCTTCTTCCACGACACGCTGGGCGAGAAAGACCGCGCGCCCGCCGTGGCGTCGATCCGCGAATTCATCCTGCAGCGCTTCGACGAGCCGGCCGTACCCGTCGACCGCCGCGAAGCACACCTGAGCGGCGACACCGCCGATGAATCGCGCGCGCTGGCCGAACCGCTCTCGCCCCTGTCGCCGCGCGGCGCCTACTGGGCCATGACGCGCGGCGGCCTGCGCGTGGGCGGCGCGCTGTCGAGCGGCATCGCGCTCGGCCACGCGACCGGCTTCGACTCGGGCAGCACGCTCGACTACGTCTACCGCAACCACCCAGAGGGCAAGGGCGCGCTGGGCCGCTCCATCGACAACACCTACCTGAACTCCATCGGCTGGCGCGGCATCCGCCAACGCAAGATCCACGTCGAAGAGCTGCTGCGCATCGCGATGGAGCGGCTGGCCGAAATGCACCGCGAGGTGCGCGTGATGGACATCGCGGCCGGCCATGGCCGCTACGTGCTCGACGCGGTGCAGGCCAGCCCGGTCAAGGCCGCGTCGATCCTGCTGCGCGACTACAGCGACATCAACGTGCGCGACGGCCGTGCGCTCATCGCCGAGAAGGGCCTGGAAGACATCGCGCAGTTCGTGCAGGCCGATGCCTTCGACCGCATCAGCCTTGCCAGCGTCACGCCGCGGCCCACGCTGGCGGTGGTGTCGGGCCTTTACGAGCTGTTCCCCGACAACGAAATGGTCAAGCGCTCGCTCGCGGGCGTGGGCGATGCGGTGGAAGACCGTGGCTACCTCGTCTACACCGGGCAGCCGTGGCATCCGCAACTCGAAATGATCGCGCGCGCACTCACCAGCCACCGCCAGGGCGAAGCCTGGGTGATGCGCCGCCGCACGCAGGTCGAGATGGACCAACTGGTGGAGGAAGCGGGCTTTCGCAAGATCGACCAGCGGGTCGATGAGTGGGGCATCTTCACTGTGTCGCTGGCGGTGCGTACCGGGCGATGAAAGCCTGGCTGGCACAGCGTCCTTGGAAACGCGCAGCCGCATGGCTGGTGTTTTTGGGGCCGCTGTTCTATGCGACCTACGGTTTCGCCAACTGGTGGGCGACCACGCGCGCCAACGTGCCGTCGATGGCTTTCGACTGGGAGCGGCACGTGCCGTTCTGGCCGTGGACGATCTTTCCGTACTGGACGATCAACGTCTTCTACGCGCTGTCGCTCTTTCTCGCGCGCAGCAGGCACACGCTGGACCGTCATGCGCTGCGGCTCGTTACCGCAACGCTGATCGCCTGCACCTGCTTCATCGTCTGGCCGCTGCACTTCAGCTTCGGCCAGCCGGCTGTCGATGGCGCGCCGGCCTTCCTGTTCAACGCGCTGCGCGGTTTCGACCAACCGTTCAACCAGGCGCCTTCGCTGCACATCGCGCTGGCGGTGATCCTTTGGGACTGGTATCGGCAGTTCCTGCGCGGACCGCGCCTGCTCTGGGCGCGGGTGGTGCTGCATGTGTGGGCCTTCGCGATCTGCGCCTCGGTGCTCACGACGTGGCAGCACCACTTCATCGACATTCCGACCGGCGCGCTGCTCGGCCTGGCGTGCGTGTGGCTGTGGCCGCTGGAGCGCGTGGTGTCGATGCCGCGTGCGTGGCGACTCGCGCGCGATGCGCAACGCTGGAAGCTCGCGGGCTTCTATGCGGTGGGTGCGGTGCTGTTCCTTGCTGTGGCTTTGTATGGCGGCGGGGTGTGGCTGTGGCTCGCATGGCCCGCTGCATCGCTCGCTTTCGTAGCGCTCAACTACATCGGCTTCGGCGCACGCGGCTTCCAGATGAACGGACAGGGCCGCATGGGCTGGGCCGCACGCTGGCTGTTCGCGCCTTACCGCCTCGGCGCGGCGTTCAATGCATGGCTCTGGACGCGCAAGCTGCCGGCCTCGGTCGAGGTGATTCCGGGCATTCGCCTGGGCCGCCGGCCGACGCATGCCGAATGGCTGGCCGCCGGCCAGCCCCGGCTGGTGAGCCTGTGCGCCGAGCTGCAGACGCCTGCCGGCGTGCCGCACGCGCACTGCGTGCCCTTGCTCGATCTGGTCGTGCCGCCGACGGTGCGGCTGCAGCGCGCGGCGGCGGTCATCGAAGGCCAGCGCCGGAACGCGGACGGTGCCACAGTGTGGGTCTGCTGCGCGCTCGGCTTCTCGCGCAGCGCTGCGGCGGTGATCGCCTGGCTGGGCCGCTACGGGCCGGTCGGCGGCCCTGCCGAGGCCGAAGACACGGTGCGCCGCGCACGGCCGCAGATCGTGCTGCGGGGCGCGTGGCGGGTGTCGCTGGAGCCGTTCAAGCCTTTGCCGGAGGTACCGCCCCATGACCGATGACAACAACAACGACCGCACCACCTGCGCCGCGCTGGCGGGCCTGCTGCGCGCCACCACGCCGCTGGCCCTCTGGGGCTTCGCGCTCACCTGCATCTCGGCGCTGGTGCTCGCGCTGACGCTGCGCTCGCTCTCGACCACGGCCACCATGGGTTTCGGCGCGGTCCTGATCCTCGGCGCGCTGGAGCGCTACTTCGCGTTCCGGCTGCGCTTCGACGAGGCGCTGTTCGACGGCCTCGCGCGCAACACCGTCGCCTCGCTCGACGCACTCGACAAGGCGCTGTCGGCCCTCGGGCTGCGCGAGGCGCCGCCGTCGCAACACGCCACGCGACCGCTCGACGACCGCGTGCGCGGCACCCGGCAGCTCATGCAACGCCACGCCATCGTGATCGCCTGCCAGAGCGCCATGTTCCTCCTTGCCTTGATGACACAGGACATCTCTTGAACGAAGAAGACAACAACAAAAAGAACGACGGCGCGCCCGCCCAAGCGCCCGAAAGCACCGCGCTGCGGCGCGGCGCGGCCATCGTCGCGGGCAAGCTGATCATCGGCGCGGCCGGCCTGCTGACCGGGGTGCGTGCGATCTGGTCGGGCACCACGCCCAAGGCCGAGCAGACGCTGTACTTCGCCAACCACACGAGCCACGGCGACTTCGTGCTGCTGTGGGCCACGCTGCCGCCCGACCTGCGCGCGCTCACGCGGCCGGTCGCGGGGCAGGACTACTGGGAGGCCTCGAAGCTGCGCAACTTCATCGGCAAGGACGTGTTCAACGCGCTGATGATCCGGCGCGACGGCTCGGGCCAGGGCGGCAACCCGGTCGACCAGATGAAGGACGCGCTGGAAGGCGGCGACTCGCTCATCATGTTCCCCGAGGGCACGCGCAACACGGGCGACGACATCCTGCTGCCGCTGAAAAGCGGGCTCTTTCACCTGGCGCGCGCCTGCCCCAACGTGCGGCTGGTGCCGGTGTGGATCGAGAACCTCAAGCGCGTGCTGCCCAAGGGCACGCTGGTGCCGATTCCACTGGCCTGCACGGTGCGCTTCGGCGCACCGATCAAGCTGGAAGAAGGCGAAGACAAGAACACCTTCATCGCCCGCGCGCGAACCGCCATGCTGGACCTTCGCCCCGAATACGACCGCAACGACAAGGCCGAGGGCACCGCATCATGATCGAAATGTCCCCTTTCGCCTGGACCACCTTCAAGCTCTTCGGTGGCGTCTTCGGCGTGCTGGTGCTGGCCTCGGCCATCGGCGCGCTGCTCAGGTGGCGGGTGGCGCAGGGCCAGCCGCATTCGGTGATCGACAACCTCAACGCCCGCGTCAATGCGTGGTGGGTGATGGTGGCGGTGATCGGCGTGGCCTTCGCGCTCGGCAAGGGCGGCGTGATCGTGCTGTTCTACCTGATCTCGTTCTATGCGCTGCGCGAGTTCATCAGCCTGGCCTACACGCGGCGCGGCGACCACGGGGCGATCGCGCTGGCCTTCTTCGTCGCATTGCCGGGCCAGTACTTCCTGATCTGGATCGACTGGTACGGGCTCTACTCGATCTACATCCCGGTCTACGCCTTCCTGTTGCTGCCCATTCTTGCGACGATGGGCGGCGACACGCAGCGCTTTCTGGAGCGCACCTCGAAGATCCAGTGGGGCCTGATGGTGTGCGTGTTCTGCATCAGCCACGTGCCCGCACTGCTCACGCTGCAGATTCCGGGCTTCGAGGGCCGCAACCTGCTGCTGATCGCCTTCCTCGTGATCGTGGTGCAGGGCAGCGACGTGCTGCAGTACGTGTGGGGCAAGCTGCTCGGCAAGCGCAAGGTGGCGCCCGAGCTGTCGCCTTCCAAGACCTGGGAAGGCCTGATCGGCGGCGTGGCGAGCGCCACCGCGCTGGGCGCCGCGCTCTACTGGGCCACGCCGTTCAACCCGTGGCAGGCCGCGCTGATGGCGCTCACCATCTGCCTCATGGGCTTCTTCGGCGGGCTGGTCATGTCGGCCATCAAGCGCGACCGTGGCGTGAAGGACTGGGGCTCGATGATCGAGGGCCACGGCGGCATGCTCGACCGGCTCGACTCGGTGATCTTCGCCGCGCCGATCTACTTCCACGCGCTGCGCTACTGGTGGGTGCCATGAGCACGGCGCGCGCCAAGGCGACCACGGCGGCGGTTGTTCCCGAGCGGGTCGCGCACGACACGCCGGTCGACTGCCCCACCGTGGCCGGCTGAGCGCGCTGGCTCAAGCGCCACCATGCAACCGCCGCCGGCGTATGGCTGCGCATGGCGAAGAAGGACAGCGGCTTTCCCACGGTGGCTTATGTCGACGTGCTCGAAGTCGCGCTGTGCCACGGCTGGATCGACGGCCAGCGCAAGAGCGACGACGCGCATTACTTCTTGCAGCGCTTCACGCCGCGCACCAGGCGCAGCATCTGGTCGCAGATCAACCGCGCCAAGGCGCTCAAGCTCATCGAAGAAGGCCGCATGCAGCCAGCCGGGCTGGCCGAGGTGGAGCGTGCCAAGGCCGACGGGCGCTGGGACGCGGCCTACGAGGCATCGAGCACCGCCACCGTGCCGCCCGACCTGCAGGCGGCGCTCGATGCCAACAAGAAAGCCGCCGCGTTCTTCGCCAGGCTGGATGCGCGCAACCGCTTCTCGATCCTGTTCAGGACGCAGGGCGCGAAGAAGCCCGAGACGCGGGCCCGGCGCATCGCGCAGTTCGTCGAGATGCTCGCCAAGGGCGAGAAGATCCACCCCTGAGATCGCTCAGGTGCCTGCCGCGATGCGCGCAAGCCGTTCGGCGTCGATGACGCGGATGCGCTTGTAGCTCATGTCGATCACGCCTTCGGCCAGCAGCCGGCCCAGTTCCTTGTTGATGGTCTGACGCGACAGCCCGAGCATGGCCGCCAGGTCGTGCTGCGAGAGGCGCACGAGCGGGGTCGAATCGCCCTCCCCCTGTCCCCCTTGCCCGCTGTAGAAGTGGATCAGGCTCATCAGCGTCGCGGCCACGCGGCCGTGCACGGAATTGAGCATCTGGTTCTGCAGCAGCACGATGCTCAGCCGCTGGCGCTGCAGGCCCAGCTTGGCCACGTCGCGCCACAGGATCGGCTCGGCATCGAGCACCGCGATCACGGCATCGCAGGGCAGGTGGACGATCACCGAGTCTTCGTGCGCGTGGTAGTCGTAGGCCAGCGGCACGTCGTCGAGCAGGCGCACCAGCGGCGCCACCTGCCCGGGGCCGAGCAGGGCGTTGACGTACTTGCGCCCGTGGGTGCTCATGCTGCTGATTTCCAGGCAGCCCGACACCACCACCAGCAGCTCCCGCCGGTGGCGGTCGTGCGCCAGAACCTGCGTGCGCCGGCTGTAGCGCTCCATGCGCGCCGACTTCATCAGCTCGGTGCGGCGCGCGTCGGGCCAGCGCGAGAACAGTTCGTTCCAGCGCAGCGCGCGTTCGAGCAGCGCGGTGCTTTCTTCAGCGTCTCTGGGGGTGGATGGGGTCGAGCGGGCCAGCGGGTTCTCCCTGCCGTGATGTTCGCGAATCTGTCAAAGCGTTGACAGATTCAGGGGGCTGTCGTTTCTATCGTAAGCACCGGACATCGACAAGCACACAAGCGGCACCGGCATGCACCCGCATGCGGCAAGCCACACCGGAGACAAGACCACATGAAGAAGACAAGCACCGCCGGCCTCGCGCTGGCGGCCTCCTCGCTCGCGCTGGCGCAGAGCAGCGTGACGGTCTACGGCACCGTCGACCTCTACATGGCGCAGGCCAAGTCGGGCCACACCTCGTCGGTGCGGCTCGAAGACGGCGGCCAGACGGCGTCGCGCATCGGCTTTCGCGGCACCGAAGACCTTGGCGGCGGGTTGGGCGTGCACTTCACGCTCGAAAGCGGCGTTGCACCCGACACCGGCAGCGGCACGCTGCCCGGGCCGGCCCTCACGTTCAGCCGCCAATCCTTCGTCGGCTTTTCGGCGCCGTGGGGGCAGATCGACGCGGGCCGCATGTACACGCCGATGTTCTATGCGCTGTTCAAGGCCGACCCGTACGGCGTGAACTCCGTGTTCTCGCCGATCAACCTCGTGGCCGCCACCGATGCGCAACCGGGCCTCACGCCCTTCGCGGCCCGCGCCAGCAACATGGTGCGCTACCGCACGCCGGCCAGCAGCGACTTCTTCGCGGACATCGCCTACGCACCCGGTGAATCGAGCGCGCCGAGCCGCCAGAGCGGCAACTTCTACGGCGGCAGCGTGGGCTGGGCGAGCAAGCCCTACTACATCGCCTATGCATTCCAGCGCGCGCGTTCGGGCTCGGCCGCGGCGCCCGTGGCCTCGCCTGCCACCACCACCTACCAAGCGCTGAGCGGCGCTTACGAACTGCCGGCCATCGGGCTGCAGCTCTATGCCAACTACGTGCGCAACACGTCGAGCCTGCCCAACGTTCCGAGCGCAAAGCTCGCGAGCCTGGGCGCCACCTACAACGTGACGCCTTCGTCGAACCTGATGTTCGAGGCCATGCAGCGCAAGGTGGCCGACACCGACCGCTCGCAACTGGCGTGGACGCTGGGCTACGACTACTACCTGAGCAAGCGCACGGTGCTCTATGCGCGCTGGCTGCGGCTGCTCAACCGGCACGGCGCCTCGGCCACGCTCGCGACCATCGCGGTCGCACCCAACAGCGGCAACGGCGTGCGCGTGATCGCCACCGGCATCCGCCACAACTTCTGAAACGCCCTCTTCCACTCGCTCCATGGATTTCTTCACTTCCCAGGCCGAATCGCTGTCGGCCCTGTTCGCACCGCGCTCCATCGCGGTGGTCGGCGCCTCGTCCAACCCACAGAAGATCGGCGGCATTCCGGTCGACTTTCAGCGCCGCTTCGGCTTCGACGGCGCGCTCTATCCGGTCAACCCCAATGCCGACCGCATCCAGGACCTGCCCGCATGGCCGAGCCTGCGCGACATCGGCCAGCCGGTGGACCTGGCCATCCTCGCCGTGCCCGCCGCGCTGGTCGATGGTGCGCTCGACGACGCCATTGCCGCCAAGGTGAAAGGGGTGGTGCTGTTCTCCTCGGGCTTTGCCGAGATCGGCGCCGAGGGTGCCGCCGCGCAGGTGCGGCTCGGCGACAAGGCGCGCGCAGCGGGTGTGCGGCTCATCGGACCCAACTGCCTGGGCTTCATGAACATCGCGCGCAACGTCTACGCGACCTTCTCGCCGGCGCCCGCCGTCGGCCGCGTGGCGGCGGGGCGCATCGGGCTGGTGAGCCAGTCGGGCGCGTTCGGCGCCTATGCGTACTCGATGGCGCGGGCGCGCGGCGTCGGCCTGTCGCTGTGGGCCACCACCGGCAACGAGGCCGACGTGCAGTTCGCCGACTGCCTGGCCTGGCTCGCGCAGGACCCGGCCACCGACGTGATCATGGGCTACATGGAAGGCTGCCGCGACGGCCCTCGGCTGCGCGCCGCGCTGGCATTGGCGCAAGCCCACGGCAAGCCGGTGGTGATGGTCAAGGTCGGCAGCACGGCGCTGGGCGCGCAGGCGGCGGCCTCCCACACCGCCGCGCTCGCAGGTGACGATGCGGTGTACGACGCGGTGTTCCGCCAGTACGGCGTGCTGCGTGCGCGCAACCTCACCGAGTTCTTCGACCTGGCGCACAGCGCGGCCGTGGCGGGGCGCCCGCGCGACCGTTCGATCGGTCTCTTCACGCTGTCGGGCGGCGTGGGCGCGCTGATGGCCGACGAGGCCTCGGCGCAGGGTCTGGACGTGCAGCCGCTGAGCGACGCCGCGCAAGACACGCTGCGCAGCTGGGTGCCCTTCGCGGCGCCGCGCAACCCGGTCGACATCACCGGGCAGGTCACCAACGACATGAGCCTGCTGGAGCGCAGCGCCCGCGTGATGCTCGACGACCGCGGCTTCGCGTCGTGGATGGGCTTCCTGGCTGCGGCAGGCGCATCGGATGCGTTCTGGCCCGTGCTGCGCGGGCTCGTCAGTTCGCTGCGCGAGGCCTACCCCAACACGCTGCTCGCAATCAGCACGCTGCTGGCGCCGGAACGCCGCGCCGAGCTGGAGGCGATGCGCTGCCTGGTGTTCGCCGATCCCTCGGATGGCATTCGCACGATTGCCGCGCTGGCAGGGCTGAAGACGGGCGCGGCGCCTTCGACAGACTCCGCGCCTCCATCGAATCCGCTCAAGCTCGCACCCGGCGCGATGTCCGAACCCGACGCACTCGCACTGCTCGCCGAAGCCGGCGTGCCCGTGGTGGCACACCGCGTGGTGCGCAGCGCTGACGAAGCCGCGGCAGCAGCCGAAGCCATCGGCGATGCGGTGGTGGTGAAGATCGTGAGCGCGGACATCCCGCACAAGTCGGACGTCGGCGGCGTGGCGCTCGGCCTGCGCGGCGCGGCGCAGGCGCGCGCGGCCTTCGAGCGCACGCGCGACCATGCCCTCAGCGCGCGGCCCGATGCGCGGCTCGAGGGTGCACTGGTGGCACGCATGCTGACCGGCGGCGTCGAATGCATCGCGGGCGTGCACCGCGACCCGGTGTTCGGCCCGGTGCTGATGTTCGGCCTGGGCGGCATCCACGTCGAGACGCTGCGCGACGTGTCGCTGCGCGCGCTGCCGATCACGCGCGACGACGCGCTGGCCATGGTGCGCGGGCTGCGTGCCTTCGCGATCCTCGACGGCGCGCGCGGCCGTGCGCCGGTCGACCTCGGATCGATCGCCGATGCGCTGTGCGCGCTGGCCGACTTTGCGCTGCGCGCCGGCGACTCGCTCGACAGCGCCGAGATCAACCCGCTGATCGCACGGCCGCTGGCCGATGGCGGCTGCGTGGCGGTCGATGCGCTGGTCGTCGGGCGCGGCACATGAACGAACAACCACCGGAGACAGATCGCATGACGACATCGAAGAAGCAACGCGCGACGGCCGCCACACTTGTGCGCGTGCTCGGCATCGGCGCGGCGATGGCCCTTGCCGCGGGCGGCGCCCTGGCGGAGAGCGCCTTTCCGTCGAAGCCGCTGCGCATCATCGTGCAGTACCAGGCGGGCGGTTCCACCGACATCCTCGCGCGCATCGTGGCCGAGGGGCTGTCGAAGCGGCTGGGCCAGCCGGTGGTGGTCGAGAACCGCAGCGGCGCAGGCGGAATCATCGGCACCGACTACGTCGCCAAGAGCGCGCCCGACGGCTACACGCTGCTGCTGACTGTCCCCGGCCCGGTCACTGCGAACATGGTGCTCTACAGCAAGCTGCCGTACGACCCGCGCACCGACCTGCGCATGGTCTCGGACATCGCCACCACGCGCACCGTGCTGGCGGTGCATCCGTCGGTGCCCGCGAAAGACTTCAAGAGCCTGATCGCCACGGTGAAGGCCGCGCCCGGCAAGTACACGATGGGCTCGTGGGGGCCGGGCACGCAGCCGCACCAGATCCAGGTCTACATGGACAAGACCTACGGCCTGCAGACGCTGCACGTGCCCTACAAGGGCGAGAGCCCGATGGCGGTCGACCTGATCGGCGGCGTCATCAACATGACCGTGGGCTCGATCACCACGCTGCAGCCGTACATCGCGGCCGGCAAGCTGCGCGCGCTGGCGGTCGTCGGCCCGCGCCGCGCCAGGGCGCTGCCCGACGTGCCGACCTTCGCCGAGCAGGGCTACGCCGACGAGGTCTATGCGCTCACCGGACCGACCTCGCTGATGGCGCCGGCGAAGACGCCCGATGCGGTGGTCGAACGACTCGGGCGCGAAGTCAGCGCGGTGATCCGCCAGCCCGAGGTCAGCCGGCGCATCGAGGAACTGGGCGCCGAGCCGGTCGGCAACCTGCCGGCCGAGGCCACCGCTGCCTACAAGGCCTTTCTTCCCGTGACGCTGCGGCTCACGCAGGCCACGGGCGTGAAGCTCGACTGAGCGCCGTCCATCCGCATCTCCATGAATTCCAGCAACGAGACCTTCCCCATGAACGCTCCCGAACCCCAACTCGCCGTCGCCCTCGCGCGCAAGGCACTCGCCCGCTCGATCGGCCTGGCGGCCTTCGTCTACGGCTACCCGCTCACCGAGACCTACCGCACCTGCGCGATGCAGACCGCGCCGCAGGGCGAGCGCCGCGCCGGTGCATCGCACGGCTCGGACGTGCGCGCGCCGCTGAACACGCTGCACCACGCGCCGCGCCCTTCCACCGACGAAGACCGCGATGTGGTGACGCCCGCCAACGACCTGCTCTACACCATCGCGTGGGTGCACCTGGCGCACGGGCCGATGCTGCTGACGGTGCCCGCGTCGGCGCGCCATCCGGGGCGCTACTTCGTGCTGCCGCTGTACGACGCGTACACCGAGAACTTCGAGAACCTGGGGCCGCGCAACTGCAACCCCGAGGGCGAGACGGTGGTGCTCGTCGGCCCCGGCGGCACGGTGCCGGAATCGCTCGCCGGCCACCGCGTGGTGCACTGCCCGACCGATCTCGTCTGGCTCATCGGCCGCATTCTGGTCGGGGATGAGAGCGACTGGCCGGCTGCTCGCGCGCTGCAGTCCGAGATCAAGCTGGCGCCCGCCCCCGGCACAACGCTGCAAGGCCGCCCGGCCGCCGTCGAGCACTGGGCCGGCCCGCCCGTGGATGCCATGGCCGCCGCCTTCGAGCACGACGAGCCGGCCGCGCAGGTGGCGCCGCGCTTCTTCACCAACATGTGCCGGGAGCTCGCCGAGGCGCCGGGCCGTGTGGAAGACCGCGCGCTGGTGGCGTGGTTCGGCCAGGTCGGGTTGCGGCCGGACGCCGCGTTCTCGTGGGACACGCTGGACGAACCCGCGCGCGAAGGCCTGATCGAAGGCTTCGCCGAGGGCGTGCAACTGGTCGGCGCCGCGGGCCGCAACCGCCGCCCCAAGCCGTGGTCGATGACGCCTTCCACCGGACGCTACGGCAATGAATTCCTCGGCCGCGCCCGCACCGCCTACCTGGGCCTGGGCGCGCTGGCCACCAGCGAGGCGGTGTACGCCGCCGCGCACCACGACGCGAAGCAGGAGCCGCTGGACGGCCAGCGCAGCTATGCGATGCGCTTCGAGGCCGACGACCTGCCGCCGGCGGATGCCTTCTGGTCGGTGACGCTCTACGATGCCGACCGTTTTCTCTACCCCAACGAGATCAGGCGCCATGCGATCGGCGACCGCACGCCCGGTTTGAAGCGCGCAGCGGATGGCAGCCTGGAGATCGTGCTGAGCCACGCACGCCCCACCGACACCGCCAACTGGCTGCCCACGCCGGCCGGCCGCTTCTATCTGATCCTGCGCATGTACTACCCGCGCGAAGGCGTGCAGAGCTGGCGCATTCCCGCGCTGCAGGCACAACAAGGCTGATCCATGCAAGCGAACACCGATACCGGACCACTGCACACGCTGGCCGAAGAAGCCGTCGTCTACGCCTTTCCGCTCTTCGAGATGAGCCGCATGCGGGCGGCCACCTCGCCGCAGCGCACCGACACCGCCGGCGAGGCACCCAAGCCCCGGCGCTGGTGCAACGTGTTCACGCACGCGCGGCAGTTGCTGGGCGCGGGCAAGAGCCGCGTGGTGACGCCGAACAACGACACGCTCTACACCAACGCATGGCTCGACCTGGGCGATGGCCCGCTCGTGATCGACGTGCCGGACACGGCCGGGCGCTACTACGTGCTGGGCCTGCTCGACTTCTACACGAACCCCTTCGCGCACATCGGCCAGCGGCTCACGGGCACGGGCGCGCGTTCGTTCCTCGTCACGCCGCCGGGCTGGCGCGGCGAGCTGCCGGCTGCATTCCGCGAGCCCGGCGCGCACATCGAAGCGTCCACGCGCTGGCTGTGGATCATCGGCCGCATCCTGGTTGACGGGCTGCGGGACGTGCCTGCGGTCAATGCGCTGCAGGATGGCTTTCTCGTTCGCGCGCTCGGCGACTGGCAGGCCGGCAAGCCGTCAAAGCCGAAGCCGTTCGATCCGGCCTGCGATCCGAAAGCGCCGCTGACCGCCGAGCACTTCGCGACGCAGGTGAACCGCGCACTGCGCGAGAACCCACCGCCCGCGCGCGACGCCGGGTTGATCGCCCGCTTCGCCGCGCTCGGTCTCGGGCCCGATGCCGGCGCGCTCGACGAAGCGCAGCGCGCCGTGCTGCAAGACGCACTCGATGCCGTGCTGCCACGGCTGCGCAACGCGCAGTCCGGCGCCACGTCTTCCACCGGCTGGGCGCAGATGCCGCTGGTCGAAGGCAGCTTCGGCGACGACCATATGGCGCGCGCGTTGGTCGCGCTCAAGTACATCGGCATGCTCGAAAGCCGCGAGGCGACCTATCCGCTGGCCTGGCACGACGCCTCGGGCCGCAAGCTGCACGGAAGCGGCCGCTACACCCTGCGGTTCGCGCCCGATGCGATGCCGCCGGTCGAAGCCTTCTGGTCGCTCACGATGTACGACAGCCGCGACTACATGCTGGTCGACAACCCCATCGACCGCTACGCCATCGGCGACCGCACGCCCGCGCTGCGCCGCGACGCCGACGGCGGGCTCACGCTGCACATCCAGCATGCGCGCCCCGAGGGCGAAGCCGCGCAAGCGAACTGGCTGCCCGCGCCCGAAGGCGATTTCTATCTTTGCCTGCGCGCCTATGTGCCACGCGCGGAAATGCTGGACGGTCGCTATGCGCTGCCGGCGCTGGTCCGCACCGGGGAGGCCGCATGAGCACGAACACGGCGGAACAAGAGAAGCCCTTCCTCATCGTCGGCACGGGCACCGAGACGGTGGCGCCGGGCCTGCACATCCTGCGCGGACAGGGGCAGTCGTTCGTGGCCGAGACCGACCTCGGCCTCGTGGTGATCGACGCCGGCCCCGGCGGCCCGGTGACGCAGGGGATGATCGATGCGGTGCGCCAGCTCAGCAATGCGCCGTTGCATGCGCTGTGCTACAGCCACGGGCACGTGGGCTACAACTCGGGCGTGCCGATGTGGCTGGCGCATGCCGCGCAGCGCGGCGATGCGCCGCCGCGCGTCATCGCGCACCGCAACGTGCCGCGGCGCTATGCGCGCTACCGCGAGACGGCAGCGCTGCAGCACCGCATGGCCGAGATCCAATTCAACCGGCCGGCGGGCTTCTTCGACCACCGGCTCGCCATGCACGCGCCGACCGAGACCTTCGACGACCGCCTGCAGATCGGCCACGGCGAGCGCAGCGTCGAGCTGCGCTGGGCGCCGTCGGAAACCGATGACGCGATCGCGCTGTGGAGCCCCTCGCAGCGCGTGCTCTACGGCGGCGCGGCGCTGATCGACTCGATCCCCAACATCGGCACGCCCTTTCGCACCATGCGCGACACGGTGCGCTGGGCCGACACGCTCGATGCGCTGGCGGCGCTCGGTGCCCGCAAGGCGGTGCGCGAGTTCGGTGCCACGCTCGAAGGCGAGGAACAGGTGCGGCACGTGCTCACGCACACCGCCCGCGCGCTGCGCTGGCTGCGTGCCGAAGTCGTGCGACTGATGAACGAAGGGCTGAACGAGCGCGGCATCCTGGCGCGCATCCGCTTTCCCGACGAACTGTTCGGTGTCGATTGGATGAAGCCCAGCTACGGCGACCCCGGCTACATCGTGCGCGACATCTACCGTTCGGAGAACGGCTGGTGGGACCGCAACCCGACATCGCTGCACCCCGAGGCGCCCGAAGCCATCGGGCAGGCCGTGGCCGATGCCATCACCGACAAGCGCGGCGTGATCACGCATGCGCGCACGCTGGCGCAGGGCGGCAACTGGCAGCTTGCGCTCCACGTGATCGACCTGCTGGCCACCGCCGGGGGCGACGCGCCCGAGATCGTGGAGGCGCGCTCGCTCAAGGCCGAATGGCTGCGCGAACGCGCACGGCAGGTGCCCAGTTACGTGTCGCGCAACCTGTATCGCGTCGGCGCGGACATGATCGAGCAGGGAACGCAGGCGCGCTTCGGCATTCACTGACGCACATCCCAGGAGACAAGAAAACATGACAACCACATTCCTGCGACACCGCGTGCGCGCACTGGCCTGCGGCGCGCTCGCCGCATGGATGGCGACAGCCAGCCACGCACAAGGCGCCGAGGCCTACCCCGACAAGCCGGTAACGCTGGTCGTTCCCACGTCGGCAGCGGGCGGCACCGACACCATCGCGCGGCTGATCGCGGACGCGCTCGGCAAGACGATGAAGCAGACCTTCATCATCGACAACCGGCCGGGTGCCAACGGCATCCTGGGCACCGACCTCGTGGCGCGCGGCGCACCCGACGGCTACCGGCTGTTGTTCACCTATGCCGCGGCGATGGTGGTGAACCCCAGCCTCTACAAGAAGCTGCCCTACGACTCGTTGAAGGACTTCGCGCCGGTGGCGCAGATCGGGCGCGGCGGCAACCTGCTGCTGGTGCGCCAGGACCTGCCGGTGAAAACGCTCAAGGAATTCGTCGCCTATGCCAAGGCGCGGCCCGACAAGCTCAGCTACTGCTCGTGGGGCAACGGCTCCGGCGGCCACCTCGCGATGGAAAGCCTCAAGAAGCAGGCGGGCCTGGCGTTGATGCATGTGCCCTACAAGGGCAGCGGCCCCTGCGTGCAGGACCTGATGGGTGGCCAGGTCGATGCGGCCTTTGCCGACATGTCGTCCACGGTGGAACTGGTGCGCGCCGGGCGCCTGAAGGCGCTGGCCAACAGCGGCCCCTCGCGCATTCCGATGCTGCCCGACGTGCCGACGATGACCGAGGCCGGCTACCCCTTCACGAACTACTCCTGGTACGGCCTGCTGGCGCCCGCAAAGACGCCGCCGGCCATCGTGAAGAAGCTCAACCTGGCGGTGAACCAGGTGCTGAAGGACCCGGCCGTGGTGCAGCGGCTGCGCGAGCTGAACTTCACCGACCTGCCGCAGAACACGCCCGAGCAGTTCGCCGCGACGATGCAGAAAGACCTGCACGACTGGAGCGTGCTGGTGAAGGACATCGGGTTGACGCTCGAATAGGCGAATAGGCGGCTGGACCGCAAGCCCGGGCCGCGCGCCGGGCCCGCTTACTTGGCCAAGGCCTTCAGAGCGAGCTTGATGCCCTCGCTCACCGTCGCTTCCTTGGGCAGCGCCTTGAGCGCGAGCGCGGCTTCCTTGTCGCTGTAGCCCAGCGCGATCAGCGCCTGCAGGATGTCGGTCTGCGCATCGGAGGTCGCATGCGCGGGCATGCCGATGTCGGCGCCGAGCTTGCCTTTCAGCTCCAGCAGCAGCCGCTCGGCGGTCTTCTTGCCGATGCCGGGAATCTTCACGAGCCGGCCCAGCTCCTGCGTGGTGATCGCCTGTGCCAGCTCGCCCACGCTCATGCCCGAGAGCAGGCCGAGCGCGGTGCGCGGGCCCACGCCGGTGATCTTGATGAGCTGGCGGAAAGCCCCGCGCTCCTCGGCGGTGCCGAAGCCGTAGAGAATCTGCGCGTCCTCGCGCACGACGAAGTGCGTGAGCAGCGACACCTTCGCGCCGACGTTCGGCAGGTTGTAGAACGTGCTCATCGGCACATCGACCTCGTAACCGACTCCGTTGCAGTCCACCACCACCTGCGGTGGATTGCGTTCGGCCAGCGTGCCGGTGAGTTTGCCTATCATGGGTGCCCTTTTTCCTTGAAATGTCCGGCGTGATTCTGCGACACACCTTTACCCCACTGAACAATTCGCGCCTCGGTCACCTGTGCGGCCCCCTGGATGCACACCTGCGCCGCATCGAGGAAGCCCTGGGCGTGAAGATCGCGCACCGCCATGAACAGTTCAAGGTAGACGGCCCGAAGGCCGGCGCGCAGCGCGCGATGGACGTGCTGCAGGCGCTCTACGAGATCGCCCAGCGCACGATCGACCCGGCCGTGGTGCAGCTCACGCTGGCCGGCGACGGCTCGATGGTCGAGGGCGACGACGACGCGGCCATGCTCGTCACCCGCCGCCCCGACCTGCGCGCGCGCACGCCCACGCAGGCGCTGTACCTGGACAACATCGCCAAGCACGACATCACCTTCGGCATCGGTCCGGCCGGCACCGGCAAGACTTATCTGGCCGTGGCCTGCGCGGTCGATGCGCTGGAGCGCGCGGCGGTGCAGCGCATCGTGCTCACGCGGCCGGCCGTGGAAGCGGGCGAGCGGCTGGGCTTTCTGCCCGGTGACCTGACGCAGAAGGTCGACCCGTACCTGCGCCCGCTGTACGACGCGCTGTACGACCTGATGGGCTACGAGAAGGTGCAGAAGGCCTTCGAGCGCAACGCGCTCGAAATCGCGCCGCTGGCCTTCATGCGCGGACGCACGCTGAACAACGCTTTCGTGATCCTGGACGAAGCACAGAACACCACGCCTGAGCAGATGAAGATGTTCCTCACGCGCATCGGCTTCGGCGCGCGTGCGGTGGTGACGGGTGACGTGAGCCAGATCGACCTGCCCAAGCAGCAACTGAGCGGGCTGATCGATGCGGAACGTGTGCTCAAGCGCGTGAGTGGCATCGCGATCACGCACTTCACGAGCGCGGACGTGGTGCGGCATCCGCTGGTGGCGAAGATCGTGGACGCCTATGACGGGCAGCGCAAGCGTACGGGGGCTCACTGAGATGGCGCTTCCCGCACTGTCCCTGTCGCTGCAGTTCGGTCGCTTCAAAGGCGTCGAACGGCATCGCGCCGCATTGCCGCGCCACAGCGTGACGCGCTGGATTCGCCATGCGCTCGATATCGACGGCGAGATCACCGTGCGCATCGTCGATGCCGAAGAAGGGCAACGCCTGAACCGTGAGTTTCGCGGCAAGGACTACGCCACCAACGTGCTGACCTTCGACTATGCGAACAACCCGCTGGTGATGGCCGACCTGGTGCTGTGCGCGCCGGTGGTCGCGCGCGAGGCAAAGGAAAACAGAAAGACGCTGGCCGCGCACTACGCGCACCTGCTGGTGCACGGCACGCTGCACGCGCAGGGCTGGGACCACGAGACCAGCGAAGCCGACGCCGACGAAATGGAAGCGTACGAAATCGAGATTCTTGCGGGCCTGGGCATTCGCAATCCCTACGGCAAGTGATGACGACGGCAGCGGTGGGCGCGGACACCGATCCCTGGTTGGCGCGGTGGCTGCCTCTGCTGGTGGAACGGGCGGGTGACAGCCCGGTGCTCGAACTGGGCTGCGCAGAGGGTCGCGACAGCGCCACGCTGGTCGATGCGGGCCTGCATGTCGTGGCGGTCGAGCTGTCGCACGAAGCGGTGGCGCAGGCTCGTGTGCGGGTGCCGGCCGGTGCGCAGTTTCACTGCCAGGATTTTCGTGAGCCCTTTCCGCTGCCCGCCGATGCCACCGTGGGCGCGGTGTTGGCCAGCCTGTCGCTGCACTACTTCGAGTGGGATGCGACGCTGAAACTGGTCCAGCGCATTCATCGCGTGCTTCGTCCAGGTGGCGTGCTGCTGTGCCGACTGAATTCGGTCAACGACCTGCACTACGGAGGACGCGGCCCATCGTCGGTGACCGGCAGGGATGAAGACTGCTTCTACCTGTTCGACGGTTTTCCCAAGCGCTTCTTCGACCGCGCCGCGGTGGAACGGCTCTTTGCCGACGGCTGGCGCATGCGCCATCTCGAAGAGGTCACGATCGATCGCTACACGCACCCGAAGGTCGCGTGGGAAGCGGTGCTCGAACCGCTGCCTTATTGACCAGTCATCTGCAGCGGGATCGTGACCGGCCCGTCGTTGAGCAGGTGCACCTGCATGTCGGCGCCGAACTCGCCGGTCGCCACCACCGGATGCGCGGCGCGCGCCTGCACCACGAAGTAGTCGTACAGCCTGCGGCCTTCGTCCGGTGACGCGGCCTGGGTGAAGCTGGGGCGGTTGCCGCCGCTCACGTCGGCGGCCAGCGTGAACTGGCTCACGACCAGGAGGCCGCCGCCGATGTCCTGCACGCTGCGGTTCATCTTGCCGGCGTCGTCGGAAAAGATGCGCAGCTTGAGGATCTTCGCGAGCATGCGGTCGGCCAGCGCATCGACGTCGCCGCGCTCTGCACACAGCAGCACGAGCAGGCCCGCGTCGATAGCACCGACGGTGCGGCCCGCGATGTCGACACGGGCGTGGGCCACGCGCTGGAGCACGGCTTTCATGGGTGATGTTCCTCGAGTTGGGTGGCGCGCGCTTCCATGGTCAGCGGCAGCAGTTGAATGGTCACGCGCAGGCCGGGCACGGCGTCCATCAGGGCCTGCTCCAGTTCGTCGCGCATGTTCGCGGCGCGTTGCAGGGTCCAGTCGCCGGGCACGTGCATGTGCAGGTCGGCAAAGCGGCGCTGGGCGGCGCCGCGCGTCACCATGTCGTCGAAGCGCAGCCGGTTGCCTTCGGGCTGGCGCGCGGCAAAGGCGTCGAGCGTCGCGCGCACGGTGGCAATCGTCTCGGGGTCGAGGGCTTCGTCCATCAGTCCTTGCGACGAGCGCCACACCAGCTTGACGCCCTCGCGCACGATGTTGAGCGCCACGCCGATGGCGAGCAGCGGATCGAGCCACAGCCAGCCGCTGAAATGCACACCGATGATGCCGATGACCACGGCGGCCGAAGTCCAGACGTCGGTCATCAAGTGACGGCCGTCGGCCTCCAGCGCGATCGAGCGGTGCGTGCGCGCCGCGCGGAACAGCACGAAGGCCAGCGCCGCATTGAAGCCCGAGCTGATCACCGACAGCGCCAGGCCCCAACCCAACTGCTCAAGAGGCTGGGGAGACAGCAGCCGCTGGATGGAAACCCACAGGATCGCGATGGCGGCACCCACGATCAGGAAGCCCTCGAAGCCCGAGGAAAAATACTCGGCCTTGTGATGGCCGTAGGGGTGGTCGTCGTCGGCCGGGCGCTCGGCGATGGTCACCATGGCCAGCGCGAACATGGCGCTGGCGAGGTTGACGAAGGACTCCATCGCGTCCGAGATCAGGCCCATCGAATTCGTCATGTAGCCGGCCGACCCCTTGAGCACGATGGTGATCAAGGCAACGACGACTGACACACGAAGCAGCGTTTTAGGGTTCAACGTCATGCAAATTTGGTCGGGTTTTGGGCAGAACGCCACGCGAAAAGCGGTAAAAGGCCGCAAGAACCGAGTGAATTATCGGCCTCGTGTCCATATGTAACGCCTTCGCATTAACATTTACGACCATTGCGAAACATTCCAATCGCAGAGAGCCAGACGATGAAAAATTTCTTGATCGCCCTGGGCGGTCTTGCCATTGTGGGCTCAGCCACATTGGCCCAAGCCCAGACACCGCCCCCCGCACCCGCAACGCCCGCTGCAACCGTTGCAGCGCCCGCCGTGGCATCTGCCGCACCCGCCGACCTCCGCGCGGGTTTCGTGAAGTCCGTGCGCGGCAACGTGCAACTGCTCGGCGCGACCGGCACCACGCGCCCGGCCAACCCCGGTGACGCGCTGGGCGCCGTCGACCGGATCGTGACCGGCCCCGACTCCTCCGCCGCCGTGGTGCTGCGCGACGACACGACCCTGGTGGTCGGCCCCTCGTCGCGGCTGGACCTGAAGGAATTCCACTTCGACGGCACCACCCATGAAGGCGGCATGCTGGTTTCGCTGCTGCGCGGCTCGATGCGGATGATCACCGGCCTGATCGGCAAGACGAACCCCGACGCGGTGCGGGTCGAGACACAGACCGCCACCATCGGCATCCGCGGCACCGACTTCATCGTGCAGGCGGACGGCCAGCCATGAAGATGAAGACATCGCGCTGCGCCTCGCTTCTTGCCACCGCCTTGGTGGCCCTGCTGCTCGCCGCATGCTCGACGCCGGGCACGCGCGTGGTGCTGCTGCCCCAGGCTGACGGCAAGCCTTCCGCCGTGGTGGTGCGCGCCAAGGACGGCGAAGAAGTCCTCTCGCAGCCCTACCAGCGCGCCACGGCGGCCGTGGGCGCCAAGGGTGCGCCGGTTGTCGACCGGGCCGATGCAGCGAAGGTGCAGGCGGAGAACAAGCCCTTGTTCGACATGCGCCCGCCCCTGCCGCAGCGCTACACGGTGTACTTCGAACTGGGCGGCACCACGCTGACGCCTGCGTCGCAGCAGATCATGACCGAGGCGCTGGCTGCGGCGCTGTCGCGCAGCGGCGGCGACATCGTGGTGACGGGCCATACCGACACCAAGGGCACCGTCGAACAGAACGACGAGCTTTCGCGCCGCCGGGCGCAGGAAGTGGTTCAACTGTTCGTGGAGCGCCAGTTCCCGGCGAGCCGCATCGAGGCGGTGGGCCGGGGCGAACGCGAACTGGCGGTGCCCACGGCCGACGACGTGGACGAGCCGCGCAACCGGCGCGTCACCATCGAAGTCCGTTGATGGAAGGCCCCACGGGGCCTTCTCCATCGATCAGCTCAGGGTCACGCGCGCGAACTTGCGCTTGCCGACCTGGACCACGTAGCTGCCCGCAGGCAGCTTCAGTCCCTTGTCGCTGACCACCGCCGAATCGACCCGCACGCCGCCGCCGTCGATCAGGCGATTGCCTTCCCCCGCCGAAGCCGCCAGGTTCGCCTGCTTGAGCAGTTGCCCGATGCCCATCGGGGCGCCAGACAGCGACACCTCGGGAATCTCGTCCGGCACGCCACCCTTGCTGCGGTTGACGAAATCCTGCTCGGCCGTCTCGGCCGCCGCCGCGCTGTGGAAGCGCGTGGTGATCTCCTTGGCCAGCGCGACCTTCGCATCCTTCGGATTGCGGCCGCCCGCGATTTCGGCCTTGAGCGCCTCGATCTGCGCCAGCGACTGGAAGCTCAGCAGCGTGTACCAGCGCCACATCAGGTCGTCGGAAATCGACAGCACCTTGGCGAACATGGTGTTGGCGTCTTCGCTGATGCCGATGTAGTTGTTCTTGCTCTTGGACATCTTCTCGACGCCATCAAGCCCTTCCAGCAGCGGCATAGTGAGTATACACTGCGGTTCTTGCCCGTATTCCTGCTGGAGATGACGGCCGACGAGCAGGTTGAACTTCTGGTCCGTGCCGCCCAGTTCGAGGTCGCTCTTGAGCGCGACCGAGTCGTAGCCCTGCATCAGCGGGTAGAGGAACTCGTGCACCGAGATCGACTGGCCGGCCTTGAAGCGCTTGTTGAAGTCGTCGCGCTCCATCATCCGGGCGACCGTGTACTTGGCCGCGAGCTGGATCATTCCGCGGGCGCCCAGCGGGTCGCTCCATTCGGAGTTGTAGCGAATCTCGGTCTTCTCAGGGTCCAGCACGAGGCTGGCCTGCTTGTAGTAAGTCTGGGCGTTGGCCTCGATCTGCTCGCGGGTGAGCGGCGGCCGGGTGTTGTTGCGCCCCGAGGGGTCGCCGATGGTGCTGGTGAAGTCACCGATCAGGAAGATCACCCGATGCCCCAGATCCTGGAGCTGCCGCATCTTGTTCAGCACGACCGTGTGGCCGATGTGGATGTCGGGAGCGGTCGGGTCCAGGCCCAGCTTGATGCGCAAGGGGGCGCCGGAGGCTTCGGCCCGCTGCAATTTGCGCACCCACTCATCCTGCGGCAGCAGCTCGTCAGCGCCGCGGAGGGATATTTCGAGTGCTTGTCTT
The DNA here is from genome assembly GCF_051216615.1 of Variovorax raffinosi. Lineage (NCBI taxonomy): Bacteria > Pseudomonadati > Pseudomonadota > Betaproteobacteria > Burkholderiales > Comamonadaceae > Variovorax > Variovorax raffinosi. The sequence goes on from NZ_JBPJZR010000007.1 coordinate 279,695, forward strand.
ACACCATCCGAGAGGCTGGCGGATGTAACAGAATCGGCATTCATAGGCTTTTTTGGCTGACTTTTTAGATGCCGAAGCTATACTCAGCCCGACTTTTCAAGCGCCGAATTCTAAGCGGCGCTTTTTCCGCACCGTCTCCTGCCGCCCTGAACGTACTGGGCCTTGCAGCACGGATTTGCAGAACCTGAGCTGGAATTCAAAGTTTGATCAACGGCATTCTTGCCGCCGAGGAGCTTCTCGCTTCTCGCGTGGCCTATACGTTCCGGACCTACCCCAAGCAGATCACCGCGATCATCGCGGCGGCCCTGCTGAGCGCCGGCACCCTCGCGGTGGCCTCGCTGGGTCCTGACGCTTCCGACCTCCCGGTCCACCAGATCCTCGAAGCGACGGCCCCCGTGTCTTTCGCGGACCAGACCGCGTCGCTCGAAAACTTCAGCTTCACGCTGTTTCGCACCGATGTCACGCGCTCCAGCGACACGGCCGAAGCTTTGCTGAAGCGCCTGGGCATTTCCGACCCCACCGCCACGGCCTTCGTGCGCAGCAGTCCCGAAGCCCGCAACGCGCTGTTCTCGCGCGCCGGCCGCACCGTGACGGCCGAGGCCACGCAGGAAAACCAGCTCAAGAAGCTCAGCGCCCGCTGGATTCCCGACGGCGACGGCGGCTTCAAGCGCTTCGTCATCGAGCGCACGCCAACCGGCTTTGCCGGCGTGACCGAGCGCGACACGCTGACGCCGGGCACGCGCCTGGCCAGCGGCACGATCCGCACCTCTCTGTTCGCAGCCACCGACGACTCGCGCATTCCCGATGCCGTGGCGAGCCAGCTGGCCGACATCTTCGCGGGCGACGTCGACGTGCGCGCGCTGCGCAAGGGCGACCGCTTCGCCGTGGTCTACGAAACACTCGAGGCCGACGGGCAGGCGCTGCGCAGCGGCCGCGTGCTGTCGGCCGAGTTCGAGAACAACGGCAAGGTGCACCAGGCCGTCTGGTTCCAGCCCCCGGGCGCCAACCAGAAGGGCAGCTACTACCGCCCGAACGGTGACAGCCTGCGCAAGGCCTACCTGGCCACGCCGGTCGAGTTCTCGCGCGTGTCGAGCGGCTTCGCGATGCGCATGCACCCGATCCTGAACAGCTGGCGCCAGCACAACGGCATCGACTACGCGGCGCCCACGGGCACCTCGGTGCGTACCGTCGGTGACGGCACGGTCGATTTCGCGGGCACGCAGAACGGCTACGGCAACATCATCATCATCAACCACCGCAACAACCAGCAGACGGCGTATGCGCACCTGAGCCGCATCGACGTCAAGGCCGGCCAGAGCGTGAGCCAGGGCCAGGCCATCGGCGCGGTGGGTTCGACGGGCTGGGCCACGGGCCCGCACCTGCACTTCGAATTCCGCGTGGGCGGCGTCTATCAAGACCCGGCGTCCATCGCGCAGGAAGGCGGCGCGCCGATCACCGCGGCACTGCGCCCGGCCTTCGAGCGCATCGCCGTGGGCGCCCGCACCGAGCTGGCGGCCGCGTTCTCGGTCATCCAGGCCAGCGCGGACTGAATCTCGCCGCCGCGCGGCTTTCCAACCTCCCCCAGAACATCATGGCCGCCGAACTTTTCATCGGCCTGATGTCGGGCACTTCGCTCGACGGCGTCGACGGCGTGCTCGCCGATCTTTCCGACGGCCGCATCGCGGTGCAGGCCTACGCGACGGCCCAGTTTCCCGTGTCACTGCGGGCCGAACTGCTGGCGCTGAACACGCCGGGCGACAACGAACTGCATCGCGCGGCGCTCGCCAGCAACGGACTCGCCCGGGCTTATGCCGGCGTGGTCCATCAGCTTCTGGCGGACAGCGGCACGACTGCTGAGGCCGTCACTGCCATCGGCGCCCACGGGCAGACGGTGCGCCACCGGCCGATCGAATTCGACGAAGTCGGCTACACGCTGCAGATCAACAACCCCTCGCTGCTGGCCGAACTGACGGGCATCAACGTGGTCGGCGACTTCCGCAGCCGCGACCTCGCCGCCGGCGGCCAGGGCGCGCCGCTGGTGCCGGCCTTTCACCGCGCCCTGTTCGCACGCGCCGACGAAACCGTCGCGGTGCTGAACATCGGCGGCATCTCCAACCTGAGCCTGCTGCCGGCCACCAACGCGCCGGACGGCGCCATCGTGCGCGGCTTCGACTGCGGCCCTGGCAACGCGCTGATGGACCACTGGTGCCAGACCCACCTCGGCCAGCCTTTCGACCGTGGCGGCCAGTGGGCGGCCAGCGGGCAGGTGCTGCCGGGCCTGCTTGCGCAGTTGCTGGCCGATCCTTATTTCGCCAAGGCGCCGCCCAAGAGCACGGGCCGCGACCTGTTCAACCCGACCTGGCTGGCCGCACAGCTCGGCACCACGGCGATGGCGCCGGCCGATGTGCAAGCGACGCTGACCGAATTGACCGCTAGCGCTTGTGCAGCGGACGTTCGTCACTACGGAAAAGATAGCAAATTGCTGATCGTCTGCGGTGGCGGTGCATTGAACGACCACCTGCTCGAACGCCTGCGGGTGCTGCTGCCCGGCGTGGACGTGGCGGCATCGAGTGACCATGGCCTGCCACCCCAGCAGGTCGAAGCGGCAGCCTTCGCCTGGCTGGCCCGCGCCACCGTGCGGCGCGAGCCCGGCAATCTGGCGAGCGTGACCGGCGCACGCGGCGCCCGGGTGCTGGGCGCGATCTACCCCGCCTGAACGCCCGCTGGCGGCTTCAACCCTGGCCGGAAACCTCCGGCTGCGCCGGATGCGCCGCGCGCACTTCACCCGGCAAATGCCAGAAGATCAGCGCAGAAGCGATCGTGATCAGCCCCATGCTCGCGAAAGTGGCCTGGAAGGCATCCAGCGTGTGCGCCGCCGTCTCGGTGCCGAAGATGCCGTTGTAGCCCGCCAGCACAGCGCCCGCCGCCGCCACGCCCAGGCTCATCGCCAGCATCTGCACCATCGACAGCAGGCTGTTGCCGCTGCTCGCCATGCTGCCGTCCAGGTCCTTCAGGGTGATGGTGTTCATGGCGGTGAACTGCAGCGAGTTGACCGCGCCGAAGGCCAACAGCTGCAGCACGTGCAGCACCATGGGCTGGCCCGGCGCCGTCAGGCCGAAGCTGGCCATCGTGAGCCCCACGAGCACGGTGTTGACCACCAGCACCCTGCGGTAACCGTGGCGCGTGATCAGCGGCGTGGCAAAGCGCTTCATGGCCATGCCGGCCAGTGCGATCGGCAGCATCATCAGCCCGGCGCGCACCGGTGAATAGCCCATCGACACCTGCAGCAGCAGCGGCACCAGGAAGGGCATGCAACTGCTGCCCAGGCGCGAGAACAGGTTGCCGATCAGCCCGATGCTGAGCGTCGGCACGCTGAAGAGCGAGGGCGCGAACAAGGGCTCGGGCGTGCGCGCCGCGCGCAACCAGTAAGCCACCACGCTCGCGAAGCCGAAGATCAGCACGACCATCACGCCGCCCTGGCGCAGCCCCGACCCGGAAACGCCGTCGAGCGCCAGCGATATCGCCACCATGCCGAAGGCCAGCATCGCGTAGCCGACGCTGTCGAAGCGCTTTGGCACGACGCCGCGCAGGTCGGGCATGTACTTGAGCGTGGCGATGCAGCCCGCCAGCCCCACCGGCACGTTGATCAGGAAAATCCAGTGCCAGGAGGCGTACTGGACCAGCCACCCGCCCAGCGTAGGCCCCAGCAAGGGCCCTATGAGCCCCGGGATGGCCACGAAACTCATCGCCTGGAGAAACTCCCCACGCGGCACCGTGCGCAGCAGCGACAGCCGCCCCACGGGCAGCAGCAGCGCCCCGCCGAGCCCCTGCACCACGCGCGCCGCCACCAGTTGGCCCAGGCTGTGCGACAGCGCACACAGCACCGAGCCGAGCGCGAACAGCACGATGGCCGAGAAGAAGATGCGCCGCGTGCCGAAGCGGTCGGCAATCCAGCCCGAGGCGGGGATCAGCATCGCCATGGTGAGCGCGTAGGCCACCACCACCGACTGCATGCGCAGCGGGCTTTCGCCCAGGCTCGCGGCCATCGCCGGCAGCGCCGTGTTGATGATGGTGGCGTCGAGCGTCTGCATGAAGAAACCGACGGCCACGAGCCACAGCAGGCTCTTGCGGGCGGGATCGACGGGAACGGCTGCCTCGGAGGTCATGGGAGAAGGGGAAAGGTGAAAAGACGACGGGCAGCAAAAAGCCGCCCGGAGGCGGCTTCTTGAGGGGGCTGGATCAGCAGCATCCAGGCATCAGGCCGAGAAGCTCGATCCGCAGCCGCAGGTGCTGGTGGCGTTCGGGTTCTTGATCACGAACTGGGCGCCTTGCAGGTCTTCCTTGTAGTCGATCTCGGCGCCGACCAGGTACTGGTAGCTCATGGCATCGATCAGCAGCGACACGCCATTCTTGGTCATGGTGGTGTCGTCTTCGTTGGTGATCTCGTCGAAGGTAAAGCCGTACTGGAAGCCGGAGCAGCCGCCACCCTGCACGAACACGCGCAGCTTCAGGTCGGGGTTGCCTTCTTCGGCGATCAGGTCGGCCACCTTGGCTGCCGCGCTGTCGGTAAAGACAATCGGCTCGGGCATCTGGGTCTGGATGTTTTCGGCTACGGCGCTCATGGGGTGGTTACTCCTGGGGGGCCGAACAGGCGGCCAATGGAACGAATGCTACTGCAATGCCGCAATTCCGGCAGGCGCACTGCGGCGTGCACCCCGACGCAAGTGGGGTCGGATGCCTCGCGCACCAAGTGCTGGCAACGAAAAAGCCGCCCGAAGGCGGCTTTTGTGTTCGCAAGGAACAGGATCAGCGCTTGCTGAACTGCTTGCGACGACGGGCGGAGTGCAGACCGACCTTCTTACGTTCGACTTCACGTGCGTCACGCGTCACGAAGCCGGCTTGGCTCAGGACGGGCTTCAGCGAAGCGTCGTAGTCGATCAGGGCACGGGTGATGCCGTGGCGCGTGGCGCCGGCTTGACCCGATTCGCCGCCACCGTTCACGTTGACCATCACGTCGAAAGCTTCGAGGTTGTTGGTCAGCGCCAGGGGCTGCTTGGCAATCATGATCGAGGTTTCGCGGCCGAAGAACGCTTGGATGTCCTTGCCGTTGACCGTGATCTTGCCGGTGCCTTTTTTCAGAAACACGCGGGCGACGCTGGATTTGCGACGGCCGGTGCCATTGTTCCATTCACCAATCATTCTCAAGGCTCCTTACAGTTCCAGCACTTTGGGCTGTTGGGCGGTATGCGGGTGCTCTGCACCACCGTACACCTTGAGTTTCTTGATCATCGCGTAACCAAGCGGGCCCTTGGGCAGCATGCCCTTGACAGCCTTTTCCAGGGCGCGGCCCGGGTGCTTGTTCTGCATGTCGCGGAAGTTGGTCGCCGTGATACCGCCGGGATAGCCCGAGTGACGGTAGTACACCTTGTCGATCGACTTGGCGCCGGTGACGCGCAGTTGCGCGGCGTTGATGATGACGATGAAGTCACCGGTATCGACGTGAGGCGTGTAAATGGCCTTGTGTTTGCCGCGCAAACGGAGAGCAACTTCGCTGGCTACTCGTCCGAGGACCTTGTCGGTCGCGTCAATCACAAACCACTCGTGCGTCACGTCAGCGGGCTTGGCGCTGAACGTTTTGGTCATGAGTTTTTCTCTTTGAAGAGGGTTTGGCGAGCCCTTTTCCACGGTCGGCGTTCCTCTGATGGGAATCTCTTAGGTGGGTTTTGCACGCCCGCAAGCGGGTGAATGCTCCTCGCCGCGGGGCTACAAAATCGCTGCGAAGCCCTCGATTATACGAAGAATCGCCCTTTTGGCCAATTTCCCGCCATTGCGGCGTGTCAGCGCTGGATACGCACCAGTTCGAGGGTCTCGCTCGTGGAGCTGGCATTGCCGCGCCGGTGCTCGACCTCGAACCTGACGACCCGCCCCAATTCCGGGCTGTACAGAACCGACGCGTTGAAAGGCGTGCCGACCAGCGAAGCGCCAGTGCCATAGGAGGCGTAGATCCAGCCCTGGAAGGTGACGCGCAGCACGTTGAGTTCAACGCCACCCACCCGGAACTGGCGTTCAGCCCCTACCGAGGCGTCCAGCTCATGCCGCAGCCTGTCGCCGGACGTCGCCAGGTAATCCAGATGCCAACGGGAGCCGGGCTGCACGTCCTTGCGGACCCAGCCGCCCGGAGGCGAGGCGGAGTCGAACAGCCCGCCGGTCGGCAAAGTGACTGAAACGAGCTGCCCGTCGGTTTTTTCGACGCGCCCGCCCATGTTGAACGACAGCTCGTCGCCGCTGATCCGGTCGAGCCGGTAGATCACCGTCGAGCGATTGCCGGTCAGCTTGTCGGTGCGCACGTACTCGAGCGCATCGCCGGCGCGCAGCGGCTCCGTCAACGCCATCTCGCCGCCGCCGCCCGCCTGGCGGGCACCGGCCGGCTCTCGGGCTCGCGCCTCCAGCATCGCCTTGGCGCGCGCCGGCAGTTCCGCCAGGAACTCGACCGGCATCGCGAAATTGAGGCTGCCGCCGTCGCGCGCGGCAAAGCTGGTGATGCCGAGCAGGCGCCCTTCGCTATCGAACAGCCCGCCGCCGCTCGAACCGGGCGAAATGGCCGCGGTGGTCTGCAGCAGCCGCGCTTCCGAGTCACCACCGCCGCCGCGCAGGCCCGACAGGATGCCTTCGCTCAAAGTGTTCTCCAGCCCGCGCGGATTGCCGATGGCATACACCCGCTGCCCCACGCGCGCGCTGCCCGCCGGCGCCAGCGCGACCGCAGGGGCGGTGAAGTTGGCCACCTTGATCTGGCACAGGTCACGCGCCGGGTCCGGAAACTCCAGCGTCGCGCCGTAGGTCACGTTGTCCTGCTTGATGACGAAGTTGCTCGCCTTGGCCAGCACGTGGCAGTTGGTGACAAGGCGCCCGGGCGCGATCACCACCGCACTGCCTGCGCGCAAGGGGCGCTCCTGGGCGTCGAAAGTGCGGATCGACCAGACGCTGCCCGACACCTTGCTGAACAGCGCCTCCGGCTCCAGCGCGGCAGCCGCGCCCGCCGCCAGGGCCAGCCCCAGGAACAGGGCTGCTGCGCGAACCGGCAGCGACAGGGACTTCACCGGCCCGCTCATGGCTTGGCCGGCAGCAAGCCGTTCAGGTCATCCATCGACACGCGCGTCTCGGGCCGCGGTTGCGGCGCAGGCGAAGGCACGGGCGGCGGGGCGGGGGAAGCGGGCGCCACCACCTTGAGAGGCTGCGACTCCGGAGCCGGCGCCGTGAGCGCCGGGCGCGGCTCCTCGGTCGGTTTCGCCGCCACAACCTTCGGCGCCGCTGCCATCTCGGTCGCTCCGATCCGAACGCCGGAGGTCGGCGAGTCGCCCGACTGCGCGCTGCGGTCGATATTGCGCACTTCACCGAAGATCAACTGGATCCAGCTCGGATAGTTGTAGCCCGCGGCCGTGCCCGCATCGACCGCCGCGCCGATCAGGCCGCCAATCAGGATGTTCCCCGCCATGCCTACGTTGGCGCGCGACACGGCCTGTCCGTTGGCAGGTGCGAATCCGGGCTGGCTGCATTCGATGGACAGGTTGGCGCTGGAGCGTCGCACCGGCACGCTGTCGCCGGAGCGCATCACCGCATCATTGCGGTCGTTGGTGATCAGGCATTTCGCGCCATTGACCACCTTGCCCTCGGCTGTCATGGTCTCGATCTTCACGTTCTGCGTGGTGCCGTGGGTGACGGACGCGCAGCCGGTCAAAATAGACAAAACGCCCGCGCCGACGCACAGGCCCCAAAATCGCCATCCGGCTCCTCGCATCGATGCCCCCTCTTTGTAATTCAATGTTGCGGCGCGAGAGTCTAGCGCTCCACCCCCTCCTCACTATTCAGGTCCACTCCCATGTTCAGTTACCGCCACGCCTTCCATGCCGGCAACCATGCCGACGTGCTCAAGCACACGGTGCTGATTGCCACGCTCGACCACATGCTCGAAAAAGAGGCCGCACTGACGGTCGTCGACACCCACGCCGGCGCCGGCCTGTATCGCCTTGACGGCGACTACGCAGGCACCAGCGGCGAAGCGGCCGACGGCATCCTGCGCCTGCTTGCAGAAAAGAAAGAGCCCGTCACGCCCGTCCCTGCTGCGAAGTCTGCTGCAAAAAAGGTAGCACCCAAAGCCGAAGTCCCACTGGCCGACGCTATCGCGCGCTACCTCGGCGTGATTCACGACTTCAACCCCAAGGGCGGCGCGCGCATCTACCCGGGCTCGCCGTTCATCGTGCAGCACCTGCTGCGCGACCACGACAAGCTCAAGCTGTTCGAGTTGCACCCCACCGATTCGCGCACGCTCGAAGCCAACATCGCCCAACTCGAAGCCGGCCGCCAGATCGCCGTGCTGCGCGACGACGGCTTCGGCAGCGCCACCAAGTTCCTGCCGCCGCCCTCGCGCCGCGCGCTGGTGCTGATGGACCCGAGCTACGAGATCAAGAGCGACTACGCCCGCGTGCTCGACTTCGCGGCCGAGGCGCTCAAGCGCTTTGCCACCGGCACCTACGCCGTCTGGTATCCGATCATTCCGCGCCCCGAGGCGCACGACCTGCCACGGCGCCTGAAGACGATGGCGACCAAGGCCGGCAAGTCGTGGCTGCACGCCACGCTGACGGTCAAGTCCAGCAAGATCACGACGGATGCCTCGGGCGAAACGCACCGCCCGGGCCTGCCGGCCAGCGGCATGTTCCTGATCAATCCGCCGTACACGCTGAAGCCGCTGCTTGCGGCCGCGCTGCCGCAACTGGCGGAGCGCCTGGCGCAAGACCGGCACGCCACCTTCTCGCTCGATTCGGGCGGCTGAAGCCGAGCGGTTTTTTTATCGGCGACGGCGCGGCGGCACGGCCGCCTTGCGCCGTGCGGGAGCCGGCGCCTTGGCGCGATCGGCCACCGGCGCGGGCGCCTGTGCATCGCCCGGCTCCACGGACAGGCCGCCGCAGCGCATGCCCTCGCGGTCGACGACGGTCAGCGCCACCTGCTTGATGCCCAGCCCGGTCAGGCCGATGCGATCGGCCGCCGCGCGGCTCAGGTCGATCACGCGGCCCAGTGCGTAGGGGCCACGGTCATTGATGCGCACCAGCACTTCGCTGCCATTCACGAGGCTGCGCACGCAGACGCGCGTGTTGAAAGGCAGGGTCTTGTGGGCCGCCGTCATGGCGGTCATGTCGAAGCGCTCGCCGCTGGCGGTCTTGCGCTGATGGAACTGGATGCCGTACCAGGAGGCACCGCCGCGCTCGAAGATGTCGCGCGGGCCGTCGTCGCCGGGCACGCCGTCATCGGGCGTCAACTCGCCCGTGCCCGACACGGCCAGGTCGTAGCGCACCGAAGGCACGTCGGAGCGCGCGGGCACGCCCGGCGGCACCGCGAGCGCGCGTGCCAGGGGCTTCAATTGACCATCGGCCGCTCCCTCGGTGGCCGGTGGCATGGCGCAGCCCGCAAGAACGCAGGTCGCAGCGACGAGGGCCCAACGAAGCCCTTCGCGCAGCGTACCCGCCGCTCCGGCCGCGCCGCCCCTCAATCGAGGCGCTCCAGCAAAGCCAGCGTCGCCGCCGACTGGTTCATCGTGTAGAAGTGCAGCGCCGGTGCGCCACCGTCGCGCAGGCGCGCGCACAGGTCGGTGATCACGTCGAGTCCGAAGGACTTGATCGATGCCGTGTCGTCGCCAAAGCCCTGCAACCGAAGGCGGATCCAGCGCGGAATCTCGGCGCCGCAGGCGTCCGAGAAACGCATCAGTTGCGTCGAACTCGTGATCGGCATGATGCCGGGCACGATGGGCGTGTCGAGCCCCAGCTTGCGCGCGTCGTCGACGAAGCGGAAGTAGGCCTCGGGGCTGAAGAAGTACTGCGTGATGGCCGAATCGGCTCCCGCCTTCACCTTCGCGGCAAAGGCTTGCAGGTCGGCTTCGGGCGAACGTGCCTGCGGATGAATTTCGGGGTAGCAAGCCACCTCGATGTGAAAGTCGCGGCCGGTCTCTTCGCGGATGAAGGACACGAGGTCGCTTGCATAGAGAAACTCGCCGCCGATGCCGTAGCCGCTCGGCAGGTCGCCGCGCAATGCCACCAGGCGCTTGACACCCATGGCCTTCAGCTCGGCGAGCTGCTCGCGCACCGTGGCGCGCGTGGCGCCGATGCACGAGAAATGGCTCGCTGCATCAACGCCTTCGGACAATATTTCCTGCACCGCACCGAAAGTGCCGTGGTGCGTGGAGCCGCCCGCGCCATACGTGACCGAGCAGAACTGAGGCTTGCGCACATACAGCTGCTGACGCACGGCGCGCAGCTTGACCGCGCCTTCAGGCGTCTTGGTCGGAAAGAATTCGAAGCTCAGCGGAAGGCGCACCTGCGTCCCCTTAAGAACCGTTCGCTGCGTCCGCGCGAACGGCATGAATGAAAAATTCGCGGTTGCCGTCGCCGCCAGCGATCGGGCTGTCGAACCACTGCAGCACGCGCAGATCGAGCGCCTCGCAGGCGTCGCGCAGGCGCTTTTCGACCACCGCATACATCGACTCGTCGCGCACGATACCGCCTTTGCCGACCTGTCCGGGCTGCAGTTCGAACTGCGGCTTGACCAGCAGGAGCAGGCGGCCGTCATCGGCCAAAAACTCGACGACAGCCGGCAGCACCAGCGTGAGCGAGATGAACGACAGGTCGCCAACGATCAGGTCGAAACGCGACTCGCCCTCTTCTTCCAGATCGTCCGGCGAGAGGGCCCGCGCATTGACACCTTCGATGGCGACCACGCGCTCGTCCTCGCGCAACTTCGCATGCAGTTGCCCGTGGCCGACATCGACCCCCACGACCTTCGTCGCGCCGCGCTGCAGCAGGCAATCGGTGAAGCCGCCGGTCGACTGGCCCACGTCGAAGCACAGCTTGCCGGCGGGATCGATCCCGCTGACCTGCAGTGCCCCTTCGAGCTTGAGGCCGCCGCGCGACACATAGCGCGCCTCGGCCGCATCGACCAGTTCCAGCTCGGCGGACTCGGGCACGTCGTCCTTGTTCTTGACGACCGAGCGCCACGCGTCGCTCGTGCCCGCGTCGCGCCAGCGCATGCCGCCGGCAATCAGCCGCACGGCCTGCGAACGCGACGCGGCAAGGCCGCGCTCCACCAACAGTTGATCAGCGCGCATGTGCCCGATCAGTAGCGGTACGTGTCCGGCTTGTACGGGCCGTTCTTGCTCACGCCGATGTAGGCTGCTTGCGAGTCCGTCAGTTCGGTCAGCATGGCGCCGACCTTCTTCAGGTGCAGGCGTGCGACCTTCTCGTCCAGGTGCTTGGGCAGCACGTAGACCTTGCCGACCTGGTAGGCGTCGGGCTTGGTGAACAGCTCGATCTGGGCGATGGTCTGGTTCGCGAACGACGACGACATCACGAAGCTCGGGTGGCCCGTGCCGCAGCCCAGGTTCACCAGGCGGCCCTTGGCCAGCAGGATGATCTTCTTGCCGTCCGGGAAGGTGATGTGGTCGACCTGCGGCTTGATTTCTTCCCACTCGTACTTCTCGATCGAAGCGACGTCGATCTCGTTGTCGAAGTGGCCGATGTTGCAGACGATGGCCTGGTCCTTCATCTTGGCCATCGTGTCGTGCGTGATGACGTCCTTGTTGCCGGTGGTCGTCACGAAGATGTCGGCCTTGTCGGCGGCATATTCCATGGTCACGACCTTGTAGCCTTCCATCGCGGCCTGCAGGGCGTTGATCGGGTCGATCTCGGTCACCCACACTTGCGCCGACAGTGCGCGCAGTGCCTGTGCCGAGCCCTTGCCCACGTCGCCGTAGCCGGCCACGCAAGCGACCTTGCCGGCGATCATCACGTCGGTTGCGCGCTTGATGCCGTCCACCAGCGATTCACGGCAGCCGTACAGGTTGTCGAACTTGCTCTTGGTGACCGAGTCGTTCACGTTGATGGCGCGGAACAGCAGCGTGCCCTTGGCGCTCATCTCGTTCAGGCGGTGCACGCCCGTGGTGGTTTCTTCGGTCACACCGATGATTTCGGCGGACTTGCGGGTGTACCAGGTCGAATCGACAGCCAGCTTGGCCTTGATCGCGGCGTACAGGATGCGCTCTTCTTCGCTGGTCGGGTTGGCCAGCACGCCCAGGTCCTTCTCGGCGCGTTGGCCCAGATGCATCAAGAGCGTGGCGTCGCCGCCGTCGTCCAGGATCATGTTCGGGCCTTCACCCTTCGAACCCTTGGGGCCGAAGTCGAAGATGGCGTGCGTGTATTCCCAGTAGTCCGTCAGCGACTCGCCCTTGATGGCGAACACCGGCGTGCCTGCGGCAGCGATGGCGGCGGCGGCGTGGTCCTGCGTCGAGAAGATGTTGCACGAAGCCCAGCGCACTTCGGCGCCCAGGGCTTGCAGCGTCTCGATCAGCACGGCCGTTTGAATGGTCATGTGCAGCGAGCCCGTGATGCGCGCGCCCTTGAGCGCCTGGCCCTTGGAGAACTCTTCACGGATGGCCATCAGGCCGGGCATTTCGGTTTCCGCAATGCGGATTTCCTTGCGGCCCCAGGCGGCAAGGGAAAGGTCGGCGATCGCCTGGTTGACGGTCGAAACGGGGGTCGGCTTGAGAACAGCGCTCATGAGAACTCCAAAACTGGTTTGAAAGATGCCACTGCGTACGGGGAAAAAACTCACCGCGAGAACAGCGGGTGAGCGTGGTTGCGATGTGGTCCGAGCCTCACGCCTGATGGCGCTGCAACGCTCCTCGGAACGGCGGATTGTAGACGGGGCGCAAGGCCGAGCCAAGCCGGGGGGTTTGGGCTGGCATTTGTCAGCCTCGGCGTTACAGACACCTCTTTTTACGATTTCCCCGGGGTTCGGTTCAGGAGCCAGCCGGCTCGCTGCCTAGCCCATCTGAAAAGAAGAGGGATCCACATGAGAGTGACGAGATATCTCGCGGGTTGCGGACTGGTCGCCTTGCTGGCGGCCTGCGGAGGTGGTGGTGGCGGTGCACCGGGCGGCGGGCTCCCGCTTGCCGCTGGCAATGCCCAGCCGCAAGCGGAGGTCGCGATGGCCCCTGCGATGGCCAAGGCACAGGACAACACCGACGCGCGCAGCGGCACCTACCGCGTCTACGCGGCCAACGGCACGCAGCAGACGCTGTCGGTCGACTTCGACGCTGGCAGCTACACGATGACCGACAACCTCGGCGCGGCGGAATCCGGCTCCTTCAGCGAGGACTTCACCGAACCGGGCACCTACGTCTTTGCCAGCGGCCGCGTCACCACTACGGCGAACACGGCGCGCTTCCGTGTCACGGCCGATGCCATCGTCGGTGCGTTCCCGTTCCAGACGGCGTATTCGAGCCCCGCCACGTACGCCGTACAGCCCTTCGCGGCCGCACGCGACTTCGTGACCACCGCATCGCAACTGGACGGCACCTACAACCGCTTCGGCATCACGCGCAGTCCCGGTGGCCCGGATTCGCAGATGCTCGCCATGCGCATTTCGGGCAGCGGCACGCTGCTGGAGTTCTGCTTCGACAACGTGATCTACAAGATCGACCTCTGCCCCGCCGCCTCGAAGCGAACCTACACGGTCGCGGCTGGAACCGACGACGCATGGGTCGCGACGAACACCGCCAACGCGAACGAAACCGCGAACTTCCGCATGGCGCGCATCGGGGGCCAGAACGTCTATCTGAGCGCGGGCCTGAGCACCACGCCGGCGGTGCAGTTCATGCGGATCGCCCTGCCCGAGTCGCCCAACTGGCCCACCACGCGCGGCCTGGGCGCATCGACCGAGGGCAGTTGGGGCAGCAACCTCGTCGACACCGCGAACTCGGTGCGAACGGCCACCAACCCGGATGGCAGCTACGGCATCCTGACGCTTCCGGTGGGCGGCACCTTCTCGTCGCAGCCCGAAGGCATCCGCCTGGTCAACGGCAGCGGAACGCGCAAGTACTACGCGATGCAGAACGGCTTGCTGTCGGTGGTGGTCGGCACGCGCAATCCGAACACGCAGGGTTACGTGCAGATCAACCTGATCGACACCGGCACGGCCCCCGATGCGCGCAACGGCCGCTACAAGGTCTACGCCGCCAACGGCTCGCGGCAGACGCTGGCGCTGAACATGGACAGCCTGCGCTACGAGATGACCGACGACACCGGCACCACTGCATCCGGCAGCTTCACGGCTGACAGCGCCGAGGCGGGCAGCTTCGTCTTCGACAGCAGCCGCATCACAAGCCCGGTGAACACGGCGCGCTTCAGGCTGACGACGGACACGGTGGTCGGCGCATTCCCGTTCGCGGTGGCGCAGGTCACGCCGGCCAGCTACGCGGTGCGTCCGTTCGTCGCCTCGCGTGCGCTGGTCAAGGCACAGGCCGAGCTCGACGGTGTCTACAACCGCCTGGGCATCAACCTGACGGCCACCACCGGGGATTCGTCGATCACCCAGATCCAGGTCGCCAACGGCGGCACCACGCTCTACCTGTGCAACGACAACGGGGTGTACCGCATCGACAACTGCCCCACAGCCTCGGTGCGGACGTACACCGTGTCCGCCGGGCCGACCGTCGACACCTGGCACATCGTGAACGTGACCAATCCGTCGGACAACGGCAACTTCGGCATCGCACGCGTCGGCGGCGACAACGTGTATCTCTCGGCCGGCATCGTGCCTTCGACGCCCACCACCTCGGTGTTCCGCATCGGCCTGCCGGAGCGCGCGACCTGGCCCACCATCGCCGCGCGCGGCGGCGCCACCAACGGCAGTTGGGGCAGCACATCCATCGGTGCCACCAGCTATGCGCGCACGCAGGTGCTTCCCGACGGCACGTCGGCCACACGCAGTGCCACGCTCGCCACGATGGGCATCATCGGCCCGCTCAACATGCGCCTGGCCTCGTTCAGCGGCCCCGAAGGCCACTTCGCGAGCCAGAGCAGCAAGCTCTTCGCGATGGTCGGTTCGCGCAACCCGGCCACCGCCGGCGCGATTGAAATCGACCTGATCGACTGACGCTCCGAAGGCGCAGGCCAAAGGCCGCATGCCGCATCGCGCGGCATGCGGCCTTTCTTCATTCCGCGTGCTCATTTCCAGCTAATTCGGCAGCCAGCACGTTTGGCCGCAGCGGCGTACATTGCCTTCACCCCCCATCCTCGAAAGCTCTCATGTCGCTTCCATCCGGCGCCCCCAAGGCCCTGCTCGCCACCGCCGCCCTGTGCCTGACCGCCGCCGTTCTGCCGCTCTCCGCAGCCGCCCAGACCTCCGAGACCGTGCGCATCCGCGGCACCCTCGTGCGCGTCGACGCGAACACCCTCATCGTGCAGGACCGTGGCGGCGAAGTCATCAGCCTTGCGCGGCCGGCCGACATGGCGGTGTCGGAGGTCTATCGCATCAAGCTGTCCGACATCAAGCGCGGCAGCTTCATCGGCACCGCCGCCATGCCGCAGGCCGACGGCACGCAGAAGGCGCTCGAAGTGGTGGTGTTCCCCGAGGCCGCGCGCGGCACCGGCGAAGGCCATCGCCCGTGGGACCTGCTGCCGCAGAGCACCATGACCAACGCCACCGTGGCGGACCTTGCCTCCGCACCGAAATCGGTGCACGGCGGCCAGCAGCTGCGGCTGACCTACAAGGGCGGCGAGAAGACCGTGATCGTGCCGCCCGACGTGCCCGTGGTCACCTTCCGCCCCGGCACCGAGGCCCTGCTGGTGCCCGGCGCCAAGGTGCTTGTGAACGCGCAGGAAAAGAACGGCACGCCCACGGCGCTGCGCGTGACGGCCGGGCGCAACGGCTTCGCGCCGCCGATGTAATCCATCGGTTACCCAAGGGAAATCCCGCAGGCCTTTTTTTCGCTGCGGTGAGCTTGGCCGTGCCGGTGCGGCGTATCGTGGCGAGGGACTTTTGCCGTCCGGCTGGTCCTTGCCATCCACCCGTTCACCCGCACAGGAGATACCGCACCATGGCCACTGCCAAGAAAGCCGCCGCCAAGAAGACCACTGCCAGCAGCAGTGGCAGCACCAAGGCGGCAGGCCCCAGCGCCGCCGACATGCTCAACCCGCTGAAGAACCTCAAGGGCATGACCGACCGCCTGCAGGAACTCAACCTGACCGGCGGCGCGGGCAAGCTGCTCGAAAGCGGCCGCAAGGACCTGCAGGCGCTGATGCAGGCCAACGAGAAGTCCTACCAGGGCCTGCAGACCGTGGTGCAGCGGCAGACCGAGATGATCAAGAGCGCCATCACCGAATGGCAGACGGCGGCCAAGGAAATGCCCGGCAAGGACGCCAAGGCCAACCTCGCCAAGCTCGACGAACTGGGCCGCCAGTCGTTCCAGCGCGCCATCGACGACATCAAGGAACTGGCCAACCTCGCCGCCAAGTCGCAGGCCGATGCCTTCGACGTGGTGCGCCAGCGCATCCAGTCCAACGTGGACGAAGTGACCAAGCTGCTGCAGCGCAAGTAAGCAAACAAGCCAAGCAAGCCGGCAGCCCCATGACCGCCGTTCCGCAGCACAACATCGAACATCGCACGCGCGCCAATGGCATCGAACTCGCATGGGACAGCTTCGGCGACCCGGGCGCGCCGCCGCTGATCCTGATCATGGGCCTCGGTGCCCAGATGGTGGCGTGGGACGACGCCTTCTGCGCCCGCCTCGCGCAAGCGGGCGGGCACCGGGTGATCCGCTTCGACAACCGCGACATCGGCCACTCGACGCACCTGTCGCATCTGGGCGTGCCCGACATCCAGGCGCTGATGCTGCAGGCCATGGCGGGCAAGGCGCTGCAGGCGCCCTACACGCTGCGCGACATGGCCAACGACTGCATCGGCCTGCTCGATGCGCTGAAGATCGAGCGCGCGCACATCGTCGGCGCCTCGATGGGCGGTGCCATCGGGCAGGAGCTGGCGATCCATCATCCGCAGCGGATGCATTCGTTCACCAGCATCATGTCGACCACCGGCAGCCCGGGCCTGCCGCCGCCCACGCCCGAAGCGATGGCGGTGCTGTTCTCGCCCTCGCCCACCACCTTCGAGGCCTACCTGCCGCACTACGCCAAGGTGTGGCGCGTGCTGCGCGGCCCCGACGCCTTTCCGCTCGACGAGGCACGCGATGCCGAGCGCGCGCAGCTCACCTTCCTGCGCGGGCTCAACCCGGCCGGCGTGGCGCGCCAACTGGCGGCGATCTTCGCGTCGGGCAACCGCAAGCCCGCGCTGCGCGACGTGCGCGTGCCCACGCTGGTGATCCACGGCGACGTCGATCCGCTGGTGCCGGTGGAATGCGGCGTCGACGTGGCCGATGCCATTCCCGGCGCGCGGCTTCTGCGCATACCGCGCATGGGCCATGCGCTGCCGATTCCGATGTGGCCGCAGATCATCGACGCCATCGCCGCGCACACGGCGCAGCGTCGCGATCACTGACGACGGAGCTTTTTTCCATGACCCAGTTCTCGTCCCTCGACCCGATGGCCATGTGGCGCGAGCTGACGGCCCAGTGGGAGAAAAGCACCAACGAGTTCGCCAACGAGACCATGTCCTCGGACCCGTTCCGCCAGGGCATGCATGGCGGCATGAACGCCTCATTGACGGCGCAGAAGGGGCTGGGCGAGCTGATGGCGCGCTACCTCACGCTGCTGAACCTGCCGACGCGCGCCGACATCCAGGCGCTGGGCGAGCAGTTGCAGCGCATCGACGACCACCTGGCGAACATCAGCCGCGCGATGGAAGGCGGCCGCAGCCCGGTGGCCGTTGCAACGGCCGCCGCGCCCGTCAAGCCGCGCCGGACGAAGCAGCCGCCAGGCGCACAACCTGCCGCGGCGGCTGCGAAAACACCCGCTGCCCCCACGAAGCGCCCCGCCAGAAAGCGCGCACGATGAATCCCCCCGCCGATCTCGCCCTGCCCGACATCGGCGCAGAAATCGAGCGTGCGATCCAGCGCAACATCAAGGGCCTCGACTTCCTCACCTCCGCCGCGCCGGCCGTCGGCCTGACGCCGAAAGACGAGATCCATCGCCGCGGCACCCTGAGCCTGTACCACTACCGCCCGCTGGTCGACGAGATCTACCGCGTGCCCGTGCTGATGGTGATGGCCACCACCAACCGCGCCTACATCTTCGACCTCGCGCCGGGCCAGAGCATGGTCGAGTATTTGCTGCTCAAGGGCTACGACGTCTACGTGATGGACTGGAACGCGCCGCGCGCCGACGAGAAGCGCCTGCGCATCGAAGACTACGTGCTCGACTTCATTCCCGATTCCATCCGCCGCGTGCAGGAAGACTCGGGCGAGGAAGACGTGACCATCGCCGGCTACTGCATGGGCGGCGTGCTGTCCACGATGTACGCGGCGCTGCACCCCGGCGGGCCGATGAAGAACCTCGCGCTCTTCACCACACCCATCGACTTCAGCCGCATGAAGCTCTTTCATGCGTGGTCGGATCGCCGTTACTTCGACGTCGACCGCCTGATCGACACCGTGGGCAACGTGCCACCCGAGATGCTGTTCGCCTCCTTCGACATGCTGCGCCCCGCGGGCCGCAGCGCCGGCGTGGTGCAACTGTGGGACAACATGGCCAACGACGAGTTCGTAAAGTCCTACCGCATGTTCGACCGCTGGGGCGCCGAGATGCTGCCGCTGGCCGGCGAGTACTTCCGCCAGACCGTCAAAGAGCTGATGTGGGACAACAAGCTCTTCAAGAACGAGCTGGTGCTCGGCGGCCGCAAGGTGCTGCTGGAGAACATCAAGGTGCCGGTGCTGCATGCGCTCGCGCAGCACGACCACATCGTGCCGTACGAGGCCGGCCAGCCGCTCATTGCCAACATCGGCTCGGCCGACAAGGAAGAGATCGTGCTCAAGGGCGGCCACGTCAGCCTGGCCGCGGGCGCCAACGCGGTGCGCAGGCTGTGGCCCAAACTCGACGAATGGCTTGGAGTGCGATCGACATGACCATCACCACCGTTTCCGATTCCTTTTCGCGGACCTATCCGCGCACCGTGACGAGCAGTGAAGGCAACATCGTCCTGCGCCTGATGACCGCGTACGACGCCGCCGCCGTGCTGGCCTTCGCGCAGGCCCTGCCCGCGCACGACCTGCTCTTTTTGCCGCGCGACATCACGCAACCCAAGGTGATGGGCGCGTGGATTCGCGCCATCGAGCGCGGCGACATCGACAGCGTGCTGGCCGTGCGCGGCGACACGGTGCTCGGCTGCGCGGCGGTGATCCGCGATCCGCACTCGTGGTCCAGCCACGTGGCCGAGCTGCGTGTGCTGGCCTCGCCCGAGCAGCGCGGCAACGGCCTGGGCCACCGGCTCGCACGGGAAGCCTGCGCGCTCGCCATCGAGCGCGGCGCGGAAAAACTCGTCGCACGCATGACCGTCGACCAGCGCGGCGCCATCGCCGTCTTCCAGGCCCTGGGCTTTCGCCCCGAGGCCCTGCTGGGCAAGCATGTGAAGGACTGGCAGGGCGTGACGCACGACCTCGTGGTGCTGAGCCACGACGTAGCGCGGTTCGAGGCGCAGATGCGGGCTTATGGGATGAACGAGGCGCTTGGGGCCTGAGCGCGGCCCTGCACAATGCCCTCATGCAAAAGGAGCCCCTCTACCGCAAGGTGAACACCAAAGCGAGAAACGTGCATCACGACGTCGGCGGCGACTACCGGCACGACCGAAACACGAAGGACCACGTGCACTCGGAAGCCACCCGCAGCGCAATGCACGGGAAACGGCAGCGCGGGCTCGACTACACGCCGCTGTTCCGATTCCTCCTTTCGAAAGTCGGCACGAACTGGGACGAGGTCCATCGCGAAGCCGTTGCACGCCTTGACCGGCCCGAACCGATCTTCTGGCTCGTGGCCCTGCGCGAAGAGGAGAAACAGGATGTCGTCAGGGCGGGCGAGTCCAGCTATTACAGCGGCTTGTTCGTCGATGCCGAGGGCAAGTTGCGCATCGTCAACCCGAAACTGGGCCCCGAGCAGATGACACCCAATTGCCCGTGCTGCACCCACACCTTCAACGGCGTCCGCTTCGCCGGATACCGCGCAGAAGAACGCTGAAACCGGGCACATCGCGGGGGTGCCGCAACCTCTTCCGGGGCGGCCTTCTAAAATCGCTGCATTCCCCCGCAGATTGCCCATCTTGTCTTTTGTTGCTGAAACCCGCCGCCGTCGCACCTTCGCGATCATTTCCCACCCTGACGCCGGCAAGACCACGCTGACCGAAAAGCTGCTGCTTTTCTCGGGCGCGATCCAGATCGCCGGCTCGGTGAAAGCGCGCAAGGCCTCGCGCCACGCCACGTCCGACTGGATGGAAATCGAAAAGCAGCGCGGCATTTCGGTGGCCTCGTCGGTCATGCAGATGCTGTACCGCGACCACGTCATCAACCTGCTCGACACGCCCGGCCACAAGGACTTCTCGGAAGACACCTACCGCGTGCTCACCGCCGTCGACTCGGCGTTGATGGTGATCGACGCGGCCAACGGCGTGGAAGCGCAGACGCGCCGCCTGATCGAGGTCTGCCGCCAGCGCGACACGCCCATCATCACCTTCGTCAACAAGATGGACCGGGAAGTGCGCGAGCCGCTGGACATCCTGGACGAAGTGGAGCGCGAACTCGGCATGCCCTGCGTGCCCATGACCTGGCCCGTGGGCCAGGGCAAGACTTTCCGCGGGATCATGAACCTGCGCACGCAGACGATGACGGTGTTCGAGTCGGGCAGCGAGCGGCTGCCGCATGACTTCGAGACCATCGCGCTGACCGAACGCGAAACGCTCACCAAGCGCTTCGGCGCCGATTTCGAATCCGCCATGGACAGCATGGAGCTGGCCACGGGTGCCTCGCCGACCTGGGACCGCGAAGCCTTCCTGGCCGGCAAGCAGACGCCGGTGTTCTTCGGCTCGGGCGTGAACAACTTCGGCGTGATGGAAGTGCTGGATGCGCTGGTCGACCTGGCGCCGCAACCGCAGTCGCGCACCAGCACCACGCTGGTCAACCGCCAGCCGGTGGTGAAGGAAATCCAGCCCGAGGACAAGGACTTCGCGGGCGTGGTCTTCAAGGTGCAGGCCAACATGGACGCCAACCACCGCGACCGCATCGCCTTCGTGCGCATGGCTTCGGGCAAGTACACGCCGGGCATGAAGCTGAAGGTGCAGCGCACCTCGAAAGAACTGCGCCCCACCAGCGTCGTGACCTTCATGAGCCAGCGCCGCGAAGCGGTCGAAGAGGCGTATGCAGGCGACATCGTGGGCTTTACCACCCACGGCGGCGTGCAACTGGGCGACACCATCACCGACGGCGCGAGCCTGCAGTTCACCGGCCTGCCTTTCTTCGCGCCCGAACTGTTCATGACGGTGATCCTGAAGAACCCGCTGCGCACCAAGCAGCTTCAGCAGGGCCTGGCCCAGCTCGGCGAAGAAGGCGCGATCCAGGTGTTCCGCCCCGAAGTCGGCGGCCCAATGCTGCTGGGCGCCGTCGGCCAGCTGCAGTTCGAAGTGGTGCAGCACCGCCTGAAGGCCGAGTACGACGCCGACGTGCGGCTCGAAGGCTGCCAGTACACGGGCGCGCGCTGGATCACTGCCGACACCCCGGCCGAGCTGCGCGAATTCGTCAACGCGTATCCGGTGCGCATGGCCAAGGATGCGGCCGACACGCTGGCCTTCTTGTGCACCTCGCCTTACGACGTGCGGCTGGCGCAGGAACGTTTTCCGAAGATTCATTTCCATCCGCTGCGCGAGCATGCGGGGTTGGCGCTGCAGAGCGCGGGTTGAGCATGTTGTACCTGCGTGCTGCGCTGATCGCGGCGAGCTTGCTGCTGCCGCTGCCATCCGCATGGGCACAGTCGCCCTCGAACAACGCCCGGGATTCGTCCAAGATGTCTTCGTCTTCCATCACGCCCGCACAGATTGCATCCATCGAGGCGAACGCGAAGTCTGTTCAAGACCGGCTCGGCCCGATCTCCGGCGTGGACTTCAATTTCACGCCTGAATCCGTGAAATGGCTCGACGGCTACATAGAGAGAACGCGATCCAAGATCCCTGATGCTTCGGGGATTTCGCAGGTCCTGGGCTCCTACCTGGGCGAGGCCATGCGGCGCACGTACGGCTGCACCTGGGTCGGAAGCGAAGGTCAGGTCGCCTTGCAGTGCGAGCCCGAATTCATCGTCTTCCCGTTCAACAAGGTGGCCAAGCAGTTTGCCAACGGCGGCGAAGATTCCATCTTCTCGTTCTATGAAACCGCCGGGATTCTTCTTGCCGAGCATCGCGCCAAGAAGGCCACGCCGAAGAAGTAAGTGACGTCGGCGCGCTTCGCTGCGCCGGGTCAACTCCCGGTCGAGGCGTAGCGCCGCAGCCCCAGCCGCCACACACCGAAGGCGGCGGCCAGAAACACGAAGCCCGCGAGCGGCGACACCATGCCCATCCAATCCGGCGCGCCCAACGGGTCGGCCTTGCCGAGAATGGTCAGCGCCGGGTAATAGGCCACGCAGGCCAACGGCACGACGAAGGTCAACACACGGCGAAACCAGTTCGCATACAGCGCCAGCGGATACTGCGCCGCCTGCACGCCGCCATAAGTGAGCACGTTGGCAATCTCCAGGCTCTCGACGGTCCAGAACGCCAGCGTGCCCTGCAGCACCAGGATGCCGAGGAACAACGCGATGCCGCCGGCCAGCGCGAACAGCGCCACCGCCACCGTGGCCGGTGTCCACGCGATGTTCGCCTGGTACGTGGCGAACACCATCACCCCGACGCCCTGCAGCAGCCGGCCCATGCGGCTGATGCGGAAGTCATGCCCCATCAGTTGCAGCGCGAGCGGACGCGGGCGCAGCAGCAGGCGGTCGAACGCACCCGTGCGCAGGAACTCAGTGCCGAGCACGTCGAAGCCGCGCCCCAGCGCATCGGCAATGGCGAACATGCAGTTCACCAAACCGTAGAACAGCGCCACCTCGCCGATGTGCCAGCCCTGCACGTCGCCGAAGCGATGGAACAGCGCCCAGACGGCGACCACCTCGATGCCACTGCCCAGGAACTGGCCCAGGGTCAACAGCAGCGCCGAGGCGGGATAGCGGGCCTGGCCGCCGACTGACGCCTGCACGAGACGGAAGAAGAGGGGGAGCGAGCCCATTTCAGTTGCCCTGCCTTGTGTTGTGGTGCGGGTTCTTGTGCTCGGGGGAGTTCGTTCGGGGCGAGTGCGAATGACACCAGGTGCTCCCCTCCGCGAATGTCCCCCGCTTCGCTCCTCCTTTATTTCGCTGCGGGGAACACCTGGTGCCATTCGCACATGGACACGCCGTGCGCTTGCGGCCGATCAACCAGTGCTCTGAGCGCTCGCGCCGATACGGGGCTCTTTTTCGCGAAATAAAGGAGGAGCGAAGCGGGGGACATTCGCGAAAAAGAGCACCGTGTCGACGTGAGTGTCGCCCTGAACAACCGAGCCCCAAACGAACAACGCAAAGAGCAGAAAGGCAGGAAATTCCCATCCTAGCCCCCCTGAATCTGAAGACTGCGCATCGTGCGCCCCATCGCAAACCGGCCCAACGTAACCAGCACCGCGATCCAGAAGCACTGCAACCCCAGGCCGGCCAGCGCATGCCAACCACTCAGTTGCCCGAAGTACAACCGCGCCGGAATGTCCATCAGGCCCGCCAACGGTTGAACCAACAGCGCGGTTTGCCAGCCATCAGGCATCAGCGCGAGCGGCAACAGGTTGCCCGAAAGCACGATGACCACGGGCGTTGCCACCGCATTGATGCCGCGCTCGTTCAGCGCCGCCGTGGCCGCCACGTTGAGCAGCATCACCATCGAAGTAGAAAGCAGCAGCGCGAGCAGCGCTGACAGCAGGAACGCGACGGCAGCCGTCACACTCGCAGGCAACTGCCAGGCCCAATCGCCCAGGCCCACCAACGGCAACGCGACCGCAGCGAAAGCGGCCATGAGCGCCACGCGCGGCAACAGGCGCGCCGCGATCCAGCCGGCGCTGCGCGCGAACCAGAGCGCGTAGGCGTCCACCGGACGCAGCCGGTCGTAGGCGACCGCACCAGTGCGCACGGCCTGCCCCACCTCCGGGTCGCCCAACCAGGGCATCAGCACGAGCATGCCCTGCGCCAGCCATGTGTAGGTGATGGCCTGTGCGAGCGACATCGATGAACTCGCGCCCGCAATGGCCGTCCCGCCGTAGAACGCGGCGAACACCATCACCTTGATGCCGCCCCACCAGCACTGCGTGGCAAAGCCCGCGAGCGCTGCTGTTCGGTACTGCAGCATCTGCAGGAAGCGCGAAGCAAAGGCCGCGACGTACGGGCGCACCACGTCTCGCAGACTGTGCGTGCGCGCGCTGCTCATGCCTCGGCCGCTCCGTGCATGGCGTAGAAGCGCGCGATCACAGCCTCGATGGCCATGCCTTCAAGGCGCAGGTCTTCCACCGGATGCTCTGCCGCGATGCGCGCGATCAGCGCCGGGGCCGTGGTCACCGCGGGATCGAAGTCGAGCACCAGCGTCTGGCCGTCGCGCGAATGCACCGTGGCACCGGGCACCTGCGCGGGCAGCTCCGCACCCTGCGCGAAATCGACCACCAGCCGGCGTTCGGCCATCACCTGCGCGCGCAGCGCCTCGACCGGGCTGTCGGCCAGCACGCGGCCGTGGCCGATCACGATCACGCGCCGCGCGAGCGCTTCGATGTCGTGCATGTCGTGCGTGGTCAGCAGCACGGTGGTGCCGCGCTCGCGGTTGGCGCGGCGCACGAAGTCGCGCACCGCCAGCTTCGACGGCGCATCGAGGCCGATGGTCGGTTCGTCGAGAAACAGGATGTCGGGCTCGTGCAGCAGCGCCGCCGCGATCTCGGCGCGCATGCGCTGGCCCAGCGACAGTTGCCGCACCGGCTGGTCGAGCACCCGCTCCAGGTGCAGCAGCGCGACCAGTTCATCGCGCGTGCGGCGGTAGCGCTGCGGATCGACGCGGTAGATGTCGCGCAGCAGATCGAAGCCGTCGCCCACCGGCAGGTCCCACCACAGTTGCGTGCGCTGGCCGAACACCACGCCGATGCGCGCCACGTGCCGCTCGCGGTCCTTGAACGGGTCGTGGCCGTCGATTTCCACGCGTCCGCCGTCGGGCCGCAGGATGCCCGCGAGGATCTTGATGGTGGTGGACTTGCCCGCGCCGTTCGGCCCGATGAAGCCCAGCAGCTCGCCACGTTCGAGCGCAAAGGACACGCCCGACAGCGCCTCCACCGTGCGATGGCGGCGGTGCACGAGCCCGCGCAGCGCGCCCATCACGCCCGGGTCGCGCTCGGAGATGCGATAGGTCTTGAGGAGTTGGTCGACGAGGATGTGAGACATGGAAGGCGCCGCGCCGGGCTTGAATGCGCGGCGGGGGCGGGATGCTACACGAAACGACAAAAGCCACCCGGTACGATCACGGCCCCTTCAGAGATTCCTTGCCATGCCCGCGTCGTCCCCCCCGCCCTCCTCGCCAAACCACCTGCTGCCGCTGACCCGATGGGCCGCGCCGGCACGCAGCGCGCTCGTCGGCGTGTTCACCGACATCGACGACACGCTGACCACAGACGGCGCCATCACGCCCGATGCGCTGCAGGCACTGGGCGACCTGAAGGCGGCGGGCCTGGCGGTCGTGGCCATCACGGGCCGGCCTGTCGGCTGGAGCCTGCCGTTCGTGACCACGTGGCCGGTCGATGCGATCGTGGCGGAAAACGGCGCGGTGGCGTTGCTGCCCACGGCCGATGGCCAGGTCGAGAAGCGCTACCAGCAGGACGCCGCCACGCGCGCCACCCACTTCGCGCGCATGCAGGCCGTGCTGGCGCGCATCGAGCGCGAAGTTCCCGGCGCCGGTCGCGCCACCGACTCGCCCGGCCGCGAGACCGACATCGCCATCGACCACAGCGAGTTCGTGCAACTGAGCGATGAAACCATCGCGCAGGTCGTGGCGCTGATGCGCAGCGAAGGCATGCACGCGACGGTGAGCAGCATCCACATCAACGGCTGGTACGGCGACAACGACAAGCTCGAAGGCGCGCGCTGGATCGTGCGCGAACTGTGGGGCCGCACGCTCGACGACGAGATGGACCGCTGGGCCTACGTGGGCGATTCCACCAACGACCAGCTCATGTTCCACACCTTCGCCAGCAGCATCGGCGTGGCGAACGTCGCGCGCTTCGTGCCGCAACTGGCGCACCTGCCGCGCTACCTGACGCAGGGCGAGCGCGGCGCAGGCTTTGCCGAAGCGGCGCGCGCGATTCTCTCGGCCCGCCCTACCCCTTGACCGGCCGGCGATTGCGCCGCAGCACGGCCCACTGGCTCCACGCGCCCGCAACGGCGATCACGATCAGCACGGCCGCATAGCCTTCCACCGTCGCCAGCAGGCCCAGCGGCTTGACCAGAAAGCCCGCCAGCATCGCGGGCAGGCTGAACGCGAGATAGCTCACCACGAAGATCGCGGCGAACAGCTCGCCGCGTTCATGCGATTGCGCCAATGGCGCGAGCGTTTGCACCAGCGCGGAGAACGCACCGCCGAAGCCGATGCCCGCCACCGCGGTGCCGATGAAGAACAGCGCCAGCGAGCGCGTGGCAAGCGACGCCAGCAACAGCGCAACGCCCAGCGCGATGCTCGCCATGCCGACGATGGCCGGCCGGGGCGCGGCAAAGCGACCGAGCAGCGTGGGCGCGATGGCGCCCATGCCCGAGAGCACCGCCACCGTCAGGCCGTTGACCACGCCGTTGTCGACACCGAACACATGCAGCATCAGCGACGGCGCAAGGGAAAGGTACAGCCCGCCGAGCGCCCACACCACGACGAACACCGGCAGCCCGCGCGCGAACTCGGCGCGGGCCTGCACGGGAATCGACACGCGCGGCACCAGCGAGGCCAGCGCGCCAGCGCGCGGCGTGACGGTCTCCGGCATCCACAACACCACCACCGCGCCGATGGCGAACACGACCGCCAGCACGCCGAACACCAGCATCACCGGCTGGCCCGTGAGCTTGACGGCCATGCCCGTCAGCAGCGCACCGACAGCGAGCCCGGCCAGCGGCGACACGCTGGTGATCAGCGCGCCCAGCCGCTTGCGCGAGGCCGGTGCGGCTTCGACCACGGCCGCGCTCAACGCGCCGCTCGCGACGCCCGTGGCAATGCCCTGCACGACGCGCGCGACGATCAGTCCGCCAATGCCGTGTGCCCACAGGAAGAGCCCCATCGCCACCGCCTGCAGCGCCAGCGCGGCCAGCACCACCGGCCGGCGGCCGATGTGGTCCGACAGCGAGCCCGCCACCAGCAGCGAGATCAGCAGCGCAATCGCATAGATCGCGAAGGCCACCGTGAGCATCGACGACGAGAAGCCCCAGGCGTGCTGGAACACCACGAACAACGGCGACGGCGCAGCGGCCGCGAAGAAGAAGGCGAACAGCACCGCGGCCAGCAACGGAAAAGCCACGCCGGCCGGCAGGCGCCAGGGCTTGGAGCGGGCGGCAACGGCGGCTGTGGCAACGGCCAGTTCGGGGCAGGTGGACGGCATGGCAGATCCTTAACGCAATTTTTTTAGCTTTTGCGATTCTAGACCTGCATCTCTTCTAAAGCAAATATCTTTGCGTTAAAGTCCAGACATGAACGACCTCGCCCTTCCCAACAAGCGCCCTGGCGGCCGCAGCGCACAGGTGCAGACGCTGGTGCGCACGGCCCTCGAAGAGCTGGTGGCCGAACAGGGGCGCGAGCGCGTCACCGTGCCGGCCGTGGCCGAGCGCGCGGGCGTCAGCGCGTCCAGCATCTACCGGCGCTGGGGCGATCTGGCGGGGCTGCTGGCCGAGACGGCCACGCACAAGCTGGACCCGAACCGGCCGCTGCCCGACACCGGCGCGCTGCGCAAGGACCTGGAAGCCTGGGCACGCGAACTCATCGTGCACCTCTCGCTCCCGTGCAATACCTCGCTGCTGAAAGCCGCGGCCGCGCTGGCCAACGGCGGCTCGGACACCGACTGCCTGCGCAACCGCCGCAAGGAAGCGCTCGCGCTGGTCGAGCAGGCGCGCGCTCGCGGAGAACGCACGCCGGAGCCGCAACAGGTGATCGACCACCTGATCGCGCCCATCATTTTTCGCCTGGTGTTTGGGGGCGATCCGGTGAAGCCGGTGTTGGCGGGGCGGCTGGTGGGCGAGCTGTTTGCGATCAGTTCGTCTTGACTTCCTTCGCCAGCCCCAGCTTCTCGATCACCACCTTCTCCCGCACCACCGTGTCCTGCGCAAACTTGGTGTACGTCGCCGAACTCATGTAGTTCGGCAGCATGTCGTAGCGCCCGAGCGACGCCACGTAGCTCGGCTCTTCCATCGCCTGCTTGAAGGCGTCGTGCAGCTTCTTCACCACCTCGGGCGGCGTGCCCTTGGGGGCGCCGATGCCGAAAGGCGAGTTCTGCACCACGTCGTAGCCCAGCTCTTTCAGCGTGGGCGCGTCGGGGAACTTGGCCAGGCGCTTGTCGCCCCAGGTGTTCAGCACGCGCAGCTTGCCGGCCTCGACCTGCGGCGCGAAGCCGGTGCTGTCTGCGGCGGCCATCAACTGGCCGCTGACCACCGCGAGCATCAGGTCGGCGCTGCCCTTGTAGGGCACGTGCTGCAGCTCGATGCCGGCCTTCTGCGCGACGATCTCGGTCGTCAGGTGCGGGCTGGTCAGGTTGCCGGTGGAGCCGTAGGTGAGCTTGCCGGGGTTGGCCTTGGCGTAGGCGACGAAGTCGGCCCAGGTCTTGAACGGGCTGTTGGCCGGCACCACGATGCCGAAGGCGTAGCCCGTCACGTTCAGCACGTAGGTGATGTCCTTGAGCGGGTCCCAGTTGATCTTGGTGGTGTAGCCCAGGCGGAACACGCCGAGCGGAATCTGCGCGACGGTGTAGCCGTCGGGCTGCGAGGTCTGCAGCGCCTGTGCGGGCAGCGTGCCGCCGGCGCCGGGCTTGTTGTCGATGATGACGGGCTGGCCGAGGATCTTGCTGGCGTTGTCGGCAAGCTGGCGCATCGTGATGTCGGTCGGGCCGCCCGCGGGGAAGGCAATGACCAGCTTGATGGGCTTGGCGGGGAAAGCCTGCGCAAAGGCCGCCAGCGGAGAAACGAGGCCGCACGCGACGAGCGTGGCGGCACGAAGGAATGATGAGCGGCGGAGCATGGCTGACTGGATCCTGACTTTGGAAAGCGCCGATTGGGCCTTGCCCGCTGGGCGAAGGCAATCGGGGCTCCCCTGATTTCCTGGGGAAATCAGGGCCATTCGGGCCGCCGGAGTCGCCAGTGCGTCAGCGCAGGCCCCGCCATCGTGCCGCTCTGTCTATCTACGCCTGCGCGAAACCTTCGAGCACGTTGACCGCGTTGATGCCGACTTCTTCCACCGCGTAGCCGCCCTCGAACACGAACACCGTCGGCAAGCCGGCGCGCGCCAGGTCTTCGCCCATGCGCAGGTAGTCGTCGCTCTTGAGCTTGAAGCCGGAGATCGGGTCGCCCTCGAAGGTGTCGACGCCGAGCGAGACCACGAGCGCGGCCGCCTTCACCGCAGCGATGCCGTCGAGCGCCGTTTTCAGCGCCGCGCGCCAGGCCGTGAAATCGGTGCCGCGTGGCAACGGCAGGTTGTGGTTGAAGCCTTCGCCTTTTCCGGCACCGCGCTCGTCGGCATGGCCGAGGTAGTACGGGTAGTCGGTCAGCGGATCGCCATGCAGGCTGGCGAAGTGCACGTCGCTGCGCTCGTAGAAGATGGCCTGCGTGCCGTTGCCGTGGTGGTAGTCCACATCGACCACGGCAACGCGTTCCACGCCCGCGTCGCGCAGCGCCTGCGCCGCGACGGCGGCGTTGTTGATGAAGCAGTAGCCGCCGAAGAAATCAACGCCCGCGTGGTGGCCCGGTGGCCGCGTGAGCGCGAAGGCCGAGCGTTCGCCGCCGATGACGCGTTGCGCCGCCGTCCATGCGCAAGCGGCGCCGTGCCGCGCGGCGGCCCAACTGCCCGCCATCAGCGGCGTGCCCGCATCGAACGAGAACAAGCCCATGCGCGCCGGAAAGCTCCTGGGCAGCACGTCGGTGCGCATGCCGCGCGTGGGCCAGTACGACGGCAGCACATCGCGCGTCGCGTTGGCCGGATCGAGCGCCACCCACTCTTCCCACGCATGCGCAATGAAGTCCAGGTAGCGCGGCGCATGCACCTTGGCGAGCAAGGCTTCATCGAAGACATCGGGCAGTTGCAGCGCGCCGAGCCTGCGGCGCTCCAGCTCCTGCCTCACATGGTCGACGCGCGCGGGCACCTCGAAGCACGGCACGAGTTCGCCGCGGAACATCTCGACTTTGCCCTGGTGAAGCGAATGCTGGTCGTTGTAGATGGTGAGCATGAAAGGAATGCGTGATCGACGAAGCCGCCGATCATGCCGCACGCCGCAGCACCGCCCGGCGCCGGCCTGAGGCCGTGAGGCCGAACAGGTCCTTCGGGTCGTCCAGCTCGGGCACCAGCGCGATCTGCTGGCCGATGCCGCGTTCGCTGGCAATCCGCTGGATGTAGCGCAGCGCGGTGTAGTCCTCCAGCGCGAAGCCGACCGAATCGAACAGCGTGACCTGCCCCGCGCTCTCGCGGCCCGGCACTTCGCCGAGCAGCACGCGCCACAGTTCGTGCACCGGAAAGTCGGCGGGCAATTGCTGGATCTCGCCCTCCACGCGGGTCTGCGGCTCGTACTCGACGAACACGCGCGACCGGCGCAGCACGTCGGGATGCAGTTCGGTCTTGCCCGGCGAGTCGCCGCCCACCGCGTTGATGTGCATGCCCGGCTCGATCATGTCGGGCGTGAGCACCGTCGCACGGCCCTGGTAGGCGGTGATGGTGGTCACGATGTCGGCGCCGCGCACGGCATCCGCCACGGAACGCGCGCGCACGATCTCCATCGGCGTGCAGGCCGACAGGTGGCGCACCAGCTTGTCGGTGGCATGCGGGTCGGTGTCGAACACGCGCACCTCCTCGATGCCCAGCAGCGCATGGAAGGCCAGCGCCTGGAACTCGCTCTGCGAGCCGTTGCCGATCAGCGCCAGGCTGCGCGAATCGGGCCGTGCCAGCGCCTGCGCCGCCATGGCCGAGGTGGCGGCGGTGCGCAAGGCGGTGGTGAGCGTGAGTTCGGACAGCAGCACGGGGTAGCCCGTGTCGACCTCGGCCAGCACGCCGAAGGCCATGACGGTAGGCAGCCCGACCTGTGTGTTGTGGGGGTGCCCGTTGACGTACTTGAAGGCGTAGGCGCCGTCGTCGGCCACCGGCATCAGCTCGATCACGCCCAGGTGCGAATGGCTGGCCACGCGCGCCTTCTTGTCGAACTCGCGCCAGCGCAAGAAGTCGTCGCGCAGGGCGTCGGCCAGGGCCTCGAGGAATTGGGGAACGCCGGTCTCGTCCACCAGGCGGACCAGGCTGTGAACATCGATGAAGCGGGTCATGGCATGGCTCCTTGCGTAGCCCCGACACGGCGCTTCATCCCCTCACATGTTCACTCCACCATGGCTGATTCAGGATGCGCCTGCGCCAAGGGTTCGAGCCATTGTGCGCCCGTTTCAAAACCCTTGCGAGACCCTCGAAAGGCCTATGCGTTCAGGTGGAAGGGCGCGTTGGCAAACAGTTGCACGCCATGCAGCAGCGCGTCTTCGTCGAAGTCGAAATGCGGATGGTGATGCGGATGCACGATGCCCTTGGCACCGCTGCGCGCGCCCACGAAGACGTACGCGCCCGGCGCATGCTTCAGGAAGGCGCTGAAGTCCTCGCTGTTGGGCAACGGCTTGATCGCGTGGAGCGCCGCCGTGGCAATGCCTTGCTGCACCACCGTGCGCATGCGCTCGGCCACCGCCGCGTCGTTGACCACCGGGCTGTAGCCGCGGATGTATTCGAGCGTGCACTGCGCGCCATGCGCCGCCGCCACGCCGTTGGCGATGCGCTCCACCAGCGCCGGCACCTGCTCGCGCACCTGCTCGCTGAAGCAGCGCACCGAGCCCCAGAGTTCGACCGCGTCGGGAATCACGTTGAAGGCGCTGCCGCCGTCGAAACGCGTGACCGAGAGAATCACCGCCTCGTGCGGATCGGTGTTGCGCGAGACGATCGACTGCAGGTTGCAGACGATCTGCGCGCCGATCATGATCGGATCGATGCAGCGGTCGGGGTTGGCCGCATGGCCGCCACGGCCGTGCAGGCGCAGCACGAAGCGGTCGGAGCTGGCCAGCGCCGGGCCGTCGAGCACGGCGATGTGGCCGGTGTCGAGCGTCGACATCACATGGGCCGAGATGACCTGGTCGACGCCCTGCATCACGCCCGCGTCCACCATCTGCTGGGCGCCGCCGGGGTGCTGCTCTTCAGCGTGCTGGAAGAAGAAGCGCACCTCGCCCGGCACCTGCGCGCGCAGGCCGGCCAGGATGCGGGCAGCGCCGAGCAGCATGGCCGCGTGGCCGTCGTGGCCGCAGGCGTGCATGACGTTGGCGTTGCACGAGGCGTAGTCGCAGCTTTTCTGGTCCTGCAGCGGCAGCGCATCGATGTCCGCGCGCATGGCGAGCGTGCGCCCTGCCCGGCCGCCGACCAGGCGCGCCACCAGGCTCGTCGGCGTGGGGCGCGTCACCTCCAGCCCCTCGATGGCCGCGAGTTCGCGTTCCAGGAAGTTGGCGGTGTCCACCTCCTTGAACGACAGCTCCGGATGCCGGTGCAGATGGCGCCGCATGGCGACAACTTCGGCATGCTGGCGCTGCGATTGCGCGTCGACGGTTTCTGCAATGCTGGCGTGGGACATGTTCGTTTCTTTGGTTGCGGTCATGGCGGTGCTCATTCGGGGCTGATGCCGGCGGCTTGCACGATGCGGCGGTTGCGCGCCAGCCCGCTTTCGATCTGCGCGCGGAAGGCTTCGGGCGAACCGCCGACGGCCTCCACGCCCAGCTCCTTCATGCGCGCCAGCAGCGTCGGGTCGCGCAGCGCCGCAACGGCCGCGTCGTGCAGCTTCTTCTGGATGGCGGGCGACGTCTTCGCGGGCGCCACGAGGCCGAACCAGGTCATGGCGAGTTCGTTGAGGTCGGGCTGGCCCAGCTCCTTGAGCGTGGGCACCGAAGGCAGCGCGTCCAGCCGCCGCTGCGCGCCCACGGCGAAGGGCAGCAGCTTGCCGCTTTTGATGTACGAGGCCGACGAGGGGTACTGGTCGCTGGAAACCTGGGTCTCGCCCGCGAGCGCCGCCGTCAGCGCGGGGCCCATGCCACGGTAGGGAATGTGGCGCAGCTTGAATTTGAGGTCGGCGTTCATCGCCTCGATCAGCAGGTGGCTGATCGAGCCCGGACCCGACGAGCCCATGTTGTAGTTGTCGGGCTTGGCGCGCACCTCGGCCACGACCTGCTGGAAGCTGCGCCCCGGAAACGACGGATGCACCATGAACACCGACGGCACGGTGGCCAGCACGGTGATCGGCGCCAGGTCCTTGAGCGGATCGACGCGATTCGCCTTGAGCATGACCGGGTTCACCGTCAGCGTGCTCACGGTGCCGATGCCGATGGTGTAGCCGTCGGCATCCGCGCGGCTCACGGCTTCGGAGCCGATCATGCCGCCGCCACCGGCGCGGTTGTCCACGATCACCGGCTGCCCCAGCGTGGCCTGCATCCTGTCGGCCACGAGACGGGCCACGAGGTCGGTGGAACCACCGGGCGCAAACGGAACGACCAGCTTGATCGGGCGTTGCGGGTAGCCGTCCTGCGCGAAGACCGGCGCTGCGGCCGAGAACGCGAGAAGACCCAGGAGGGATGAAAAGGCCGCAAGCCGACGTCGTGAAAACTGCATGGCGTTTCTCTGTGGGAGCGAAAAGTGGGTCGGATTATGTTGACGCCATCGATCGGTTTCCAATAGATTCATCGCCATAGCCATAAGCAAAATCAATACCCCTTGATGCCCTCGGTCACGCCCGCTTCGTCTGTTCTCTACGCCCGCCTGCTTGCCAAGGGGCGCCTGCGGCACCTGCAACTGCTGGTGTCGGTTGCCGATTCGGGCGGCGTCCGGCGCGCGGCCGAGCAGATCGGCATGAGCCAGCCGGCGGCGACGCAGGCGCTCGGCGACATCGAGGAACTGCTCGGCACACCGCTCTTCGAGCGCCACGTGCGCGGCATGCGGCTCACGGCCGCGGGACGCGCCGTGGTCCCCATGGCCCGCAACACGCTGAGTGCCCTGCGCGCCTCCGCCGACACCGTGCATGCGCTGCAGGCGGGCGCGAGCGGCGTGCTGCGCGTGGGCGCCATTCCTGCCGCCGCATCGGGCCTGCTGTGCCGCATGCTGCCCGCGTTCGGCGCACGCCATCCGGGCCTGCGCATCGAAGTGCTGGAGGCGCCCGGCGAGCAGTTGCAGGCCGACGTGATGTCCGGTCGCGTCGACCTGGCGCTGTGCCGGCGGCCGGCTGAAACGCCCGCGCCCCTGGTGTTCGAGCCGCTCGCGCCGGACGTGCCCTGGATCGTCGCTGGCCGGCGCCATCCCCTGGCGCGCAAGCCACGGCCCACGCTCGACGACCTGCGCGCCGCGCGCTGGACGCTGCCGGTTCAGGGACTGGGCGTGCGCGATGTCTTCGATGCGCTGTTCGATCCCGGCGCACCCGCGCCCGCGCTGCATCCGATCTCGACCACCTCGCTTCCGCTGGTGCTGGAGATCCTGCGCCGTGAGCGCGTGCTGTCGCTGATACCGCGCAGCCTGATCGAGCCCTTCGTGCAATGGGGGCTGATCGCACGCGTGGCGTTCGAGCTGCACAGCGAGTTCGAGGGCATCGGCGTGCTGCGGGGCCCGCAGAGCGACAGCCAGGCTGTGGTGGCCTGTCTCGAAGCGCTGCGCGAGGCGGCGCAGGCGCCCATCGCCTGAACCGCCCGCGCGCCCCTCTTCAAGACCGGCAGGTCAGCGCGCCAGCACCGGCGCCAAGGCCACGCCGGTGTGCGTGCCCAGCCGCACCACTTCTTCAGGCGGTGCCGCCGCCACGATGCGCCCGCCGGCGTTGCCGCCTTCGGGCCCGAGATCGATGATCCAGTCGGCCTCGGCGATCACGTCGAGGTCGTGCTCGATCACGACCACGCTGTGGCCGCCGTTCACCAGCCGGTGCAGCACGTGGATCAGCTTCTCGACGTCGGCCATGTGCAGGCCCACGGTCGGCTCGTCGAGCACGTAGAGCGTGTGCGGCGCCTTCTGACCACGGCGCGTGATGTCGTCGCGCACCTTGCTGAGTTCGGTCACCAGCTTGATGCGCTGCGCCTCGCCGCCCGACAGCGTGGGCGAGGGTTGGCCGAGCGTGAGGTAGCCCAGCCCCACGTCTTTCAGCAACTGCAGCGGATGGCTGATGTTGGGCATGGCCGCAAAGAACTCGACCGCTTCGTCCACTTCCATCTTCAGCACGTCGCCGATGCTCTTGCCGCGCCAGCTCACGGCCAGCGTCTCGGGGTTGAAGCGCGCGCCGTGGCAGACCTCGCAGGGCACCTTCACGTCGGGCAAAAAGCTCATCTCGATGGTGCGCACGCCTGCGCCGTCGCAGCCCGGGCAGCGGCCTTCGCCGGTGTTGAAGCTGAAGCGCGCCGGGCCGTAGCCGCGCGCCTTGGCTTCGAGCGTGTCGGCAAAGAGCTTGCGGATGGTGTCCCAGAAGCCGATGTAGGTGGCGGGGCAACTGCGCGGCGTCTTGCCGATGGGGGTCTGGTCGACTTCGAGCACGCGGTCGATGGCTTCATAGCCATCGACGCTGCTGCAGCCGGCCCAGGCCGGGCGCTTGCCGGCGGCATCGGCATCGCGGCCGGCCTTGGTCATGCGCTGCACGACGATGGCCTGCACGTTGGCCAGCAGCACGTCGCGCGCGAGCGTGGACTTGCCAGAGCCGCTGACGCCGGTGACCACCACGAGGCGGTGCAGCGGGAGCACGGCGGTGATGTCCTGCAGGTTGTGCAGGTCGGCGCCGTGCACGGTGAGCCATGCGTTGGCCTCGTCGTCCCCTTGACTTGCTCCCTCCCCCGCTGGGGGAGGGTTGGGGTGGGGGCTCGCGGCGTTCGGGCGTCCGGCGGCCTTCTTGGAGGCCGTCGTGCCCCCACCCCTGCCCTCCCCCAGAGGGGGAGGGAGAGAAACCAGACGCCGCGTCTGCAATGGGTGCCTGATCGCATCGCGCAAGTAACGCCCTGTCTGTGACTCGCCCGCCTTCTCGATGTCCGCCACCGAGCCCTCAGCCACCAGCCGCCCACCGCGCTTGCCCGCGCTCGGGCCGATGTCGATGATGTGATCGGCACGCCGGATCGTGTCTTCGTCGTGCTCCACCACCACCAGCGTATTGCCCTTCTCGCCGAGCTTGTGCAGCGCGTTCAGCAGGATCTGGTTGTCGCGCGCATGCAGGCCGATGGTCGGCTCGTCGAGCACATAGCACACGCCCTGCAGGTTGCTGCCGAGCTGCGCCGCCAGCCGGATGCGCTGGGCCTCGCCGCCGCTCAGCGTGGGCGCGCCACGGTCGAGCGTGAGATACCCCAGGCCCACCTCTTCGAGGAATTCGAGGCGGCTCTTGATTTCCGGCACCAGGTCGCGCGCGATCTCCGCCTCGCGGCCCTTGAGCGCCAGACCTTCGAACCACTGGCGCACCTCGGTCACGCTCATGCGCGCCAGCTCGGTGATGCCGATGCCGCCCGAGCCATCGGCCAGCGAGGCGCCGAAGCTCACCGCGCGTGCGGTGGCGTTCAGGCGCGTGCCCTGGCAGGTCGGGCAAGCGGTGTCGGCCAGGTCTTCGACCTCGGGCTCGGCGAAGGTCTGTTCGCGGCCCTTGTTGTCCTCGTCGCGGATGGAGTCGTCGAAGACCTTGCGCTGGTCCTTGCTGAGCTTGACGCCGGTGCCCACGCAGTCGGGGCACCAGCCGTGCTTGCTGTTGTAGCTGAACAGGCGCGGGTCGAGCTCGGCATAACTGGTGCTGCAGACCGGGCAGGCGCGCAGCGTGGAGAACACGTCGACGCGGCCGATGCCTGCGGCCGACACGCCGGCCATCATCGCGGCGCGCAGGCCGTCGAGATCGCTCAGCACATGCACCACGCCCTTGCCGTGTTCGAGCGCCCGGGTCAGCGCCTCGCGCAGTTCGTTCTCTTTCGAGGGCAGCACGTCGAGGCTGGCCACGGGCAGCTCGATGCTGTGTTCCTTGAAGCGGTCGATGCGCGGGAAGCCGGTGGTCGGCAGGAAATCGCCGTCCACGCGCAGGTGCGTGAAGCCGCGCGGCCGTGCCCAGTCGGCCAGCTCGGTGTACACGCCCTTGCGGTTGCTCACCAGTGGCGCGAGCAAGCCGATGTGCTGGCCCTTGAAGTTGCGCATCAACTGCGCCGCGATGCTGTCGGGCGTCTGCGGCTGCACGGCCGCGCCGTCGTGAATGCAATGCTGGATACCCAGCTTCACGTACAGCAGGCGCAGGAAGTGCCACACCTCGGTGGTGGTGCCCACCGTGCTCTTGCGGCCGCCGCGCGACAGGCGCTGTTCGATCGCCACGGTCGGCGGAATGCCGTAGACCGCGTCGACTTCGGGCCGGCCGGCCGGCTGCACGATGCTGCGCGCATAGGCGTTGAGCGATTCGAGATACCGGCGCTGGCCTTCGTTGAAAAGGATGTCGAAGGCCAGCGTCGACTTGCCCGATCCGCTGACGCCGGTGACCACGCTGAACTTGCCGCGCGGGATGTTCACGCTCAGGTTCTTCAGGTTGTGCTCGCGCGCGTTCACGATCTCGATGGCCGTGCCGCCGGGTGCCGTCTTGGCGTTGGCGATGTAGCGCCGTGCCGCGCGCTCGGCCACCTTGTAGGCCTCGGGACCGATGGCGAGTTCGTAGTCGGCCAGCGCCGCGCCGGTGAGCGATGCACGGTTCTCGCGCAGTTGCTCGGGCGTGCCTTCGGCCACCACCAGGCCACCGCCCTCGCCGCCTTCGGGGCCGAGGTCGATGCACCAGTCGCTGGCGCGGATCACGTCGAGGTTGTGCTCGATCACCACCAGCGAATGGCCCGCGTCGAGCAGCTTGCGCAGCGCGCGCATCAGGCGCGCGATGTCGTCGAAGTGCAGGCCGGTGGTCGGTTCGTCGAACAGGAACAGCGTGCCCTTGCGCGCGAGCGATTGCTTGCTTGACGTCGCGCTCTTCACCGCTTCCGCAAGAAAGCCCGCGAGCTTCAGGCGCTGCGCCTCGCCGCCGCTCAGCGTGGGCACGGGCTGGCCGAGCTTGACGTAGTCCAGGCCCACGTCGGAGATCGGCTGCAGCACGCGCAGCACGTCGCGGTCGGCATCGAACACGGCGGCCGCTTCGGCCACGGTGAGGTCGAGCACGTCGGCCACGTTGTAGGTCTTGCCCTTGCGCTCCACGCGCACTTCGAGGATTTCGGGGCGGTAGCGCTTGCCGTCGCAATCAGGGCAGCGCAGGTACACGTCGGACAGGAACTGCATCTCGACATGCTCGAAGCCCGAGCCGCCGCAGGTCGGGCAGCGCCCGTCGCCGGAGTTGAAGCTGAACTTGCTCGCGGTGTAGCCGCGCTGGCGCGAGAGCGCGGCGGTGGCGAAGATTTCGCGGATGGCATCCCACGCGCCCACGTAGCTCGCAGGGTTGGAGCGCGCGGTCTTGCCGATGGGCGACTGGTCGACGAAGACCACGTCACCCAGGTGATCGGCGCCGAGCATGCGGTCGTGCGCGCCCGGCGTTTCCGTGGCCTTGCCGAAGTGGCGCATGAGTGCGGGCGCCAGCACGTCCTGAATGAGGGTGGACTTGCCCGAGCCGCTCACGCCGGTCACGCACACGAGGCGCGCAAGCGGAAACTCGACGGTGATGTTCTGCAGGTTGTGCTCGCGCACGCCTTCCAGGATGAGCCGGTGCGTGTTCTCGCTCACCAGCCGCTTGAAGCCCATGCCGATCTTCTTGCGCCCGCCCAGGTACTGGCCGGTGAGCGTGTCTGCATCGCGCAGCAGGTCGGTGGTGCCGTCGAACACGATCTGCCCGCCGCGAATGCCGGGGCCGGGGCCCATGTCGATCACGCGGTCGGCCGCGAGCATGACGGCCGGGTCGTGCTCGACCACCACCAGCGTGTTGCCCGCATCACGCAGGCGCAGCATGGCCTCAGTGATGCGGTTCATGTCGCGCGGATGCAGGCCGATGCTGGGCTCGTCCAGCACAAACAGCGTGTTGACGAGCGAGGTGCCCAGCGCGGTCGTGAGGTTGATGCGCTGCACTTCGCCGCCACTCAGCGTGCGGCTCTGGCGGTCGAGCGTGAGGTAGCCGATGCCGACGTCGTGCAGATAACGCAGCCGGGTGGTGATTTCTTCAAACAGCAGCTTGAGCGCCTGCGCCTCCCCTTGCCTTGCTCCTTCCCCTTCCGGGGGAAGGTTGGGATGGGGGCTCGCGGCCTCATTCGAGGCAGCCGGGCTTGCAAGCGCCGCATGCCCCCTCCCCTGCCCTCCCCCAGCGGGGGAGGGAGCCATTCCCTGACCCATTCGATCGAAGAACCGCCGCAGCCGCTCAATGGGCAACAGCATCAGGTCATGCAGGCACAACCCCGGCAGCGCCTCAAGCTGCGCGCGCGTCCACTTCGTCCCGGTCGGCATGAACCGCTTCTCGGGCGGCAGCACCGCATCCGCGTCTTCCTTGCTGCCGATGCGCCAGATCAGGCTGTCGAGCTTCAGGCGCGCGCCACTGCAGGTCGGGCACTGCGTGTAGCTGCGGTACTTCGACAAGAGCACGCGGATGTGCATCTTGTAGGCCTTGCTTTCCAAGTAGGCGAAGAAGCGCCGCACGCCGTACCACTGCTTGTTCCAGTTGCCTTCCTTGTAGTTGGGCGTGCCCTCGATCACCCAGTGCTTCTGCTCCTCGGTGAGCTTGTTCCAGGGCGTGTCGCGCGGAATGCCTGCCGCTTCGGCGTGGCGCATCAGGTCGTCCTGTGCTTCCTTCCACGCGGGCGTCTGGATGGTCTTGATCGCGCCGGCGCGCAGCGTGAGCTTGTCGTTCGGAATCACGAGGCCCAGGTCGACGCCGATCACGCGGCCGAAGCCGCGGCAGGTGTCGCAGGCGCCGACGGCCGAGTTGAACGAGAACATCGACGGGATCGGGTCGGTGTAGCGGATGTCGCTCTCGGGGCAATGCAGCCCGGTCGAGAACTTCCACACATCCGGCGGCGTAGCCTCGTCGGCCGCGAGCGCATGCACGGTGACACGGCCGCTGCCGCGCTTGAGCGCTACCTCGATGGCCTCGACCACGCGGGCCCGCTCGCCGCTCGACACGCGAAAGCGGTCGGCCACCACGTCGAGCACCTTGCGCGGCCCGGTGGGCGTGGCCACTTCGCGCTCGGACTGCACGCGCGTGAAGCCGCTGGCCGACAGCCATTGCGTGACTTCGTCGGCCGTGGTGCTGGCCGGCAGCTCGACCGGGAACGTGACCACCAGCCGCGGATCGCCCGCCGCGGCCGCGCGCTCGACGATCTGCGCATAGATGCTGTCGGGCGAATCGTGGCGCACCGGCAGCGCGGTCTCGCGGTCGAACAGGTTGGCTGCGCGCGCAAACAGCAGCTTCAGGTGGTCGTTCAGCTCGGTCATCGTGCCGACCGTGGAGCGCGAGGAGCGCACCGGGTTGGTCTGGTCGATGGCGATGGCGGGCGGCACGCCTTCCACCTTGTCGACGGCCGGCTTGTCCATGCGGTCCAGGAACTGGCGCGCATAGGCGGAGAAGGTCTCCACATAGCGCCGCTGGCCTTCGGCATAGAGGGTGTCGAACACGAGACTCGACTTGCCCGAGCCGCTGGGCCCGGTGACCACGGTCATCTCGCCGGTGCGGATGTCGAGGTCGAGGTTCTGGAGGTTGTGCTGGCGCGCGCCGCGAATCCGGATGGAGCCCTGTGTCATGAATGCCTTGGGGGGTGGGGCAAACATTCTAGGGAGTGGTTCATGACGTGTTCGCGCACTGCGTCACATGCTTGGTGGCCGCGCAGGGGTTTGTCTGGATGGCATTTGGGACACTTTCAGAAACAAATACGACGTTTGTTTGCACACGTTTTCGCCGCTGCTGGCGGCCGCTCCTGAAAGGTTTACATGACGAAGACGCGCACGCTTTGCGCCGCCGCCCTGCTGGCTTTGACGGCCATGGGTGCATCGGCCCAGCTCCTGATCGGCCAGACCGCCGGCATGACCGGTTCGGTGGCCGCGAGCGTGAACGAAACCATCGGCGGCGCGCAACTGGTGATCGATGCGGCCAATGCACAGGGCGGCATCCACGGCGAGAAGATCGAGGTGATCCGCATGGATGACGGCTTCGACGTCAAGCGCGCCAGCGAGAACGCACGCACGCTGATCGAGGACAAGAAAGTGCTGGCGCTCTTCATGAGCCGGGGCACGCCGCATTCGCAGGCCATCATTCCGTGGCTCGACAAGTACGACGTGGCGCTCATCGGCCCGTCGACCGGCGCGATGGTGCTGCACAAGCCGCTGCAAAGGCATGTGTTCAACGTGCGCGCCACCTACCAGCGCGAGGCCGAGAAGGCGGTGCAGCACCTGCTGACCATCGGCCTCACGCGCATTGCCGTGGTCTACGTGACCGACTCCTTCGGGCAGGACGCGCTCGAAGGCGCAATGACCGGCTTCACCAAGGGCAAGGCCAAGCCCATCGCCACGGTGCCGGCCGACCGCGACAAGCCCGACTACAAGGCCATCGTGCCGGCCATCAAGGACGCCAATGCGCAGGCCGTGCTGTGGATCGGCTCGGGCGTCGCGGTGGTCGACGGCATCAAGGCGCTGCGCGCCTCGGGCTCGGCGGCGCAGGTGGTCACGCTGTCGAACAACGCATCGTCGGGCTTCATCAAGCAACTGGGCGATGCGAGCAAGGGCGTGATCGTGACGCAGGTGTTCCCGAGCGAACGCTCGCTCGGCCAGCCGATGGTGAAGGAAGCCATCGCACTCGCGCAGGCCAAGGGCCAGACGGAACTGTCGCCGGCCGCGCTCGAAGGCTTTGCCTCGGCCAAGGTGCTGGTCGAGGCACTGCGCCGCGCCGGCCCCAAGCCCACGCGCGCCAAGGTGGTGGCCGCGCTCGAAGGCCTGCGGGGCTACGACCTGGGCGGCGGGCTGGAGGTGAGCTACTCGCCCACGGACCACAGCGGGATCGACTTCGCGGACCTGGCCATCATCAGCGACGGGCGGTTCAAGCGCTGAGTTCCAGCCCTCTTTAACCCTTTGCCAACGGCCCGCCGGTCAATCGGCGGGCCGTTGCTTTTTGAGGCTCTGGAAACAATGGTTTGACAGGGTTTCCGCGAGCAAGTGAATGTCACTTTCAGCAACACATTACACACCTGCTGACAGAGGCCCTCGCC
The DNA here is from genome assembly GCF_051216615.1 of Variovorax raffinosi. Lineage (NCBI taxonomy): Bacteria > Pseudomonadati > Pseudomonadota > Betaproteobacteria > Burkholderiales > Comamonadaceae > Variovorax > Variovorax raffinosi. The sequence goes on from NZ_JBPJZR010000007.1 coordinate 321,940, forward strand.
TCGCGGAAAGGCTTTGCTCGATGAAGAAGACGTTCACGTCCTGCGCCGCTGCGCTTCTCCTGGCGGCGGTGGTTCCAGGCGCATCGGCCCAGATCCTGATCGGCCAGTCGGCCGACCTGTCGGGCCCGGTGGCGGCCAGCGTGAAGGAAACCATCATGGGCTCGCAACTGGTCATCGACCAGGTGAACGCCCAGGGCGGCATTCATGGCGAGCAGATCGAGATGATCCGCATGGACGATGGGCTCGACGCCAAGCGCTCGCTCGAAAACTCGCGCGTGCTCATCGAAGACAAGAAGGTCGTGGCGCTGCTGCTGAACCGGGGCACGCCCAACACGCTCGCCATCATTCCGCTGCTCGACAAGTACGGCGTGGCGCTGGTGGGCCCTTCGACCGGCGCGATGGCGCTGCACAAGCCGCTGCAGAAGAACATCTTCAACGTGCGCTCGACCTACCAGCGCGAGGCCGAAAAGGCCGTGCAGCACCTGCAGACCACCGGCATCCAGCGCATTGCCGTGGTGCAGGCCGACGACTCCTTCGGCAAGGACGCGATGGAAGGCGCGAACAAGGGCTTCGAGAAGGCGAACCTGAAGCCCGCCGTGGTGGCGCTGGCCGACCGCAACAAGCCCGACTACAGCGCGATCATTCCGCAACTGACCAAGGCCAATGCGCAGGCGGTGCTGTGGATCGGCTCGGGCACCGCGGTGACCGAAGGCATCAAGGCGCTGCGGGCCACCGGCTCGGCGGCGCAGATCATCACGCTGTCGAACAACGCGGCCTCGGGCTTCATCAAGGAACTGGGCTCGGCCAGCGCCGGCGTGATCATCACGCAGGTGCTGCCCTACGAGCGTTCGTTCGGCCATCCGCTCATCAAGGAAGCGCTGGCGCTCGCCAAGGCCAAGGGCCAGAACGACCTGTCGCCCGCACTGCTGGAAGGCTTCGTTGCCACCAAGGTGCTGGTGGAGGCGCTGCGCCGCACCGGCCCCAAGCCCACGCGCGCGAAGCTGATCGCCACGCTCAACAACTTCCAGTACGACGTGGGCGGCGGGCTCGACGTGAGCTATTCGCCGACCGATCACACGGGCATCGACTACGTCGATCTCTCCATCGTCAGCGACGGCCGCTTCAAGCGCTAGCTAGGCGCCGCGCGCCTTACTTCGGCGCGGCAGCGGGCGCGGGTTCGTGCGTGGTGGTGTCGCCACCGTGCTTCTCGCCCGACATGTCGACCTTGTCACCGGCCTTCGAGATCACGAACAAGGCGATGGCCGCAAAGATGACGAAGCCGACTGCAATCTTCCACATGGGGGTTGTCTCCTGGGTTGCTGATGATGATGCTGATGCGTTCAAGAAAAAGGCCTCATGCCCTCCGGCATGAAGCCTCTTTGTTGAACGGAGGGCCCGTGCCCTCCTTCCTGTGCGGCTGAAGATCAGTCGTTGGCGTAGATGTCCACGTCCTTGGTCTCGCGGATGAACAGCGTGCCGATCACCAGCGTGATGCCCGCGATGATGATCGGGTACCAGAGGCCGTTGTACATGTTGCCGGTCGAGGCCACGATGGCGAAGGCGGTGGTCGGCAGCAGGCCGCCGAACCAGCCGTTGCCGATGTGGTACGGCAGGCTCATCGAGGTGTAGCGGATGCGCGTGGGGAACATCTCGACCAGCATCGCGGCGATGGGGCCGTAGACCATCGTCACCAGCAGCACCAGCCAGAACAGCAGCAGGATCGTCATCACCTTGTTGATCTTCGCGGGATCGGCCTTGGACGGGTAGCCGGCGATCTTCAGGTCTTCGGCCACGCCCTTCTTGAAGGCGGCGATTTCCTTGGCGGAGCCTTCGTCGAACTTGGAGTTCACGACGTTGCCGATGGGCGCTTCGACCGTCTTGTCGCCGATCTTCACGACGGCCTTCGAGCCCGGCGCGCCGGCCACGTTCTCATAGCTCACCGAGTTCTGCACGAGGTAGCGCTTGGCGATGTCGCACGAGCTCTTGAAGTCGATCTCGCGGGCCACCGGGTTGCCCTGGAACGAGCACGACGCCGGGTCGGCCGTCACCGTCACACCGGCCGTGGCTTGCGCACGGGCCAGGTCGGGGTTGGCGGCTTCGGTCAGCATCTTGAAGACCGGGAAGTAGGTGACCACGGCCAGCAGGCAGCCGGCCATGATGATCGGCTTGCGGCCGATCTTGTCCGACAGCGTGCCGAAGATCACGAAGAAAGGCGTGCCCAGCAGCAGTGCCGCGGCAATCATCAGGTTGGCCGTGGTCGCATCGACCTTCAGTTGTGCCGTCAGGAAGAACAGCGCGTAGAACTGGCCCGAATACCAGACCACCGCCTGGCCCGCCGTGAGGCCGACCAGCGCAAGAATGACGATCTTCAGGTTCTTCCACTCGCCGAAGGACTCGGACAGCGGCGCCTTCGAGGTCTTGCCCTCGGCCTTCATCTTCTGGAAAGCGGGCGACTCCGACAGCGTCAGGCGAATCCACACCGAGATGCCCAGCAGCAGGATCGACACCAGGAACGGAATGCGCCAACCCCAGTCGTTGAACACCGCTTCGCCCAGGAACTCGCGCACGCCCAGGATGACCAGCAGGCTCAGGAACAGGCCGAGCGTGGCCGTCGTCTGGATCCACGAGGTGTAGGCACCGCGCTTGCCGTGCGGCGAGTGCTCGGCCACGTAGGTGGCCGCACCGCCGTACTCGCCGCCGAGCGCCAGGCCCTGCAGCATGCGCAACGCAATCAGGATCACCGGCGCCGCGACGCCGATGGTCGCATAGCTGGGCAACAGGCCGACGATGAAGGTCGACAGGCCCATGATCAGGATCGTCACCAGGAAGGTGTACTTGCGCCCGATCATGTCGCCCAGGCGGCCGAACACGATGGCGCCGAACGGACGCACCAGAAAGCCCGCGGCGAACGCCAGCAGCGCGAAGATGAAGGCGGCGCCCGCATCCAGGCCACTGAAGAACTGCTTGGCGATGATCGCGGCGAGCGAACCGTAGAGGTAGAAGTCGTACCACTCGAACACGGTGCCGAGCGAGGAGGCGAAGATGACTTTCTTCTCCTCCGCTGACATGGGCCGGGGGGCCGGATGCGGCACTCCCCGTGAATCTAGTGTGGCTGCCATTGGTCGTCTCCTGGTTGTATGCGTTCATGCGGTTCCCCGATTCCGGAGACCGTGAGGCATTCTTGGAGGCGTGACTGACCCGAGGCTTTCGCGAAACTGAATCGACGCTTACGGATTAGGGTGAAACCCGCGCGGCGCGTTTCAGCCTGTAAGAAATCAGGCCCTTGCCCGGGTTTTCACTCAGCCCGGTTTGCTGCTGCGCAGCAGAGACGGACGCTGGTCGGCGGCGGTCCATTGCGGGCCGTCGAACCATGCATCGCCAGTGAGATAGGCACGCAGCATCGCGAGGCCGTCGAAGCCCCAGAACAGCCGGCCATCGACCACATAAGTCGGAGTGCCGAACACGCCGAGCTGCAGGGCTTCGTCAGTGTTGCGCTTGAGCAGGGCCTTGCTCTCGTCGCTGCCCGCTTCGCGCTTCGGGTTCAGTTGCGCAGTGAGCGCGGCAAGGCGCGTGGCATCGCCGGCTTCTTCACCACCGCGCCACACGTTGCGCAGGATGGTCTCGGCCACGAGGCGGCTGATGCCGCCGTCGTCGCTGGTCGATACCGCAAGGCGCAGGTGCGGCAACGGGTTGTAGGGGTGCGTGGCCGGCATCTCGATGGGAATGCCGTGGGCTTGCCCCAGCCACAGCACGTGGCGATAGGTCCAGCTTCGCTTCGAAGGAATCTCCGCCGGGCCGAGCTGGCCGTGCTGCTTGAGCAGCGCGCCGAGCAGCACCGGCTTGTAGGCCACGCTGTAGCTCAGCCCTTCGAGCGCCTCGGGCAGGTGCTCGAACGCGAGGTGCGCGTAAGGCGAGATGAAGTCGAGATAGAAATCGATGTGCTTCATGCGTGGGTATCTCCGGATTCTTCCGGGATGCGCCAGATGCCGGCCCGGGCCCGCAACTCTATCGCGCGCCACACATGGCGCCGCGCATCGTCTTCCATCTTGCTCCAGCCCGCGATCTCGGGAATGGTGCGCAGGCACCCTTCGCAGAAGCCGCTCAGGCGGTCCATGCGGCAGACCGAAGAGCAGGGCGAAGGCACGTCTTCGGGCAGGTCGCGCACGGCCACCGCGCGATCGGCCAGCGTCTCGGCTTCAGCGAAATTCACACCACGTCCGCCACCGGCGCGCCGGTGAGCGTTTCAAGGTCTTGCGGCTTCAGTTGGAACACCGCGTGCGGATGGCCTGCAGCCGCCCAGATTTCGTCGAAGCGGAACAGCTCGCGGTCGATCAGCACCACGGGTTTTGTCACGTGCCCCACGGGCGACACGCCGCCGATGGTGAAGCCGGTGCTCGCCTTCACGAACTCGGCATCGGCGCGGCCGGTCTTGCCGACCAGCGCATCGACTTTTTTCTCGTCCACGCGCTTGTCGCCCGAGGTGATGACCAGCACCGCCGCCTCGTCGCTTTTGCGGCGGAAGATGATGCTCTTGGCGATCTGCCCGACGGAGATGCCGAGCGCATCGGCCGCCTGCTGCGCGGTGCGGCAGGCGTCGTCGAGCATGCGTGGCGAATGGGGATGGCCGGCGTCCTGCAGCACGCGGGAGACGCGCTGGACGCCTTCGGGGAGGGAGTGGAGTTCAGAGCCGCACATGGGTTGTGAATCTATCAGCGTGCGCCGCCGTCAGGCGCTGCGCTTGAACATGAACAGGAACGCGCCCATCGCCATCAGCACGCCGCCGAAGACGCGGTTCTGCGCGCGCCGGGCACGCACGCTGCGCAGCATGCCCTGCAGCCGCGCGGCCAGCCAGGCGTAGCCGTGCATCACGGTGACGTCGACCATCACCGTCGTGGCCAGCAGCACCAGCAGTTGAAGCCACAGCGGGCGCGTGGGCTGGATGAACTGCGGCAGCACCGCCGCCATGAAGACGATGCCCTTGGGGTTGGTCACGTTGGTCAGGAAGCCGCGCAGCACGCGCTGCGGCGCCGTGAGGTCGGGCTCGCGCGCCGATTCGGCCGCGCCGCCATCCGCTGCTGCCACGGCCGCGACCGGTGCGCGCCACTGGCGCCAGCCCAGCCACAGCAGGTAGCACGCACCGACCACCTTGATGACCGTGAACGCGGTGGCCGAAGCGGTGAGCACCGCGCCCACGCCGAGCCCCGCCACCAGCAGGATCACCGCCAGCCCCAGTTGCAGGCCGACGATGGTCGCGGTGGTGCGGCGCACGCCGTAGCTGAGCCCATGGCTCATGCTGAGCACCGCGCCCGAACCGGGCGACACCGCGATGACGCAACTGGCCACCAGAAACGCAAGCCAGACATGCAGGTCCACGAAAACTCCTGTGCGTGTGTGTTGTTGTGGGCTCAGCCGGCCCGCTTGGTGCGGATGGCTTTCGACGCGCGCGAGTTCGGCTCACGGCCCAGCGCTTCGCTGATGTAGACGCCCGCGTCGATCAGCTTGTCGAGGTCGACGCCGGTTTCGATGCCCATGCCGTGCAGCATGTAGACCACGTCTTCGGTCGCCACGTTGCCCGTCGCGCCCTTGGCGTAGGGGCAACCGCCGAGGCCGGCCGAGGACGACTGGAAGTTCCACACGCCGAGTTCGAGCGCCGCCAGCGTGTTGACCAGCGCCTGCCCATAGGTGTCGTGAAAGTGGCCAGAGATGGCAGCTACATCGAAGTGCGCCAGCGTGGCCTCCATCGCCGCCTGCACCTTGCGCGGCGTGCCCACGCCGATGGTGTCGGCCACGTCCACACGCTGCACGCCAATGCCCTTCATCAGTTGCGCGAGGTAGCCGACCTTGGCCGGCGCGATCTCGCCTTCATACGGGCAGCCGACCGTGCACGACATCGCGCCGCGCACACGGATGCCCTTCTCCAGCGCCGCGGCCACCACGGGCGCGAAGCGCTCGATGCTCTCGGCAATCGAGCAGTTGATGTTCTTCTGGCTGAAGGCTTCGCTCGCGGCGCCGAACACCACGATCTCGTCGGGCCACTCTTCGCGCGGCGCGGCAATGGCGGCCTCGAAGCCCTTCATGTTGGGCGTGAGCACCGAGTAGCGCACACCGGGCTTGCGCACGATGCCGTGCATCACCTCGGCGTTGTCGGCCATCTGCGGCACCCACTTCGGACTCACGAAGCTGGTGACCTCGATCTCCATGAGCCCGGCGTCCTGCAGGCGTTGCACGAGGCCGATCTTGATGTCGGCGGAAACAGGCTGCTTTTCGTTCTGCAGGCCATCGCGCGGGCCGACGTCGACAAGCTTGACTTGGGTGGGGAGTTTCATGGGATGTCTCTTGTGTCGCGGGAGGATGAGAAACCGCCACCCATTGTCCGACACATGGAAATGCCCTGCTTGGTACACAACTCGCGGAAGGTAGCAATGCGCGCCTGTGTGGTTGCAAATGGTGCCAGGCGCAGGCCGCCGGGTGTGCACCGGCAGTGGCGAAGGATCAGTACGACTTCGGCAGCCCCAGCGCCTTCTCGGCGATGAAGTTCAGGATCATCTGCGGGCTGACCGGTGCGATGCGCGGGATGTAGCTCTCGCGCAGCAGGCGCTCGACGTGGTATTCCTTCGCGTAGCCCATGCCGCCGAGCGTGAGGATCGCGTTTTGGCAGGCGTCGTGCGCCGCCTCGGCCGCGAGGTACTTGGCCGCGTTGGCCTCGATGCCGCAGGGCTCGCCCGCGTCGTACAGCGTGGCCGCCTTGAAGACCATCAGGTCAGCCGCTTCCAGGTTGGCCCAGGCACGTGCCAGCGGATGCGCCACGCCCTGGTTCTGTCCGATGGGTCGGCCGAACACGATGCGCTCCTGCGCGTACTGCGAGGCGATGCGCAACGCGGCGCGGCCGATGCCGATGGCCTCGGCGGCGATCAATATGCGCTCGGGGTTGAGCCCGTGCAGGATGTATTCGAAGCCGCGCCCTTCCTCGCCGATGCGGTCTTCTTCCGGCACTTCGAGGCCGTCGATGAAGAGCATGTTCGAGTCCACCGCCGCACGCCCGAGCTTGTGGATCTCGCGCACCTCGACCTTGCTGCGGTCCAGCGGCGTGTAGAACAACGTGAGGCCCTGCGTGGGCTTCTTCACCTGGTCGATCGGCGTGGTGCGCGTGAGGATCAGCATGCGGTCGGCCACCTGCGCGGTCGATATCCAGATCTTGCGGCCGTGCAGCAGGTAGCCGCCATGCGGCTGGCGCACCGCCTGCGTCTTCAGGCTGGTGGTGTCGAGCCCCGCATCGGGTTCGGTCACGGCGAAGCAGGCCTTCTCGGTGCCGGCGATCAGCGGTGGCAGGAAGCGCTGGCGTTGCGCTTCGGTGCCGAACACCACCACCGGGTTGAGCCCGAAGATGTTCATGTGCACCGACGACGCACCCGACATGCCCGCGCCCGACGCGCTGATGGCGCGCATCATCAGCGCCGCCTCGGTGATGCCGAGCCCCGCGCCGCCTTGTGCCTCGGGCATCGCGATGCCGAGCCAGCCGCTTTCGGCCACGGCGCGGTGGAACTCGTGCGGGAACACGGCGCGGTCGTCGTGGTCGCGCCAGTAGTCGGCGGGGAAGTCTTCGCACAGCCGTTCGATGGCCGCGACCAGCGAGCGCTGGTCTTCGTCGAGGGAGAAATTCATTCGCTGTTGTCCTTGGGTGGGTTCGGCTGTGCGGTGATGCCGCGCGCAAGCATCCGGTCGATCTCGTCGTTCGCGTAGCCCGCTTCACGCAGCAGCTCGACGCTCTGTTCGCCGATGCGCGGCGTGGGGCGTCGGATGGCGGCGGGCGTGGCGCTGTAGCGACCAACCGGCGCGAGGGTGCGGATGCGGCCCTCGGTCGGATGATCGAACTCGGGGAAGAAATCGACGGCGCGCAGGTGCGGGTCGTCGAGCAGGCTTTCGGTGGTGTGCAGGCGCGCGACCGGAATGTCGGCGGCTTCCAGCGCGGCCATCCAGGCATCGCTGCTGCGCGTGGCCATCACTTCGGCCACGAAGGCATAGACCGCGGCGATGTTGGCGGCGCGCGCCGTGTGCGTGCCGAACATCGGCGAGCTGCGCAGCTCGGGCCGGCCGATCACGTCGAAGAAGGCCTGCCAGTGCTTGTCGTTGTAGATGAGCACGCCCAGGTAGCCATCGGCCGTGGCGTAGGGCTTGCGGTGTTCCGCCAGCAGGCGCGCATAGCCGGTGGGGCCGAGCGGCGGCTCGAAGCTGTGGCCGCCGAGGTGGTCGCCCATCACGAACTGCGAGAGCGCCTCGAACATCGGCACCTCGACCGACTGGCCCTGGCCGGTGCGCTGCGCATGCAGCACGGCCGCCAGCAGTGCGATGGCCGCCTGCAGCCCCACGGCGCGGTCGGCCAGCGTGACTGGGGCATAGCGCGGCGCGCCGCCGCTTTGCTGCGCGAACAGCGAAGCGACGCCGGCGGCGCCCTGGATCAGGTCGTCGTACGCGGGCTTGCCGGCGTAGGGGCCTTCTTCGCCGTAGCCGAAGGCACCGAGGTAGACGATCTTCGGATTGACTGCGGCCACGGCCTCGTAGCCGAGCCCGAGCCGCGCCATCGCCTGCGGGCGCGTGTTGTAGATGAGCGCATCGCAACCGGCCGCGAGCCGCAGGCAGGCCTCGAGGCCCTCTGGCTGCTTGAGGTCGAGCACGATCGAACGCTTGTTGCGGTTCAGGTGCATCGCCATCGCACCCATGCCGGGATGACGCATCGGCCCGACCGCGCGCAGGTTGTCGCCGGCAGGCGGCTCGACCTTGACGATGTCGGCACCGAGATCGCCCAGCGTCTGCGTGGCGTAGGGGCCCATCACCACGGCGGTGAGGTCGAGGATGCGGATGCCTTGAAGAGGTCCGGAGGTATTCATGTCTTGGTCTTCGCTCCTTCCCCTTCCGGGGGAAGGTTGGGATGGGGGCAGGCAGAGCGCCCAATGGATACGCCGCTTGCCCCCACCCCTGCCCTCCCCCGGAAGGGGAGGGAGAAATTCAAATTCAACGCCCTGCTCATTCGGGTTGAATGCCCGCAGCCTGAATCAGCTTCTTCCACTTCGCCAGCTCAGACACAGTGAACGCCCCCAGCTCTTCCGGCGTGCTGCCGAACGCATCGAAGCCCAGCTTTGCCACGCGCTCGCGAAACACCGCGCCGTTCGCCATGCCCGACAAAGCCTTGTTGAGCTTCAGCACAATGTCGCGCGGCGTGCCGGCCGGCGCGAACACGCCGTTCCACGACGTGATGTCGAAGCCCTTCAGCTCTGGCGTGTCGGCCAACGGCGGCAGTTCGGGAAAGAGCTTGGTGCGCTCCTGCGTGGTGACCGCAATCGCGCGCATCTTGCCGGCCTTCACCGTGGCGAGGCCCGCCGCAAGATCGACCACCATCATCGACACCTGCCCGCCGATCAGGTCGGCAATCGCGGGCGGCGTGCTCTTGTAGGGCACGTGCAGCATCGGCACGCCGCTCATGCGCGAGAGCGTGGCGCCGCACACGATGCCGGTGCTGTTGCCGCTCGCATAGGTCAGCTTGCCGGGATGCGCGCGGCCCCAGGCCAGCAGCTCGGCCACGCTCTTCACGGGCAGGTCGTTGTTGACCACCAGCATGAACGGCAGGTTGCCCATGCGGCTGACGGGCGCGAAGTCCTTCACCGGGTCGTAGGGCAGGTGCTTCATGAGGCTCGGGTTGGCCGAGTGCGTGGTGTTGGTCGTCATGAAGAGCGTGTAGCCGTCGGGCGCGGCCTTGGCCACCGCCTCCGCACCGATCACGCCGTTGGCGCCCGCCTTGTTGTCGACGATGACCGAGCCCTTCAGCGCCTCGCCCAGCATCTGCCCGGTGATGCGCGCCACCGCGTCGGTGCCGCTGCCGGCCGCGAAGGGCACGACGATGCGGATCGGCAGCTTGGGGTAGCCACTGTCCTGCGCAAAGGCCCAAGGCGCCGCGCCGACGAGGCCCGTGGCCGCACCGATGGAAATGAAACGGCGGCGGCTTGCCACCGCGACCGATGGCTCGGTCGCGTTCTTCGTTGTCTGCATGGTTTTTGTCTCCGGGGTTGTTGTCGTCGCTCAGGGCCGGATCACGCGCTCCGGCGATTCCTCGTACGGCGGGCTGTAGATCACCAGCACGCGCACCGGCTCGTCGCTCACCACCGTGAAGGTGTGCATGGCGTCGGCCGGAAAGAAGCAGCTGTCGCCGGGGTGCAGCTCCTGCCGCTGTCCGCCCACCTCGGCGACCGCGCGGCCTTCGAGCATGTAGCAGACCTGCTCGATACCGGGGTGCGCATGCGGCAGCGCGCCCTTGCCCTTCTGGATGTGGCCCACCAGCACTTCGAGCTGCTTGGCGCCCACGGTCTCGGGGCCGATCAGCCGCTTGTTCAGCGTGCCGGTGTGGTTGGCCGGGTGGTAGCCGGCGATGTCGGCTTCCCGAACGAAGTAGCGGGGTGTTGTGGCGGTGGTGGTCATCGGGGGTTCTCTGTCTTGGGTTCGATCGCGAGGCAGGCGGAGCGCAGCATCGCGGCGATGTCTTCGATGCGCGCTTCCATGCGGTAGCGCGGGCCGGCGACCGAAATCGCATAAGCCTCGCCGCCGATGCGCAGCGGCCATGCGAGGCCGATCAGGTCGGGAATGCTTTCGCCGAGGTTGCCGTACCAGCCGCGCGCGGCACCGCGCTGCAATTCGGCTTCGATGGCGTCGGCGGTGGTGAGCGTGGCGTCGGTCAGCGGCGCGAGCGTCATGCCATCAAGCAGCTTGCGGCGCGCATCGGGCGCGAGCGTGGACAGCAGCGCGCGGCCCAGCGAGTTGGCGTACGCCGGGCGGGTTTCGCCGGACTCGGTGGAATAGCGGATGGCCTGCGGCGCGCTCAGCACTTCCAGGTAGACCACCTGGCCCACGTCGCGGAACTTGCCGAACACCACGGTCTCGCGCGCCGCATCGCGCAACTCTTCGAGCGTGGCCTTGACGCGGTCGAGCACCGGATCGTGCGCGGCGATGACCTGCGCCATCGCGAGCAGCCTGCCGGTCGGGTAGTAGCCCTGGCGGCGGCCGGTTTCATACATGTAGCCCTGCTCTTCGAGCGTGCGGATGAGGCCGAGGCAACTCGACACGGGCATGTCGAGCAGGCGCGCCATCTCGGACAGCGCAAGGGGCTGCTTCTCCCGGGCGAAGAGTTCGACGATCTCGATGACGCGGAATGCAGTTTTCACAACCATGAATTAATTTTCACACTTGTGAAAAACAAAGTGATCAGGGTTTCCCCTGCCGATGCTTTTTCTGGGCGCGCTTGTTTTAGGCGCTGCTGCTGCTGTTCAGGGCGAGTGCGAATGACACCAGGTGCTCCCCTCCGCGAATGTCCCCCGGGGCGCTGCGCGCCCCTCCTCCTTTATTTCGCTGCGGGGAGCACCCGGTGTCATTCGCACAGGGACACGCTGCTGGTGATCGCCGATCAACCAGTGCTCTGAGCGCTCACGTCGATACGGGGCTCTTTTTCGCGAAATTAAGGAGGAGCGAAGCGGGGGAGATTCGCGAAAAAGAGCACCGTGTCGGCGTGAGTGCCGCCCTGAACAGTAGCGCCCCCAAGCAAGCAAGACCCCGAGAAACCGCCCCAACGGCGGCCAGTAACGCAGTACCGCGTCAGTACCCGCGCACAGGATCGACCACACCGCTCACAGGCAGCCCCTGCTCCATCGCACGGATCTTCCCGGCGATCTGCGTGATGGACTCCTCGCGCAGCGTGCGCGCCGAGCCATGCGGCGTCACCGTGATCTTGGGATGCCGCCAGAAGGCATGTTCAGACGGCAGCGGCTCGACCTGGAACACGTCGAGCGTCGCGCCCGCGAGTTCGCCGGCATCCAGCATCGGGATCAGTTCCTCTTCCACCAGATGGCCGCCACGCGCGATGCTGATGAGGTAACCCTCGGACTTGAGTTTGCCCAGCGTCTTGCGATTCAGGATGCCGCGCGTGGCCTCCGTCAGCGGCAGCAGGTTGACCAGCACGCGCGTGGACGACAGGAACTCGTCGAACTGCGCTTCGCCGCTGAACACCTGCACGCCATCGATCGCCTTGGCCGACCGGCTCCAGCCCAGCACCGGAAATTCGAACTGCGCCACAGCCTTCGCCACGCGCTCGCCGAGCACGCCCAGCCCCATGATGCCCACTGGAAAGTCGCGCCGCAGCTTCGGCTTGCGATAGCTCCAGCGGCCTTCGCGCGCGTCGGCTTCGTAGACATCGAACTCGCGGAAATGACGGATCAGCGTGTGGCAGACGTATTCGGCCATCTGCACCGACATGCCGGCATCGTCGAGCCGCACGATGCGCGTGTGCGCCGGCACCTTGAGCTTGAGCAGCGCATCGACGCCCGCGCCGATGTTGAAGAGGCCACGCAGCTTCGGCTGCTCGTCGAGAAACTGCTGCGGCGGCGCCCAGACCACGCCATGGTCGGCCTGGGCCGCGCCGGGCTTCCAGGCTTCGATGACGGCATCGGGGAGTTCGGCCTGCAGGCCTTCGATCCAGGGGTCTGGGCGGTTGTCGGTGAGGTAGACGGTGATTCGCATGGAGTGAATCATAGTTTTCGCAGGTGACCGCATTCACTCTGAGCGTCACAGTGGTTCGACCATCCGTGGCCTACGGTCATCGCACACGCTGCCCGGTAGAAACGGCGCCTCTCGCATTAGAAAAAGGGCTCTCCCCGACGAAGGTCACTGCTCAATCCGCAAATTCAATGCTGCGAATGATCTTCAGGGCATAAGGCGTGAGGTCACCCTTGAGGCCGTCCTGCCTCTGACCCACATGCCCTTCACCGCACAAGGCCTTTGGCGGACGGACGAGACAGAACGACAAGAGGACCGGGCCTGCACCTTGCGCCCTCATGTCGGATTTTCCAGGGAGCGTTCCGGCATCCGTTTGTGTGCTGTCGATGATTGCGTAGCCGCTGGAGTTCGTGGCTTTCAGTTGGATCAGTTTGTATTTGGCGCCGTACCAGCGGTACAGCCATCGCTCCTCACGCTGAGTTTCTGCGCGGCCGATGATTCGACTCCAATCCAGAATCCACTGCCCTGTGTATGGATCGGGCGCAGACATACCATGGAATCCTACGCGGCTGTCGTCGCTGGAAATGCAGATCCAACTGAGCTTCAGTTCTTTCAACGAGGATGGGGCGGGTGGTGGAATTTTTGTGTACCGTCCTTTCGACGGCAATCCACTCTCAGCTTCTCCGCGATAGAAGTCGACAAGCCGAATATCGCAGCCAGGTCCCATGTTGATCCGGCGGATGATTGGTGAATCGGGCTCTGAAATTTGAGCCATGGAAGGCATGAAAGCCATTGCCAGGAGCAGTCCGGCGAGAAGCTGTGCAGCCGAAGCGGATCGCTTGCATGAGTAGAGTGTCATCCGCTTATCTTCTGGGCACGTTTGTCTCTGGAAATTCCAGTGCGGTGTTTCCTGCCGCGCTTGGAAATCGAATTTCTGTCAACACCGCCAACGCATAGCCATAGGCAACACAGCGGGCATCGAAGCCGTTGATGCCGGTGTAGTTGGTTCTGTTGACTGCGCCCGGTAAGTTAACTGTTGCGGAAGCCCGCCAAAAAGCGGAACTGCGGTAGTACATCCTGGCGCCTTGGTCTGTTTGGATAGGGACGCGTTCCAAGGTGTGTACGGCGTCCGCCTCCATGGACATGATGTTCTTGGCCCAGTAGTAGCCCGCGCTATCAGCGGGAGCAAACACATCTTCCGGCATTCCGGAACGGCCGGTCATTTCTGCGCCGACATGCGAACGCCATTCGCGCATTTGCGCAGTCAAGGCCGGGAAATTCGAGTCCTGCAATCCTGCGTTGCTACGCCTCGCCGGAGGCGTTCCTGCAACGGCCTGGTATGCCGCCACCAACGCGGCACGTAGCGACTCAGGGACTGTTCGCCCGCGATATCGCCAGTAGTCAATATAGTTGCCTGGATTTGTTAGCTGCAAGAATCCGCGGCCGTACCAAGGGGCATACCAAAGCGTCGACCCCGAGCCCTCGGCCAACAGCGCCCACCATTGAGTTTCCTGTATGGAGTTGCCGAAAAAAGATGCTCTGCGCAGCGGAGTATCGACGCCCCATTTGCGCAGTGTGATGTTCAATGGCGTGCGGTGATTTGCAATAGTTGCATTTCGGGCCCCATTCAGCCTGATTGGCTCCCACAACAGAATGCGCCTGTTGTCCAAACGCATGGCGTACTGCGGCAGCAACTGCCGAAACTCCCCTTCGCTGAGCCACGCGCACTTTCTGAAGTGATTGACAAACGCTCTTGGATGGAAGTGCCAGTGCTTGATGGTCAGTCGCGCCTTGTCTTCCTCGGGCAGTTCTTCCCAGAAGCACAGCTTTTGCGCGAAGTCCGTCATCTCCGTGAAGTCGGTCTCGTCCTCCAGCGGATACGGCATGTAGGGATTGCCGCTCTTTCTCGTCCACATCCAACGCTCGCGCACCTGGTCCTTGGCCCATTCGGTCGGAAACTTGCAGATGGTTTTGGTCAGCCTTTCTTGCACCTCGGACCTGCACAAGTTTTGCATCCGGTCGGCTGCCTTCTGCGCTGGGGTGGGCACCACGGTCGCGCCTGCCAGCGACGGGGAGGCCAACATCGCATCAATCATGGCGGAATCGCACCGGCTGTCGTTGTCGATGGCGCTGTTGCCGCCTTCGCTCGTGAGCGTTCTGGATCGAAAGCCGCTGAGCGCCGACTGGCCCGGCAGCGCCCAGGGCGGCTGGTTGGCCTGGTTGTGAACCCTTCCTGTGCACAGCGGCAGGTCCGGGTCCCCGCCGATGAAGCTGACGATCACCTCCTGCCCGATGCGGGGGATGTGGGTCGCCCCGAGCTGATTGCCCGCCCAGGGTGAGCTGACCCTGACCCAGCAACTGCTGTGGAGGTTCTTCTGCCCGATGCGGTCCCAGGGGAACTGGACCTTGATGCGACCGTACTCGTCGGTCCACAGGTTCTGTCCTTCGGGGCCCACGACAAGGGCGGTCTGGGGGCCCTTGCACACGGGCTTGCGCCGGGTCAGTGCGGGGCGCAGGGGCTCCTTGGCCGGGTGGGCGGTGAAGTCGACGTTCACCCGCCAGCGCTGGGCACGATCGAGCACTGCCTCCTTGTTCTGACTGTCCTGGGCCACGTCTTCGATCAGGAGATGGGTGTCCAGGACAAGGTAGTCGGTGTTGGCGGAAGCGCGGGGGTGCCCGGCCAGGCTGAAGGTGCGGCCCGGCACCATGCCCCGCAGGTGGCCGCTGGCTTGGGCACGGCTCCCATGGGTGCGCAGGGCCTGCATGCGCAGCAAGGCCAGGTGGCGGCCTTCTTCCTGCGGGTTGTTGGCCCCCGTGCTGCCGGCCCGGGGCTGGGCGTAGTGGCTGCCCGAGGCGGGGTGGTGCCACTGGTAGACCTCGCCATCAGATTGGCCTGTGGAACGGGGATCCCGGTGGCCGGCGCTCAGGTTGGCCCTGGGGCGGGTGTAGTCGTAATCCTTCGTCGCGTAGCGGCCACTGGTCAGGCGATGGGAGGGCACGAAGCTGTGGATGTACTCGGCATCGAGCTTCCAGCCGGGCGCGTGGTACTCGACTTCACGGTAGATCGCACTGTCTTGCGGCCGATAGGCACCCATGGCATCGCACAGAACCAGCCGGTGCTTGCCCTCCGAATGTTCGAAGTGGTAGCTGATGCCCCATTCCTGGCTCAGGCGACTGAAGAAGTCGAAATCGCTCTCGTTGAACTGGGTCTGGTAGTCGCGCACCGGGTAGGTCTCGAACAGGCGCTTGTCGACGGGAAAGGCATAGCCGGCCAGCAGTTCATCGAGGATCTCGACCACTGTCTTGTTCTGGAAGATCTTGCAGTCGGTGCGCAGGGTGGCCAGATGCAGCCAGGGGCGCAGCGTGAGCTTGTACTGGACATGCCGCCCTTCCTCGCCCCACATGCCGGCATCGGTGATCAGGGCGTTGATCTGGCGGGCAGAGCCGCCATCGAGCTTGATCGAGCAAGCGATCTCCCGGCCGATGAATCCATCCAGATCGAAGTCCGCAGCACCCGAGGCGCCGAGGTTCAATGCATCAGGGGTCTTGAGGAGAAGCTCGTAGGCAAAGAGGCTGTCGAGCCCTTCGTGCCCCGACAACCGCACGGGCTCCAGCGCAGGCAGTCCAAGAACAAGAGGAATCGCGGGGGAACGAACAGAGAGTGTGCGCGAGGCATTCGACATCGGCGACCTGTGTGACAGCAAGAGGTCGCCGCAGTCTTGACGCAATGCCCCGCGGACACTGCAAACAATGGTCAAACCATCGCCTCGTTCAGAAAAAACCTGAGGCCCTCGCAAAAGAATTCACAGAGCTGGTCGCTGATCAATCAAATGAGCGAGCTGCGACCACCTTGCCTCCGTTCGCCGCAATTGCTTGTGCCTGCTCTGTGGTTCTCCTATGCTCGAACGCCGAAAACCAGGAGACCGACACCCATGATCAAGTTCAGCGTGATGTACCCCTACGCGGCCGACGCCCGCTTCGACCACGACTACTACCGCGACAAGCACATGCCGCTGATCAAGGCGCGCATGGGCGACGCCTGCCTCTCGTACACCATCGACAAGGGCCTGGGCGGCGGCGCGCCGGGCTCCCCGCCCACCTACATCGGCATCTGCCACGTGTTCAGCGAATCCCTCGAAGCCTTCCAGAAGGCGTTCGGGCCGCACAGGGAAGAGATCAGGGCCGACGTGAAGAACTACACCGACATCGTGCCGGTGGTGCAGTTCAGCGAAGTGATGGTGGGATAACAGTGCGCGTCAGCTGACCCACGCCTGCTCAGTGGCGAGGACGCGCCATATGCCGAATCGCCTGTGCAGCAGCACGAAGAAACCCGTGCCTCTCATCATGCCGCCTGAGATCGACATGAAAAAGAGCGCCTGAGTCGAGCGCTCGTCGAGGCCTGCACGCGATAGGCGAACGAGGCCGCCCGCCTCCGGATACGCTTTGTAGAACTTGATCCATCCCTGCCCGCCGGCCGCTTTGAAAATGCGATCGAGCTCAACCTCTTTGGCCATCTGCAATCGAATGTTCCTGTGCGCCAGATGTAGAGGTATTTGCAGTGCGGAATCAACGGCCAACACGCGAATGAAATCATCGATCACAGCGTCCGTCGCCTGTGGCACCACCTTCTTGAGGCCCTCCTTGTCGGGACTGGAAGGCAACATCGCATCCGAAGCTGTTGCTGCTGTCAGAGCAACGACCAGTGTCTTCAGTGCACGCTCGCCGGGCTCCAAGGTATTCAGGTATGCCACGATGGCCTCCCCCTCGAGCGATCGCATCGACTGGCTGAATGCAGGTGCAGCGAAGAGCGTGCCAGCAAGAGTGGCAAGCACGAAACGCCGATTCGAGCCGCTTGCGTGAGCCATCTCAGAGCGGCGGACGCACTTGCCGCACCCATCGCTGAACAGAGGGCCGCTGCCACTGCCGGCCCGCGTACGACGCCAGCCTTTGCGGCACGGCGTCGCCATTCAGCACCAGCCTGTTGAGCATCAGCGCCAGGTCCACGTCCGCGATGGACCATGCGCCGAACAGGTTCTCCGCATCGGCGGGAAGCAGGGCTTCCGCAAAGTCGAAGAGCGTCTTCGCCGATGCCTGCGCGGCAGCGGACAGCGGCGCGCTCGAAGGCTGGTAGAACACCACCTCGGTCGCACGCTCCTGCCGGATCGGCATCAGGTCGCTGCGAAGCCAGGCCTGCAGCTGGCGCGCCCTTGCCCTGCTTTGCGGTTCCGACGGATACAGGGCCGTGCCGGGAAAGACTTCGTCGATGTACTCGGTGATCGCGGACGACTCCGACAGCGCGAAGTCGCCATGCAGCAACGTCGGCACGCGCTGCGTCAGCGACAGGTCCGAGAAACCGCTCGCCCGGTGTTCGAGCGCCCCAAGATCGACCGTCGACATCTCGAACGGCAACCCCTTTTCATGCAACGCCACGAACACCGACATGGCATAGGGGCTCGCGAACTGGGCATCCACATAGAGACGAAGCGGGTCCATCAAGGCAATCTCCTGCAAGTTAATGACGGACCCGGTTGTGATCCTCAGGCGATCTTAGAACGGCGACGGCGCCACAGCATCCGCACCAGCCAGCCGAACGGCAGCACCACCAGCAACAGCCACGGCAACACAGCCGCCAGGAAGGTGATGAGCACGCCCACGCTCTCGGCCAGCACCGATCCCGCCTGGCGCAGCGCATTCATCATCGGGTTGTAGCTGCGGCCGCCCTGCACCAGCACGCGAGTCGTCGTGAACTGGATCTGGATGTGCTGCTTGCTCGTCTGCTGCTCCAGCACCTTGCGCTGCGTGGCGCTGCTGTCCAGCTCGGCCTGCGTGTCGGCCAGCGTGCGCTGTATTTCGAGCAGGTCGGACATGTCGCGCTTGGTCGTCTTGTCGCGCAGCATCAGGCGCAGGCTGTCGCGAAACTCGGTGCGGTTCTTGATGCGCGCCTCGACGTCGATCACCTCCGAGGTCTTGTCTTCGCTGGTGGTGTTCTGCGACACCACCTTGGCCACGCCGGCCAGGCCGTTGAGCAGCTTGTCGACGTCGGCGGGTTCCACGCGCATTTCGAGCATGGCCTTGCCGACCTGCTGCGGGGTCTCACGCAGGAGGGACGACGACAGCAGCTCGCACTTCAGCGTGTCGCACAGATCGCGCACCTTGCCCCATGCGTCGGGCAGCTGCTCGGACGGCACCTCGACGTTCAGTTCCTGCCGCACGGCAAGGTAACGCTGGAATGGCGTCTGCTGCGCCTGGTCGGCACTCGCGGGTGCGGATTCGGCCTGCGGCATCGCAGCGCGCACGCGGGCTTCCTTCTTCGCCATGCCGCCATAGCCAGCGGCGGCCTGCATGGAGGATGGGGGCGGTGGCGCGCCAGCCGATTCGGCATCTCTCTTCTGGTTGCAGCCGGCGATGGAGAGCGCGGCCACCAGGGCCAGCAGGACGACGCCCGTGCGATGACGGGCGAATCGGGACGAAACAAGAGGCTTGCGATGCGGCATGAGAATCCCTTTGAAAGAATGACTACCGCAGCTGATACGGGCCAGGACCCGCAACGGGGTTAAGCCGTTGCCGTGGCCATTCGCAACAATTCGTCGCCTTCGGCCACCTGCTCGCCAGGAGCGAACATGAGTTCTTCCACGGTGCCGTCTGCGGGCGCTGCGATGGTGTGCTCCATTTTCATCGCCTCCATCACCGCCAGCGGCTGGCCGCGGCTGACCTTGTCGCCGGCCTTGACCGCAAACGACACGACCTTGCCCGGCATCGGCGCCGTGAGCCGCCCGCCTTCGGCCTGCGTGTCACCCGCATGGGCCAGGCGGTCGATGGCAGTGATCTTCGTCGCGCCCTTCGATGCGAACACATGGGCCGTGGCGCCGTCCAGGTGCACGTCGAGCGTCTGGCGGTTGCCCGCGAACTCGACCTCGAACTCGCCCGAGGGGAACTGGCCGATGACCAGCAGGCCTTCCACGCCGCCGGCTTCGAGCCAGAGGCTGCCGTCGCGCTTGTAGGTCAGCAGGGCGATCTGCTCGGCGCCGCGAAACTCGAAGTCGAAGCGGCGCAGGTACTCGCCGTGCGAACGCCAGCCGTCGCGGCGCGCAAAGGGGTCGGGCATCTTCTTCGCGGGCCACTCGGTGATCAGCGTGCGCGTGATGGCTGCCGCCGCCGCCAGCGGCAGGCCCAGCGTTTCGCGGTCGAACAGCACGGCGCGCTCGCGCTCGATGAGCGCGGTGTCGAGATTGGCCTTCGAGAACGACTCCGTCGCGAGAATGCCGCGCAAGAATTGAACGTTGGTCGACACGCCCACGATCTGCACCTGCGCCAGCGCGGCATCAAGGCGGGCCAGTGCTTCTTCGCGCGTGCTGCCGTGCACGATCAGCTTGGCGATCATCGAGTCGTAGAAGGGCGATATCTCGCCGCCCTCGCGCACGCCGTCGTCGATGCGCACGCGGCTGCGCTGGAAGGCCGTGGCCTGCGGCTTGCGGTACACACGCAGCGTGCCGGTGGCGGGCAGGAAGTTGTTGTCGGGGTTCTCGGCGCAGATGCGCGCCTCGATTGCATGGCCGTGGATCTTCAGGTCGGCCTGCTTGGCGGGCAGCGGCTCGCCCGAGGCCACGCGCAGTTGCCACTCGACAAGATCGAGACCGGTGATGGCTTCAGTCACGGGGTGTTCCACCTGCAGGCGCGTGTTCATCTCCATGAAGAAGAAGTTCATCTCGCCGCCTTCGCGCTGCTCGACGATGAACTCGACCGTGCCCGCGCCCACATAGTTCACGGCACGCGCCGCGGCCACGGCGGCATCGCCCATCTGCTTGCGCATGGCCTCGGTCATGCCGGGCGCGGGCGCTTCTTCCAGCACCTTCTGGTGGCGCCGCTGCACCGAGCAGTCGCGCTCGAACAGGTAGACGTAGTTGCCTTGCGTGTCGCCGAACACCTGGATCTCGATGTGGCGCGGGCGTTGCACGTATTTTTCGATCAGCACCGCGTCGTCGCCGAAGCTGTTGATGGCTTCGCGCTTGCATGAGGCTAGCGCGGCAGCAAAGTCCTCGGCCTTGTCGACCGCACGCATGCCCTTGCCGCCGCCGCCGGCGCTGGCTTTGATGAGCACCGGATAGCCGATGCGGTCGGCCTCGCGCTGCAGCAGCGCCGGGTCCTGGTCGTGGCCGTGGTAGCCGGGCACCAGCGGCACGCCGGCCTTTTCCATCAGTTGCTTCGACTCGGCCTTCAGGCCCATGGCCTTGATGGCCGAGGGCGGCGGGCCGATGAAGACCAGTCCGGCTTCGGCGCAGGCGCGCGCGAACTCTTCGTTCTCGCTCAGGAAGCCGTAGCCCGGGTGCACCGCTTCCGCGCCCGTGGCCTTGGCGGCTTCGAGGATCTTTTCCCAGCGCAGGTAGCTGTCTTTGGGCGCGCTGCCACCGATGTGCACCGACTCGTCGCAAGCGCGCACGTGGTTGGCATGCGCGTCGGCATCGGAGTACACAGCGACGGTGCGAATCGCCATGCGACGGGCAGTCGCGGCCACTCGGCAGGCGATCTCGCCACGGTTTGCAATCAGGATCTTCTTAAACATTCGGAGTGTCTCCCGGAGGATTCTTTTTCAGTTGAAACGCGGGCACCACGCCCGGATCGGGTCGGCCGCTGAAGATGCGGGCCACGCGGCCGAACAGCGCCTTGAGGAAACGCCAGCTCTTGCGGATGAGCCACACGCTCGCCACAAGCACCAGCACGAACAGCACGAGAAAAACGAAGGGATGCGCCACCGCGAGCCACAGCCCCGCGGGCACCATCGTGTCTTCGACCAGGGAAGCGCCCACGTTGGAGAACGGCTCGGGCGAGGTGTTGATGGCCGCGCGCGTGGTGGCCTTGGCCGCATGCGCCGTGGCCGCGAAGCCGCCGCCCACCAGCGCCGCCACGATGGCCATCACGCCATGGTCGGCACCGAAGACGCTGGCCGCCAGCGCGGCGCCGGCCGGGATGCGGATGGCGGTGTGCACCACGTCCCACAGCGAATCGAGGCCGGGGATCTTGTCGGCGAAGAACTCGATGAACACCATGAAGCCGCTCGCCGCGATCACCACCGGATGCGCCAGCAACTGCAGCCCGCTGGGCAGCGGCACCCAGCCGAAGTAGCCGACGATGCCGGTCAGCAGCACGACCAGGTAAAGGCGCACGCCGCTGGCCCAGCCGATGGCGGCGGCCAGTGCGATGAGCTGGGGCATGTCGAGGCTGGTGTTCATGAGTGATGAGCCCTCAGGAAATCTCGAGCGTTCCGGCTTCCATGGAAGCCACGAGGTCCGCGAGCCAGGCCTGCACCGAGGCGTGCTCGACCGGCCGGTCTTCGTCGGCTTTCCAGAAGGCGATCAACTGGCCCGGCTGGCCGCCGCCCTCTGCATCGATATCGACGCACAGGTAGCTGCCGCCGCCGTTCGACAGGAACGGCACCCAGCCGCGCCGCCATGTGGCGGGGTCTTCGAAGTCGAAGCCGATCATGCCGTCGAGCATCTCCTTGGTGTCGGCGATGTCTTCGAGCGACGAGAACATGCGGTTGTCCTGGAAGCTGTCGAAGCTGCTGTCCGGCTGGCCGTTGCGCCAGCAATAGAGCGCGCGAAAGGCCTCGGGCAGCTTCAGCGAGAACTTCGCCTCGAAGGCGTCGAGCTGGGCATCGCTCACGCCCGGCTGAAGCGCGGCGCGATACCCGGCGCGATTCTCGGCCAGCCAGGCATCCATGCGTTCGATCAGCGGGCGGTGCGGCATGGCGTCAGGCCTTCGCTTCCAGCCACGATGGCTTGCGCTTCTGCAGGAAGGCCTGCACGCCTTCACGGCCCTCTTCGCTCGAACGGATGTCGGCGATGCCTTCGACCGTCTTCGCGATCAGCGCATCATCGATCTCGCGGCCGGCCACGTCGGCAATCAGTTGCTTGCAGGTGCGCACGGCGGCGGGGCTCGCGCCGGTCAACGCCTTCAGCAGTTCGCCGACCTTGGCATCGAGCGCATCGGCCGCCACCACTTCATGCACGAAGCCGACGCGGTGCGCCTCGGCGGCGGTGAAGCGTTCCGCCGTGAGAAAGTAACGCTGCGAAGCCCGCGTGCCCATCGCGCGCAGCACATACGGGCTGATGGTCGCGGGCACGAGGCCGATCTTGACTTCGCTCAGGCAGTACCAGGCGGTGTCGACGCTCACGGCCATGTCGCATGCGGCCACGAGGCCCATGCCACCGGCGTACACGTCGCCCTGCACGCGCGCGATGGTCGGCTTGGGGCACTCGGCGATGACGCGCAGCATCTCGGCCAGCTTGCCCGCGTCGGCGATGTTCTCGTCACGGGTGTAGTCGGCCATGCGGCGCATCCAGTTGAGGTTGGCACCCGCGCAGAAGGCCGGGCCGTTCGCGCCGAGCACGATGGCCTTGACCTGCGGCGCGGCGCCGGCTTCGGTGAAGGCGCGCGTCAGCTCGGCGATGACGATGTCGTCGAAGGCGTTGCGTGCGTCGGGCTGGTCGAGCCAGATGCGGGCGACCGCGCCTTCGATCGTCAGTTGCAGCGTGGTGTATTCGTTCATGGTGTCGGGTTCCAGACGACCTTGTCGTCGACGGCGTAGAGGTGGCACTCACCCGCAGTGGCCTTGCGGGCGCAGCTTTCCATCGCACGGCCCATGGGGTCGTCGCCGCCCCAGGCGGAGCCCCAGCCGCCTTGTGCATTGGCGGCGAAGGCCCGTGGCGATGTCTTGGTGAGAAAGACGCGGTAGCCGCCCAGCGAGGCGGCGCTCTGGTCGGGCACGCGATCGACTGCGTCGAGCGGCGCAAAGCCGCTGGCCGGTGGCGCGGCCGCCACCGCATAGCGTGCGAACTCGGGCAGGGGTTGGTCGGGCAGGCCGATCTCGCGCAGGAAGCTCGCCACTTCCGGCTGCCAGATGGGCGCGCCCGCGGGAGAGCCGAACATGGCGTGGGAATCGCCGCCGAAGGTTCCGAAGGCCACCAGCTTCGCCTGGCCGCCGGCCGCCACATAGCTCTCGTGCATGCCCTTCCACGCGAAGGGCGGAAAGTAGCTGTCGTTGTCGCCGTAGAACCAGAGCGAGGGCGTGCGCGTTTCCTTGCCGTAGGTGCCGGCCGCGCCGATCAGGCCGTTCTGCCACGCCACGCAGTTCTCTTGACGCAGGCCGCCGGCGAAATCGACCAGCCCCTTGACGCCGGGGTAGTGCAGCGTGCCGAAGGCCAGCGTGGTCCAGCCGCCGTGCGACTGCCCCACGACCACGATGCGCGACTTGTCTGCCCAGGGCTGCGCGACCACGTAGTCGAGCACCGCCGTCACATCGCCGGCCTGCTCGCGGCCATTGCTCTCGATGTTGCAGCCACCACCGATGTAGCTGCCGGTGGATTTGGAAAAGCCCTGCCGCATCGGCACGACCACCGCATAGCCGCGCGAGAGAAAGAAGCGCACTGCCCCCAGCGGCTTGTAGCGCGCCTGGAACCTCGGGTCGCCATTCGCCTTGCCATGGTTGATGACGGCGATGGGAAACGGGCCCGTGCCCTCGGGCACGTAGAGCGTGGTTTCAAGTTCGGTCGTGAACAGCCCGCCCTTCTTCGGCACCATCACCACCGACTCGGGCAACGTGGCCGCCAAGGCCTGCGCGCACACCGCCAGCGCGGCCAGGCCGAGGGCTGCCGCCATCTGCCTGACGCCCGTGCCGAAGAAGTGCGCAAGCCGCATCGCCATCACATCCGGAAGATGCCGAACTTCGGCTCAGGAATCGGCGCGTTGCGCGCGGCCGCCAGGCCCAGCGCCAGCACGCGGCGTGTGTCGGCCGGATCGATGATGCCGTCGTCCCACAGCCGTGCGGAGGCGTAGTAGGGATGGCCTTGTTCTTCGTACTGCTGGCGCAGCGGCGCCTTGAAGGCTTCTTCCTCTTCCTTGCTCCAGGTGCCGCCCTTGAGTTCGATGCCGTCGCGCTTGACGGTAGCGAGCACGCTCGCGGCCTGCTCGCCGCCCATGACGCTGATGCGCGCGTTGGGCCACATCCAGAGAAAGCGCGGGCTGTATGCGCGGCCGCACATGCCGTAGTTGCCGGCGCCGAAGCTGCCGCCGATGATGATGGTGAACTTGGGCACGTTGGCAGTGGCCACGGCCGTCACCATCTTGGCGCCGTGGCGCGCGATGCCTTCGTTCTCGTACTTGCGGCCCACCATGAAGCCGGTGATGTTCTGCAGGAACACCAGCGGGATCTTGCGATGGCAGCACAGCTCGATGAAGTGCGCGCCCTTCTGCGCCGACTCCGAAAACAGGATGCCGTTGTTGGCGATGATGCCCACCGGCATGCCTTCGATCTCGGCGAAGCCGCAGACCAGCGTGGCGCCGAAGCGGGCCTTGAATTCGTGGAACTCGCTGCCATCGACGATGCGCGCGATGATCTCGCGCACGTCGAAGGGCTTGCGCGTGTCGGTGGGGATCACGCCGTACAGCTCTTCGCGCGGGAACTCGGGGGCGCGCGCAGTTGAAGTCGCCGCCGGCTCTGAAGCGGCCTTGGCATTGAGGTTCGCCACCGCCGTGCGCGCGAGCGCCAGCGCATGCAGATCGTTCTGCGCCAGGTGATCGGCCACGCCCGACAGGCGCGTGTGCACATCGCCACCGCCCAGGTCTTCGGCCGTCACCACTTCGCCCGTGGCCGCCTTCACGAGCGGCGGGCCGCCCAGGAAAATCGTGCCCTGGTTCTTCACGATGATCGACTCGTCGCTCATCGCCGGCACATACGCGCCGCCCGCCGTGCACGAGCCCATGACCACCGCGATCTGCGGAATGCCCTGGGCGCTCATGTTGGCCTGGTTGTAGAAGATGCGGCCGAAGTGGTCGCGATCAGGGAACACCTCGTCCTGGTTCGGCAGGTTGGCGCCGCCCGAGTCCACGAGGTAGATACAGGGCAGGCGGTTCTGCTCGGCGATCTCTTGCGCGCGCAGGTGCTTCTTGACGGTCAGCGGGTAGTAGGTGCCGCCCTTCACCGTCGCGTCGTTGCAGACGATCATGCAGTCGACACCGTTCACGCGGCCGATGCCGGTGATGATGCCGGCGCCCGGCGCCGACTCCACGCCCTTGCCGTCGAGGTACATCGCGTGCGCGGCCAGCGGCGCGATTTCGAGGAAGGGCGTGCCCGGGTCGAGCAGCTCGGCCACGCGGTCGCGCGGCAGCAGCTTGCCGCGCGCGGTGTGCTTGGCGCGCGCGGCCTCGCCGCCGCCCTGCTCCACTTTCGCGAACTGCTTGTGCAGGTCGTCGACCAGCGCACGCATGGCTGCCGCATTGGCCTGGAAGTCCGCCGAGCGGGCGTTGAGTTTGGTTTCGATTTTGCTCATGCTGTCTTTTCTTGCTTGAGGCCGAGTTGCTCGGTCATGGCATCGCGGATCTTGAATTTCTGGATCTTGCCGGTCACCGTCATCGGGAATTCGGTGACGAACTGGATGTACTTCGGCACCTTGTAGTGCGCGATCTGGCCTTTGCAGAAGTCGCGGATCTCGGTGTCGGTCGCACTCTGGCCGGGCTTGACGATGATCCAGGCGCACAGCTCTTCGCCGTACTTCTTGTCGGGCAGGCCGACCACCTGCACGTCCTGCACCTTCGGGTGGCGGTACAGGAACTCCTCGATCTCGCGCGGGTAGATGTTCTCGCCGCCGCGGATCACCAGGTCCTTGATGCGGCCGACGATGTTGACGTAGCCCTCGGCGTCCATGGTCGCCAGGTCGCCGGTGTGCATCCAGTGTTCGGCGTCGATGGCTTCGCGCGTGCGCGGCTCGTCTTCCCAGTAGCCGTGCATCACCGAATAGCCGCGCGTGCAGAGTTCGCCCGACTGGCCCGGCGGCATGATCGCGCCGGTCTCGGGGTCGATGATCTTCACTTCGAGGTGCGGCTGCACGGTGCCCACGGTCGACACGCGGCGGTCCAGCGGCGTATCGGTGCTGCTCTGGCAGCTCACGGGGCTGGTCTCGGTCATGCCGTAGGCAATGGTGATCTCGCCCAGGTGCATTTCGCTGACCACGCGCTTCATCACCTCGATGGGACACGGCGAGCCGGCCATGATGCCGGTGCGCAAGGTCGAGAGGTCGAACTCGTTGAAGCGCGGATGGTCGAGTTCGGCAATGAACATCGTCGGCACGCCATGCAGGCCGGTGCACTTCTCAGCCTGCACAGTCTCCAGCACGGTGAGCGGATCGAAGCCGTCGTTCGGGTAGACGATGGCCGAGCCGTGCGTGAGGCACGCCAGGTTGCCCAGCACCATGCCGAAGCAGTGGTACAGCGGCACCGGAATGCACAGCTTGTCGATGGGCGACAGCTTCATGCATTCGCCGATGAAGAAGCCGTTGTTCAGGATGTTGCGGTGCGTGAGCGTCGCGCCCTTGGGAAAGCCCGTGGTGCCGCTGGTGAACTGGATGTTGATGGGGTCGGTGGCCTTCAGCGTCTTCTGGATCTGCGCGATGCGCGCATCGGCCGCATCGCCGCTCGCGAGCAGCTGGCTGAAGCGCTGCATGCCCGGCTCTTGCACATCCGCAGCCGCCTTGCCGTCGATCCAGAAGGTGTGCTGCAGCAGCGGCAGGCGCTTGGGGCCCAGCTCGCGCAGCATGCCCAGGTAGTCGCTGGTCTTGAACTGCGCCATCGTCACCAGCGCCTTGCAGCCGACCTTGTTGAGCGCGTACTCCAACTCGGAGGTGCGGTAGGCGGGGTTGATGTTGACGAGGATCAGGCCGACCTTGGCGGTGGCGATCTGCATCAGCACCCACGGCACATTGTTGTGCGACCAGATGCCGACGCGGTCGCCGGGCACGAGGCCGAGGTTCAGCAGCGCGCTGGCGAGCTTGTTGGATTCGGTCTGCAGTTCACGGTAGGTGAAGCGCAGGCCTTCATGGCGGCTGATGAGCGCTTCGCGCTCGGGTTGCTTGGCAACCATGTCGTCGAAGAAGTCGCCGATGGGTTGCTCGATGAGGGGGACGTCGATGGCGCCCTTGCCGTAGCTTTCGGTCAATGCTGCTGCAGTCATTTCCAATTCCTTCCTTGTCTCCGTGTGTCTTGCTCCTTCCCCTTCCGGGGGAAGGTTGGGATGGGGGCAAGCAGCGCTGGTTGAATGCAATGCCTCATCGAACGCCGCGAGCCCCCGCCCCTGCCCTCCCCCGGAAGGGGGGGAGAAAAACAGCTCAGGCCGTCTCAGCGAAAAGCTCGCGACCGATCAGCATGCGTCGGATCTCGCTCGTGCCCGCGCCAATCTCGTACAGCTTGGCATCGCGCCACAGCCGCTCGACCGGAAAATCCTTCGTGTAGCCCACGCCACCCAGCGCCTGGATGGCTTCGCCGGCCATCCACGTCGCCTTCTCGGCCGAGTAAAGAATCGCGCCGGCCGCATCCTTGCGGAAGGTGCGCGCATGGTCGTTGCGGTCGCAGGCCTTGCCCACGGCGTATACGTAGGCGCGCGTGGCCTGCCACGTCGAGTACATGTCCGCCAGCTTGCCCTGCATGAGCTGGAACTCGCCGATGCTCTGGCCGAACTGCTTGCGCTCGTGCACGAAGGGCAGCACCGCGTCCATGCACGCGGCCATGATGCCCAGCGGGCCGCCCGACAGCACCGCGCGTTCGTAGTCGAGGCCGCTCATCAGCACCTTGGCGCCCAGGCCTTCGCCGCCGAGCACGTTCTCTTCGGGTACTTCGCAGTTGTCGAAGAACAGCGGATACGTGTTGGAGCCGCGCATGCCCAGCTTGTCGAGCTTGGTACCGGCGGAGAAGCCCTTGTAGTTCTTCTCGACGATGAAGGCCGTCATGCCACGCGCGCCCATCTCGGGTTCGGTCTTGGCGTAGATGACCAGCGTGTCGGCGTCGCCGCCGTTGGTGATCCACATCTTGCCGCCGTTGAGCACGTAGTAGCCGTTCTTCTTCTCGGCCTTGAGCTTCATGCTCACCACGTCGGAACCGGCGTTGGGCTCGCTCATGGCCAGCGCGCCGACATGTTCGCCGCTCACCAGCTTGGGCAGGTACTTCTTCTTTTGCGCGTCGCTGCCGTTGCGGTGGATCTGGTTCACGCACAGGTTGGAGTGCGCGCCGTAAGACAGGCCCACCGAGGCCGAGGCGCGCGAGACTTCTTCCATGGCCACGATGTGCGCCAGGTAGCCCAGCTCGGTGCCGCCGAACTCTTCCTTCACCGTCATGCCGTGCAGGCCGAGTTCGCCCAGCTTCTGCCAGAGGTCGTGCGGGAACAGGTTGTCGCGATCGATGTCGGCCGCGCGGGGGGCGATCTCGTTCGCGGCAAAGTCCTGGATCGCGCTGCGCAGCGAGTCGATGGTGTCGCCCAGGTCGAAGTTCAGGCCGGGATCGTGCATGTGGGTTGTCTCCTCTGAAGGGGTCGGCGCGCAGTGCTACCCGCGCTGGATGGCGCTTGAAAGATCGCAGCTTACGCCTCGTGGCGCCGCAATTGGCGCCACAATGGTTGCAAATTGCGCCACGCCTGAATCACCCAGCCATGTCTTCCCCGTCGTTTTTGCGGCCTGCCCGCGCCGTCACGCCGATGGCCTTCGTGCGAGCCATCGTGCAGGGCTATGCGCGCTACGGGATCGATCCGGCGCAGGCCCTGCAGGCGGCACAGATCGCGCCGCGCGAGCTGGCCCGGCCGGGCGCCCGGGTCACGGCCGCGCAGTTCGAGGCGCTGTCGGAACACGCCATGCAGGAGCTGGACGACGAGGCGCTCGGCTGGTTCTCGCGGCGGCTGCCCTGGGGCAGCTACGGCATGCTGTGCCGCGCCTCGTTGACCTCGCCCGACCTGGGCGTGGCCATCAAGCGCTGGTGCCGCCACCACCGCCTGCTGACCGAAGACATCGGCCTGGCGCTCGAAGTGGCGGGCGGCGTGGCCACCCTGCGCATCACCGAGAACCGCGCACTGGACGACGCTTTTCGCGAGTTCTGCCTGGTGACCAGCCTGCGCTTCATGCACGGCTACATGTGCTGGGCCATCGACTCGCGCATCTCGCTGCGCCACGCGACCTTTCCGTTCGCAACGCCGCCGCACAGCGACGCCTATGCGCCGATGTTCACGCCCGAGGTGCGCTTCGATGCGCCGCAGGCGAGCATCAGCTTCGACGAGCGTTATCTCGCCCTGCCGCTGCAGCGCGACGAACGCGCGTTGCGCACCATGCTCAAGCGCGCGCTGCCGCTGACCATCCTTCAGTACCGACGCGACCGCCTGCTGGGGCAGCGCGTGCGCGAGCTGCTGCGATCGCGTGCGAGCGAGGCGACCACGGCCGAGGCGCTGGCTGGGTTGCTCAATGTGTCGGGTCGCACGCTGCACCGGCAGCTGCACGAGGAAGGAACTTCGCTGCAGACGCTGAAGAACGAAGTGCGCCACGAGCTGGCGGTGGAACAGTTGCGGCGCACCACGCGGCCGATCAAGCAGGTGGCGCTGGCGGTGGGGTTTCGCAACGAGAAGAGTTTTTCGCGCGCGTTCCTGCAGTGGACGGGGCATGCGCCGCGGGACTTCCGGCAACTCGGGTTGTAGCTAGGCGCTTGGCTGGCGCTCTTGTTCAGGGCGCGTGCGAATGACACCAGGTGCTCCCCTCCGCGAATGTCCCCCGGGGCGCTGCGCGCCCCTCCTCCTTTATTTCGCTGCGGGGAGCACCTGGTGTCATTCGCACAGGGGCACGCTGCTATTGATCCAGCGATCAACGACTGCTCTGTTCAACGCTCGCGCCGATACGGGGCTCTTTTTCGCGAAATAAAGGAGGAGCGAAGCGGGGGACATTCGCGAAAAAGAGCACCGTGTCGGCGGGAGCGTCGCCCTGAACAAGCCCCCAGCGAGGCGTCACACGTCAAAGGGAACAGCACAGCCCTTCGACAAAGAACAAAACTCCGAGACCTGCCAAGCAAACTCTTCCGCAAACGCGTCCGGGTCCGACAAGGCATAGGCGCCATACGCGTAGACCGTGGCGTACGCGGCGTACTCCGCCGCCTGAAGCGCGTGCCCCGTCACCGCATGGAACACGGCATAGGTCGCGGAAACGGCCGCATGCGCCGATGCATCGATGGAGGCCGAGCCCGGGTGGCTGCGCGCGACGGTTGCCATGCGTTCCTGCACACGCCCCAGCGTCTGTGCATCGCACCGGCCTTCGAGGAAGGCGCCGAGGGTGTCCAGCGCATCCACGGCCTCCGGTGCTTCCAGCAGGTGCCGCACGCGCTGTACGCACGCAAAGCCGAAACGCAGGCGCAACGGCATCTGGCGCTCCGACTGAAGATCGACCTCCGCGGCCAGCCGCTGCAGCTCGGTGTTCATGTCCCTGCGACGCTCCGCATGTGGCCCAGCACGTCCGGGTTGACCACGTTGGTCGGGTGACCATCGGCGAAGGCCGTGATCTGGTCGAAGACATCGGAGAACTGCAGGTCGTATTCCTCACGCGTCACGTAGCCGATGTGGGGCGTGCACACCACGTTGGGCAGGGAGATCAACGGATCGGCCGGATCGGTGAGGGGTTCTGTTTCGTAGACGTCCACCGCCGCCATTCCCGGGCGCCCCGCCTGCAGGGCCTGGACCAACGCACCGGGCTCGATCAGCCCCGCACGGCTGGTGTTCACGAGGATCGCGCTGGGCTTCATGAGCGCCAGGTCTTCGCGACGCACGATGCCTCGCGTGGCGGGCACCAGTCGCATGTGCAGCGAGATGGCATCGCATTCGCGGAAGAAGGCTTCGCGGTCCGCCGCCGGCTGCCGCCCGTCCGCCAGGGCACGTTGCAGCGAATCAGGCCGCGCCCACACCAGCACCTTCATGCCGAAGGCTTCGCCATAGCCCGCCACGGCGGCGCCGATGCGCCCGTAGCCGTAGATGCCCAGCGTCTTGCCACGCAGCGTGGACCCCACGCCGGTCTGCCAGTTGCCGCGCTGCAGCGATGCCATCTGCTGGGGAAGCTGCCGGGCCGCGGACAGAAGCAAGGCCCAGGTCAGCTCGGCCGCCGCATACGAAGGAGTGCCCGGATGCTGGTCCGACGACACCACGATGCCGAGCCGCGTGCAGGCCTCGATGTCGATGTGGGGGTACACGCTGCGCTGGCTGATCAGCCGCAACCGGGGGAGGCGTTCGAGCAATGCGGCCCTGAGCGCGGTGCGCTCGCGGATCAGCACCACCGCGTCGGCATCGGCGAGCCTGCGCGCGAGCACATCCAGATCATCGACATGGTCGTTCCAGACCGTGACCTTGTGGCCGTCCAGCTTGCGAAAGCAAGGCAGGGTGCGCAGGGTGTCGAAGTAGTCGTCCAGTACCGCGATGTTCATCATGAAGGCGGATTCTGGACGCGTCAGGCGCCCGCGAGAAATGAATTTAACTGAGCAATTGCTTCCAGATTTTCATGAAAGCAGCAGGCGCGGCAACGGGCGCCGTGCGCGCCTCAGGCCGGCTGCGAGATCGACGCTAGCGCATCTGCGATGGACTGGCTGTCTTCAGGCCGCACCAGCTTCGCAACCTGCTGCCCATCACGCATGAACACCAGCGTGGGCCACAGCCGCACGTTGAACGAGCGGCCCAGCGGGCGCCCGCTGCCGTCCTCGACCTTGATGCGCGGGATGTCCGGGTACTTGGCAAAGGCCTCGGCAATGTTCGGCTGCGCGGCCTTGCAGATGCCGCACCAGTTGGTGCCGAACTCGACCACCGCCGGCCCCTTCAGGGCATCGATCTCGCTGCGGTCGGGTTGCTCGGTCTTGTATTCGGACGTCATGGGGCGGGCTCCTGGTTCGGGTCTGTCGTCGGCGCGGCCGTCGGTCGCGCCATTGCACCAGAAACTCAGGCGGCCTGCAGCCGGTAGGCCGATAGCAACGCCGGCAATTCGGCCATGTCGCTGAACACCTGCACCGCGCCCGCGGCCAGCAGCGGCCCGGGGCCGCTGTGGCCGGAATCGCCCGTGCTGTAGCCGAACACCGTGGCGCCAGCGGCCACGCCGGCCATGGCGCCGGTGACCGTGTCTTCGACGATGGCGCAACGGCGCGGGTCCACGCCGAGGGCTTCGGCGGCCGCCAGATACACGTCGGGATGCGGCTTGGAGCGGGGCATTTCATGGCCGCTGAAGATGCGGCCCTGGAAGCAGTCGAGCAGCCCGACCTTGGCCAGTTGCAGTTCGACCTTGTGGCGGTCGGCGCCCGAGGCGCAGGCAATGCGGCCCTTGAGCTTCGTATAGATCTCGCGGATGGCGGCGGGCGCGTTGGGAATCGCGACCAGGTCGCGTTCCAGCGCTTCGTTGCGGCGGGCACGGAAAGCCTTGAGCCACTCGTCGGTGATGGCCACGCCCGTCCTGGATTCGATGAGCGCGGCCTCGTCCTTCACGGCCTTGCCGGTGAAGGTGTTCATCGACTCTTCCGTCGTCAGGTGCCAGCCGAGTTCGCCCAGCATTTCAGCCAGGACGCGGTTGGTGATGGGCTCGGAATCGACGAGAACACCGTCGCAGTCGAACAGGACTGCGGCGAAAGGGAATGAGGTCATTGCACTGGGGAAATTCGAAGGGAGTGCCCCATGGTAGCAATGACCCCGGCGCCGCCGGGGCGCCCGCTCAGGAAACCGAACGGATCGGGATGTACATCTCGCCGCCGCCGGCCATGAATTCCTTCGACTTTTCCTCCATGCCCGCCGCCACGGCCGCAGCCTCGGCCACGCCCTTCTTGGCCGCGTACTCGCGCACTTCCTGCGTGATCTTCATCGAGCAGAACTTGGGGCCGCACATCGAACAGAAATGCGCCACCTTGCTCGAATCCTTGGGCAGGGTCTCGTCGTGGAATTCACGCGCCGTGTCGGGGTCCAGGCCCAGGTTGAACTGGTCTTGCCAGCGGAACTCGAAGCGCGCCTTGCTCAGCGCATCGTCGCGCGAGCGCGCACCCGGGTGCCCCTTGGCCACGTCGGCCGCATGCGCGGCGATCTTGTAGGCAATGATCCCCTGCTTCACGTCGTCGCGATCGGGCAGGCCCAGGTGCTCCTTGGGCGTCACATAGCACAGCATCGCGGTGCCGGCCCAGCCGATCATCGCGGCGCCGATGGCGCTGGAGATGTGGTCGTAGCCCGGCGCGATGTCGATGGTCAGCGGCCCGAGCGTGTAGAACGGCGCCTCGTGGCAGTGCTTGATCTGCTCGTCCATGTTGGCCTGGATCATGTGCATCGGCACGTGGCCGGGGCCTTCGATCATGGTCTGCACGTCGTGCTTCCATGCGATCTTGGTCAGCTCGCCCAGCGTGCGCAGCTCGGCGAACTGCGCCTCGTCGTTCGCATCCGCACCCGAGCCGGGACGCAGGCCGTCGCCGAGCGAGAAGCTCACGTCGTACGCCTTCATGATGTCGCAGATGTCTTCGAAGCGTTCGTAGAGAAAGCTCTCCTTGTGGTGCGCAATGCACCACTTGGCCATGATCGAGCCGCCGCGCGAGACGATGCCCGTCATGCGGTCGGCCGTCAGGTGAATGAACGGCAGGCGCACGCCGGCGTGGATGGTGAAGTAGTCGATGCCCTGCTCCGCCTGCTCGATCAGCGTGTCGCGGAAGATTTCCCAGGTCAGGTCTTCGGCCACGCCGCCCACCTTTTCAAGCGCCTGATAGATGGGCACGGTGCCGATCGGTACGGGCGAGTTGCGCACGATCCAGTCGCGCGTGGTGTGGATGTTCTTGCCGGTCGACAGGTCCATCACGTTGTCGGCGCCCCAGCGGATCGCCCACACGAGCTTTTCGACCTCTTCCTCGATGCTGGAAGTGACGGCCGAGTTGCCGATGTTGGCGTTGATCTTCACCTTGAAGTTGCGGCCGATGGCCATCGGCTCCACTTCAGGATGGTTGATGTTGGCCGGAATGATCGCGCGGCCGCGCGCCACCTCGTCGCGCACGAACTCGGGCGTGATGATGCGCGGAATGCTCGCGCCCATCGGGTTGCCGGCCACGCGCTTGGCGCGCTCCTCGTTGGCGAGGTACTCGGCCATCCACTCGCGCTTGCCGTTTTCGCGCAGGGCCACGTATTCCATCTCGGGCGTGACGATGCCGCGGCGCGCGTAGTGCATCTGCGTGACGTTGGCGCCCGACTTGGCGCGGCGCGGCGTGCGCTGCAGGGCCGCCGCACCGGCGCGCAGTTCGGCCAGGCGCTGGGCGTCGTGGTCCTGGGCGTGCTTCAGGCCTTCGTCCAACGCCTGGTGCGAACGGCCTTCGTAACTTTCGGTGTCATTGCGCTCCAGAACCCAGGCGCCGCGCACGTCGGGCAGGCCACGGCGCACGTCGATGTCGACCTTGGCGTCGGTGTACGGGCCCGAGGTGTCGTAGAGCGATACGGTTTCGCCGTTGGTGAGCAGCACGTCCCGCACCGGCACGTTCAGGTCGGGCCGGCTGCCCGGAATCAGGCACTTGTGGGACGCGGGAAAGGGCTCGCGCGTGAGCGAGAGCAAAGAGGTGAACTTGTCGGGGGCATTCATCGGGGCACTCCTTGTTGAGGGAAAGGGTGCTCCGCAATCGCTCGGTGGGCCTTCGGGCCGTCACGGAAGGGGGGTGACGAACGGACCGAAGTCAGGGAGTGCAGCTCTTCTTACGCCGGTATGACCCGGATCAAGTTCGCGGGTCGGCTGCTTTGCCAT
Source organism: Variovorax raffinosi (assembly GCF_051216615.1). Lineage (NCBI taxonomy): Bacteria > Pseudomonadati > Pseudomonadota > Betaproteobacteria > Burkholderiales > Comamonadaceae > Variovorax > Variovorax raffinosi. The sequence continues at coordinate 357,042 of NZ_JBPJZR010000007.1, forward strand.
CTCAGCACACCACATGTGTGCACCCCGGAGCGAGGCCGATTGTGCGAGCCTCGGGCCGGTGCGTCAACCCAGGGGCTGCTGCAAGTCGCCTTCGAGGTAGTACCAGCGCTCGTCTTCCCGCACGAAGCGGCTGCGCTCGTGCAGGCGCGTGGCGGCGCCCGTGGCAGCGCTGCGCTGGCGGGCGACGAACTCGACCTCGGCATGGTCCGCATCGAGCACGGAGCGCGAGCGGATGTCCAGCCCCAGCCACTTGACGCCCGGCTCGAATTCGATCGAGGCCGGCCGTTTCGACGCATGCCAGGTGGCGAGCAGGTATTCGGCCCGCTCCAGCACGAAGGCCGAATAGCGCGAACGCATCAGCGATTCGGCGTCGGGGGCGGGTGTGTTCTCGAAATCGTCGAGATAGCGGCCACAGCACAGGGCGTAGCCGATGGGCTTGTCTCGGCGGTCGGTGCGACCGCAGGGGCAAGGTCCGGTGGTGGGATCGATGGCGCTCATGAAGACCGCTATTGGAACACCTCGCGGGCGAGGTGCCGATGGGGCAAGCCCGAAGCTATGTCCGGCGGCTGCCGGCGATGGCTTCCTGCAAGGCCTGTGCCTGCGCCGGCTTGTAGATCAGCGCATAGCCCGCGCGCTCGACTTCGGTCCTCGTTGAATGGGCGGTTTCACCCGTGAGGATGACCACGTTGCGCACCTTGCCGACCGCCTGCAGCGCCTGCGCGGCGGCCAGCCCCGAGAGGCCGCTGCCCAGCCGCAGGTCGCTCAGCATCAGGTCGAACACGCCGCCGTGCTGCAGGGCTTCGCGCGGGTTGGCGGCCAGCGCCACTTCGTGGCCCCAGCCGCACAGCAGCGAGCGCATCGCCTCGCGCACGGGCTGCTCGTCGTCGAGCACGAGGATGCGAACGGGCGGCAGCGGCACGCCGGGTTCAGCGGGTCCGGCCTGCGCGCTGCCCGCGGCTGCATCCGGATCCACGGTCGGTGCGGGCGCTTCCTCAAGCTCCAGCGAAAAGGTGCTGCCACGGCCCGGCGCGGTGCGCACCTTGATGCGCGAGCCCATGACCTGCGCCATGCTCGCCACCAGCGACAGGCCCAGCCCGAGGCCCCGGCTGCGGTCGCGCCCCGGGTTGTCGACCTGGAAGAACTCTTCGAACACCTGATCCTGGTGCTGCGCCTCGATGCCCACGCCCGAGTCGCGCACCTCGATGCGCCAGGCCGGCACGCCATTGCGCGGACGCTGCAGCCGCCGCGCGAACACGAAGACCGTGCCGCTGGGCGTGTACTTGATGGCGTTGTCGATCAGGTTGCCCAGCACCCGCGCAAGCATGCGCGCGTCGGCCCGCACCACGGCCTCGGTGGGGCGCACGCGCAGTGCCAGCCCCTTGGCGTCTGCCAGAGCCCCGAAACGCCCGTGCAGCGACTCGAAGACCGTGTCCAGGTACAGGGGCTCCAGCCGCACCGGCGCAACGCCGCCGTCGAGCTGCGCGATGTCGAGCAGCGCGTCGATGGAACCGCGCAGCGCATCGACGCTGTCGCGCATGAAGCGCAGGTTGTCGGCGCTGGGCGCGGTGCGGGTGTTGAGTGCGTCGACAAAGATCGCCAGCGCATGCATGGGCTGGCGCAGGTCGTGGTTGGCGGCCGCGAAGATGCGCGCGCGCTGCGCCGCCAGGTGCGCGACATGGTCGAGCTGGCGTGCCAGCGCATCGGCCAGCCGCGCTTTCTCGAAGCCGGCCTCGATGGCGCCCACGATCAGCCGGTTCTGCTTGCGCGCGTAGTAGAGCGCCGCGAACATCTGCGAGACCACCAGGCAGCCCATGATGAGCTGCACGCTGCCCGGCTCGACCACCAGCCGCAGCGCCATGCCCATGAACATCGGCACGCTGAAGCACACGGCCGCCAGCCACCACTGCGCCAGCGCCGCGATGACGACGCCCGAAACACCGCTGATGAAAAAGTACATCAGCAGGATCAGCGCGAGGTTGTCGTGCGGAAAGAACAGCCACGGCGCCAGCGCCCAGATCAGCCCCGGCACCAGCATGCGCAGCTCCAGCCGCCGGCGCGTCTGCACGGCCGTGGCGACGTCGATGCTGGCCGCATCGAAGCGGCGCAGATGGCGGTGCCGCTGCCACTGCGAGGTGTGCACCAGCACGCCCCAGACCAGCGTGCCCGGGTCGCCGGTGAGTACGAGAAAAGTAATCCAGAAGATCGCGGCGACGGTGGCGGCCATCAGCGGCGTGTCGAAGGTGTCGATCACGAAAGCCCGCGCCAGGCTCTGGTCGACCAGCGGATTGGCATTGGGCGACTCGACCCAGTAGTCGCGTATGCGCCGCAGGAACAGCCCCATGGAGGGCTTGCGGACGGGGCTGGAAGTGGATGAACGCATGAGCAGAAGCCGACCCATGATTTTGCGCGTATTGCATGACGCCGGGCCACCCCTGCGGACATCCACCATTGGCGCGGCGCTTGCTAAACGTTAGCCTTACTCCGGCACATGAAAGAGCGAGGCGGCGATGTACCTGACAGGCTCTGAACAGCACGCGCTGCGCGGCGTTTTCACGCTGCTGGCGCAAGACCGCAACGAGCGCGAGATTCGCGAGCAACTGGGCTGGGCGCTGCTCGACCTGCTGCATGCGGACCAGTTCGCCTCCTTCGTGTGGGACGCGGACAGCGGCAGCTTCGGCGCGCGGGTGGCGCTCAACATGGACCCCACCAACCTCGACCGCTATGCACAGTGGCACCAGCACCACGACCCGATCACCTTCGTGCTGCAGTCGCACCGCCGCGCCACGCGCGTGACCGACGTGATGCCGCAGCGCGCGCTGATGCGCACCGCGTTCTTCACCGACTTTCTCTCGCGCGACGGACTGCACTGGGGCATGAACCTGCATGCCTTCGAGGGCGAGCGCGCACTGGGCGACCTGCGCATCTGGCGCCGCAAGGGACGCGGCGATTTCGGCGATCACGAGAAGGCGCTGCTCGACCTGATCGAGCCGGCCTTCGCGGGCGCGCTGCAACGTGCGCAGCGCGCGGCGTCGCTGGCACTGCCCGCCCTTCGCGGTGGCGACCGCGAAGCCGCCTGGGCCTTGCTGAGCACGCGCGAACAAGAGGTCGCCTGTTGCGTGCGCGAAGGGCTGACCGACAAGGAGATCGCGCGGCGCATGGCGGTGGGCGTGCCCACCGTGCGCACCTACCTGCGGCGCATCTTCGACAAGCTGGGCATCGAGCGCCGTTCGGCGCTGGCGGGCTGGGGCACGCCGGCGCGCTGATCGGGCATCACTTCGGTGCAGGCAGGCGGCCGAGCACGCCTTCGATCGCCAGGCCCACGGCCAGCAGTTGACGGTCGCTGCCTGCGGGGCCGTCCAGCTCCAGCCCCACCGGCAAGCCGCTGGTCGCGCCCAGGCCCGAAGGCAACTGCACGCCGGGAATGCCGGCGTTGCTACCGGGGTCGGTGTTCTGGATCAGCGCGCCGAAGTTCTCGGGGCTGCTGGCTTCGGGCGCGGCTGCCAGCGCCACGCGCGGCACCGTGGGGAACACCAGCGCGTCGAGTTTGTTCTTCGCGAAGGTGTCGCGGTAGAGCTTCTGCAAGGCCGGCCGGGCGACGCGCATGGCGTTGTCATAGACCGGCTTTGCATCGACCACGCCGTTAGGTGCCGGCAGCTTGCGGGGGATCACGAAGGCATCGAAGGTGCCCTTGACGTCGGGGCTGGCGATGCCTGCCGCGAGCTGAGCGATGTCGATGCCGGTGCGGTACTTCGCAAGGTACGCCGCCATGTCGTCGTGCGCTTCGTAGAGCGCGAGCGGGAAGCCGATGGCACCGTTCAGCTCCATCAGCTTCGGCATTTCCACATCCACCAGCGTGACGCCGGCTGCACGCAGCTTGGCGAGAGCGGCATCGGTGGCGACGCGCGTGTCCGCGTCGAGGTTGGCGTAGAAGGCCTGCACCACGCCGAGACGCACGCGCTTCAGGTCGGCGGGCTTGAGCGGCGTGCCGCCGGCGATCGCGCGGTCGAGCAGCGCCACGTCGGCCATCGACTGCGCCATCGGCCCTGCCGTGTCGCGCGTGTGCGAGATCGGTGCGATGCCTTGCTGCGAATAGCGCCCCATGGTGGGCCGCAGCGACGCGCAGCCGTTGAAGGCACAGGGAATGCGCACCGAGCCGCCGGTGTCGGTGCCCAGTGCGGCTGGCGCCATGCGCGCGCCGAGCGCGGCACCGTTGCCCGACGACGATCCGCCTGCGATACGGCTCGCGTCGTAGGCGTCGCGCACACCCACTTCAGGCCCGGTCTGGAACGCCGGGTTGTAGCCGGTCACGCCGAAGGCCAGCTCGTGCATGTTCGACTTTCCAAGGATGACGGCGCCGGCCGCGCGCAGCTTGGCGACCACCGGCGCGTCGGTGTCCGGCACGAAACCCTTGAGCGCGGGCGTGCCGGCCGTTGCGGGCAGGCCCTTGACCTGGATGTTGTCCTTGATGAGCACCGGCAGCCCCGCGAGCGGCTTGCATGCGCCTCCGCGCTTGCGCTGCGCATCGGCCGCACGCGCCGCCTTCAGCGCACCCGCTTCGTCGAGCGTGATGATCGCGTTGAGGTTCGCCTTGGCTTTGGCCTGCGCGATGTAGGCCGTGACCAGTTGCTCGCTGGTCACCGTGCCGGCGCAGAGCTGTTGCACGGCCTGGCTCGCGGTCAGCGTGGCGATGTCGGGTGCGGCGGGTTGCGCTTGCGCGGACGCGCCGAGCACCGCGACGAACGGCAGTGCCGCCAGCCGTGCGGCGCGAGAGATGAATCTGGAAACGGTCATGGCGATGGCCTCGATGAATGAGGCGGCCATGGTGCGCCCGCGCACCCGGGTTGTCTGTCATCGAAACCGATGACAGGAAGGCGCATCGGCTACTGGAACATCACCCACTCTGGCCGCATGTTGAAGCGCACCGGGAGGATGCTCACGCCGAGCCCACTGGTGACGTACATGCGCCTGTTCTTGTGCGCGATCCACCCATAAGCCCATTCGCGCGGCGCGGCACCGGGCATCACCAGCGCGCCATGACCGGGCACGTTGATCTGCCCGCCGTGCGTGTGCGCGGCCACCACCAGCCCCTGCGTGCGCGGCATGGTCGCGAAGCTGAAGGGGTCGTGCATCATGACCAGCGTCGCAGCGCCGGCCGGCACGCCTGCCAGAGCCCTGTCCGGTTGCGAATGGCCGGTCGAGTGGTCTCCGATGCCGACCACCCAGATCTCATGACCGGGCAGCCGCACCGAGGCGTTCTCCAGCACGTGGATGCCCTGCGCAGACAAGGCCTCGGCCGTGCGCTTGCCGTCGTGCCACCAGTCGTGATTGCCCAGCACGGCGTACACGCCTTGCGGTGCCTGGAGGCGGCCGAGCACGGCGGCCATCTCTTCGATGGACAGCGCCTCGTCGTCGCCCGACCCCGCGAGGAAGTCTCCGGGCAGAAGAATCACATCGGGCTGCACGGCATTGATCTTCTCGACGATCTGCACGGCCCGCTCGACGCTGGTGATGCGCCACGCCGACCGCGTGCTGAGATGCCAGTCACCCGCGACCGCGACCTTCAGGCCCGCAGGCGCGGTCCACGCGGCCGAACTCAACGGCTCGACGCGCGCCGCGACCCAGCGCGGCTCGATGACGAAGCCCCAGACGGCCAGCGCCGCCAGCACAAGTGCCGCGCCGATCCGAGCCCAGGGACGTCCGCCGCGCCCGCTCACGCCAGCGCGCGTTGAATCAACAGCTTCTGGATGTCCGACGTGCCTTCATAAATCTGGCACACGCGCACGTCGCGGTAGATGCGCTCCAGCGGAAAGTCGTTCACATAGCCGTAGCCGCCCAGCGTCTGGATCGCGGCGCTGCACACGCGCTCGGCCATCTCGCTCGCGAAGAGCTTGGCCATGGCCGCTTCCTTCAGGCAGGGCAAGCCGGCATCGCGCAGGCTTGCTGCGTGCCAGATCAACTGGCGTGCGGCTTCGAGCTGCGTGGCGCATTCGGCAAGGCGAAAGCCGACGGCCTGCTGGTCGAAGATCGCGCCGCCGAAAGCCTGGCGCTCCTTGGCGTAGGCCAGCGCCACGTCGAAGGCGCTGCGCGCCATGCCGACGCTCTGCGCGGCGATGCCGATGCGTCCGCCTTCGAGCGCGCCGAGCGCGATCTTGTAGCCCTCGCCTTCGGCGCCGATGAGGTTCTCCACCGGGATGCGGCAGTTGTCGAAGTTGATCTGCGCGGTGTCGCTGCTGTGCTGGCCGAGCTTGTCTTCGAGGCGCGTCGCGGCGTAGCCGGGCGCGTCGGTCGGCACGATGAACGCGCTCATGCCGCGCTTGCCCGCGCCCTTGTCGGTGACGGCGATGACGATGGCCACCTGCCCGTTCTTGCCGCTGGTGATGAACTGCTTCACGCCGTCGATCACATAGGCATCGCCTTCCTTGCGCGCCGTGGTGCGCAGGCTCGACGCATCGCTGCCGGCCTGCGGCTCGGTGAGGCAGAAGGCGCCGAGCATGTGGCCCTGCGCCAGCGGCTCGAGCCATTTCTTCTTCTGCTGCGCGTTGCCGTAGCGCATGAGGATGGCGTTGACCGGGCAGTTGGTCACGCTGATCGCTGTGCTGGTGCCGCCGTCGCCGGCCGCGATTTCTTCGAGCACCAGCGCGAGCGTGAGGTAGTCCAGGCCCGCGCCGCCATGCTCTTCGGGCACGCAGATACCGTAGGCACCCAGCGCCGCGAGGCCCTGGTGGGCCTCTTTCGGAAAGCTGTGCTCGCGGTCCCACTTCGGGGCGTTGGGCCACAGTTCGGCTTGCGAGAAATCGCGCACCGCGTCGCGGATGGCTTCCTGGTCGGCACTGAGCAGCATGGCGTGTCTCCTGTCTTTTCTTCTTGCGGTGGGCGTGCTTACTTGCCCGAGCCCAGGTCCATGATCAGGCGCGCGGCCATGTACAGGCGGCGCGGAATCGCGCTGATGTCCACGTACTCGGCCTTGTCGCTGTGGTAGCCGAAGCCCGGCAGGCCCAGGCTTTCGATCACGGGCTTGCCCGACAGCGCCGCATAGGCTGCGTCGGTGCCACCACCGGTGCGTTCTTCCACGCCCAGCGTGCCGCCCGCTTCCTTGTAGTAGCCCACGGCCTTGTCGACCAGCTTCTTGCCGCCTTCGCCGGCATTGAAGGCCGGGCGACCGCGCGTGATGAGCACCTTGACGTCGGCCTCGGGCAGCTTCTTTTGCTGCGCGCGTTCTTCCAGCGTCTTCATGGCGGCGTCGAAGTCTTCGTTGCGCGCATAGCGCACGTCGGCATTCAGCGTGGCGCTGGCGGGGATGATGTTCGACACATTGCCGGCCTTGGCGATGGTCCAGTTGAAGCGCAGGTTCTTCGACTTGTCGTCGATGTTCATGGTGCGCAGCACGAGGTCGGAGGCCTCGACCAGCGCGTTCACGCCCAACTCGGGCGCGGCGCCCGCATGCGAGGCCTTGCCGGTGATGTTGACCTGCACGTAGGCAATGCCCGAGGTGCCGAGCGAGAGCTTTTCGTCGCCGGCGCTGGTGGGCTCGAACGAGAGCACGTAGTCGGCCAGCTTGGCTTCTTCCTGGATCAGGTCGCGCGAGCCGAAGGAGCCTTTTTCTTCGTCGGTGTTGAACAGCACGGTGATGGTGCCGTAGTCGCGCACGCCGTAGTCCTTGAGCAGCTTGAGCGTGTGCAGGATGACGGCGTTGCCGCCCTTGTCGTCGGCGATGCCGGGGCCGTAGGCCTTGTCGCCCTCGACGCGGAACGGCGCCTTGGCCAGGATGCCCTTCAGGTACACGGTGTCCATGTGCGAGAGCAGCAGCAGGTTCTTGCCGCCACGGCCCTTGATCTTGCCCACGATGTTGTCGCCCACCACGATGCCGGCCGACTTGCTGCGCGTGACGGTGAAGCCCAGGTTCTTGAGCTCGCCTTCGAGGTACGTGCCGGCGGCGGCAATGCCTTCGGCGTCACCGGTGCCGGTTTCGATGTTGACGAGCTTTTCGAGCGTCTTGATCACCGCGGGCTGCTCGTCGGTGGCAGCCTGGAACAGCACGTTGTCGCGCTTTTGGGCCCAGCTGGCGGCAGGCGCCAGGAAGGCGGTGGCCAGCAAGGCGGCAAGGGCGGTACGGTGGATGGATGGGCGCATGAAATCTCCTGCTCTACGCATTTATTGGAATTGAGTGTCTGAACGAAAAAAGCTGGCGAGCGCCCATGCTCGGACGCTCCCAGCCATTGCCTTTATAGCAATTCGAGTGCCACGGCAGTGCCTTCGCCGCCACCGATGCACAGCGTGGCCACGCCGCGCTTCTTGCCGCGCGCCTTCAGCGCATGAATGAGCGTGACCATGATGCGCGCGCCGCTCGCGCCGATCGGATGGCCCAGCGCGCAGGCGCCGCCGTTCACGTTGACGATGTCGTGCGACACGTCGAGTTCATGCATCAGCGCCATCGGCACCACGGCGAAGGCTTCGTTCACTTCCCAGAGGTCGACGTCCTTCACGGTCCAGCCGGTCTTCTTGAACAGCTTGGCGACGGCGCCGACGGGCGCGGTGGAGAACCACTCGGGCTGCTGCGCGTGCGTGGCATGGCCGACGATGCGGGCGATGGGCTTGGCGCCGATCTTCTTGGCGTGCGACTCGGTCATCATCACCAGCGCGGCGGCGCCGTCGTTGATCGACGAGCTCGATGCGGCGGTGATGGTGCCGTTCTCTTTCTTGAACGCGGGCTTGAGCGTGGGGATCTTGTCGAGCTTGACCTTGCCCGGGCCTTCGTCGATGGAGATCACGGTGTCGCCGCTGCGGCCCTTCACCGTGACGGGCACGATCTCTTCCTTGAACGCACCGGATTCGGTCGCGGCCTTGGCGCGCTGCACGCTGGCGATGGCAAAGGCGTCTTGCTGCTCGCGGGTGAACTTGTACTTGGCCGCGCAGTCCTCGCCGAAGGTGCCCATCGAGCGGCCCGGCTGGTAGGCGTCTTCGAGGCCGTCGAGCATCATGTGGTCATAGATCTTGTCGTGGCCCATGCGGTAGCCGCCACGGCCCTTGAGCATGAGGTAGGGCGCGTTGGTCATGCTTTCCATGCCGCCCGCCACGATCACGTCGTGCGTGCCGGCCAGCAGCAGGTCGTGCGCGAGCATCGCGGCCTTCATGGCCGAGCCGCACATCTTGCTGAGCGTGACGGCGCCCGCGCTGTCGGGCAGGCCGCCCTTGTAGGCCGCCTGGCGCGCCGGCGCCTGGCCCTGGCCGGCCATCAGGCAGTTGCCGAACAGCACTTCACCCACGCTCTCGGGTGCAATGCCCGCGCGCTCGACGGCGGCCTTGATGGCGGCACCGCCCAGGTCATGCGCGGAGAGGGAAGAAAAGTCGCCTTGAAAGCCACCCATGGGGGTGCGGGCGGCGCCGACGATGACGATGGATTCGGACATGGGAGGTCTCCTTCTGGAATGTGAAAGCAAAAAGCGTTGACGTTGAAGCAGTCGGCCGCGGCGCGTGCCGCGGCCAGTGTCAGAAATGCGTCGCGTGCCCCTCGTGCTGGAAGCGCTGCGATTCTTCGTACGGGAACACATCGAGCATCTGGCCGGCCTGAATGCGTTCCTTGTGGTGCTGCCAGAAGGCAGCGTCGAGCAGGTCGGCGTGGTGCGCCATGAAGGCCGCGCGCACGTCGCTGTTGCCAAGCAGAAAGGGCTCGAAGGTCTCGGGAAACACGTCCTTCGGGCCGACCGAATACCAGACCTCGCCGCTCATCTCGTCCTCTTCGTTGCGCGGCGTGGGCACCTTGCGGAACTTGCAGTCGGTGACGTATTCGATCTCGTCGTAGTCATAGAACACGACCTTGCCGCCGCGCGTGACGCCGAAGTTCTTCCACAGCATGTCGCCCGGAAAGATGTTGGCGGCCACCATGTCCTTGATGGCGTTGCCGTACTCGACCACCGCGTGTTCGAGCTGGTCTTTCGCGCGCCGGGCGTGCGCCGGGCTCTCGGGGTGCGCCAGCGTGTCGAAGGCTTCCTGCAGGTAGATGTTGAGCGGGATCATGCGGCGCTCGATGTAGACGTGCTTGACCACCAGCTCCATCTCCCCGTTGCCGTCGCGGTCGCCAATCTCCAGCTGGCTGGGCGCGAACTTGCGGATCTCCTCGATCAGCTCGGGCTCGAAGCGGTCGAGCGGAAAACCCACGTCGCTGTACTCCAGCGTGTCGGCCATGCGGCCCACGCGGTCGTGCTGCTTCACGAGCATGTACTTGCCCTTGATCTGCTCGCGCGTGGTGTCCTTCTGCGGTGGATAGAAGTCCTTGATGACCTTGAACACGAACGGGAACGACGGCAGGTCGAACACCAGCATGACCATGCCCTTGATGCCGGGCGCGATGCGAAAGCGGTCGCTCGAGTAGTTCAGGTGCGACAAAAAGTCGCGGTAGAACAGCGTCTTGCCCTGCTTGGCCAGGCCGAGCGCGTTGTAGATCTCGGCGCGCGGCTTGCGCGGCATGAGCGAACGCAGAAACTGCACGCAGGCCGAGGGCACTTCCATATCGACCATGAAGTAGGCGCGCGCAAAGCTGAACAGCATCTGCAGGTCGTCTTCGCCGAACAGCGCGGCGTCGATATAAAACCTGCCGTGGCTGTCGTGCAGGATCGGCAGCGAGAACGGAATCTCGGTAAAGCCGTTCAGGATGCGGCCGACCACATAGGCGCCCTTGTTGCGAAAGAACAGGCCCGACAGCACCTGCAACTGGAAGTTGGCGCGCAGCTTGACCTGGTGAAAGCGGTTCAGGATGACGTGCGCCACGCGCTCGGCATCGCGCCGCTTGTTGGCATAGCTGCCCTGCAGCGCGAAGTCATCGAGCATCTGCTCGATGGTGTCGGCCAGCGTGTCGTGCGCGGGGTAGTACGGGCGGTAGGTGGGCGCGCCGCGCGGCTCGATGTACTCGGTGCTGATCGCGGGGCGAACGAAGATGAAGTCGTTCTGGAAGTACGCGCGATGCAGGATCTTGGTGGTGACCGAGTTGAAAAAACTCTCGGCCAGCTCGGGCTGGTGGTGGTCCACCAGCAAGCCGATGAAGTGCAGCTTGACCTGGTGCCACACGTCCATCGGCTGGTCGCCGGCCTTGAACTCTTTTTCGAGCCGGGCCACGGCCTCGTTCACGCGCAGGTCGTAGAACTCGATGCGCTCGCGCTGCGCGCGCTGCTGGCCATGCCAGTCAGCGGTCTCGAAACGGTGCTTGGCACGCGCCGATTCGGCGCGAAACAACCGGTAGTGCCGGTTGAATCCGTCGATCATCGCCTTGGCGATGTCGTAGGCCAGCGGCGAATCGAGGCGCTGCGGGAACATGGACTCAGCCGGTTTTTTCTTCGCTGCCTTCGGTTCCGTCGGCCCCGGCCAGCGCGCTGGGCGACAGGCCCTGCGGCTTGCTCCATTTGTAGCGGATGCGCTGCACCGCGGCCTTGTAGATGGCGTCGAGCGGCTTGTCGCCGTCGACGCTCAAGCCCAGGTCTTGCAACAGGCCGTCGTGCACGCCGAAGGTCCAGCCATGGATGCGGACCTTCTGGCCGCGCGCCCAGCCATCGACCATGACGGTGCTGACCGCTACGTTGACCACCTGCTCGGCCACGTTGAGCTCGCACAGGGCATCGGCGCGCACGTCTTCAGGCAGGGTTTCGAGCATCACGCTGTGGCGGTCGCGCACGTCCTGGATGTGGCGGATCCAGTTGTCGGCCAGGCCGATGCGCTTGCCGCTGAGGGCTGCCTTGACGCCGGCACAGCCATAGTGGCCGACCACCATGATGTGCTCGACCTTCAGGTGTTCGACCGCGAACTGGATCGCCGACAGCGCATTCAGGTCCGAATGGACCACGATGTTGGCGACGTTGCGGTGAACGAACACCTCGCCAGGCTCCAGGCCGGTGATCTGGTTGGCAGGCACGCGGCTGTCGGAACAGCCGATCCACATGTAGCGTGGCGTCTGCTGCTTCACCAGGCCGGTGAAGAAGCCGGGCCTGTCGCGTTCCATCTGTGCTGACCAGGCACGGTTGTGGGCAAAGAGGTCGTCGAGGTTGTCGGACATAGGAACCTATTGTCGGTGAGTCGTGTTTCTGGCCCGGCTTTCAGGCCGCCTTGGCCGCCTTCTGGGCACGTGCCAGCGTGGCCCGGCCCTTTTTTTCGTGAGCGCGCACTTCCGCGATATTGGCCTGCAGCTCGGCCAATTGCGCTTCGAGCTGCGCCCGGTGCGCGCCCAGCACCCCCAGGAACCGCTGCAGTTGCGGCACCGTGTCTTGCGGGCTGTCGTACATGTCGAGGATGTCCTTGGCCTCCGTCAGGCTCAGGCCGAGGCGCTTGGCGCGCAGCGTGAGCGTGAGCCGCGCCCGGTCGCGCGCGCTGTACACGCGCTGCAGGCCGGCGCGCTCGGGCGTGAGCAGGCCCATGTCCTCATAGAAGCGGATGGCCCGCGTCGTGAGGTCGAACTCCTTCGCGAGCTCGCTGATGGTGAAGGTTTGCGTGGGCATCGGTGGCAGGACGGCTCGGGAACGTCGGGAGGGGCGTTACGGGGGCGACAGCAGCTTCTTGCCGCGCTCCCTACAATGATGCCATCCACACATGACGTTTACGTAAACGTCAATCTTACATGAACCTCCTCGAACGCGAACTCCACTACCCGATGGGCGACACCCTGCCCGAGCCCGGCACCGCACTGGAAGTGGCACCCGGCGTGCGCTGGATCCGCATGCGGCTGCCCTTTGCGCTGGACCACATCAACCTCTGGCTGCTGCGCGACACCATCGATGGCGTCGAGGGCTGGACGGTGGTCGACTGCTGCATCGCGCGCGACGAAGCGCGCGCGCAGTGGGAGCAGGTGTTCAAGACGCAGCTGCAGGGCATGCCGATCCTGCGCGTGATCGTCACCCACATGCACCCCGACCACATCGGCCTGGCCGACTGGCTCTGCACGCGCTGGAATGCGCCGCTGTGGATCAGCTCGACCGACTACCACGTGGCGCGCGTGCTGACCACCGCCGGCGACAGCGCGGCGGGCGGTGAACTGGCGGCCAAGTTCTTCGCCTCCCACGGCCTGACCGACCCCGAAGCCGTCGCCAAGATCCGCGCGCGCACCAACTACTACGCGGGCATGGTGCCTTCGGTGCCTGACAACTTCACGCGCATGCTCGATGGCGACACCGTCATGATCGGCGGCCACGCCTGGCGCTGCATCAGCGGCTACGGCCATGCGCCGGAACACATCGCGCTGTACTGCGACGAACTGAAGCTGCTGCTGGGCGGCGACATGATGCTGCCGCGCATTTCCACCAACGTGAGCGTGCACGCGGGCGAGCCCGAGGCCAACTCGCTGCGGCTCTTTCTCGACAGCATCGACAAGTTCAAGGCGCTGCCGGCCGACACGCTGGGCCTGCCCTCGCACGGCAAGCCGTTCACCGGCATCCACCGCCGCGTCGACCAGCTCCAGGAGCACCACCGCGACCGGTTGGCCGAACTGCTCGAAGCCTGCACCGTGCGCCCGCTGACCGCCGCCGAAGGCCTGCCGATCCTGTTCAAGCGCGAACTCGACCTGCACCAGATGACCTTCGCGATGGGCGAGACGGTGGCCCACCTGCACCTGCTGTGGTTCTCGGGCCAGGTCAAGCGCGAGCTGGGGAAAGACGGCATCTACCGCTTCGGCGCCTGAAGCACCACCGCCTGGCGATTTAGACTCGCCGGATGGACGACACGCTGGCTCAGCTGCGCGCAGGCCGGCTGGCAGGCGCAAAACGAATCGATCTCTCGTGCGGACTCACCGAGTTTCCGCGCGAGCTTTTCGACCTTTCCGATTCACTCGAAACACTGAACCTCTCGGGCAATGCGCTGAGCGCGCTGCCCGGCGACCTGGGCCGGCTGCACCGGCTGCGCGTGCTGTTCTGCTCGGACAACCGCTTCACGGAGCTGCCCGCATCCATCGGCCAGTGCCGCGAACTCGACATCGTCGGCTTCAAGGCCAACCGCATCCGCAGCGTGCCGGCGGCAGCGCTACCGGCTTCTCTGCGCTGGCTGATCCTCACCGACAACCAGATCGAGGAACTGCCCGACACGCTCGGCCAGTGCACGCGGATGCAGAAGCTGATGCTGGCGGGCAATCGCCTGCGCGCGCTGCCGGAATCGGTGGCAGCCTGCCGGCAGCTCGAACTGCTGCGCATTTCCGCCAACCGCTTCGAGGCGCTGCCCGAATGGCTGCTCTCGTTGCCGCGCCTGTCGTGGCTCGCTGCCGCGGGCAATCCCTTCGACACGCAGACGGAAGATGCAGCGATCACCGCGCAATCGGTGCCGCATGTCGACTGGCGCGAGCTGACGCTCGGCAGGAAGCTGGGCGAAGGCGCCTCGGGCGTGATCCACCAGGCGACGCTGGGCGCGGCGCAGCAGCAGGTGGCAGTCAAGCTGTTCAAGGGTGCGGTCACCAGCGACGGATGGCCACACAGCGAAATGGCCGCCTGCATCGCGGCTGGCGAGCACCCCACGCTGATCGCCGCGCAGAGCCGCATCGACGGGCATCCCGATGGCACGGAAGGGCTGGTGATGGCGCTGGTCGATCCATCGTTCATCACGCTCGCAGGGCCGCCGAGCCTGGCGTCGTGCACGCGCGATGTCTATGCAGGCGACGCGCGCTGGTCTTCGAACGTGGCCCTGCGCATCGCACACGACATCGCCTCGGCCATGCAGCACCTGCACGCGCAAGGCATCCTGCACGGCGATCTGTACGCGCACAACATCCTGTGGAACGCACAAGGCGGCGGACGGCTCGGCGACTTCGGCGCGGGCTGGATGACTCGCTCGCTCCATGCCGAACAGGCTCTGGCATTGCAACGCCTGGAGATGCGCGCCTTCGGCTGCCTGCTGGAAGAACTGCTCGAACGCTGCAGCGATGCACCGCCGCAAGCCGTGGTGGTACTGAAAGACCGCTGCATGCACCCCGACGTGGCAACGCGCCCCTCGTTCGCCGAAGCCCTGCCGTTGCTGCAGCGAGAACTCGCGCAATGACAAGCCCCCGGCTGCCGCTGCCCACGCGCGACGGCGTCGGCCCGAGCTGCGTAGGTCTGTCGCAAGGCCCCTGGCCCACCATCGCCGAATTCCTGATCGAGCGCTTTCCCGCCATCACGCGCGAGGCCTGGCTCGAACGCATCGCGGCCGGCGACGTGATCGACGAACACCATGTGCCGGTGACCACCGACCGCCGCTATCAATCGCCGCTGCGCGTCTACTACTACCGCACGCTCGATGCCGAGGTGCCCATTCCGTTCGAGGAGCAGGTGCTGTTCCAGGACGACCAGCTCGTGGTCGTGGACAAGCCCCCTTTCCTGCCCGTCACGCCCACCGGCAAGTACCTGCAGCAAAGCCTGCTGGTGCGGCTGAAGCGCAAGCTGAAGATCGACGACCTCGTGCCGCTGCACCGCATCGACCGCAGCACCTCGGGGCTGGTGCTGTTCTCGGTGCGCCCCGAAACGCGCGGCGCCTACCAGGCGATGTTTCCCGAGCGCCGCATCGCCAAGCACTACGAGGCGGTGGTGCCGTGGCACGACGGCGTGTCGTCGGTGCCCGAGGTCTATCGCAGCCGGCTGGTCGACGACGAGCATTTCATGCGTGTGAAGGAAGAAGCGGGCGAGCCCAACTCCGAAACCCGCATCGTGCTGCAAGAGGCGCGCGACGGCCAGGCGCTGCTGAAGCTCTCGCCGGTCACCGGCCGCAAGCACCAGTTGCGCGTGCACTGCATGGCACTGGGCATGCCGATCGTGAACGACCCGATCTACCCCACGCTGCTGCCCGAGAACACCGACGACTTCGACAAGCCCCTGCAGTTGCTGGCCAAGTCAGTGGCCTTTCTCGACCCGATCACCGGCGACCTGCGCAGTTTCACGAGCCTCCGCAGCCTGTCGCTGGCACCAAGGTGACGCAGCGCGGACGCGCCGCGCACTAAGCTCGTTTCCTGAAACCCTTCTTTCTCATTCAGGAGACACCTGCACCATGGACACCACCCAACTCTTCTCGCTGAAGGGCCGCAGCGCCTTGATCACCGGCGGCTCGCGCGGCATCGGCCGCATGATCGCCGAGGGCTTCCTGGCGCAGGGCGCGCGCGTGTACATCTCGGCGCGCAAGGCCGCGGCCTGCGACCAGACCGCCAAGGAGCTGTCGGCCTTCGGCCACTGCGTGTCGCTGCCGGCCGACGTGTCCACGGTGGAAGGCGCACAGGCGCTGGTCGAGGCCTATGCCAAGCATGAAGGCTCGCTCGACATCCTCGTCAACAACGCCGGTGCGGCCTGGGGCGCACCGTACGAGGAGTTTCCGGAAAGCGGCTGGGACAAGGTGGTCGACCTGAACCTGAAGACGCCCTTCTTCCTGACCCAGGCGCTCACGCCGATGCTCAAGAAGGCCGCGACCGACCATCTGTCGAAGGTCATCAACATCGCGTCGATCGACGGCATCTCGGTGAACCCGCAGGAGACCTACTCCTATGCGGCCAGCAAGGCCGGGCTGATCCAGCTCACGCGGCGCATGGCGCTGCGCCTCGCGCAAGACCGCATCGTGGTGAGCGCGATCGCACCCGGTGCGTTTGCCTCGGACATGAACAAGGTGGCGCGCGACCACGCGGACGAGGTCAAGGAACGCATTCCGGCCGGGCGCATCGGCGTGCCCGAAGACATGGCCGGCGCCGCCATCTACCTGGCGTCGCGCGCTGGTGATTACGTGATGGGCTCGACGCTGGTGGTCGACGGCGGCGTCACGCACGCCCGCTGAGGCTTTCTTTCTTCTTCTACGACCAGCGAGGGACGGCTTCGTCCTTCAGCTTCTGCCGCAGGACGTCGTAGTCGGGCACCACGCTCTCGACCGTTTCCCAGAAGCGGTGCGAGTGGTCCATCACCCGCAGGTGGGCCAGCTCGTGCGCGACCACGTAGTCGATCACCGGCAGCCCGAAATGGATCAACCGCCAGTTGAGGCGGATCGATCCGTCTGCGCTCGCGCTGCCCCATCGCGTTGCCGCATTCGACAGCGACAGCTTCTGCCAACTGACACCCAGTCGCGGCGCGAAGTGATCGAGCCGCTCGATGAACAGGCGCCGCGCCTGCCGCATGAGCCAGGCCTGCGCTGCATCGCGGATCTGCGAGGGCTCGGCGTTCTGCGCCACCGCCAGCCGCAGGGTGCGCGGCCCGTCGCCCACGGCCGCGTCGAGCGTGCCGCCGACGCTCGCAAAGCCGTGCTTCGGATCGAGCTGGATCACGACCGGCTCGCCCATGAAGGGAAATTCGGCGCCGTTCTTCCACTCGATGCGCGTGGCCTCGACGCGCGCGTGGCGCTGTTGTGTCTCGGTGAGCTTGCGCAGGATCCAGTCGGCCTTCTCGCGGATCGCGGCATCGACGTCGCGCAACGCGACCCAGCGCGGCGCACGCACCGACAGGCCTTCGGCGCCCACCAGGAAGCCGATGGTCTTGCGCTTGCCGCGCTTGAATTCATACGCCACGCGTGCCGAGCCCAACACCACTTCGCGCGTGGCCTGCGGGTGCGCGAAGTTCGCAAGGGTCAGGGTGTCGGACAACGGGACCGCTGGCGGTGCGTCCCTGTCGGCCTGCGTCATGGGTGCAGGCGGCACGAACGGTGCGGCAACGGGTGGCAACGCAGGCGGCTTGGACTTTCTCACCCGCTTGGGCGCGGCGGGCGGCTGCGGCGCGAACTCGCTCCCCAGCCCCTCGAACAGGTCCATCGTGAACTGCAGCAGCCCCTGCATGTCGGATTCCTTGTTCAGCGCGCATCCGATGGCGATGACGGGAGTGATTGCGGCTGCTGTGGGCTGTCGACGTAGGCCTCGGGGTCGAGGCGGCGCATCTCGGCCTCGATCCAGGCTTCGACCTCGCGCATCAGCTCATCGGGCTTGCGGCCCACGCTCGAGATCGCCGGGCCGATGGACACATCGACCACGCCCGGGCGCTTGATGAATGCCTTGCGCGGCCAGACCTTGGCCGAGGTCACGGCAATCGGGATCACCGGCACGCCCGTCTCGCAGGCCAGCCGCGTGCCGCCGCTCTTGTACGTGCCCTTCTGGCCGCGCGGAATGCGCGTGCCTTCGGGAAACATGATGATCCAGATGCCCTGCGCCAGCAGCTTGCGGCCCTGGTTGACCACCTTGTTGAAAGCCTGCGCACGCTGGCTGCGGTCGATGTGGATCATGTCCAGCCGCGCCATCGCCCAGCCGAAGAAGGGCACGTAGATCAGTTCCTTCTTGAACACGTAGGCCAGCGGGTGCGGCATCAGCGTGGGCATCAAGAAAGTTTCGAGCGTGGACTGGTGCTTGACCAGCAGCACCGCGCCCGCGAGCTGGTCGGTCGGCAGGTTCTCCATGCCGGTCACGCGGGTCTTGATGCCCAGCAGCACGCGCGCGCCGCCGATGGCCCAACTGAGCCATCGCTCGGCCATCCAGTAGAGCGGAATGCCGCGCTTCCAGATCGAGCTGACGCACATGATGATGCCCCAGGGCACGACGGTGACGAACATCCACAGCGCGTGGAGAACGGAACGGAAAAACGCCATCAGACAGCTACCTGCAGTGCAGCCTGTGCTTCGCGCACAAGCAAGAAGTCGACAAAGGCGGCGAGGCTCTCGTGAACCATCGTGTTCGCCGGATATTCGGGTGGCAGCGGATCGACACCGATGCAGGCCGCGCCCATGCCCGTGAGCAACAGGTGCGGCTCGCAGCCGGCGGCGGCGCCGGCCTGCAGGTCACGCAGGCTGTCGCCGGCCGTCGGCACGCCCTTCAGATCGATGCCGTAGCGGTCGCCGATCTGCAGGAACAGGCCCGACTTCGGCTTGCGGCAGTCGCAGTCTTCGTCGGGGCTGTGCGGGCAATAGAACACGGCGTCGATCTTGCCGCCCACGGCCGCGAGCATCTTGTGCATCTTGGCGTGCATGGCGTTGAGCGAAGCCATGTCGAACAGGCCGCGCCCCAGGCCCGACTGGTTGGACGCGATCACCACGTGCCAGCCCGCATGGTTGAGCCGCGCCACCGCCTCCAGCGCGCCGGGCAACGGCGTCCACTCGATGTCGCTCTTGACGAAATCTTCGCGGTGCACGTTGATCGTGCCGTTGCGGTCGAGGATGACGAGTTTCATGGCAGAACCACCCATGGTGAGCTTGTCCGGAAGATCAGACGGCCAGCCGCTCGAGCTGCGCCACGCGGTTCATCGCGGCGTGCAGCGACATCAGCAGGCCCAGCCGGTTCAGGCGCAGGTCGGCCTGCTCGGCATTGACCATCACGCCGTCGAAGAAGGCATCGACCGGCTCGCGCAACGCGGCCAGCGTCTGCAGCGAGGCGGTGTAGTCGCCGGCGTCGAACTGCGCATTGGCGGCGGGCACGACCTGCGCCATGGCTGCGTGCAGCGCCTTCTCGGCGGGCTCCTGCAGCAGCAGTTCGCTGACATGCGCGTCGGCCTCGGGCGCCTTCTTGAGGATGTTGCCGATGCGCTTGTTGGCAGCGGCCAGCGCGGCGGCGGCGGGGAGTGCCGCGAAGGCGCGCACGGCCGCCAGCAGCTTGGGCACTTCGCCCAGGCGCTGCGGGCGCGGTGCCAGCACGGCATCGACTTCCTGCGCGCTGGCACCCTGCTCGCGCAGGCTGCCGGCGAGGCGGTCGAGGATGAAGTCCTGCAGCTCGACCGTGGCCTTGCTGCTCTCGAAGCCGGCGATGTCCTTGAACTGCGCGGCGGCGTCCTGCAGCAACGCGTCGAGGCCCAGCGGCAGGTCTTTTTCAATCAGCATGCGGATCACGCCCAGCGCATGGCGGCGCAGCGCGAACGGGTCGCGGTCGCCGGTGGGCAGGTTGCCGATGCCGAACATGCCGACCAGCGTTTCGAGCTTGTCGGCCAGCGCGACCACGAGGCCGACGGTGTTGCGCGGCAGCTCGTCGCCGGCAAAGCGCGGCTTGTAGTGGTCTTCGATGGCATCGGCCACCGCGGCGTCGAGGCCGTCGTGCAGTGCGTAGTAACGGCCCATGATGCCTTGCAGCTCTGGGAATTCGCCCACCATGTCGGTCACGAGGTCGGCCTTGGCCAGTTGCGCGGCCTGCGTCGCCTGCGCGGCGACCTTTGCATCGCCCAGCTTTTCGGCGATGCCGCGCGCGATGTGCATCACACGCTGCACACGCTCGCCCTGCGTGCCGAGCTTGTTGTGATAGACCACCTTGCCCAGCGACTCGACGCGCGAGGCCAGTGATTTCTTGCGGTCCTGGTCGAAGAAGAACTTGGCATCGGCCAGGCGCGGGCGCACCACGCGTTCGTTGCCGCCGATCACCGCGCTCGCATCGTCGGGGCTGATGTTGCTGACCACCAGGAACTGGTTGGTGAGCCTGGCTTGTGCGTCGAGCAGCGGAAAGTACTTCTGGTTGGCCTTCATCGTGAGGATCAGGCATTCCTGCGGCACTTCGAGGAACTCGCGCTCGAAGCTGCAGACCAGCACGTTGGGGCGCTCGACCAGCGCGGTCACTTCGTCGAGCAGCGCGTCGTCATGGATGGGCACGGAGCCACCGCCGACCTTCACTGCAGCCGCCGCCAACTGGCGAGCGATTTCGGCGCGGCGCGCCTCGAAGCTCGCGATGACCGCGCCGTCGTCCTGCAGTTGCAGCGCATAGCTGTTGGCATCGCGCAGCACGACCGGATCGACCACCGCCTCGAAGCGATGGCCGTGCGTCTCGCGGCCGGCCTTCAGGCCCAGCGCCTCGATGGGCACCACGGCATCGCCATGCAGCGCGACGAGGCCGTGCGCGGGGCGCACGAAGCTCACGCTGGTCCAGCCGGGCAGCTCACTGCCTTCTTCGAGCTGGTAGGTCATGACCTTGGGAATCGGCAGCTTGGCAATGGCCTCGGCCAGCGCCTTCTGCAGGCCTTCGGCCAGCGTCGCGCCCTTGGCGGTGCTTTCGTAGAACAGCGCTTCGGCCTTGCCGTCCATCGCGCGCTTGAGGCCCGGCACGGCCGAGGCGTCGGCACCGAGCGCACCCAGGCGCTTGAGCAGCGCCGGCGTGGGCTGGCCCGAGGCATCGAGGCCCACGGCCACGGGCATGAGCTTTTGCGACACGGCCTTGTCGGCAGCGCGCTCGGCCACATGCGTGAGGTGCGCGGCAAGGCGGCGCGGCGAAGCGTAGGCGGTGAGCACCGCACCCGCTTCGGCGAGCCCCTGCGCCACCAACTGGTCGCGCAGCACGCCGGCAAAGGCGTCACCGAGCTTCTTCAAAGCCTTGGGTGGCAATTCCTCGACAAACAGTTCGACAAGAAGGCTGGCAGACGACATGGCTCAGAGGGATAGGACGAAAACTGCACCGCAAGCGGCGCCGGTCACGGGCACGCAGCGATGCGGCACCGTGGAAGGGAAAGAAGAAAAAGAAAAACGGTTCATGCGGCAACGGCGTCGTTGCGCCGCTCCACGCTGCGGCGCGCCACGAGCGCGAGCACCGCCACCACCAGCAGCGGCGCCCAGACGGTGAACATCTCGTTCAGCAGCACCTGCGCGCCGCGCGGCGAGAAGAAGCGCTTGAGCGCGATCGGCGACACCTCGATCGGCCGCCACGGGCTGAAGTAGCGCAGGTCGCTGAATGGCCAGAAGAAGGCGATGCCGATGCCGCCGTTGGTCAGCATGTCCAGCAGCGGATGCGACACGGTGCACAGCGCGATCCACGCCCAGCCGGTCGCGCGGCGCATGCCCCAGCGCGGCGCCAGCCACCAGCCGACGAGGCCGAACACCAATGCGAACAGCAGCGTGTGCGTGAAGCCGCGGTGGCCGCTCATGCCGCCGTAGGCAATGCCGAGCTTGAAGGCCAGGCCGTCGAAGTCCGGCACGATGGCCGCGAGCATGCCCACGAGCAACGCCGCCACCGGCACGCGCCGCGTGCCCAGCGCAATGGCTGCGCAGACGGGGACGGCGACGTGGGTGAAGATCGTTGGCATGGCGGGCTGGCGCTCGGCAGGGTCAGGCGGCCTTCTTCGGCGGCATCTGCGCGACCCATTCGCGCGGCGCCATCGGGAAGCCGAGACGCTCGCGGCTTTCGTAGTAGCTCTGCGCCACGCTGCGCGCGAGGTTGCGGATGCGGCCGATGTAGGCCGCGCGTTCGGTCACGCTGATCGCGCCGCGCGCGTCGAGCAGGTTGAAGCTGTGTGCAGCCTTCAGCACCTGCTCGTAGGCCGGCAGCGCGAGCTGCTCGGTCATGAGGTGCTTGGCCTGCTTTTCATGCGCATTGAAGGCGGTGAACAGGAACTCGGCGTCGCTGTGCTCGAAGTTGTAGGCCGACTGTTCGACCTCGTTCTGCTTGAACACGTCGCCATAGCTGAGCTTGCTGCCGCCATGGCCTTCGGTCCACACCAGGTCGTACATGTTCTCCACGCCCTGCAGGTACATCGCCAGCCGTTCGAGGCCGTAGGTGATCTCGCCGGTGATCGGCTTGCAGTCGAGGCCGCCGACCTGCTGGAAGTAGGTGAACTGCGTCACTTCCATGCCGTTGAGCCAGACTTCCCAGCCCAGGCCCCAGGCGCCGAGCGTGGGGTTCTCCCAGTCGTCTTCGACGAAGCGGATGTCGTTCTTCTTCAGGTCGAAGCCCAGGGCTTCGAGGCTGCCGAGGTACAGCTCGAGGATGTTGGACGGCGCGGGCTTGAGCACCACCTGGTATTGGTAGTAGTGCTGGCCGCGGTTGGGGTTCTCGCCGTAGCGGCCGTCCTTGGGCCGGCGGCTGGGCTGCACGTAGGCGGCCTTCCAGGGTTCCGGGCCGAGGGCGCGCAGGAAGGTGGCGGTGTGCGAGGTGCCCGCGCCCACTTCCATGTCGTACGGTTGCAGCAGCGCACAGCCTTGGTCGGCCCAGTACGACTGCAGTTTGAGAATGATTTGTTGGAAGGTCAGCATGGCTCTGCGTGAAGGCGGCCGCCCGGTGGGAGAACCCCGCGGCGCAACGAACCGGCTATTTTACGAGGCAGTGGGCGGTCAGGAACGCACCGCTATGCTCGATGCCCCTTTTGGAACCGCCACCGCTACATCGTGATTCGCCTGCCCCTGCCACCCGTTTCCTTCTTCCATGCCCGTTGATCCCACCGCATTGACCGCCCTGGGCGAGCGCATCGGCGCCCAGGCCTGGCCCGGTTTCCTGGTGTTGCTGGCCGTGCTGACCGCCGGCGCCGGCCTCGCGGCCTGGGGTTTCGAGCACCTTCGGCGCCGGCATGCGGCGCAGCCCGAACCGGGCGCGCGCCTGGTGTTCGGCGGACTGGCCATCGGCCTTGTCGCGGTGCTCGGGCTGGCGCATGCGTTCGCCGAGGTGGCCGAAGGACTGGGCAATGGCCGGCCGATGGGACTGCTGGACGAGTCGATCAGCAACGCGGTCGGCGCCCACACGCCGGCGGCCGTGCGCGAAGTGTTCATGTGGCTCACCCACCTGGGCGACCCGTGGTTCATGGGCTCGATCTGCGTGGTGGTCGCCGTGCTGCTGTGGCTGCGCGGGCATCGCGGCTTTGCCGCCGGGTGGCTGGCGGCCAGCGTCGGCAACGCGGGGCTGAACCATGTGCTCAAGCACATCTTCGAGCGTGCGCGGCCGATTCATGAGAACGGCTTCGCGCTGGTGTCGGGCTTCAGCTTTCCGAGCGGCCACAGCTCCGGCTCGATGGTGCTCTACGGCATGCTGGGCTACCTGGGACTGCGCATGCTGCCGCCGCGCTGGCGCGTGCACTCGGTGATGGCTGCGACAGCCGTGGTCGTCACAGTGGCCAGCAGCCGCATCTTCGTGCGGGCGCACTTTCCGACCGACGTGCTCGCGGGGCTGTGCTCGGGCGGGGCGTGGCTGGCGATCTGCATCGCGAGCATCGAGTACGCGCGGCACCATCGCCGAACGCGGTAGCCGGGCCTTCGCCCAGCAAAAAGGCCGCGAAGGCTGATGCCCTCGCGGCCCTGTTCAGGTCGCTGAAATCGCCTGCGGCGGATCAGTATTCCCAGAAGATGCGCTGCAGTTCCTTCGTGTTGCTGGTCTTCGTCAGCGCGACCATCGCCAGGATGCGCGCCTTCTGCGGGCGCAGGTCGTGCGCCACCACCCAGTCGTACTTGTCGTCGGGCTGCTCGGCATTGCGGATCACGAAGCCGTCAGGCACGCGCGAGCTGCGAATGACGATCACGCCATCGGCGCGTGCCTTCTGCAGGTTCGGCACGATGCGGTCGGCCACCGAGCCATTGCCCGTGCCGCCGTGGATCAGCGCCTTGGCGCCGCTCTTGGCGATGGCGTCGATGGCGATGGACGACACGCCTTCGTAGCCCATGGCGATCTCGACCGGCGGCAGCGCATTGATGCTGTCGATGTCGAACTCCGAGTTCATGGTGTGGCGCTTGACCGGCGCGCGGAACCAGTAGTTCTTGCCCTCGACGATCATGCCCAGCGCGCCCCATTGGCTGGAGAAGGCGTTGGTCTTGATGTTGACGTTCTTGCTCACGTCGCGGCCGCTGTCGATGTTGTCGTTCATCGTCACCAGCACGCCCTTGCCCATCGCGTCCTTGCTGCCCGCCACGTTCACGGCGTCATACAGGTTGAGCGCGCCGTCGGCCGACAACGCGGTGCCCGGACGCATCGAGCCGACCACCACGATCGGCTTGTTGGTGTGCACGGTCAGCGTGAGGAAGTAGGCGGTTTCTTCGAGCGTGTCGGTGCCGTGGGTGATGACGATGCCGTCCACATCGGCCTGCTTGGACAGCGCCGAGACGCGCTTGGCCAGCGTCAGCAGGTTGTCGTTGGTGAGGCTTTCCGATGCGACCTGGAATACCTGCTCGCCGCGCACGTTGGCGACCTTCGAGAGTTCCGGCAGGCCGGCGATCAGCTTCTCGACACCGACCTTGGCGGCCGCGTAGGTGGCGCTGTTGACGGCCGAGGCGCCGGCGCCGGCGATGGTGCCGCCGGTGGCAAGAATCACCACATTGGGCAGTGCCTGCTGGGCCTGCGCCAGGGCGCTGGCCGCGAGCAGTGCGGCACCGGCCGCGAAGGCACGGAAACGGGGAGAGAGGTACATGAAAGGCTCCTTGGTTTGAGGAAATTTTTCGAGGCGGCGAGGAAGATACATGAACCGTGCCCGCATGCACGGCATCGGCATGCGGGCAAGGCATGCGGTCATGCGCCGGGGCGAATCGGCATGCATGCGGGCTGCTTCGAAAGCCGATTCACCCTAGGGATTACCATCAGCCGGGCTCACCCGCCTCACCGCCATGAACGTCGACCCCGCCGCCCTCACCCCCTCGACAGCCCAGGAAATGCCCGCACCCGACGGCCCGCTGTCGCGTGCACGCCCGGGCCGCGAACGCATCATGGCCGCGATCCGCACCGCGGCGGTGACCGAGTTCAGCCTGCATGGCCTGAAGGGCACGTCGACGCAGGCGATCGCCGCGCGCGCCGGCCTCACCAAGCCCCAGCTTCACTACTACATCGCGGGCAAGGAAGAGCTGTACGAAGAACTGCTGATGCAGGTGCTGCACGCCTGGAAGGTGGTGTTCTCGTTCGAGGACGCCAGCGACCCGGCCACGGTGCTCGGCGACTACATCCGCAAGAAGCTGGACCACGCCTTCGACAACCCCGAGATCTCGCGCATCTTCACGCGCGAGGTGCTCGACGGCGGCCGCAACCTCGAGCGCTACTGGCCCAACGCGCGGGCCTGGACGCAGAAGAAGGTGGACGTCATCAACGGCTGGATCGCACGCGGCCTGATGCGTCCGCTCGACGCGCGCATCCTGCTCATGCACATCTGGGCCATGACCCAGAGCTACGCCGACTACGCGATACAGACGCGCGTGATGCTCGGCCTGCCGCCCGACGCACCGATCGAGCGCGAACCCATCGCGCGCGAACTGGTGGCGTTCGTGCTGGGCGGCTGCGGCATCAAGGCTTAGGAAGGAAGCTTGCCGCCGTCCCTGGCGAGGAGTGCCATTCAGGGCAAGACCGGCTTTGGCGGCAGCACGCCGGCGAACCATCGGAAGATGTTCCGTCTGTTGCTGCCACCGCCACTTCTCACGAAGAGATATCCGAACTGGGCGTTGCCCAGCGCATCGACGGGGATGCCGGCGACGCGCAATGCGGCGATCTCATCGTCCGGGCCGATGTCGGTCGGCAGGCTGATGGTGACGGTCGCGGTGTGCATGGTGAGCTTGGGCATGGTGCTTGAAGTCCGCCGCTTCCAGGGGGAAGCCAGTCTGCGGAACCTTATCGGGATCGGGAAAAACCCGATGTGCGCCAGCGAACAGACAGGCGCCGGTGCAAAGGTCCAGGGCAGGCAGCGGATTGCCCGCTCTGTGCGTTGACGGACGGACGGGCATCGGGCACGCGCCCAGACTGCCGTCATGACGCCACACACCCGCACGCTCACGCCCACATCGCTGCAGCAGATCGACGCCTACTGGCGCGCCGCCAACTACCTCGCGGTGGGGCAGATGTACCTTTGCAACAACCCGCTGCTCAAGCGCCCGCTGGCCCTGACGGACATCAAGCGCATGCTGCTCGGGCACTGGGGCACGACGCCGGGGCAGAACTTCATCTACACGCACCTGAACCGGGTCATCAAGAAATACGACCTCGACATGATCTATGTCAGCGGCCCCGGCCACGGCGGGCCGGCGGTGGTGGCGCACACCTACCTCGAAGGCAGCTACAGCGAGGTTTACCCCGACATCAGCCAGGACACGGAAGGGCTGCAGAAGCTGTTCCTTCAGTTTTCCTACCCCGGCGGCATTCCGAGCCACGCCTCGCCGGAATGCCCCGGCTCGATCCACGAAGGCGGCGAGCTGGGCTACTCGCTCAGCCACGCCTTCGGCGCGGTGTTCGACAACCCCGCGCTGGTCGTCGCCTGCGTGGTGGGCGACGGCGAGGCCGAGACCGGCCCGCTGGCCACCGCCTGGCACTCGAACAAGTTTCTCGATCCGGTCACCGACGGCGCGGTGCTGCCGATCCTGCATCTGAACGGCTACAAGATCGCCAACCCGACAGTGCTGGCGCGCATCAGCCGCGAGGAACTGGACCAGCTCCTGCGCGGCTATGGCTGGACGCCCTGCTTCGTCGAAGGCGACGACCCCGCTCTCATGCACGAGGCGATGGCGACGGCGCTGGATGCGGCGATCGAGCAGATCCGCGCGTTCCAGCATGGCGCCAGGACGAACGGCCGCACCGAGCGGCCGCGCTGGCCGATGATCGTGCTCGCATCGCCCAAGGGCTGGACCGGCCCCAAGGTGGTCGATGGCCAGCGGATCGAAGGCACGTTCCGCGCGCACCAGGTGCCGATCTCCGACCCGTCCACGCATCCGGGCCACCTGGAGCTGCTGGAAAGCTGGATGAAAAGCTACCGGCCGGAAGAACTCTTCGACGCCCAGGGCCGCCTTGCGGCGGAACTCGCCGCGCTGGCGCCCCAGGGTCAGCGGCGCATGGGCGCGAACCCGCACGCCAACGGCGGCCTGCTGCTGCGCGACCTGCGCATGCCCTCGTACCGCGACTACGCGGTGGACGTGCCCACGCCGGGCGTGCGCGGCATCGGCGACACCCATGTGCTCGGCGCCTTCCTGCGCGACGTGATGAAGCTCAACGACGCACAGCGCAACTTCCGTGTGTTCGGGCCGGACGAGACGCTCTCCAACGGGCTGGAGGCGCTGTTCGAGGTGACGCAGCGCCAATGGAACGCCCAGACCGTGCCCGGCGACGAATTCCTCGCGCCCACCGGTCGGGTGATGGAAATGCTCAGCGAGCACCAGTGCGAAGGCTGGCTCGAAGGCTACCTGCTCACCGGGCGGCACGGCGTCTTCAACTGCTACGAGGCCTTCATCCACATCGTCGATTCGATGTTCAACCAGCACGCCAAGTGGCTGAAGGTCACCTCGCGCATTCCGTGGCGGCGTCCGCTGGCCTCGTTGAACTACCTGCTCGCCTCGCATGTCTGGCGGCAGGACCACAACGGCTTCACGCATCAGGACCCGGGCTTCATCGACGTGGTCGTCAACAAGAAGGCCGAAGTCGTTCGGGTCTACCTGCCGCCCGACGCCAACTGCCTGCTGTCGGTGATGGACCATTGCCTGCGCAGCCGCCATTACGTGAACGTGATCGTCGCGGGCAAGCACCCGGCGCCGCAGTGGCTGACGATGGACGCCGCCGCGCGGCATTGCGCCGACGGCATCGGCATCTGGGACTGGGCCAGCAACGCGCCCGAGGAGGCGCCCGATGCGGTGATGGCCTGCTGCGGCGACGTGCCCACGCTGGAGACGCTGGCCGCGGTTTCCATCCTTCGCACGCACCTGCCCGAGCTGAAGCTGCGCGTGGTGAATGTCGTCGACCTGATGAAACTGCAGCCGCACACCGAGCATCCGCACGGCCTGACGGACATGGCTTTCGATGCGCTGTTCACGCGCGACAGGCCGGTGATCTTCGCCTTCCATGCCTACCCACGCCTGGTTCACCAACTCACCTACCGCCGCGCCAACCACGACAACATCCACGTCCACGGCTACAAGGAAGAGGGCACGATCACCACGCCCTTCGACATGACAGTGCTCAACGAGATCGACCGCTTTCACCTGGCGATGGACGTGATCGACCGCCTGCCGCAGACCGGCGAACGGGGCCTCTACCTGCGGCGGCAGCTCGAAGACAAGCTGGCGGCGCACCGGCAGTACATCGTGCGGCATGGGCAAGACATGCCCGAGATCCGCAACTGGACTTGGGGCAGCGCAACCTGAAGGCGCGTCAGCTTCGGGGTTGCCGCCGCAACAAAAGGCCGGAGCGCGGCATGTCGCGCATGAATGGCGGAATCGACAACGCCAGCAACAGCGCGGCGAGCGGGATCACGCAGACGAATCCGACGTACTTGAAGCCCAGCGCTCCCACGGCGCCACCGAACACGAACATGCCGATCAGCCCGGCGGCCCTTCGCATGCGGCCGTGGTCGTGACGAACCGCCGAGGCTGCGGGCGCGGCCCGCCCGTTCCAATAGAGCATCTTGCCCAGCTCGATGCCCAGGTCGGTGATGTTGCCGGTCATGTGGGTGGTGCGGATGCTGCCGCCCGAGGTCTTGGAGGCGACTGCGTTCTGCAGGCCCATGATGAAGGAGAGCAGCAGCACGGTGAGCGGCACCGCGAACGGCGTGGCCCAGGTCAGCGTCACGGCGCCCATGAGGCCGAAGGGGAACATCAATGCCGCTTCCAGCAACAGCGGCAATGCATAGACGCTGTGCAGATGATGCTGGCGGCCCCAGTTCACCAGGACCGCGCAGACCGCGGCGCCCGAGAGAAACGCCAGCACGGCACCCAGCGCATTGAGCAGCAGCTTCGTGTTGCCCAGCACCAGCCCGTCGGCGAGCTGGGACGCGAAGCCGGTCATGTGCGAGGTGTACATGTGAAGCACCAGGAACCCGCCTGCATTGACCGCGCCGGCATTGAAGGCCAGCAGCAACCCCAGCGCCCTGTTGGTGGAGGGCGCGCGGTGGCGGCTGGTGAGAAAGCGCAGTCTGCGCATGGATGGGGCCTGGGTTCCTTGAGGGGTGCGCCGGGACATTTCAGCACGTTTGCCCGCGGGCGCGTAGCCTGTTCGCGTCAGGGCTGCGCGCCCTCGTCCTGTGCCAGTTGGCGCGTCTGCTCGGCACAGTAGGCGAGCAGTTCGTCGAGCTCGGTGGATTTGTCGAAGACCGCGTCGGCGCCCAGCTCGGCCGCCCGCAGGCGGATCTCGCGGGTGGCGTAGTTGCTCAGCACCACGACCTTCTGGTGGGGCTCCCGGCGCCGGCATCCCGCCAGCACGCCCAGGCCGCTGCCGCCCTTGAGGAAGAGATCGACGATGGCCAGGTGCCAGGTGCCGTCGTGCATGGTCAGCCACTGGCTCGTCTCGGCCTGGGTGGCGGAGTGGGCGACAACGCGCACATCGGCAATTTCGCGCAGCGTCTCGATCAGGTTGTCGCGGATCGTCTCGTTGTCTTCGGCAAGGTAGGTGATGAGTGTGGTCATGGTCGTGTTCCGGGTTGCTGCCTTTCAGCCCAACACCCGGGCGCCGGGGAAGCTGCGATCAACGGGCGCGACCCTGAGTAGGACAAGCGTTCGGCACCGCGACAACAGGGCCGTCTCGCCTACATGCGGTGCGATGTGCGGGTGCTAGAAATTCAATTCCTTTTTTCTCTCCGCGTCCCTTTTCCTCAACCCAGGAGCACACACATGGCCAGCAAATCCAAAGTCCCCGCCCCGCCGAGTCCGTCGAAGCGGGACGTCCAGCCGGACCTGCATCAGCAAAGCCACGAGACCCAGCGCTACGGCGAGATCGTCAAGCTGCCGAACGGTCTTTCGGAAAAAGTCTGCAAGCAGAGCGTGGCGCTGCTCAACCAGTGCCTGGCCGACACCATCACCCTGCGCGACATGTACAAGAAGCACCACTGGCAGGTGGTGGGGCCGACCTTCAACCAGTTGCACCTGATGTACGACCAGCACTACGAAGGGCAGGTGCTGCTGGTCGACATCGTGGCCGAGCGCATCCAGTTGCTGGGCGGCATCGCGCTGGCCATGGCCGCCGACATTGCCGAGACCACGAAGATCGCAAGGCCGCCGCGCGGGCGCGAGCCGGCCGCGGTGCAACTGCGGCGGCTTGCGCAGGCGCACGAGCAGATCATCATTGCGGCGCGCGAGGCGGCCGAGGAAGTCGACAAGTCGGGCGATGCCGGCAGCAACGACGTGTTCGTGAGCAATGTGCTGCGCACCAACGAGCTTCAGGTGTGGTTTCTCACCGAGCACCTGGTTGCGGCCTCGCCGGTAGAGGCCTGACGCCGGCGCCTTGCGGGCAGGGGGCGGTCGGTCAGCCGCCGCCGCTGTGCTGCTTCGCGACCGACAGTCCCTTGGCCGTGACACGCATCACCGTGGCCTGCCCCGAATAGACGGTGCTTCCACGCTGATGCAAGACTGGCGGCAGTTCGGCCTCGATCAGTTGCGCGGTGCGAAGCACGTCGCACTTGTAGATGTCGGTCTGGTCGTCGAGCTGCAGCGGGAGCTTTGCGCAGCACAACCTTCCGAGCAGTTCCATGGGCATTCAGGCTCCTTTGGCAGCCACGGGGCCGGGTTGCGACGGCGGCAGGGCCTGGTTGTCGATGTCGGCGCACAAGGTGGCGTCGAGCACGGGATGCTTGCCGCTACTGAGCCGCGTTTCCGCGACCCACACCACCGCGCCATGCAATATCTTGGGCAGCGTGCGCCCGTGCAGGTAGGCGCGAACCAGCACGTCGGCAGCAAGCTCTGAGGGACTCATCAAGGGGGTCATGGTGTTTCTCCGCCCGATGAAGGGCTGGAAACTCACGCTAGCGCCAATGGGCAGCGGCCACCGTTCGGTGGCGCACGTTGGCATCGGAAAAATAGACATCTTCATGTGTGCGTCACCGCACAGACGCAGGGGTATCGGTTGCAAAATGATCTGCAATTTGGACTCTCCCCTCCGTCATGGCACCGTCCCCAACCTCGTCTTCCTCGCGCGCAGTCCCGGCGCGCAACAGCCTCCTGGAGGCGATGCCGCCGCAGGTGATGGACGGCATGCAGCCGCTGCTGGAGCTGGTGCCGCTGCAACTGGGCGAGGTGCTCTACGAATCGGGCGTGGTCCAGTTGCATGTGTACTTTCCCACCGACTGCATCGTGTCGCTGCTCTATGTGTTGGAAAACGGGCAATCGGCCGAGATCGCCGTGGTGGGCTTCGAGGGCATGGTCGGCGTGTCGCTGCTGATGGGCGGGGGCAGCACGCCCAACCGTGCGGTGGTGCAGAGCGCAGGCCATGCATATCGCCTGAGCGCAAGCCACATCAAGGCACTGACGGACAAGGGCGGGCCGCTGCTGCACCTGCTGCTGCGCTACACGCAGTCGCTCATCACGCAGATGTCGCAGACGGCGGTGTGCAACCGGCACCATTCGCTGGAGCAGCAGTTGTGCCGCTGGCTGCTGCTGAGCCTCGACAGGCTGCCCGGCAACGAGCTGGTGATGACGCAGGAGCTCATCGCCAACATGCTCGGCGTGCGGCGCGAAGGCGTGACGGAGGCCGCGGGCAAGCTGCAGCGCCTGAACCTCATCAAGTATTCGCGCGGCCACATCACGGTGCTGGACCGCCCGGGGCTGGAGCGGCAGGTCTGCGAATGCTATGAAGTCGTGAAGCGCGAGACCGACCGGCTGCTGCCGCACCGGCTGGCGACCTGATCGCACGGCGACGGCATACCGCTCTCGGTACGCCGCCGCACAGACACGTGCAACCCCCTCGGCAACAATGCGCCGTCCGTGCACTTTCGTGCGGCCGTGCTTTCTTCCCAACAGGCGGACCCGTGACCACCGAGCCGACCGCCCCCGTTCTGAACCGCCTTCTGGAGGCGCTGCCGATCCTGGACAGGGCCCGCCTGCTCGACCGCTGCGAGAGCGTGTCCCTGTTGGCAACGCAGGTTCTGTACGAGCCAGGCGACGCGATCCGGCACATCCACTTTCCCACCAGCGCCTTTGTGTCGCTGGTGTCCACCGCCGACGGCCACGATGGACTGCAGACCGGCATGGTGGGCAACGAAGGCGCCTTGGGCTACGAGCTTTCGCTGGACGTGCAAAGCGCGCCGCTGCGAACCCTCGTGCAGGGCGCGGGCCTGGCCTGGCGCCTGACCGCGCAGTCCTTCGAGCAGGAGCTGCTGCAAAGCTCGACGCTCAAGCGCGTTCTGAATCGCTATGTTTGCGTGCTGCTGATGGAGTTCGGCCGCTCGGGGTTGTGCAACCAGTTCCACCAGATCGAAGAACGCCTGGCGCGCTGGCTGCTGACCACGCAGGACTGCGCGCATTCGCCGCACCTGGCGCTGACCCATGAAGTGCTGGGCCGCATGCTGGGTGTGCGCCGGGTCGGCATCACCAATGCGGCGACGGCGCTGCACACGCGCCGGTTGATCGACTACCGCCGCGGCGTCATCACCATCACGGATCGCGCGGGGCTGGAAAACGCCGCTTGCGACTGCTACCGGGCCAATCGCAGGAGCTATGCGGACCTGATCGCCTGACCTGGTGCCGACCGGCGGGCCTTCAGGCCACGGGCTGCAGGTCGTTCTCGCGCAGCATCACGGGTTCCATCGAACCCTTGGCAATGCGCCGGCGGACGGCGGCATCGAGTTCATCGGCATGCTGGGCATAGGTTTCCATCGGGTCGGCGCTTTCTCCGGTGCGAAAGTGATAGCGCAAGGCTTCCCTGCCGATGCTGGCGCTGACCGGATTGCCCTCCACCGTCACCGAGAAGCGGACTGTGCCCGAGGCGTCATGGAAGAAGGGAGCGTCGGACATCGGGGGCCTTTGGAGTGATGGAACGCGGACGAACCGCGTGGGCCACTCTAGCCCGCCGGGCCCGGGAGTTCTGTTCGGTTGCGCACTTAACTTGGTCAGCCCCGGCCTCGACCAGCGTGATCGGGACCTACAACCCGTGAACCATCCACACGTTGTCCGGCGATGCGCGCAAATGCAGCGTCGTCTCTCCGATCCGGTCGAAGCGGAATTCGCGCCCGCCCAGGACGACCGACTTCATGTTGGTCCACACGCGGTAGTCGTAGCCCTCGCCGTTCGGCGTGATCTGCAGCACGCGGAACACGGGCGGCACGATCACGGTGATGCGCAACTGGCTGGTCGCGGAGTTGACGCCGTGCATCGACTCGGCGACGCACAGCATCGGCGCCAGGCACAGCGCGACCGCAAAGCCCCGCAAACCACGACGGTACGCGCCGCGGCCCGGTTGAAGCCAAGTTCCCGTCATAAGGCCCGATCCGTAAGAACATGAGGTTCGGGCGCGGCATGGGCACCCGATCTCCGGATATCGGCAGCAAGGCGGAAAAGTGTAGGGCGCCGGGCGCGCGCGGGCCAGCGCCCGTTTCAGCGGTCCTTCTGGATCGCGAAGTCGGCCAGGGCGGTGCCGCGCACGCGGATGTCGACGCGCTGGGTGGGCGAGCCGGCGCTGCTCCACGGCAGCGGCAGGTTGTCCTGGACCAGCTCGACCTCGTGGCTGCCGCCGGCCACCGACGGAAAGCTGTAGAAGCCCTGGGCGTCAGTCTGGGTGACGTAGCGGCGGTCGATGCGCACCGTGACGCCGGCAACGCCGCCTTCGTTCGCTTCGCGCCGGCCGTTGTTGTTCTGGTCGAAGAACACATGGCCTTCGAGCCGGCCGTCGCCCACGCCCGGCGCGCCGCCGATGGGCGCGCTGGCCATGCCGGCTCGGCCTTCGTAGCGCAGCACCAGCATGAAGGAGCGGGTGGAAGGCACGATCAGCGTCGGCTGCAGCGTGGCGGTGGTGAGAGCCGACACCACGGTGGGGTCGAGCGCCTCCTGCCCGCGCGAGGCGGTGACCTGCGTGATGAACGACCAGCCGCTGCCCAGCGGCCAGGCCAGCCGCGCATTGGCACTGAGAAAGCGCGAACTGTTGCCGCCGATGCCGTTGCTGCCGCGCAGGCTCAGGTCGAGCCGGGCGCCCGCCACGAACGGCGTGGTGCCGAGCACGCCCCAGTACACGCTGCGCAGGCTTGTGCCCGACCGGCTCGATTGCTCGACGGCCAGCGAGGTCGAGAGCGTCTGCGTTTCGCCGACGCGCCAGGCGTGATCGACGCCGGTGCGCAGCACGCGCAGGTCGACGCCGTGGGCCGCGTCGGTGCGCCACTGGGTGTAGCCCCAGTCGGACTGGTGCTCCCACGTCACCTGGGCCGACTGCGCGGCATAGCTGCCGCTGCGCACCGCCAGGTTGCCCGAGATGGCGTCGCGCGAATCGAAGCGGTAGCGGCCGAACGCGTTGGCATAGAGCGAGCGCTGCGGGGCACCGCTCACGCTGTCGCTCAGCTCGACATTGCCGCCCAGTTGCCACTGGCGGGTGGAGACGTCGCCGCGCCACGAGGCGCCGCGCAGGTTGTTGGGCAGCGTGTCCGAGCCCCAGCGCAGCGAAGGCTGGAAATAGAACACCGAGGCGTTCTGCTGCAGCCAGTCGGTGCGCCATGCCGCGTCGAGCCAGCCGCCGGTGGCCGAGTCGGAGGCGGCCTGCGAGGTTGCGTCCGACGGCCGCCCCGCGCTGTGCACGAGGTTGGCCTGCACGCGCATGCCACCGACACGGTCGCCGACGCCGCCCGTGCCGCTGCCGAGCGCATCGGCCCAGGGTGCAAGCCCCTGCCACGAGACGGCGCCCCACAGCGTGCGGGTGTCGCGCGCGTAGCCGGTCACGCCGTTGGTGTTGACGTTGCGCGCCTCGACGAACTGCACCGCGGCGTCGGTGCGGCCCAGTGCCAGCGGGCCGTCGCCGCCGGCGATCTGCGTCTGCGCGCCCACGCTGGCGGCGGTGCCGCGGCCGGTCGAGAAACCCTCGAAGGCCAGCCCGTTGAAGTAGCCGAGCCGGCCGGCCGAGGCATTGAGCTGCGTGCGGCCCGGCTGCTCGACGCTCACCGAGGCGCCCTCGATCGGCAGGCTGGGCAGGAACACCCGGCCGACGCCCCGCGCGAGCGGCGTGTTGGCCATGTTGATGTTGCCGATGGCGCTGTTGCCGAACCAGCCGCCGTCGAAGGGCATCGCGCGCTGGTCGATGCGCCAGGTGCTGTTGTTGCTCGCGCTGAAGGGCACGACGCTGTAGGGCGAGCCGCTGCTGCCGAACACGCCGTAGCCGTACACCGGCGCGGGGTTGCGGTTCAGGTTGAGGTTGGCGGAGAAGGCGCCGTAGTTGGGCGTGTCGAGAAAGCCCGAGAAATTCAGCGTCTGGCTCTGGGTCTTGACGGTGCCGCTGTGCTGCTGGGTGGACTGCAGCTCGGTGCTCCAGCCGCGCGGCCAGCCGGTGCTGGGCTCTTCGACCTGCGAGGCTTCGGGCACCACCGGGCCCTCTTCGAGCACGCGGTCCACGTAGGCGGCGGCTGGCGCAGCACCTGCGGAGGCCGGCACCTGGGCCCACGCGCCGGCGCCGGCCAAGGCCGTGCCTGCGCTGCAGAGTCCGAGCGCGGTTCGCAGGGCCCGTCTCTTCATTGAGCGAAGCGTTCGTTGACCTTGAAGGAGCCGCTCTTGCCCCATTCGAGCGAACCGGTCACGGTGACCGGAAAGCGCACAGCGACGGCGGCATCCGTGTCGCCGGGCCGGGTCGCCGTGAGCGCGATGTCGCGCGTCTCGCCCGGCATGATCGGCGTGGTGGCGGGCTGGAACTCGAGCCGCGCGCCGCTGGCGTCGGTGCCGTTCAGAAAGCCTGCGAGCCGGCCGTGCGCCGTGCCGGTATTGCGGATGCGCAGCACCGGCTGGTTTTGGCCGTTCACGGCCTTCACGGCGCTGCCGGCGATATCGAGCACGGGCTGCACGTCGCCGATCGCCACATAGGCGATGACGCCGATGCGCGCGGCCATCGCCACCGGCGTGCCGGGCGCGGTGGCGTGTTCCTTGCCCTCGATCAGCACGGCGAAGCGGCACTCCATCGGCGGCGTGTCGGGCGGCGGCGTCACCTCGAAGCGATAGCGGTAGGGCTTGCCGGCGGCGATGCTGAGTTCGCGGCGCTCGATGGCCACCCAGGGCCGGCAGCTGCCCGGCACCAGCTCGTCGCTGAAGTCGACCGAGCCGTCGGGCTTGAGCGTCCAGTCGGCGGTCTTGAAGGTGTACTCGCCCTGGCGCGCATCCGAGTGCGTGAGCTCGATCACGTCGCGCACGCGTTCGCCGGGCTTGCCGGTCAGCTCCAGGCGCGGGGGCGAGACGGCCAGCGCGAACTGGGCCTGCGCGTCAGTGCCGGCGAAAGCGGCCCACGCGGGGATTGCCACCAGCGCCAGTGCGCGCAGCAGGCGAAAAGAAAGTCCGATCGCGCGCGTCATGGCGTCATCTCGATCTCGAAGTTGAATTGCAGCGACTGGGCGCGCTCGAGGGCGCGGCCGTCGGCCGTGAGGTTCAGCAGGATGGTTTCCTGCAGGAAGGGTTCGCGCACCACGCCCTCGTAGACCAGCACACGGCCGCCGCCGCGCATGGTGCCCGGCAGCAGCCGGCCCTGGGTGCGCCAGGTGGCGACCAGGCGGTCGTTCTCGGTCGGGGCCAGCAGCATGTAGATGCGGGCCTGGCGCATCACCCATTGCGACAGGTTCAGGCGCAGCGCCACGGAGACCTGCCCGTCCACGGTGTTGTCCGCGATGCGGCCAGGCACGGGCTGGCGCCAGCGCATCGGCGTGACCGGCTGGCCGACCACGGTGCCGGTGTCGTCCACGCGGTAGGTGGCGGCGCCTGCCTGTACGGCGAGCAGGGCCAGCAAGGCGACCGCGAGCGAGCGGCATGCGTTTGTCATGGCGCCGTCAGCGTGTAGGTGGCGGTGCCGGTGAAAGTGCCCGACGGCATGATGCCCGGGTTGCTGTAGGTGAACAGCAGGCAGCTTTCCGACCAGGTGTTCTTGGCGACAGTGACCAGCGTGAGCAAGGTGCTGCTGAACGAGCCGGCCGGAATCTCCGAGTTGTATGGCGCGGCGCCGGGGCTGGTCCACGCGATGGTGCTGAACGGAATGGTGGCGCTGCCGTTGGACAGGTTCGCTGGCGTGCTCACGGTGAGCGTGGCGCTGTTGTTGGACGAGCCGGTGGTGCGGAAGAAGCTGCCGATATAGACCTTCCCCGCGGGCGTGCAGTAGGCCGCGCCGTCGATCGGGCTGGCGGTGACGGTGCTGTCGGTGTTCATCGTCTGTGCGGCGCCGGTGAACAGCGCTGCCACGGGCACGGTCACGGTCACGTTGTTTTGCGTCGGGTTGTTGCCGGCGGTGTTGACGTTGCCGGTCGTCATGTTGCCGACGCCGACCTGCAGGTACAGCGAACGCGATGCAGAGCTGATGCCAACCGTGTAGGCGTGCGCAGGCGCCAGCGCGTAGAGAGCGGCCGCGCAGCAGAGATGTTCGAGCGAAGGACGACGCAATTTCAAGGGGCTTCTCCCGCGACGGAAAAAAGGCGGCGCCAGGCCGCCTTCCTGCCGTGGCGATGACACAGGGTCAGGGCGAGGTGAGCGTGTAGGTCACCACACCGTTGTTGGCCACCGTGGCACCGTACGTACCGGGCGCGTAGACGCCGGTGTTGTCGTATGCGAAGGTCCACTTGCTTTCCTGGCGCACCACCGTGTTCACGGCGGTGAAGGTCGTCGGGGTCGGGCCCGCGCCGGTCGTGGTGCTGAAGGCGGGGTGGGTGATGGCCGCGTTGGTGAAGCCCGTCGTGCCCGTGGTGAGCGGCGCTGCCGTCACGGTGATGGCGCTCCAGGGAATGGTGCTGGAGCCGTTGCTCAGTTGGCCGGTCACGCCGGAGTTGAGCGACAGGTTGCCGGCATTGCCGAGCACGCGGACCGTGACCGCGCCCCCGGTCAGGTCACCGCTCGTACCGGCGATGGTGCCGCCCGCGCCGACCGATGCGCCCGGCACCGTGAAGGTCAGGGCGTCGACCGAGCCCACGGTGGTGAAGTTGGTGCCGGTGCCGACCTGCAGGTACATCACGCGCGGAATCGTCACCGTGAAGTTCAGGCGCGCGGTGGCGGTCAACTGTCCCGAGGCCGCGCTCGTGAAATTGGACTCTGCTTGCGCAGCGAAAGGGAGGGCGCCTGCGATGGCTGCAATCAAAAGTAGTTTTTTCAAGAGGAACTCTCGGTGTTTCGGATGAGTTGACGGGCCAAAGTAGATCCAAAGTGCACAACTTTGGAAATGTTGATTTTAGTTAACAGTCTTTAGAAACGTACCTTTATGTAACGAATCGGTCGTGTAAAGACACGCGCGTTGCGCCCGCACGACTGCAATCCAATCCGGTGCATCAAGACTGGCACGTCATTTGCATAACCTGACCACTTGCTCTGATTAAGCGGTCAAACACACCATGCGCGTGCTCGTCGTCTACTGCCATCCGGTTGAAACCAGCTTCCATGCCGCCCTGCACCAGGAGGTGCTGAAGAACCTGCGCGCCGCCGGGCACGAGGTGGACGACTGCGACCTCTACGCCGAGGGCTTCAACCCGGTGCTGTCGCGCGAGGAGCGGCTGGGCTACCACGAGGTGCCGGCCAATCAGTTGCCGCTGAAGCCTTATGTGGAGCGGCTGCAGTGGGCCGAAGGCATCGTGTTCTGCTTTCCGACGTGGTGCTTCGGCCTGCCGGCGATGCTCAAGGGCTACTTCGACCGACTCTTCATGCCGGGCGTGGCCTTCGACATCAGCGACCCGGCGAACGTGAAGCCGATGCTCACGCACATCCAGCGCATCAGCGCCGTGGTCACCTATGGCCGGCCACGCTGGATGGCCTGGTACATGGGCGACCCGCCGCGCAAGATCGTCACGCGCTACATGAAGCGGCTCACCGGCCAGCGCGCCAAGGTGGACTACCACGCCCACTACCACATGAACGTGGCGACCGAGCCCCAGCTCAAGCGCTTCATGGCGCGTGTGGGGCAGGCGATGGCGCGCTTCGCATGAAGGCGCCTGTGCTGCTCGACAACGCGCGTTTGCCGCGTTGGCTGCTGCCCACTGACTGGCCCCAGCGCGATGGCGTGCCGGTGCTGGCACGCATCGCCGTCGAAGCCGGCCGCGTGGCATCGGTGCGCCCCGCGCCCGATCACGCCGAACGCCCCACCGCTGGTTGGGACCTGGCCGGCACGCTGGTGCTGCCCGGTTTCGTCGACGCCCACACGCACCTCGACAAAGCCTTCACCCTGCCGCGCATGAAGCAGGTGCAGCCCGGCCTGCTCGGCGCCATCGACGCGATGCTGGCCGATCGCGTTCACTGGAGCCCCGCCGACGTGCACGAGCGCGCCTCGCGCGGCCTGCAGTGGGCCTGGGAATGCGGCACCACGCATGTACGCACGCACGCCGACTGGTGGGAGCCCGATGCGGTGCCGCTGGCCTGGCCGGTGATGGCCGAACTCGCACAGGAATGGGCCGGCAAGGTGAAGCTGGAGCAGGTCAGCCTGATCAAGCTGCCGCTGTTCGAAGACGCGGCGCAGGCGATGCGCCTGGCCAAGCAGGTGAAGGCCACGGGCCCGCATGCGCTGCTCGGCGGCTTCGTGCACTCCACCAACTGGAGCGAGAACGCACTGCGCAACCTGCTGCTGTCGGCGCAGGCCTGCGACCTCGACATCGACCTGCACGTCGACGAAGAACTCAACGCCTCGGCGGTGGGCCTGCAGACCACGGCCCGCATCCTGCGCGAGATCGGCTACGAAGGCCGCGTGGTCTGCGGCCACATCTGCGCGCTCGCGGCCCAGCCCGAGGCGCAGGCCTTCGCCACGCTCGATGCGGTGGCGCGTGCGCCGATCACCGTGGTGTCGCTGCCGGCCACCAACCTGCTGTTGCAGGACGCGGTGACGGGCCGCACGCCACGCATGCGCGGCATCACGCTCGTGAAGGAAATACGCGAGCGCGGCATTCCGCTGCTGTTCGCGAGCGACAACGTGCAAGACCCGTTCTGCCGGCTCGGCAGCTTCGATCCGGTCGAGGCGCTGGGCACAGCCGCGCTGGTGGCGCAGCTCGACGAACCTTTCGACAACTGGTCGCAGGCGCTGTGCCGCAGCGACTGGCTGCTACGCGCGCCTGCCACGACGACGCCCACGCTGATCGGCGCCAAGGCCGACCTCGTGCTGTTCACGCAGGCCGACCGCCACGGCTGGCCCTCGCGCACCGCCACCCGCGTGGTGCTGCGCGACGGCCGTGTGACGCACGGCGACGCAACGCCTTTCTTCCCCCGGTAAAGAACACGCAAGGACTCCCATGCTCCACGGCTACATCCCGCCCCATCGCTTCCTGCCCTACCTGAGCTGGACCGAAATTGCCGCGCTGCCCGACCGCGAGAACACGGTCATCGTGCTGCCCTGCGGCGCCATCGAGCAGCACGGGCCGCACCTGCCCTGCTCGGTCGACAGCGTGATCGCCTCGGGCGTGATGGGCAAGGCGCTCGAGAAACTGCCGCCCGAGGTGCGCGCCTTCGCGCTGCCGACCATCACCTACGGCAAGTCGGAAGAGCACCTGCACTTCCCCGGCACGATGACGCTGACCGGCACCACGCTGCTGTCGACCGTGACCGAGATCGGCGAGTCGGTCTACCGCGCGGGCTTTCGCAAGCTGCTGTTCGCCAACGGCCACGGCGGCCAGCCGCAGGTGCTGGAGATGGCCGCGCGCGAACTGCGGTTGCGGCATGGCGACTTCGTGGTGGTGCCGCATGGCGTGTCGCGCCTGCCGAACGCATCGAGCAAGCAGATTGGCGAACAAGAAAAGCGCCTGTCGATGCACGCCGGCCATTCCGAAACCGCGCTGATGCTCGCGCTCGCGCCCGACACGGTGCACATGGAGCGCGCGGCGGCCAATTTTCCGCCGCCCTTTCCGATCAAGCTGCTGTCGGCCGATGGCCGCCCGGCCTGCGCCTGGACCGCGCGCGACTTCGGCCCCAGCGGCGTCATCGGCGACCCGACCAGCGCCACGCGCGAACAGGGCGACGAGATCCTGGACACGCTCTCCGACAGCTGGGTGCAGGCGCTGACCGAGTTGCATGCGCTGCGCTGGGTCGTGCGCGAGGAAGCCACCTGGGAGCGCGGGCACCAGCAGGGCTTCATCCAGCAATCGTTCGTGCCGGCCTGAGTTGGCTTCGGCCCGCTCCTTGCATCGACCGACGCGCTCACCCTTTTCCTTTTTCAATCCAGCCCCTCGAGAGGACCTTCTCATGCGCTCCTTCGCCCTGTCCATGGCCGGCGCCGCCGCCATCGCCTTCCTCACCGCCGCCGCGCCCGCGCAGGCCGAGGACAAGTTCACCTACATGACCAACTGGTACGCGCAAGCCGAGCACGGCGGCTTCTACCAGGCCGTGGCGCAAGGCATCTACAAGAAGTACGGCCTGGACGTGACCATCAAGATGGGGGGCCCGCAGGTCAACATCACGCAGATGATGGCGGCCGGCCAGGCCGACTGCATCATGGGTTCGAGCGACATCCAGATGATGCAGGTGCGCGAAGGCGGCGTGCCGGTGGTCAACGTGGCGGCCTTCTTCCAGAAAGACCCGCAGGTGCTGATCGCGCACGACGACGTGAAGAAGTTCGAGGACCTGAAGGGCAAGACGCTGCTGATCGGCGCGCAGGCCAACCGCGGCTACTGGCCGTGGCTCAAGGCCAAGTTCGGCTTCACCGACGAGCAGACGCGGCCCTACACCTTCAACATCCAGCCCTTCGTGGCGGACAAGAACACGGCCCAGCAGGGCTACCTGACCTCGGAGCCCTACGCCATCCAGAAGGCCGGCGTGAAGAGCACGGTGCTGATGTTCAGCGACCACGGCTTCCCGGCCTATGCGACCACGGTGTCGTGCATGGAGAAGACGCTGAAAGACCGCAACAAGCAGGTGGCCGCCTTCGTGAAGGCATCGGCCGAAGGCTGGAAGAGCTACCTGGCTGACCCGGCGCCCGCCAATGCGCTGATCAAGAAAGACAACCCCAACATGACCGACGAGCAGCTCGCCTACAGCGTGGCCAAGCTCAAGGAGATGGGCATGGTCACCGGCGGCGACGCGGCCAAGCTGGGCATCGGCGTGATGACCGATGCGCGCTCCAAGGCGAGCTACGACTTCCTCGTGAGCGCGAAGCTGCTCGACCCCGCCAAGGTCGAGCTGGCGAAGACCTACACGACCGAGTTCGTGAAAGACGCCAAGGTCTTGCCCTGACCCCCTCCAGCCCTGAAACCAGGCGGCCGCGCGTTGCGGCCGTTCTCGAAAGGCATCACGCATGAATCGCATCGAACCCCACACCCTGGCCCCACCGCCTGAACTCGCGCCTTCGGTGCCCGCCGTCGAAGTGCTCTCGGCCGAGAAGACTTATCCCAACGGCACGCAGGCGCTTTTGCCGGTGGACCTGTCGATCGCCGAAGGCGAGTTCGTCACGCTGCTGGGCCCATCGGGCTGCGGCAAGAGCACGCTGCTCAAGATGGTGGCCGGCATGCTGGAGCCCAGCGACGGCCGGCTGCTGGTGTGGCGCAAGCCGGTGGCGCAGTTGCACGACTGCCCGCACAAGCTGTCCTTCGTGTTCCAGTCGCCCACGCTGATGCCCTGGGCCAGCGTGCAGACCAACGTGCGGCTGCCCCTCGACCTGGCCGGCGTGCCGCGCAAGGAGGCCGACGCGCGCGTGATGGAATCGCTCGCGCTGGTCGGCCTTGAAAAGTTCGCGGGCGCGCTGCCGCGTGCGCTGTCGGGTGGTATGCAGATGCGCGTGTCGATCGCA
Organism: Variovorax raffinosi; assembly: GCF_051216615.1. Taxonomy (NCBI): domain Bacteria; kingdom Pseudomonadati; phylum Pseudomonadota; class Betaproteobacteria; order Burkholderiales; family Comamonadaceae; genus Variovorax; species Variovorax raffinosi. The sequence goes on from NZ_JBPJZR010000007.1 coordinate 400,216, forward strand.
CGTGGGCTCGTCACGCAACCCGACCTGCTGCTGATGGACGAGCCCTTCGGCGCCCTCGACGAGATCACGCGCCACAAGCTCGACGCCGATCTGCTGGAGCTGTGGCGCAAGAAGAAGCTCACGGTGATCTTCGTGACGCATTCGATCCACGAGGCGGTGTTCCTGTCGAGCCGCGTGGTGATGATGGCCGCGCGGCCAGGCCGCGTGGTCGAGCAGTTCCACATCGACGAGCCCTATCCGCGCAGCGCCGACTTCATGGTGACGCCCGAGTTCGCCCGCCATGCCAAGCGGCTGCAGGACAGCCTGCTGCGCGCCAGCAGCCATGCCGACGAGGAGGCCACGCGATGAAACGCACGCCCCTTCTGAACCAGCCGCGCGTGCAGCGCGTGCTGTACCCGGTGCTGATCGGCGTGGTGCTGGTTGCGCTGTGGCAATGGCTGGTGGTGGCGATGGAGCTGCCGCCCTACCTGGTGCCCTCGCCCTTCCTCATGATGCAGACGCTGGTGACCGACTGGGCGCCGCTGGGCAGCGCGCTGCTGGTCACGCTCAAGATCACGGTGCTGTCGTTCGCGCTGGCCACGGTGGCGGGCGTGCTGATCTCGTTCCTGTTCGTGCAGAGCAAGCGCATCGAGACCGCCCTCTTTCCGTATGCGGTGCTGCTGCAGGTGACGCCCATCGTCGCGGTGGCGCCGCTCATCATCATCTGGGTGAAGAACCCGGTGGCCGCGATGACGGTGTGCGCGGCGCTGGTGGCGCTGTTCCCGATCATCAGCAACACCACGCTGGGCCTGCGCAGCATCGACCCCGACCTGCAGAGCTACTTCAAGCTCAACCGCGCGACGCGCTGGCAGCAGTTGGTGCGGCTGCGCATTCCGAGCGCGCTGCCTTACTTCTTCGGCGGGCTGCGCATCTCCAGCGGCCTTGCGCTGATCGGCGCGGTAGTGGCGGAGTTCGTCGCGGGCACGGGCGGCTCGGGCGCGGGGCTGGCCTACCAGATCCTGCAGGCGGGCTTCCAGCTGAACATTCCGCGCATGTTCGCCGCGCTGCTGCTGATTTCATTGACCGGTGTCGCGCTCTTCGTGCTGATGGCGTGGCTGACCAAGGTGGCGCTCGGCTCGTGGCATGCGAGCGAACTTTCCCAGGATTGAACTTGACCATGAACGCTCCCGTTTCTTCCATCGAGCAGTTGCTGCTCGAATTGCCCGACCTCGACTGGATCACCGACGAGGGCCGCGTGACGCGGCTGTCGCAAGACTTCTCGTGGTTCAGCCCGGTGCTCAACCGCCAGTTGAAGGACAAGCGCGCCGACGTGGTCGTGCGTCCGCGCACCGAGGACGAGATCCGCGCGGTGGTCGGCGCCTGCGCGCGGCGCAACGTGCCGATCACCATTCGTGGCAGCGGCACCGGCAACTACGGCCAGACCACACCGCTGGCCGGCGGCGTGGTGCTCGACATGACGGGCTACAACGCCTTCCTGTGGGTGCAGCCCGGCGTGGCGCGCGCGCAGGCCGGCATCCGCCTGGGCGAACTCGAAAAGCAGACGAAACCCTCGAGGCAGGAAATGCGCTGCGTGCCCTCCACCTACCGCAGCGCCACGCTGGGCGGCCTGTTCGGCGGCGGCTTCGGCGGCGTGGGTTCGATCAACTACGGGCCGCTCGGCGCGCCGGGCAATGTGCTCGGCATCCGCGCGATGACCATCGAGGCCGAGCCCCAGGTGGTCGAGCTGCGCGGCGCCGAGGCAATGCGCATGCACCACCTGTGGGGCACGAACGGCCTCGTGCTGGAGCTGGAGATCGCACTGGCGCCCGCGCACCCGTGGCTCGAAACGCTGGTGACCTTCGACAGCTTCACCGATGCGCTGCACTTCGCGGACAAGCTCGCGAACGCACCGGGCATCGTGAAGCGCGAGATTTCGTTCTTTGCCGCGCCCATCTCCGACCATCTGGCGCAGTTGGCCGCGCACCTGCCCAAGGGCTGCCACACGGTGCTGTCGCTGGCGGCCGAATCGTGCGAGCCGGCGCTGCTGCAGCTGGTCGAGGCGCATGGCGGCACGGTGGGCTACCGCAAGACGGCGGCCGAAGTGCAGAAGAGCAACCGCACGCTGATGGAGTTCACCTGGAACCACACGACGCTGCACGCGCTGAAGATCGATCCTTCACTGACCTACCTGCAAAGCGGCTTCATCCCCGGCAAGCATGTGGAGCAGATCATCGAGATGGAACAACTGCTGGGCGGCGAGGTGATGATGCACATCGAGTTCATCCGCAACGTGGCAGGCCTGATGACCTGCAGCGGGCTTCAGCTGGTGCGCTTCAGCACGGAAGAGCGGCTCGCGGAGATCATCGACATCCACCGCGCGCACCAGGTGCACATCAACAACCCGCATGTGAACATCGTCGAGGACGGCAAGGCCGGTGGGCCGCTGCCACCGGAGGTCATCGAGGTGAAGAAGCGATTCGATCCGCTGGGGCTGCTGAACCCCGGCAAGTTGCGCGACTGGCCTGTGAAGGCCGAGTCGGTAACTGCCTGACTGCGAGCGCTGCGCGCGGCTTCAGCCTTGGCGGCGGCGCAGCAGGAACGCGGCGGCCACGATGGCGAGCGCCAGTATCCACAGCGGCCACAGGCCGAACTGTGCCACCCAGCGCGCATAAGGCGTGAGGCCGCGACGACCTTCGACGCTCGCTTCGAGCACGCCGCGCGTGAGGCGCGGCAGTTCGTGCGTCACGCGGCCTTCGGCATCGATGACGACGGTTGCGCCGGTGTTGGTGGAGCGCACCATCGGCCGGGCGAATTCGAGCGCGCGCATGCGCGAGATCGACAGGTGCTCGTCGATGGCGACCGAGTCGCCGAACCACGCGATGTTGCTCACGTTGAGCAGGATGGTCGGTGCGGTCGCCTCGTCGCGGAAGTTCGCGCCGATCTCGTCGCCGAACAAGTCTTCGTAGCAGATGTTCGGCGCGATGCGCTGGCCCTGCCAGAGGAAGGGCGCCTGCGCGAGCCCGCCGCGCTCGAAGTCGCCGAGCGGGATGTTCATCATCTGGATGAACCAGCGAAAGCCCGTGGGAATGAATTCGCCGAAGGGCACCAGGTGGTGCTTGCTGTATTGGTAGACCCGAGACGCACCGGGCTGGAAGCCGAGCACCGAGTTGCTGTACGTGCCCGGGCCGCCGGACCCGTTCATGGGCAAGCCGACGATGGCGGCCTGCGTGCCTTGGCTGTAGCGCGCCTGGATTGCTTCGAGGTAACCGACCGGCAACTGCTGCGGCAGCAAGGGCAAGGCGGTTTCGGGCGTCACCACCAGCGAAGCCTTGGCATCGCGCAGTTGTTCGCCGTACCAACGCAACGCGGTTTCGATGCCGCCGCCGGGAACGAATTTCTCGTCCTGCGGGATGTTGCCCTGCAGGAGCGCGATCTGAAGATTGCCGCTCGAACCCTTGACGCCTTGCACGTCGGCACGAAGCGGCGCGATGAGGTTCGGCGCGACGAAGACCAGCGCGATCAGCACCAGCCCCGGCGCGATCTCACTGGCGCGTACAGGCCGATGCAATGCAACCAGCGCAACGACCAGCGCGGCCGCGGCGCCGATGCCATAGACACCGACCCACGGCGCGAGCGCGGCCAGCGGGCCCTCCACATGCGCGTAGCCGCCGGCACCCCACGGGAAACCGGTGAACCAGCTCCCGCGCACGAGTTCGGCCAGCGTCCAGAGCGCCGCGAAGACCAGCGCACCCGTCACCCGCCCCTTCGGCCCGCGCACGACAAACCACGCACTTGCAGCCGCGTAATAAAGCCCGAGCGCGGCAGCCAGTGCCAGCACCGCGATGGCCGCCAGCGGTGCAGGCAGCCCGCCGTAGGTGTGCATCGAGATGAAGAGCCACCAGAAGCTGCCGGTGAGCCAGGCAGTCGAGAAGACCAAGCCATGCAGCCCGGCGCGGCGCCAGCCCGCGCCCTGGACGCGCAGGCTGTCGAGCAGCCAGACGAATGCGCCCAGCGACAGGAGCTGCAGCCACCACAGGGGCTTGCCCCCGACTGGCGACGCCATGGAAACCGCCTGCGCCAGGCCGGCGATACCGAAGCCCAGCAGGCGGAACAGATTGACGGGAGAGAAAGGCGAAACGCGTTGCGTCGCCGCTGCGGACAGCGGCATCAATCGGCCGCGTCGCCGCCGCGGGCCGGCGACACCTTGAACCAGCGCACCGCGCCGCCCTTGGTGTGCAGCACCACGAAGTCGAAGCCGCCCATCGCATGGTGCTCGCCGCGCTTGGGCACGTGGCCCATCTCGTGCGCGATCAGGCCGCCGATGGTGTCGAAGTCTTCGCTCAGTTGTTCTTCGTCGAAGACGATGCCGAAGGCCTCGGCCACGCGCTCGATGGGCGTGTCGCCCGAGACGCGGTAGGTGTGATCGGCCAGGCCGAAGATGTCGCCCTCGTCTTCGGCAATGTCGAACTCGTCCTCGATCTCGCCGACGATCTGCTCGAGCACGTCCTCGATGGTGATGAGCCCCGCCACGCGGCCGAACTCGTCGATGACGATGGCCAGGTGATTGCGGTTGCCGCGGAACTCGCGCAGCAGGTCGTTCAGGCCCTTGCTTTCGGGCACGAAGGTCGCGGGCCGCAGCAGCGCACGGATGTTCAGGCCCGGCGCGCGCTGCAGCTTGAGCAGGTCTTTCGCGAGCAGGATGCCGATGATGTTTTCTTTTTCGCCCTCGTACACCGGAAAGCGCGAGTGCGCGGTGTCGATGATGAGGTGAAGCAGCGCGTCGAAGGGCGCGTCGATGTTGATCGCATCCATGCGCGGCGCCGCGACCATCACGTCGCCGGCCGTCATGTCGGCCATGCGCAGCACGCCTTCGAGCATCACGCGCGACTCGGCGCCGATCACCTCGTTGTCCTCGGCGTCCGCCAGGGTTTCGATCAGCTCGTCGCGCGAGTCGGGACCGGGGTGGATGAATTCGGCTAGCTTCTGGAGAAAGCCGCGCTTGTCTTCCCGTTCTACGGGTGCGCGTTCAGGGTGAGGGTCGGCCACTGCGGGAGGGCGGAGTTGAGGAAGGGCAAGGATACCGGATTGCGTGTGACAGGCTCCACCACGCGGCCGGCATAGGCCGTCCGGCCGCTCAGGGGGCCGACTTGTTGCGGGCTTCGCGGATGCCGCTGCGCACTTCCTGCACGCTCGCGAGGAAAGCCCAGAACTGCTTGGCGCGGCTCTTGAGATGGAAATCGACCGCGGCGTAGTGCTCCAGGGCGATCTCGCTCATGCGGCTGTCGAAGGTGGCGCTGGGCAGTTGCAGATGGGCTTCGGCTTCGGAGCCGCTACGCACCACGGTCGCGCCGGCGTTGCGGGCGATCTTGAGCATGGCGGCGTTTTCGCTCAGCGCATGGATGAAGAGCATGCCCACGCCTTCGTTGCGGGCGACGACCACGGCGCGCTCGAACAGGCGGGCGCCGTAGCCTCGGCCACGTGCGTGCGCCGATACGGAAACACCGAATTCAGCGCAATCGCTGTGCTGGTCGCTGGGCGCAAAGGCCAGGTGCGCCATCGCGATCAGGTCGAGGCGGCGGTTGTAGATGCCGAACAGCTCGTCGCGGTCGAAGTCCAGGCCGTCGACATAGCGCTGGACCTGCTCGTCGGCGGCTGCGTAGCCGAAGCGCAGGTAACGGTCGTGCGGCGTAAGCGCCAGCAGGTGGGCCGCGATGCGCTCGCGTTCACGGGGGCCGATCGAGCGGATCGGCACCATGACGGGCTGGGGCGCAGGCGTAGCGCGTGGCTGGGTCTCAACCATTGGCGCTTTCAGGAAAGAGCCAAGGCCGAGAGACGCTTTGAGAAGGGTCTTGGCGGTAAGCATGGCTCAAATGTAAGGGTTTTCCCTTAATCAACAAGCCAGCAGGGACACTTCCAGGACACATTCGTGACTCAATACCAGAGCCCGTGGCGCCCGCGCAACCGCTTTGTGGCTAAACGGGCACAGCTGTTGTGGCCTTGACACGGTCCAGCACGAAGCTGGTCTTGCAGTCCTGCACGCTGGGGTGCTTGAGCAGGGTGTCCATGATGAAGCGGCTGTAGTGCGCCATGTCGGCCACCACGACGCGCAGCAGGTAGTCCATGTCGCCGGTGAGCGCGGCGCATTCGACCACCTCGGGCCAGGTCTGCACGCTGGCGCGGAACAGGTCCATCGGGTTGCGCTTGTGGCTCTCGGTGTGCTTTTCGAGCCGAACGTTGAGGTACGCGGTCAGCCCCAGGCCGATGGCTTCGGGCTGGACCAGGGCGACATAGCGGTCGATGACGCGGCTTTCTTCGAGCCGCTTGACCCGCCGCAGCACGGCACTGGGCGACAGGCTGACCTGCTCGGCGAGCTGGTCGTAGGTGGCGCGCCCGTCTGCTTGCAGCGTGCGCAGAATGAGCCTATCAATCTTGTCCAGTGCTTCCATTTCGCTATTTTTGCAGTTTTACTGCGCGAGAGCCACTCTTTGCGCCCAAAGACGCTGAAAACTTGAGAGCCATCCACCCTACATTGCAGCACTGGCCGATTTCGCGCCTTATTCATTGAAATTCCCCACCTTTTCGGAGACCGCACATGAGCCAAGCCGACGCACCCGCCTTCACCCCCTGGGACAACCCCATGGGCACCGATGGCTTCGAATTCATCGAATACGCGGCACCGGACCCGGTCGCCATGGGCAAGGTGTTCGAGCGCATGGGCTTCACGGCCGTGGCCAAGCACCGCCACAAGAATGTGCTGCTGTACCGCCAGGGCACGATCAACTTCATCCTGAATGCGGAGCCCGATTCCTTTGCGCAGAAATTCGCGCGCGAGCACGGCCCGAGCGTGTGCGCCATCGCCTTCCGCGTGCAGGACGCCAAGCAAGCCTACGAACGCGCCACGTCGCTCGGCGCCTGGGGCTTTGCCGACAAGGCCGGCCCTGGCGAACTGAACATTCCCGCCATCAAGGGCATCGGCGACAGCCTGATCTATCTGGTGGACCGCTGGCCCGGCAAGAACGGCGCGAAGCCCGGCGACATCGGCAACATCGGCTTCTACGACGTCGACTTCGAGGCCCTGCCCGGCATTGCACCTGAGCAGGCACTTTCGCCGTTCGGCAACGGCCTGACCTACATCGACCACCTGACGCACAACGTCTACCGCGGCCGCATGAACGTCTGGGCCGGCTTCTACGAAAAGCTCTTCAACTTCCGCGAGATCAAGTACTTCGACATCGAAGGCCAGGTGACGGGCGTGAAGAGCAAGGCCATGACCAGCCCCTGCGGCAAGATCCGCATCCCGATCAACGAAGAGGGCAAGGAGCAGGCCGGCCAGATCCAGGAGTACCTGGACATGTACAAGGGCGAGGGCATCCAGCACATCGCCATGGGCTCGGACGACCTGTACACGACCGTCGACGCGCTGCGCGCCAAGGGCGTGACGCTGCTCGACACCATCGACACGTATTACGAACTGGTCGACAAGCGCATTCCGGAGCACGGCGAGAGCGTTGCCGAATTGCAGAAGCGCAAGATCCTGATCGACGGCAAGAAGGACGCCCTTCTGCTGCAGATCTTCAGCGAGAACCAGCTCGGCCCGATCTTCTTCGAGTTCATCCAGCGCAAGGGCGACGACGGCTTCGGCAACGGCAACTTCAAGGCGCTGTTCGAGAGCATCGAGCTTGATCAGATGCGCCGTGGCGTGCTGAGCGCCGCAAAATAAGCGCCTCTTCATTGCTCCAGGAGCCCGGCATGCGCAGCACGTTTTCGATCGGTCTGACCTTCATCGCGGCGGCTGCCGCCGTTCTTTCGGGTTGCGCCATGCCACAGGCGGCGACGCCGGCGGCCAGCTCGCACCTGGACGCGGTGCAGAAGGCCGCGGTGCTGCGCATCTGCACGCCGGGCGACTACAAGCCTTTCAGCTTCCAGAAGACCGATGCCTCTTTCGAGGGCATCGACGTCGACCTCATGACGGGCTTCAGCGCCAGCCTCGGCGCCAAGCCGGAGTGGATCAAGACCACCTGGGCCAACCTGTTGCCCGACCTTGCCGCCGGCAAGTGCGACATCGCGGTGGGTGGGGTGTCGGTCACCACCGATCGGCAAAAGCGCGCCTTTTTCAGCGCACCCTACATGGTCAACGGCAAGACGCCCATTGCGCGCTGCGCCGACGTTGCCAAGTACCAGAGCGTGGCCGCCATCGACCAGCCGTCGACCCGCGTGATCTTCAATCCGGGCGGCAGCAACGAGCGCTTTGCGCGGACCAATTTCAAGCAAGCCAAGCTCACGCTGCACGGCGAGAACGTGACGATCTTCGACGAGATCCTTGCCAATCGCGCCGACGTGTTCGTGACCGAAGCGGCCGAGGCCATCACGCAGCAGAAGCTCAAGCCGGGCCTTTGCGCGATCAACCCCGACAAGCCGTTGCAGTACGGCGAAATGGCCTGGATGCTGCCGCGCGACGACGTGGCCTTCAAGTCGTACGTCGACCAATGGCTGCACCTGCAGCAAGCCGGCGGCGACTTCCAGCGCGTGATGGACCGCTGGCTCAAATAACCCAAGAAACACCCATGGACATCCCTGTTGCCACCCCTGCCGTCACCCCCGCGGTGTACGGTGCTTCGGACCGCCCGCCCCGCGGCGATTACTCGCGCGGCGGCACGGTGCTCGGCGACTACACCTGCCCGCAGGACTGGGCCAGCTACACGGCGGCAGACCACGACACCTACAGGCGGCTCTACGAACGCCAGGCCGCGCAGTTGCCGGGGCTGGCCTGCGACGCCTTCATCAAGGCGCTGCCCTCCCTGGGCGTGAAGGACCGCATCCCGCGCTTCGACGAGATCAATAACCGGCTGCATCGCGCAACGGGCTGGGAGATCGTGGCGGTGCCAGGGTTGATTCCGGAACTGCCGTTTTTTACGCTGCTCGCGAATCGCAAGTTTCCGGTGACGGACTGGATCCGCAAACCGGAAGAGTTCGACTACATCGTCGAGCCCGATGTGTTCCATGACCTGTTCGGCCACGTGCCGATGCTGTTCGACCCGACCTTCGCCGACTATGTGCAGCGCTATGGCGCAGGCGGCATCAAGGCGCACGAACTGGACGCCGGCGAGAAGCTGTCGCGGCTGTACTGGTACACGGTGGAGTTCGGCCTGATTCGCCAGCCCGACGGCCTGCGCGCCTATGGCGCCGGCATCCTGAGCTCTGTGGGCGAACTGAAGCACGCCGTGCTCAGCGACGAGCCGCGCCGGCTGCCGCTGGATCTGCTGCGCGCCATGCGCACGCGCTACAAGATCGACACCTACCAGAGCAACTACTTCGTGATCGACAGCTTTGCGCAGCTCTTCGACCTGACAGCACCCGATTTCGCCCCGTTGTACGAGTCGTTGAAGGTGGCGAGCGACATCGAGGCCGGGGTCTTGCTGCCGGGCGAGTCCGGCAAAGCCTGAGTCTTTCACCTGCAGCAGATCGCCGCGCGGCTATCGCGCGCGCGACACTGCACGCCCGCCCCTAGGACAAGCCCGCTGGCGGCGAAGGCACTATGCCTTCCACAATCCGCGCCAAAGGAGCTTGCATGCAGACATCCGCGCGACAGAACTATCCGGCCGGCGTACCGCACGAGATTCATCCCGAGCAGTACCGGTCTTTGCCTCACATGTTCGAGGAGGCCTTCGGCCGCTACAAGGACCGCCCCTTCTCGGTATGCATGGAACGCTGGATGTCTTACGGCGAACTCGATGCGCTGTCGAAGGCGATGGGCGCCTGGTTGCAGTCGCTGGGGCTCGAGCCAGGCGCACGCGTGGCGATCATGCTGCCCAATATTCCCCAGTTCGCGGTCACCATGTGCGGCGTGCTGCGCGCGGGCTACACCTGCGTCAATGTCAATCCGCTCTACACGGCGCGCGAGCTGGAGCATCAGCTCAAGGACTCCGGAGCGACGGCCATCGTCATCCTTGAAAACTTCGCGGCGACGCTCGAGCAGGTCATCGAACGCACGCCAGTGAAGCATGTGGTCATGACTTCGATGGGCGACCTGCTGGGTGGCGTGTATGGCGCGTGGATCACGTTGGCTGTGCGTCACCTGGCGAAGATCGTGCCGCCCTACAAGCTGCCGCTGACCGACGGCCGCACGGTCACCCCGTTCACGCAAGTCATTGCCGAGGGGCGCGGGCGTACGCTCGGGCCCGATCAGAGCACGCTCGATTCGATCGCGTTCCTGCAGTACACCGGCGGCACGACCGGCTTGTCGAAGGGGGCGGTGCTGACGCATCGCAACATCGTGGCGGCGACCCTGCAGGCCGAAGCCTGGTTCACGCCGGCACTGGCGCGTGCCGGTGACCTGGCAAAGGTCAACAGCATCGCGGCGCTGCCGCTGTATCACATCTTCGCGCTGACGCTGTGCCTGCTGGTGATCCGCCAGGGCTCGCACATGACGCTGATTCCGAACCCGCGCGACTTCAACAAGTTCATTGCAGTGCTGAAGAAGCGGCCCTTCCACATGCTGCCGGCAGTGAACACGCTCTTCAATGCGTTGCTGATGCATCCGGACTTCAAGTCGATCGATTTCTCGACGCTCTTCGTTTCGCAGGCAGGCGGCATGGCCGCGTCGGAAGGCACTGCGCGCAGGTGGTTCGAGGCCACCGGCTGTCCGATGATCGAAGGCTGGGGAATGAGCGAAACCTGCGCGATCGGGACCAACAACCCGGTATCGAACACCGAGTTCACCGGCACCATCGGACTGCCGTTGCCGAGCATTGAGATCGCGATCAAGGACGATGACGGCAATTCGCTGCCTCTTGGCGAACGAGGCGAGCTTTGCATCAAGGGGCCCAACGTGATGACGGGCTACTACAACCAGCCCGTGGAAACCGCAGCGGCGTTCACTCCCGACGGCTTCATGCGCACCGGCGACATCGCCGTGATGCAGGAAGACGGCTACAGCCGCATCGTCGACCGCAAGAAGGACATGATTCTTGTGAGCGGCTTCAACGTGTTTCCGAACGAGTTGGAGAACGTGATCTCACTCTGCCCGGGTGTCGTCGAGTGCGCGGCTATCGGCGTGGCCGATGAGAAACAGGGCGAAGCCATCAAGGTTTTCGTCGTGCGCAAGGACCCTGCCCTGACGGAGGAGGCTGTGCTCCAGTATTGCCATGCGCAACTCACCGGCTACAAACGCCCCAAGCACATCGAGTTTCGGGATTCGCTGCCGAAGACCAATGTGGGGAAGATCCTGCGGCGCGAGCTTCGCTCCAGCGCGGGCGCCTGAATGAGTCATCACGCATCGGCGAGCGCCGGGCTGCCGGCGAATGTCGTTGTGTTCGAACGGGGGTGGCTGTCTTCCAACAACATCCTGTTTGTTGGCGTCGATGAGACGGCGATCGTCGACACGGGCTATGTCACGCATGCCGATCAGACATTGGCGCTGGTTGATTCAGTGCTTGGGGTGCGGCCACTCGATCGCATTCTGAATACGCATCTTCACAGCGATCACTGTGGTGGCAACGCGGCGCTGCAGCAGCGATACCCGTCGGTTCAAACGAGCATTCCGCCTGGTGAGGCTGCGTTGGTGGAAAGTTGGGACGAGCAGGGTCTCAGCTTTCTTGCGACAGGCCAAAGTTGTCCTCGGTTTGGATTCACCGGCTTGCTGCAACCTGGAACGGAATGCTTGCTCGGTGACAGGCCGTGGCAGGTGCATGCCGCGCCTGGTCACGATCCTCATTCGATCATCTTGTTCGATGCGGCATCACGCACGTTGATTTCGGCGGATGCGCTGTGGGAGAACGGTTTCGGTATCGCGTTTCCCGAGCTGGCTGGTGAGCCGTCATTCGGGGAAGTCGCTGCGACTCTCGATTTGATTGAGGCGCTAAAGCCGAAGCAGGTGATTCCGGGACATGGCACCGTTTTTGACGATGTCGGCAAGGCCTTGTCCGTCGCCCGGCGCCGCCTCGATGGCCTGCAACGCGATCCGGTGAAGCATGCACGTCACGCAATCAAGGTGCTGATGAAGTTCAAGCTGCTGGAGGTGCAATCCATCACTATCGAGGATTGGGCAGTCTGGTTGCGAAGTACGCCGTATCTCGAGGCCATTCGCTTGCGCTTCTTTGGAGATATCGAATTGGGTCAATTGACCAGCAACATCCTTAGCGAGCTGCTTATTGCTGAGGCTGCTGTTCTAGACGGCTCGTTTCTTCGCAATCTCTGAGATTCTGGTTCTCTTTGGTATTTGCGTACGGCCGTTAAAGCGCCCGATCTTTGGCTGAGTGTTTTGGTTTCGGTTTCCCCAATGCAAAAATCC
>NZ_JBPJZR010000008.1:0-367624 GCF_051216615.1 Variovorax raffinosi
GAACGAGGGCACCACGCAGTCGGCCAGCAGGTTGGCGCCCGAGGTGCGCATGCGATCGAAGTACGGGGCCACGCCCGCTGCGATGGCCGCATCCAGGTACGCCGGCTCGCTGCCGTCAACGCACACGACCACGACCGGGCGCGTCATCCAGCGATAGCTTCTGGCGTTGACTTCGAGTGTCTCCTGTGTCATTTCAGACTTCCTTTTGAGGTGGGTTGTTCGGGGCGGCAACGGGGGCGGCAACAGCGGCTGCATCGGCGCGGCCGAAGGCCTTGTGCATGCGTGCGCGGCTGTCGGCGACATGCTTGCGCAGCGCGGGGCCCGCAATGTCGGGATTGCCGCTGGCAATGGCGTCGACGATGGCGCGGTGCTCGTCGGCCGAGACCCGCAGGCCACCGCCGCTGTCGAGCGCGCGCATTCTGAAAAGGTGCAGCTCCTTGACGAGGCGCTTGTAGGTTTCCGTCAGCTTCTTGCTGCCCGCGGTGTCGAGCAGGATCTCGTGGAACTGCAGGTTGAGTTGCGCGTACTGCTCCACGTCTTGCGCCTGCGCTGCCGAACGCATGGCGTCGAGCATGGCCCGCAGCCGCTCGACCGCGTCGGGCTTGATGGCGAGCGCCACGCGCCGGCCGATGATTTCTTCGAGTGCTTCGCGCAGTTCGTAGATTTCGTCGGCTTCCTCGAATGCGATCTCGCGCACGAAGACGCCCCGGTTCTTTTCGTTGCGCACGAGGCCAGCCTCTTCCAGCGCACGCAGCGCTTCGCGGATCGGGCCACGGCTGGTGTTGAAGCGCTGCGAAAGCTCGCTCTCGTTGATGCGGCTGCCCACGGGAAGCTCGCCCGTCATGATCAAACGCTCGATTTCTTCCTGCATCAGCATCGGCAACGAGCTGGATTGAAGAAACGCGAGGGCGGCGGAGTGATTGCTGGTGACCATGGGGCGTATTTTCCCCAAGGATTGAAAACTGTCAACAATTTTTTATTGACAGTCTTCAATCACCAATCTACATTGCGTTCGCCGGAGCCTGGAACGCCAGTTGCCGGAGCCCGCCACTCACCTCTTTCAGTGACAGCCAGCCCTCTCAGGAGAAAAAGATGACGATGAAACCAAGCACGCGCCGTCTCACGGCGGTTCTGTGTGCGGCAACGCTGAGCCTTGCGGCCAGCGGCGCCGCATGGGCGCAAAAGACCTCGCTCCTGGTCTACACGGCGCTCGAGACCGACGCCATGAAGCTCTACAAGGACGGCTTCGAAAAAGCCAACCCCGACATCGAGGTGAAGTGGGTGCGCGACTCCACCGGCATCGTCACCGCCAAGCTGCTGGCCGAAAAAGCCAATCCGCAGGCCGACGTGGTGGCCGGCCTGGCCGCCAGCAGCCTGGCCCTGCTCGAACAGGAAGGCATGCTGCTGCCCTATGAGCCCAAGGGCTTCAAGGAACTGAACCCCGCCTACTCCGACGCCGCCCGCCCACCGGCCTGGGTCGGCATGGACGTCTGGGCCGCGACCATCTGCTTCAACCGCGTCGAAGCGAAAAAGCTCGGCCTGCCCAAGCCCGAGACCTGGAAGGACCTGGCCAAGCCTGTCTACAAGGGCACTATCTCGATGCCGCATCCGGCCTCCAGCGGCACCGGCTACCTCGACGTGTCGTCCTGGCTGCAGAACATGGGCGACGCCGAAGGCTGGAAGTACATGGACGCGCTGCACCAGAACATCGCGCAGTACGTGCACTCGGGCTCCAAGCCCTGCAAGCAGGCCGGCGCGGGCGAATTCCCCATCGGCATTTCCTTCGAGTTCCGCGCGCACCAGGTCAAGAAGTCGGGTGCGCCGGTCGACCTGATCTTTCCGAAGGAAGGCCTGGGCTGGGACATCGAGGCCACCAGCCTCATGAAGACCAGCGCGAAGCTGCCGCAAGCCAAGCGCTTCGCCGACTGGATGGCCAGCAAGGAAGCCAACCAGATCACCTCCACATGGTGGGCGGTGGTGGCTTACCCCGGCGTGGCCTCGAAGCTGGAAGGCATTCCGGACAACTACGAAAAGCTGCTCGCAAAGAACGACATCAACTGGGCGGCCAAGAACCGAGAACGCATCCTGGCCGAGTGGAGCAAGCGCTACGAAGGCAAGGCTGAACCCAAGTAGGCCCGACGGCATTCCCGACTTTCAATCCGCGGGCGCCGCAGCAGCAGCAGTAGCGATGGCGCCCGCCAACGACGAGTGCGAAAAATGGATATGACCGACACCAAGTTCATTGCCACCCCGGTGCCTGCGAGCGCGCCTGCCGCGCTCGAGATCGTCGGCGTGCGCAAGGACTTCGAATCCTTCAGTGCCCTGCGCGACGTGCACCTGCGCGTGAACCCGGGCGAGATGCTGTGCTTTCTCGGCCCCTCGGGCTGCGGCAAGACCACGTTGCTGCGCATCATCGCGGGGCTGGAGACGCAGACTTCCGGGCAGATATTGCAGAACGGCAAGGACGTGTCGTGGCTCTCGCCTGACAAGCGCGACTACGGCATCGTGTTCCAGTCGTATGCGCTTTTTCCCAATCTCTCGATTGCCGAGAACATCGGCTACGGGCTGGTCAACAGCCGCGCCAAGAGAGGCGAGATCAAGGCGCGCGTCGAAGAGCTGCTCAAGCTCGTCGGCCTGCCGACTTCCGGCAAGAAGTACCCGAGCCAGCTCTCGGGCGGCCAGCAGCAGCGCGTGGCACTCGCCCGCGCCCTCGCCACGCGGCCCGGCCTGCTGCTGCTCGACGAGCCGCTGTCGGCGCTCGATGCGCTGGAGCGCATCCGGCTGCGCGGTGAAATCCGCCGGCTGCAAAAGCAGGTCGGCATCACGACCATCATGGTCACGCACGACCAGGAAGAAGCGCTGTCGATGGCCGACCGCATCGTGGTCATGAACCACGGCGTGATCGAGCAGGTCGGCACGCCCATGGAAGTCTATGAACAGCCGGCCACGCCCTTCGTGGCCGACTTCGTGGGCAAGGTGAATGTGCTGCGCTCGGTGGCGCTGGGCAACCACCGCTTCCAGGTCGGCGACATGGAGCTGCAGTGCGACGCCTGCGATGGTGCCTTCGAGCCCGGCGAAGCCGTCAACCTGTATCTGCGGCCCGAAGACCGCGCGGTCGAGCACCTGGGCGAGGACACGGCCAACCGGCTGCAGGCGCGGGTCACCAAGGTCGAATTTCTCGGCGGCCTGTGCATTGCCGAAGTGACGGCCGATGCGCTGCACGGGCAGACGCTCGGGCTGCACTTCTCGCTCAACCAGTTGCACGACCTGGACATCCGCGAAGGCAACACCATCGACATCGCGCTGCGCGCAAACCGCATCCGCGCTTTTTCCGCCAGTACCGCGAAGCCATGAACACGCTGGCCCACCCTCGCACCGTGCTCGCTGCGTTCACCGCGCGCCCCGTCATGCGCTGGAGCCGCGACGAAACCATTGCCCGCGCCATCCTGCTCGTGGTGATGGTGATGCTGTTCGTGTTCCTCATCGCGCCGCTGCTGACCATCCTGGCGCACGCGGTGCAGGACAAGGAAGGCCGCTTCGTCGGCCTCACCCACTTCATCACCTACTTCCAGACACCCAGCCTGCTGCGTGCGGCGTGGAACTCGATCTGGGTCTCGGCGGCGGTGGTGATGATCTCCGTGCCCATGGCCTTCGTCTTCGCCTATGCGCTCACGCGCAGTTGCATGCCGACGCCGCTGAAGGCGGTGTTTCGCCTCATTGCGCTGATCCCGCTGCTGGCGCCTTCGCTGCTGTCGGCCATTTCATTCGTGCAGTGGTTCGGCAACCAGGGCGCGCTCAAGTTCCTGCTGGGCGGCGTGTCGATCTACGGCGCGCCGGGGATCATCATGGCGGAGGTCTACAACACCTTTCCACATGCGCTGATGATCCTGGTCACGGCCCTGTCGCTGGCCGACGGCCGGCTGTACGAGGCGGCCACCGCGCTGCGCACAAGGCCGTTGCGCCAGTTCATGACCATCACGTTGCCTTCGTGCAAGTACGGCCTGATCAGCGCGGCCACCGTGGTCTTCACCTACGTGGTGAGCGACTTCGGCGCACCCAAGGTGATCGGCGGCAACTTCAACGTGCTGTCGGTCGATGTCTTCAAGCAGGTGGTGGGGCAGCACAACTTTTCCATCGGCGCGGTGGTGGGCATGCTGCTGCTGATTCCGTCGATCATTTCCTTCGTCATCGACTACGTGGTGCGACGCAAGCTGAAGGCGCAGCTCACGGCCCGCTCGGTGCCCTACAGCCCCAAGCGCCGCAAGCTCGCCGATCCGCTGCTGATGCTGTTCTGCGCGGTGGTGTGCGGCCTGCTGCTGGCCACCATCGGCATGGCGATCTACACCTCGCTGATTTCGCTCTGGCCCTACGACCTGTCGTTCACGCTCAAGCACTACCACTTCGTGCTGGTGGAGAGCGACATGGCCGCGGCCTACGGCAACAGCCTGATCGTCGCCATGGCCACCGCCGTGGCCGGCTCGCTCATCGTGTTCGTGGGCGCCTACCTGATCGAGAAGACGCGCAACCTCGGGCTGATGCGCCGCGGCATGCACCTGATGGCAGTGCTGTCGATGGCGGTGCCGGGACTGGTGCTCGGTCTGGGCTATGTGATGTTCTTCAACCATCCGGCCAACCCGCTGAACTTTCTGTACCAGACGATGGCGATATTGATCATCTCGATGGTGGTGCACTACTACACGTCGAGCCATCTCACGGCCGTCACCGCGCTCAAGCAGATCGACAACGAGTTCGAGGCCGTGTCGGCTTCGCTCAAGGTGCCGTTCTTCAAGACCTTCCTGCGCGTGACGGTGCCGGTGTGCCTGCCGGCCATCCTGGACATCGGGCGCTATTTCTTCGTGGTGTCGATGGCCAGCCTGTCGTGCGCCATCTTTCTCTACACGCCCGAGACCATCCTTGCATCGGTCGCGATCATGCATCTGGACGATGCCGGCGACATCGGCCCGGCCTCGGCGCTCGCCAGCCTGATCGTCGTGACCTCGACGCTGGTGTGCATCGCCTACTCGCTGCTCACGCGCGTGCTGCTCTCGCGCACACAGGCCTGGCGCAACCTGAGCCGCGGCTGAACACACAACGCATCTCTCTCATTTCCTTTCCCCGCCTGGAGACACCATGAGTCAAACGCCCTACCCCATCTTGCTCACGCCCGGCCCCCTGACCACTTCGGACCGCACACGCCAAGCGATGCTGCGCGACTGGGGATCATGGGACGCCGACTTCAACCAGATCACCGCACGCATCCGCAAGGAGGTGCTGAACATCGTGCATGGCACGGGCACGCACGAATGCGTTCCGCTGCAGGGCAGCGGCACCTTCTCGGTGGAAGCAGCCATCGGCACCATCGTTCCGCGCAACGGCCATGTGCTGGTGCCGAGCAACGGTGCCTACTGCCAGCGCCTCGCGAAAATCTGCAAGGTGCTGGGCCGCAAGCTGAGCACCATCGACTACACCGAAGACAAGCAGGTGTCGCCGGCCGACGTCGACCGCGCATTGGCTGCGGACCCGAGCATCACGCACGTGGCGGTCGTGCATTGCGAAACCGGCGCCGGCGTGCTCAACCCACTGCACGAGATCGCGGTGGTCGTCGCCAGGCACGGACGCGGACTGATCATCGATGCCATGAGTTCCTTCGGCGCGCTGGAGATCGATGCGCGCAAGACGCCCTTCGATGCCGTCGTCGCCGCATCAGGCAAGTGCCTCGAAGGCGTGCCGGGCATGGGCTTCGTCGTCATCAAGCGCAGCACGCTCGAAAAGTGCGAAGGCAACTGCCACTCGCTGAGCATGGACCTGTACGACCAGTGGGTGTACATGGAGAAGACCACGCAATGGCGCTTCACGCCGCCCACGCACGTGGTCGCGGCGCTCGACACCGCCATTGCGCAGTACATCGAGGAAGGCGGCCTGCCCGCGCGCGGCGGACGCTATGCGCGCAACTGCAAGGGGCTCATCGACGGACTGGCCGCGCTCGGTTTCAGGAGCTTCCTCGACCCCGCGATCCAGGCGCCGATCATCATCACCTTCCACGCGCCCGACGACGCCAACTACAACTTCAAGACCTTCTATCAAGAGGTCAAGAAGCGCGGCTACATCCTCTACCCGGGCAAGCTCACGCAGGTGGAAACCTTCCGCGTCGGCTGCATGGGGCACTTCGGCGAAGCCGGCATTCCGGGCGCGGTGGCAGCCATTGCCGACACGCTCAAGGCCATGAACATCCGGCAGGTCAGCGCACCCGTGGCCGCATGACATGAGCGATACGACGCCGCGCCGCTACATCCTCACGCTGACCTGCCCGGACCGCACGGGCATCGTGGCGGCCGTGGGCAGCTTCATCGCGAGCCACGGCGGCCTGATCACCCAGGCCGCGCAGCACGGCGATGCACTGCACAACCGCTTCTACATGCGCGTGGAAATCCAGGCCGACACGCTGCCCTTCTACCTGGACGAACTGCGCGAACGCTTCGCGCCCGTTGGCAAGCAGTTCGACATGGAGTGGAGCGTGTCCGACAGCTCGGTCAAGAAACGCATGCTGGTGCTGGTGAGCAAGCTCGACCATTGCCTGAACGACCTGCTGCATCGCTGGCGCAACAAGGACCTGCACTGCGAGATTCCGTGCGTGATCTCCAACCACAACGACCTGCGCTCCTTCGTCGAGTGGCACGGCATTCCGTACTTCCATGTGCCGGTGACGCCCGACACCAAGGAGCAGGCCTACGCCGAGGTGGAGCGCCTGTTCCGCGAATTCAGCGGCGACTTCATGGTGCTCGCGCGCTACATGCAGGTGCTGTCCGACGGCATGACCCAGCGCCTGCGCAACCGCATCATCAACATCCACCACAGCTTCCTGCCGGCCTTCGTGGGCGGCAAGCCCTACCACCAGGCCTTCGAGCGCGGCGTGAAGATGACCGGCGCCACCAGCCACTACGTGACCGCCGAGCTGGACGCCGGGCCGATCATCGAACAGGGCGTGATCGACATCGACCACGGCAACTCCATCGAGGAGATGGTGCGCCTGGGCAAGGACATCGAAAAGAGCGTGCTCTCGCGCAGCGTGCGCCACCACCTCGAAGACCGCATCCTGGTCCACCGCAACAAGACAGTGGTCTTCAAGTAGCCCCTCTCTCTCCCTCCCACAGAACAAGCCCCCTCCACACACCATGGCGACGCCACTTCCCTCCCATGCACAGGTCGTCATCGCAGGTGGCGGCATCGCCGGCTGCAGCGCGGCCTACCACCTCACCCGGCTCGGTTGCACCGACGTGATCGTGCTCGAGCAGGGCCAGCTCACCTGCGGCACCACATGGCATGCGGCCGGCCTGGTCGGCCAGTTGCGCGCGAACCGCAGCATGACGAAGATGAGCCGCTACGGCATCGATCTGTATGCCTCGCTCGAAGCCGAGACGGGTCTTGCCACCGGCTGGAAGCAATGCGGCAGCATCACGGTGGCGCGAACACCCGAGCGCATGACGCTGCTCAAGCGCACGATTGCCACGGCGCGCAGCTTCGGCATCGAGGCGGAGTTCATCACGCCCGCTGAAGCGCAAGAGCTGTGGCCCTTGATGCGCGTCGACGATCTCGTGGGCGCAGTCTGGCTGCCCGGCGACGGCAAGGCCAACCCCACAGACCTCACACAGTCGCTGGCCAAGGGCGCGCGCAACCGTGGCGCAAAGATCTTCGAAGGCGTGCAGATCACCGGCACGCTCATCGAGAACGGCCGCATCGTCGGCGTCGAAACCAACCAGGGCACGGTGCGCTGCGAGAGCTTTCTCAACTGCGCGGGCCAGTGGGCGCGCGAGCTGGGCAAGATGTCGGGCGTCAACATCCCGCTGCACTCGGCCGAGCACTTCTACCTGGTCACCAAGGAGATCGAGGGCGTTCATCGTGACCTGCCGGTGCTGCGCGACCCCGACGGCTACATCTACTACAAGGAAGAAGTCGGCGGCCTCGTGATGGGCGGCTTCGAGCCCGTGGCCAAGCCCTGGGGCATGGACGGCATTCCGCCGAAGTTCGAGTTCCAGCTGCTGCCGGACGACATGGACCAGTTCCAGGTGCTGCTCGACGAGGCGGTGCACCGCACGCCGGCCCTTGAGACCACCGAGATCAAGCTGTTCCTGAACGGCCCGGAGAGCTTCACGCCCGACGGCAACTTCATCCTCGGCGAGGCGCCCGAGGTGCGCGGCTATTTCGTGGCCGCCGGCTTCAACTCGGCCGGCATCGCCAACGCGGGCGGCGCGGGCAAGCTGATCGCCGAATGGATCGTCGGTGGTGCCGCGCCGGCCGACCTGCTCGATGTGGACATCCGTCGCTTCGCCCCCTTCAACAGCAACAAGCGCTGGTTGAAGGACCGCACGGTGGAAGCACTGGGCCTGCACTACGCCATGCGCTGGCCGCGCCACGAGCTGGAGTCCGGCCGGCCGCTGCGCCGCTCGCCGCTGTACGACAAGCTCAAGGCCAAGGGCGCCGCGTTCGGCAGCAAGCTGGGGTGGGAGCGCGCGAGCTGGTTCGCGTTGCCGGGCCAGAAGGCACAGGCCCGCTACGGCTTCGGCCGGCCCGACTGGCTCGATGCCTGCATCGAAGAACAGATGGCGGTGCGACGCGATGTGGTCGTCTTCGACCAGACCTCGTTCGGCAAGCTGATGGTGCAGGGCCGCGACGCCGAACAGTTGCTGCAGCGCCTGTGCGCCAACGACGTGGCGATACGCCCCGGCAGCATGGTCTACACCGCATTGCTCAACGAGCGCGGCGGCTTCGAGAGCGATCTCACCGTCATGCGGCTTGAAGCCGACTGCTTCCTCATCATCACCGGCTCTGCGCAGCCGTATCGCGACATCGGGCACATCAAGCGCCACTTGCAGGCAGAAGAGCATGTGACGGTGACGGACGTGACCTCGGGCTACTGCACGCTCACGGTGACCGGCCCGAAGGCGCAGCAACTGCTGTCCCGCGTGACACCGCAGGACTTGCGCAAGGAAGCGTTCCCGCAATCGGCGGTGATCGAGATCGACGTCGGCCATGCGCGTGCACTCGCAGCCAAGGTCTCGTACGTCGGCGGCCCCGGATGGGAGCTGTACATCCCGACCGAGATGGCGGTGCATGTGTACGACACGCTGTTCGAGGCGGGCGCCGACCTGGGCCTGCGCGACGGCGGCTACTACACCATCGATGCGTTGCGCGTCGAGGCCGGGCGCCGCGCCTTCGGCCTCGAACTGGGGCCGGACGAGAACCCGTTCGAGGCTGGCCTGGAATTCGCCGTCCAGCTCGACAAGCCGGTCGCGTTCATCGGCCAGGCCGCACTGGCGAAGATCGCACCAGAGCGCCTTTCCAAGCGGCTGGTGATGTTCTTGCTCGACGACGCGCAGGCTTTCGCCTGGGGCGGCGAGCCGATCCTGCGCAACGGCAAGGCCGTGGGCGAACTGACCTCCACCGCGTACAGCGCAGTGCTGGGGCGGATGGTGGTGATGGGCTACGTGCGCAGCGCCGAGCCGCTGACGCGCGACGAGGCGATGCACGGGCCGTACGAAATCGACATCGCCGGCCAACGCTTCACTGCCACCGCGCAATCGCGCCCACCCTATCCGTCGCTAGTGAAAGCTGCGCTCGATCTCGCGGGCTAATGGTTAACACTGCAGTCATTTGGTTGACCATCGGAAAAGTTCGCCCTTAGAATTTGCGCACAGGTTCAGATTTAAAGACCATCTGTAAGATGGCTTTGTCGCGCCTGCCTGGTTTGCATCGTCTTCTTGCGGAATATTCCAATGGAGACAAGCTGTGCAACCCAACGCGATCAAGATCCGTGGCATCGACGATGTCATCGCCTACCTCGATTCACGACAGGGCATCGTCGGCCGGGCCGCCACCATCTGGTGGCTCGCACTCGGCGGATTGTTCCTCGACGCCTTCTCCAACTCCGCACTGAGCGCGGGCCTCGGGCCCATGACGCGCAACCTGCATCTGAGCGCCGCACAGGTGGCGCTGATGACCTCGCTCGCCTCCTGGGTGGCGATTGCCTTCAACCCCATCGGCGGCTGGATGGCCGACCGCTGGGGCCGCATACGCCCGCTGATCCTTGCCAAGTTCCTGGCCGTGGTCGGCGCCGTGCTGGTGGTGTTCGCGCCCAGCTTCGAGATGATCCTGGTCGGCCGCTTCTTCGTGGGCGCGGCCTACGGCATCGACTTCGCCATTGCGATGGCGGTGCTGGCCGAGTTCACGCCGGCCAAGCTCAAGAGCCGGCTCAACACCTGGCAGGGCATGTGGTACGCGGCGGTGTGCACCAACCTGCTGCTGGCGCTGTTGTTCTACTCGTGGGACGTAGGTGATTCGATCTGGCGCTACTCGGTGGCCGCCACCGCCGTCTTCGGCGTGACCATCCTCGTGCTGCAGCTCACGCTGCTGGTCGAAAGCCCCGTGTGGCTTGCCCGCAAGGAACGGCTCGAAGAAGCCGCGCATGCCATGACCCGCATCTACGCCCAACTGTTCGTTGCCGCGCCGAAGCACGAGCGCGTGCCGGTGCTCAACCAGGCCCGTCGCGGTGCCGCCAACGTGCTGCTGATCTTTCGCGGTGCCTACCTGCAGCGCACGATCCTCGCGGCGACCGTGCAGATCGGCCAGTCGATCCAGTACTTCGCCGTGGGCTGGTACTTGCCGCTGATCAGCGCCACGCTGTTCGGCAAGGATTTTGCGCAGGCCACCATCGGCGCCCTCGCCTTCAACGTCTTCGGCATCTTCGGCGGCTTCCTGTCGCCGTGGATCGGCCGCAAGCTGGGCCTGCGCCGCGCCTCGGCCTTCGGTTTCGCGATGGTGTTCCTGATGCTGCTCACGCTGGGCCTGTTCCATGGCCGCATGCCGCTGTGGCTGGCGGTGATCGTGCCCTCGCTGTTCATCCTCTTCCACTCGGGCGGCCCGGGTGCGAACGGCAAGAGCCTGTCGTCGCTGTCGTTCCGCAGCGAGCTGCGCGCCGGCGCCAACGGAATCATCGGCGCGCTGGGCTCCATCGGCGCGGCGCTGGGCCTCTTGATCTTTCCGCTGTTCCGCGAGAAGTACGGCCTGGAACACACCTTCCTCATCCTGTCGGTCGTGCCGCTGATCGCAAGCGTCATCTGCTTCGTGATCCGCTGGGACCCGACGCGCACCACCATCAACCCCGACAACGAACCCGATGCACCCCAATTCGAGAACGACAAGCCTGCCATCTCCGAGCTTCGCCCGGCCGCAGGGAAAGTGAACTGATGGCGACACCTCAGGACGTGATCCTCTGCATCGACGAGGGCACCTCGGGCACGCGGGCCGCCGTGGTCGGCCGCGACGGCCATGTCTCGTGCCTCGAATACGCGCCGCTGCATGTCGACACGCCCCGCCCCGGCGTGGTCGAGCAGGACGCCAACGCGATCCTCGAGAAAACCCTCGCGGTCTGCCGCGCCAGCATCGCGCAGGCACAGGCGGCGCAGCAGCGCATCGCCGCGCTGGCCATTGCCACGCAGCGCTGCTCGGCCGTGCTCTGGGACACGCACACCGGCCGCGCGCTGGTGCCGGTCATGGTGTGGCAGGACACGCGCTACGTCGATGAACTCGACAAGCTCGCGCCCACCTGGGACAAGCTGCTGGTGCAGCAGTTGGGCCGGCCGGCCGGCGTGCGCTCGCCCTACCTCTGGGCCGCGCACCACATCCGCGAAACCGAAGCCGTCGCCCGTGCCTTCGAACAACGCCGCCTGGCCTTCGGCACCATCGACAGCTGGCTGCTGTGGCACCTGTCCACGCAGCGCGCCTGCGTGACGACGCCGACCAACGTGACCTCGGCCAGCGCCTACGTCATGGGCGGCCACCGCTACCAGCTCGACTGGATCGACGCCCTCGGCTTCCCGCGCGAACTGCTGCCCGAATTGCGCGAAGACGCGGACGACTTCGGCCGCACCCGCGTCGATCTGCTCGGCATCGACGTGCCCATCCTCGCCTGCGCCGGCGACCAGCATGCGGGCGCGATCGGCCTGGGCTGCCTCGACCGCGAGCAGGCCATGTGCGTGCACGGCACGGGCAGCTTCGTCGACGTGATCACCGGGCCGGTGCTGCCGGTGCATGCCGGCCTGCACGACGGCACGCTCACCATGACCGCGCGGCGTGCGCAGGGCGTGTCGCATTTCGCGGTAGAGACCTATGTGGCCACCACCGGCTCCGCATTGAACTGGGTCTGCGAAAAGCTGCAGTGGTTCGACAACGCCGAGCAGATCAGCAGCATGGCCGCCACCGCCGGTTCGTCGCGCGACGTGACCTTCATTCCCGCGCTGACCGGCTTTCGCGTGCCCGCCATGGAGCCCGCCGCGCGCGCATCGCTCACCGGCATCTCGATGGCGACCACGCGCGCCGAAGTCGCCCGCGCCATCCTCGAAGGCATCGCGCATTCGGTGGCCTCGTGCATTCAATCGAACGAAGACGTGTCCGGCGTCAAGGTGTCCGAGCTGGTGGTGGGCGGCGGCCTTTCGGGCAGCTCCGCGCTGCTGCAGATCCAGGCCGACCTCACCGGCATGCCGGTGCGGCGCATGAAGGAAACCGACCGCGCCAGCCTGCGCGGCATCGCCTTTCTCGCCGGTTCCTCCGGTCTCTTGTGGAACTCGCTGCAGGAAGCCCGCGCCACGCTGGCCACCGACGCGGTGTTCGAGCCCGGCATCCATGCCGATGAACGCAAGGCCCGCCGCACGCTGTGGCATGCCCGCGTGAATTCGGAACTCGCGCACGCACGCAATTTCAAGAACACAACCCCAGGAGAGCTTTCAAGATGATGGGTCTGCCATCCTTTCGATCCGGCAAAGACCGGGCCGAGATGACAAGCACCGAAGCGCTGCGGCTGAACCGGCAGGACCTGCTGGCGCGGCTCGGCGACGAGACATTCGACATCGTGATCGTCGGCGGCGGCGTCACCGGCGCCTATGCGGCGCTCGATGCCAGCCTGCGCGGCTATCGCGTGGCGCTGGTCGAGAAAGACGACTTCGCCTTCGGCACCTCGTCCAAGTCGTCCAAGATGGTCCACGGCGGCCTGCGCTACATCGAGCAGGGCAACCTGGGCCTGGTGCGCCACTCGCTGCTGGAGCGCCAGCGCCTGCGCCGCAATGCCCGGCACCTGGTGCAGCGCCTGCCCTTCCTGTTTCCGGTGATGGAGCGCGAAGGCGTGTTCGACAAGCGACTGGCCAAGGCCTTCGAGAGCCTGCTGTGGACCTACGACATCGCCGGCGGCTGGCGCGAAGGCATCCTGCACCAGAAGCTGACCAAGGCCGAGGTGCTGTCGCACTGCCCCACCTTCAAGGACGAGCACCTGACCGGCGGCTTCATGTACTTCGATGCGCGGGTCGACGACGCGCGCCTCACGCTGAACATCGCGCGCACCGCCGCCTTCCACGGCGCTGCGGTGCTCAACCATGCGAAGGCCATCGAGATCACGCGCGACGGGCACGGCAAGGTCGACGGCGTGGTGGTGCAGGCCGACGGCCGCGAGATCCGCGCGCGCGCCGGCGTCGTCATCATGGCCACCGGCGTGTGGCTGCGCGACTGGGACGGCCGCAAGAAGAGCGAAGAAAAAACGCTGAACATCCGCCCCGCCAAGGGCGTGCACGTGGCAATTCCGTGGCTGAAGATCCGCAACGACTGCACCGTGACCATTCCGGTGCCGGGCCGCAACCGGCGCGCGACCATCACGCGCTGGGGCAACGTCTCGTACCTGGGCACCACCGACGAAGACTACGAAGGCAACCTCGACGACGTATGCTGCACGCGCGAAGAGCTCGACTTTCTGCTCGACGGCGCGCGCTCCGCGCTCAAGACCGACCTGAGGGCGGAAGACGTGGTCGGCAGCATCGCCGGCTGCCGGCCGCTGGTGGCGCCGCCCGGCGGCAAGACGCTGGAGATCAAGCGCAACCACGAGATTCGCGTGGCGCCCGACGGCCTGGTGACCATCGTCGGCGGCAAGCTCACGACCTCGCGCCACATGGCCGAGCAGACCATCGACGCGGCGCAGAAAGTCATCGGCCAACGCAACGGCTGCAAGACCAAGTCGGCCTTCCTGCTGGGCGCCGCAGGGTACGACGCGCAGGCCATCATGGCCTCGGGCGGCATCTCGGCCCACCTGGGCGAGCGCTACGGCACCGAGGCGCGCTTCGTCAGCGACATCCTGCAGGAAGACCCCGGCCTGCTGCGCCCCATCGTCGAAGGCCTGCCGTACAGCGAGGCGGAAGTCGTCTACGCGGTGCGCCACGAACTCGCCTGCACCGTCGACGACGTGTTGTCGCGGCGCATCCGCGCGCGCCTCATGGCGCGCGACGCCTCGGGCCGCGCGGCAGCGCGGGTCGGCGAAATCCTCCAGGCCGAACTCGGCCTGTCCCCCTCGGAAACGGCGCAGCAGGTCGCGAGCTACCGCGCCGCCATCGAGCATGAAAAAACCATCCTTATGGGAGTCCAGTAAATGATCAGCAAAGACGCCATCCAACGCGGCTATAACCGCCGCAACTACATCGTGGGCGCCCACACGCCGCCGGCCTACGCCAAGACAATCACCGCCACCGACGGCCCGCCCGGCCTGCAGCGCGCCCCCGTCAGCGTGGCGCCGGCGCACATCGATGCGCTGCGCAAGGCGTCCGACGAAGTGCTTACCGACACCGGCAGCGTGGTCGAGTGGACGCGCGACTGGTGGGCCGGCTCGATGGTCTCGGAAACCGGCGGCAAGCCCGCCACCCCGCAGGCCGTGATCGTGCGGGTCTCGACGGTCGAGCAGATCCAGGCCGTCATGCGCATCGCGAATGCGGCGTCGATTCCGGTCACCGTGTCGGCCGGCCGCAGCAACGTCACCGGCGCGGCGCTGCCGGTGCGCGGCGGCATCGTGCTGGACGTGTGCGAGCTGAACAAGATGATCGGCTTCGATGTCGGCAGCCAGATCGTCGAGGTCGAGGCCGGCATGTTCGGCGACGTCTTCGAGGAAACCATCCAGCGCGAGCACGGCATGACGATGGGCCACTGGCCTTCGTCCTTCGGCATCAGCACGGTCGGCGGCTGGGTCGCCTGCCGCGGCGCGGGCCAGCTCTCGACCCGCTACGGGAAGATCGAGGACATGGTGTTCGGCATGGACGTGGTGCTGGCCGACGGCAGCCTCGTCACCGTGGGCGGCTACTCGCGCGCGGCGGTGGGCTCCGACCTGCAGCAGCTGTTCATCGGTTCGGAAGGCACGCTCGGCGTGATCGTGCGCGTGCGGCTGAAACTGCACCGCCTGCCGGACTACGGCCGCGCCATCGCCTACGGTTTCGACAGCTTCGCCATCGGCCTGGAGGCCTGCCGCGAGATCATGCAGCGCGGTGCCAACCCGGCGGCGCTGCGGCTGTACGACGCGCTCGAAAGCCGCGTGCAGTTCAACCTCGAAGACACGCACGTGCTGCTGATTGCCGACGAAGGCGCGCCCGAAATGGTGGACGCCGTCATGACCATCAGCGAACGCGTGTGCAAGGAACTCGGCCGCCAGCTCGACGGCCCGGTCATCTTCGAGCGCTGGCTCGACACCCGCTACCTCACCGGCAAGAGCGCCGAGGGCTTCAAGCGCAGCCCCGGCTTCGTGGCCGACACGCTGGAGATGAGCGGCCGCTGGAGCGACCTGCCCGCCATTTACGACGAAGTGGTTGCCGCCATCAACGCGGTGCCCGGCACGCTGGCCGGCTCGGCGCACCAGTCGCACGCCTACGTGGA
Source organism: Variovorax raffinosi (assembly GCF_051216615.1). Lineage (NCBI taxonomy): Bacteria > Pseudomonadati > Pseudomonadota > Betaproteobacteria > Burkholderiales > Comamonadaceae > Variovorax > Variovorax raffinosi. The sequence goes on from NZ_JBPJZR010000008.1 coordinate 15,727, forward strand.
CGGCGCGTGCCTGTACTTCTCGCTGCGCGGCGAAGTGGAAGTGGAAAACCGGGGCCGCTGGTATCGCCAGGCCTGGGACGCCGCCAACGCGGTGCTGGTGCGCCACAATGCCGCGCTGAGCCACCACCATGGCGTGGGCCTGCTGCGTGCGCCGTACATGGCCGATTCGCTGGGCAGTGCCTTCCCGGTGCTGGAGGCGATCAAGCGCACGCTCGATCCGAAGAATATTTTGAACCCGGGCAAGCTCGGCCTGACCGACAAGCTGCCCCAGACCGAAGACTGAGTTTCACCGAATGGACCGCTCCCTTGGCGCGCGACTTGCGCGGCATCCGATCATCGCGACGCTCTACGGCGCCGAGCAGATCGACGCCTTCATCGACAGCCCCACCGAAATCGCCATCGTGGCGAACGTGGAGCTGCGCAAGCTGCAGGCCGTGGTGGCGACCATCACCCGCGCCGACAAGATCGTCATCGTCAACATCGACAGTTGCGAAGGCATCTCGCCGGACAAGGGCGGCGTGGAGTACCTGGCCGAGATCGGCGCGACCAGCCTGGTGTCCACCCGCGTGGCCACCATCCAGCGCGCCAACCGGGCGGGTCTTCTCACGATGCAGAAGGTGTTCGTGACGGACCGCTCGACCTGGCCGCGCAGCGTGAAGGCGCTGGAGCAGAGCGACCCGAACCTCGTGCAACTGATGCCGGCGCCCATGCTCCCCCACATCTCGGCCAAGGAGCGCAACGCGCTGCCGCCGATCGTGGCCTCGGGGTTCGTCATCACGCGGGACGACGTGCGCAGTGCATTGGCGGCGGGTGCGGTGGCGGTGTCCACGAGCGATGCGGCGATGTGGAGCCTGGACACCAAGCTGCTCAACATCGACGAGCTGCGCCCGCGTTAGTCGGACCTGCCACGCCTGCGGCAGGCTGTAGCAAAAGTGCCGCAATCCAGCCCCTGCGATCACGTAGCATCCGGCCATGAGCTACACCGTGAAACTGATCGATTTTCCCGATGCGCCACATGACGTCATCGCCACCGCCGAAACGCGCTTCCGCCGCGAACTCGACAAGCTCCTGGGCGACGGCGTCGAACAGGCACTGAAGGCCTTCGAGAACGCCAGCGAGTCGAGCGCCGACGAACTCACCAAGGAAGAAATCGGGCTGGCCGCCAGTTGGGCCAAGGCCTACGAAGCGGCCAAGACGGCGGGCTTTCGCGCACTCGGCGAGTCCGATGAAGCGTACTTCGAAGTCCGGGCCGACTGACGCACGCAAGCGGCCGCAGCCGCTGCGTCAGGCCGTCCTGTAGCCGCGCAGGCCGCCCAGGTCGAGCACCGTCAACCCCCGCTTTTCAAGGCGGATCAATTCCAGCGCCTGGAAACGCTGCAACGCCACGTTCACGCGCTGCCGCGACACATTCGCGAGCAGGCCGATCTCGGTCTGCCCCACTTGCAGGAAGCGCGGCGCATCGGGATACAGCTCGGGGTTGAACAGGCTGGCCAGGCAGTTCGCGACGCGTGCGTCGGTGTCCAGCAGCCGCTCGCGTTCCAGCGCGCCGATGAACAGGCTGAGCCGCGCGTTGAGCAACTCCTGCAGATAGTGGTTGAAAGGCACGCTGGTGCCGCGCAGCCATTCGAAGGTGCGACGCGGCATCAGCGCCACGCGCGTGGGCCGCAGCGCGAACACGTCGTAGCGGCGTTCCTCGTGCTTGAAGAGCGAGCCTTCGCCGAACCACACGCCGGACGAGACACCGGTGAGCGTCGAGACCCGGCCGTCCTCCGATGCCACCGACATCTTGGCGAAGCCGTCGATCACCCCCATCCAGTGTTCGACCAACTGCCCCGCGCGTGCAATGCAGCCGCCGCGCGCGAACTGCCGCTCCTGCATGCTGCCCAGCACATGCTCCAGGTCGGCATGCGGCAGGGCCCGCGCCCACACCGAGCGCCGCACCATCTCTTCCACGGCGGGCCCGGAAGGTCCACCGGGCGAGTCAGGGATTACCTGTAGCAATTCGCGTGTCATCTGTCGTCGCAACGACCGCGGTCCGAAACGTCCATCCGTATTCTTTCCCTACACCTACACAACACAGGAGAGACATCCATGTTCGCTACACCGTGTCCCCCGCGCAAGCGGGTTTTTCCGTGGCTGCGGCCCCGTGCCGTTGCCACAGGCCTTGCGATGACGGGCGCATTGCTGGCCGCAGGCTGCGGCGGAGGCTCCGGCGGCGGCTCGGCGTTCCCGTTCTTTCCCGGCACCACCCCGCCGCCCGCCGCGCAGACGCCGGCCGCATTCCAGGTGAAGACGCTCTCGTCACCGCCCGACATGATCAGCGGCGGCGACACGCTGCTCGAAGTCACAGCGCCGGCGGGCGTGGCCCTGGACAAGGTGCGCGTGAGCCTCAACGGCAAGGACGTGACCTCGCAGGTGCCGGTGGCCGACAGCACGGCACGCGTGCTGCGCGGCCTCGTGACCGGGCTCACGACCGATGCCAGCAGCACCACCGGCAGCAGCAACTCGCTGGTGGTGAGCAATGCCGACGACGCCACGCAACGCACCGAGACCAAGTTGGTCAACTACCCCATCACCGGGCCGATTCTCTCGGGCCCGCACATCTCGCCCTACGAATGCCGCACGGTGCAAAACGGCCTGGGCAACCCGCTCGACGCTGACTGCTCGGCCACCACGCAGGTGGTCTGGTACTACCGCACGAAGGCCAACACCTTCCTGCCGCTGAGCGACCCGACCGGCCCGCGCCCGGCCGACCTGGTGACCACGACCACCAACGACGGCGCCACGGTGCCTTACATCGTGCGCGTCGAGTCCGGCACCATCAACCGCGGCGTGTACCGGCTCGCGGTGCTCGACAACCCGGCCAAGGGCGCGCCCGCCACCTGGAAGCCCGGCCCCGGCTGGAACAAGAAGCTGGTCGTCTACTTCGACTGCTGCGGCTCGGCCCAGTACAACCAGGGCGTTCATGCAATCGACACGGTCCTGGGCGACGTCGGCCACATCCAGTTGTCGCGCGGCTTCGCCTTCATGAACTCGACGGAGCTGTGGAACAACCAGCACGCCAACCCGCACCTGCAGGGTGAAACGCTGATGATGCTCAAGGAGCACGTCATCGAAGAGTTCGGCACCGTGCCCAAGTGGACCGCCGGCTTCGGCGGCTCGGGCGGCGCCATCCAGCAGTACCTGATCGCGCAGCTCTACCCGGGCCTGCTCGACGGCATCCAGCCCATCGTGTCGTTCCCCGAAACGCTGATGCCCGAGGTGATGGAGTGCCGGTTGCTGAACAACGTCTACAAGCTCGACGCGGCCACCTGGACCACCGCCAAGCAGACCGCGGTGAACGGCTTCAACACCGACCCCAAGAGCGGCATCACCACCTGCATGAGCTGGGACGCGGCCTTCGCGAGCATCATCAAGTCCGACAACGCGGCGGGCTGCGGCTTCCTCGAACCGGCCAATGCATCGAACGTGTTCAACCGCACCACCAACCCCAACGGCATCCGCTGCGACCTGTTCCAGACCAACGTGAACCTGCTCGGCAAGCGCCCCGGCACGCAGGAGGCGCGGCGGCCGATCGACAACATCGGCGTGCAGTACGGCCTGGCCGCGCTGAACAGCGGTGCGATCTCGGTGACGGAGTTTCTCGACCTGAACCAGAAGGTCGGTGGCTTCGACGGCGATGGCAACACGCAGGCCGCGCGCTCCGAGGCGGACCCCGACGCGCTGAAGCTCACCTACGCGGGCGGCTTCAAGAACAGCTTCAGGGGGCCGGGCCTTGCGAACATTCCGATCATCACGCAGCGCGGCAACGCCGACTCGGCGGCCGACATCCACGACACCATGCAGGACCTGATCATCCGGGCCCGCCTGCAGCGCGCCAATGGCCGCAGCGACAACCAGATCATCTGGACGCTGGGTTCCAAGTCGAATGTCGACTACATGTCCGCCTCGATCGACCTGCTGAACAAGTGGCTGGACAACATGGCCGCCGATCCGGCACCCGCCTCCACCGACAAGGTGGTGCGCAACAAGCCCACGGGCGCCAACGACGCCTGCTGGGACACCACCGGCACGCGCATCGACGAAGTGGCATCGACCGATCCGGCCGCACAGTGCAACGTGGTTTATCCGCGCTTCAGCACGCCGCGCCTGACGGCCGGATCGCCGCTGGTCAACGACGTGCTCAAGTGCCAGCTCAAGCCGGTCAATGCCGCCGACTACAAGGTGACCATCGCGGGTGCCGACCTTGCGCGGCTGCAGACGATCTTTTCGGCTGGCGTGTGCGACTGGAGCAAGCCCGGCGTGGGCCAGGAGCCGCTGCGCGGCACCTACCTGCGGCTGCCGCTCAACTAAGCGGAAGAAGGCTTGCGGGCGGCGCCCGGCAACTTCGCCACCCGCTCGGCCAGAAAGTCCACCAGCACGCGCACCCGCAGCGGCTGGTGGCGGCGTGCAGCGTAGAGCAGATGCACCTCTTGCGCCGGGCCCGTGTGGCGCCCGAGCACACGCACAAGGCGCCCATCGGCCAGCAGGTCCGCCACCATCCAGGTCGGCTGCAATGAAATGCCCGCGCCGGCGAGCACGCTGTCGAGCATGGCCACCGCGTTGTTCACGCGGTAGCGACTGCGCACCGGCACGGTCACCGGGCCGTCGGGGCCTGTGAGCAGCACCCCGTCATCTCCCGCCGCATAGCGCAGGTAGTCGTGGGCCACGAGGTCCTGCGGCTTGCGTGGCTTGCCGCGCGCGGCCACGTAGTGCGGCGACGCCACCAGCACGCGCGGCCACGTGCCCAGGTGGCGGGCGACCAGGTCCGGCGGCAACGCGCCGCCTACACGCAACGAGACATCGATGCGCTCTTCGCGCGGATCGATGAAGCGGTCGTCGAGCACCAGTTCGAGCTGGATGTCGGGGTACAGCCGCAGGAACTCCACCGCCATCGCATTGAGGTGCCGCTGCCCGAGCGTGACAGGCGCACTCACACGCAGCAGGCCCTGCGGTTGCTGCACCTGCTCGCGCGCATCGGCCACCGCGTCGCCGTAGTCCTCCAGCATGCGGCGGGCGCGCTCGTGAAAGCGCTGCCCTTCTTCCGTCAGGCTCAGGCCGGTGGCGGCGCGGCGCAGCAGGCGCACGCCCAACGAACGCTCCAGGCCCGCGACCAGCTTGCTGATGGTGGGCTGGGTGGTGTCGAGCGCGCGGGCTGCCCCCGAGAGGCTGCCGAGATCGACGCTGTGCACGAAGGCCGAGAGCGCGCGCAGGGTGTCCATGGGTGTATTCGATTCAGGAATGGAATGGATGCCATTTTGCCGTCTACCCATCCTGATGTGAATGCGCAAAAGTCGGGTCCTCCCACCCATTCCAAGGACTTCACATGACTGCATCGACACTCGGATCGATCCTGCGCCAGGGCGCGCTGGCACTCACGCTGGCGGGCGTCGCCGCCGCATCCACGGCGCAAACAGCGGCGCCGCCCACGTACTGGAGCCCGAGCTGGATGGCCGCCACGCAGCCCCTGTGGGACGGCAACTTCGTGCTGCCTGCCGGCGTTCCGTTCCAGTTCAACCGCCAGACGGTGCGCCAGGTGGCACGCCTGAGCATCGGCGGCACCCGGCTGCGCGTGGTGATCAGCAACGAAGGCGGCACGTCGCCGCTGTACATCGGCGGGGCCCGCGTGGCCCGGCACGACGAAGGCTCGGCGATTGTCGAAGGCAGCGACCGCGCGGTGCGCTTCGGCGGGCAGATCGAGGTCGTCGTGCCGCCCGGCGCGCGGCTGGTCAGCGACCCGGTCGACCTGCCGCTGCCCGCGCTCAGCGAAGTCGCTGTGTCGCTCTACCTGCCCGGGCCGAGCCAGCCTGCGGGCTTTCACTTCGACGCCCGCCAGACCGCCTACGTGGCCGATGGCGACTTGACCGGCGCCCCGCGCCTGCCTGCCACCGCCACGCAATGGAGCACCCGCGTCTACGTGAGCGGCCTGATCGTCGAGACACCCAGGGCGCCCACCACCGTCGTCGCCCTCGGCGATTCGCTGACCGACGGCAACGGCTCGACGCCCGGCGCCAACACCCGCTGGCCCGATGCGCTGGCCGAACGCCTGGCCGGGCGCGGCGTGGGCGTGCTCAACGCCGGCAACTCCGGCGGCCGCCTGCTGAAGGACGGCATGGGCTGCGCCGCGCTGGAGCGCGTCGGCCGCGACGTGTTCTCGCAACCGGGCGTGCGCGCCATGGTCGTGATGCTGGGCACGAACGACATCGGCTGGCCAGGCGGCCCGTTCGCGCCGCAGGAGCCCGCTGTGCGCGCGGAAGAAGTCATCCAGGGGTTCCGCCAGTTGATAGAGATGGCCCATGCCCACAACGTGCGCATCATGGGCGCCACCATCGCGCCCAACGAACGCGCGCTGGAAGGCACACCGCTGGTCGGCCACCACTCGCCTGAAAAGGAGAAGGTGCGGCAGGCCGTGAACCGATGGATTCGCGAGAGCGGCGCCTTCGACGCGGTGGTCGACTTCGACGCGCTGCTGCGCGATCCGGCCCGCCCGATCCGCATGAAGGCCGCGATGGACTCCGGCGACCACCTGCACCCTGGCGACGCCGGCTACAAGGCGATGGCGGCGGCGATCGATCTCGAAGCGCTGCTGGGCAGCCCTGTGCAGCCTTGAGGGACGGCCACGGAGAAGCCCCGGACGGGGCTTTTCCCGTGGTCCTGAAGCCCTCAAATATACTGTACATACATACAGTATTTCTCTAAAATTCGACGTCTCCAAGAACAACGTCGAGGCGCCCCCCAATGACCACCGCCAGTCCGCCTGCGCCCTCCGCGCAGCTTCTTTTTTTCTCCCGGCTGCAGCAGTTGCAGTCCCGCTCCCGCACAGGCCGGATCTCGACCTGGCCCTTCAAGGTGGCCCGCGAAAAGGGCCACGGCGACGATGACGACAGCAACGCAAAGGAAGACGTCCGCGTTCAGGCGGCGCGCATCATCCGGACGACGGCCGAGCATTGGTGGCCGTCTGCTTCTTGAACCGCCTCATTCAAGGAAGGCCGTATGAAGTCCGAACATCTTTCCCGGAATGGACAAGTGCGCAACCGGCTTCTCATCGGACTGTTTCCCGACGAGGCCGTTCGCACTGAAATCAAGGCGCATCGCGATGATTGGCTGTGGCCCACGAGCAGCCGTTTTCCTCCAGAAGATCGATGGCATCTGACGCTGGAGTACCTCCGCGATCAGGACGAATTCGCGGAGCGACGTCTGCGTGCCGCGCTGGCGCAGGTATCGCTGCCAACGCTGGAACTCACGCTGAATCACTCATGCACATGGAACAACGACGTTTCGGTGGTCCAGCCTGCGGACCATCAAGGCCTGCGCGCGCTTCAAGCCCATATCGAACACGCAGTGCATCGGGCCGGCTTCCGTTCTCTCATCCGCGGATGGAATCCGCACGTCACGATTGCCAGAGACGCGGAGCATGCCGCCTGTCCGACCTTGAGCCCCATCCGTTGGAACGTGCGGGAGTTCAGGCTGGTTCGCTCGCACTTCACACGCCCCTTTCGCCATGAGTTGCTGGCGTCCTACCCTGCGCATTAGGAATCCGGCGCTACATTTCCTGCATGCTGACGCCACCCGACCTTTCGCAAGACGCCATCGCCCAATGCCTCGCCAACGAATACGGACTGCACACCACGCGCGCTGAATTCCTGCCCCTCGGGGCCGATGTGAATTCAGCCGTCTTCCGCGTCGATGCCAACGACGGGGCTGCGTACTTCCTCAAGCTGCGTCGAGACGACTTCAAGCAGGCCGTCGTCGCCATCCCTGCCTTTCTCCATCACGAGAAAAGCATCGAGGCCGTGATGGCGCCGCTGCCGACCACAGACCGCCAACTCAGCGTGCGCAACCTTGGCTTCGACTGGATGCTCTACCCCTTCTTCGAAGGTAGCAACGGATTCGAGCGCGCCCTGTCCAATGCGCAATGGACCACGCTCGGTGCCGCATTGAGCGCCGTTCACCATGCCGAACTGCCGGACGCCCTGCGCGCAGGCGTGCCGCAAGAAAGCTATTCGCACCACTGGCGCGAAGGCGTGCGCCGCTACCAGCGCCGCTTCATCAACGGCCTGGCCGGCGACGACATCGTTCGCCGCTTCCTCGCCTTCTGGGAAGCGCATGACGAGGAGATCGACACCGTCGTCTACCGGAGCGAACAGATCGCCTCGATCCTGCTGGAGCGCTCGTTGCCGCTGGTGCTGTGCCACTCCGACATCCACGCCGGCAACGTGCTCGTCGGCGACAACGACAGCCTGTGCGTCATCGACTGGGACACGCTGATCCTCGCGCCGAAGGAGCGCGACCTGATGTTCATCGGTGGCGGTGTCGGCCACGTGTGGAACCAGCCGCGGGAAGAAGCGCTGTTCTACGAGGGCTATGGACCGGCAGACATCGACCCGATGGCGCTGGCCTACTACCGCTACGAACGGATCACCAGGGACCTGCTCGAAACCTGCGACCTGATCTTCGATGCGTCCGCGAGCGCGGAAGACCGCGAAGAAGGCCTGCGCCAGATCGCGAGCCAGTTCCTGCCGGACGACGTTGTCGCCATCGCGCACCGGAGCTACGAAGCGATCACCTGATCCGGCCCGGATCGGCTCAGATCAGCAGGTCCTGCGCGTCATCCTCGAAACCCGCGATGGGCTGGGCCTTGGCCAGTGCCAGCCAGACGGCGAAGGGAATACGGTCGAAGGCGCGATGCACCGCTGCGCGCGCCACCACGAGGCGCTCGCCTTCGAGCACCATCACGCCGCACTCGGGCGGCACTTCGTCGGGCGTTGCAATACAACGGCCCTTGGCATCGTTGCCCAGCACGTACCAGCACTCGCCGCCCAGGTCGAGATACGCCGCGCGCTTGTCGGGCTTGCGCAGGTCGCCCAGCAGGTCGGCGCGGCTCACCTTCACCTCGTGCACGATCGGATGCGCATAGGCCTCCACGCTGGTGTTGCGGATCGAAAAAACATCGGGCCGCGCCACGCACCAGCGCGGCTTGCCGCCCTCTTCCAACGGCGGCAGTCGCGCGCGCAGCCCGAGGCCGCGCCATGCGATGCGGCCGCCGCGCGTCATCTCGCGCGCCACGCGCTCGACCAGCGCCTCGTGCGGCGACAGCGCCGCGCGGTTGATGGTGAGCGTGGTCGCAATGCGCGCAATGCCGGCATCGGTCACGCGCAAGGTTTCGTGGCCGTGCACGGTGCGCACGCGTTCGAGATAACCACCGGCGAGCAGTTCGACCTCGATGCTGTCGCAGCACGGCCAGCCGGCCGAGCGGTAGATCTCGCGCAGGCGCCGTGCATGCAGCTTGCCGAAGGGCACGGCCGTCTGCAGCGGCGGCGGGTCCGCCACCGGCGGCGCAATGCCGGGATCGGTGACCGGTGGAACCCCGGGCGGCGGATCGCCCTCGGGCAGCGGCACCGGCGGCGATGGCGGCGATGGCGGCGTGATGGGCGTCGGCACATCGGGCGCGGGCGGCGGTGGACCGATCGGTGCGGCAACGCCGACGACAACGGACTCAGGAAGAACGAGTTCGGGCATGGGAGGAGCAGGTTAGCGAAAAGTCATGGAGGGCGCGAGGCATGGAACGATCGGTTGCATTCGCGCAGGGCGGCACTCAATGGAAGTCCCGGCTCGTGTTGCTCTGCGCGAGCCGGCCCATGAGCGGCGTCAGGTCCTTGAAGCCGGTGGCGATCAGGTGCTGCACCTTGCCGCCGCTGTCGTCGTCGCGCTGCCAGGTGCCCTGCACCGCGAGCAGGTGCGACTTGAGCAGCGGCTCGCGCCAGGCATCGATGACGTGGTTCCAGACGATCACGTTGACGTTGCCGGTCTCGTCTTCGAGCGTGACGAAGATGGTGCCGTTGGCGGTTCCGGGCCGCTGCCGGCCCTTGACGATGCCGCAGGCGCGCACGGTCTGGCCGCTGGGCTGCGCGCGCAGTTCCTCCGCGCTCATGAGCTTCATGCGGGCCAGGCGCGAACGCAGCAGCGCGAGCGGATGGCGGCGCAGCGTGAGGCCGAGCGATGCGTAGTCGCCGACGATCTCCTCGCCCTCGGGCGCGGCCGGCAGCAGCAGCGCCTGTTCGTGGATCGGCACGCCCTTGAGCAGGGCCGGTGCGCGGTGCTGCGCGGTGGCGTCCCAGACCTGCTGGCGCCGATGGCCCGAGAGCGACATCAGCGCATCGGCCGCGGCCAGCGCGGCCATGTCCTTGCCGTCGAGTTCGGCGCGCAGGGCGAGGTCTTCGGTGCTGGTGAATGGCGCTTGCGCGCGCGCTTCGAGCAAGCGCTCGGCGCCCCCCGCGCTCAGGCTCGAAATCCGATTCAGGCCGAGTCGCACCGCAGGCTGGTTGTCGTTGCCCAGGCGCTCGGCATAGCGCGCGTCGGTCCCCGCCGGCATACGCGGTGCATCGGGGGCCCGGGCTTCGAGCGTGGTGTCCATGTCGCTGCATGTGACATCGACGGGTCGCACCTCGACGCCATGGCGACGCGCGTCCTGCACGAGCTGCGAAGGGCTGTAGAAGCCCATCGGTTGTGAATCGAGTAACGCGGCGAGAAAGCAGGCGGGCTCGTAGTTCTTGAGCCAGCTGCTCACGGTGACCAGCAACGCGAAGCTCGCGGCATGGCTTTCGGGAAAGCCGTAGTCGCCGAAGCCCATGACCTGCTTGAAGATGGCTTCGGCAAAGCTGGCCTTGTAGCCGTTATCGACCATGCCGTTCACGAGCTTGTCGTGGAACTTGCCGAGGCCGCCCTTGCGTTTCCATGCCGCCATCGCGCGGCGCAACTGGTCCGCTTCGTCGGCCGTGAACTTGGCCGCGATCATGGCGATCTGCATCACCTGCTCCTGGAAGATCGGTATGCCCAGCGTGCGCTCCAGTGCCGGGCGAAGCTCATCTTTCTCGTAGACGATCGGCAGCTTCTTCCTTACCCGCTCGCGCTGCTTGAGATACGGATGCACCATGCCGCCCTGAATCGGCCCCGGCCGCACGATCGCGACCTCGATCACCAGGTCTTCGTAGGTGCGCGGCTTCAGGCGCGGCAGCATCGACATCTGCGCCCTGCTCTCGATCTGGAACACGCCGATGGTGTCGGCGTCGCAGATCATGTTGAACACCTTCTGGTCGTCGTTCGGGATGTGGTGCATCTGCACCATCGAGCCCCGCCAGCGGTTCATGTGGTCGAGCCCGCGCCGGATCGCACTGAGCATGCCGAGCGCGAGCACGTCGACCTTGAGCATGCCCATGGCTTCGAGGTCGTCTTTTTCCCACTGGATGACGGAGCGGTCTTTCATCGACGCCTTCTCGACCGGCACCAGCCGCGTGAGCTTGGTGTGGGTGAGCACGAAGCCGCCGACGTGCTGGCTCAGGTGGCGCGGGAAGCCCTTGAGCCGCTGCGTCATCTCGATCCACTGGACCAGCTTGAGTTCGTCTTCTTCCACGCCGACGCGCTCGGCCGCCTGCCGCAGTTGCTCGCCGAGCACGGTGTCGTCGAACCAGTAGTGGTCCTTGGCGAACTCGTCGATCAGCCGTTCGTCGATGCCGATGGCCTTGCCCACGTCGCGCAATGCGCTGCGCGAGCGGTAGCAGATGACGACGGCGGCGATGGCGGCGCGTTCGCGGCCGTATTTTTTGTAGATGTACTGGATGACGTCTTCGCGCCGCTGGTGCTCGAAGTCGACGTCGATGTCAGGTGGCTCGCGGCGCTCACGGCTAAGAAAGCGCTCGAACAGCAGCGTGCCCTTGTCGGGGTTGATCGCGGTGATGCCAAGGCAGTAGCAGACCGCCGAATTGGCCGATGAGCCGCGGCCTTGACAAAGGATGTCCTGAGATTTTGCGAAACGCACGATGTCTTCCACCGTGAGAAAGAACATCTCGTATTCGAGTTCGATGATCAGCCTCAGCTCTTTGTGCAGCTGCATGCAGACACTCCCGGGAATGCCCGAGGCGTACCTTTCGACCGGGTACATCTTCAATGCGCCCTCCCAGGTCTTGCGCACCAACGTCTGCGCGGCGGTTTCGTTGTTGCCCACCATCTCGAGCGGGTACTTGTAGGTCTCCCGAATCACCTTCGGATCGAACCTGCACCGCTGCGCCACCACCAGCGTATTCGCCAGCATCTGCGGCAGATAAAGCCCGGCCAGCCGCATCCGCTGCCGCAGATGCCGCTCGGCGTTCGACTCCAGCGCAAAGCCGCATTCGGCCACGGTCTTGCCTTCGCGCACGGCCGTCAGCACGTCATGCAAAGGCTTGCAGGCACGCACATGCATGCGCACATCGCCGGCCGCCACCAGCGGAACGCCGGCCTGCTCGCCCGCCTGCATCAGCGTGACGAACCACAGGTCGTCGTCGAGTTCGTTGAACAGCTCCATCGCCAGCCAGAGGTTGGTGCCGTAAAGCGCCTTGGCGGCCATCAGGTCTTCATGCAGCGTGGCGACATCCACCGCGCCGCCGGGAGCGCGATGCGGCACGAAAAGAACCTGGCAGTCCTGCAGCGAGGCCACGTTGCTTTCTTCCCAGCTCACGCGGTATTGGCCCTTGGGCAATTCGGTGTTGCGCGCGGCGGTGATGAACTCGCAGAGGTTGCCCCAGCCCTCGGTGTCGTTCGCGATCACCACGAGCTTGAAGCGCTCGAAACGGAACTCGCTGCCGAACAGCAGTCTGAAATCGGGGTGGCGCGGAATCGGTGGCTCGTCGGGGTGCTCGCGTTCGTACTCGTCCAGCTTCGCAGGCAGGTCGCGCAACGCGACATGCGCACGCACGATGCCCGCCACCGAACATTCATCGGTGATCGCCAGCGCCGAGTAACCCAGGTGGTAGGCGCGCTCCACCATGTCTTCAGGCATCGATGCGCCGCGCTGGAAGCTGAAGTTCGTGAGGCAGTGCAGCTCGGCATAGTCGGGCAAGCCCGGCACCGGCCTGAACCGCTGCGGCAGCACATGCACCTTGGCAGGCATGAGCGCCCGCATCTGCTTGCCGCTGGGATCAGGCATAGAAGCCCTGCAGATACCAGCGCACTTCGCCGGAAGAAAAGCGCGCGGCAGGCCGCTCGCGAAAGATCCACACCAGCCCGGCTTCGGGGCTTTCCGCGACGTAGTAGTCGCGCATCGCGGGCTGGCCGCCGTCGTCCTTGTCGCCCCACCAGCCGGCTTCGACGCGCTGCGGTCCGATCAGCTTGCTCAGCGGCCCGCGATAGCACGGCCGCTCGCCGTCCATGTCGAGCAGCAAGGGTTCGGGCAGCAGCCACGGCGGATAGCTCGCATCGGGTTGCGAGGCCGCGGCCTTGGCATCCTTTCGGACCTTCTCGGGCGCCTTGTCTTTCTGCAGCGCGGGCCGCCATGCCTGCTTGCGCTCCGGCCGGTGGTCGGCCTGCGCCGAGGGCACCAGCACCTGCTGCGCGCCGAGCCGCACGCTGAGCCGCTCGACCATCTCGTGCAGCTTGTCGCCCTTGCGGTTGTCTTCCGGCAGAAAGCTGGTGCTGGCACCGGCCCACGGATCGGTTTCGAGGGTGCGCAGCTTCAGCCAGCTCGCGGGCGCGGCCAGCGTGGTGAGCGCCAGTTTTTCGGACAGCAGGCGGCGCAGGTGCGCCATGTCTTGCGTGGGTTCGGCGGTGCGCACGGTGACCTGTTGGTGCGGCGGCAGGTTCACGCCGTTGAAGCGCTTGAGGTCGAGCGTCCATTGCAGCTCGAGCGCACGCGCGCCGCGCTGGCGTGCGCGCAGCCAGAACTGCAGCGTCGTCAGCAGGCGGTTGGCCGACCACATCAGCTCGGGCGCGGTCTCGGCCAGCGCGGGCAGCTCCAGCTTCTGCTCGAACACGTCGGGCAGCGTGAGCCAGGTGTGGCTTTCGGGGCGCAGGCCCCAGGCCATGTCGAGCGCTTCGCGCAGGCCCGCGCCAAAACGCCGCGTGAGGCCGCCGCGCGGCAAGGCGGCCACGTCGCCCCAGGTGCGGCAGCCGAGCCGCGCGAGCAGGTCGAGGTGGGCATGCGCGGCGCTCAGGGTGTCGAGCGGCAGGCGGCCCGGAATGTCTTTCGGGCGTTCCTCGTTGCGCGAGAACAGGCGCAGCCGTGCCAGCGCGATCAGGCTGGTGGCGCCCTGCGCGCCCAGCATGCGCGCATCGGGAATGGGGTTGGCGGCGAGCAGCACCCGCATCATCTGCAGCCGCCCGCCCCACAGGCGCTCGCAGGCGGAGACTTCGAGCATCAGGGCTTCGTCTTGCCAGGCGACATGGGGCGTGTATTGCAGCGCCCACCAGCCCAAGGCCTCGGGCGTGGGCAGGGGCTGTGCGTCAGGTGTGTCGGGCGCGTCGGCGTCAAGCGACCACCGCAATGCGATCCAGTGCATTGGGGCCTCCTTTCCACGCGTCGATGCGCACCACGGTGGCCGACGACGCCGCGTCACCCACAGGCACCGTGCCCAGTTGCTGCAACCGCAGCCTGCGCCGCAACCGGGCGGCGGCCAGCAGCGCGGTCATGCGCTCGTTGCGCGCGGGCAGCATCACCGGCGAAGCCAGCGGCGGGCCGCGACGCTTGAGGATGTGCAGCTCGATCTGCGCGCTGTCGCTCTCGCAGCGTTCGACCTGGATGCGAAGCCGCGCGGGCGAGGCCGACTGCGCCACCGCCTCGGGCCGGCACACGAACAGCAGCACCTCGTGCTGGGCGGCAGCCAGTTGCAGCCGCCGCAGCTCGGCCACGCGCGCCTGCGGCAGCCAGGCCACGACGGCGGCCACGTCGGCGCAGCGCAGCGCCTGCTCGCAGGCCCACAGCCGTGCGGGCGCGGCATCGCTCTTGACCCACATCAAGGCCTCCACCGGCAGGCCCTGCGCCGCGAGCGAGGGGCCGCAAGGTTCATAAGGCGCGCCGATCAGCACCACCGGTCCGCCGCGCGTTTCCACCGCCTGCGCCAGCGCGGGCAGCAACAGCCGCCAGACATGGGCCTCGGGCGTGCCCTGCAGCAGCTCGGTCATGGCGCCGACCGGCCAGCCGCCGCCGGGCAACTGCGCATCGAGCGCGGCATGGCCGGTGGCCGTGACCTGCGCGTCGGCCAGGCCGAGTTCGTCGGCATGCCAGACGCCACGGCCTGCGGCAGCGGAAAAGGAGTCGAGGAAAGGAAGGCCCATGATTGCACCGTTAACTGTATTTTTATACAGTATTTCATGGGTCGCAAGAAAGAAGATGTTTTTCTTCCTCGCTTGGCTTTTCATATTCCCATGGCTCATGCCAAGGCGCCCAGAAGTCGTTTGAGCCGGGGCCGTGCTTTCGCTCCAATGCCAGGCAAAGGAGCCCCGCATGAACCACCCCACCGTCACCGCCGGCCTGAACTACCTGCAGCCTTCCGCGCTGCGCCCGTTCAGCTACACCTTCCAGCCGCCACCCGACACACCCTGGGAAAGCGGCAGCTACGAGTTGCGCCCCATGCCGATCTCGGATGCACGCGCCGCCGCGATGCCCACCGACATCGAGCGCGAAGGTTTCGTGCTGCGCGATGCGCCCACGGCCGTGGCCGACTTTCTCGACGATGCCGAGGTCACGGCCGTCTACCACCGCGAGGCGGCCGAACTGGCGCTGCAGGTGACGGGCGGCGCGCGGGCCTACGTGTTCGACCATCTGGTGCGCCGGCGCGAAGCCGACCGCGCCGCCTTGAGCTTCGGCCGCCGCGCGAGCGACGGCAAGGCTGCTGCCAACGGCCGCATCCACAACGACTACACCGAGGAATCCGGCCGCCGCCGGCTGGCCATGGTGCTGGCCGACCCTGGCGCGGCCGCGGCCGTGCGGCGCTATTGCATCGTCAACGTCTGGCGCTCGATCAAGGGCCCGGTGCTCGACACGCCATTGGCCGTGTGCGATGCACGCTCGGTGATGGCGAAGGACCTGGTCAGCGCCGAGGTGCGCTACCCGCGCCGCACCGGCGAGATCTACCTGGCGACCCATTCGCCATCGCACCGCTGGTCGTATTTTTCGGCAATGGACCGGCACGAGGCGCTGGTCTTCAAGCAGTACGACTCGCAACTGAGCGGCGTGTCGCGCTACACGCCGCATGCGGCCTTCGACCACCCCGATGCGCCCGCCGACGCGCCGCTGCGCGAGAGCATCGAGGCCCGCTGCCTGGTGGTGTTCGAATGACGCCGCACACACGCCCCATGCTCGATTTCTGGTTCGACTTCGGCAGCAACTACAGCTACCTGAGCGTCATGCGCATCGAGGAAGAAGCGGCACGGCATGGTGTCGACATCCGCTGGCGGCCCTTCCTGCTCGGGCCGATCTTCCGCTCGTGCGGCTGGGAGTCGTCGCCCTTCGTGCTGCAGAAAGAAAAAGGCGACTACACGTGGAAGGACATGGCCCGCCAGTGCCGCAAGTACGGCCTGCCGTGGCAGCAGCCGACCAGCTTTCCGCGCCCGGCGGTGCTGCCGCTGCGCATCGCGCTGGTGGGTGCCACGCAGCCGTGGATGGGCGAGTTCTGCCGCCGCACGATGGCGATGAACTTCGCGCAAGACCGTGGCATCGACTCGCCGCAAACCATGCATGCGCTGCTGAGCGAGCTGGGCCTGCCGGCGCACCGGGTCATCGATGAAGCCCTCTCAGACGCCAACAAACTGCGGTTGCGGCGACAGACCGAAACCGCTGCCGAGAAAGGCATCTTCGGCGCGCCCACCTTCTTTGCCGGCGACGAAATGTTCTGGGGCAACGACCGCCTCGACGAAGCGATGGCGTTCTGCAAGCAAGCAGGCTCAGGCGCCGCCTGACCGCTGTTGCCGCTGCGCCTCGGCCGCCAGCCAGGCCGCTACATGGCGCACTTCTTCGCGCGGCTCGCCCTCGGCCTGGATCAGCCAATAGGCATGCCCCGATGACTGGGCCGGCTCGGGCGCGGCCACGCGCACGAGGCGCTTTTCGTCGAGCAGCGGCTGGATCAGTTCGAGCCGCCCCAGCGCCACGCCCTGCCCGGCCAGCGCCGCCTGGATCAACTGGTCGTACTGGTTGAAGTGCAGCACCGCCTGCGGCTTGGCATCGGCCCAGCCCACCGAGGCCAGCCAGTCGCTCCACTGCAGCCACGGGTGCTGCGGATCGTCGAACGCCAGCAGGCACAGGCCCGACACGGCCCCGGCCGAGCGCAGCGACTTCAGGCCCAGCGAAGGGTGCGCCACGGGTGCCACCGTTTCGCCGAAGAGCCGCAGCGCGCCGGCCGGTGCGAGCGCGGGCGTGGTGTAGCGGATGGCCAGGTCGATGCCTTCATTGCGCAGGTCGGCCAGCCGGTTGTTGGACGACACGCGCACGTCCACGCCCGGATGCAGCTTCTGCACATGGGCCAGACGCGGCAGCAGCCAGAGCCCGGTCATGCCGATGCTGGCGCTGAGCGTCACCGGGCGCTGCTCGCCCGCCTGGCGGATGCCGCCCATCACCTCCTGCAGTTGCTGCACGGCGCCGTCGGCACTGCGAAAAAGCCGCTCGCCCTCGGCGGTGAAGGAGATCGAGCGATGGCCGCGCACCAGCAGCTTCACGCCAAGCTGCGCCTCGAGCGCATGCACCTGCTTGCTGACCGCCGACTGCGTGATGCACAGGTCTTGCGCCGCGAGCGAGATGCTCATGCGCCGCCCCACCGCGACAAAGCCCCGCACCAGATCGAGCGAGGCCATGCGAAGGAGCGAGAGTGGCATTCCCATGATGAATATGAGAGCGGATTCTCATGCAGCAGGTGCCGCGCCACAACCACAGAGCGATTTACCCGCCGGGAGCCGCGCCTTAAGATGATTTATTAACAGTTTGTGACCATGACACACAAAAAGATTCATCTGCTGGCTTCGGCCTTGGCCGTGTCTGCCTTCGCCCTCCTCGGCCTGTCGCCCGCCGCGCAGGCACAGACCAAGCCGATCCTGATCGGCCAGACCTATGTGAAGACCGGGCCGCTGGCCTCGTTGTCGACCGAACCGCTCATCGGCATTCGCGCCATGTTCACCGCGCTGAATGCGAGCGGCGGCATCAACGGCAGGCCGGTCGAATTGCGCCAGCTCGACGATGCCTACGACCCCGCCAAGGGCGCCGAGAACGTCAAGGCCTTCGTCGGCGACGGCGCGGTCGGCATCCTGATGCCCATCGGCACGTCGTCGTCGGTCGGTGCGCTGAAGGCGGCCAACGAACTCAAGGTGCCCGTCGTCGGCCCGTACACCGGCGCGGGCCCGGTGGTGAAGTTTTCCGAATACGGCTTTCCGGTGCGCATCAGCTTCGACGAGGAGTACAGCCGCATCGTGAACCACCTCTTCACCATCGGCCTGTCGCGCATCGCCTTTGCGCACAACGACAACCCGGGCGCGCGCTCGGCGATGGAGAGCACGCAGAAGTTCATTGCCGAGCGCGGCGACAAGATGGTCGGCAGCGTGGCGATCAAGAACGACGGCTCGGACGCCGCCGAACGCGCCACCGAACTGGCCAAACTCAAGCCCAAGGCGGTGGTGCTGTCGGCCACCAACGACGTGGCGGCCAAGTTCATCACCGCCTACCGCGCGGCGGGCGGCGAGACGGCCTTCTATTCGTTCTCCTTCCTGAACGGGCAGAAGCTGTTCCAGGACATCAAGAAGGACGCGGCCGGCGTGGTCATCTCGCAGGTCGTGCCCTACCCGTGGAACAGCGCGATGCCAGTGATTGCCGAGTACCAGGCGGCCATGAAGAAGATCGGCGCGACCGAGTTCAGCTATGCCAGCCTCGAGGGCTACGTCACGGCCAAGGTCATGGTCGAAGGCCTGAAGCGCGCGGGGCCGAACCCCACGCCGGACACGCTGCACAAGGGCCTCGAATCGTTCAAGACGCTCGACATCGGCGGCATTGCCGTGTCTTACCGGCCCGGCGAGCATCGCGGGCTGACCTTCTCCGAATTGTCGATGCTCAAGGCCGACGGGCGCTATCTGCGCTGAGCCCTTCCGGGCGCGGCCGGCCCGGAGCAGAATTTCCTTCGTGACCTTCCCCACGCCCCCATTGCTGCTTCCCACGCTCACACGCGCCCGGTTGCTCCGGCTGGGTGCGGCGCTTTGCGCCAGCGCCGCCCTTCCCTCCTTCGCGCAACAAGGCAGGCCCGCGATGAAGATGAACACCCGCCCCATCCCCTCCACGCAGGAAGCCTTGCCGGTGATCGGCTGCGGCACCTGGATCGGCTTCGACCAGCGCCCCGGCAGCGACGAATACAAGCGCCTGCCCGGCGTGCTCGACGCCCTGTTCGCGGCCGGCGGCGCGGTGATCGACAGCTCGCCGATGTACGGCCGCTCCGAGGAAACCACCGGCGAACTGCTGGCCGCGAGCGGACAGCGCGACAAGGCCTTTCTCGCCACCAAGGTCTGGACCTCGGGCCGCGAAGCCGGCATCGCGCAGATGGAGCAGTCGTTCACGCGGCTGCGCACCGAGCGCATGGACCTGATGCAGGTGCACAACCTCGTCGACTGGCGCACGCATCTCGCCACGCTGCGCGGCTGGAAGGACAAGGGCCGCGTGCGCTACATCGGCATCACGCACTACACGGCCTCGGCCTATGACGAGGTCGAAGCGGTGCTGCGCGCCGAGAAGCTCGACTTTCTGCAGATCAACTACTCGCTCGATGCGCGCGAGGCCGAGCAACGCCTGCTGCCGCTCGCGGCCGAGCGCGGCGTGGCGGTGATCGTCAACCTGCCCTTCGGTGGCGGCGGCCTGCTGCGGCGGCTGCGCGACAAGCCGCTGCCCGCGTGGGCCAACGAGATCGGCTGCACGAGCTGGGCGCAGGTGCTGCTGAAGTTCGTGCTGAGCCACCCGGCCGTGACCTGCGCGATCCCGGGCACGAGCCGCGCCGAACACATGGCGGACAACGCCGCGGCCGGCGCGGGCACGTTCCCGGATGCGGCGTTCTGGCGCCGAGAGGCCGCCTCTATTCGAACTTGACGTTGTGCTCCCGCACGGTGGCGCCGAAGGCGTCGTACTGCGTGCGGAAGAACTCGGCGAACTTCGCGGGGCTCATGCCGTAGCCCTCGAAGCCCTGCTGCACCAGTTGCGTGTGCACGTCAGGCCGCTTGAGCGTGTTCTGCAACTCCAGCGAGAGCTTGTCGGTGATCTCCTTCGGCAGGCCCGGTGGTCCGAAGAAACCGGCCCATGGCGTGATGGTGAGCTTGCCCAGCCCCAGCTCGCCGCCCGTGGGCACATCGGGCAGCAGGCCGCTGCGCTGCGGCAGCAGCGTGACCAGCGCGCGGATGCGCCCCTCCTTCACGAAGCCGGGTGCCAGCGTGCCGGTGGTGAACATCATGTGGATCTGCCCGCCCAGCAGGTCGGTCATGGCCTGCATGTCGCCCTTGTAGCGCGCGTTGACCACCTTGCGCTCGCCCAGCAACTGCAGCATTGCCAGTTCTGACGCGCTGTTGCTCGATGCCGAGTTGTAGTCGCCGGGCTTGGCCGTCACCATCGCCAGCAGCTCGTGCACGCTTTTCACCGGCAAGCTCGACGGCACCACGAGGAACATCGAGAACTGCCCCGCCGAGCTGATCGGCGTGAAGGCCTTGAAGGGGTCGTAGGGCGAGGTCGGCCGCAACGTGGGCGCCGCCACCATCGCGGTGTTGGTGCCCATCAGCAGCGTGTAGCCGTCGGGCTTGGCCGACGAAGTCGCTTGCGCCGCGAGCACGCCGTCGGCGCCGGGGCGGTTTTCCACGATCACCTGCTGGCCGAGTTGCTTGGACAGCCCCTCCGCGATGATCCGCGTGAGCGCATCGGCGCCGCCACCGGGCGCGAAGCCGACGATCAGCCGCAAGGGCTTGTTCGGATAGGCATCGGCGCTCCAGGCCGCCGTGCCCGGAAGCATCGCGGCCGGGAGAGCGGCAAGGGCCGCAAGGTTCAGGTTTCTGCGTCGCATGAAAGCCTCCTTGGTTCGCAGGATCAGAAGAGATGCCGCACGCCGAACTCCCAGCCCGACGAGCGCTTGCCGCCCGCCGGCGCAACGCCGCCGCTCACCACATAGCGCGCCTGCCCGCTGTTCATCAGCCGTGCGTAGGTGCCGTAGAGCGCGGTGCGCCTGGAGAGGTTGTGCACGTAGCCGATGCCGAACTGGCGCGCGTCGTCGCGGTTGCGCGGCATGCCGTTGGCGTTGCGCAGGCTGTCGTCGCTGCGGTCGTCCAGGTAGGCATAGCTCACGCGGATGCGGCCGACCTCGAAGGCCGGAATGTGCGCACCGATCTCGGCGGTGTTCTTGCGCACCGTGCCGGCCGCGAGCTTCACCGTCACCTTGTTGTAGAGCGCGAAGAACTTCGCAAAGCCCGCGTCCCACGAGCCGCCGATGTTGGCGTGCGTGTAGTTGCCGATGGTGGCAGTGGTATTGAAATGCGAGCGCGTGACGGCCGCTGCGATGTCGAACGCGCCCGAGGCAAAACCGAAGCGCGCGCCGGCAAAGTTGCCGTCGTCGCGGTTCGGCGCGGTGGAGATGTTCTCCCCGGTGCCGACCATCGCCATGCCGTAGAAGCCGCCGAGCTTGGGCGGCAGCCAGTAGCTCACCGTGTTGCTGCCGGTGATGGCCGTCGGCAGCGGCCCGGTGCCCGCGCCCGCGAACGTGAGGTTGCCCGCGCGTGCCACGCCGTTGGCGTTGAAGGGGTCGAAGTAGATGCTGTTGTAGTGCGTGGGAATGAAGTCGTGGCCCAGCCGCACTTCGCCCAGCGTGGCCGACGCGAGGCTCACGAAGGACATGCGATCGAAGGTGATCGACCCCGCGGGTCCCGCGCCGCTCGTCTGGTTGTTGCTGTTGCTCGGCCGGCCGGTGCCCACATCGGGGTTGAGGCTGCCTTCGAGCCAGAAGCCCGCGCTGAGCCCGCCGCCCAGGTCTTCGGTGCCGCGAAAGCCGATTCGGCTGGTCGAGAGCCCGCCGTTGGACAGCGCCTTGACCGCGCCGCCTCCGACGCCGTTCGTGTACTGGATGCCGAGGTCCATCACGCCGAACACGGTGACGCTGGATTGCGCGTGCGCCGCGCCGCTGCTGGCAAGGCCAATGGCCGAACACATCAAAAGTCTCTTCATGGTTTCTTGTCTCCTGCTCTTTTCTTGGTTGAAAACTCGGGTCGCGCGCAGGGCTGCGCCACCGGGTGCGAACGGGGGTTCGCACCGGTTGGCGAAGGCCGGGGGAGAAAGGTCTAGCTGGCGGGCTGCGGGCGCTCCGTGCGCACGAGCACGGCGCCCTTTGAAAGCGGACTCACGTTGCGCCGGTACTGCTGCAGCCAGCCGGTGTCGAAGGCTGGGGGCGGTGCTTGCCAGTCGGCGCGGCGCGCGGCAAGTTCGGCATCGGTCAATGCGATGTCGAGGCGGCGCGCATCGAGGTCGATGGTGATCACATCGCCATCGCGCACCAGCCCGAGCGGGCCACCGAGCGCCGCTTCGGGCGACACCTCGGCCACCACGAGGCCCTTGCAGACCAGGCCCGAGAGATGCCCGTCGGTGAGCAGCGCGACCTGGTCACCGAGCCCCGCGCCGTCGACAGCGAAGACCACGCGCGATGCGCCGCCGCCCATGGCCGGCCCGCCGCACGCGCCGGCGCCGCGCATCACGACCACCTGGCCGGGAACGATCTCGTTGTTCTTGATCGCGGCGATGGCGGCATCCGAAGTCCAGAAGCACACGGCCGGCCCGGTGAAGCGCCGCACCTTGCGCTCGGCAATGCCGGTCTTGATGAGGCCCGACTCGGGCGCGAGGTTGCCGCGCAAAAGAACGATGGCCGGCAGCGGCGCGACCGGGCGATCGATGGGGCGGATCACCTCGGCATCCATCACTTCGGCATTGCGCAGGTTGTCGGCGACCGTGCCGCCAGTCACCGTGAGCGCGCCCGTGTCGAGCAAGGGCGCGAGCTGCTTCATCAGCGCGCGGCAACCGCCCGCCGCCTCGAAGGCCTCGATCGAATGCTCGCCGATGGGCCGCACGCCGGCCAGCACCGGCGTCGTGGGGCCGAGGCTTTCGAAGAGGCCGTACACATCGACGCCGCACTCGCCTTCGGTCGATATCGCCTGCAGGTGCTTGGCCGTGTTGAGCGAGCCGCCGACGGAGAGCACTGCCCGCACCGCGTTGGCGAAGGCGCCGGCCGAGAGGATGTCGCGCGGCTTCAGGTCGTCGAGCACCATCCGCACGATGCGCGTGCCGGCCGCGCGCACGTCGTCCATCATCTTCGGGCTCAGCGCGGCCACCGGCGCGCTGCCGGGCAAGGCCATGCCGAGCGCCTCGCACACGATGTGCATCGAGTTGGCGGTGCCCAGGCCCGAGCACACGCCCGGCCCGCGAATCGCCTCGCGGCTCATGCCCACGAGTTCTTCCACCGGCAGGTTGCCGGTGACCGCGTGCATCGCGCCGATGAACACCTCCTCGATGTCCATGTGCTTGCCGCGGTACTCGCCGCTGGGCTGGTAGCCGCAGGGCACGAGCAGTGTGGGGATGTTGAGCCGCGCGGCCGCCATGAGCTGCCCCGGCACCGTCTTGTCGCACGAGGTGAGGCAGACCATGCCGTCGAGCTGCGCGCCTTCGACAGCCACCTCGATGTCGTTGGTCACGAGGTCGCGCGCGCCCAGCATGTAGGCGCCGCGCGCGCCCGCACCGGTGATGAAGTCGCTGGGCGCTGCGGTGCGGATCTCGAAGGGCACGCCGCCCGCCGCGCGGATCGCCGCCTTGATTTCCACCGCCACCTTGTCGAGATGGCTGAAGCAGGCGGCCAGCTCCGAGGAGCTGTTGACGATCGCGATCTTGGGCTTTTCGCAATCCTCTTCGGGAATGCCGAGTGCGCGCCAGTGCGCATTGCGCACCGACCAGAGATAGGAGCCGCGCGGGAAGTTGCTGCGCAGAGGGCGGGTCATGGGCGGTCTCCGGTTTTGTCGTTGTTCTTCTTGGTGATCTCGATCACGCCACGGTCGGCGTCCACACGCACCCAGTCGCCGGTCGCGATGCATTCGAGCGGATCGCGCTCGAAGTCGGTCATCGACGGCGAATGCGTGACCACGGCGCCCAGCGCCATCTTGGTCGTCATCTCGTTGAACAGGAACGCCGCGGGCGCGGAGTTCATGAGCCGCGTCATGTGGAACATCACGGACCAGCCCGACGAGCCCTTGGCCCCCGGAAACACCAGCACCTTGCCCGCGAAGCTCTGGCCGCGCAGTTCGTGCCGCGTCTCGATGACGGTGCCGGTGCGCGGGTCGATGCCGCCCCAGCCTGAGATGCGATCGCGCGTGACCAGCGCCTCGCCTTCGGCCACGCCGCCCACCACCTTGCGGCCACGGATGACGATGGTGTGTTCGGTGATGACTGCATCGCTCATGCGTAGGCTCCGTTCCAGCGGCCGGTGCAAGCCGCGTCGATGCATTCGGCCGTGCTGCCGAACCAGGCCTGCACGCCGAGGATGGCGGGCAGGTAGTGCGCCTGCTTGGCGGAATCGAGCGCCACCGTCTTCGTGCCCTTGGGCACGGCGCGGCTCATGGCCGAGCAGCTGTCGCTCATGAGGATGCCGCCCGCGTCTTCGATGATCTTGGTGTAGCCGTTGCGGTCGGCCAGCGACTTGATGGCGCGCGGCGTGAAGATCCACAGCTCGCAATCGGGGTGCACACGGCGCCCTTCGATGAGTTGAGCGGCCTCCCAGATCTGCTCGATGGTGTAGTGCGGACAGCCGAGCATCACGTACTGGACTTCGCTGTCCTTGCCGGTGACGTTGATCTTTTCGTAGGTTGCGCGGCGCTCGGCCTCGCCGTAGCGCAGCACCTCGACCGGCGCACGTCCGCCGAGTGCCTGTTCCAGCGTCAGCGCCTCCGGCGTGATGCCGGCGATGTGATACATCTCCACGCCGCCCGACGACGACGCCGCGGCACCGAAGTGCTTGAGCCTTGGCAGGTTCGGCACGCGGCCGATGCCGCGCTTGCTGTGCACCACCGGCACGCGCTCCTGCACGTGCTCGCCGATGTAGTAGCCGAGCAGGCCCCAGTCCTGCACCGACTCGACCTCGATGTCGAGTTCGATCACGTGCGTCGCGCGGCGGTTTTCGTCGAGGTGGTAGCCCCAATACGGAATGCGGCCGGTGAGCATGGCGGCGCCTGTGCTCTCGCGGCCTTCGGTGTTGGTGCGCGCGCCCAGCACCGAATTGCAATACACCACCGCCGACGACTCCATCCACGCGCAGTGCTCGCCGCGCGTCGGGATGTTGCCGACCTGGTAGGGCGTGCAAGTGTTCATGATCTGCGCGCCGAGGCCGGCGGCGTGGCGTTCGCTCTTGTTGTAGAACTGGACGATCTCCTCGCTCACGCCCATGCGCTCGGGTTGGCCGGGGTCGAAGCCCAGTTGCAGGTGGCTCGTGAAGACCTTGAACTTGGGAATCTCGACCGTCTCCTGGCTGTCGAGGCTGAATTCGGAGAACACCGCGTCCATGCCGCCGCCCTTGGCAAGCGCGAAGTCGCGCTGGAAGGGCGTGGTCGAGGTGATGGTGGCGCAGACGTTGCGCGTCTCGACCAGTCGCTCGGCGCCGAGGGCTTCGCCGTAGCGCATCAAGAGGTCCATCGCCTTCTGTACCGCCGGTCCGTCGCGGCCGTCGTACATGGCTTTTTCTTCGTTGCTCAGGTGCATGACCTGTGTCTCCGTTCTTCTGTCGTCGTGGGGATCAAGCCCCGGCCGGGTTGCTAGCCCGGCGAGGGTGTGGGTGTCGGTACGTGGCCGCCGATGTCGCGCGCAATCGTCAGCGCGATGTCGTGCAGGCGCGGTGCGAGTTCGTTGCGCAACCGGTCTTCGGTGAACACGAAGGCGGCGCCGCCACCGTTGAGCGCCATCACTTCGCCGTCCGGCCCGATGAGCGGCACCGACACCGAGTTGATCTCGCGGTGGAACTCGCCGAGCGAGAGGCAATAGCCCAGCCGCTTCGATTCGCCGATGGCGCGGTTCATGTTGGGCGCGATGCTGTCCCACTCGGGGCCGCGCAGGAGACGCATCGAATCGATCAACTGGTTGCGCTGCGCCTCGGGCAGGGCCGAGAGGTACGAGCGGCCCAACGCCGAGTTGGCCAGCGGCGCGCGCGAGCCCACGTCGAGCCGCGCCGAGAGCATCGACGAGCGCGGGCGGCAGGCTTCGATCAGCACCATCTCCATGCCGTCGCGCACCGCGAGGTAGACGGAGGCACCGACCTCCTCCGCCATCGCCTGCATGCTGGGCCGCGCGGCGGCGCGCACGTCGAGGCTGCCGAGGAACACGCGCGAGAGCGACACCACGCCCGGCCCGAGCATGAAGCGGTCGGCCGCCTGCGCGGGCTTGAGCATGCCCATCGAGAGCAGCGTGGCGACCAGGCGGTTGACGGTGGGGCGCGGAATGCCGGTCATGCGCGCCACGTCGGCGTGGCCGAGCACCGGGCGCTCTTCGCTGAAGCAGCGCAGCACCGAGATGCCGCGCTCCAGCGCGCTCACGGTGTCGGAACGTTCGCCGCGCGCATCGGAAGCATCGGCCGCGGAAAGAGAGCTGTCGTTTTTATCGGTGGACATGAAGGGACCCTTTGAACGCTTTGCAAGACTCTGCAATGTAGAGGCTTGCGAAAGGAGCTCGTCCGGGTTCATGGCGAAAGCTTCAGGCACTGGCTTCGGCCGCGACGGATGCCGCGCCCTGCCCTGCTCCGGCGCGCAGGTACACGCCCTGTGCCAGCAGCGCGGACTGCAGCGCACCGGTGTCGACGAAGCGCGGTGCGATGCCGCCCTGTGACGCCAGCGCCGCCGCCACGCCCGCCGCCTGCCCGGTGATCCAGCACTGCGGAATCTCGCGCATGAAGCCGTGCGAGTTGCGGTCGCACGAGATGTGGCGCCCGCAGGCCACGAGGCCGTCGAGCTGCTGCGGCACCAGCGCGCCATAAGGGATGGAGATGTTCGGGAATTTCGGCGACACGGCGGGCGACACACCGATCTCGTCCGCCAGCGCGACGCCGTCGGGCCACTGGCTGCGCAGCACCGCGCCCACGCCGGTCAGGCGCCGCGCATGGCGCACGCCGATCTGCGGCGCGCTGAGCATCAGGTAGGCGTCTTCGAAGCCGGGCGCGTGCGCCTTGAAGTAATCGAGGTGCGCGGCCATCGCGCGGTGCGAGCGCACTTCGACGGCCGTGAGATCGTCCACGTCGAGCGCCGAATAGCCCGACTGGCGCGGCCCCATGAAGAGCGCCACGTCGTTGCGCCACGAAACGAAGGGCCGCTCGAACAGGCCGAGCTGCTCGCGTCCGCGCGCCATGAAGCCGGCAAACGCATCGGGCTGGCCGGCCTTGAAGTCGATCCAGCGGTTCATGTCCACGCCGCCGAACAGCCACGAGGTGTTCATGCAGTGGTGCACGTCGGCCTCTTCGATGTCGTTCACGTAGGCGGCGCCCGCGCGGGCGAACAGGTCGCCGTCGCCGGTGGCGTCCACCACCACGTCGGCCATGATGGCCATGCGGCCTTCCTTGCTCTCGAAGACCACGCCCTTGACGGCGCCGTCCTGCACGATCGGGATGGCGGCCCACGAGTGGTAGATGAGCTTGACCTTGCGCTCCAGCACGATCTCTTGCGAGAGCAGCTTCAGGCGCTCGGGGTCGATGGTGGGCGACCAGGTGACGACGCCGTGGTAGGCGGCGGTGCGCTGCGACCAGTGCGCGGCCTTGGCCACGTCTTGCGAGCCCCAGTCTTCGCGCTGCGGGCCGGCGATGGCGTCGGCGGGCAGGCGGTCGAACAGTTCTTCGGCGAAGCCGCGGATCACCAGCTTGCCTTCCCAGTCGGTCATGCGGTCGATCCAGATCACGAGGCCGCCGGTCGACAAGCCACCCAGATGGTTGTAGCGCTCGAGCAGCGCCACGTCGGCGCCCGCACGGGCGGCAGCGGCGGCTGCGGCGGTGCCCGACGGGCCGCCGCCGACCACCAGCACGCCGCAGCGGTGATAGACCGGAATGTTCTTGCCGGGCTCGGCCCAGCTGCCGTGGTCAGGGCGCTTGACGCGGCTGTCGCGGTCGAAGATGTCGGAGGACAGGATGCGCTCGTCGGTGCGGACGACAGTTTTCATGGATAGGTGTCTTGGATGGGCTGTTTCATCGTATTTTGATTTCAATGTTCATTTTGTCAAACTCAAAATCCATGAAAAGCCAATTTCTCGGGGAATTCCCTAGTCAATATGGATTTTTATGATTTTCTAAATCAATATAAGAAGACAGAACAACGGAGACATTGATGAAGAAACTCGACGGCACTCGCCGTGCGTTCGGCTCGGTGCTTGGCGCCGCAGCCTTGCTGGCCCTGGCGCCGCTGGCCATGGCGCAGGACTTTCCGGCGCGCAACAAGCCCATCCGCATCGTCGTGGGCTTCACGGCCGGTGGCGGCACCGATGCGCAGGCGCGCATCGTGGCGCTGAAGCTGGGCGAGGTGCTGGGCACCAGCGTGATCGTCGACAACAAGCCCGGCGCCAGCACCATGCTCGCGGCCAACGAGGTGTCGCGCGCGCTGCCCGATGGCTACACGCTGCTGTACGCGCCCTCTTCCACGATGGCGCAGAACCCGCACACCTTCGCGCAGGTGCCCTACGACCCGTTCAAGGACTTCACCGCCATCTCGATGGGCGGACGCGGCCCGCTGGTGCTGTCGGTCAGCACCACGGTGCCGGTCAACAACGTGAAGGAACTCGTGGCCTACGTGAAGGCCCATCCCGGCAAGGTGAGCTATGCCTCGTTCGGCGCGGGCACCTCGTCGCACATCTACGGCGAGGCCTTCGTGAAGAAGACCGGCATCGACGCGGTGCACATCCCCTACAAGGGCGGCTCGGACGCGGCCAAGGACCTGATCGGCGGACGCGTGCAGTACATGTTCGACTCGGCCTCGTCGGCCATCATCACCTCGGCCACGGGCAAGGTGAAGGTGCTGGCCATCGCGGCGAACGCGCGCATCGCCGCGCTGCCCGACGTGCCCACCTTCGCCGAACAAGGCTATGCAGGGCTCGACCTGCCGAGCTGGCTCGGCTTCTACGGGCCGGCGCGCATGCCGGCGCCGGTGGTCGCAAAGCTCAACGCGGCGCTCACGCGCGTGCTGGCGATGCCGCAGGTGCGCGAGTTCTATCTCACGGGTGGCTACGAGGCCGGCGCGACCACGCCGGAAGAATTTGCAAGCATCACGCGCTCGACCTACGAGCGCTGGGGCGCGCTGGTGCAGCAGGTAGGCTTGGCCAAGCAATGACCCCCTCTTTCTTCATCGCCAGGCGCAGCCTCACCGCGTGGATCGCGCTGGGCGCCGCCGCCTTGCCGCTGGCCACGCTCGCGGCGCAGCCCGCGGCCTTTCCGGAAAAGGGCCGCAGCATCCGCATCGTGCTCGGTCTTTCGGCGGGTGGCGCCTCCGACTCGCAGGCGCGCTTCGTCGCCAACAAACTCGGCGAGGTGCTGCAGACGCCGGTGATCGTCGAGAACCGGCCGGGAGCGAGCTTCATCCTTGCAACGGAAGAGGTGATTCGCGCGGCGCCCGACGGCTACACCTTCATGTACGCGCCCTCTTCCGTCGTGGCGCAGAACCCGCAGACGCTGGCACAGGTGCGCTACGACCCGTTCAAGGACCTCACGCCGATCTCGCTCGGCGCACGCGGCCCGCTGGTGCTGACCGTGCACACCAGCGTGCCGGCGCACAACGTGCAGGAGCTGATCGCCTACATCAAGGCCAATCCGGGGAAGATGAGCTATGCCTCGTTCGGTACCGGCACCTCGTCGCACATCTACGGCGAGGCTTTCGCGCGGCAGGCCGGGCTGGACGTGGTGCATGTGCCCTACAAGGGCGGTGCCGACGCCGCGAAAGACTTTCTGGCGGGCCGCGTGCAGTACTACTTCGACGCGGCGCCCAACGCCATCCAGAACACGGCCACCGGCAAGGTCCGCATGCTGGCGGTGGCGACGCCCAAGCGCAGCCCAATGCTGCCCGACGTGCCCACGATGACCGAGCAAGGCGTGAGCGGCGTCGACATGGCGAGCTGGCTGGGCTTCTACGGACCAGCGCGCATGCCGGCGCCGGTGGTGGCAAAGCTCAACGCCGCGCTGGCGCAGGTGCTGGCCATGCCGGCCACGCGCGACTTCTTCCGCCAGGGCGCCTACGAAGCCGAGTCGTCGACCCCGCAGCAACTGGCCGACCTGACACGCACGACCTACGACCAGTGGGCCGACACCATCCGCAAGCTGGGCCTCACCAAGCAGTGAGGGCCGGGGTCAGCCGAGGAACTGCAGTAACCGCGCGTTGACCTGCGCGGCGCGCTCGTACTGCACCCAGTGCCCGGCGCCGTCGATCACCGTGCCTTCGCGGCCCGGCCCTTCGGCCACCAGTTGCGCCACCAGCGGACGCGGATCGGCGGTGACGTCGTACTCGCCCCAGAGCAGCAGCGTCGGCACGCCCAGCGTGTCTAGCGCCGCCTGCAGCCCGCCCGCGAGCGACACCTCCTTGCTGCGAAAGCGCGTGCCGTGGCAGGAGATGTCGTGGATCTCGAAGGCCAGCGGGTCGATGGCGGCCTTGTCGTGCAGCATCAGCGCGCCCAGGTTGTGCAGCAGCGCGGCGCGTTCCGCCTCGCGGTCGGGCGCGGCGCGCCAGTTGATCATCTGCACCGTCATGCGCCGCAGCGTGCCGTGGCCGCCGCTGCCCATGAGCGCCATGCGCCGGATGGCGCGGCGCTGCACCGCGAAGCGGGCGGCAGTGAGCCCGCCGAAGGAAAAACCGCCGAGATCGATGGGCGTGCCCGCGCCGATCAGCGCGTCGAGCGTGCCGCCGAGCGCCTTCAGCAGCGGCGGGAGCGAGTCTTCGCCGGGTGCCACGCGGGGCAGCGCATCGGAATCATGAAAGCCCGGCATGTCGGGCAGCCAGAGCGTGCGGCCGGCCGACAGCGCCTCGGCGTTGCGCAGCCAATGCATCCAGCTGCCGTGGCCGCCGTGCAGCAGCACCAGCGGCGGCTTCGTGGTGTCGGTGCCAAAGCGGCGCCAGCGCACGCGCACACCTTCGTGCACCGGGTCATGGTGCGTCGAGAGCGCATCGATGCGCGCGATCTCGGCACGGGCTTGTTCGATGGTGTCGACACTCATGGCAGCATCCTCTGGAGTTCGGCTTCGCCGTCGACAAACTGGTGCTTGAGCGCGCCCAACACATGCAGCCCGAACATCACGTAAAGCACATAGCCGGCCCAGGTGTGCACGCCGCCGAGCACGGTGTGCCAGGTCTCCTTGGCGACAGGCTCGATGGCCATGATCCAGCCGATGCGCGGCCATTCGAACAGCCCGAAGAGCTGCATCGGGTGCGTGGCCGCGTCCTTCCAGGCCGAGTCGTGCATCCAGCCTGACAGCGGCAGCAAGACCATCAGCAGGTAAAGCACGCCGTGGGCCGCATGCGCGGCGAAGCGCTCGAGTGGCCCGTACGAACCGGGCATGGCCGGCGGCCGGTGCGTGGCTCGCCACAGAAGCCGCAGGATCACCAGCCCCAGCACGGTGATGCCGATCGACTTGTGGGTGTCGACGGCGGGGCGCACCCAGTCGTCGGGGTAGTGGTCGACCAGCAGGATCAGCGCGATGTTGATGGCCATGAGCACCGCGACCAGCCAGTGCAGTGCCATGGCGGTCCGGGTGTAGCGGGTTTGTGGGAGCATGCGGGGAATTTTCGGGCGTGGGCCGACTCAGTCAGGAGCGCTTTCGATTGTCCCGGCTTTGTCCTGGGCCTTTTGAAACCGCTGGCCGATTTTTTGCGTATCACCGTTCGTCGCCCGGGCACATCCTCTTGAACGATTCCCTTCAGCGCGCCTTCGTGGCCGCATCACCGCGCCTGTCTCCTCCCAGTACCCCGCTGCGAAGCTGGCTGATTCACGGCGGCGTGCTCGTGCTGTGGGCCTTGCTGTTTGCCATGGCCTTTCGCGTCGGCAACGTCCGGGCGTGGTCGGTCGGCGTGGCCTATGTGCTGTACGACACCGTGCTGCTGCTGTTCGTCGGCTGGATGACCTTGCCGATCCTGCGGCCCCGGGCCGTGCCGGTTGTACCAACCACCGAAGTAGGCCGCACGCGCCGCAACACGCTGGGCGTGATCGTCGCATCGCACAACGAGGCCGCAGTGCTGCCCGTGACGCTGGCCGCGCTGCTCGGCCAGAGCGATGTGCCCGACCGCATCGTGATCGCGGACGACGGCTCCAGCGATGGCACCGCCGAATTGCTCACCACGCGCTACGGCCTCGTGGCACCGGCTCTGGGTGAACTGAGCGCAGCCAGCACCACGCACCCCGGCCTGTACTGGCTGCGGCTGCCGCACGGCGGCAAGGCTGTGGCATTGAACGCGGCCATTCTCTGCATCGACACCGACACGGTGCTCACGGTGGACGGTGACACGCTGCTCGACCACAAGGCCATCGCAGCCGTTCGCCATGCGTTTTCGTCCGAGCCGAACCTCGTGGCCGCCACCGGCGTCATCACGCCGGTGTGCAGTCGCACGTTGACGGGGCGCTGCTTCCAGTGGTTCCAGACCTACGAGTACATCCGCAACTTTCTCTCGCGCTATGCATGGATGCGCGTCAACGGCCTGCTGCTGATCTCGGGTGCCTTCGCGGGCTTCCGGCTGGACGCGGTGCGCGCGGTCGGCGGCTTCGACACCGACTGCCTGGTGGAAGACTACGAACTCATCCATCGCCTGCATCGCCATGCCCAGGCGCACGACCTGCCGTGGACCGTGCGCGTGCTCGGCGATGCGCAGGCGCACACCGATGCGCCAAGCAGCACGGGCGCCTTCCTGCGGCAGCGTCGGCGCTGGTTTGGCGGTTTCCTGCAGACGCAGTACTGGTACCGCGCGATGGTGGGCGACCGGCGTTATGGCTGGCTCGGCATCGCGATGCTGCCGGTGAAGGCCATCGACACGTTGCAGCCGCTCTACGGGCTGGCCGCCTTCGGATTGCTGCTGATGTACCTGGTGCGTGGCAACTTCGGCGTGCTGGCGCCAGTGGCGGGCGTGATCGGCGCGAAGATCGTGCTCGACCTCGTCTTTCATCTGTGGTCGGTGTTTCTTTACCGACGCTGGATCGGCCAGCACAGCGAAGCGAACATGGTTCAAGCCTTCCTCGCCGCGCTGATCGAGCCCTTCACCTTTCAGATCCTGCGGCACACGGGCGCGGCGTGGGGCTGGTGGACCTTTCTTACCGGGCGCGGCACATGGGGGCGGCAGACGCGCGTGGGGCTGGTTGATTCCGATGGGGTTGGTCGGCGCGGGTCTTAGGCTCGTCTTGTTCTTGGCTCTGCTGTTCTTCGGGGCGCTGCTGTTCAAAGCGGGTTCGGGGTCATTCAGGGCGAGTGCGAATGACACCAGGAGCTCCCCTCCGCGAATGTCCCCCGCTTCGCTCCTCCTTTATTTCGCTGCGGGGAGCACCTGGTGCCATTCGCACATGGGCACGCTTCTGGTGATCCTGTGATCAACCAGTGCTCTGAACACGCTCGCGCCGATACGGGGCTCTTTTTCGCGAAATAAAGGAGGAGCGAAGCGGGGGACATTCGCGAAAAAGAGCACCGTGTCGGCGTGAGTGTCGCCCTGAACAACAGCGCTCAGAATCACGCGCAACGAAATATCAAACAGCCCCGAAGCGGTAGCTGGACACCACAAGCCCGCCCATGAACGCGTCCTCGTGATACACGCGCTCACCGGCATCGGCCTCTGCCGCGCCCACCGCCACCATCAACGGAATCAAATGCTCTTCACGTGGATGCGCCATCCGCGCCGAAGGAGCAGCGGCCCAGTTCAGCAACTGTTCGCTGCGCTTGGTTGATGAGCCCTTGACCACCGCCTCGTCGAGCCAGTCGTCGAAGGCCTTAGAGACACCATGCGCCTGCGGCCCGAAGTTGCGCAGGTTGTGATAGCTCAGGCCGCTGCCGACGATCAGCACGTTCTCGTCGCGCAGTGGTGCGAGTGCGCGGCCCAACGCCAGGTGCTCGGCCGGGTCGAGCCCGCGCCGTAGCGACAGTTGCACCACCGGCACATCGGCCTTGGGGTACATCGCGGCCATCGGGGCGAACATGCCGTGGTCATAGCCGCGCTCGGGATCGATCTGCACCGGCAACCCCGCGGCGGCAATCAGCGCCCGCACGCGCTGCGCGAGTTCGGGCGAACCCGGCGCGTCGTAGTGCACTTCGTAGGTGTGGGGCGGGAAGCCGCCGTAGTCATAAATCATGGGCGGCTTCGGATTGCCCTGCACCGTGAAGGCGGGGGCCTCCCAATGCGCCGACACCATGAGGATGGCGCTCGGCGTGCGGCCGATCTGCCGCGGCATGTCGGCGAGCGAAGCGGCAAGCTGGTCGTAGGTCGGGCCCATTTCCTTCTTCATCCAGGGCCAGGGGCCGCCGCCGTGCGAGATGAAATAGGTCGGCAGGCGTGGGGTGTTCGTGTTGTCGTGGGTCAAGTCGATGCTCCTTGAAAGCGTTGCATCGACTGTAGACATTTCCTCCCAGGAAATCGACAGGCTAGGATGCATCGAATCAGTTCCTCACAGGAAATCTTCAAAGGGGCTCACATGGACCAGATGACCAGCCTGCGCGTGTTCCGCGAAGTCGTCGAGGCCGGCAGCTTCGTGGCTGCAGCCGGGCGCCTCGGTATGTCGCCGCCGATGGCGAGCAAGCACGTGGCCCAGCTCGAAAAGTCGCTCGGCGCGCGGCTGCTGCACCGTTCGAGCCGGCACCTGAGCCTGACCGAAGCCGGCACCGCCTGGTACGAGCAGAGCCGCCGCGCGCTCGACCTGCTCGACGCGGCCGAAGCCGCCATCGGCCAGACCAGCGAAATGCCGCGCGGCCAGCTCAAGGTGAGCGCGCCGGTCTGGTGTGCCACACCGCGCTTTGCGCGCGTGCTGGCCGACTACCGCGAACGCTATCCCGAGGTGCTGGTCGACATGCACCTGGAAAACCGCAAGGTCGATCTCGCGGCCGACGGCTACGACCTTGCGCTGCGCGCCACGCAGGAACTGTCTCCCGCGCTGATCGCCCGGCCGCTGTGCCGCGTGCCCTTCTACCTTGCAGGCACACCGGCATATCTGAAGCGCGCGGGCGGCGACCCCAGCCTGCCCGCCGACCTGGCGCGCTTCGGCGCCATCGTGCCCAGCTATGTGAACCTGGAGAACCTCGCGCTCAAGGGGCCGGGTGGGCGGATGTTTCCGCTGCGCCTCACGCCGGCCATGCGCTCCGACGACACCACGCTCACGCTGCATGCGGTGCGCGCCGGCATGGGCATCGCCTTCATGCCGCTGTGGCTGATCGATGACGACCTTGCGAACGGCCGGTTGGTTCGGTTGCTGCCCGACTTCGATTCGCCGCCCGTCACGCTCTTTGCCGTGTACACGAGCCGGCAGTACATGTCGCCCAAGCTGCGTACTTTCATCGACTTCCTGAGCGAACGATTGGGCGGCATGCAACGAAAGTCCGCGGCGCGATCGGCACCCATCGAATAGAAGCCACGCAAGCTGAAGAAGAACGCACCTTTTCAGGGCAAGGTCATGCATGCACGGCTAAAGTTGCCGGCTATCTGGGAGATCGTTCGCCTTGTTCCGCTTCTTCGAAAAACTACTTCACCCCTACCCCGCCGCCGAACCCGCGCTGCCGCCCCAAGGCTTCTTCGCCTTCCTGTGGGCCTGCACGCATGGCGTGCGCGGGAAGATCGCCGCGATGGCGGTGCTCACCGCCGTCATGTCGATCTTCGAGGCCGCGCTGTTCGCGATCCTCGGGCGCATCGTCGACTGGCTCGGCGGGCAGGTGCCCTCGCGCCTGTGGGCCGAGCGCGGCGACACGCTGCTGTGGCTGGCCGCCTTCCTGGTGATCAGCATCGGCGTGGTGGCGCTGCAGACCATCGTCAAGCACCAGACGCTGGCGGTGAACCTGCCGATGCGCCTGCGCTGGAACTTCCACCGGCTGATGCTGGGCCAGAGCATGGCCTTCTATCAGGACGAGTTCGCCGGCCGCATCACGGCCAAGGTGATGCAGACCGCGCTGGCGGTGCGCGAGACCGTGTTCGTGCTGGCCGACGTGCTGGTGGCCATGGGCGTGTATGTCGCGACCATGATCATCCTGGTGGGCGTGCTCGATGCGCAACTGGTGTGGCCCTTCGTGATCTGGCTGGTGCTGTACATCTGCGCCCTCATCTACTTCGTGCCGCGGCTGGGCAAGGTCGGCAAGGCGCAGGCCGATGCGCGCTCGCTCATGACCGGCCGCGTGACCGACGCCTACACCAACATCGCGACCGTCAAGCTGTTCTCGCACACGCAGCGCGAGGCCGGCTTTGCGCGCGACGCCATGCGCGAGTTCATGCACACCGGCTACGGCCAGATGCGGCTGGTGAGCGCGTTCGAGATCGTCAATCACGCGTTGAGCATGGGCCTGACCGCCGGCATGGCGGGCATGGCGCTGTGGCTGTGGTCGACCGGCGCGGTCGGCGTGGGTGCGGTGGCAGCGGCCACCGCGATGGCGCTGCGGCTGCAGGGCATGTCGCACTGGATCATGTGGGAAATGACCAGCCTGTTCGAGAACATCGGCACGGTGCAGGACGGCATGAAGACGCTGTCGCGCCCGCGCACGGTGCTCGACGCAGCCGACGCCACGGTGCTCGACGTGCCGCGCGGCGAAGTGCGCTTCGAACACGCGAGCTTCCGCTATGGCGACGCAGGCCGCCGCGTGATCGAGGACCTGAACCTCACGGTCAAGCCCGGCGAAAAGATCGGCCTTGTCGGCCGCTCGGGCGCCGGCAAGTCGACGCTGGTGAACCTGCTGCTGCGCTTCCATGACCTGGAGAGCGGCCGCATCCTGATCGACGGGCAGGACATCGCGCATGTCACGCAGGACTCGCTGCGCAGCCACATCGGCATGGTCACGCAGGACACCTCGCTGATGCACCGCTCGGTGGCCGACAACGTCGCCTACGGCCGGCCCGACGCCACGCCCGCGCAGATCGAGGCGGCAGCCCGGCGCGCCGAGGCGCACGACTTCATCCAGACGCTGAGCGATGCCAGCGGCCGGCGCGGCTACGAGGCGCACGTGGGCGAGCGTGGCGTGAAGCTGTCGGGCGGCCAGCGCCAGCGCGTGGCCATTGCGCGCGTGATGCTGAAGGACGCGCCGATCCTGCTGCTGGACGAAGCCACGAGCGCGCTCGACTCCGAAGTCGAGGCCGCGATCCAGCAGAGCCTGTACACGCTGATGGAAGGCAAGACCGTGATCGCCATCGCGCACCGGCTGTCGACCATCGCGGCGATGGACCGGCTGATCGTGCTCGACGAAGGCCGCGTGGTGGAAGAAGGCGACCACCGCACGCTGATGGCGCAAGGTGGTTTGTATGCGCGGCTGTGGGCCCACCAGAGCGGCGGGTTCCTGGGGGATGGCCTGGAAGACGGCGAGGCGCTCAGGGCCTAGCCGAACCCGACCCGGTAGAGATGGAACGTCTGCCGGGTCTGGAAGCCGAGACGTTCGTAGAGCCCGATGGCCGTCGCGTTGTCGTCGCGGACATGCAGGAAAGGCGTTTCGCCGCGCGCTCGTATCTCGCGGCGAAGAATGTTCATGAGCCGGCCCGCGATCCCCTTGCCGCGGTTCGCGTCGTTCACGCAGACCGCGCTGATCTCCGTGTACCCGTCGCATCGCATCCGCTCACCGGCCATCGCGATGAGACGACCACCGTCTCGAATGCCGATGTAGCTGCCCATCTCGTGCGTTCGCGGGCCGAAGGGGCCGGGCTTGGTCTCCAGGGCCAGTTCCATCATCGCGGGGGCATCGGCGGCGCTCAGACGGACCACATCGTCTTGCGTGCCGCTTGCCGCCTCGCCGGCGTCCACCATCTGGCACACGGCAAACAGGCGCTCCGCATGCACCCCTTCCACCGGCGACAGCAGTTCAGGGAGCGTGAGCAGCACGTGGCCGCCCGGCGCGACGAGCAGGCCGAGCTGCCGGAATGCCTCCGGCGTCGTGTTCGCCACGCCGGCGAACGCGGCGACATCCGGGTGGTAGCGGGCAGCGAGTTCTTCGCGCTGCCCCAGATGCGCCTGCTTCGTGGTGAGGGCAAACCACGGCGGGTTGTCGAGCCTGTTGTCGTCGAGGTGTTTCGTCATACGCTCAGTTTAGGCAGCGGGCTTGCGCCGAGCTACAGTCGTAAACGACATCTTTGGTGTGATTCACGACATGAAACTTTGCATCCTTGCCCTCGACGGCGTATTCGACACCGGCATCACCGCGCTGCTGGACACCTTTGCCACGGCGAATGAACTGGCTGCGATCCAGGGGGCGGCATCACCGCCGTTCGACGTGCGGCTGGTCGGCGTCAGGAGGCGCATCCGCACGGCCATGGGCTTCTCCACACAGGTCGAGCCGGCGAGTGCGCTCGGGCGGCCCGATTGGGTCGTGGTGCCAGCCCTGAATGCCAAGCAGCCCGCGAGCCTCCTGGAAGCCTTGGCGCGGCGCGACGTGTGCGAAGCCAAGGACCATCTGCGCGCCTGGCATGCGGAAGGCATCGGCATCGCGGCCGCCTGCATCGGCACCTTCCTGCTCGCGGACGCGGGGCTGCTGGACCATGGGGAAGCGACCACGACATGGTCGCTCGCGCCGCTCTTCCGCCAGCGTTATCCGGCGGTGAAGCTGGACGATTCACGCATGGTCATCACATCGCGCGGGGTGGTGACGGCGGGCGCCATGATGGGCCATCTCGACCTGGCACTCTGGCTGGTGCGGCAAGCCAGCCCGGAGCTGGCGGCGCGCGTTGCGCGGCTGATGCTCGTCGACAGCCGCTCGTCGCAGGCGCAATACATCATTCCGGACTTCGTGGCCCACGCCGATCCGCTGATTGCGAGGTTCGAGCGCTGGTCGCGGGAACATCTTGCGCAAGGCTTCTCGCTGCAGGCTTGTGCGGATGCATTGCACGTGCACCCACGCACCTTGCAGCGCCGGATGGAATCGGTGCTGGGCAAGTCGCCCCTGGCGTTTTTCCAGGACCTGCGGATCGAGCATGCCAAGCAGCTGGTGTCGTCCGGCAGCGACCTCGACGCGATTGCCGAAGAGGTCGGCTACGCCGATGCCTCGACATTGCGGAACCTGCTGCGCCGCAAGCTCGGCCGCGGTGTGCGGGAGCTTCGCGCCGAGATGAAGTAGGCAGCGGGTGCGCGCCCGCGCATCACGTGGGCAGCGCGCCGGCCTCGTACTGCGCCGCGAACTCCGCGCTCGGCGGGATCGGCTTGATGATGTCGATCAGCACGCCGTTCGGGTCGCTGGTGATGAAGTGCCGCTGGCCGAAGGCCTCGTCGCGCAGCGGCAGCAGGATCGGCAGGCCGGCCGCCTTCAGCCGGTCGTGCACCGCATCGGGGTCGTCCACCTCGAAGTTCAGCAGCAGCCCGCCCACCACCTGCCCGCGCGCGGGCGCCGGGATCGTCTCGTGCCGCCCGTCGAGCACGGCGAGGTTGACCGCCGAGTCGTCCGCCAGTTGCAGATGCACGTACCAGTCGCTCGTGAACAGCGCCGTGAAGCCGAAGTGCCGCTGGTAGAAGGCCGCCGTTGCGGCGACGTCATGGGTCATGACCACGGGATAGAAGCTCGTTACTTTCATGGCGTTCGTCCTTTCAGATAAAACATACAGACAGAATGTAAATTAAATATTAATCCACAAACAGGCTGCATGTAAATTAGGGTCATGGCCAAAGCCCCCGCCCGAACCAACCGCGAACGCACCGAAACCACCCGTCTGGCGCTGATCGAGGCGGCCCGCGCGCTGTTCGTCAGCAAGGGCTATGGCGACACCTCCACCCCTGAAATCGCGGTGGCCGCGGGCATCACGCGCGGAGCGCTCTATCACCACTTCACCGACAAGCGCGATCTGTTCAGGCAGGTGCTGGTGCGCGAGTCGGAAGCCGTGGCTACCGACATCGAAGCGGCCACGCCCGAGCAGCTTGCGCCGCGCGAAGCGCTGCTCGAAGGAAGCGAGGCTTACCTGAACGCGATGACGGTGCCGGGCCGCACCCGGCTGCTGCTCATCGACGGGCCCGCCGTGCTCGGCATGACGGAGATCATGGCGATGGACGACGCGAACGCGGCGCACTCGCTGCGCCAAGGCCTGACCAAGGCCGGCATGGGGCGCGGCGAAGTGTCCGTCGATGCGCTGTCTCAATTGCTGTCGGCGGCCTTCGACCGAGCTGCGCTGGAAATCGACGCAGGAGCCGACGCCAAGGAAGTGCGTTCGGCAATGCGCTGGCTGATCGAACAGGCACTCGGGCCGGAGAAAAAACGCTGATCTGCCGTTGGTGCTGCGCGGGCCTGTTCGGGGCGCTGCGGGTTCATTCAGGGCGAGTGCGAATGACACCAGGTGCTCCCCTCCGCGAATGTCCCCCGCTTCGCTCCTCCTTTATTTCGCTGCGGGGAGCACCTGGTGCCATTCGCACATGGGCACGCTGCTGGTGAATCGCCGATCAACGACCGCTCTGCCCAACGCTCGCGCCGATACGGGGCTCTTTTTCGCGAAATAAAGGAGGAGCGAAGCGGGGGACATTCGCGAAAAAGAGCACCGTGTCGGCGTGAGCGTCGCCCTGAACAACGGCGCTAAAAGTGAGCCCCGCGACAGCCCTCAAACGATCCCGCGCCCGCCCATGCGCACCGGCCATTTGGCGACGGTGCCGCGCTGCATCGATTCGAGCACCGTCTGCGTGAACACGTTGATGCTCACGTGCCGCGCGAGGTAGTGCTCCAGCACCAGCCCCAGCAGGTACGGGCTCGTGCCCGAGAAGCCCTCTTCGTCCACGCTCAGCGTGCACTGCACGCCGCGCCCGTAGATCAACGGCCCGGCACCCGGCAGCCGCCGCGTGACCGGCTGGATGCGCGAGCCGACGAGGCTGTCGATCTGGCGGGCCAGCACATCGTTGTCGGCCGTCACGAACAGCCGCAACATGTCGCGCAGCGCCTGTGCGCCTTCGCGGTGCGGCATGTCGGCCAGCGGCAGATGGTTGAAGCCCAACTGGCGAATCAGCCGCCACGCGATCTCGCGCTGCGCGAACGGCGACTTGGGCGTGCTCGGCGGGCGGATCAGGCCCACCGCCGACACCGGGATCGAATCGGCCACGGCCAGGTCGGAATGCCCGTTGCGCGGCACCAGGCACGGCAGGTCGCGGTTGGTGAGCATCGCCTTCACCGACAGATAGCGCAGGCTGTCGGGGTATGGCGCCTCGTGCTGGTCGACCAGCGACAGGAACACCTCGGTGCCGATGTACGGCGTGCGCGTGCCGTACTTGCGCGCCGTGTCCGACACCAGCCGGGGCTCGCGCCGCACCGAGAAGTAGCGGCCGTAGTTGCCCTCGTCTTCATTGAGCGTCTGGTAGAGCGGGCGGAACTCCAGCTCCGCCGTGGTTTGCGCCTGCTGTCCCCCGATGCGCTGGACCGAGTAGACCTCGAAGTCCAGTGGACGCGAGCGATCGGGCACGAGGTGAAATTCAGGCTGCGCCGCATTCAGTTCGATGCGGTCCGTGCGCCGCTCGAACAGGTTGACCACAGGCGTGCTGAACAGCGCGAACTGCCCGGCATCGACCAGCGAACCGAGCGCGCCCGGCGGCTTGCTCAGCAGCACGACGATCTCTACCTCCTTGCCGGGCACGCGCGCCAGGCCGGGTGCGAGCTGCGTGAGCGTGAAGAAGTAGAAGCGCTCGGGGCACGCGAAGTATTCGTGCAGCAGGTTGTGGCCGTGGAAGGTGTTCCACGTCAGCGGCAGCAGTCCCTCACCCGGCGCCAGTCCTTCGTGCACCAGCGCGCCGTCGGTCACCACATGCGGGCGCTCCATCAGCTTGCCGGGCTCGCCGACGAAGGTGGCCACCGCCGAGGTGTGCAGCAACTCGAACAGGTGCGAAGCGACCTGCTCGTTGCCGCGCAGGTACACGGGCAGGCGGTCGAGCCCCACCAGCGCGCTGAAACCCATCTCGCCCACGATGCGCAGCCGCAAACGCAGCGCGCCCGTCACCTGCACATGCGGCGGCACATAGCGCTCCAGCGCCGGAATGTCGGGTGGCGCGCCGGTGAGCTTGGCATCGACGATCTCGAAGGGCCACAGCGTCACGTCCTGGCTGGAGCGGAACTCGCACGGGGTTTCCTCGCCCGCCGGCACACGCGCATGGAAGGCCGTGCCGCGTGGCACCACGAAGCCGCGCGTGAAGTCGCCCTCTTTCACGCTGGGATGCAGTTGCGCCACCGCCATCGACGGCGTGGGGCTCAGGTAGTTCGGATACAGCACCTCCAGCAGCCGCTGCGTGAAGCGCGGAAACTCCGCGTCCAGCTTGATCTGCATGCGCGCCGACATGAAGCTGAACGACTCGATCAGCCGCTCCACATACGGGTCGGCCACTTCGATGCCGTGCATGCCCAGGCGGCGCGCAATCTTCGGATGCGAGCTGGCGAACTCGCTCGCCGCCTCGCGCATGTAGACCAGTTCCTTGTTGTAGTAATCCAGAAGTCGGGGTTCCATGAATGCGTCGATTCCCTGAAGAGTGATGGGTGGGGCGTGGGGCGTGAGATGTGA
The DNA here is from genome assembly GCF_051216615.1 of Variovorax raffinosi. NCBI lineage: Bacteria > Pseudomonadati > Pseudomonadota > Betaproteobacteria > Burkholderiales > Comamonadaceae > Variovorax > Variovorax raffinosi. Next base: position 58,201 of record NZ_JBPJZR010000008.1, read on the forward strand.
CGGGCGCTTCAGCGCGCCGTGCTGATCACGCTCATGCGGTTGGTTTCAAGATCGACCGCGCTCTGCACCGTGAGCTCCAGCGGATAGGGACGCAGATTGATCATGGCGCGGATCTCGAACAGCAGGACGTTGTATTCCTCGGCCGCGCCGCCCTCCTTCATGAGCGGCACCACCGTCACCGTTTCCGGAATGAGGCGCGGCTCGTAGTCCTGGATGGCGCGGCGGATGATGCGTTCGATGTCCACCCACTTGCGCTCCGACAGGTAGCTGCCCGCCAGCGGCGGCACGCCGAAGTTGATGGTGGAAGACGCCGCATCGGCATGGCGCGTGCGGTCGATCAGGTCTTCGGCGTTGGTGGTGTTCAGCAGATGGGCCAGGTCGCGCTGCACGATGTCGCGCATCTGCGCCGGCGTGACGGTGTAGTCCGAAGGCAACTCCGAGGTACGACTGGGCGCCTCGTCGCGCAGGCGGTCGAACAGCGTGGGCAAAAGCTGCGCATTGGCGCGTGCCGCGGTCGCATCGGCCGGGCGGGGCGAACGGGCGCCGGGGTGGGCCGGGTGGGACCCGGTGAACGGAGACTGCTCGGTGAGTCGCATGGGGGCGGGAGATGGGTCGGGCTGAAGAGGGCCAGAGTCTTGCGTGGATGTCGGTTGCGCATTGCAAACAATCGTCACATCTGCGAAGCCTCTGGCGAAAAGGCGCGCAAACCGGGGATATGTCATGGGGTTTGCCCTTCTCAAGCGCCTACAGCACACGCCGCCCCTTGCCGACAGTCGCAACACCCGTGTAGCGCGATGCTGAAGCTGTCGTCAACAACGGAGTCCTCGCGTGAATTCCATCATCTACATCGTCGGTCTGGTCGTGGTCGTCGTGGCCGTGCTTTCGTTCTTCGGCCTTCGCTGAGACCGCGCACGCGCCAACGACTCGCACGCCATGAGAAACGGGGTCGCTCGCGGCCCCGTTTCTCATGGGCGCCGGCAACGCGCCGGGCATAATTCGCGCGCCCTGCCGCTGCGCCGGGCTTCACTTGCGAAGGGACCCTGTTGACCAACACCGCACTGCGCGAATCTGCTTTTCCGGATGCGGTGATCACCGAGGCGATCCGATGGGCCGAACAGAACGGCCCGCTCGACGACGCACAAGCCATGCGCACCGCCGCCACGCGCGCGGTCGACGCGCATGCGCAGGTCACCGACCGCGCACTGCAGCTGGGTGAACGCCTGGGCCTGCAACCCGAGATGGCACGCGCCCGCCAATGGGCGCCCTGGGTGCTGCTCGGGCTGGTGGCGCTGATCGTTGTCGCGGGCCTCGGCCTTGCGGGCAATGTGGTCGGCGGTGGCGAGCGCCACATCAACGTGATCGTCGCGCTCGTCAGCCTGCTGGGCCTGCATGCGCTGACGCTGCTGCTCTGGCTGGTCGGCCTGTGGCTTCCCCTCGGTTCGTTCAACACCGCATCACTCGGCTGGATCTGGCTGTCGCTCACCGCCCGCGTGGCCGGCGGCAAGCGCGGCCAGGCGCCGATGCTGGTGCGCGCCACCACCGGCCTGTTGGCCCGCGCCCGCTTGCTGCCCTGGGCCTTCGGACTCGTGAGCCACGGCATCTGGTCGCTGTCGTTCGCCGTGGTGCTGGCCGCGATGCTGTTCGCGCTCGCGTTTCGCAGCTACACGCTGAGCTGGGAAACGACGATCCTCGACCCCGCCTTCTTCGTGCGCGCGGTGCAGGTGCTGGGCTGGGCACCGGCGCACCTGGGCTTTCCGGTGCCCGATGCGGCGACCGTACTGGCTGCTGCGCCCGGCGCCGCGGGCCAGCGCACGTGGGCGCTGTGGCTGACCGGCTGCATCGTGGTCTACGGACTGCTGCCGCGCCTGGCACTGGTGCTTCTCAGCGCGGCCATCTGGAAGCGCCGCAGCAAGGCGCTGCAACCCGACTGGCACGAGCCGTACTACCGCAAGCTGCTGGCCCGCTTCGCCGCGCTTGCGCCGGCCGCCATCGTCGATGCCGATCCGGGCCGCATCCGTGGTGCGCTGCCAACCGGGCTGTCTGCTTCCGAGCTGCAGGACATGCTGTTCGTCATCGGCTTCGAGCTGCCGCCCGACATGCCGTGGCCACCGGCCGCCCTGCCCGCCGACGCCACGCAGGTGCTGCGCATCGACGGCAGCGCCCCCGCGCGCCGCGCCCTGCTCGACCAACTGGCACAGGCGCGCCCGCGCACCGTGCTGCTGGTGTGCCATGCCGCATCGAGCCCCGACCGTGGCACCGAACGCTTCGTGCGCGAAGTGCTGGCGCATTGCGGCGAATGCAGGCTCTGGCTGGCCGATACGCCCGGGGCCGTGGCAACGCAACGCTGGCTCGACTGGCTGCGCGACACCGGCCTGGAACGCATCGGGGCCAGCGACAGGCTCGACACTGCATTGCAGGGACTGGGGCCCACACCATGACCGCGTCGCCCATTCCACCCATCCGCATCGCCGTCGTCGGCCACACCAACGCGGGCAAGACCTCGCTGCTGCGCACGCTGACGCGGCGCGTCCACTTCGGCGAGGTGTCGCAGCGCCCCGGCACCACGCGCCATGTCGAATCGGTCGACCTCGAGGTGAACGGGCAAGCCGCCGTGCGCTTCTTCGACACGCCGGGCCTGGAAGATGCCGTCGCCCTGCGCGAACACCTCGCGGGCTTCGATGCGCAAGCCACGCCGCCCGAGCGCATCCGCCAGTTCTTGCAAAGCCCGGAAGCCCACGGCGTGTTCGAGCAGGAAGCCAAGGTGCTTCGCACCATGCTCGACATCGATGCGGCCTTTCTCGTGATCGATGTGCGCGAGCCGGTGCTGCCGAAGTTCCGCGACGAGATCGAGCTGCTCAACTCCTGCGCGCGCCCCGTGCTGCCGGTGCTGAACTTCGTGCGCGATGCCGCCAGCCGCGAGCCGGCCTGGAAAGAACTGCTCTCGGCCTACGGCCTGCATGTGCAGGTGCGCTTCGATGCGGCCGCGCCTTTCGTCGGCGCCGAGCAGGACCTGTACAACGACCTCGCCACGCTGCTGCGCGACCGCCGCGACCAGTTGCGCGGCGTGGTCGATGCGCTGGACGCCGAAGCCGGCCAGCGCCGGCACTCGGCCTGCGCGCGCATCGCCGCCTTGCTGGTCGATGCCGCGGCCGTGCGCCGCACCGTCTCCGCCACCGAATTCGCGGACACGGCCCGTCGGCAGACGCTGGTCACCGCGTTGCAGAAGGCCGTGTTCGACAAGGCACAGCGCTGCACCGACGACCTGCTCGCGCTCTACGGCTTTCGCCAGGGCGACGCCGACGAAGCACCGCTGCCGATGATCGAAGGCCGCTGGACGCTCGACTTCTTCAGCCCTGAAGCCATGAAGGACGCGGGCCTGCGGCTGGGCAAGGGCGCCGTCATCGGTGCCGCGGTGGGCGTGGTGGCCGACCTGGCCGTGGCCGGCATCTCGCTCGGCGCCGGTGCGGCGCTGGGCGGTGCCATCGGCGGCGCGGTCTCGCAAGGCTGGGGGCCGCTGGGCCGCAAGATCGCGAACAAGCTGCGCGACATGCACGAACTCACGGTCGAAGACGGCGTGCTGTTCGCGCTGGTCGCATGGCAGCTCAAGCTCACGCAGGCGCTGGAGCAACGCGGCCATGCGGCCACGCAGCGCATCAGCGCCGAGACGCCGAAAGACGGCGATGCGCCCACGCGCGCCGCGGCGGCCGCGGTGCGCGCAGCACAGCCGGCGCGCAATCACCCCGAATGGGAATCGACCGGCGGCGTGGTGCGCAGCTTCTGGCGCCCTTCGCCGCAACGCGAAGCCCTGGTCGCGGACCTCGGGCACGAACTGCAACGGGCCTTCGACGAAGAGACTTGAGTCGCATCAGCCTGCACTGGTGGCGGGCTTCGCCTGTTTGAGGCATTCGTTCTTTGACGCCGCTTGGGAGCGGGTGCATTCGGGGCGAGTGCGAATGACACCAGGTGCTCCCCTCCGCGAATGTCCCCCGCTTCGCTCCTCCTTTATTTCGCTGCGGGGAGCACCTGGTGTCATTCGCACATGGACGCGCTGCTGGTGAGCCCGCGATCAACGACCGCTCTGAGCGCTCGCGCCGATACGGGGCTCTTTTTCGCGAAATAAAGGAGGAGCGAAGCGGGGGACATTCGCGAAAAAGAGCACCGTGTCGGCGTGAGCGTCGCCCTGAACAGCAGCGCCCCCGAACACACAACAGCAAGAAGAAGCGAAAACCAGCCACCTGTGCTGCAATTCGCCCATGGCTGACCCGACCTTAGACGACCTTCGCCGCTATGCCGTAGCGCGCACCCTCTTCAAGCCCACCACACTGCCCGGCGCAATCCGCCAACTCGGTTTCGTGCAGGCCGACCCGATCCGGGCCCCGGCACGCGCACAAGACCTGACGCTGCGCCACCGCGTGAAGGACTACCGCGCAGGCGATCTCGAAAGCCGCTACACCCGGCTCGCCGTCGAGGAAGACTGCCTCGTCAACTACGGCTTCCTGCCGCGTGAACATCTCGCGCTGATGCATCCACGCGAAGCCAAGCGCGCATGGGACGCGGACACGCGGCGCAAGGCAGCCGCAGTGCTGGCTTATGTACAGGAACACGGCCCGGTGCATCCGCGCCAGGTCGAACAACACTTCGCGCATGGCAGCGTCAAGAACTACTGGGGCGGCTCGAGCAACGCGACCACGCGCCTGCTCGATGGCCTGCACTACCGGGGCATGCTGCGCGTGGTGCGGCGCGACAGCGGCACGCGCGTCTATGAAGCGGTAACGCATCAGCCCGCCGACGACAGCCCCGCCGGCCGCGCGCAACGCGCCGCCGCGCTGATCGCACTGGTGGTGCGCAAGTACGCACCGCTGCCCGCAGCAAGCCTGACGTATCTCGTGCGCCTGCTGGGCTACGGCGCCCCGCATCTTTCGACGCAGACACAGGCCGCCCTGCGCCTGGCCCGTGAAGAACTTGCCAGTTGCCGCATCGACGGCACGACCTGGTACTGGCCCGCCGACGAAAACCCGGCTTCGCGGCGCCACGCACCCGACGACGCGGTGCGCCTGCTCGCGCCCTTCGACCCGGTGGTGTGGGACCGCCGCCGCTTCGAGCTGCTGTGGGACTGGACATACAAGTTCGAGGCCTACACGCCCGCGCCGAAGCGCCAGTTCGGCTACTACGCGCTGCCGATGCTGTGGCACGACCGCGTGATCGGCTGGGCCAACGTGACGGCGCCCGAAGGCCAACTGAAACCGGCTTTCGGCTATGCGGGCAAGAAGCCGCGCGACGCCGCGTTTCGCGCGGCACTCGACGACGAACTGCATCGCATGACGCAGTTCCTGGCCGGCCGCTGATGCGCGCGCTTCTATAATCGCGCCCCTCAGCCAGCCGCCCTGCAAGGGCCCGCCAGCCGTCTTCGAAGGAACGAAGACGACAGCCGCACAGGACCGACGCCATGCTGTCGCGACCGGTGGCTGACACCCCCGCGACACCACAAGACTCACGAACAACACCAGCCGCTTGCCTGCATCGGGCAAGCGTCGGTCGTGCGCGTCGCACTCACAACTTGATTCACGAGAAGCCATGGCACGCGCCGCACGCGTGCCGCAGCCACTCCCCCTATCGCACCTATCGCAGGACACAGGAGAAGCTGCACATGACATCCAGAAACCGCCAACGATTCCGCCTCTCGCACTGCCGCCGGGCCACGCTCGCGGCCACCGCACTGGCGCTGAGCGCCGCCGCGCCGGCCTATGCCGAGGACAAGGACGAAACCGGCGAGCCGCGCAGGGCACTGCCCACCGTCACCGTGTCGGGCGACGCGGGCGAAACCGCACACGGCCCCGTGACCGGCTTCGTCGCCAAGCGAGGCGGCAGCGCCACCAAGACCGACACGCCGCTGATCGAAACCCCGCAAGCCATCTCGGTCGTCACGCGCGACCAGATGGAAGCGCAGGGCGTGCTCACGCTGCGCGAAACCACCAACTACACGGCTGGGGTGGTGTCGAGCTACTTCGACAGCCGCGTCGATTCGTTCAAGGTGCGCGGCGGCGACGCGGTGCAATACCTCGATGGCCTGCAGCGCGGCTACGGCGTCTACAACACGACCAAAGCCGAGCCCTACACGCTGGAGCGCGTCGAGTTGCTGCGCGGCCCGTCGTCGGTGCTGTACGGCCAGGGCGGGGTCGGCGGCGTGCTCAACCTCGTCTCGAAGCGGCCACAGGCCGAGACGCAGCGCGAAGTGCAACTGCAGTTGGGCAACAACAACCGCAAGCAGATCGCGGCCGATTTCACCGGTGCGCTCGACACCGAAGGCAAGTGGCTCTATCGCCTCGTGACCGTGGGGCGCGACAGCGGCACGCAGGTCGACCATGTGGCCGACGACCGCGTCGTGGTCGCGCCGTCGCTGACCTGGCGCCCGAGCGCTGACACCTCGCTCACGCTGCAGGCGCTCTACCAGAAGGACAAGAGCGGCTCGCTCATCGGCTTCTTTCCGTGGCAAGGCACGCTGCTGCCTTCGCTCTACGGGCAGATACCCACTTCGACCTTCACCGGCGAGCCAGGCTTCGATCGCTACGACTCGCGCAACAGCTCGATCGGCTACCTGTTCAGCCACCGCTTGAACGACACCTGGACCTTCCGCCAGAACCTGCGCGCATCCGAAAGCAAGGTGATCTACAACACCTCGTACACCAGCTTCACCGCCAACCGCCTCACGCGGCGGCCCGCGCGGCCGGTGTTCAACGCCGACCAGCGCACCATCGAACGCGACCTGAGCAGCGACATCAACGGCGGCAAGATGCTGCTGCTCGACAACCAGGCCGAAGCGCACTTCAAGACCGGCGAGGCAGAGCACACGCTGCTGGTCGGCGCGGACTTCCAGCGCAACACCACGTCCAAGTGGTCGGGCCGCGGACGCGCCGGCGCGCTCGATGTCTATGCGCCGGTCTATGGCAACTACACGCCGCCGACCAGCTACACGCGCTCGCCCGAGGTGGTGCAAAAGCAGATCGGCATCTACGCGCAGGACCAGGTCAAGTACGGCCGCTGGATCGGCCTGCTGGGCCTGCGCCACGACAAGGCGACCACAAACACCGAAGGCCGGCCCACTGCAACGGCCGACGACAAGGCCACCACCAAGCGCGCCGGCCTGATCTACCTGGCCGATGGTGGATGGGCGCCCTACCTGAGCTATGCCGAATCCTTCCTGCCGCTGGGCGGCGTCGACCTGAACAACACGCCCTTCAAGCCGCAGCGCGGCAAGCAGTGGGAAGCCGGCATCAAGTGGGAGCCCGAAGGCCAGCGCACCTCGTTCATGGCGGCCGTGTACGACCTGCGCGACACCAACCGCAAGACCACCGACCCGACCAATCCGCTCAACAACGTGCAGCTCGGCGAAGTGCATGTGAAAGGCCTGGAGCTGGAATACAAAGGCAGCATCGCGCGCGACTGGGACTGGATTGCCTCGTACGCCTACACCGATGCGCGCGTGTCGCGCAGCAACGGCGCGGACCTGGGCAAGCGCATCTCGGGCGTGCCCAAACACACGGCATCGGCCTGGGTCACGCGTCGCTTCTCCATCGGCGGCGTGCCCGGTTTCTCGGTGGGCGGCGGCGTGCGCTACCTGGGCGAATCGTGGGACGGCATGGACGGCATCCGCACGCCCTCGGCCACGCTGTTCGACGCGATGGTCGCCTGGGACAACGGCCCGCTGCGCCTGTCGCTCAACATCGCCAACCTGACCGACAAGGTGCAGCTCACGACCTGCCTGGCGCGCGGCGACTGCTTCTACGGCCAGCGCCGTACAGTGACTGCGAACGCGGCGTATCGCTTCTGAAGAAAATCCCCGCGCGACGGAAGGTCTGGCGCGCCGGCGACATCTTGTGCGCGGGGGCTGCTCCTAGAATCGCGCCGTTGTCCGGTTCGCCGGACGGCAAGCGTTCTCAGGGCGGGGCGAAACTCCCCACCGGCGGTAATGGCAGCGAAAGTTGCACGAGCCCGCGAGCGCCTTTGGCTTGCAACGCGCAAGCCGAAGGGTCAGCAGATTTCGGTGCAATTCCGAAGCCGACGGTCACAGTCCGGATGAAAGAGAGCGCGAAATGCGGGTCGGCCCGCGCGCTTTTTTTTAATGGAGCGCGCGAGTTGCCCTGTGGTTTCGTGCGCCCTGATTCAGGAAACCTGCTTTCAAGAGGCACACCATGAGTCAGATCAACGACCTTCCCCTCTCCGCCATTGCCGCATCGGATTCGCCGCGCGGCACGCGCATCGCATTCGTCGAGGCGCAGTGGCATTCCGACATCGTCCACCAGGCACGCGATGCCTTCCTTGCCGAGATGGACCGGCTCGGCGTGGCGCGCGACCTCATCGACATCTTCGATGTGCCGGGCGCCTTCGAGATCCCGCTGCATGCAAAGCGGCTGGCCAACTCGGGCAAGTACGCGGGCATCGTCGCGTGCGCGCTGGTGGTCGATGGCGGCATCTACCGCCACGAGTTCGTCGCGAGCACGGTCGTCAGCACGCTGATGTCGCTGCAGCTCGAGACCGACGTGCCGATCTTCTCGGCCGTGCTCACGCCGCATCACTTCCACGAGCATGTGGAGCATCGCAAGTACTTCCACCGCCACTTCGCGGTCAAGGGCACCGAAGTGGCCGAGGCCTGCTTCAACACGCTCGAAGGCCTGAAGAAAGTCGACGCGCTGCTGGCCGCGTGACAACAGGCGCAAGCCTGCAGTAATCTGGGCGGATGGTTTCCACATCCGCCTCCAGTGACCGCTACACCCTCTACGGCGCGCCCGGCTCGGGCGCCACGCCGATCCATGCCGCGCTGACGCTGATCGGCGCGCAGGTCGACACTGTCGACGTCGCCACGTGGGAGAGCGAGGCCGAGCGCGATCGCGTGGCAAGCATCAACCCGATGCGGCAAGTGCCCGCGCTCGTGCTGCCTTCGGGCGAAGTGATGACCGAGAGCGCGGCCATCCTGATCTGGCTGGGCGACCGCTACCCGCAAGCCGGCCTTTGCCCCGCGCCTGACGACCCCATGCGTGCGCGCTACCTGCGCTGGATGGTCTACCTGCCGGCCGCCATCTATTCGCTGCTCTGGGTGCGCGACGACCCGCAGCGGCTCGTGCCCGACCCTGCCGCGCAACCCGCGATGCTCGAACGCTCGGCCGAGCGCATCGCACATTGCTGGCACCTGATGGACACGCAGATCGACGAACCCGCGCCCTATCTGCTGGGCGAGAAGCTCAGCATGCTCGACCTGTACGTGACCGTGATGTCGCGCTGGACGCCGCAGCGCCGACGCTTCTACCGCGTGGCGCCGCGCATGACCCCGGTGGTGCGGCGCGTGGATGCCGATCCGCGGCTGGCCGACTTTTGGGCCGCGCGCTTTCCCTTCACGACGGAACACGACGCCCCGCAAAGCTGACGCCGACTCTTTTCATCATCGACACCATGACCGCACGCACCCCGACCACCGCTTACCCGATGACCATCTTCCACAAGCCCAACTGCAGCACCTCGCGCAATGTGCTGGGCCTGATCCGCGAAAGCGGCGTGGAGCCAGAGATCGTTCTGTACCTGGAAACGCCGCCCTCGAAGAAGAAGCTGCGCGAGTTGGCGAAGGCCATGGGTTTCGGTGCGCGCGACCTGCTGCGCACGAAGGAAGCGCCTTATGAAGAACTGAACCTGGCCGATCCGAACTGGACCGACGACCAGTTGTTCGACTTCATCGTCTCGCACCCGATCCTGCTGCAGCGGCCCATCGTGGTGTCGCCGCGCGGCACGCTGATGTGCCGGCCGTGGGAGCGGGTGCGCGAGATCCTGCCGGCTTGAGAAGAAGCCCGAGAAGCTCAGATCAGGCTCTCGCTTCGAGGAGCACGCTGCCGCCAAGCTGAGTTCAGATGCCAAGTGCAGCTCTTGATGAAGCCCGGATCCCGTACCTTGGCAAACCGAAGATTTGCTTGATCACGCCGATCGCGTGCTTCACACGAGTCAGCGCTGCCTCGCTGTTGTCTTCGCCAACAGTGTGCTCAAGCGTCAGTTCCAGGCCGATGCGCTAAGAATGGCCCCGCCGCCGGAGCAAGCCGGTGCCGCTACTGCGCTACTTGGGCCGGGGTTTAACCGGAGCGTCGAGGAATTCCCGCGCCAGGGCGCCGCGTTGTGATGCTGATGCACGCATTGCATTTTTCTTCACCCGCACCGACCCAACATCACAACTTTGGTACCCCGGGCATCCTGAATCACGCAACGAAATCTCTTGCAAGGGAATCATCTTATAGAAATATTTCCAATGCACTCCGAAAGAAATTAAATATTGGCAAACGAAAAAACAAATTATCAATTCCAGAAAATCCAAAAGTTTTTTCATCCACCAACACGCACCTACATCAAAACTCACGTCCCTAGTTCATTTTTCACCAGATAATCGGTCCATTCTTCTCCATCTCGGAACTGAAGAATATTCAAAAGATCGAGGAAAGCATGAGGGATAAGATAAATGTGGTTGTAGTGATCCCTTTTTATAATGGATCAAAATTCATCGAGCGCTCACTACAAAGCGTGCTTGAGCAGTCAACCCCGGCAAGTGAAATAATAATTGTCAATGACGGATCGAGCATTGAAGAAAGAAATTTTCTTCATGCATTGCCCGCTCACCACTCCATAAAAATTATTGACAAGAAAAACGGCGGTCAAGGCTCCGCCAGAAATGCGGGCGTTGCGGCGAGCACTGCGAATTTCATTTGCTTTCTCGATCAAGATGACTTTTTTCTCCCCGATCACATCGAAACATTGATAAAAGCTGTTCCCGAATCTCATACGCAATTTGGATTCGCCTATGCTGACCTCAAAATTGCGGATGGTGATGGCAACATTTTACTTGCGACATTCATTAAAGATAACTCAAATCAAAATCCAAAAACTTCTTTAGTTAATCTTCTGCGAAATGACATGTTCGTTCTTCCATCCGCCTCCATCATCGCTCGCAAAGCATTTGATGCCACCGGCGGATTCGACGAACAATTCATCGGCTACGAAGATGATGATTTGTTTTTGAGAATTTTTCGAAAGGGATTTGCGAATTTATTCATTGACCGCGCTGTAACAGTCTGGTGCATTCACCGAGATAGCACTTCTTACACAATTAAAATGTCGAGAAGCAGGTTTCGCTATTTTGTGAAATTGTCGATTAATTTCAATGACGATGTTCATCGTGGCTTATTTTTCTTCAGAGATTGTCTGCTGCCCAGATTTGGCATAATATTCGTAAGAGAAGCAGCAAGAGCCAGTGTAGAAAAAAGCGAACATCGCGCCGAGATTTATGAAATTCTCCGAAAATTCTCCAAAATGACTTCCGCAAATATTTATGTGGGGCGCCGCCAAAAAATCAAATATGCGCTTGCGGCCTTTTTGCTCACGTCATGCCCGGCATGGGTCTTTCGTGTATTCAGGTTCACGCTACGTCTACCTGTTATTCGTCAGCTTATCGTTCGTCGACTATTCGTTTGACGATTACCGCTGAATCTGTCGGCGGGACCTCGGTGTTTGCAGCACTCGACGCGGGTGCGATCGTCTACGCAGAGGTACGTGCTGGCGGCCAGGATACCGTTGCCGATCTTCCTGTCGCAGCCGTCCTCGATCTTTCAGACGCGGCGGCGTTGCAAGCGGCTGGCCCATCCGATGGGGTAGTCGAATACCGTCGGCGGCGCAATCGCCGAGCAACTGTTCGCGTATCTGTCCCCAAGCGGGCAATTTGCGTCTGTCGTGCTCCCTTCCCCCCACCAGCGGACGGGTCGGGCCGCTTCACCCCTGTGATTGTCGAATTCGATAGGCCTCGGTTACAGCGCTTCGTGCGAGAGATGGCAGAGAAGGGACACCAGATGTCTATCGCGCACACGCTGAAACTTGCGGACGCGGCCAAGGCGCACGCGATGTTGGAGCAAGGGGACCGCGCGGAAAGATCGTCCTGGCTGTTTGACCGGGCAGCCCCTCCTGGCCTGAAGCCCAGGCCGCGAGCGTCTCCATCCTCGTGGCGCAACGTCACAGTGAAAGATATCGACACAACAAACGCCGGCAGCACGTGCCCCTGTCGACGCACCCCATACAGCACGGGCATGCCTTGTTTCCAGAGGTCTTTGCCACAAGAGACCATCTGCTGCGTCAGTCATCGCTGAATAACGCCGATCCAATCTCTCAGTCTTCGTCTTGACGCACCCCGCGTAGCGCACCAAGCACCGCACGATGCAGGCGCTCAGGCACGTAGTGATCGGCCTGTATGTCGGGCGTCACACCATGCGTGAACACCTCGTCGGTGATCGGCAGGAAATTCCGGTCCCACTCAGCCCATTGCCGACGCAACCGCTCGAAGACCTCCGGCTCGCGTTCACGCAGGTTGGCCCGTTCGCGCTGGTCGACGGCCACGTCGAACAGGAACTCGTTGTCGTTGATCTTGAGGTACTTCCAGTCGCCGTCACGCACCGCGCGCTGCGACTGCGCCTTGTAGCGCCAATAGAGCTGCCTCGGATGCACGGGCGCACGGCCCTCCAGCACCGGCAGGATGTTCTCGCCGTCGCTGGGGAAATCGGGATGCGTCGCCACGCCCGCAGCCGCGAGCAGGGTCGGCAGCCAGTCCATCGAGATGGTCACCTGCGGCTGAACCTGCGGGGCGAGCCGCTGGCGCCAGCGCAGCAGCGTCGGCACGCGCAACCCGCCTTCGAGCAGCTCGGTCTTCTGTCCAGTGAAGGGCCAGTTCTTGGAAAAACGCTCGCCGCCGTTGTCGCTGGTGAAGACGACGATGGTGTTGTCACCCAGGCCGCCTTGGTCGAGCGCTGTCAGCACCTGCCCGACGGCTGCATCGAGTGCGCCCACGATCTTTCCGTAGGTCTCGAGGTTGCCGCCGTCGTAGTGAAAGAGGTCCTTGAGCCCGCGCGAGACGTGCTCGTCCTCCGGCCCTTCCCAGGGCCAATGCGGCGCCGTGAAATGCAGCGAGAGAAAGAAGGGTTTGTCGGGGGTCTCGGCACGCTCGCGCACATAGGCCACGGCTTCGTCGGCGAGGATCTGCGTGTAGTAGCCGGTGCGCTCGACCGGCACCTCACCTTCGTAGAGATCACGCGGCAGGTCGTCGCCGATGCCCGCCTTGTGCGTGAAGTAGTCGACCGCACCGCCGAGGTTGCCGAAGAAGCGGTCGTAGCCGCTGCGCTGCGGGCCGTACTCGGGCGGTCGACCCAGATGCCACTTTCCGACAAGCGCGGTGTCATAGCCCGCGGCCTTGAGCAGCGAAGGCAGCGTCGGGTGTTCGGGCGGCAGGCCGAGGCCCTTGCCGCCAGTGGCGATCGGCTCTTCCAGCCCGCCTCGCAGCCGGTATTGGTAGCGCCCGGTGATCAGCGCAAAGCGCGTCGCCGAGCAAACGGCCGAGTTGGCGTAGGCCTGGGTGAAACGCACGCCCTCCGCGGCAAGGCCGTCGAGATGCGGGGTCGCGAAGCCGGTCTGGCCGTAGACGCCGAGGTCCGCATAGCCGAGGTCGTCCGCCAGGATGAAGACGATGTTGGGGGTCTTGCTGCTGCTCATCGCCATCCACCTCACTGCCTGGCGGCCAGGCCCGCCGCGTTGGTGGGCGTCCAGAAACTCTCGAGCTGAAGTTCCTTGAGCGCCCGCGCCAGGAAGCTCGGATCGGCCCAGGCCCTGGCATCGAAGGTCTGGCGGACGATGCCGACCTTCTTCGCGCCGTCGATCACGTCGGTGTAGTGCGAGACGTAGCCGTCGTCCAGCAGCGGCGAGTAGCGCTCCTTGAGCGAGGCACCCTCGAAGTCGCTGCTGAACAGCGCGACGGGCTGGCCGCTGATCTCGCCGAAGCGCGCGAACAGCGCATCGCGCTTGCTGTTGTCGGACGCCGACTGCGCCTGCTTCACGATCACCTTGATCAACCGCGTGAGAGCTTCCGGATGCTGCTTCGCGAAGGCGTCGGTCGCGATCACGCCAGAGTTGATGCCGTAGATCGGCCCCCTGCCCCGGGTGCTGACAGGAATATCGGCCGTGCCCGCAAGCTTGAGCAACTGAAGGTCGGAGCCGCCGAAGGTCGCGTCGATGTCCTTGTTGACGAGTGCCGCCTTCGAGGTCGGCCAGTCGAGGTTGGTGAAGCGCACGTCCTTCTCGGTCAGGCCGGCATCTTCGAGCAGGCGGTTGAAGGACAACTGGTAGGCCGTGCCGCGCAGCACCGCGACGCGCTTGCCCTTCAGGTCCTTGAAGCTCTGGATGTTGCTGCCCAGCGCGGTCGCCAGGTAGCTGTTGCTGTTGCGCCCGCCCGAGGCGACAAGCCGCGTCTTCAGGCCGTTGGCACGACCGATCACGCCGGCCAGGTCGCCCAGGAACACGACGTCGAGCTGGTTCGCTGCCAGTGCCTCGTTGATGGCCGGGCCGGCGCCCTTGAAGAACTTCCATTCGATCTTGACGCCGTCTTTCTCGAACTCGGCCTCCAGCGCCTTCTGGGCATAGACGAGCGACACCGGTCCGGCGCCGGCAAAGGACTTGCCCTGGCTGCCCTGCTCCGGCGCGGCGAGGCGGATCACCTTGGGCAGGTCGGCGGCGGATGCCAGGGTGGGGCCGAGCAGACCGGCCAGCAGGGCGAAGGCAATGAAGGGCCTGCGGCCAGCAGAAAGATATGAAGTGCGCATGGAAGGCTTTCGATGGAAAAAATCAGATGGCGAACCGCATGGACTTGGCCGGTTGCCCTGAAGACTCGGTGAGCACACGTTCCTTGGCCCCGAAGAAAGCGGGGCTCGCCTGGTCACTTCAAGCGTGCCGTCGTCAGCCCAGACATCGACGCGCCGAACCCGCCGCCGATGGCAGGCGGGAAGACACACGCGTGAGTTGAAGTTCGTGATGCATTGCGATGGAGCCCGCATTCTGATTTGCGGGCCACGCATTCAGAACGAATCAAATGTCAGTTGCATATAGCCGACTCAACCAACGCCGAGGCCGATGCGGGCGAGTGCCCGAAGGCTGGCGCGATGGCGCGTGCGGGGTCTGGAACGACCTGCCGCAGCGTCGCAACTAGGCGACCGCTTCCTGTGCAAGGCCCCATGCGACGTGTTCGCGCACGAGTTCGCTTGGGTGTCCGACGCGTGTTGCCAGCGCCTCCTGCGCCCCGCTCTCACCCGACCGCACCGCATTGCCCAACGCCACCGCAATGTTGCGCAACCAGCGCTCGTGCCCGATGCGCCGGATCGGGCTGCCTTCGGTGCGGCGCAGAAAGTCCTCTTCGCTCCACGCGAACAGCTCGGCCAGCGTGCGCCCCGTGAGCCCTTCGCGCGCATCGAAGTCGGGCAGTTCGCTCTTCTTGGCGAACTTGTTCCAGGGGCAGATCAACTGGCAGTCGTCGCAGCCATAGATGCGGTTGCCCATCAGCGGCCGCAGCTCCAGCGGGATTGGACCGCCGTGCTCGATGGTCAGGTACGAGATGCAGCGCCGCGCGTCCAGCCGCCGCGGCGCCACGATGGCCTGCGTCGGGCAGATGTCGATGCAGGCGCTGCAACTGCCGCAGTGCGCCGTCACGGGCTCGCTCGGCGGCAGTTCCATGTCGACGTAGATCTCGCCCAGGAAGAACATCGAGCCCGCGTTGCGGTCGAGCACCAGCGTGTGCTTGCCGCGCCAGCCCTGCCCGCTGCGCGAAGCCAGCTCGGCTTCGAGCACCGGGGCCGAGTCAGTGAAGGCGCGGTGGCCGAAGGGGCCGACCTCTTCGGCGATGCGCTCGGCCAGTTTCGCGAGCCGGTTGCGCAGCACCTTGTGATAGTCGCGGCCCCGCGCATACACCGACACGATGGCCTCGCCGGGCCGCGTGAGGCGGTCGAACTCGATGGCCTGCCACTCGGGATCGGTGTCGCGCGGCAGGTAGTCCATGCGCGCGGTGATCACGCTCACCGTGCCCGGCACCAGCTCGGCCGGACGCGCGCGACGCGTGCCGTGCGTTGCCATGTATTGCATCTCGCCATGGAACCCATGGGCCAGCCATTGCATCAGACCGTCCTCGGCGCTCGATAAATCGACGCCCGCGATTCCGATTTGGGAGAATCCGAGTTCCCGGGCCAATGCCTGAATACGAACAACGAGTGGATGGCTGACGATCACTTGCCGATTGTAGAAACGCCCAAGGGCACCACACGCACTCTGCGCTGGTGCAGCGAAGCCGACACCGATGCTTTCGCGCGATCACTCGCCGCCGCGCCCGCGTTGCGCGATGCCTTCATCGCACTCGAAGGCGACCTTGGCGCCGGCAAGACCACTTTCGTACGACATCTGCTGCGCGCGCTCGGCATCGAAGGCCGCATCAAGAGCCCGACCTATGCCGTGGTCGAGCCGCACGAAGCGCCCGACGGGCTGGCGATCTTCCATTTCGACTTCTACCGTTTCGCCGATCCGCGCGAATGGGACGACGCGGGCTTTCGCGACATCTTCGCGGGCCCCGGCCTCAAGCTGGCCGAATGGCCAGAAAACGCCGCGGGCCGCACACCACCTGCCGACCTAGCTATTAAAATCGAAGCAATGACTGACGACACACGCAGCGTGACCCTCCTCGCGAACACCCCTCGCGGCAGCGATCTGCTGGCGCGCATCGCCGCATGAAGGCGGGCGGTATCAAACGGCGCGTGCTGCTGCAGGGCGGCAGCATCGCGCTGATGCTCGGCGTGCACCAGATCGCGCGCGGCGCCACCATCCTCGCCGTGCGGGTCTGGCCCGCCGCCGACTACACCCGCGTGACCATCGAGTCCGACACCCGCCTCAACTCGCAGCAGCTCGTGGTCGGCAGCCCGCCCCGGCTGGCCGTCGACATCGAGGGTATCGACCTCAACCCCGAGCTGCGCGAGCTGGTCGGCAAGATCAAGCCTGGTGACCCGTACATCAACGGCCTGCGTGTCGGGCAGAACGCGCCGAAGGTGGTGCGCATCGTGTTCGACCTGAAGCAGGCCGTGGTGCCGCAGGTGTTTTCGCTGGCACCCGTGGCGGCCTACAAGCACCGGCTGGTGCTCGACCTGTACCCCGAGCAGGCCATCGACCCGATGGAAGCGCTGATCGCCGAGCGGCTGCGCGACGCGCCCAAGTCCACCGCTGGCAACAACAGCAGCAACAACGGCACGGCCGTGGCGGGCGTATCGCCTTCGCCCGCAGCGCCGCCGGGTGTTGCGCCTGCAACGGTGCGCCCTGCCGTGCCGGCCGGTGACCCGCTGGGCGAGCTGATGGCGCAGCAATCGACGCGCCCCGGCCCGTCCACCGTGGCACCGCCCGTCGTGGCGGGGAACGACCGTCCGACCGCCCCACCCGTGCTCGTGGCCCCACCACCGCCCGTGGCCGGCCCGGCACCGGTCAGGCCCGTCGCGCCGCCACCACCGGTGGCCGTCGCACGCGGCGGCGCCACCGCGAGCCGCACCGACCGCATCATCATCGTGGCGCTCGACCCCGGCCATGGCGGTGAAGACCCCGGCGCCATCGGCCCGGCCGGCACGCGCGAGAAAGACATCGTGCTGCAGGTCGCGCACCGTCTGCGCGAGCGCATCAACGCGGGCAGCGTCAACGGCAGCCCGATGCGCGCCTTTCTCACGCGCGACGCCGACTTCTTCGTGCCGCTGGGCGTGCGCGTGCAGAAAGCGCGGCGCGTGCAGGCCGACCTGTTCGTGAGCATCCATGCCGACGCCTTCACCACGCCCGCCGCGCGCGGCGCCAGCGTGTTCGCGCTGAGCCAGAGCGGTGCGTCGAGCAGCGCCGCGCGCTGGATGGCCAACAAGGAGAACGACGCCGACAAGGTCGGCGGCGTCAACGTCGGCGGCCACGAGGCACAGGTGCAACGCGCCCTGCTCGACATGAGCACCACCGCGCAGATCAACGACAGCCTGAAGCTCGGCGGCGCGATGCTGGGCGAGATCAAGAACATCGGCGCGCGGCTGCACAAGGGCCAGGTCGAGCAGGCCGGCTTCGCGGTGCTGAAGGCGCCGGACATTCCCAGCGTGCTGGTGGAAACCGCCTTCATCAGCAACCCTGAAGAAGAAGCCAACCTGCGGCGCGTGGACTACCAGGAAAGCCTGGCCGACGCGCTCATGCGCGGCATCCAGCGCTACTTCGCGCAGAACCCACCGCTGGCGCGCAGCAGACAGCTCTGATTCGAGCCGGACGCCTTTGTAAAGCAAAGGTGCGCCCTCGTGTCCCACGCCGCCCGACCCATGGGACCGCACAGGCAGGCGCGGCAGACTCCTACACCCGCTGCACCTTGCTTTTGGACATGATGAGCCATCACTCCTCGAAAGGTGGACATCATGAACACACGACTCTGGATCGCTGCAGTCGCAGCCACTTCGGTCATGACCATTGCGGGCTGCGCCAGCGGCCCCAACCAGAACCTCGGTACCGGCGTCGGTGCGGTAGGCGGGGCGCTGGTGGGACATGCCATTGGTGGGAACACCGGCGCCACATTGGGCGGTGCAGCCATCGGCGGCATCATCGGCAACCAGGTGGGTCGTAACGCCGACGAGCGCAACAATTACAACCAGCAGCGTTATCCGTCGGGCAGCGGCTACTACCCGAGCAACGGCCCGAACTACTGATCCGCTCGCGGCCTGAGCCGGCAAAAAGAAACGCGCCCTCGGGCGCGTTTGTCATGGGTTGGATCGGAAGAAGGCGATCGGTCAGGCAGTCAAGCCTGTGGCACCTGCGCCGCGCGTGCCTTCTCGGCCTTCGAGGCGCGCCATGCGCCATAGATGGCCAGCAGGCCCGGCACGAAGATCAGCGCCCAGATGATCTTGTCCAGATGCTGCTTCACGAACGGCAGGTTGCCGAAGAAGTAGCCGGCGGTCACGATGCCCAGCACCCAGATCAGCGCGCCCACCACATTGAACATGGTGAACTTCGCGCGGTTCATTTCCGCCACGCCCGCCACGAACGGCGCAAAGGTGCGAATGAAGGGCATGAAGCGCGCCAGGATGATGGTGATGCCGCCGTACCGTTCGTAGAAACCGTGGGCCTGATCGAAGGCCTTGCGATTGAAGAAGCGCGAGCTTTCCCACTGGAACACCTTCGGCCCGAAGTAGCGGCCGATCGAATAGTTGGTCTGGTCCCCGAGGATGGCCGCGGCGATCAGGATGCCGCAGGCCAGCGGGAAATTCATGAGCCCCGCGCCGCACAGCGCGCCGACGATGAAGAGCAGCGAATCGCCCGGCAAGAACGGCATCACCACCGCACCTGTCTCCACAAAGACGATCAAAAATAGCAACGCATAGACCCAGGGACCATAGGTAATGACGAAGGCTTGGAGGTGTTTGTCGACATGCAGGATGAAGTCGACAAGAAGGCTGATGATTTCCATGGGCGCGGATTATCCTTGTTGAACCCGAACGCACCCTGAATCACCCCATGCTTCACATACGCGCCGCCCTCGATGCGGACTGGCCGGCCATCTGGGCCGTCCTCGAACCCACCTTCCGACGTGGCGACACCTACACCTATCCGCCCGACGTGACCGAAGAACAGGCACGCCATTCGTGGATGAAAGTGCCCACCGCCATCTTCGTGGCCTGCAACGAAGATGGCACGGTGCTCGGCACCTACGTCATAAAGCCCAACCAGCCGGGCCAGGGCGCGCATGTGAGCAACTGCGGCTACGTGGTGTCCGACGCCGCGCGCGGCCTGGGCGTCGCCTCGGCGCTGTGCGAACACTCGCAGCAGGAGGCCATCCGCATGGGCTTTCGCGCGATGCAGTTCAACTTCGTGGTGTCCACCAACGAAGGCGCCGTGCGGCTCTGGCGCAAGATGGGTTTCGACATCGTCGGCACCCTGCCCGGCGCCTTCAGGCATCGACAGCACGGCTACGTGGACGCCTTCGTCATGTTCAAGCAATTGTTGCAACCTCGATAAAACCACCTCACCCGGAGACACACACGATGACAGGTCAATACATCCAGATGAAAGCCGCTGACGGCAGCGGCAGCTTTCGCGGCTACCTCGCACTGCCCGAAGGCGGCACCGGCCCCGGGCTGGTGATCGCGCAGGAAATCTTCGGCATCAACCACACCATGCGCGAGGTGGCCGACTACTACGCAGAAGAAGGCTACGTGGCGCTGGTGCCCGACCTGTTCTGGCGCCAGGAGCCGAACGTCGAACTCGGCTACAGCGAAGCCGACTGGCAGCGCGCCTTCGCGCTCTATGGCGGCTTCGACGAAGCCAAGGGCATGCAGGACATGCAAACTGCCATCGATGCATTGCGCGGCCGTGCCGAAGTCACCGACAAGAAGGTCGGCGTGCTCGGCTTCTGCCTGGGCGGCAAGCTGGCGTACCTCTCGGCCTGCCGCACCGACGCCGATGCGGTCGTCGGCTACTACGGTGTCGGCATCGATGCCGCGCTCGACGAGGCCGACAACATCAAGTGTCCGCTGACGCTGCACGTGGCCGAACTCGACAAGTTCTGCCCACCCGAAGCGCGTGACCGCATCGTGCAGACGCTCAAGGGCCGCCCCGGGGTTTCGGTGTACGTGTATCTCGGCATGGACCACGCCTTCGCGCGTGCCGGCGGCGAACACTTTCACAAGCCCTCGGCGCTGATGGCGCACGAGCGCAGCATCGCCACGCTGAAAGACGCCATCGGCCCGAACTACGACCTGTCGGCGCTGTGGGACAAGCACTGCGAATACGAGTTCGGCACGCGCAATGTCGATGACACCATGGGCACCATGGTGGCCGAGCCTTATGTCAATCACATTCCGACGATGACCGGTGGCGTGGGCTACAAGGCATTGCACGCCTTCTATACGAACCACTTCGTCAACAGCAACCCGCCCGACACCGCGCTCACCTCGATCTCGCGCACCGTGGGTGCCACGCAGGTGGTGGATGAACTGCTCTTCACCTTCACGCACACCAGCGAGATTCCGTGGATGCTGCCGGGCGTGAAGCCCACCGGCAAGCGCGTCGAGGTGCCGCTGCTCGCGGTCATCAAGTTCCGTGGCAACAAGCTCTATCACGAGCACATCTACTGGGACCAGGCCAGCGTGCTGGTGCAGGTCGGCCTGCTCGATCCCAAGCTGCTGCCGGTGGCGGGCATCGAGACGGCGCGCAAGCTGCTGGACGAGAACCTGCCGTCGAACACCCTGCTCGCGTGAACGCCCGCGGATGAAGAAGATCGACCCCCGGCTCCTGCAGGCTTTTGTGGCGGTTGCCCGCGAGGGGTCGGTGTCCCGTGGGGCGCAGCGCCTTTTTCTCACGCAGCCGGCGGTGAGCCTTCAGCTCAAGGAACTGGGCGCGCTGGTCGAGCTGGAGCTGTTCCAGCGCACGCCCACCGGCCTGCTGCTGACGCGCGACGGCGCCGCGCTGCTGAACCACGCCGAGCACGCGCTCGAGGGCCTGAACGACTTCGCCATTGCCGCCGAACGCATGAAAGGCGGCGTGAGGGGATCGCTGCGCATCGGCACCATCCTCGATCCGGAGTTCACCCGGCTCAGCTCGCTGCTCAAGGAACTGGTGACGCTGGCGCCCGAACTCGAAACCGAACTGCACCACGGCACCAGCGGCGAAGTGCTCGCCAAGCTGCTCAACAAGGAGCTGGACATCGGCTTCTACCTGGGCGACCCGAATGCGAGCGACCTGCCGCAAGCCAGCTCGGCCTCGCGCCGCAATGAAGGCAAGACCTTTCATTCGGAGGTGCTGACCCGCTTCTCCTACCAGGTGATCGGCCCGAGCGGCTGGGCGCCCCAGGTGATGGGACGCGACTGGCCGGACCTGATCTGCCTGCCGTGGGTGCTGGCACCGCCGACCTCGTCGCACTCGCGCCTGCTGGCACCGGTGCTCCAGGCGCGCGGGCTGGTGCTGAAGAAGGCCGCGCAGGCCGACCAGGAGTCGTCGATGCTCGCGCTGGTACGGGCGGGTGTGGGCATCTCCCTGGCGCGCGATGCCGTGGCACTGCGCGCCAGCCAGCGCGACGGGCTGGTGATTGCGGACCGGGTCAGCATCGAGAGCGATCTGCGCTTCATCTGCCTTGCCGGATCGCTCAAGCGCCAGGAAGTGGCTTGCGCGGTGCAGGCCCTGTCGCGCGCCTGGCGGATCGCTTTCTGATCGATGAACGGCGCTACGCCCTGGGCAGTGCCGCACCCTTGAGTGCCGCATCGGCGCGCGGTGTTTCGCGCACCGTGGCCGCCACCGTGCGCCAGCCTTTCGGCATCAACACCAGCATCAACGCCGCCAGCAGTGCCGCGCTGCCGAGCGTGTAGAGCCCGGCGGCGGAACCGCCGTGGTTCTGCTCGACGTAGGTGCGCAAACTCGGCGCCACGAAGCCACCCAGGTTGCCGATGGAATTCACCAGCGCGATGCCGGTGGCAATGCCCAGCCCCGACAGCCGCTCCGACAGGAAGGCATAGAAGATCGGCGTGCCCGACAGGTAGGTCGAGGCGCCGATCGACAGCGCCGCGATCGCGAAGATCGGCGAGCCGTGCGCCGACAGGCACACGCACACACCGAAGATCGTGTACAGCGACGCCACGGTGACGCGCCGGCGTTCATGGTGGCGGTCCGACCAGCGCGTGACGAAGAAAACGACGAACAGCGCCAGCAGCCACGGAATGCTGGTGACGAAGCCCACCATCAGCCCGATCTTCTGGCCCAGGATCTGCGCCACCTGGCTCGGGAGATAGAAGATCAGGCCGTAGGCCGCGATCTGCACGATGAAGAAGTTCATCGCAAAGAACATCACCTTCGGATTGCGCAGCGTCTGCATCACCGTGTGCGGGCTGTCGACCGATTTTTCCGCCGCCTCCTGGTCGAGCACCGCCTGCAGCGCGTTCTGCTCCGCGGACGTGAGCCACTTCGCATTGCCCGGCCTGTCGACGATCACGAAGAACGCGACGATGCCGACCACGACCGCCATCACGCCTTCGATCAGGAACATCCACTCCCAGCCCTTCAGGCCACCGATGCCGTGCATGTCGAGCAGCGCACCCGAGATCGGCCCACCGATGACCAGCGCGCCTGCAAAGCCGAACAGCAGGATGCCGTTGGCCTGCGCCCGCACCTTGGCGGGAAACCAGTAGGTCAGCGTCAGCAGCACGCCCGGATAGAAGCCCGCCTCCGCGATGCCCAGCAGGAACCGAAGCACGTAGAACGACATTTCGGTGGTCGCGAACATCATGGCCGACGCCACGAGCCCCCACGTCACCATGATCCGGCACAGCCAGATGCGCGGGCCGACGCGCGACAAGATCACGTTGCTCGGCACTTCAAAAATGGCGTAGCTCACGAAGAAGATGCCGGCGCCGAGTGCGAAGGCGCTGTCGCTGATGCCGGTGTCGATCTGCAGCGCGTTCTTCGCGAAGCCGACGTTGACACGATCGAGGATCGACATGATGTACATGACGATCAACATGGGAAGAAGGCGCCATCGCGCCTTACTGACGGCTGAACTGACCAGCGTGCTGTAGGGGTTCATTCTTTTGTCTCCTGGTAATTTTTATGCGTGGGTCGCTGTTTCGGAATTGCCTGGAACCACGCTTGTGGTGCGGGTTGCTCTTGTTCTTTCGGGCGCTGTTGTTCGGGGCGAGTGCGAATGACACCAGGTGCTCCCCTCCGCGAATGTCCCCCGCTTCGCTCCTCCTTTATTTCGCTGCGGGGAGCACCTGGTGTCATTCGCACATGGGCACGCTGCTATTGATCCTGCGATCAACGACTGTTCTGTCCAACGCTCGCGCCGATACGGGGCTCTTTTTCGCGAAATAAAGGAGGAGCGAAGCGGGGGACATTCGCGAAAAAGAGCACCGTGTCGGCGTGAGCGTCGCCCTGAAGAACAGCAGCGCCCCAGACAGCAGCAGAGCAACTTTTCGCCTTAGTGATTCCGACGAGGAATACCAGCCGTCTGCGCCACCCGCTGATACTTGGTCGCAGGCTTGAGCACCATGCCTTCCGACAGCGTGTCCACCATCGAACGCTGGATTTCCTGCCACGGCGTCTGGCTCACCGGAATCGGGTAGCCGCCCTTGGCCTCCAGTTGGCGCGCGCGTTCCTGCAACTCTTCGTCGCTCACAAGCATGTTGACCGTGCGGTGCTTCAGATCCACGCGCACCTTGTCGCCTGTCTGCAGCAAGGCCAGACCCGCACCCGCCGCAGCCTCCGGCGATGCGTTCAGGATCGAGGGCGACCCCGAAGTGCCCGACTGCCGGCCATCGCCGATGCATGGCAACGCCGACACGCCGCTCTTCAGCAGATGCGCAGGTGCCCGCATGTTCACCACCTCGGACGATCCCGGGTGCCCGATGGGCCCGACGCCGCGCATGAACAGGATGCAGGACGCATCGATGTCCAGCGCCGGATCTTCGATGCGACGTTCATAGTCTTCCGGGCCGTCGAAAACAATCGCGCGGCCAACAAAAGCATCGAGGTCGCCCGGAGCGCTGAGATAGCGCGCCCTGAACTCATCCGAGATCACGCTGGTCTTCATGATCGCGCTGTCGAACAGGTTGCCCGACATCACGAGGAAGCCGGCGTTTTCCCTCAACGGCTCCTTGAACGGCCGGATCACGTCGGCGTCTTTCACCCGCGCATCGGCGCAGTTGGCGGCCAGGGTCTTGCCGTTGACCGTGAGCGCGTCTTCGCGAATCAGGCCATTGCGATGCAGCTCCGCCACCACGGCCGGCACGCCGCCGGCTCGGAAGAACTCTTCGCCGAGGTACTTGCCCGCCGGTTGCATGTCGAGCAGCAGCGGCACGTCGAGCCCCACGGTTTCCCAGTCCTGGATGACCAGCTCGACACCCGCATGCTTGGCCACGGCGATCAGGTGGATGGGTGCGTTGGTCGATCCGCCAATGGCCGAGTTGACGACGATCGCGTTCTCGAAAGCCGCACGCGTCAGGATGTCCGAGGGCTTCAGGTCTTCGCGCACCATCTCCACGATGCGGCGCCCGGTCTCGTAGGCCATCTGCCCGCGTTCGCGGTACGGGGCTGGAATGGCCGCGCATCCGGGCAGGCTCATGCCCAGCGCCTCGGCCAATGCATTCATCGTCGAGGCAGTGCCCATCACGTTGCAATGGCCTATCGACGGCACCGTCGAGCCGACCAGGTCGATATAGCCCGGAAAGTCGATGCTGCCCTTGGCAAACAGCTCGCGCGCCTTGAACAGCGTGGTGCCGGTTCCGGTGCGCTGCCCGTCGTGCCAGCCGTTGAGCATCGGCCCGCCCGAAAGAATGATGGCGGGGATGTTCGCGGTGGCCGCGGCCATCAGCGCGGCCGGCGTTGTCTTGTCGCAGCCGGTGGTCAGCACGACACCGTCGATGGGGTAGCCGGTCAGTGTCTCGACCAGGCCCAGGTACGCCAGGTTGCGGTCGAGCGCCGCCGTGGGACGGCGGCCGTTTTCCTGGATCGGGTGCATCGGGAACTCCATCGCGATGCCGCCCATTTCGCGGATGCCTTCCCGCACGCGCAGCGCGAGTTCGCGATGGTGCCGGTTGCAGGGCGTCAGGTCGGAGCCGCTTTGCGCGATGCCGATGATGGGCTTGCCGGACTGAAGCTCTTCCCGCGTGAGGCCGTAGTTCAGATACCAGGCCAGATGCAGGACCGAGAGTTCGCTGTGCTCGGGGTTGTTGAACCACGAGGCGGAGCGCAGGGGACGGGTTGTCATGGGTTTTCTTCCTTCGGGGTGGGGCTGAAGGGATGCGTGATACGGCCTTGGCCGGAGTCCGCGCCGGGTGTTCGGCGGGACGTGCTGCATCACCTGGGCGCAGCGGGGCCGCGCAACGGCAATTTCGTGGGGCTGTCTCCTGTGCGTTCTTGTTGTGCGACGGGAGCTTAGGTGGGCAGGTCTTCGAGCGCCAATGAGATCGCCTGAGGGTCGATATAAGCGCTCCAAATACACCCGAAACCCTGCCGGAGGGCCCGGCTTGGCCACGCTCCTAGAATGCCTTGGTGAGCGCCCTTCCCACCCCCTCCCCCCTGTCAGCCTCCCTCTCCGAACGCCGCCCGATCCGCGAGCTGCCCGACGAACTGATCAGCCAGATCGCCGCCGGCGAAGTGGTCGAGCGGCCCGCTTCGGTGGTGCGCGAGCTGCTGGACAACGCGCTCGACGCGGGCGCCCGGCAGATCACGGTGCGGCTGGCCTCGGGCGGTGTGCGGCTGATCTCCATCGAAGACGACGGCCTGGGCATTCCGCGCGAAGAACTCACGGTGGCCCTGCGCCGCCATGCCACCAGCAAGATCGCGAGCCTGAACGATCTAGAAACCGTCGGCACCATGGGCTTTCGCGGCGAGGCACTGGCTGCCATCAATGCGATTGCAGAACTCAGCATCCAGTCGCGCTTTGCCGGTGCCGACAGCGCCTTTTCACTCGACGGCCGCACCGGCGAGCTGCGGCCCGTGGCCCGTTCCACCGGCACCACCGTCGAAGTGCGCGAGCTGTTCTTCGCCACGCCCGCGCGCCGCAAGTTCCTCAAGACCGACGCCACCGAGCTGGCCCACTGCATCGAGGCGGTGCGCCGCCATGCGCTGGCGCGGCCCGAGGTGGGCTTTTCGATCTGGCACGACGGCAAGCTGGTCGAGCAATGGCGCGCCGCCGCCACGCGCGAGCAGCGGCTGGCCGATGCCCTGAGCGACGACTTCGTGACGCAGAGCGTGGCGGTCGAGCGCGAAGGCGGCCCGGTGCGCGTGATCGGCCGCGCCGGCATTCCCGACGCGGCGCGCTCGCGCGGCGACCAACAGTTCTTTTATGTCAACGGCCGCTTCGTGCGCGACAAGGTGCTGTCGCACGCGGTGCGCAGCGCCTATGAAGACGTGCTGCACGGTCATCGCCAGCCGATCTATGCGCTGTACCTCGAAATCGATCCGGCGCGGGTCGACGTGAACGTGCATCCGACCAAGATCGAAGTGCGCTTTCGCGATGGGCGCGAGGTGCACCAGGCGGTGCGCCATGCCATCGAGGACGCGCTGGCCGCGCCGCGTGCCGGGGATGCCGTGGCACCGTCCGGCGCGCCGCAGCCCTTCTTCAAGCCGACCCCGCTGCCGTCGAACGCCAGTTGGGCACAGCCCTCCATGAATTTCGTGGCCCAGGAGCGAGGTGCCGGCGATTTCGAGGCCATGTGGCCGCGACGCACCGAGCAGTCGGGGCACGAGCCTGAATCGACGCCTTCGCATTGGCCGCTGACCGGCGCCGCGCCGATGACCTTCCGCACGCCCGTCGGGCTGCCTTCGGATGCGGCCCCGGAAACCACCGCCGCGCCTCTGGCCACCAACGAAGAAGCCTGGCCGCTGGGCCGCGCGCTGGCGCAGTTGCAGGGCATCTACATCCTGGCCGAGAACAGCCAGGGCCTTGTGGTCGTCGACATGCATGCGGCGCACGAGCGCATCGTTTATGAGCGCCTGAAGACGCAGCTCGACGGCGCGGCCATCAGCAGCCAGCCGCTGCTGATCCCGGCCACCTTCGCCGCCACGCCGCAGGAAGTGGCGACAGCCGAGGCCTGCGCGGCGGTGCTGCCCACGCTGGGGCTGGAAATCACGGCTTTCTCGCCGCGCACGCTCGCGGTGCGCGCCGTGCCCGGAACACTGGCCGACGGCGACCCGGTGGAGCTTGCGCGCAGCGTTCTGGCCGAATTGGGCCAGCACGACGCCAGCACCGTGGTGCAGCGCGCGCAGAACGAATTGCTCTCCACCATGGCCTGCCACGGCGCCGTGCGGGCCAACCGCAAGCTCACCATCGACGAAATGAACGCACTGTTACGTCAGATGGAAGCGACCGAGCGTTCGGACCAGTGCAACCACGGCCGGCCCACCTGGCGGCAGCTGTCCATCCGCGAGCTGGACAGCCTGTTTATGCGCGGCCGATAGGGCAAACCCTCGGGAACGCCGAGGAACCGGCTTTGCCGGGCCTCTGGCGTTGCCCCCGGTAGGGGGTAGGCAAAGCGACACGAAGTGCGCGCAGCCACGGGGGCGAGCCTATTTATAGGGTTTTGGACGGTCATCCCCACAGCGGGCACGCACGTTGCATGGACTCGTGCAAAGCGCCGTCGAGCGTTGTTTCGGAGGGTTACCGGGGCGCAATGTTGGCGTGCCGCGGTGACAGCCAATGAACTTTTCCGCCGACTTCGCTGTCCCTCAACCCCATGATGAAACGCTGGACCCTCCTCGCGTCAGTCCTTTCGCTTTGCGCCCTGCTGGCCGCCGGCTGCTCCACGCTTGACGAACAGCAACGCGAATGGATCTTCCAGCCCAGCGACCGCAGCTGGGGCAACACCGCCACCATGACCGAAGGCATGCAGGACGTGTGGATCGACTTCCAGTCGTCCATCACCGGCGAGCCCGCGCGCCTGCACGGCCTGTGGCTGGGCGGCGCGCCCGAGACCACCGACACGCCCGTGCTGCTGTACCTGCACGGCGCGCGCTACAACGTGGCCGGCTCGGCGCCGCGCATCCAGCGCATGCACGAGCTGGGTTTTTCGGTGCTGGCCATCGACTACCGCGGCTTCGGCAAAAGCTCCAAGGGCCTGCCCTCGGAAGAATCGGCGCGCGAAGACGCCCGCGCCGCCTGGACCTGGCTGGCCGCGCGCCACCCCAGGCAGCATCGCTACATCTTCGGCCACTCGCTCGGCGGCGCCATCGGCATCGACCTGGCAGCCCACGTGAACGACGAAAGTGGCGTGATCGTGGAAAGCACCTTCACCTCGATCGCCGATGTGGTGAGCGGCTTCAAGTGGGGCTGGCTGCCCTTCGGCCCGTTCATCACGCAGCGCTTCGAGGCGATCAACACGGTCAAGCAGATCGGTGCGCCGCTGCTGGTGGTGCATGGCACGGCCGACAGCCTCATCAACCCCACGCTGGGCCGCAAGCTCTATGACGCGGCCACGGTGCCCAAGCTGTTCGTGCTGGTCGAGGGCGGCTCGCACCACAACACCAATTCCGTCGGCGAGGCGCAATACCGCGCGGCACTGGCGCAGTTGTTCCGCATGAAGCCGGACAACACGCTCGCCGCCAACCGGCCGCCACCGCGGCTCGCGCCGCCGGCCGGGGCGCTCACGCCGCAGGATGTGCGCGGCCAGACGCAGGCACAGGCGGCGCCCGCCGCCATCTGAGCACAAGCTCCCCGCACGCGGCGCGCCGCGCGAGACCTCCGGCGCCGAGGGGCACGCGCCATTTGCTACCCTCGGCGCACCATGTCTCCCAGCTTCGCTCCGGCCGCCGAGGCCGCTCCCCCGGCATCGCCAGGCGCCGCACCTCCTGTTTCACCGCGCTACATCGCGCTTGCCGGCCCCACCGCCTCAGGCAAGACCGCCGCCGCACTGGCGCTGACGCGCACGCAGGCCGTTGAAATCATCAGCGTCGATTCGGCCCTCGTCTACCGGGGCATGGACATCGGCACCGCCAAGCCCAGCCCCGCCGAACTGGCGCAGGCGCCGCACCACCTCATCGACATCCTCGATCCGCGCGAGAGCTACAGCGCGGCCGCCTTCGTGGCCGATGCCACGCGGCTCATCGACGAAATTCGCGGACGCGGCGCGCTGCCGCTGCTGGTGGGCGGCACGATGCTTTACTTCAAGGCCCTGTTCGACGGCATCGACGCCATGCCCGCAGCGGATGCCGCCGTGCGCGCGCGCATCGATGCCGAAGCCGCGACCCTCGGCTGGCCCGCCATGCACGCGCGGCTGGCCCTGGTCGACCCGGTCACGGCCGCGCGGCTCGCGCCGCAGGACAGCCAACGCATCCAGCGTGCGCTCGAAGTGTGGGAAAGCAGCGGCCAGCCCCTGTCCAGCTTTCATGCGAGCGACAACAAGACCGCCAAGGCGGTGGAAGGCGGCGTGCTGTTCTCGCTCGAACCCACCGACCGCGCATGGCTGCATGCGCGCATCGCCGAGCGCTTCGACGCCATGCTCGCGGCAGGCTTCATCGACGAAGTGAAGGCGCTGCGCGCGCGCGGCGATCTCTCGCCCGACCTGCCCTCGATGCGCTGCGTGGGCTACCGGCAGGCCTGGGAAATGCTCGATGCCTGCGGCACGGCGGCGCCCGACGCCAAGGCAATGAATGACCTGCGCGAACGCGGCATCGCCGCCACACGACAGCTCGCCAAGCGGCAGATCACCTGGCTGCGCAGCATGCCGACTCGCACCGTGATCGCCTGCGACGCGCCCGACGCGGTGCAGACCGCCGTTCAACTCATCACATCAATCACAAGCCCCGGATGACGCTGCGCATTTCCAACCTCGGCAAGCACTACGGTGACGCGCCCGTCTTCGAGAACGTGACGCTCGAGGTCGAGCCCGGCGAGTTCGTTGCCATCGTCGGCGAATCGGGTGTCGGCAAGTCGACGCTGCTCAACTGCATGGCCGGGCTCGACACGTGGGACCAAGGCAGCGTGACGCACGACGGCACCGACATCGGCGCGCTCGATGGCGAGGCCTGCGCGCTCTGGCGCCGCAAGCACGTGGGCTTCGTGTTCCAGGCCTTCCATGTGCTGCCGCACCTGGACGTGGCGCAGAACGTGTCGTTGCCGCTGATGCTGCTGGGTGAACATCGCGGTGACGAGGGCCGCGTCGCCCACATGCTCGAAGCGGTCGGCCTGCCCGGCATGGGTGCGCGGCTGCCGCAGACGCTGTCGGGCGGCCAGTTGCAGCGCGTGGCCATCGCGCGTGCGCTGGTGCATCGCCCCGCGCTGCTGCTGGCCGACGAGCCCACGGGCAACCTCGACCCGACCACCGCCGCCAAGGTGATGGAACTGCTGATCGGCCAGACCCGCGAGCACGGCGCCTCGCTGGTACTGGTGACGCACTCCGAAAGCGCGGCCGCCCGCGCGGACCGCCTGCTGCACCTGACAGCAAGCGGCATCCGCGCCTGACGACTTATCTGTCTGTTGTTTACTGCTGCGGCGCGAGGAGGCTCGCGTAGCGCGACAGATCGACGTTGCCGCCGCTGATCACGATGCCCACGCGCTGGCCCGCAATCGCTTTGCCAGCCGCGATGGCACCCGCAAAGGCCAGGCAGCCGGTCGGCTCGACCACCATCTTCATGCGCTCGGCGAAGAAGCGCATCGCATCGACCAGTTGCGCATCGGTCACCGTGAAGATGTCGTTCACGTCGCGCTGGATGATGCCGAAGGTGTACTCGCCCAGATGCTGCGTCTGCGCGCCGTCCGCGATGGTCTTGGGCGTTTCGATGTGCACGATCTTCCCGGCGCGAAACGACTGCTGCCCGTCGTTGCCCGCCTCGGGCTCCACGCCGTAGATCTTGCAATCGGGCGACAGCGCGCGCGCCGACAGCGCCGAGCCCGACAGCAGCCCGCCGCCGCCCAGGCACACGAACAGGTGGTCGAGCGGACCGGTTTCCTCGATCAGCTCCTTCACCGCCGTGCCCTGCCCCGTCAGCACGTCCGGATGGTCGTAGGGCGGAATCATCGTCATGCCGCGCTCTTGTGCGAGCCGCTTGGTCAGCGCCTCGCGGTCTTCGGTGAAGCGGTCATACAGCACGACTTCAGCGCCGTAGCCCTTGGTGGCAGCGACCTTGGCGGAGGGTGCGTCATTGGGCATGACGATCACGGCCGGCATCGACAGCAGGCGCGCCGACAGCGCGATGGCCTGCGCATGGTTGCCCGAAGAAAAAGCGATCACGCCGCCCTTGCGCTGCGTGGCGTCAAATTTCGACAGCGCGTTGAAGGCGCCGCGAAACTTGAACGCGCCCATGCGCTGGAAGTTCTCGCACTTGAAGAAGAACTGCGCGCCCCAGCGCTCGTCGGCGGTGGTCGAGCGCAGCACGGGCGTGCGATGGGCATGGCCCTCGAGCCGCGCGGCCGCGGCGATGACGTCGTCGTAGGTAGGTAGTTGCATCACCCGAGCTTAGCGGGGCTCGTCGTTCTTTTGCACCCCCAGGTGGGTAAAAACCCGGGTGCACGGTCGCCTTGAAGTTCGTACTCTGTATACAGAGTTCAGAACCCGGAGCCACCCATGCCCGCCCAGCTCGTCAGCATCGAAGCCGCGCCCGACCTTGTCGATCAGGTCTACCGCGCCCTGCTCGGCGCCATCAGCAGCGGGACGCTGGCGCCCGGCGAACGCCTCACGCAGGAAGACATCGCGCAGCGGCTGTCGGTGTCGCGCCAGCCGGTGCTGCAGGCGCTCCGGCTGCTGAAGAAAGACGGCTTCGTGCTCGACGCACCCGGCCGTGGTGTGCTGGTGGCGCCGCTC
The DNA here is from genome assembly GCF_051216615.1 of Variovorax raffinosi. Taxonomy (NCBI): domain Bacteria; kingdom Pseudomonadati; phylum Pseudomonadota; class Betaproteobacteria; order Burkholderiales; family Comamonadaceae; genus Variovorax; species Variovorax raffinosi. The sequence goes on from NZ_JBPJZR010000008.1 coordinate 90,354, forward strand.
GACGCCGAAGGCATGCGGCAGATCTACCAGGTGCGCGGCGCGCTCGACGTGCTGGCCGCGCGGCTCGCGGCGCAGCAGCGCTTTCGCATCGACCCGAAGCTCATCGAGCGTGGCCGGCGTGCGGCGCGCGGGCGCAATGTCGAAGCCATGATCGATGCCGACGTGGCCTTTCACCAGGCCATCTACGCGGCCTCGGGCAATCCGCTGATCGGCCAAAGCGCCGACCCGCACTGGCGCCACCTGCGCCGCGCGATGGGCGCGGTGCTGCAGGCCGAGCCCCAGCGCGAATCGCTGTGGGACGAGCACGAAGCCATTGCCACCGCCATCGCCGCCGGCCATGCCGATCGCGCGGCGCGCCTGAGCGAACAGCACGTCGCCAAGGCCAGCGAAGCACTCGGCCAGCGGCTCATGCAACAACAGCAGCAACAGCAGCAGCTCGCGCACACCGCACCCACCCCCACCACGCAAGGAGACAAGGCATGAAGCTGACCCCCGAGCAACGCGCGCAGTTCGAGCGCGACGGCTACCTGTTCTTTCCCGGCCATTTTTCGCCCGAGGAAACGAAGGCACTGACCGATGCGGTGCCCGATCTGTACAGCCGGCGCGAGGCCTTCAACGTGCGCGAGAAAGGCTCCGACGCCGTGCGCACGAACTTCGCCGCGCACCTCATCAGCGAGCCCTTCGCCCGGCTGGCGCGCCACCCGCGCATGGTCGGGCCGGTGAGCGATCTCTTCGAGGAAGAGGTCTACATGCACCAGTTCAAGATCAACGGAAAGATGGCCTTCGAGGGCGACGTGTGGCAGTGGCACCAGGACTACGGCACCTGGCTCAACGACGACCTGATGCCGACCGAGCGCGCGATGAACGTGGCGATTTTTCTCGACGAGGTGAACGAGCACAACGGCCCGCTGATGTTCATTCCGGGCAGCCATCGCAAGGGCGTGGTGGATGCCAAACACGACCTGACCACAACGAGCTATCCGCTCTGGACGGTGGACAACGCACTGATCCGCCAGTTGGTCGAGCGCGCCGGCGGCAAGAACGGCGGCATCGTCTCGCCCAAGGGCCCGGCCGGTTCGATGATCCTGTTCCACAGTTGCCTTGTGCATGCCTCGGGCAGCAATCTCTCGCCCTTCAACCGCGTGGCCGTGTACCTGAGCCTGTGCGCGGTCAGCAACCACATCCGCCGCCACAAGCGGCCCGAGTACATCGCGCACCGGAATTTCACGCCCATCGAGATGCTGCCCGACGACTGCCTGCTGAAGCCCTACCCCGTCGATGTGCCGTGGAAGAAGGGCCTGCCCGAAAGTGCGCTGCTGACGTCGCTCGATGTCCTCGACACCGCGGAGGCCTGACCCATGAGCCTGTACACCCGCCTGCAGCAGCGCGCCGCCGAAGGCCGCCCCATCCGCATCGGCCTGATCGGCGCCGGCAAGTTCGGCTCCATGTATCTCGCGCAAGTGCCGCGCACGCCCGGCGTTCAACTGGTGGCGATTGCCGACCTGTCGCCCGACGCAGCCCGCGTCAACCTGGAGCGCGTGGGCTGGGAGCCGGCGCGCGCATCGGCCGGCTCGGTGCAGGAGGCGCTGAAGAGCGGCACCACCTGGATCACCGACGACTGGCAGGCGGTGACGCGCGAGCCGTCCATCGACATCGTCGTCGAGTGCACCGGCAACCCGATCGCGGCGGTCGATCACTGCCTGGACGCCTTTGCGCATGGCAAGCACGTGGTCAACGTCACGGTCGAGGCCGATGCCTTCTGCGGCCCGCTGCTCGCACGACGGGCGCAACAGGCGGGCGTGACCTATTCGCTGGCCTTCGGCGACCAGCCCGCGCTGATCTGCGACCTGGTCGACTGGGCGCGCACCTGCGGCTTTCCGGTGGTGGCGGCGGGGCGCGGCCACAAGTGGCTCCCGCACTTCACCGAATCGACGCCCGAGACCGTGTGGGGCAACTACGGCCTGACACCGGAACAGGCGCAACGCGGCGGGCTCAACCCGAAGATGTTCAATAGCTTTCTCGATGGCTCCAAGCCATCCATCGAAAGCTCGGCGGTCGCCAATGCCACCGGCCTCACGGTGCCATCGGACGGCCTGCTTTATCCGCCAGCGAGCGTGGAAGACATTCCCTTCGTCACGCGCCCACGCAGCGAAGGCGGTGTGCTGGAGCGCAAGGGCATGGTCGAGGTGATCTCGTCGCTCGAAGCCGATGGGCGAAAGATCCCCTACGACATCCGCATGGGCGTGTGGGTCACGGTCGAAGCCGAGACCGACTACATCAAGAACTGCTTCGAGGAATACAACGCCCACACCGACCCGAGCGGGCGCTACTTCACGCTGTACAAGCGCTGGCACCTGATCGGGCTCGAAGTCGGCATGTCGGTGGCCAGCGTGGCGCTGCGCGGCGAGCCGACCGGCGTGGCCACCTGCTGGAACGCCGACGTGGTGGCCACGGCCAAGCGCGACCTTGCGCCGGGCGAGATGCTCGACGGCGAAGGCGGCTACACGGTGTGGGGCAAGCTGCTGCCGGCCGACCGCTCGCTGCGCATGGGCGGACTGCCGCTCGGACTCGCGCACAACGTCAGGCTGCTGCGGCCGGTGAAGAAGGGACAGAGCCTCTGCTGGGCCGACGTGGCGATCGACACATCGACTGCGGCTTACAAGCTGCGCGCCAACATGGAGACGATGTTCGCGCCATCTGTGCAGGTTCGGGCCGCTTAGCTCCTGGCGAACCTTTTTCTTGTGTTCTTCGCGTTGCGTTTGGAGCGCGTTGTTTTTGGCGCTGCTGCTGTTCAGGGCGACGCTCCCGCCGACACGGTGCTCTTTTTCGCGAATGTCCCCCGCTTCGCTCCTCCTTTATTTCGCGAAAAAGAGCCCCGCATCGACGTGAGCGTTATCAGAGCGGTCGTTGATCGCAGGATCAACAGCAACGTGCCCTCGTGCGAATTACGCCGGGTGGTCCCCGCAGCGAAATAAAGGAGGAGCGAAGCGGGGGACATTCGCGGAGGGGACCACCCGGTGTAATTCGCACACGCCCCGAACTCACGAATCACATGCAAGAGCGGCAAACCCAACAGGGGATTCCGGGCATTGCGCCAAACCCCATTCACGTAAAAAATATTCGCCTCGACACAAGGCTTAGTGTCGAAATGACCGGCGGCGGGCCGTCATTGGGGTGAGCGATCTTGCTCAAGCCAATCTTTTCCATGACGGAGAAACACCATGCAATACATGTTGATGTTCTATCAGCCCGCTGCCGAATTCGAACAACGCGACGACGCCTCCTCCAAGGCCTATCGAGCCAGCTGGATCGCCTACGCCGACGCCGTGCGACAAGCGGGCATCTCGCTCGGCGGCCACGGCCTCTTCCCGCCGATGACAGGTACCACCCTGCGCGTGCGCGGCGACAAGCGCCAGGTGCAGGACGGCCCCTTTGCCGACACCAAGGAACAACTCGGCGGCTACTTCGTGGTCGACGTGCCCGACCTCGATGCCGCACTCGAATGGGCCGAACGCGCACCCTGCGCCACCAGCGGCGGCGTGGAAGTGCGCCCCGTCTTCATGGCCACGGCCATGGCGGCGGCCACCGCGTGAACGGCCCGGCGGCTCACCAGGCCGCCGAGCGGGCGGCCCGCGAGTCCTACGGGCGGCTCCTGGCCATCCTGTCGGCGCGCACGCACGACATCGCGGCGTCGGAAGACGCTCTCTCAGATGCCTTTGCGCGCGCGCTCGAACGCTGGCCCGTGGACGGCATTCCCGACAAGCCCGACGCCTGGCTGCTGAGCGTGGCGCGGCACCGCAAGCTCGATGCGTGGCGCCACACCCGCGTGCAGGACAAGGCCACGCAATCGCTGCTGCTGCTCGCCGGCGAAGCGGACCTGGCCGATGCCGAAGGCGCGACCGTGCCCGACGAACGGCTGCGCCTGCTCTTCGTGTGCGCGCACCCCGCCATCGACGCGCCGGCCCGCGCGCCGCTGATGCTGCAAACCGTGCTCGGCCTCGACGCGGCCCGCATGGCCGGCGCCTTTCTCACCGCGCCCTCCACGCTCGGCCAGCGGCTGGTGCGCGCCAAGGCCCGCATCCGCGCGGCCGGCATTCCCTTCGAGTACCCGCAGCCGCGCGACCTGCCGCAGCGGCTGCAGGACGTGCTCGACGGCATCTACGCCGCCTACGGCACCGGCTGGGAAGACGTAGACGGCGCCGACGCGCTGCCACGCGGCCTGACCACCGAGGCCATCGACCTGGGCGGCATCCTTTGCCACCTGATGCCCGACGAGCCCGAGCCGCTGGGCCTGCTGGCGCTGATGCTGTTCTGCGAAAGCCGCACGGCGGCGCGGCGCAGCGAGACGGGCGCGTATGTGCCGCTCGACCAGCAGGACATTACGCGCTGGAACCACGAACTGCTCGCGCAGGCCGAGCACCATCTGCGGAAAGCCTCCGGCATGGGCTCGCTCGGTGCCTACCAGTTGGAAGCGGCTATCCAGTCGGCGCATTGCGAGCGCCGCGCCGGCGCCCCGGTGCCACCCGAAACGCTGGTGGCGCTGTACGAGGGCCTGCTGGCGCTGCGCCCGAGCATCGGTGCGCAGGTCAGCCGCGCCTGTGCCTTGGCGAACGCACGCGGGCCGGACATCGGCCTGCAAGCGCTCGATGCGATTCCCGCCGACGAAGTGACGAACTACCAGCCCTTCTGGGCCGCCCGCGCGCATCTGCTCGCAGCGGGCGGCGTGCGCGCCGCGGCCCGGAAGGCCTACGACCGCGCCATCGGCTTGAGTGCCAATGCGGCGGTGCGCGGCTACCTCGGCGCGATGGCTGCCCGGCTCTGAAACGGCCACGGGCTGCTCATCGCGCAGCATCCATTCAAGCGGCAGACTAGCCGAAGACGTTGAACCAGCTAAGGATGGAGCCGATCAAGCTGCCAGCACTGAACGACTCCCCGGGCGCTCCGACCTCCTTGAGCACCGGGAGGCTCGCGAGGCTCTGGGTACTCACAAGGTTGTTCAGGAAGAAACCCACATCGCCGTTGAACTCAGGGGCGATCCGCCCACCGTCGTCGCGCAGATTCCCTGCGCGCCAGATGTCGGTGCCCGCGAACGTAAGCGCCGTCGTCACGTGGCTGCCTATGACCAGATACCGCGACCAGGGCATGTAGTACCCGTAGTTGGGCAGCGGGCCGAGTTCGGCGCGCACCAGGTTCATCTCCTTGGTGAAGAGCTTCATCTTCGCGTCGCGCAAGGCACTGCCCGTCAGGCCGACGACTTCGGCGTTCTGGCCACCGACGAAGGCGAAGCTGGAGATGACCTGGTCCTGCTGGAAGCTGCCCAGGCCGAGGCGGTCTTCGGCATACCGCTTGGAGAGCACCTTGTTGAGGCTGCTGGTGTCGCCACCACGGCTCTTCAATAGCTCGACCTTCTCGCCCGTGGCCTTCTCCCAACGCGCGACCAGCCCCTTGGCCTGCTCCGCGTATTCGGGATGGCCCGGCGTCTTTGCATCGGCAGCGGTGGGCTGCTGGAACCAGCCCCACGCATCGGTGACCTTCTGCCAGAACTTCACCGCAGGCGTCTTGTCGAGGTCGCTCGCAAGGATTTCTTCGCCCTGCTTGTAGATCGGTGCCGGAAGAATCGGGCCGGAATCGTTGAACATCGCAACCCGCGTCTTGCCGCCCGCCAGAGCCTCCCGGATCATCGGGTAGTTGGCCAACGATGAGTAGCCACCGGCGCTGGCACCGTAGACCAGCAACTGCTGGATCGACTTCCTGTCCGACAAGCTCTCCGCAAACTTGTTCTGGCGCAGGAACTCCATTGCAGCCCGCACATTGTTCAGGCCGTTGAAGTTGACCTTCTTGCTGTTTTGCGGATTGCTCGGGTCTTCAAAAACCCTGAAGCTCGCGCCCGAGTTGACGTCACCGGTGCAATACGGAAACACCAGCTGGGTCCATCGCTGCGTTTCCGGCTGCGAGGTGAACTTCGGAAAATTCCACCAGCTACGGTTGTCCAGCGTACCTGTGCCTCGGCCGAAGAGAAGGTACGCGGCCGCATTGACCAGAAACGTGTTGCCATCCAGCACCGGAGACGTGAGGGCGACCGTGGTCGTGGTCACGATGCCGTTGCCCTTGAGGTAGCCCGAGGGCAGACCGTCGGGATTGGATGCGCCGAGCTTGGCGTCCGGCTTGCACGAATTGAAGTCCCAGCACGCACCGCCGCCTTCGAAGTCGATCAGCACCTTGTCGCGCATGTTCGCCTCGGACGCGATCCTGTAGTACATGCGGTAGGGCGTCCCATTCAGGCACGACGCGCCTGAGCTGGCCGGAAAGGTGTACTCCACCCAGGTGTCCAGATCGGCGGTCCATACCGGGCCGGCCGCAGGCACGATCGCCTGCCCCGGCGCGGAGCTGGACTTGAGCGCTGCGTTGTACCTGGCCGTCGACTCGTCGATGAATGCCTGCGCATCGGCCCTGCTCTTCTGGGCCGGCGGGGTCGCGGCCGGTGCGGCGCCGGCCGCGGTCATCGAAAGCATGAAGGCCAGCGCGGCCGCGAGCCTCCAGAGTGTTCTTGTTCGCTGCATGGCTGTGTGTCTCCTGCGTTGTGAATGGGGTCGAATCGATCCGGTGGATCAGACGGATCAAATGGATCTGGATCAGTAGTGGCGCTGCCGTATCTCGAGCTCGCGCTGCGCCATCGCCGCTTGCCGCGCTTCGGGGTCCTGGATGGAGGACTGCACCTCGCTGACCATGCGGTCGCGCTCTTGCGCATAGCTCTGGAAGCGTGATTCGGTGATGGGCTCGGGCCCCACGACCTGCTTGACATACGCCTGCAGCGAAGCCGTCATCCGCTTCGTGAGTTCGTCGCGGACCACAGGGTCCGACTCGCCGATCTGAAGCAGCGCCGTGGTGGTCGTCAGCGCCTCGCGCGGAAGAATCTCGCCATTGGCCACGTGTTCAGGCAATTGGTGCAGGACCGCGTAAGACTCCTGTTGCCGCTCTTCGTCGCTCAGGCTGGGAAGCACTTCGGCGAGCACGTTCATGCGGTCGCGAAAGCGCGCGAGCTTGACGAGGCGATCGACCTCGTCTTCAACGTTCTTGCCGCTGCTGGCCAGGTCGCGCCTCAGTTGGTCGATGTCGAGGCCGCGTTCCATGGGGCCGGCCGACAGGAGATAGGGCGATGCACCCGGAGCGAACGGCTTGTAGCCGGCAGCCCGCTGCGCCAGCACCACGCCGCCCTGCGTTGTGGCTTGTGCGCCAGCGGATGCGGGAGCGTTGCCCTGCGCCTCAGTGGTCGCCTGCGCGTTGCCCTGGTCGGCAAACAGCAGCCAAAGCACCACGGCGGCCATCAGGATGCCAACACCCGCGACCAGCTTGCCGCCAGTCGGAAAGCGAAATTTCATGCGAATCCTCACCAGTCTCCAGTTGTTCTTGAGTGCCTCTCGGGGCACGCGTGGAGACTAGTCAGCCAGGCTCGCGCTGACTTGTACGAAGGTGCTGAAATGAAGCCCGACCGCTAGGCCTTGCCGGCGAGCGAGCGCCAGGCATCCGGCGCATGCCCGTCCGTCACGACCTTCACCTCTCGCACCAGGAACGAGGGCTGCAGGCCGAATGAATCGCGGAAGGTGCGGCTCATGTGTGCCGCATCCGAAAAGCCGCTCGCCAGCGCGATGTGCGTCAGCGGCTGGCCGTCGGCCAGTTGCACACTGGAGCGCCGCAGCTTGCTCCACAACAGATAGCGCTTGACCGACAGCCCCATCTGCTCGCGGAACAGATGGCTCAACCGGCCGCGCGACAGGCAGGCCATCACGGACAGCTCTTCGCGCTGCAACAGACTCGGATGCGTGCGGATCAGCCGCAGCAGGCGTTCGATGCGCGGGTCCATCTGCGTCGAAAGAACCGCTGATCCGGTCACCGCATCCACCATGCGTTGGCTGAGCGACCTTAATTGCCCATCACGGAGCACGCCATGCAGTGCCGGCTCGAAGCTGTCGCGCAAGGCGCCGAAGACACGCGCATCGAGCGGCATGATGCGGCGCCCGCCCATCCATGCCGACAGCATGCGACAGGTGCTCGACGCCGGATCGAGATTGATCGAGATCAGCCCGCCGCAATCGGCATCGAGCCGGCGCGACACGTCCGGCGCCACCACCGCGGCCGAGCAATGCGCACGCGTGCCGTCATGCGCCTCCAGCATGAACGCACGCCCGCTGATCGATGCCAGCAAGGTCAACGCAGGACGGGCGGTCAGCCCCGAGTGGATGGCCGGCGTGAGATAGACGAAGCCGTCGTCCCACAGGTGCAGCAGGCTCTGCGCGCTCATTGCACGAACACCTCGCGGCGGCCCCGAAGACCGAAAGATCCCCTGCAATGGCAATACATGGGCAAGCCCGCCTTTTGTTTGTCTTCTGCTTGTTGCGGCTGCCGCGCGATGGCCGCGCGGCGCCTCCCCTGAAACGCCCCGCAGTGTAGGCACCGCGAGGCCGGGAGTCGTTCAGGGTTAGTGTTTAAGCAGAAAGAGTCGCATGTGTGACGGCCACACCTCGGAACATGGGTCTTCTGAAGGTCGGCACCGGGTACTGGCATCCGCTTCGGGTGAACCCGAAACCGTCAATCGTCGCGTCGGCTATCGGGCGTTGAATGTGCGAGGAAACAGCGCAGCCTGCGAGCGGTCGCGCAGGCGGTAGCTCATGGCCGGCCGGCCCAGGCTGCCGGTGACCATGCCGGCCTCTTCCATGAATTCACCGTCGAGCATGCGCTTGCGGAAAGCGCTTTTGTCCATGTCGCGCCCCAGCACCACCTCGTAGGTGTGCTGCAGCGCCGGCAGCGTGAAGGGCTCTTCGAGCAGGAAGGCTGGCAGCGAGGTGTATTCGACCTTGCTGCGCAGCCGGGCAATGGCGGCATCGAGCAGTTCGCCGTGATCGAAGGCAAGTCGCTTGCGCAACGCGGCGCCAACCTCGAACCACGCCACCTCCGCCGCGTTGGCACCGCTGCGTAACTGCATCGCCTGCGCCGGAATCAGCGCGCAGAAGCAGTGCGTGGCAGACCAGCCGCGCGGGTCACGCTGCGCACCGCCCCAACTGCCGAGCTGTTCGAGGTATGGCGCCTCGACGCCGGTTTTCTCGCGCAGCTTGCGCAACGCGCAATCGAGCAGCGAAGCGTCTTCATCGATGTTCACGAAGCCGCCCGGCAACGCCCACTTGCCGGGGAACGGCTCGGCCGTATCGGCGGGCCGTCGAACCAGCAAGACCTGCAAGGCGTCTTCGAGCACGGTGAACATCACGACGTCGACCGTGACCAAGGGGCGCGGAAAGGTCAGCGGCGGAAATTTTGAGGCGGAGGTGTTCACTGGATGGGTTGACTTCGTTCTTATTAGTTGTACTATACAACCCATCATTAGTTGCACAGAACAACTCAATAGATCAGCAAGAACAAGAACACGAGGAACACAAGATGAACAACGCTGTCACACCACTTCCCACCGAGCTGCACATCGCGCAGCGCACGCGCTGGCCGCAAAGCGGCCCGCACATCCTCGCGCACCATGACGCCGAGTCGGTCATCGTCTACCAGGCCTATCGCCCCGCCATTGGCGAGTACGCGATCCGGCACGGCCGGCTCGATGGCCCGGACTTCAGCCTTTCACGCATGAGTTGGATCAAGCCGAACTTCCTCTGGATGATGTACCGCTCGGGCTGGGGCACCAAGCAGGGCCAGGAAGTAACGCTCGGGCTTCGGCTGCGCCGCGCCTTCTTCGAGCGCGTGGTGCGTGAGGCCGTGCCGTCGACCTTCGACCCCAGCTATCCGAGCCGTGAAGCATGGCAGGCCGCCGTCGCCCGATCAGAGGTGCGCCTGCAATGGGACCCGGATCACGCGCCGAGTGGCAACAAGCTGGAGCGCCGGGCCATCCAGCTCGGGCTGCGTGGCCGTACGCTTGTGGCGTTCGCGCACGAAGAACTGCTGGAGGTCATCGACATGCGCCCCTTCGTGGATGCCCAGCGCCCCTTGGCGCAAAACGACAACCCCGAATTGCAATTGCCGGTCGAGCATCCGCTGGACGTCGGCCCCTGACGAAAAGAAAAGAATGACGACGCACACACCGACGACACCGCGCAGTATCAAGGACCTGCCCACCTACTTCGCACAAGGGCATCGCCCCGAATACCTGCTGTTCTGGGGGCACCAGAGCCCGAAGACCGGCGTGAACAAGAGTTGCTTCAGCCAGTGGTTCGAAGCCGAATTCGCCGTCGAAGGCGTCCGGTATCGCACGGCAGAGCATTTCATGATGGCCGGCAAGGCGCGCCTGTTCGGCGACACACAAACCTGCGAGCGGATCATCGCGGCGCGCACGCCCGGCGAAGCCAAGAAGCTCGGCCGCGAGATCCGCGACTTCGACGAAGCCGCGTGGGTGCAAGCGCGCCTGGACATCGTGATGCGCGGCAACATCGCCAAGTTCTCGCAGAACCCCGCGCTGGGTGCCTTCCTGCTCGGCACGGGCCACCAGGTGCTGGTGGAAGCCAGCCCGGTCGATCCGATCTGGGGCATCGGCCGTGCCGCCACCGACCCGGCTGCGCAAGACCCTCGCGAATGGCGCGGTCTCAACCTGCTGGGCTTTGCACTGATGGCCGCGCGCGAAGCGTTGAGGCAGGCGCAATGAGCACCGACCGCTACCGGGGTTGCCTGCTCGGACTGGCTTGCGGCGACGCGGTCGGCACCACTGTCGAGTTCTGCGCGCGCGGCACCTTCGAGCGCGTCACCGACATGCGAGGTGGTGGCCCTTTTGAATTGCGTCCCGGCGAATGGACCGACGACACATCGATGGCCTTGTGCCTCGCGGCAAGCCTGATCCATTGCCAAGGCTCCAATGCCATCGACCAGATGAACCGCTACTGCAACTGGCGCAGCGTGGGCTACATGAGCAGCACGGGGAACTGCTTCGACATCGGCATGACGGTGTCGGGCGCCCTCACCCGCTACCTCGCGTCGGGCGACCCGTTCGCGGGCGACCCCGACCCGCGTACCGCCGGCAACGGCGCATTGATGCGGCTCGCGCCCGTGCCGATGTTCTTCGCACCGAGCATCGAGATGACCTGGCAGCAAGCCGGCGACAGCACGCGCACCACGCATGGTGCACGGGAGGCCATCGAATGCTCGCGGCTCTTTGCATTGCAATTGCGCGCGGCGCTGCGGGGAGAGAGCAAGACGGCGATTCTTTCGACCGCGCCGCTCGAACCCTTGAGCGAGAAAGTCGCCGCACTGGCACGCGGCGACTACACGACCAAGCCACGCGAACACATCAGTGGATCAGGCTATTGCGTCGAGTCGCTCGAAGCGGCCCTCTGGTGCTTCGCGCACACGGACTCCTTCGAACAGGCCGTGCTTGCCGCGGTCAACCTCGGCGACGATGCCGACACCACCGCGGCCATCTGCGGCCAGCTGGCAGGCGCCTTCTACGGTGCGGGCGCCATTCCGGCCGGCTGGCTCGAACAGCTCGTGATGCGCGCTGAAATCGAGCAGATGGCAGACCAGTTGCTCGCACTCGCACGCTGAAGGCAGCGGCGCGCCGCCCTCACTCCTGCGGGACAGCCACAGGCTCACCAACCCGCCGCGCATCGAGCTGACTACCCCCTTGCGACAGCGAGACACCCACCACCGAGTTCCCCTCGCCGCGCTTGAAGACGAACTGCGCGCCGATGGTCGCCACGGCAAAGCGGTCGTTGCCTGTGGGCATGAGCGCGCTGTAGCCGCGCCCCGTCTCGCGCACCAGCAGCTTGGCGCCGCGCACGGTGAAGGTCAGCGACATCGTCTTGCTGACGCGGAACTCGCCCCTGTAGTCCTCCAGCCGCGCGGGATCGACGGGCACCTCGATGGTCGACACCGGGTAGCGGCTCTTGCCGATGGCCAAAAACACCGACTGCATCGGCGCGCGCGTGTTGCTGCTGAGCACGATCATGGCCTCGCCGGTGTCTGGCGCGAGCAGCCAGAGCGTGCGGTAGCCCTCGGTCACGCCTGCGTGGTAGTAGGTGCGTCGCGCCCCTTCGGTGCCGCGCACCATCACCGCGTAGCCGATCTCCGCGCCCTCGTAGCGCGCCAGCGGCGTGAGCATGCGCACGGCGGCCGGGCCGAGCGGGCCGTTGGCGCCGGCCAGGATCGCGCGGCTGAAGGTCAGCATGTCGGCGGCGGTGGAACGCAGCGCGCTGGCCGGCGAGTAGGCCAGCATGTCCAGCAACTGCTGGCGGCGGTCGCCGGCGAAGGCCGGGGCCATGCGCGAGGCCTTGTCGCCGAGCGGGATCACGGTGTCGTTCATGCCCAGCGGTTCGGTGATGCGCGCGCGCACCAGCTCGCCCCACGAGGTGTTGTAGCGCTCGGCCAGCAACAGCCCGAGCAGGGCCATGCCGAAGTTGCTGTAGCTGCCTTCGCAGGGAGCGGCGGCGGCGGTGAGCTTGATGCGCGTGAGCGCGGCCCAGAACATCGGCTTGTCGAAGGTGCGGAACTGCTCGGCCAGCGCCGGGCCGCCGGCCACGCCATCGGCCATCACGGGCATGCAGCCGGTGTGCGTGACGAGCTGGCGCAGCGTCACCGCGGCCACGGGGGGCGACAAGCCCTCGACCTTGCCGGCGAGCAGCTTGCCGACGGTGTCGTCCAGCTTCAGGTCGCCGCGCTCCACGGCTTGTGCGAGCAGCAGGCCGGTGAAGACCTTGGTGACGGAGCCGATCTCGAACATCGGCTGCTCCGCGCTGTTGGGCTCGATGGGGCGCGGTGTCGAAGGCGGCTCGGGGTTGTAGGCCGCGCCGTAAGCGGCCTTGCCGTTGCGCAAGGTGCCGATGACGAGCGTGCCGCGCTCGGCGCCGAGCGCGGCCTTGGCCAGCACCGTCGGGTCGCTCGCCAGCGTGAGGGGCACCAGCTGCGCGGCGGCGTTGCCCGCCAGCAGCGACAAAAGAAGCCAGGCCGCGAACCAGCGGTGGTACAGGGCGTGAGACAGCAGCCGCATCGTCGGATTCCTCAGGCGTCATCGAAGAGGTGCCATCGTGCCACGGCAGGTGTAACACCGTGCGCGCCGTGACAATCGGGCGATGCGCGCATTGCTCACCACCTTCTCCTGGCAGGAACTCCGCCACCACCCCTGGCGCAACGCGGCGGCCGTGCTGGCGGTGATGCTGGGCGTGGCGCTCGCGTTCTCGGTGCAGTTGATCAACGCCTCGGCACTCGACGAATTCTCCAGCGCCGTGCGCTCTGTGAACGGCCAGCCCGACCTTGAAGTGCGCGCCGTGCAGGGCGGCTTCGACGAAGCCGTGTTCGCCCGGCTGGCGCAGCAGCCGCAGGTGACGCTCGCGAGCCCCGTGCTCGAATTCCAGGGCCTGGCGCTGGCAGGTAGCGAACGCCAAGTGCCGATGCGCGTGATCGGTGTCGATGCGCTGGTGCTGCCCACCATCGCGCCCGCGCTGATGCCGCAGCCCGCGGCCGGTGCCGACCGCTTCGCGCTGTTCGCACCGGGCCATGTGTTCCTGAACGCTGCCGCGCGCAATGTGCTGGGCCTGCCGGCGCAAGCCGATGCCGGCGCCACGGAGACGGTGCAACTGCGCAGCGGCGACGCATGGCAGCGGCTCGACGTGGCCGGCCATGTCGCCGCCAGCGGCGCGGCGCTCGCGGTGATGGACATTGCGGCGGCTCAGGAGCTGTTCGGGCAGATCGGACAACTCAGCCGCATCGACCTGCGGCTGGCGCCCGGCACCGACCGCGCGGCCTTCATCGCGTCGCTGCAGCAATCGCCGGGCTGGCCGGCAGGCGTGCAGTTCGCCGAGCCGGGCGATGCGGCTGAACGCGTGAGCAACCTGTCGCGCGCCTACCGCGTGAACCTCACGGTGCTGGCATTGGTCGCGCTGTTCACGGGCGCGTTCCTCGTCTTCTCCGTGCTGGCGCTCAGCGTGGCCAAGCGCGCGCAGCAGTTCGCGCTGCTTGGCGTGCTGGGCCTCACGCCGCGCGAGCGGCTGCGGCTGGTGCTGAGCGAATCGCTGGTGCTGGGCCTGATCGGCAGCGTGGCCGGCATTGCGCTCGGCACCGCGCTGGCGGCCTTCGCGCTGCGGGTGCTCGGCGGCGACCTGGGCGGTGGCTACTTCGAAGGCGTCGCGCCCAAGCTGCACTGGAGCAGCGGCGCGGCGCTGCTGTACGGCGGCCTCGGCGTGCTGGCCGCGCTGGTCGGCGGCTGGTGGCCCGCGCGCGCGGCGCAGGCCTTGCCCGAGGCGCAAACGCTCAAGGGCCTGGGCGCCGCGCCCACGCAGGGCAACAGCCACTGGCTGGCACTGGGGCTGATTGCCGTCAGCGTGGTGCTGGCGAACATCCCGGCCATCGGCGGCATTCCGGTCGCGGCTTACTTGTCGGTGGCCTGCCTGCTGGTCGGCGGCATCACCGCCCTGCCCTGGCTGATCGCGTTGCTGTACGACCGCGTGGCGCCGCTGTTCGCGCAGCGCGTGCTGCCGATGCTGGCCGTCGAGCGCGCGCGGCGCATGCGCGGCACGGCGGCCGTGGCGGTGAGCGGCGTGGTGGCGAGCCTGAGCCTTGCCGTCGCGCTCACCGTGATGGTCGCGAGCTTCCGCGATTCGGTCACGCACTGGCTCGACGTGGTGCTGCCGGCCGACCTGTATGTGCGCGCCACGTCCGGAGGACGCGGCAGCAACACCGGCAACAGCAGCAGCACCGACACCGCCACCTTTGCGCCAGCCTTCGTGCAGGCGCTGGCGCAACTGCCCGGCGTGGCGCGCACGGGCACGCTGCGCACCCAGTCGCTGCAGCTCGATGCCTCCCGCCCGACCGTGGCGCTGATCGCGCGCAGCCTTGAAGGCAGCGCGGCGCAGTCGCTGCCACTGGTGGGCGCCGCGCTGCCTGTGCCCGAGGGGCAGATCGGCATCTACGTGAGCGAGCCGATGGTCGAGCTGTATGGCGCGAAGCCGGGGAGCACGTTCGCGCCGATGTCGGGCGCCATGGCTGCGGCCGCGTCATCGAAAACCGCGCCCGTCTTTTTCGTCGCGGGCGTGTGGCGTGACTACGCGCGGCAGTTCGGCGCGATCACGATGGATGCGCGCGACTTCGAGCGCATCACCGGCGAGCGCAACGTGAGCGACGTGGCGCTGTGGCTCGAGGCCGGTGTGTCGGAAGGCTCAGTGCAGGCCGGCGTGCGCAAGCTGGCGGCGCAACAGGGCGGTGCGTCTTCGGAGTCGGTCGAGATTTCTTCCGTGGGGCAGATCCGCACGACCTCGCTGCGCATCTTCGACCGCAGCTTCGCGGTGACCTACTGGCTGCAGGCCGTGGCCATTGCCATCGGGCTCTTCGGCATCGCGGCGAGCTTCAGCGCGCAGGTGCTGGCGCGGCGCAAGGAGTTCGGCCTGCTCGCGCACTTGGGCTTCACGCGGCGGCAGGTGCTGGCTGTCGTGGCGGGCGAAGGCGCGGCGTGGACGGCCATCGGCGCCGTGGCAGGGCTGGTGTTGGGGCTGGCCGTGTCGGTGGTGCTGGTAAAGGTGGTGAACCCGCAGAGCTTCCACTGGAGCATGGACCTGCTGGTGCCCTGGGCCCGGCTGCTGGTGCTGTGTGCGGCGGTTGTGGCAGCCGGCACGGTGACCGCATGGATGGCGGGGCGGGCCGCCGCCGGCAAGGACGTGGTGCTGGCGGTCAAGGAAGACTGGTAGCCCTTGTTCGTTCTTTCCCGGAGGCGAGGTGCGCCCCCGGCCCCGGGAAAGAAAGAACTCACTTGCCGGGCGTGAGCTGAATCCTCTCCACGGTCTCTTTCTCGACCGCCGACCGGGTGTAGACCAGCGGCACGTACTTCCCCTCAAGCCATAGCGGCGCCAGGTCCCGGTAGTTCGGGCTGTCCGGATTGCCCGATTGCCCCGGCGTGTTGATGACGCGCGATGCATCCCAGTTGCCCACGTCCAGCACCATGCGAAACGATGCCCCCGCCGTCAGCTTGTAGTCGCTCGCGCGGTAGGTGGCGGCCATCGGCGTGAAGGAAGAGCCGGACATCGGCCAGTCGCCCACGTCCAGCTTCTTGCGCGTCGCCGCATCGACGACACCACCCAGCGGATGCCGGAACTCCGCGCGATGCAGGGTGCCCCATTTCCACGCGGCAGGGTCGGGCCCGAGCTTGGCGGAAAGCTCCTGCATCGCGGCCGGCAAGGTCTTCAGCAGCAAGGCGTCGCGCTGTTCGTTGCTCACCCATCCGAACGGGTTCTCCAGCAGCAGCACCATGCGCGTGTTGTCGCCCGGTGCGGCCAGCGCGGCGGCGCTGTCGCCGGCACCGGCCTTGAGCACGGCCGCGCGCAAGGGCTTGCTGCTCCACACCTCGTAGAGCGCGGCGGGCCCGCTGTCGCGGTCCATGGTGCCGTCCCAGCCCTGCAGCATGCGCAGGGCCGTCGCGGTCTGCGCGTCGTCGCTGCGAAGGCCGGCCAGCAGCTTCAGCAGGCGCTGCGCCGGCGTCGCGACGATGTCGTTCTGCATGCGCTCCGAATCCTCGACCGTGAAGCGCGAGCCCGCCGCGACCTTGGCCGCGAACAGTTCCTTGAGGCGGCGCGCACGGGCCGCATCGCTCCATTCGTAGCCGACACCCTTCTTCGCGGCGGGATGGTCGGGCGGAATGTTGTTCTCGTTGGCGGTCACGACGTAGCCGCGCGCCGGGTTGAACTCCGACGGCAGCTCGTCGCCATTGCGAAAACCCGACCACTCGTAGCGGCCGTCGCCGGGCACGGGCATGAGCCCGTCCCAGTTGGGCCGGATCGGCGTGAGCCCGCCCGGAATCCAGCCGACGTTGCCGCTGGTGTCCGCATAGACCTGGTTCTCGCCCGGTGCGCCCCAGCGGTTCATGGCCGCGCGGAACTGGTCCCAGTTGCGCGCGCGCATGTAGTCCATCGAGCCGAAGTACGGCGCCATGCCGGGCTCCAGCCAGGCGGCGCGCAAGGCATAGGCGCGGCGCTTGCCGGGCTCGGACAGCAGCACCGGGCCATGGCGCGTGAAGGTGTTGACCACCTCGCGCGGCGTGCTTTCGCCCCTGACCGCGATGCGCTCCTTCACGTGCGTCATCGGCTCCCAGCGGCCCTGGTAGCGGTACTCGTCGGGGTTGCGCGGGTTGAGCTGGTACACGTACAGGTCTTCCTGGTCCATGTAGAAGCGCGTGAGGCCGAAGGCGATGGTGCCGTTGTGGCCGATCGACAGGCCGGGCAAAAAGGGCTCGCCCGCGCCGATGGCGTCCATGCCGGGCGCGCTCAGGTGCGTCATGTAGCGCAGGCTCGGCGCGCCGTGGGCACGGTGCGGGTCGTTGGCCAGGATGGGACGCCCGGTGGCCGTGAGCTTGGGCGAGATCACCCAGTTGTTGCTGCCGTAGGCGCCGGTCGGATCGCCTTGCGCGGCCTGCTCCTGCTGCGCCCTTGCCGCAGCCGACTCGGCGCTGCCGGGCAGCAACGCGACCGGCGTGGAGGCCGCGCCGGTGTTCAAGCCCACCCGCGTGTTGGCCTTGGTGAACTGCGGCGGCTCGGTCGCGCGCATGTAGGCGGCGCGCAGCTCGGTCGCCGGGATGTTGCAAGGGTCCAGGCCCGGTGGCACGCGGGGCGTGACCGGTGGATCGAGTTCGCGGCGCAGCCAGTCGGCCTTGATGCCGGCACCGCCCGCACAGAAAGCGCGGGCGCGTTCGATCTCGGAAGTGAAGTTGAGCGTGAGCCCGTGGTGGCGGATGCGCACCACGTCTTCGGGTGACCACATCGCGGGCTGATAGTCGAGCAGCGCGAACTCGGGCGGCAGCAGCGCGGGCTGCGCACGCACCTGCGCCACGTAGGCATTGACGCCGGCCGTGAAAGCCTCGGCCACGCGCTTGGCGTCGGAGCCGTAGGCCAGCCACTCGCGGTACATGTCGCCGCGGTAGAGCACGGCGCGCGCGGCGCGGTCGCTCTCGACCCATGCGGGTCCGAAGTCCTTCGCCATTTCGCCGAGGCCGCGCTTGCGCCACAGGTCCATCTGCCACAACCGGTCGCGCGCGGCGATGAAGCCCTGCGCCACGAAAGCGTCGTAGAGCGTGCCCGCATAAAGGTGCGGCACGCCCCAGCGATCGACCAGCACCTCGGCCGGTTTTTCCAGGCCCGGCACTGCGAAGGATGAGGAGGGGCGCTGCGGTGTCGTCCCCTTGTCGGGAGGCCCCGATGCGCAGCCGGCGAGCGCGAGGACCGCGAACGCAACGGCGCCGATGGAATGCCTTTGGCCTAACGAGCGCCGCGATGCCGGGCGCAGGTTTCTTCTTTTCATGTGTCTCGTCTCCTGCCTGTTGATGGCAGGGCACAGTATCCCGATTTATGCGCCGGGCGGGGGTTACAAGGCATGACTTGTAGACTGGCGCGCTATGCAGCAGCAAACCACTTTCTCCTCCTCTTCTTCCTGCAGCGGCTGGCTCGGCGGTGCGATCCGCCGCATCGAGGCCGACTACCAGCGCAGTGCCGACACGCACCTGATCCCGCTGCCCATGCCCTCGCTCGCCGCGCACGGCATCGACCTGTACCTGAAGGACGAATCGACGCACCCGACCGGCAGCCTCAAGCACCGGCTCGCACGCTCGCTCTTTCTCTATGCGCTGTGCAACGGCTGGGTGCGCGAAGGCACGACCATCGTCGAAGCCTCCAGCGGCTCGACGGCGGTAAGCGAGGCCTACTTCGCGCGGCTGCTGGGCCTGCCCTTCATCGCGGTGATGCCGCGCACCACCTCGCCCGAGAAGATCGCGCAGATCGCCTTCTATGGCGCGAGCTGCCACTTCGTCGACCATGCGGCGCAGGTGTACGAAGAAGCGCGCGCGCTGGCCGAGCGCACGGGTGGCCACTACATGGACCAGTTCACGTATGCCGAGCGCGCCACCGACTGGCGCGGCAACAACAACATCGCCGAGAGCATGTTCCAGCAGATGGCGCGCGAGCGGCATCCGGTGCCCAAGTGGATCGTGGTGGGCGCGGGCACCGGCGGCACCAGCGCCACCATCGGGCGCTACCTGCGCTTTCGCTGCCACGACACGCAGGTGTGCGTGCCTGACCCCGAAGGCTCGGTGTTCTCGGCCTATCACCGCACGGGCGACACCACGCTCACCGCCGTGGGCTCGCGCATCGAAGGCATCGGCCGCCCGCGCGTGGAGCCCAGCTTCATCCGCACGCTGGTCGACCGCATGATCGAAGTGCCAAACCTCGATTCGGTGGCGGCGATGCATGCGCTGTCGACGCTGCTGGGGCGCAAGGTCGGCCCGTCGACTGGCACCAACTTCATCGGCATGCTCGCGGTGGCGCAGGAGATGCGCGCGGCCGGCCAGCAGGGCTCGATTCTTTCGCTGCTGTGCGATGCGGGCGAGCGCTACCTGCCGAGCTATCACGACGCGGCGTGGGTGCAGAACGCCTTCGGCGACATCGGCCCGGCGCAGCAGCGCATCGACGCGCTGGTTGCGGCTTGACGTGACGATGCCTGCGTCTTTCGCGCTGTCGCGGCGTGGCCTGCTGCTGGCCGCGCTGTGTGCGGGGCCGGCGGCCTGGGCGTTGCCCGCGCGCACGCTGCAGTTTCCGCGCGACTTCGGCAGCCACCCTGATCTGCACACCGAGTGGTGGTACATCACGGGCCACGCGAAGACGCCGGCCGGACGCGAGTTCGGCTTTCAGGTCACTTTTTTCCGTTCGCGCGTCGAGGCCACGCAGAACATGCGCTCGGCCTTCGCGGCGAAGAACCTCGTGTTCGCGCACGCAGCCGTCACCGACCTCGAAGGCCGCGTGCTGCTGCACGACCAGCGCATCGCGCGCGCGGGCTTCGGCGTGGCATCGGCGAGCGAGGCGGACACCGACGTGCGCATCCGCGACTGGTCGCTGGTGCGCAAGGACGGCAGCTATTCGGCGCGCATCCCTGCCGGCGAGTTCTCGCTGGACCTGCGCTTCACGCCGACGCAGCCGTTGCTGTTGCAGGGCAACGCCGGCCTCTCGCGCAAGGGGCCTGACGAAGCACAGGCGAGCTACTACTACAGCGAACCGCAGCTCAAGGCACAGGGCAAGCTGACGCTCAAGGGCCAGGCCTTCGAGGTCGATGGCGCGGCATGGCTCGATCACGAGTGGAGCGAAGCGTTGATGCACCCCGGGGCCGTGGGCTGGGACTGGATCGGCATGAACCTCGACGACGGCAGTGCGCTCACCGCATTCCATCTGCGCCGTGCCGATGGCAGCGGGTTGTGGGCCGGTGGTTCTTTCCGTCCGCGAGACGGGGCGGCGCGCATCTTCAAGAACGACGAAGTGCGCTTCGAGAGCATCAACGCGTGGACCAGTCCGCGCACGCAGGCGAAGTACCCGACGCAGTGGCGCGTGCAAACGCCCTCCGGCAATTTCGAGGTGCGTGCACTGCTCGACGACCAGGAGCTGGACAGCCGTGGCTCGACCGGGGGCGTGTACTGGGAAGGGTTGAGCGAACTGCTCGATGCGCAGGGCCGTCGCGTGGGGCGCGGTTACCTCGAAATGACCGGTTACGCCGCCCCGCTGCGTCTGTAACGGTTGTAGCGCAACGCAAGCCCCGACAACCGGCCATGAGCCGCGTGCGTTGGACGTCATGCATTGCATGACTTGAAAAAGAGAGGACCCCCATGACGATTCGAATCACCGCGCTGGCACTGGCCGGCGCTTGTTCACTGCTTGCCGTTCCGATGGCCGCGAACGCGCAGGTCTCGGTCAACATCAACGTACCCGGGCTGGTCATGGCGGCACCGCCGCCGCCACGCTACGAAGCCGCGCCGCCGCCGCGTGGCGGCTTCGTCTGGGTGCCCGGCCGCTGGGCCTGGGACGGACGCGCCTACGCATGGCAACGAGGCAGCTGGCAGCCCGAGCGCGTGGGCTATGCGTACGCACCGGGCCGCTGGGTGGAAGACCGCGGCGGCTGGCGTTGGGCCGATGGTGACTGGCGCCGGCGCGAAGAGCGCCGCGAACGACGGGATTGGAACGACGACCATCGGCATCATGACCGCGGCGACGATCGCCGTGGACACGATCGCGACCGGGGCGATTTCTGCCCGCCCGGCCAGGCGAAAAAGGGCAACTGCTGACAGCAATGAAAAAGGGAGCCACGTGGCTCCCTTTTTTCTTGAGGGGTTGAATCGGGTTCTGCCTACTTCGCGCGCCGCCGCTCGATGAAAGCGATGATCTCGCCCATGATCCCCTTGCGGAAGGCGAGCACGCAGATCACGAAGATCAGGCCCGTGACCATGGTCACCGACTCGCCCAGCGTGTTGAACCAGTCGACCGTCGTGATGCGGGCCAGGAAGCTGCCGAGTTCGCCGATCTTGTTTTCCAGCAGCACCACGACAGCCGAACCCACCAGCGGACCCGAGAGCGTACCGAGGCCACCCACCAAGGTCATCAGGATGACCTGGCCCGATGCGGTCCAGTGCACATCGGACAGCGTGGCAAAGCCCAGCACCAGCGTCTTGAGTGAACCGGCCAGGCCCGAGAGCGCGGCCGAGATCACGAAGGCCAGCAGCTTGAAGCGGCTCACGTCATAGCCCAGCGACAGCGCGCGTGGCTCGTTTTCCTTGATGCCCTTGAGCACCTGCCCGAAAGGCGAGTGGATGGTGCGCACGATCAGCAGGAAGGCCAGCACGACCACGATCAGCGCGACGTAGTACATCGTGAGGTCGTTAGACAGATCGATGAAGCCGAACAGCTTGCCGCGCGGCACGCCCTGCAGGCCGTCTTCGCCACCCGTGAACTTGGCCTGCAGCGCGACGAAGAACATCATCTGCGCCAGCGCCAGCGTGATCATCGCGAAGTAGATGCCCTGGCGGCGGATGGCCAGCACGCCGAACAACCAGCCGAGCAAGGCGCCGGTGAGCGTGCCTGCAATCAGCCCCAGCTCGGGCGTGAGGCCCCAGACCTTCATCGCATGCCCGGCCACGTAGGCAGAGCCGCCCAGGAAAGCCGCATGCCCGAAGGACAGCAGGCCCGTGAAGCCCAGCAGCAGGTTGAAGGCCGCGGCGAACAGCGCGAAGCACATGAGCTTCATCACGAACACCGGATAAGCGCCGAAGAACGGCGCGGCGATCAGCGCGACCAGCAGCAAGGCGTAGACGACGGTGGATATTTTTTTCATGTTCATGCCGCTCGCCTTACTTCTCTTTGCCGAACAGGCCGGCGGGGCGAATCAACAGCACGATGACCATGATCACGAACACAACCGTAGACGATGCTTCCGGATAGAAAACCTTGGTGAAGCCCTCGATCACGCCCAGGCCCAGGCCGGTGAGGATGGCGCCCATGATCGAGCCCATGCCGCCGATCACGACGACAGCGAACACCACGATGATGAGGTTCTGCCCCATCAGCGGCGACACCTGGATCACCGGCGCCGCCAGCACGCCGGCAAACGCGGCCAGACCGGCGCCGAAGGCATAGGTCAGCGTGATCATCAGCGGCACGTTGACGCCAAAGGCTTCCACCAGCCGCGGGTTCTCGGTGCCGGCGCGCAGGTAGGCGCCCAGGCGGGTCTTCTCGATCACGTACCAGGTCGCAAAGCAGACCACGAGGGACGCGACGACCACCCAGGCCCGGTAGTTGGGCAGCACCATGAAGCCGAGGTCGGTGGCGCTCGACAACGCTTCGGGCGCGTCATAGGACAGGCCCGAGACGCCATAGACCGAGCGGAACACGCCTTCGATCAGCAGCGTCAGGCCCAGCGTGAGCAGCAGGCCGTAGAGGTGGTCGAGCTTGTAGATCCAGCGCAGCAGCAGCCGCTCGATGAGCACGCCGAAGATGCCGATGACGATGGGTGCCAGCAGCAGCATCACCCAGTAGTTGATGCCGAAATATTCCATGGCCATCCAGGTCAGGATGGCGCCCATCATGAACAGCGCGCCGTGCGCGAAGTTGATGACGTTGAGCAGGCCGAAGATCACCGCGAGCCCGAGGCTCAAAATGGCATAGAACGAGCCATTGACCAGCCCCAGAAGGAGCTGGCTCAACAGGCCGGGTAGGGAAATGGTCATAAGCGTTTCAACGAACGCGGGCGCTGCAAAAGCGCCCGCGGGGGATCACTTCCAGAGGGCGCACTTGCTCTCGGCCTTGGTCGTGAAGACCTCTTCACCCTTGAGCTTCTGGACCACCTTGTAGTAGTCCCAGGGCTGCTTCGACTCGGCCGGCGACTTGACCTGCATCAGGTACATGTCGTGCACGAAGCGGCCGTCGGCGCGCACCGTGCCCTTGGCGTAGAAGTCATCGATGGGCGTGGCCTTGATAGTCTCCATGACCTTGTCGGCATCGACCGTCTTGGCGGCCTGCACGGCCTTCAGGTAGGTCATGGTGGCCGAGTAGTCGGCCGCCTGGATGTCGGTGGGCATGCGCTTGGTCTTCTCGAAGAAGCGCTTGCCGAAGGCGCGCGTCTTGTCGTCCAGGTTCCAGTCCCAGCTCGTGGTGAGCAGCAGGCCTTCGGTGTTCTTCAGGCCCAGGCTGTGCACGTCGGTCACGAACACCAGCAGGCCGACCATCTTCATGGTCTTGGTGATGCCGAACTCCTTGGCCGACTTGATGGCGTTCTGCGTGTCGCCGCCCGCATTGGCCAGTGCCAGCACCTGGGCCTTGGAGTTCTGCGCCTGCAGCAGGAACGAAGAGAAGTCGGAGGTGTTGAGCGGATGCTTGACGCTGCCCACCACCGTGCCGCCCTTTTCCTTCACGACGCGGGTGGCGTCGGCTTCGAGCGCCTGGCCGAAGGCGTAGTCGGCCGTCAGGAAGAACCAGCTCTTGTCGCCGCGCGCGATCACCGCGCTGCCCGTGCCCTTGGCCAGCGCCACGGTGTCGTAGGCGTAGTGCACGGTGTAGGGGCTGCATTGCTCGTTGGTGAGCGCCGAGCTGCCGGCGCCGTTCACGACGAAGACGCGCTTTTTCTCCTGCGCCACCTTGGCCATGGCCAGGCCGGTGCTGGAGGTGGTGCCGCCGAACAGCATCGTCAGGCCCTGCGTGTCGATCCACTCGCGCGCCTTGGAAGCGGCAATGTCGGCCTTGTTCTGGTGGTCGGCCTGCAGCAGCTCGATGGGCATGCCGTTGACCTTGCCGCCGAAGTCGTCGATGGCCATCTGGATGGCGATCGCGCCGTTCTTGCCCTCCACGTCCGCGTAGAGGCTCGACATGTCGGTGATGAAGCCGATCTTGAGCTTCTCCTGGGCCTGCGCGGCGCCGGCAGCCATGAGGCAGGTGGCGACGATGCAGGCGGAGGCGATGAGCGTGCGTTTCATGGAGTGATCCTCTTGTTTGTCTTCGGTGGAAAGGTCTGGCGCGGCTTCAGCCGTTTATTTCCAGAGGGCGCACTTGGTCTCGGCCTTGGTCGTGAAGACCTGGTCGCCCGGCAGCGTCTTGAGCACCTTCAGGTAGTCCCATGGCTTCTTGGATTCGGCGGGCGACTTCACTTCGACCAGGTACATGTCGTGGATGAAGCTGCCGTCGGCGCGGATCTGGCCCTTGCCGTAGAAGTCGTCGATCTTCATGCTCTTGAGCTGCGCCATCACCTTGTCGGAGTCGGTGGTCTTGGCGGCGGCCACGGCCTTCAGGTAGCTCATGGTGGCCGAGTAGTCGGCGGCCTGCACGTCGGTCGGCATGCGCTTGGTCTTCTCGAAGAAGCGGTTGGCGAACTTGCGCGATTCGTCGTTCAGGTCCCAGTACCAGCTGGTGGTGTGCAGCAGGCCTTCGGTGTTCTTCAGGCCCAGGCTGTGGATGTCGCTCAGAAAGACCAGCAGGCCGGCGGTCTTCATGGTCTTGTTGATGCCGAACTCCTTCGCGGCCTTGATCGAGTTGATCGTGTCGCCACCGGCGTTGGCCAGGCCCAGGATCTGCGCCTTGGAGTTCTGCGCCTGCAGCAGGAAGGACGAGAAGTCCGACGCGTTCAGCGGATGGCGCACGGCGCCCACCACGGTGCCGCCCTTTTCCTTCACGACCTTGGTGGTGTCGGCCTCGAGCGCATGGCCGAAGGCGTAGTCGGCCGTCAGGAAGAACCAGCTCTTGCCGCCACGATCGACCACCGCAGCGCCCGTGCCCTTGGCCAGTGCCACGGTGTCGTAGGCGTAGTGAATGGTGTAGGGGCTGCACTGCTCGTTGGTGAGCACCGAGCTGCCGGCACCGTTGTTGAAATACACGCGCTTCTTTTCTTCCGCCACCTTGGCGGTGGCCAGCGCCACGCCCGAATTGGTGCCGCCGAAGACCATCGTCACGCCGGCGGTGTCGATCCATTCGCGGGCCTTGGAGGCGGCGATGTCGGCCTTGTTCTGGTGGTCGGCCACCAGCAGCTCGATGGGCTGGCCCAGCGCCTTGCCGCCGAAGTCGTCGATGGCCATCTGGATGGCGGTGGCGCCGCCCTTGCCTTCCAGGTCGGCGTACAGGCTCGACAGGTCGGTCACGAAACCGATCTTCACTTTTTCCTGTGCCTGCGCTGCGCCTGCGCCCAGTGCGAGGATGCCGATGGCGGTGGCGATGAGGCCGAGTTTCTTGTTCATGCTGTTGTCTCCTGAAGGAATCTTTGTGGGACGGAAGGAACGGGTCTTGTGGACTTGTCTTTTCTTTTCAGACGCCGAGCAGCTCTGTGAGCACCGGCATCTTGGCTTCGAGTTCCGCCGCGCCGAATTTCTCGACGATGCGGCCGTGCTCCATCACATAGAAGCGGTCGGCCAGCGGCGCGGCGAAGCGGAAGTTCTGCTCCACCATGACGATGGTGTAGCCCTTGGCGCGCAGCATGGTGATCATCCGAGCCAGCGCCTGCACGATGACCGGCGCGAGGCCTTCGGAAATCTCGTCGAGCAGCAGCAGCTTGGCGCCGGTGCGCAGGATGCGCGCGACCGCCAGCATCTGCTGCTCGCCACCCGACAGGCGCGTGCCCTGGCTGTGGCGGCGCTCGGCCAGGTTGGGGAACATGGTGTAGATCTCTTCGACCGACATGCCCTGCCCTGCGCCCTTGAGTTCGGGCGGCAGCATCAGGTTTTCTTCGCACGAGAGGCTGGCGAAGATGCCGCGCTCTTCGGGGCAATAGCCGATGCCCAGGTGCGCGATGCGGTGCGTCGGCATGGCAATGGTCTCTTTGCCATTGACCTCGATGCTGCCCTTGCGCGCGCCCGTCAGGTCCATGATGGCGCGCAGCGTGGTGGTGCGGCCCGCACCGTTGCGGCCAAGCAGCGTGACGACTTCACCTGGCTGCACGACCATGTCGACGCCGTGCAGCACATGCGATTCGCCGTACCAGGCTTGCAGGCCCTTGATTTCGAGCGCGGCGGTCATCAGTGGGCTCCCTGCAGTTGGCCATCGGTGGTGCCCATGTAGGCTTCCATCACCTGTGGATTTGCGGAGACTTCGGCGTACGGGCCTTCGGCCAGCACCGCACCACGTTGAAGCACGGTGATGGTGTCGGCGATGGTGGAGACCACGCTCATGTTGTGTTCGACCATGAGGATCGTGCGTCCGGCCGACACGCGCTTGATGAGTTCGGCCACGCGGTGCACGTCTTCATGGCCCATGCCCTGCGTGGGTTCGTCCAGCAGCATCAGCTCGGGCTCCATCGCCAGCGTGGTGGCGATCTCGAGCGCTCGCTTGCGGCCGTAGGGAAGGTTCACGGTCTGTTCATCGGCGAGGTCTTCGAGGCCGACTTCAGCCAGCAGCTCGCGTGCTCTGGCATCCAATGGCTTGAGCGACTTCTCGCTCTTCCAGAAGTGGTACGAGGTGCCAAGCCGGCGCTGCAGGCCCAGCCGCACGTTCTCGAGCAGCGTGAGATGCGGGAACACCGCAGAGATCTGGAACGAGCGGATGATGCCGCGCCGCGCGATCTGCGCCGGGCGCTCGCCCGTGATGTCCTGCCCATTGAAGAGGATCGTGCCGGTGGTCGGCTCGAGGAACTTGGTGAGCAGGTTGAAGCAGGTTGTCTTACCGGCACCATTGGGACCGATGAGTGCGTGGATCGAGCCGCGCACCACCGACAGGTTGACCTTGCTGACCGCGGTGAACCCTTTGAATTCCTTGGTGAGCTGGCGTGTTTCGAGGATGACGTCGCTCATCTCGCGAAGTCGCCCGGGTTCGGCAAAAAGAAGTCGGTCATGCGGTCCATCTTGGCGCGCCACCATGGAGCGCGGACCGATTGTTCGTGGGCGCCTCCTGCTTGCATACTGGGGCAAATGCCTATGCTGCACTGCAACCTGCGCGAGCCGGGCTTTGTGCACGCACGCCGACTGTCGTCGTAACGACAATGACTCCACCCGCGCAAGAACATCCCGTGCTAGTGCCGCGCGGCTTGCGCCTTGTTGCGCTGCCAACGCCGTGTCTAGTCCGGGAAAGTCCAAGGCGAGCTTCGCGATGGCCTGCATAAACTGCACGAAGACCATGCCGAACTTTCGCTCTCCCGACTTCCTGACCGATCACATCCTGCACACGCTCTCGTTCTACGAGCCGCGCTGCATCGACACCTCGGGTGGCTTCTTTCACTTCTTCAAGGACGACGGCACGGTGTACGACCGGCGCACCCGCCATCTGGTGAGCAGCACGCGCTTCGTGTTCAACCATGCGATGGCCTATCGGCGCTTCGGCAATCCGGCGCAGCTTGCGGCGGTACGGCATGGCCTGGCGTTCGTGCAGCGCGCCCACGCACAACCCCAAGGCGGCTACGCATGGCAGATCGACTGGCACGAACAGCGCGCCACCGTGCAGGACGGCACGCATCACTGCTATGGCCTGGCCTTCGTGCTGCTGGCGCATGCGCATGCGCTGATGGCCGGCGTCGAGGATGCATACCCCGGCCTGGAACACACCTGGCAGTTGATGGAGCGGCACTTCTGGGAGCCGCTGCACCAGCTCTATGCCGACGAAGCCACCGCCGACTGGCGCGCGGGCACCTACCGCGGCCAGAACGCCAACATGCATGCATGCGAAGCCATGATGGCCGCCTTCGAGGCCACGCAGGAAACCCGCTACCTCGACCGCGCGCTGGCGCTGGCGCAATCGGTGACGGGCCGGCAGGCCGCGCTGGCCGACGGGCTGGTGTGGGAGCACTACCGAGAAGACTGGTCGGTCGACTGGGACTACAACCGCGGCGACAAGACCAACATCTTCAGGCCCTGGGGCTTCCAGACCGGGCACCTGACCGAATGGGCCAAGCTGCTGCTGCAACTGGAGCGCCACCTCGTGGCCGAGGGCCGTGAAGCCAGTTGGCTACTGCCGCGCGCCAGGCACTTCTTCGACACCGCCATGTTCCGTGGCTGGGACGCCGACAACGGCGGCCTGGCCTACGGCCTCGGCCCCGACGGCGTGGTGTGCGACGGCGACAAGTATTTCTGGGTGCAGGCCGAGAGCTTCGCCGCCGCCGCCCTGCTCGCGGTGCGCACCGGCGAGGCGAGCTACTGGGACTGGTACGACAGCATCTGGGCCTATAGCTGGGAACACTTCGTCGATCACCGGCATGGCGCCTGGTATCGCATCCTCACGCCGCAGAACGGAAAGATCAGCGACGAGAAAAGCCCGGCCGGCAAGACCGACTATCACACGATGGGTGCGTGCTACGACGTGCTGCGCGCCCTAGGGTGAATCGACATTCAAACGAGGCCGTTTGAATGCCGATTCACCCTAGCCATGTGAAAACCCCCAGGTCTTCTTGACGAAGCCTGGGGGTGATTGCTTTGCGTTAGTTGAGGCTCAGTGCGCGCCTGCTGCAGCGTCGCTGCTACCTGCACCGCCCTTTTGCGGCCGTGCCAGCCACACCAGCGGGATCAGCAACAGGAACAGGATCGCCGACGCATAGAAGATGTCGTTCGTCGCGAGCATGTAGGCCTGCTGGTCGACGATGCGGTTGATCTGCCCCAGCACCTGTTCGGTGCCGAACCCGTTGCTGGCAAGCCCGGCCATGGCACCCGTCGCCGCGTTGTTGCCCTGGTTGATCGCCTCCGACAGTTGCGCATGGTGCAGCGTCGCGCGGTTGTCCCACAGCGTGGTGGTGAGCGAAGTGCCCATCGCGCCGGCCGTGATCCGCAGGAAGTTCGACAACCCCGACGCGGCCGGAATGCGGTCGGGCGTGAGGCCCGACAGCGTGATGGTCACCAACGGAATGAAGAAGAACGCCATCGCGATGCCCTGGATGACCGTCGGGATGATGATCGTCACGAAGTCGGCCTGCGTGTTGAAGTTCGACCGCATCCACAGCACCAGCGCGAACACCAGGAACGAGAAGGTTGCATAGCGGCGCGGATCGATCTTGCCCACCGTGAGCCCCACGATCGGCGAGAAGAAGATCGCCAGCATCCCCACGGGCGCCATGATCATCCCCGCCTGCGTCGCTGTGTAGCCCATCCACTGCTGCAGCCACAGCGGCAGCAGCACCACGTTGCCGAAGAACAGGCCGTACGCCACGGCGGTTGCCACGGCACCCGACCAGAAGTTGCGGCGCTTGAACAGCGACAGGTCGACCACCGGGTGCTTGTCGGTCAGCTCCCAGATCAGGAAGAACGCGAAGCCGACCACGGCCACCACCGCCATCGTGATGATCTGCGGCGAATGGAACCAGTCGAGTTCCTTGCCCTTGTCGAGCATCAGCTGCATCGAGCCGACCCACAGCACCAGCAGCGCCAGGCCGATGGCGTCGATGGGCACCTTGTGCGTGGTGCTCTCGCGCTTGCGATAGAGCGTCCACGTGATGGAAGCCGCGACGATGCCGACGGGGATGTTGATGTAGAAGATCCACGGCCACGAAATGTTGTCGGTGATCCAGCCGCCCAGCAGCGGCCCCATCACCGGCGCGACCAGCGTGGTCATCGACCACATGGCCATCGCCAGGCCGGCCTTGGCCTTCGGATAACTCGACAGCAGCAGCGTCTGCGACAGCGGAATCATCGGACCTGCGACGAAGCCCTGCAGCGCGCGGAAGGCGATCAGCGTCGTCATGTTCGGTGCCAGGCCGCACAGCAGCGAAGCGACCATGAACAGGATCACGCTCGCCATGAACAGGCGGACCTGTCCGAAGCGCTGCGTCATGAAACCCGTGAGCGGCACCGCGATGGCGTTGGCCACCGCGAAGCTGGTAATGACCCAGGTGCCTTGCGTGGTGCTCACGCCAAGGTCGCCCGAGATGGCGGGCAACGACACGTTCGCGATCGACGAATCGAGCACGTTCATGAAGGTCGCCGCAGAAAGCGCGATCGTGCCCCAGACGCGGGCAGAGCCCTCGAGTGGAGCGTGCGCTATGTAAGCCGGAGCAGCGGTGGCCATTGCGCGAGCTGTCGTGGAGTTGGCAAGCCCGGGCGATCAGCCCGGCTGGCCTTGCACTGCCACCGATGCCGCGGCGGGCGCGGTCGCCGGTGCGGCCGAGCCCTTCGACGGGGCGGCGGCCGTGGCCGGCGCGCTGCGTCCGATGTTGGCTGCGACGATGCGCTCCACTTCGGCGTCGGCGCCGCGATCGAGCTGGCTGTACACCGCCGTCTGCGACAGCGCGGCGGCGCGCGGTGCGTCGGCGAGCATCTTGCCGCTCTTGGACGAGATGTCGATCTCGGCATCCATCGACAGGCCGATCCGCAGCGGGTTGGCCTTGAGCTGCTCGGGGTCGAGCGCGATGCGCACGGGCACGCGCTGCACCACCTTGATCCAGTTGCCGGTGGCGTTCTGTGCCGGCAGCAGTGCGAACGCGCTGCCGGTGCCCACGCCCAGGCCCGCGACCTTGCCGGTGTATTCGACCTTCTTGCCGTACACGTCCGCCGTGAGCTTCACGGGCTGGTCGATGCGGATGTTGCGCAACTGCACTTCCTTGAAGTTGGCGTCGACCCACAGTTGGTTGAGCGGCACGATCGACATCATCGGCGTACCAGCCGAGACGCGCTGGCCGAGCTGCACGGTGCGCTTGGCCACATAGCCGTCGACCGGTGCGGGCATGGCCACGCGCTGCGTGGCGAGGTAGGCCTCACGCACCTTGGAGGCGGCAGCCAGCACGCTCGGGTGCTGGGCCACGCTGGTGCCTTCGGTCAGCGACTGGTTGCTGACCAGGGCTTCCTTCGCGGCGACCACACCGGCCTGCGCCGCGGCGAGCGCGCTCTTGGCGGTGTCGAGCTGCGTTTCGGCGTGGTTGAGTTCTTCCTTCGACACGGCGCCGTTGCCCGACAGCGCGCGGCGGCGTTGCAGGTCATCCTGTGCCTTGGCGATGTCGCTCTGCGCCTTGACGATGTCGGACTGGCGCAGCGTGATCTGCGCGGCCAGCGAACCGTTGTTGGCGTACAGCGTGCGCACCTGGCGCACGGCTTGCGCCAGCGCGGCCTCGGCCTGCTCCAGCGCCACCTTGGCGTCGGCCGGGTCGAGTTGCACCAGCGGCTGGCCGGCCTTCACGAAGTCGGTGTCGTCGGCGCTGATGGCCATGACGGTGCCGCCGATCTGCGGCGTGATCTGGATGACGTTGCCCGACACGTAGGCGTTGTCGGTGTCCTCGTAGTGGCTGGCAACCAGCCATTCATAGAGGCCCCAGCCGCCGCCGGCGACGATCACCACGGCCGCCAATGCGGTCAGCGCGCGGCGGCGCTTGCCGTTGCCGGCAGGTGCTTCAGGTGCAACAGAGGCTGCGGATGCAGCGGGCGTCGGAGTGTTGTTATCGCTCATGGTGAAGTTCTTTCCGAAGACGAGGAAGACGGGTCAGTTCAATTCAGTTCAGGGCAGCCGTGGGGGCCGATGCGGTGGCCGTGCCCGGAGGCTGCCAGCCGCCGCCCAGTGCGCGCGCCAGGGCCACCTGCGTGTCGAGCGCACGTGCGGCGAGATCGACGGCCAGACGGCGTTGTGCGAGCACGGCGGTTTCGGCCGTCAGCACATTGAGGTAGTTGCCAAGGCCCGCGCGATAGCGCTGCACGGCGATGTCGTAAGCACCTTCGGCTGCGGTCTGCGCGGCGCGCTGTTCGGTCTGCTGGCGGGTGATCGACTGTGCGCTCGTGACCTGGTCGGCCGCATCGCGCACGGCATCGAGCACGGTGGCGTTGTAGCTTTCGATGGCCACGTCGAGGTCGGCCGACTTGCCGCGCAGGTTGGCGCGCAGCTTGCCGCCCTCGAAGATCGGCAGGCTGATGGCCGGGCCCACGCCCCACTGCTCGCTACCGGACTTCAGCAGCTTGCCGAAGCCCAGGCTCTGGAAGCCGACGAAGGCCGTGAGGTTCACGTTGGGATAGAACAGCGTCTTGGCATTGGCCACGTCGCTGGTGGCTGCTTCGACGCGCCAGCGCGCGGCGGCGATGTCGGCGCGACGGCCGAGCAGGTCGGCCGGAATGTTGGCCTGCAGCGCCATCGGCTTGACGCCGGCCAGCACGGGCGGCTTCAGCGATTGGGACACGTTGGGCTGGCCCACGAGCGCGTCGAGCGCATGTTGCTGCAGCGCGATCTGCTCGTTGAGCGCTTCGATCTGCTGGCGGGCTTCGGGCAGGCCGCCTTCGCTCTGGCGCAGTTCGAGGCGGGTGTCGAGGCCGGCGGACACGCGGTCGCGCACCAGCTTGAGGGTTTCGTCGCGTTGCGCCAGCGTGCGGCGAGCCACGGTGAGCTGGTCGTTCAGGCGCGCCCACTGGAAGTAGCTGCGCGCCACGTTGCTGGCGAGCAGCACGCGTGCTGCATCGGCGTCGGCGGCCGTTGCGTTGGCAGAGCCGATGGCTGCGTCGAGCGCGGTGCGGTTCTTGCCGAAGAAGTCGAGCTCCCAGCTCGCGCCCAGTTGCAGCAGGCCGATGTTCTGGATCGAGCCGCCCAGCGGTTCGGGGTAGATGTAGTTGCTGTTGAACTTCTGGCGGTTCAGGTCGAGCTCGCCATTGACCTTGGGCTTGAGGGCCGAGCCGGCGATGTCCGCCGAGGCTTGCGCGCGCACGAGGCGGGCGCGTGCCACCTGCAGGTTCGGATTGCCGGCCACGGCCTGGTCGATCAGCGTGTTGAGCTGCGTGTCGCCGAAGGCGAGCCACCATTGGCTGTCGAGCGCCGGCACCGCAACGGCGGCCGGGTCCGCGGCAATGCCGAGCGACGAGGCATCGCGCAGCTTGGCCTGCGAGCCGATGCCGGCCATGTCGGCACAGCCAGCCAGCGCGACCAGCAGCAACGCGGCGGCCACGACGGGGGTGCGACGCACAGCGCGCACGGCGAGGGAATCAGTCATTTTTATCTCCACGGGCCGCGAGGGCCTGCGCGTTGTCGAGGATGCGGCGCAAGTAGCCCTTGAGCTGCACCCATTCTTCAGTGGTAAAGCCTGCAAGATGTTCGTTCTGCACACGGCTGAGCACGTACGGCACTTCCTTGGCGGCGGCACGGCCTTCGTCGGTGAGTTCGATGTTGACCACGCGGCGGTCTTCGAGCGACCGCACGCGACGGCACAGGCCCTTGGCTTCGAGGCGGTCGAGCAGGCGCGTCATGGCGCCGGTATCGAGTTCACAGGCACGGGCCAGTTCGGCCACGGTGGTGGCCGCGCCGGTGTGCAATTTGTAGAGCGGCACCCATTGCGGGTAGGTCGGGCTGCCGGGTTCGCACATGCGGGTTTCCACCGACTGCCCCACCGCCGTCACGATGCGGCGCATCAGATAACCAATGCTCTCTTCGGCCCGATAGTTCTCGGCCCGGTAGAAGATATGGGGGCGACGCTCCGCTTCGGCGGAGGCCGACGGGGCTTCTTGGGGGTTTGCATCGCTCATGGCCGAAATATTAGCTGCCATGGCAGTTATTGTCAAGGCCGCCTTTGTAGGGGCAAGGGTTCTGTAGAATTGCCGGATGGCTTCCACCCCACCGTCTTCCATGGCCAAGGGCTCGCCCCGGTCTCTGTCGGGCCTGAGCCCTTTTCTTCGCCCCTACCGCATCCAGATCGTGCTGGCGGCCCTCTTTCTGGTGATGGCAGCGGTCACTACGCTGGTTTTCCCTATCGCACTACGCAGTCTGATTGACGGCGGCTTGATCAACCCCGACAAGGGCGCCCAGACGATGGCGCTGCGCGAGCACTTCGGCGCGCTCTTCGCGGTGGCCGTGGCGCTCGGCCTTTTCTCGGCCGCGCGCTTCTATACGGTGAGCTGGCTCGGCGAGCGCGTCACCGCCGACATTCGCAATGCGGTCTACGGCCACGTGCTGAAACAGAGCCCGGCGTTCTTCGAGACGACGCAGACCGGCGAAGTGCTGTCGCGCCTCACGGCCGACACCACGCTGGTCCAGACGGTCGTCGGTTCGTCGCTGAGCATGGGGTTGCGCAATGCCGTGATGGGCGTCGGCGCGCTGGCCGTGCTGGTGTGGACCAACCCTTATGTGATGGTGCAGGTGCTGGGCATCCTCGTGCTGGTGGTGCTGCCGAGCATGTGGTTCGGCCGTCGTGTGCGCAAGCTGTCGCGCGCCAGCCAGGACCGCGTGGCCGACTCCAGCGCGATCGCCGCCGAGGTGCTGAACGCGATCCCGGTGGTACAGAGCTACACGGCCGAAGGCCGCGAGGCCGCCCGCTTCGACGCGTCGACCGAAAACGCCTTTCGCACCGCCGTGCGCCGCACCCGGGCGCGGTCGGTGCTGGTGGCCTTCATCATCATCGCGACCTCGGCTGCCCTGCTCTGGGGCCTGTATCAAGGCACGCAGGCGGTGCTTCGCGGCGACATCACGGCCGGCCACCTGGGCCAGACCGTGGTCTACGTCGCGATCCTGGCCAGCGCGACGGCCGTGCTCGGCGAGGTGTACGGCGACCTGCTGCGCGCCGCCGGCGCGACCGAACGCCTGATGGAGTTGCTGCACGCACCCACGGCCATCTTTTCGCCGAAAAATCCGGCCGCTACGGCCGTCCCTGCTGCCGGAAGCGCCATCAAATTCGACGCGGTGACTTTTCACTATCCGTCCCGGCCGGGCACGCCCGCGCTGCGCGACTTCAGCCTGGACGTTGCGCCGGGCGAAACCGTGGCACTGGTGGGATCGAGCGGCGCGGGCAAGAGCACCGTGTTCCAGTTGCTGCTGCGCTACTACGACCCGCAATCGGGCCGCTTGCTGCTCGACGGCACACCGCTCGCCTCGCTCGCCCTGGACGACCTTCGCACGCGCATCGGCCTCGTGCCGCAGGATGCGGTGATCTTCTCGACCAGCGCCTTCGAGAACATCCGCTATGGCCGTCCCGAGGCGACAGCCGACGAAGTGCATGCCGCCGCCCGCGCGGCCTTTGCCCACGACTTCCTGCAGGCACTCCCCGAGGGCTACGACACTTTCCTCGGCGAGCGCGGCGTGCGCCTGTCAGGCGGACAGCGCCAGCGCATCGCGATCGCACGCGCAATTCTCAAGAACCCGCCGCTGCTGCTGCTCGACGAGGCCACCAGCGCGCTGGATGCGGAAAGCGAGCGCATGGTGCAGGCCGCACTCGAATCGGCGATGGAGGGCCGCACCACGGTCGTGATCGCGCACCGACTGGCGACTGTGCAGAAGGCCGACCGCATCGTGGTGCTGGACCACGGCGGCATCGTCGAACAGGGAACGCATGCGACGCTGGTCGCACAGGGCGGTGTGTACGCGCGCCTTGCGGCGCTCCAGTTCACGGCCTAAACGCCGGTCGGCCCAGGGCGGTTACTGCAGCGTTTCCTTGAGCGCCGCCGGAATCGGCAGCGGCATCACCGCAATGCCTTCATCGAGCAGCGCTTCGGTCTGCTCGGGCGTTGCCTGGCCGCGGATGCCGCGCTCTTCGGCCTCGCCATAGTGCATCTTTCTCGCCTCGTCGGCAAAGCGGTCGCCGACGTCCTCCGTCTTCGCCATGACCTCGCGCACGGCGCGCATCCAGCGGGCTTCGGGCGACAGGGATGCGGGAGAGTTCGAGGAGGAGTAAGAAGCAGGCGCGGCGGCCGCCGGCTCCTGTGGCGCCTTGGCATTGCCAAGATTGAGGCGCGGCGCGCTCAGCAGCTTGACGATGGCCGTGTCGCCACAGATCGGGCATTCGACCAATCCGCCGGCCAATTGGGTTTCGAAGGCTTCGTTGGACGCGAACCAGCCCTCGAAGCCATGGCCATGCGTGCAGCGGAGATCGAGAACCTTCATGCGCGGATTATCCCGCGCCGCCTTGCGAAGGCGCAGCCTGCCAGTCCAGAGCCCATGCACCCGACAGAACGTTCTGCAGCCACAGCGTGCAGGTCAGCGTCTTGGCGTCGGTCACGGTGCCGTTGCGGCACCAGCCGGCCAGCTCTTCAGGCGTGGCCGTGAACACGTCGAGAAACTCGCCATGGTCGAGCTGGCGCTCGCCGAGCGTGAGCCCGCGGGCAAAGTAGATGTGGATGATTTCGGTCGAGTACGCAACAGCCAGGTGCATCGCGCCGGCATGTGCCCACTCGCGCGCGGTGTAGCCCGTTTCTTCGAGCAGTTCGCGCTTGCCGCAGACGAAAGGATCCTCTCCCGCATCGAGCTTGCCGGCCGGAAACTCGACCATCACATGGCCGACCGGGTAGCGGAACTGACGTTCCAGCACCACGCGGCCGTCTTCGAGCATCGGAATCACCACCACGGCGCCGGGATGCACCACGTACTCGCGCGTGGCGCTGTGGCCGTCGGGCAGGCGGATGGTGTCGCGCCGGGCCTCCAGGAACTTGCCCTTGAACAGCTCCTCGCGGCTGGTGAGCTCTTCCTTGAGGTGCGAATCGGTGGTGTCGATGGGCGAAGAAGTCATGTCGGTCAGTCAGTGCCTGTGCTTCATCAAATAGCGCCAGGTGAAACCTGGAAAGGCCAGCACGATGAACAGCGCGCCAGTCACCGCGTAGAACTCCCAGCCCTGCGATGCGATCTGCCCTGCCCTGCGCTCGAACAACAGGCCAACGCCGCCAGCCAGAAAGTACAAGACCACCAGTTCGGCAAAGCGCACCGCAAGCGACTTGGCCCGGCTCGGCAGCGGCACCGCGCCGAACAAGCGCTCATTGAGAAATGGCAGGTTGGCGGCCACCAGGGCCACCAACAGCACGACCCAGACCGACGCGGATTGCGACACCGGGTGGGCCGCGTCAGTGCGCCAGCGTGGCCACGATCGCGTCGTAGCAGAGCGTCATCAGGCCGCCGGGCACGATGCCCAGGATCAGGATGAGCGCGCCGTTGATCGTCAGTACGGCACGCACGTCGCGCGGCGCCGACACGGTGGTCGCCGTGACGGGTGCATCGAAGTACATGACCTTGACCACGCGCAGGTAGTAGAAGGCGCCGATCAGCGACATCATCACGGCGAACACCGCAAGACCGATGTAGATGGCCTGGCCCGAGGCGATCAGCGCCTGCAGCACGGCCAGCTTGGCGTAGAAGCCCACCAGCGGCGGCAGACCGGCCAGCGAGAACATCGCGATGGCCATCACACCGGCATACAGCGGGCTGCGCTGGTTCAGGCCTGCGAGGTCGGTGATCTCTTCGCTCTCGAAGCCTTCGCGCGCCAGCAGCAGGATGATGCCGAAGCTGGCCAGCGTGGTCAGCACGTAGGTCACGACGTAGAACATCGAGGCGCTGTAGGCGAACTGTGCGTTGTAGGTGCCTTGGTGGTCCGAGCCGGCAACCATGCCCAGCAGCATGAAGCCCATCTGCGAGATCGTCGAATAGGCCAGCATCCGCTTCAGATTGCTCTGCGCAATGGCGGCCAGGTTACCGACCAGCAGCGAAGCAATGGCGAGCACGGCAAGCATCTGCTGCCAGTCGATGGCCAGCGGTTGCAGGCCGTCCACCAGCAGGCGGATGATGATCGCGAAGGCAGCCAGTTCAGGCGCCGCGCCGATCAGCAGCGTGATCGCGGTCGGTGCGCCCTGGTAGACGTCGGGCACCCACATGTGGAAAGGCGCCGCCCCCACCTTGAACGCCAGGCCGGCCACGATGAACACCAGGCCGAACACCAGCACTTGGTGGTTCACCTTGCCGCTTGCGATGGCCTTGAACACTTCGTTGACGTCGAGCGAACCGGTGGCGCCGTACATCATCGACAGACCGTAGAGCAGGAAGCCGCTGGCCATGGCGCCGAGCACGAAGTACTTCATGGCGGCTTCGCTGGCGATCGCGTTGTCGCGGCGCAGCGCAACCAGCGCATAGCTGGACAGCGTGAGCAGTTCGAGGCCCAGGTAGATCAGCAGGAAGTTGCTGCCCGAGATCATCACGAACATGCCAAGCAGCGCGAACATGCTCATGGTGAACATTTCGCCGCCGCGCAGCATGTCGCGGTCTGCCGCGTAGGGACGGCCGTAGACCAGCGTGACCATCAGGGCAACGGTGGCAAAGCACTTGAGCCAGTTGCCCATCGGGTCGCTGACGACCATACCGCCGAAACCGTAGGAGGTCTTGCCGTCGTAGGCCGCAAGGCCCGACAGCACGGCCACCACGGCCAGCGTGGCCAGCGTCAGCACGTAGGTGCGGGTGCGGCGATGGCTGGTAGTGGACAGGTCGACCAGCGCAATGATGCAGGTCATGACCAGCAGCACGATTTCGGGGTAGATCGTGACCCAGCTGAGTTTGTCAATCATCTAGTTCTCTTCTTCAGCGTGGAATCAGGGCAGCTTCGAAATCGCCGTGTGGCGCAGGAGCTCGACCACCGAAGCGTCCATCGCATCGGTGAAAGGCTTCGGATACAGGCCCATCCACAGCACGGCAATGGCCAGCAGCGACAGCATCAGGAATTCGCGGGCATTGATGTCCTTGAGTTCCTTGACGTGGTCGTTGCCGATCGGGCCGAGGTACACGCGCTTGTACATCCAGAGGGTGTAGGCCGCACCGAAGATCAGCGCGGTGGCAGCGCCAAGGCCGATCCAGAAATTGGCCTTGACGGCACCAAGGATGACCATCCACTCGCCCACGAAACCGGCAGTGCCCGGCAGGCCGCAATTGGCCATGGCGAACAGCAGCGCGAACGCGGCGAACTTGGGCATGGTGTTGACCACGCCGCCGTAGTCGGCGATCTGGCGCGAGTGCACGCGGTCGTACAGCACGCCGATGCCCAGGAACATGGCGCCCGACACGAAGCCGTGCGCAATCATCTGCACGATGCCGCCGGACACGCCCAGCTCGTTGAAGATGAAGAAGCCGAGCGTCACGAAGCCCATGTGGGCCACCGACGAGTAAGCCACCAGCTTCTTCATGTCCTGCTGCACCAGCGCAACCAGGCCCACGTAGATCACGGCGATCAGCGACAGCGCGATCATGAGCCAGGCCCATTCATGCGAGGCGTCGGGCGCGATCGGCATCGAGAAGCGCAGGAAGCCGTAGGCGCCCAGCTTCAGCATGATCGCGGCCAGCACGGCCGAGCCGCCGGTAGGTGCCTCGACGTGCACGTCGGGCAGCCAAGTGTGGACCGGCCACATCGGCACCTTCACGGCGAAGGCCGCGAAGAAGGCGAAGAACAGGAAGGTCTGCGCGGTGGAGCCCAGCGGCAGCTTGTGCCAGCTCAGGATGTCGAAGCTGCCGCCCGACTTGTTGTACAGGAAGATCAGCGCCACCAGCATCAGCAGCGAGCCGAGCAAGGTGTACAGGAAGAACTTGAACGCCGCGTAGATCTTGTTCGGGCCGCCCCAGATACCGATGATCAGATACATCGGGATCAGCGTGGCTTCGAAGAACACGTAGAACAGGACGCCGTCGAGCGCCGAGAACACGCCGATCATGAAACCCGACAGGATCAGGAACGCGCCCATGTACTGGTTCACGCGTTCGGTGATGACTTCCCAGGCGGAGATGACGACGATGACCGTGATGAACGACGTCAGCAGCACCAGCCAGAGCGACAAGCCGTCGACCCCGAGGTGATAGTTGACGTTGAAGCGCGCGATCCAGCCCGTCTTTTCGACGAACTGCATGGCGGCGGTCCCGTTCTGGAAGCGCGTGAACAGCGGCACCGTGACCAGAAAGCTCACGATGGCACCGATGAGCGCGACCCAGCGGACACCCCTGGCGTGCTCGTCACGGCCAAACGCCAGCAGCACGGCGCCGAATGCTATCGGCACCCAGATGGCAAGGCTCAACAAACCCATTTTTCTTTTTCTCCAGCGTTCAGGTTCAGCGTTTGAACCAGACGAAGTACGTCATCAGGATGAAGATGCCGAGCAGCATCGCGAAGGCGTAGTGATAGATGTAGCCCGACTGCATCCAGCGAACCACGCCGGCAATCCGGCCAACCACTTTCCACGAACCGTTGACGACGGCGCCATCGATCAGCGCCTGGTCGCCGCCCTTCCACAGACCGGTGCCGAGTGCACGCGTGCCGCGGGCGATGACGTTCTCGTTGAACCAGTCCATGTAGTACTTGTTCTCGAGCAGGCGGTAGATCGGGCCGCAGGCACGCTTGATCGCGGCCGGCAGCGCCGGGTTGATCATGTACATGTACCAGGACAAGACCACGCCAGCCAGTGCGAGCCAGAACGGCGCTGCCGTCAGGCCGTGGATGGCCATGGCCACGGGGCCGTGGAAGCCTTCTTCGAGTTCCTTCATGGCGTGATGCTTGACACCGTCCACGAAGATCGCGTTCTTGAAGAACTCGCCGAACAGCATCGGCTCGATCGTCATGAAGCCGATCACCACCGAGGGAATGGCCAGCAGCACCAGCGGCAGCCAGACCACCATTGGCGATTCGTGCGGCTTGTGGTCGTGGTGGCCATGGCCGTGATCGTCGGCGTGACCATGGTCGTCATGGTGCGCGTCGGGGTTCTGGTCGTAGCGTTCCTTGCCGTGGAAGACCAGGAAGTACATGCGGAACGAATAGAAGGCCGTGATGAACACGCCGGCCAGCACCGCGTAGTACGCGAAGTTCGCACCCCACAGGTGGCTTTCGTGCACCGCTTCGATGATGCTGTCCTTCGAGTAGAAGCCGGCGAAGAACGGCGTGCCGATCAGCGCGAGCGAACCCAGCAGCGAAGTGATCCAGGTGATCGGCATGTACTTGCGCACGCCGCCCATCCAGCGGATGTCCTGGTTGTGGTGCATGCCGATGATGACCGAGCCGGCGCCGAGGAACAGCAGCGCCTTGAAGAACGCGTGCGTCATCAGGTGGAACACCGCGACCGAGTAGGCCGAGGCACCGAGCGCCACCGTCATGTAGCCGAGCTGCGAGAGCGTCGAGTACGCGACCACGCGCTTGATGTCGTTCTGGATGATGCCCAGGAAGCCCATGAACAGCGCGGTGATGGCGCCGATCACGAGGATGAAGCTCAGTGCCGTGTCGCTCAGCTCGAACAACGGCGACATGCGTGCCACCATGAAGATGCCGGCCGTCACCATGGTTGCCGCGTGGATCAGCGCCGAGATGGGGGTCGGGCCTTCCATCGAGTCGGGCAGCCACACGTGCAGCGGGAACTGCGCGCTCTTGCCCATCGCGCCGATGAACAGGCAGATGCAGATCACCGTGATGAGCATCCACTCGGTGCCCGGGAAGGTGATGCCGGCCAGCATGTTGGCCTTGGCGAAGGCTTCGGTGTAGTTCAGCGTGCCGGCGTAGGCCGCGATCAGGCCTATGCCCAGGATGAAGCCGAAGTCGCCCACACGGTTGACCAGGAAGGCCTTCATGTTCGCGAAGATCGCGGTCGGCTTGTTGAACCAGAAGCCGATCAGCAGGTACGACACCAGGCCCACTGCTTCCCAGCCGAAGAACAGCTGGAGCATGTTGTTGCTCATGACGAGCATCAGCATCGAGAAGGTGAACAGCGAGATGTACGAGAAGAAGCGGTTATAGCCGTCGTCTTCTTCCATGTAGCCGATGGTGTAGATGTGGACCATCAGCGACACGAAGGTCACGACGCACATCATCATGGCCGTGAGGCCGTCGACCATGAAGCCGACTTCCATCTTCAGGCCGCCCACGACCATCCACTCGTAGAGGGTGGCGTTGAAGCGGGCACCGTCGACCACCACGCTCTTGAGCGTCATGGCCGAGATGATGAAGGCGACCAGCACGCCCAGGATGGTCAGCGAATGCGTGACCTTGCGGCCGATGTGATTGCCACCGAACTGGGTGCCGAACAGGCCTGCGACGGCGGCGCCGACCAGGGGTGCCAGCGGCACGGCCAGCAAGGTGGATGCGGAAAGGGTTGCGCTCATACTGCTATCAACCCTTGAGGGAGTTGAGTTCGTCGACGTTGATGCTCGACTTGTTGCGGAACAGCAGAACCAGCAAGGCCAGCCCGATGGCCGACTCGGCCGCGGCCACCGTCAGGATGAAGAACACGAAGATCTGGCCGTGCATGTCGCCCAGGAAATGCGAGAACGCCACGAAGTTCATGTTGACCGCGAGCAGCATCAGCTCGATGGCCATCAGCAGAACGATCAGGTTCTTGCGGTTCAGGAAGATGCCGATCACAGACAGCGCGAAGAGCATCGCGCCGAGCGAAAGAAAGTGTCCGAGCGTGAGCGTCATGCCTTGTTTTCCTTTGCCGCGTCCGCAGGTGCTGCTTCAGGCACGGGTTCAGCCGCACGCGTCACCGGCATCTGCACGATGCGTACACGGTCGCGCGCCTTCACGCGCACCTGGTCGGCCGGGTTGGTGTACTTGCTGTCCTTGCGGGTGCGCAGCGTCAACGCGATGGCGGCCACGATGGCCACGAGCAGGATGACCGCGGCAATTTCCAGCGGATAGAGGTATTCGGTGTAGAGCAGCTTGCCCAGCTCGAGCGTGTTGGAGCTGTTGGCGGCCATGGGGCCGGTGGCGGCACGCGGGGCTTCGCCCAGGCGGAAGCCGCCCATCAGCACAGCGGCCATTTCAAGCGCGATCAGCGCACCTACGCCGGCCGCCAGCGGGAAGTGCTTCCAGAAGCCCTCTCGCAAGCCGTCGACGTTGATGTCCAGCATCATCACGACGAAAAGGAACAGCACCATCACGGCGCCGACATACACCAGCACGAGCGAGATCGCGAGGAACTCGGCGCGCAGCAGCAGCCAGATGGCCGATGCCTGGAAGAAAGCCAACACCAGGTACAGCGCGGCGTACACGGGGTTGCGTGCGGTGATGACGCGGAAGGCTGCAAACAGCAGCACCGCGGCAAACAGATAGAACAGACCGGTCTTGACGTCCATTGGAATTCGAATTGGTACGGGGTTCGGGCTGGTCGGAATCAGCGGTACTTGGCGTCGGCCGCCTTGTTCGCTGCGATTTCTTTTTCGTAGCGGTCGCCCACGGCCAACAGCATGTCCTTGGTGAAGTACAGGTCGCCCCGCTTTTCGCCGTGGTATTCGAAGATGTGGGTCTCGACGATCGAGTCGACCGGGCAGCTCTCTTCGCAGAAGCCGCAGAAGATGCACTTGGTCAGGTCGATGTCGTAGCGCGAGGTGCGGCGCGAGCCGTCGTCGCGCACTTCGGATTCGATGGTGATGGCCAGCGCCGGGCAGACGGCTTCGCAGAGCTTGCAGGCAATGCAGCGCTCTTCGCCGTTTTCATAGCGGCGCAGTGCGTGCAGGCCGCGAAAACGCGGCGACAGCGGCGTCTTCTCTTCGGGGAACTGCACCGTGATCTTGCGGGCGAAGGCGTATTTGCCCGTGATCGCCAGGCCCTTGAACAATTCGAACAGCATGAAGCTGCTCAGAAAATCCTTGAGCGAGAACGGCGCGGACGGTGTTGCGGTGTGCGCAGCAGACATGGTGTTGGCGCTTCCTGTTATTTCCAGATGTTGAACGGCGTCTGCATCCAGCCACCGACCACGACCAGCCACACGAGGGTGACGGGAATGAAGATCTTCCAGCCCAGACGCATGATCTGGTCATAACGGAAGCGCGGGAACGTCGAGCGCACCCACAGGAACATGGTGACCACGCAGAAGGTCTTGGCGCCCAGCCAGATCCAGCCCGGAATGAAGCTCAGGAACTCGAACGGAGGCAGCCATCCGCCGAGGAACAACACGACGGTCAGGATCGAGACCAGCCACATGTTGGCGTACTCGGCCAGGAAGAACATCGCGAAGCTCATGCCCGAGTACTCGATCATGTGGCCGGCAACGATTTCGGACTCGCCTTCCACCACGTCGAACGGATGGCGATTGGTTTCGGCCAGGCCCGAGATGAAGTAGACGACGAAGATCGGCAGCAGCGGCAGCCAGTTCCACGACAGGAAGCCGACGCCCATGTTGGCGAACATGCCCTTGCCCTGAACGTTCACGATTTCGCTCATGTTCAGGCTGCCGGTGACCATCAGCACCACGACGAAGCAGAAGCCCATCGCGATTTCGTAGCTCACCATCTGTGCCGAGGCGCGCAGCGCGCCAAGGAAAGCGTACTTCGAGTTCGAAGCCCAGCCGGCAATGATCACGCCGTACACCTCGAGCGAGGTGATGGCCATCACGAACAGCAGGCCGGCATTGATGTTGGCCAGCGCCACATCGGGGCCGAAGGGAATCACGGCCCATGCGGCGAGCGCCGGCATGATGGTCATGACCGGGCCGAGCAGAAACAACCCCTTGTTGGCGACCGTCGGAAGAATGATTTCCTTGGTCATCAGCTTGAGCGCGTCGGCGATCGGCTGCAGCAGACCCAGCGGGCCGGTGCGGTTGGGGCCGATGCGGATCTGCGTGAAGCCGATGGCCTTGCGTTCCCACAGCGTGAGGTAGGCCACGGCCAGCATCAGCGGGATCACGACCACGATGATCTTGATCAGCGTCCAGATCACGGGCCAGACCGCGGCGGTCCACCAGCCTGCGGCGACCAGCCCCTGGCCGAAGCCATGAATTGCGTCGATCATGCCAGTGCCTCCTCGGCACGCGCCGGTG
The DNA here is from genome assembly GCF_051216615.1 of Variovorax raffinosi. Classification (NCBI taxonomy): domain Bacteria; kingdom Pseudomonadati; phylum Pseudomonadota; class Betaproteobacteria; order Burkholderiales; family Comamonadaceae; genus Variovorax; species Variovorax raffinosi. The sequence continues at coordinate 134,992 of NZ_JBPJZR010000008.1, forward strand.
CTGCAGTCGATGCATTGCGCGCGTCGGCCGTCAGTTGCAGCGACGGCGCGCGGCGAACGATCGAGTCGAGCTGGTAGATGCTGGCAACCACGGGAGCCGAAGCAGCGCCGTTGGAAGCCACAGCATTCGCAGCCGTCGCGTTGTTCAGGGCAGCAGCCGGCACGGTACCGCCCTCACCCACCGTCTTGAGCACGTCGGCGGTCGATTCGAATGCGAAGCCCGGCAGGCCCAGCAGATTGGCCAGCACGCGCAGCACCTTCCACGCCGGACGCGCTTCGCCTTGCGGCTTCACGACGGCATGGAAACCTTGCAGGCGGCCTTCGGCATTGACGAAGGTACCCGGCGTCTCGGTGAACGGAGCAATCGGGAGCAGCACGTCGCTGAACGCCAGGTTGGCCTTGAAGGGGCTCAGCGTGACGACCATCTGTGCATTGCCGATGACGTCCGCAGCGGCAGCGCCGGCGGCCGAGTCGAACACGGGTTCGGTGTTCAGCAGCAGCACGGCCTTGAGGCCGGAGCCGGCGGCGAGCATGCGGCCGGCATCGAGGCCGCCGTTCTTCGGGAATGCGCCGACGAGCTGCGCACCCACGGTGTTGGCCGCTTCGGTCAGGTAGCCGACGGTGGCACCGGTTTGCGCACCGATCCAGTTCGCCAGGGCCAGCAGGCTGCCAGCTTGTGCGTGGTGGGCGGCGGCGTTGCCGAGCAGGATGGCCTTGCGTTCGCCGCTCAGCAGCGAGGCTGCGATGGCTTGCGCGGCGGCGTCGGGTGCGTTCTTCGGTGCCAGCGGCGCAGCGGTGCCATTGGTTTGGCCGATGGCGGCAGCCACGGCTGCCAGCGCTTCGACCCATTGGTCGGCATCGACGATCGACGCTTGTGCCACATCGATGGCCCAGGCGTTGCGATCGGCCATCAGGCTCGCCGAGGTGATCACCGACAGCGCGGCGCCCTTGCGCACGGCCTGGCGAATGCGCTGTGCGAACAGCGGATGTTCCTTGCGCAGGTTCGAGCCGACGACCAGCGCGCGCTGCACTTGCGTGAGCGAAGCGATCGAGGTGCCGAGCCAACGCACGCCTTCGAACGCCGTGAATTCGGCATTGCGCAGGCGGTAGTCGATGTTGTCGCTGCCGAGTTCACGCGTGAGCATGGCCGCGAGCTGCAGCTCTTCGAGCGTGCTGTGCGGGCTGACCAGCGTGCCGATGCTTTGTGCACCGTGGTCGGTCTTGATCTGCTTGAGGCCATTGGCGACGTATTCGAGCGCCGTCTGCCAGTCGACCTGCTGCCACTGGCCGCCCTGCTTGAGCATGGGCTGCGTCAGGCGTTCCGGACCGTTGAGCGCTTCGTAGGAGAAACGGTCGCGGTCGGCAATCCAGCATTCGTTGACGTCTTCGTTCTCGAGCGGCACCACGCGCATCACGCGGTTGTTCTTGACCTGGACGATCAGGTTGGCACCGGTGGAGTCATGCGGGCTCACCGACTTGCGGCGCGACAGTTCCCAGGTGCGGGCGCTGTAGCGGAACGGCTTGCTCGTGAGCGCGCCGACCGGGCAGATGTCGATCATGTTGCCCGAGAGTTCGGAGTCGACCGAGTCGCCAACGAAGGTTTCGATTTCGGAATGCTCGCCACGTTGCGTCATGCCGAGCTCCATCACGCCGGCCACTTCCTGGCCAAAGCGGACGCAGCGCGTGCAGTGAATGCAGCGGCTCATTTCTTCCATGCTGATCAGCGGGCCGACGTCCTTGTGGAACACGACGCGCTTTTCTTCTTCGTAGCGCGAAGAAGAACCGCCGTAGCCGACGGCCAGGTCTTGCAACTGGCATTCGCCGCCCTGGTCGCAGATCGGGCAGTCCAGCGGGTGGTTGATCAGGAGGAATTCCATGACCGACTGCTGCGCCTTGATGGCCTTCTCGCTCTTGGTGCGAACGATCATGCCCTGCGTGACGGGCGTGGCGCAGGCCGGCATCGGCTTGGGCGCCTTTTCCACGTCGACCAGGCACATGCGGCAGTTGGCCGCAATGCTGAGTTTCTTGTGATAGCAGAAGTGCGGAATGTACGTGCCCGCCTTGTCGGCCGCATGCATGATCATGCTGCCTTCGGTCACGTCGACCTTCTTGCCGTCGAGTTCGATTTCAACCATATATGTGTTTCTCGGCTCAGGCCTTGACCGGGGCTTGGGGGACGTAACCCGGAATCAGGGCCTCGAACTCGTGGCGGAAGTGCTTGATCATTGCGCGCACCGGCATGGCCGCTGCGTCGCCGAGGGCGCAGATGGTGCGGCCCATGATGTCGCCAGCGACGGAGTCCAGCAGTTGCAGATCGCTGGGCTTACCCTGTCCGTTGTGAATGCGGTCCACCACGCGGTAGAGCCAGCCCGTGCCTTCGCGGCAGGGCGTGCACTGGCCACAGGACTCGTGCATGTAGAAGTACGAGAGGCGCTTGAGCGATTCGACCATCGAACGGCTGTCGTCCATGACGATGACCGCGCCCGAGCCCAGCATGGAGCCGGCCTTGGCGATCGAGTCGTAGTCCATGGTGCAAGCCATCATGATGTCGGCCGGCAGCACCGGCGACGACGATCCACCAGGGATCACAGCCTTCAGCGTGCGGCCCTTGCGGACACCGCCAGCCAATTCGAGCAGCTTGGAGAACGGCGTGCCCATGGGCACTTCGTAGTTGCCCGGCAACTCGACGTCACCGCTCACCGAATAGATCTTGGTGCCGCCGTTGTTCGGCTTGCCGCATTCGAGGTAGGCCGGGCCGCCATTGCGGATGATCCAGGGCACCGCCGCGAAGGTCTCGGTGTTGTTGATGGTGGTCGGTTTGCCGTACAGGCCGAAGCTCGCCGGGAACGGCGGCTTGAAGCGCGGCTGGCCCTTCTTGCCTTCGAGCGATTCGAGCAGCGCGGTTTCTTCGCCGCAGATGTAGGCACCGAAGCCGTGGGCGGCGTGCAACTGGAAGTTGTACGTGCTGCCCATGATCTTGTCGCCGAGATAGCCGGCGGCGCGTGCTTCCTCGAGGGCTGCCTCGAAGCGGTCGTAGCTCTCGAAGATCTCGCCGTGGATGTAGTTGTAGCCGACGCTGATGCCCATTGCATAAGCAGCAATGGCCATGCCTTCGATCACGATGTGCGGGTTGAACTGCAGGATGTCGCGGTCCTTGCACGTGCCCGGCTCGCCTTCGTCCGAGTTGCAGACGAGGTACTTCTGGCCCGGGAACTGGCGGGGCATGAAGCTCCACTTCAGGCCGGTCGGAAAACCTGCGCCGCCACGGCCGCGCAGGCCCGAGGCCTTGACTTCGGCGATCACCTGATCGGGCGTGAGGCCCTCGGTCAGGATCTTGCGCAGCGCCTGGTAGCCGCCGCGCGCTTCGTAGTCGGCCAGGCGCCAGTTGGTGCCGTCGAGACCGGCATAGATCTGCGGCTCGATGTGACGGTCATGGAAGCAGGTCTGGACGCCGGTGGCCTGGAACTGCTGGAGCACTTGTTCGGGTGACATCACGAAGCCTCCCCTTTGGTGGCCGGCACGGCAGTGCGCAGGCCGTCGATCAGCTGGTCGAGCTTCTCGTTGCTCATGAAGCTGCACATGGTGCGGTCGTTGACCAGCATCACGGGCGAATCGGCGCAAGCGCCCAGGCATTCGCTTTGCTGCAGCGTGAACAGGCCGTCGGCCGTGGTCTCGCCCATCTTGATGCCGAGCTTCTTCTCGAGATGTACGAGAGCCGTGACGCCGTCGCGCAACTGGCAAGGCAGGTTGGTGCACACGTTGAGCTTGAACTTGCCCACCGGGTGCTGGTTGTACATGTTGTAGAAGGTCGTCACTTCATGCACGGCGATGGCGGCCATGCCGAGGTACTCGGCAATCTCGCGCTCGCGCTGCAGGCTGACGTAGCCTTCGTCCTGCTGGACGATGGCCAGGCAGGCCATCACGGCGGATTGCTTGCCTGCTTCGGGGTACTTGGCGACTTCGCGCGCAAAGCGCTCGAGAATCGCAGGTTTCAACGGCGCCGAAGGCGCCGTGTCATGGTGGGTCGAGGAAGTCGTCATTCGCTCTTTCTCACCTGTCGATCTCGCCGAACACGATGTCCATCGTGCCGATCACCGCGACAGCGTCGGCGATCATGTGACCGCGCGACATTTCGTCGAGGGCGGCGAGGTGCGGGAAGCCAGGGGCGCGGATCTTCAGGCGGTACGGCTTGTTGGCGCCGTCGCTCACGAGATAGATGCCGAACTCGCCCTTCGGATGCTCGACGGCGGCATACGCTTCGCCTTCGGGCACATGGAAGCCTTCGGTGAAGAGCTTGAAATGGTGGATCAGCTCCTCCATGTTCGCCTTCATCGATTCGCGCGCAGGCGCGGCGACCTTGTGGTTGTCGGTGATGACCGGACCGGGATTCACGCGCAGCCATGCAGAGCATTGCTGGATGATCTTGTTGGCCTGGCGCATTTCTTCGACGCGCACGAGGTAACGGTCGTAGCAGTCGCCGGTCTTGCCGACCGGCACGTCGAACTTCATCTGGTCGTAGACGTCGTACGGCTGCTTCTTGCGCAGGTCCCATTCGATGCCCGAGCCACGCAGCATCGGACCGGTGAAGCCGAGGTTGAGCGCGCGCTCTGGCGTCACAACGCCGATGCCCACGGTGCGCTGCTTCCAGATGCGGTTGTCGGTGAGCAGCGTCTCGTACTCGTCGACCATCTTCGGGAAGCGCTTGCAGAAGTCGTCGATGAAGTCGAGCAACGAACCCTGGCGGTTTTCGTTCAGACGCTCGATTGCCTTCGCGTTCTTGATCTTGCTGACCTTGTACTGCGGCATCGCATCCGGCAGGTCGCGGTAGACGCCACCCGGACGGAAATACGCCGCGTGCATGCGCGCGCCGGACACGGCCTCGTACATGTCAAACAGGTCTTCACGCTCGCGGAAGCAGTAGATGAGCATGTTCATCGCGCCGCAATCCAGACCGTGCGCACCGAGCCACAGCAGGTGGTTCAGCAGACGGGTGATTTCGGCGAACATCACGCGGATGTACTGCGCACGGATCGGCACTTCGAGGCCCATCATCCGCTCGATGGCGAGGCAGTAGGCGTGCTCGTTGGACATCATCGACACATAGTCGAGGCGGTCCATGTAGGGCAGCGACTGGATGAAGGTGCGCGATTCGGCGAGCTTTTCGGTCGCGCGATGCAGCAGGCCGATGTGCGGGTCGGCGCGCTGGATCACTTCGCCGTCCAGCTCCAGCACCAGGCGCAACACGCCGTGTGCAGCAGGATGCTGGGGACCGAAGTTGAGTGTGTAGTTCTTGATTTCGGCCATATCAGTGCAAACCGCCGCCGTAGTTGTCTTCGCGAATCACGCGCGGCGTGATTTCTCGCGGCTCGATCGATACCGGCTGGTACACGACGCGCTTTTGCTCTTCGTCGTAACGCATTTCAACGTGACCCGACACCGGGAAGTCCTTGCGGAACGGGTGACCGATGAAACCGTAGTCGGTCAGGATGCGACGCAGGTCGTCGTGACCGTCGAACACGATGCCATAGAGGTCGAAGGCTTCGCGCTCGAACCAGGTGGCCGCGTTCCAGACGGGCTGGAGGGAGTCGACCACGGGCAGGTCTTCGTTGGGCGCAAACACCTTCAGGCGCACGCGCTGATTGAGGCTCACGGAAAGCAGGTGCGTAACGACGCAGTAGCGGTCGCCCTGCCACTCGCCTTCGCGGTAGTCGGAATAGTCCATGCCGCAGAGGTCGATCAACTGCTCGAAGCGGCAGCCTGGCGCATCGCGCAGGATGGTTGCGGCATCGATGTAGTCGGTCGAGCCGACCACCACAGTCACCTCGCCCAGCGCGAGCGTCACGCTCTTGGCCTTGGCGCCCAGCGCCTCGGCAATGGTCGCGCGCAGCACTTCCGGTGAAATTGCAAAGTCAGTCATCGTCGGCAATCTCTCAGGCGCGGGCAATGGTGTTGGTGCGGCGAATCTTCTGCTGCAACTGGATCACGCCGTAGAGCAGCGCCTCGGCGGTGGGCGGGCAGCCCGGCACGTAGACGTCGACCGGCACGATGCGGTCGCAGCCACGCACCACCGAATAGCTGTAGTGGTAGTAGCCACCGCCATTCGCGCACGAGCCCATCGACAGCACCCAGCGCGGCTCGGGCATCTGGTCATAGACCTTGCGCAGAGCGGGCGCCATCTTGTTGCACAGCGTGCCAGCCACGATCATCAGATCGGACTGACGCGGGCTGGGACGGAACAGCATGCCGAAACGATCGATGTCGTAGCGGGCAGCGCCCGCGTGCATCATTTCCACCGCACAGCATGCGAGGCCGAAAGTCATCGGCCAGAGAGATCCGGTCTTCGCCCAATTCACCACCGAGTCGTAGGTCGTGGTGACGAAGCCTTCTTTGAGAACGCCTTCAATGGCCATTTTGTAGCTTCCTTGTCATTCCCAGTCGAGCGCGCCTTTTTTCCACTCGTAGATGAAGCCCACGACGAGGATGGCGAGAAAGATCATCATGGCCCAGAAGCCGACAGCACCAATCTCCTTGAGCGCAATGGCCCACGGAAAGAGAAAGGCAATTTCGAGATCGAACAGGATGAAGAGAATCGCGACGAGGTAATAGCGCACGTCGAACTTCATGCGCGCATCCTCGAAGGCTTCGAAGCCACACTCGTAGGGAGCGTTCTTCGCAGCGTCGGGCCGATTGGGGCCCAGGATGTATCCGATGACTTGGGGGGCGACGCCTACGCCGACTCCGACCAAAATGAACAAAAGGACGGGAAGGTAGGAATCGAGGTTCATCGAGAAATTTTTCACCGCTTGCCACCGACAGAAGAACCTCTGGATGAGATTTCCTGCCGATGAGATTTGGTGCGGTCGGCGAGACTCGAACTCGCACAGCTTTCGCCACTACCCCCTCAAGATAGCGTGTCTACCAATTTCACCACGACCGCGGTTTTTGCTATTCAGATGGCATGAGGTACCTGTTAAGGCATTTGGCTTTCTGAACAGCTTTAGAGTTTACCCTGAAATGAAGCCGTTTCTGGTTGGCGGCTGCACGAAAACTCTTTGATTATTTGTTGGGAATCTGACCCGCACCCGAAACAGGGGCTGCAGGAGCCGAAGCAGAGCCTGCAGGAGCCGCCGCACCAGGAATTTCACCAGCCGCGCCAGGGGCAGGTGCAGCAGGCGCCGCAGGAGCACCCACGGCAGCGCGCTCGAGAAGACTGCCACCGCCTGCGGGACGTGCGTGGCTGAAGTAAGCCAGCAGCAACGTGCACGTGAAGAACACGGCCGCAAGCACAGCCGTGGTGCGCGAAAGAAAGTTCGCACTGCCGCTGGCACCGAACAAGCTACCCGCACTGCCGCTGCCGAAGGCTGCGCCCATGTCGGCACCCTTGCCGTGCTGGATCAGGATCAGGCCGATCATTGCCAGGGCCGTCAGCATTTGCACGCCGACCAGAAGGTTGAGGACCACGTTCATTCGTTCTTACTCCTAATTGATAGCAGCCGTTGCGCGCGCTCAGCGCGCAGCGGCAGAAATGATCTGCAGAAAGTCAGGGGCCTTGAGCGACGCGCCGCCAATGAGGCCGCCGTCGATGTCGGCCTGCGCGAGCAGTTCCGCGGCGTTGGCCGCGTTCATGCTGCCGCCATAAAGAATGCTGATGCCGGCCGCATGCTCGCTCGCGGCATGGTGCAACTGGGCACGCAGCACGGCATGCACCGCCTGCGCCTGCTCCGGCGAGGCCGTCTTGCCCGTGCCGATGGCCCAGACCGGCTCATAGGCCACGACGATTTCACTGATGCAGTGGCCATTCACATGAATCACCGCAGCCAGTTGGCGCTTGACGACCTCTTCGGTCTGCCCTGCTTCGCGCTGCGCCAGCGTCTCGCCGACACAGACGATGGGCGTGATGCCATTCGCCAGCGCAGCAGCCGCCTTCGCAGCCACCACCTCGTCGGTTTCGCCGTGGTATTGCCGACGCTCGGAATGCCCGACGATGGCATAGCGCACGCCGAAATCCTTCAGCATCGCCGCCGACTGTTCGCCGGTGAATGCACCTTGCGGATGCGCCGAAACGTCCTGCGCACCGAGTGCCAGCGCCGTCGAACCCGCCAGCAGCGATTGCAGCTGGGCAAAGTACGGCGCAGGCGCGCACAGCGCGACATCGCAGGCCGCCGGGCTAGCCGCCAGACCTTGCTGCAATGCCTTCACCAGCGCCTCGTTGGCAGCCAGGCCGCCATTCATCTTCCAGTTGCCGGCGATCAGTTTCTTCTTGGTTGTCATCGCGTTCTTCTTGTCACCATGTCAGCACGATCTTGCCGATGTGCTGGTTCGATTCCATCAGCGTGTGAGCCTGGGCCGCGCCACTGGGTTCACCCGCAGCCGCAAAAGTGCTGTGAATCACGGGCTTGATTGCGCCGCTTTCGAGCAACGGCCAGACCTTCTCGCGCAATGCCTTGGCGATGGCGCCCTTGAACGCCACCGGCCGCGGCCGCAATGTCGAGCCGGTGATGGTGAGCCGCCTGCGCAGCACGAGGCCCGCATTGATCTGCGCCTTCACCCCGCCCTGCACCGCGATGATCACGAGCCGGCCATCTTCGGCCAGGCACTCGATCTCGCGCGCCACGTACTCGCCTGCAACCATGTCGAGGATCACGTCCACGCCCTTGCCACCGGTGAGCTTCTTCGCTTCTTCGGCGAAGTCGCTCGTGCGGTAGTTGATGGCGTGGTCGGCGCCGAGCTTCTTGCAGGCTTCGCACTTGTCGTCGCTGCCTGCGGTGACGATCACGGTGGCACCCAGCGCCTTGGCGATCTGGATGGCCGTAACGCCGATGCCGCTCGAGCCGCCCTGGATCAGCAACGTCTCGCCCTTTTGCAGGCGGCCGCGCTCGAACACATTGCTCCAGACGGTGAAGAAGGTCTCGGGCAGTGAAGCCGCATCGACATCGCTCCAGCCCTTGGGCACCGGCAGGCATTGCGCCACAGGCGCCACGCACAGCTCGGCGTAGCCGCCACCGGCGATCAGCGCACAAACGCGATCACCGACCTTGAAGCCCGCCTCGGCCAACGCCGCGGCATCGCCCGACACGATCTCGCCAGCCACCTCGAGGCCCGGCAGATCGGATGCGCCGGGCGGCACCGGATAGTTGCCCATCCGCTGCAGCACGTCGGGACGATTGACGCCACTCGCCGCAACGCGGATCAGCAGTTCGCCCGCACCCGCTACCGGGTCGGGACGATCGGCCACGCGCAGCACCTCAGGGGCGCCGAACGAAGTGATTTCAATGGCTTTCATGGTCTTTCGGCCTCCAACGCCCGCATGTGGGGCGAAGCTAGCTGTTCAAAAGATAGCAACGGCAGGGAAAACCTGCCGCTGCGCCCTTCTTACTCCTGAGGCTCGCGCGGTGCTTGCGATTGCTGCTCGCCGGCCGGAGCCTGCGATGGCTGGTCGTTGCGCGGCTGTTGCTGCTGGTCGTTGAAGCGCGGTGCGCGCTCGCCACGATCACCACCACGGTCGCCACGGTCCGAACGCTCACGGCGGTCGCCGCCACGGTCACCGCGATCGCCACGGTCTTCACGCGGCGGGCGCTCGCTGTATTCCATGCCGGCCGGACGCTCGGTCAGCGCCTTCATGGACAGCTTGACGCGGCCCTTTTCGTCGGTTTCCAGAACCTTGACCTTCACGATCTGGCCTTCGCTCAGATAGTCGGTCACCTTCTCGACGCGTTCGTGCGCGATCTGGCTGATGTGCAGCAGGCCGTCCTTGCCGGGCAGCAGGTTGATGAGCGCGCCGAAGTCCAGGATCTTGGTGACCGGGCCTTCGTAGACCTTGCCGATTTCGACTTCGGCGGTGATCTGCTCGATGCGCTTCTTGGCCAGCTCGGCTTTTTCCGGATCGGTCGAAGCGATGGTGATGGTGCCGTCTTCGTCGATGTTGATCGTCGTGCCGGTTTCTTCCTGCAGGCCACGGATGACCGAGCCGCCCTTGCCGATCACGTCGCGGATCTTCTCGGGGTTGATCTTCAGCGTGGTCAGGCGCGGTGCGAAGCTGGAGACTTCGGCCTTGGCCTCGCCCATGGCTTCTTGCATCTTGCCCAGGATGTGCATGCGCGCTTCCTTGGCTTGCGCCAGTGCGACCTGCATGATTTCCTTGGTGATGCCCTGGATCTTGATGTCCATCTGCAGCGCGGTGATGCCGTTGGTCGTGCCGGCCACCTTGAAGTCCATGTCACCCAGGTGATCTTCGTCGCCCAGGATGTCGGTCAGCACCGCGAAGCGGTTGTCTTCCTTGATCAGGCCCATGGCGATGCCGGCCACGTGCGCCTTCATCGGCACGCCGGCGTCCATCATCGAGAGGCAGCCGCCGCAGACCGAAGCCATCGACGAGGAGCCGTTCGACTCGGTGATTTCCGAGACCACGCGCACGGTGTACGGGAATTCTTCCTTGGTCGGCAGCACGGCGACGAGCGCGCGCTTGGCCAGGCGGCCGTGGCCGATTTCGCGGCGCTTGGTCGAGCCCATGCGGCCCACTTCGCCGGTGGCAAAGGGAGGCATGTTGTAGTGGAACAGGAAGCGGTCTTCGTATTCGCCGGCCAGCGCGTCGATGCGCTGTGCGTCACGTTCGGTGCCGAGCGTGGTGATGACCAGCGCTTGCGTTTCACCGCGCGTGAACAGGGCCGAACCGTGGGTGCGGGGCAGCACCGAGTTGCGGATCTCGATGGGGCGCACGGTGCGCGTGTCGCGGCCGTCGATGCGGGGCTCGCCCGACAGGATCTGGCTGCGCACGATCTTCGATTCGATGGAGAACAGCAGGTCGTTGACCTTGCCTGCATCGAACGGCTCGCCGCTTTCCTTGAGCGACGCCATCACGCTGGCGTTGGCTTCGCGCAGGGCTTGCGTGCGGGCTTGCTTGCTGCGGATCTGGTACACGGCGCGCAGCTTTTCTTCGGCCAGGCCCTTGACCTTGGCGACGAAGACTTCGTCTTCGGCAGGTGCTTGCCAGTCCCACACGGGCTTGCCGGCGTCGCGCACGAGGTCATGGATCGCGTTGATCGCGATGCCGGCCTGTTCGTGGCCGAACACCACGCCGCCGAGCATGATTTCTTCGCTCAGTTGCTGGGCTTCGGACTCGACCATCAGCACGGCAGCCTGGGTGCCGGCGACGACGAGGTCCATCTGCGAATCCTTGCGGGCCGTCTGGCCCGGATTCAGCACGTACTGGCCGTTGATGTAGCCCACGCGAGCGGCGCCGATCGGGCCGCTGAACGGGATGCCGGAGATCGACAGCGCGGCGCTCACGCCGATCATGGCGGCGATGTCGGCGTCGACTTCAGGGTTGAGCGACACGGTGTGGATGACCACGTGCACTTCGTTCAGGAAGCCTTCGGGGAACAGCGGGCGGATCGGGCGGTCGATCAGGCGGCTGGTCAGCGTTTCGTGTTCGCTGGGCTTGGCTTCGCGCTTGAAGAAGCTGCCGGGGATCTTGCCCGCGGCGTAGGTCTTCTCGATGTAGTCGACGGTCAGCGGGAAGAAGTCTTGACCGGGCTTGGCCGACTTGGAGGCGACCACGGTCGCCAGGATCACGGTGCCGTCGATGTCGACCAACACGGCGCCATTGGCCTGGCGGGCGACTTCGCCCGTTTCCATGACGACAGTCTTGTCGCCCCACTGGAAGGACTTGGTGACTTTGTTGAAGAGGCTCATGTTTGCTCCTGTTTTAGTAGCGGGTCGCACAGGACCCGCAAGGGACGGAGGCTTCTCAGAACACGATGCCATTCCAGCGAAGCTCGGGGCGAACTTCATTGGAATGACACAGCTTCGCTCTGTTTTGGCACTCCGAAAGTGGATCGCGAAGTAAAAAACGCCTGAGCTAGCGGACTAACCCAGGCGTTTTTTCATGCGATTCGGTTTACTTGCGCAGACCCAGCTTGGCGATCAGCGCGGTGTAACGCTCGGCGTTCTTGGACTTGAGGTAGTCGAGAAGCTTGCGACGGCGGCTCACCATGCGCAGCAGGCCGCGACGACCGTGGTGGTCCTTGGCGTGCGTCTTGAAGTGGGGGGTGAGTTCGTTGATGCGGGCGGTCAGCAGTGCGACTTGCACTTCTGGGCTACCGGTGTCATTGGCTGCACGGGCGTTGTCTTTGACAACTTCGGCCTTGATGGAGGCTGCGATCATGTTGAATTTTCCTTGTTCCGGGATGTTTGACTTGCGATAAGGACTGGAACTGCCCTTGTCGTGCGCCTTGCGGCATGCAAAGCCTCGGGATTATAGCTCGGCGGGCTTGAGGGGGCTTTCGGGGCGTTTCCCACCTCTTCCATCGAGCGAAGCCAGCCCCACCGCACCCAGCACGCAAGCAGCCCCGCCGATCTGCGCCAGACTGATACTTTCACCCAACCAGAGAGCCGCCAGTATCAGCGCAGAAACCGGCAGGAGCGCAGTGAAGAGCGCCGCTTCCGCCCCCTTCAACCGGGCCGATCCGGCAAACCAGAGAACAAAACCCAGCACCGTCGGCACCAACGCGTAGTAGGCAACGCCGATCAGGGCATCGTTCGGCAAGGGGTGTTCCCAGGCTTTCTCGAACAGCGCCGGCACCGCCGACAGCAACAACCCGAAGACCGTCATCAGCGTCGACAGCGCCAGCGGCCGCACCGGCACCCGCAGGCGCTTGTTGAGCAGGATGAACATCGCCTCGCAGACGACCGCGCCCAGCACCAGCAGATTGCCGACCATTGCCGCAGGGGATTTTGAGTCCCCCACCGAACCCGCCCCCGGCCAGCTGATCGCCAGCACCCCCGCCGTCGCCAGCACGATGCTGCCCACCAGATACCGCCCCGGCCGCTCGCGCAAGGCCAGCACCGCCACCAGCGCCGCAACCGCCGGCAGCGTCCCGGCCACCACGCCCGCGCTCGCAGCCGGCGCCCAGCGCACGCCCATGATCAGCAGCACCGTGTAGCCGACGCTGCCCAGCCCCGCCTGGCACAGAAGCAGCACGAGGTCGCGCCGATCAGGGCGGGGCCATGCAGTACGGGCCAGCCGCAGCAACAGAAGAAACACCGGCAGCGCCATCGCAAAGCGCAGCGCGGTTGCGGTGAACGGCGGCAGGCCGCCCGCGATGACCTTGCTGGCGACCACGGTGCTGCCCACCGTGACCATCGCCAGGGCGCACAGCACCATTCCCTTGAGTCGTTCCGACATGCATGACCTTTCGCTTTCGATGAAAGAAAGGTCGAGCTTCGCGGGCCGCTCGCGCCGCGTATTGAACGAAATTGCAGCAGACAGCCGGATCAGGCCTTGCGCGGCTGCTCCGCCAGCCAGTTGCGCAGGCGCTCCACGCCCTTCACCAGCCGCTGCGGATCTTTCGAGGCAAAGCACCAGCGCAGCCAGCCTTGCGCTTCGGGTGCAAAGGCATTGCCCGGCGCGAGGCCCAGGCCCGCCTCGACCACCAGCCGCTTGGCGACTTCGAACGAGTCGTCGAAGCCTTCGAGCCGGAAGAAGGCGTACATGCCGCCCTTGGCCGATGCCACCTGCACGCCCGGCACGGCCGCCAGCAACGGAACCAGCGTGTCGCGGCACAGCTTCAGGTGCGCCACCACGCGCGGCGTGATCTCGCTGGTGTGTTCGATGGCCGCGATGGCGGCCCGCTGCGTGAACACGCTGGCGCACGAGGTGTTGAACTCGATCAGCTTGCCGATGCCCTCCACCATTGCTGGCGGCAGCACCAGCCAGCCGAGCCGCCAGCCGGTCATGAGGAAGCTCTTCGAGAAGCTGTGCGTGACGACAAGGCGGTCGTCGGGCTTAGAGATGTCGAGAAAGCTCGGCGCGCAGCCATTCGGCGTCGGCTCGAAGTACAGCCGCTCGTACACCTCGTCGGCCAGGATCCACGTGCCCGTCTGGCGGCAGTGGTCGAGCACGGCCTGCTGCTCTTCGCGCGTCATGGTCCAGCCCGTAGGGTTGTTGGGCGCGTTGACGATCAGCAGCTTTGTCTTCGAAGTGACTGCCTTACGCAACGCGGCCAGATCGAGCGTCCACTGCCCCGCCACCGGCACCAGCGGCACGGTGCGCACATGTGCGCCCATGATCGCGGGCTGCGCCGTGAGGTTGGGCCACACCGGCGTCACAGCCACCACGTCGTCGCCCGCATCGACCAGCGCCTGCACCGCCAGCATCAGCGCGCTCACGCCGCCCGACGTGACGGCGATGCGCGAGGCATCGACCGCCGGGTGCAGCGCACTGGTGTAGCGCGCGATCGCCTCGCGCAGCTCGGGCAGGCCGAGGTTGTGCGCGTAGAAGGTTTCGCCGCGCTGCAGCGACTCGATGGCTGCCTGGCGGATCACCTCGGGCGTGACCTCGTCGCTTTCGCCGAACCAGAAGGCCAGCACGTCGTCGCGGCCCATGCCGGCGTTTGCGACTTCGCGGATCTTCGACGCTTCGAGGTTGTGGATGGCTTCACGCATGTCTTGTGGTCCTGTTCTTCATCATCATCAAGGTCTCTTCATCTTGCACGAGGTGGGCAGTTCGGCGCGCTCTGGGGCGATGGTCTTGATCACGCGAAAGCCGTAGCCCGAGCCTTCGACATCGAACTGCACGCCGGGCTTGCCCTGCCTGTCCATCACGCCGACCACCAACTGCTGTTGGAACTGGTGGTCCGTCGCACGCATGCGGCCACGCTGGCCGTACAGGCTGACATCGGCCTGCTCCAGCGCACGCGCCACCGCCACGGCATCGACACTGCCTGCGCGCTCGACGGCCTGCACCAGCGCTTCGATCAGCAATTGCAGCCGCATGTGCACGTAGTCGTCGGCCGGCTTCGGAAAGCGCGTACGGAACGCGCGGTAGAAGGTTTCCGACTGCGAGGTCTGCACGTTGGGCAGCCAGTCGGCCACCGCCACCACGCGGCCGATGCCCGCATCACCGATGGCCGCCGGCGCGCCGAGTGCATTGCCGTAGAAGGTATAGAAACTGCCGTTGAAGCCCGCTTCGCGTGCGGCCTTCACGAGCAGCGTGAGGTCGTTGCCCCAGTTGCCGGTGATCACGGCCTGCGCACCGCTCGCGATGATCTTCGTGGCGTAGGGCGCGAAGTCTTTCACCTTGCCCATCGGATGCAGTTCGTCGCCGACGATCTCCACGTCGGGCCGCTGCACGCCGAGTTGCCGGCGCGATTCGCGCAGCACCGCCTGGCCGAAGCTGTAGTCCTGCCCGATCAGGTAGACGCGCTTGAGCGCGGTGTCGTCCTTCACCGCGCTCATCAGCGCGGCCACGCGCATGTCGGCGTGCGCATCGAAACGGAAGTGCCAGAAGCTGCAGCGCTCGTTGGTGAGTGCCGGATCGACCGCCGCGTAGTTCAGGAAGATCACGCGCCGCGCGGGGTCGCGCTCGTTGTTCTTGTCGATGGCGTCGACCAGCGCCGAAGCCGTGGCCGACGAGTTGCCCTGCAGCACGATGCGCGCGCCATCGTCCATGGCCGCGCGCAACGCGGAAAGCGCTTCCTCGTTCTGTCCCTTGCTGTCGTAGCGGTCCAGTTGCAAGGGCCGCGCACCGCCGGGCAGCTTGACGCCGCCACGCGCATTCACGCGCTCCACCGCCCACAGCAGATTGCGGAACACCGCCTCGCCCGTGTTGGCAAACGGGCCGCTCATGCTTTCGATCAACGCGAGGCGAATGGGTGCCGGCTGCGGTGCCTGCGCGAGTGCTGCGAAGGGCCTCGCGCATAGCGCCAGCGCTGCGAATTTCAAGGCCTGGCGGCGCCAAATAAAGGAGGGATTCATTGTCTTGAAACGCTTGCCGATGCGCCTAGATGAGATGTCAAGCGGCACTCAGGATTGAATGGCCGCGCAGTGTACGGGACACACATT
The DNA here is from genome assembly GCF_051216615.1 of Variovorax raffinosi. Taxonomy (NCBI): domain Bacteria; kingdom Pseudomonadati; phylum Pseudomonadota; class Betaproteobacteria; order Burkholderiales; family Comamonadaceae; genus Variovorax; species Variovorax raffinosi. The sequence goes on from NZ_JBPJZR010000008.1 coordinate 150,831, forward strand.
CCTTGTCCCCATTGTGTTCATCCAGGAGCTTTTCATCATGTTCTTCGCACCCACGCTTCGCACCGCCCGCTTCACCCCGCGCACGCACGACCACGCCTTCGAGCGCTTCGTGAACGACGCCTTCGCCGGTGCCCGCCGCTCCCCGCTCGTGGAGCAGGACGACAAGAGCTGGACCCTCTCGCTCGACGTGCCGGGCCTCTCGCGCGAAGACCTGTCGATCAGCATCGAAGGCACCGTGGTGCGCATCGACAGCAAGGCCGAAGCCAAGCGCCAGTTCAAGGCCGCCTACGAGCTTCCGCAGGACATCGACGTGGCCACGAGCACCGCCAAGCTCGAGAACGGCGTGCTCACGCTGAAGCTCGGAAAGCTCGTGCAGGCAAGCCAGGCTTTTCAGTTGCAAATTGACTAACTTTGCAGAAGCCCACAAGAGGAAAATGTTAGTAGCGGCTTGTTTTTGACTTTAAACAAGCACCCTACTCACAATAGCGCCGAACAACGTCACATGATGTGACGTTTTCTTAGTACTTTCTTCTTCGTGGGCGTCTTGTAAACGCATCGAATCCCGACGGTGCGGATCGGGTGCCCTCCAAAGGCACCATGAAAACGCACTTTCAGTCCGCCAACGACAACCATCGCTCGGACACGCTCCTGATATTTTTGCCCGGCGCGTACCTCAAGCCCGAAGAATTCGAGCGCGAAGGTTTCATCAGCGCCGTCAGAGAGCGCCACCTCGCCGCCGACTCCCTGCTGGTCGACGCGGACGTTTCCTACTACTACGACCAGACGCTCAGCGAACGCCTGCATGCGGACGTCATCGAGCCGCAGCGCGCGAAGGGCTACACCTCGATCTGGCTCGTGGGCATCTCCATCGGCGGCTTCGGCGCATTGATCCACGAACTGGCACGGCCGGGCTCGGTGGATGGCATCGTTGCATTGGCCCCGTACCTGGGCCGTCGGGTGCTGGGCGCGGAGATCAAGAAAGCCGGCGGCCTGCGCACCTGGCAGGCACCCACCGGGCCGCAGCCCGACGAAGAACCCGACCGCAAGCTCTGGCCCTTCTTCCAGCAGTACCTGGAAGCCAAGCCTTCCAAGGACCTGCCGCAGCTCTACCTGGGTTTCGGCCTGGCCGATCGCTTTGCCAGCAACCACAAGCTGCTGGCGGATGCCCTGCCTCCGGGACGCGTGTTCACCACCGAAGGCGGCCACGACTGGCCCGAGTGGCGCCAGCTCTGGCGCAATGTGCTCGATGTGCTGCCGCTGCCTTCGCTCGGGCGCGCACGCCACCAACCGGTTACGCGGTTTCCGGCAGCGACGCCTCGGCCGTCAGCGATGCCATTGGCCATCGCGGCTTGACGTCGAAGGCATAGCGCTCGCTGGCCTGCGACAGGCCCGACTGCAGCCGCATGGCGGCGGCCATGGCGATCATGGCGCCGTTGTCGGTGCACAGGTGCAGCTCGGGGTAATGCACGCGCACACGGCGCTTGGCGCACGCGGCGTTCAGTTGCTCGCGCAGGTTCTTGTTCGCACCCACGCCGCCGGCCACCACGAGCCGCTTGAGCCCCGTCTGGTCGAGCGCGGCAAGCGACTTCTTCAAGAGCACCTCGACGATGGCCGCTTGCGTGGACGCCGCCAGATCGGCCTTGTTTGCTTCGAGCTGATCGCCCAATTTCTTTGCCTGCGTGAGCACGGCCGTCTTCAGGCCGGCAAAGGAAAAATCGAGATCGCCGCTGTGCAGCAGCGGTCGCGGCAGCTTGAATGCCGTGGGGCTGCCGCCCTCGGCCAGCTTCGCGAGCCAGGGGCCGCCGGGATACGGCAGGCCCATGAGCTTGGCGCTCTTGTCGAAGGCTTCGCCGGCCGCGTCGTCGATGGTTTCGCCGAGCAGTTCGTAACGGCCCACGCCATCGACCCGCATCAGTTGCGTGTGACCGCCCGAGACCAGCAGCGCGACGAACGGAAACTCCGGCGGATCGGCGCTAAGAAACGGCGACAGCAGATGCCCTTCGAGGTGATGCACGCCCAGCACCGGCTTGCCCAGCGCCACGCCCAGCGCGCAAGCCACGCCCGCGCCCACGAGCAGCGCGCCCGCAAGGCCTGGGCCTCGCGTGTAGGCCACCACGTCGATCTCGCTCAGGGAGCGGCCGGCCTCGGCCATGACGGCCTCGGTCAGCGGCAGCACGCGGCGGATGTGGTCGCGGCTGGCCAATTCGGGCACCACGCCGCCGTAGGCCTGGTGCATGGCGATCTGGCTGTGCAGAGCGTGCGAACGCAGCAGCGGCAGCGCGTCGCCGAATGATTCGACCAGCGCCACGCCGGTTTCATCGCAGGATGATTCGATTCCCAACAAGAGCATGGCGCCGAGTGTAGGTGGCGCCCGCCGGGCACGCCCGCCAAGGGGCAAGCGGCGCCCTTGAGGCACGGATGTTGCAGTGACCCTGTGCCCCTGCTCCCCGCGCGCCTCCCACCATGAAATCCGGACTGAATTTTCTGATCGCCGCCCGCCGCTGCGAGATCGACGAGCTGGACCAGCTCGCCCGCACCAGCGACCTGGTCGGCGTGATCGGCCGGCTGGTCCATGCGCTGCAGCGCGAGCGCGGCATGTCGAATGTGTTCCTGGCCTCGCGCGGTGGCCGCTTCGCCGAGCAGCGCGATCCGCAGATTGCCGAATGCCTGGCGCTCGAACAGGAAGTGCGCGCCGGTTTCGACCAGCTCGAAACCGAGGCTCAACATCGCGCCGGCCCCGGCAACGGCGCCCGCCTCTTCAGCCGCATCGCCTGGGTGCTGCCGGGGCTGGACGCGCTGCCCGCATTGCGCCGCCGCGTCGGCGCACTCGAACTGAAGCCGGCCCAGGCCACCGCCGCCTTCGCCAAGCTCGTCGCCGGACTGCTGTCGGTGGTGTTCGAGGCGGCCGATGGCGCCACCGACCCCGAGATCTCGCGCCTGCTGGTGGCGATGTTCAATTTCATGCAGGGCAAGGAGTTCGCTGGCCAGGAGCGTGCCTTCGGCGCTGCTGCGCTGGCAGAGAACCGCAGCAGCGAAGCGCAGCGCCTGCAATGGCTGCACCTGATCGAATCGCAGGAGCGCTGCTTCCAGGTCTTCACCGATTTCTCCGATGCGGCGCTGCTCGCGCTCTGGCGCGAGAGCCAGTCCGATGCCACGCTGGCCGAGCTGGAACGCATGCGCCGCATGGGCGCCACCTCCGCGCCGGCCACGCCGCCTGGCATGGCGGACGCCCAACTGAGCCAGGCATGGTTCGACTGTTGCACCCGCCGCATCGACGCCATGAAGACCGTCGAAGACCGCCTGGCCGCCGACCTGCGCGCGCTGTGCGGCCACAAGACCGCGCAGGCGCGCAGCGAACTGCAGAAGTACCAGGAAGTGCTCGGCACGCTGGCCCCGCAAGCCGACGGCGCCATGTTCTTCGACGATGCCGATGCGCAGGCCGCCGCGCCCGCCCAGTTCGGCCGTCACCTCGAACGCTCGGTGCTCGACATGGTCCAGGAGCAATCGCACCGGCTGCAGGCCATGGGCGATGAACTCGAAACCGTGCGCGCCTCGCTCAACGAACGAAAGATCGTCGAACGCGCCAAGGGCCTGCTGATGGCGCACCGGCGCCTGAGCGAGGAAGAGGCCCACAAGATGCTGCGCCAGACCGCGATGAACCAGAACCGGCGCCTCGTCGACGTGGCCGAGTCGGTGCTGGCGATGGCCGACTACCTGCCGCTCGACACGCCACCTGCGCGCTGAGGCCCGAACGCGGCTCGAGTTGGTGCAGTGCACAACAAGCGTGCATGCCGAGCCTCCAGAGCCGAAAAGCCGCATCACCCGCAACCGTTCTGCACCACCAGCTACTCTTTTCATAGCAAATCAGTCACCCGTCAGCTTGGCACACAGCTTGCAACACTGAAGCCATAGACCACCAGGTCTTCAGGCAGGCGACACCCAATGGCGGGTGTCACCCACCGAACCGGACAAAGGCGTCCTTATCCGCAGGGGCTCGTTTTCGAGCAGCCCCCGCGCGGTGAGGACGCCTTTTTTGTTTTTCGCTTTGCTTTTGTTTTTGTCATCTGTCCCGCCTTCAACCGGAGCCCGCCCCATGACCGACCTGCTCAAAACCCGCCTCAGCCGACGCCGCGTCCTGCAAGCCGCCGCCATCGGCGCCGTGGGCATCGACCCCGCGCTGCGCGCCGCCGTCTGGGCCCAGGGCTCGGACAAGCCAGAAAAGGAAGAAGTGAAGATCGGCTTCATCCCGCTGACCGACTGCGCCAGCGTGGTGATGGCCTCGGTGCTGGGCATCGACAAGAAGTACGGCGTGAAGATCGTGCCCAGCAAGGAAGCGAGCTGGGCCGGCGTGCGCGACAAGCTGGCCAACGGCGACCTCGACATGGCGCATGTGCTCTACGGCCTGGTCTACGGCATGCACCTGGGCCTGAGCGGCCCGAAGAAGGACATGGCCGTGCTCATGACCCTCAACAACAACGGCCAGGCGATCACGCTGTCGAAGAAGCTGGCCGACAAGGGCGCGGTCGATGCCGCCTCGCTCGCCAAGCTCATCGCCACCGAAAAGCGCGAATACACCTTCGCCCAGACCTTCCCCACCGGCACGCACGCCATGTGGCTCTACTACTGGCTCGCCTCGGCCGGCATCGACCCGTTCAAGGACGTGAAGAACATCACCGTGCCGCCGCCGCAGATGGTGGCCAACATGCGCGTGGGCAACATGGACGGCTACTGCGTCGGCGAGCCCTGGGGCCAGCGCGCCATCATGGACGGCATCGGCATCACGGCCATCACCACGCAGGACATCTGGAAGGACCACCCCGAGAAGGTGCTCGGCTGCACCGCCGAGTTCACGAAGAAGTACCCGAACACCGCGCGCGCCGTGACCGCCGCCATCCTCGAAGCCGGCAAGTGGATCGACGCCGGCCTGCAGAACAAGAACAAGATGGCCGAGACCATCGCCGACAAGAGCTACGTCAACACCAGCGTGGACGCCATCAACCAGCGCATCCTGGGCCGCTACACCAACGGCCTGGGCAAGAGCTGGGACGACCCCAACCACATGAAGTTCTACAACGGCGGCGCCGTGAACTTCCCGTACCTGTCGGACGGCATGTGGTTCCTCACGCAGCACAAGCGCTGGGGCCTGCTGAAGGAACACCCCGACTACCTGAAGGTGGCCACCGAGATCAACCGCATCGACATCTACAAGCAGGCCGCCGTCGCCACGCAGACGCCGGTGCCCAAGGAAACGATGCGCACCAGCAAGCTGTTCGACGGCTCGGTGTGGGACGGCAAGGACCCGAAGAAATACACAGAGTCGTTCAAGCTTCATGCATAGGGAGAACAACATGGTCAGCGCCGTCTTTCATTCGCCCCTGGATGCGTCCATCCCTGCCCCTCTGCCGCGTGCGGGAGAAGGCCGGGCCGAGGGTGTGGCCCGTGCCGAGGCCGCCCCTCACCCCAACCCTCAGCCCAAGGGGGAGAGGGAGCAGAAGCAACGCACGCCGATCGACCTGCGCGCCTTCTGGATGCGCGTGCTGCCGCCCCTCGCCGGCTTCGGCCTGCTGGTGCTGATCTGGGAACTGGTGGCCATGAACAGCACCACCGGCTTTCCCACGCCGTACACCACCTGGCAGCAGGCGCTCACGGTGTTCAGCGATCCGTTCTACAGCAAGGGGCCGAACGACCAGGGCGTGGGCTGGAACGTGCTGTCGTCGCTGCAGCGCGTGGCGCTGGGCTTCGGCCTGGCGGCGCTGGTGGGCATTCCGGCGGGCTTTGCCATCGGGCGCTTCGAGTTTCTCTCGCGCATGTTCAACCCGCTGATCAGCCTGCTGCGCCCGGTGTCGCCACTGGCCTGGCTGCCCATCGGCCTGCTGGTGTTCAAGGGCGCCAACCCGGCCGCCATCTGGACCATCTTCATCTGCTCGATCTGGCCGATGGTCATCAACACCGCCGTGGGCGTGCAGCGCGTGCCCAGCGACTACATGAACGTGGCGAAGGTGCTGAACCTGAGCGAATGGAAGATCCTCACCAAGATCCTCTTCCCTGCCGTGCTGCCCTACATGCTGACCGGCGTGCGGCTCGCGGTCGGCACCGCATGGCTGGTGATCGTGGCGGCCGAGATGCTGACCGGCGGCGTCGGCATCGGCTTCTGGGTGTGGGACGAGTGGAACAACCTCAACGTCGCCAACATCATCATCGCGATCTTCGTGATCGGCATCGTCGGCCTGGTGCTGGAGTTCGCGCTCATCAAGCTCGCTACCGCGTTCACGTTCGAAGAGGTGAAGTCATGAACGACGACTCCAAGTACATCGAGATCCATGGGGTCGAGCAAGCGTTCAAGACGCCCAAGGGCCGCTTCCTCGCGCTGCGCGACATCCACCTGAACGTGGCCAAGGGCGAGTTCATCACGCTGATCGGCCACTCGGGCTGCGGCAAGTCGACGCTGCTGAACCTGATTGCCGGTCTCACCACGCCCACCGAGGGCGTGCTGCTGTGCGCCAACCGCGAGATCAAGGGCCCCGGCCCCGAGCGCGCGGTGGTGTTCCAGAACCATTCGCTGCTGCCCTGGCTGACCTGCTTCGAGAACGTGTACCTCGCGGTCGAGCGCGTGTTCGCTGCATCGGAAACCAAGGCCCAGTTGCGCGAGCGCACCGATGCCGCTCTCGCGCTGGTCGGCCTCACGCCTGCCGCGCAGAAGCGCCCCGGCGAAATCTCCGGCGGCATGAAGCAGCGCGTGGGCATTGCACGGGCGCTGTCGATGGAACCCAAGGTGCTGTTGATGGACGAGCCCTTCGGCGCACTCGACGCCCTCACCCGCGCCAAGCTGCAGGACGAACTGCTGGCCATCGTGCAGAAGACGCAGAGCACCGTCGTCATGGTCACGCACGACGTCGACGAAGCCGTGCTGCTGAGCGACCGCATCGTGATGCTCACCAACGGCCCGGCCGCCACCATCGGCGACGTGCTCGCGGTGGACATCGCCCGCCCGCGCAACCGTGTGGCGCTGGCCGAAGACCCGGCCTACGTGCACGCCCGCAAGGCCGTGATCGACTTTCTCTACACGCGCCAGGCGCATGTAGAGAAAACCGCAGCCTGAGCCACCCCGTCCGCCAGGAGCAAAACACCATGGACATGCGCGTGAAAAAACAAAAGCTCGTGATGGTCGGCAACGGCATGGCCGGCGTTCGCACCCTCGAAGAGCTGCTGAAGATCGAGCCCGACCTCTACGACATCACGGTGTTCGGCGCCGAGCCGCATCCGAACTACAACCGCATCCTGCTGTCGCCCGTGCTGGCGGGCGAGCAGACGGTGGACGAGATCATCCTCAACCCCTGGAGCTGGTACGAAGAGAACGGAATCACGCTGCATGCCGGCAAGAAGGTGGCCACGGTCGATCGCGTCAAGCGCGTCGTGCGCGCCGAGGACGGCACCGAAGCCGCCTACGACCGCTTGCTGCTGTGCACCGGCTCCAACCCCTTCATGCTGCCCGTGCCCGGCGCGAAGCTCGATGGCGTGATCGCCTACCGCGACATCGCCGACACCAACCTGATGATCGAGACCGCGAAGACGCACAGGCATGCGGTGGTCATCGGCGGCGGCCTGCTCGGCCTCGAAGCCGCCAACGGCCTCATGAAGCGCGGCATGCAGGTCACGGTGGTGCACGTCATGCCCTGGCTCATGGAGCGCCAGCTCGACGAGGTGGCGGGCAAGCTGCTGCAGAAGTCGCTGGAAGACCGGGGCATGAAGTTCCTGATGGGCGCGCAGACGCAAGAACTGGTCGGCGATGCGGAAGAAGGCAAGGCCGGCCGCGTCAAGGCCATCCGCTTCAAGGACGGCACCGAAGTCCCCACCGACCTCGTCGTGATGGCGGTCGGCATCCGCCCCAACACCACGCTGGCCGAGAGCATGCGCCTGCACGTCAATCGCGGCATCGTGGTGACCGACACCATGCAGACCGTGACCGATGCGCGCATCTACTCGGTGGGCGAGTGCGCGGCGCACCGGGGCATCGCCTACGGCCTCGTGGCACCGCTGTTCGAGCAGGCCAAGGTGGCGGCCAACCACCTGGCGCTGTTCGGCATCGGCCGCTACACGGGCTCGCTCACCTCGACCAAGCTCAAAGTCACGGGCATCGACCTGTTCAGCGCGGGCGACTTCCAGGGCGGCGAAGGCAGCGAAGAGATCGTGATGAGCGACCCCTTCGGCGGCGTCTACAAGAAGCTGGTCATCAAGGACGACAAGCTGGTCGGCGCCTGCCTCTACGGCGACACGGTGGACGGAAGCTGGTACTTCAAGCTGCTGCGCGACGGCCGCAGCGTGCACGACATCCGCGACAAGCTGATGTTCGGCGAATCGAACATCGGCGACACCGGCCACGAGGGCCACAGCAAGGCCGCGAGCATGCCCGACGACGCCGAGGTCTGCGGCTGCAACGGCGTGACCAAGGGCACCATCTGCAAGGCCATCAAGGACAAGGGCCTGTTCACGCTGGACGAGGTGAAGAAGCACACCAAGGCCAGCGCGAGCTGCGGCTCGTGCACCGGGCTGGTCGAGCAGATCCTGATGTTCACCGCCGGTGGCGACTACTCCGCCACGCCCAGGAAGAAGGCCGTGTGCGGCTGCACCGACGTGAGCCACCAGGACGTGCGCGACGCGATCCGCAAAGAGCACTACCTGACGCACGACGAGGTGTACCGCAACCTCGGCTGGCGCACGCCCAACGGCTGCGCCACCTGCCGCCCGGCCATCAACTACTACCTGATCAGCACCTGGCCAAAGGAAGCGAAGGACGATCCGCAGAGCCGCTTCGTCAACGAACGCAGCCACGCCAACATCCAGAAGGACGGCACCTACTCGGTCATCCCGCGCATGTGGGGCGGCCACACCACGCCCGACGAGTTGCGGCGCATTGCCGATGCGGCGGACAAGTACAAGATCCCGACCGTCAAGGTCACGGGCGGCCAGCGCATCGACCTGTTGGGCGTGAAGAAGGAAGACCTGGCCAATGTCTGGAAAGACATCGGCATGCCCAGCGGCTTTGCCTATGCCAAGTCGCTGCGCACGGTGAAGACCTGCGTGGGCAGCGAGTGGTGCCGCTTCGGCACGCAAGACAGCACGCAGATGGGCAAGGACCTGGAGCGCGCGCTGTGGGCCATGTATTCGCCGCACAAGGTCAAGCTGGCCGTGTCGGGTTGCCCGCGCAACTGCGCCGAAGCCGGCATCAAGGACGTGGGCGTGATCGGCGTCGACTCGGGCTGGGAGCTGTACGTGGGCGGCAACGGCGGCATCAAGACCGAGGTGGCGCAGTTCCTCGTGAAGGTCAAGACCAGCGAGGAAGTGATGGAGTTCTCGGGTGCCTTCCTGCAGCTCTATCGCGAAGAGGGCTGGTACCTGGAGCGTACGGTGCACTACATCTCCCGCGTGGGCCTGGACTACGTGAAGAAGAAGATCCTCGAAGACGCCGAAGGCCGCAAGGCGCTGTGGGAGCGGCTGCAGTTCGCGCTCGACGGCGAACCCGATCCGTGGTTCGAGTCGGCGCAGGCGTCGGTCGACGTGCGGCAGTTCACGCCGATCGCGGCATGAATGGAGTGCGTGGTTTGAAACGACGTGTCTTCATCGCTTCCGCAGCCTTGGCCAGCATGGGAGTCCGCGCGCAGGTGGCGGACCTCAACGACGCCATCAACAAGGCGGGCCGCCAGCGCATGTTGTCGCAGCGCGCGAGCAAGGCCTATCTGGCGCTGGTGCAGAACGTCGAGTCGCGCAATGCGCAGCAGGTGCTGGACCGGTCGATCGTGCTGTTCGAGCGCCAGTTGGCCGAACTCAAGACCTTCGCGCCCAGCCCCGCCATTCGCGGCACCTACGACGCGCTCGGCGGCGCATGGAACGACTTCAAGCGCGAGCTGACCGGCACCGCGCCGAGCCGCGACGAAGCCGCGCAGGTCGTCAAACTGGACGCCGCGGTGCTTGCGCTCGCCCACCAGGGCACCACGCAGTACGAGGCGGCCTCGGGCAAGCCGGTGGGCCGGCTGGTCAACATCGCGGGCCGCCAGCGCATGCTGTCGCAACGCATGGCCAAGTTCTACCTGGCCGGCGCCATGCGCATCGACCCGGCCGGCAGCGCGGTCGAGATCGGCAAGGCGCGCACCGAATTCGTTGCCGCGCTCGAGTTGCTGCGCAACGCACCCGAAGCCACCGCGCAGATCAAGGAAGAACTGGTGCTGGCGGATGCGCAATGGATGTTCTTCAACCGTGGCCTGCAGCGCCTGGAAGGCGCCGGCGCATCGCCCGGCCTGATGTCCGACGTGTTCGTCACCAGCGAGAACCTGCTGGCGATCATGGACCGCGTGACCGGCTTGTACGCCGACCTCAAGACCTAAGGAGGCCCCATGAGCGAATGGAAAACAATCTGCCGCATCGAAGACATCCCGGTGTTGGGCGCGCGTCGCGTGTCGCGCCCTTCGGGCGTGGACGTTGCCGTGTTCCGCAACGCCGAGAACGAGGTGTTCGCCCTGCTCGACCGCTGCCCGCACAAGGGCGGCCCGCTGAGCCAGGGCATCGTGTTCGGCAACAGCGTGGCTTGCCCGCTGCACAACTGGGCGATCGGGCTGGACGACGGCTGCGCGAAGTCGCCCGACGAAGGCTGCACGCCGCGCTTTGCGGTGAAGCTGGAAGACGGCGTGGTGCATCTCGATGCGCGCGAGCTGGCGACGCATGCGGTGGACCTGCCGCGCCCGGTCGCTGGTCCGAAGGCTTTCGCGGTGTTGTCCCCTCTCCCCCTGGGAGAGGGCTAGGGTGAGGGCCGCGGCGTGAGCACGAACAACAGCGTGTCCGTCGGGCACGCCGCGAGCCCCCTCCCCAACCCTCCCCCGGGAGGGGAGGGAGCAAGAAGGGAAACCCGCTCCACCTGCCCTTACTGCGGCGTGGGCTGCGGCGTCATCATCGAATCGAACGGCGACGAGATCACCGGCGTGCGCGGCGACCCCGACCACCCCGCCAACTTCGGCCGCCTCTGCACCAAGGGCTCGACGCTGCACCTCACGGCCAGTGCCACCGTCACGCGCCAGACCCGCCTGCTGCAGCCGATGCAGCGCACGGCACGCGGCGAAGCGCCGATGGTGATCTCGTGGGACACGGCGCTGGACAACGCCGCCGGCAAGTTCGCACAGGTGATCCGCGATCACGGCCCCGACGCGGTCGGCTTCTATGTCTCGGGCCAGTTGCTGACCGAGGACTACTACGTCTTCAACAAGCTCGCCAAGGGACTGATCGGCACCAACAACGTCGACACCAACTCGCGCCTGTGCATGAGCAGCGCGGTCGCCGGCTACAAGCAGACGCTGGGCGCCGATGCGCCGCCGGCCTGCTACGACGACCTGAAGCATGCGCAGTGCCTCTTCATCGTGGGCAGCAACACGGCGTGGGCGCATCCGATCCTGTTTCGCCGCATCGAGGACGCGAAGGCCGCGAACCCGCCGCTCAAGATCATCGTGGCCGATCCGCGCCGCACCGACACGGTCGAGATTGCCGACCTGTTCCTGCCGATCCAGCCCGGCACCGACGTGATGCTCTTCAACGGCATGCTGCACCTGATGCTGTGGGAAGGCTGGATCGACACGGCCTACATCGCGGCCCACACCAGCGGCTTCGATGCGCTGAAGGCGACGGTGCGCGAATGCACGCCGGACAAGGTGGCGCAGGTCTGCGGTATCGGCAAGGACGACCTGCTCGAAGCGGCGCGCCTCTTCGCCACCTCGCCCGCCACACTGAGCCTGTATTGCCAAGGCCTGAACCAGTCGTCGAGCGGCACCGCGAAGAACGCGGCGCTGATCAACCTGCACCTGGCGACCGCGCAGATCGGCAAGCCGGGCGCCGGTCCGTTCTCGCTGACCGGCCAGCCCAACGCGATGGGTGGGCGCGAAGTCGGCGGCCTTGCCAACCTGCTGAGCGCGCACCGCGACCTGGCCAACCCGCAGCATCGCGCCGAGGTTGCGGCGCTGTGGGGCGTGCCCTCGGTGCCCGAGAAGCCCGGCAAGACGGCGGTCGAGATGTTCCAGGCCGCCGCCGATGGCGAGATCCGCGCGCTGTGGATCGCCTGCACCAACCCCGCCCAATCGATGCCCGATCAGGCCACCGTGCGCCGCGCGCTCGAACGCGCCGAATTCGTCGTGGTGCAGGAAGCCTTTGCCACCACTGCCACCTGCACCTTCGCCGACCTGCTGCTGCCCGCCACCACCTGGGGCGAGAAGGAAGGCACCGTGACCAACAGCGAGCGCCGCGTCTCGCGCGTGCGACCGGCCGTTGCAGCGCCGGGTGAAGCACGCAACGACTGGTCGATTGCGGTGAGCTTCGCGCAACGGCTCGAAGCGCTGCTGGGCCTTCGCAAGCCCACGCTGTTCCCTTACGAGACCGCCGAATCGGTCTGGAACGAACACCGCGAATCCACGCGCGGGCGCGACCTCGACATCACCGGCATGAGCTACGCCATGCTCGAAGCCGCCGGCCCGCAGCAATGGCCGCTGAAGGAAGGCGAAAGCACCGGCCGCGCACGCCTGTACGAAGACGGCGTGTTCCCCACGCCCGATGGCCGCGCCCGCTTCGTCGACACCGTCTACAAGCCGGTGGCCGAAGCGCGCGAGGCCCGCTACCCCTTCTCGCTCAACACCGGCCGCCTGCGCGACCAGTGGCACGGCATGAGCCGCACCGGCACGGCCGGGCGCCTGTTCGGGCACGTGTCGGAGCCGGTGGTGCAGATGCATGCACAGGACATGGCGCGGCGACAGCTCAAGGAAGGCGAGCTGGTGCACGTGACGTCCAAGCGTGGCTCGATCCTGCTGCCCGCGCGCGCCAGCGGCGAGGTGGGTCTGAACCAGGCCTTCATCGCGATGCACTGGGGCGAGGAATACCTGAGCGGCTGTTCGTCCAGCGGCACGCGGCTGGCCGGCATCAACGCACTGACGACACCGGCCTACTGCCCCACGTCGAAGCAGCCCGAGCTGAAGCACACGCCGGTGAAGATCCTCAAGGCCGAGCTGCCGTGGTCGCTGCTGGGCATGGCCTGGCTGCCTGCCGACAGCGCACTGAGCGCGCACCGTGCGTTGCAGCCGCTGATGGCGTTGTTTCCGTTCGCGACCTGCGTGCCGTTCTCGGGCAACACGCCAGGCGCGGAACGCAGCGGGATCCTGTTTCGCGCCGCTGCGCACGATGCGCCGGCCGATGCGCTGCTGGTGCAGATCGAAGCCCTGCTCGGCCTGCAAAGCTTCGACACCCTGCGCTATGCCGACCGTCGCCGTGGCCAGCGCCGCTCGGCGCGGCTCGTGCGCCGCAGCGACGACAGCGCGGGCCTCGAAGCCTTTTTGCTCGCCGGCGACACCAGCGCCGAAGCCTGGATCGCCACGCTGCTGCGCGAGGAACTGCCGGCGCAAAGCTATGGCCGCCTGCTGCTGTCGCCCGGTGCGCGCGCGCCGCTGGCGGTGCAGTCGCGCGGCAAGCCGGTGTGCACCTGCTTCAATGTGACCGACCTGGCCATCGAGGCGGAACTCGGTCGATGCAGTGGCACGCCGGACGAACGGCTTGCGGGTCTGCAAGGTGCGCTGAAATGCGGCACGAACTGCGGGTCGTGCATTCCGGAACTCAAGCGGATGGTGCGGGCGACGCCGGTCGAGGCGGAGGCGGCGCTGTGACGGTTCGCCGCGCTCGACGGTCTTGTTCCCTCTCCCCTCGGGGAGAGGGTCAGGGTGAGGGGGCAGCAGCGCGCCCATCGCCCACGCCGTTATCCCTCACCCCAGCCCTCTCCCCAAGGGGAGAGGGAGCAATGCATAAGCCAACTCACATTCCGGCATAAGCGTTGCAGGACAATCGCCCCACCCATGGGAATCAGCCAATACATCAAGGAAATCGGCCGCGGCGCGCGAGGCGCCAAGCCGCTCACGCGCGAACAGGCCACCGACCTGTTCGGCCAGGTGCTGGACGGCACCGTCACCGACCTGGAAATCGGCGGCTTCTGCCTGGCCATGCGCATCAAGGGCGAGACGCCGGAAGAAATGGCCGGCTTCCTCGACGCCACGCATGCGCGGCTGCACCACATCCCCGCCACCGATCGCCCGCTGATCGTGCTGCCCAGCTACAACGGCGCGCGCAAGCTGCCGGTGCTCACGCCGCTGCTGGCGCTGCTGCTGGCGCGCGAAGGCCTGCCGGTGCTGGTGCATGGCAGCGCGAGCGAAACCTCGCGCGTGCTGGCGTCGAACGTGCTCGCGGCGATGGACATGCCGCCGCTCACGGCCATCCGCGCCATCGCTTCGGGCGAAGTGGCCTTCGCCCCCACCGAGCTGCTGAACCCCGCGCTCAAGCGCCTGCTCGACGTGCGCCGCGTGGTCGGCCTGCGCAATCCAGGCCACAGCGTAGTCAAGCTGATGCAGCCCACCACCGGCCCCTGCGTGGTGGTCGCAAGCTACACGCACCCCGAATACGCCCGCACCATGGGCGAGACCTTCGAGCTGATGGGCATGACCGCCCTGCTCTCGCGCGGCCTCGAAGGCGAAGTGGTGTCCGACCCGCGCCGTACCGCGCAGATCGACGGCTTCGTCCGCGGCGTGCGCACCGAACTGCAGGCGCAGGCCAGCGGCACCGTTGCCGACGTGCCGGGCCTGCCGAAAGAAATCGACGTCGCCACCACGGCCGGCTACACGCGCCGCGTGCTGGACGGTGAGCTTCCCGTGCCCGAGGCCATCGCGACGCAAGTCAGGCACATCACGCAACTGGCATCCCACGCATGAACACCCCATCCACCTTTCTCATCACCGGCCGCTGCACGCTGGTGGGCGCCGGCCCCGGCGACCCGGAACTGCTGACCGTCAAGGCCGTCAAGGCGATCCAGGCGGCCACCGTGCTGCTGGTGGACGACCTCGTGAACGACGAGATCCTGGCCTATGCGCGGCCCGACGCACGCATCGTGCACGTGGGCAAGCGCGGCGGCTGCAAAAGCACGCCGCAGGCTTTCATCGAGCGGCTGATGATCACCGCGGTGCGCGAAGGCGAGACCGTGGTGCGACTCAAGGGCGGCGACCCGTTCATCTTCGGCCGGGGCGGCGAAGAGGTGGAGCACCTGCGTGAAGCCGGCATCGAATGCACCGTGGTCAACGGCATCACGGCCGGCCTGGCCGCCGTGACTGCGCTCGGCGTGCCGCTCACGCACCGCGACCACGCGCAGGGCGTGGTGTTCGTCACCGGCCATGCCAAGACCGGCGCTGGGGCTTCCGAAGACCCGACCGATTGGCGCGCGCTGGCCGCGACCGCGTACAACGCGCGGCTCACGCTCGTGATCTACATGGGCGTGGCAGGTGCGGGCCACATCGAACGCGAACTGCTGCAGGGCCTGCCGGGTGACACGCCCGTGGCGGTGATCCAGCATGCGAGCCTGCCGCACCAGCGGCACATCGCGACCACGCTCGACAAACTACAGAGCGGCATCACGGAAGCCGGCCTTGCGAGCCCGGCGGTGATCGTGGTGGGTGACGTGCTGCGCGGGTTGGCAGCGGCGGCGCTGCCGGTGCCGCAAGCGGCGGGCCGCTTCGGCACCTGACCTCGCCTCACCTGCGCACGGCGCCGCTCACCCGAAGTACGGGTGCTCCGAGACGAAGAGCGCCCGCTTGACGAAAGTACGCCACTGCGCCGGCGCACGGTTGCCCAACGCGACGAGGCCCGCGCTGTAGGCATGGGCACGCAACTGCGGCGTCACGCCGGCGAGCGTTCCCTCTGCGTAGCGCGCGTCCTTGCCGGCCTCGATCGCCGCCACGAACGCGCGCAACTTGGCGGCGTCCTCAGGCAACAGGTTCTTCAGGAGTTCCAGCGGCTTGTCGGTCGATCGGCCATGCCGGATGGCCAGTCCGACGGCAGGCCAGAGCGCATCGAAATCGCTCACGGTCACCGACTGGTATGCCTCCAGTGCCTTGGTCACCTGCTTCTGGCTGGCGCCATCGGAAGCCCCGACGAACAGCACCAGCCGAAGTTGCCGGGCTTCAGTACCCATCTCGAAGGCCCTGTCCAGGCGCCCCCGGCTCATTTCGAAATAGGCACGGCCGGCGCCTTCGGGTGGTATGTCCTTGCCGGCCTCCAGCATCTGCTGGATCTTCAGGAATTCGGACTTGGCCGCGAGGTCGTCGATCGACACGGTCTCGCCCTGCTCGATGCGCCGGACCCGCGCCAGGTCGGCGGCCGCGTTGTTGCCGAGGAAGGGCGAGTTCGCACCCGCTCTTTCGTAGGCGCGGCGCGCCTCGGACCACGCCTGCTCGCCGGCCCACACATGCCCTGCCGCATAGGAGAACCAGGCGCTCTCGGGGTGCTCGGCCGCGCCCTTCTTGTAGGCCGCATCCTTGACTTGCGGGTTGCCGATGCAGCGCACCACCAGGTAGGCCAGATCGCTGTTGGCAGGGTTGGCCTTCGCAAGCGCACGGTGTCGCTCGCAGACGCGCTCGCGCGCCTCGGGTGCGGTGGCAAGCTCCTGCTGCGCGCGCAGCGAGACGACTTCGAGCGGCGCACGGTCCAGGCGCGCGGCGATGACTCGCGCATGGCTCTCGGGCAGTTGCTGCTCGCCGGCGGCCAGCCAGTCCAGCAGATAGGCCGATTGGGTCGAATCCCAGGTTGAGTGCGCTTCGATCATGGCCTTCCGGTCGCTCTCGCTCGTCACCAAGCCCAGGTAGCTGTTGGCGGAGCGGCTATCGGGAAAGCTGATGACCGAGCGCGTGCCACCGCCGCCCTTGGTACTGATCTGCCGCGGCGGCGCCTCGAAGAGTGCATCGGCCGACTGGAACGACCAGCGCGGCGCGCCCAGAGGCCGGTCGGGCGGAGCCACGGCGTTGCCGTACACCGCCGTCCACGCGACCATCGGCGCCGCCCCGGCCACGTTGTAGACATAGCGCACCCCGATCAGCTCCGGGTTGGCCGAGAACGATTCGATCTCCTGCCCTTCGACCGTGCGCGCGCCCAGCGTGATCTTCTTGTCGGCTTCCACCTCGAAGCTGCGCTTGCCGCCCGGCGGCAGCGTCGCGCTGCTGCCGCCGACGCGCACCTTCACCTCGCGGTCGAGCCCGTTGTACGCAATCACGCTGGCGCTGCCCAGCGTGGTGCTGACGCCCATGAGGCTGGCGATCACGCCACCGGCCACGGCAAAGCGCGCGGCGCCGGCCCACCAGCCATCGGCCGTCTGGAAGCGCGACCACGCATCGAGCTTCTTCTGGCGCGGGCGCTCCTGGCCGTTCGTCAGCGTGGCGTAGGTGCCTGGCACCACCGGCGCGGGCGGCACCTCGCCGGCCGGCGCCTGCGACAGGGCCACGTCGCCCAGCCGCGCATCGGTGCGCAGCAACTGGTCGAGCGCCGCGCGCCGCAGGCTGCCGAGCGCGCGCACCATCGGCCTGACCCAACTGTCCGAAGCCTTGAGCCACTCGTTGATGTTTTCGCGCGTGGGGTAGCCGAAGTTGAATTCACCCACCATCGCCGACCAGCTCTCGCGCCCCATCAGGGCCAGCGCGTCGGGTCCGGCCTCGATGCCGGGCGCGTCCTTCGCGATCTCGGCCATGCCGGTGAAGAGCGCGCTCGCGTTCGCCACCACGCGCTGGGCCTCGGCCTCGTTGGTCTTGCGCTTGGCGGTGACCATGGCCAGGGTGTTGAGCATGGCCGACTGCAGGTCGATCAGGTTCGCTTCGACGTGCTCGGCGTAGTGCAGCAGTCGCAGCTGGGCCAGCCAGCCGGCCTCCCATTCGGGCCCGAGCACAGCGGCCAGCGCGCGTGCGGTGGAGCGGCAGAGGCGGTCGTGCGCTTCGAGTTCGCGCTCGACCTCGGTGATGTCGCGCGCCACCTCGTCGATGGCGCCCGCCAGCTCGCGCTTCTTGATCGCCTTGCCGCGATGCTCCAGGCGCGGCCCTTCGCTGCGGGCGATGCCATCCTGCACCGCCACCAAAGCGGCGCGTTCGTGCAGCAGCGCATCGAGCCGCTCGAGCGCGCCCGACAGCGATTCCGGATAGAGCCCGGGCAGCGCGGCCGCGGCCTGCGAGGCACCGATGCGGTCGAAGAGTTGTTCGGCCGTGTGCTGCGAACGGGTGACGGCCCGCCCGAGGTACACGCCGCGGTAGCGCCGCTTGTACGACTCGCGGTTGTATTCGGCGTCGAGCGCCTCCTGCATCGCTTCGCGCGTGGCGGTCTCGGGCGGCGGAACGACGTGGCTGATCAGTTCGCGGCAGATGCGCTCGCGAAAGGCCTGGGCTTGGTCGAACAGCGCCCAGGCGGAGTCTTCGCGGGTCTCGGCCGCCAGGTAGACCTTCTTCGCGTTGTCCTCGCGCTCGTGGCTGGCCGGGTGCGTGGCCCACATGCGCGACACCGACACCCGGTCGCGCTTGAAGATGCGATGCGCCGCGCGGCCGTCCGCCGGCACGGGCGGCGGAACGCCGTAGCCGGGGTCGTCGTAGATCACCCGCAGCTTCTGCAGGATGGTCGACTGGATGTCATAGAGGTCCGGCGCGGCGCGGCCCTTGTGCAACTGCTGGTTGGCGAATTCGAGGGCCCGGTCCCAGGCGGTGTCGGCGGCCTGCATCTTGTAGAGCGCGTCGATCAGCGCATCGCTGCCCGCCAGGCTCACCGACACGCGGTCGGCCTGGAACTCCATCTCGCGCGACAGGGCGCGGTCGGCCAGCACCACGACGCGGAACAGGCTGTCGACCACCGAGCGGATCGACCACACCAGCAGCGAGAACAGCCAGCCGATCCACGCAATGCGCACGTCGGTGCGCGAGAGGCCTTCGAGAAAGCGGTCGAGCCCGTCGCGCTTGGCCACGATGTGCGCGGCGATCTGCTGCGCCAGGTAGACCCAGCGGCCGACTGCCATGCTGCGCTGCGCGAAGTGCCCGAACTCATGCGCCAGCACCGCCTTGAACTCGGAGACGGTCAGCACGTTCACCAGCGGCAGGCCGATCTCCAGGTTCTTCTTCGAGGGAAGAAAGAAGTTGAGCAGCGAGAGGTCGTAGAACACCGCCGCATTGACCCGCGACGACACGTACACCTTGGCGGGTCGCGGTGCGCGGGCTTCGTCGGCGAGCCGGTGGAGGAAGGCAAAGAGCTGGGGATGCTCGGTCGCGGTGATTTCGGTCAGGCCGCCCATCTGTCCGCGCCGCACGAACACCAGCGCCTTCAGCATGAACACCGCGAGGAACGCCGCGCCGAGGCCCACGAGCGTCAGAAGCATTCCGTCGCGCGAGCCGTAGATCGAGGCACGTATGGAAAAGTATGCTTTCCAGGCCAGCCAGCCCGAGAACAGAAGATAGGCCGCCACGAACGCCAGCAGCGCCACCATCGCAAACCAGGCGTGCCGCCGGTAGGCGGGCGATGCTTTGGCGAGCTGATTCCCTGCGTCGGCGGGGCCCGCCGGATAAAGCTGATCCACCATGGTTTTTCCCTCTTCCTCACACAACAAATCGTCGTTCTTCGGACCTGCGGATCACATCGCTGGTCCATGCCACCGATAATTCCACTTCGCTGTGTGCGGATTCTTACATCTGCAAAAGAAACAAATAGAGGGGAAAAGTGCTCGAGAAACTCAATGAATTCACGGAAGGCCACGGCGAACTGCGCCGCGGCCAAGGACTGGTCACGGGAACGATTGCGCTGAGCCTGGGCATCCTGTGTTTTCTGGGTGTACTGGCCTTCCACTTTCCGCAGTACCTGACCACGCCGGAGTTGCGCAAGAGCTACAACGTCGACGTCATGCGCTACATCCTGCTGGTGGCCCTGGTGATCTCGGGCGGGCTGTCGCTGGTCAACATCATCTTCAACCGCTCGCGCTGGCTCTCGTCGGCCGCATTCCTGCTGGTGGCTGCCTCGGCGCTGCTGGGCGGGCACAAGGTGCCGGTGCACGACTTCGCGGACCACACGCCGTACATCGGCCTGGACTGGTTCATCCTCGACCTGCTGGGCTCGTCGCTGATCTTCATCTTCATCGAGAAGCTGTTCGCGCTGCGCAAGGACCAACCCGTGTTCCGCGAGGAGTGGCAGACCGACTTTCATCACTTCGTGGTGAACCACATGA
Organism: Variovorax raffinosi; assembly: GCF_051216615.1. Lineage (NCBI taxonomy): Bacteria > Pseudomonadati > Pseudomonadota > Betaproteobacteria > Burkholderiales > Comamonadaceae > Variovorax > Variovorax raffinosi. Next base: position 170,902 of record NZ_JBPJZR010000008.1, read on the forward strand.
TCGTGGGCTTCGTGCTGCTGGCGACCAACCTGCTGGTGCACAAGCTCTTCGGCTGGGCCGCCAACGACGGCATCCGCGGCTGGATCGGCAACCTGCCGTTCTGGGCCGGCCTGCTGCTGATCGTCCTGGTGGCCGATCTCGTGCAGTACTGGACGCACCGCGCGTACCACGAGGTGCCGGTGCTGTGGCGCCTGCATGCGGTGCACCACAGCGTGAAAAGCATGGACTGGATGGCGGGCTCGCGCCAGCACATCCTCGAGTTGCTGATCACGCGCACGCTGGTGCTGGCGCCCATCTATGTGCTGGGCTTCAGCAAGGAAGTGATCGACGCCTACATCGTGGTGGTCGGCTTCCAGGCGGTGTTCAACCACTGCAACGTGAGCGTGCGGCTCGGCCCGCTGCGCTACATCATCGTCACGCCCAACTTCCACCACTGGCACCACAGCCAGGACATCGAGGCGCTCGACAAGAACTATTCGGCGCACTACGCCTTCCTCGACTACATCTTCGGCACCGCCGTCAAGAGCACCAAGCTCTGGCCCGAGAAGTACGGCGTGCTGGGCGACTACGTGCCCAACGGCTTCTTCAAGCAGCTGAAGTTTCCGTTCGTCTGGAAGGGATGATGCGCGCCGCTCTCAAGACCGCCGCGGTCGTTCTTGCCGCGGGCGCCGCCCTGCTGCTCACGGCCTGCGCCACGCGCCTGGACCTGCCGACCAAGGACACCGGACTGCGCCTGCGGGTGCAAAGCTCCGTCATCGCGCCGGGCAACGGGGGGGAACTCATCGCCGCCGATGCACTGGAGCCCGGCGACATCCTGCTGACCTCGATCGCCACGGTCAATTCCTTCGGCATCCGGCTGGGCACTTTTTCGCCGGTGAGCCATGCGGTGCTCTACCTGGGCGACGGGCAGATCGCCGAAGCCGTGGGCACCGGCGTGCGCGCGCGCCCGCTGGCCGAGGTGGTGGACGAAGAACAGATGGTCGTGGCCTTTCGCGTGCCCGGCGTCGACGCGGACAGTGCGGCGCGCATGCGCGCCTGGGCGCTGTCGCAGGTCGGTGCACGCTACAACACCGTCGGCGTGCTGCTCAATGCGCCGTTCGTGCTGAACCGGCGCCTGTGCGAACTGCCGCTGGTGCCGGCCTCGGTCAGCAGCTTCTGCATGAGCGGCATGGCCATGGTGCAGTTGGGCGCGAGCCGCAACGACCAGTTCTTCTGCTCGCAGTTCGTGCTCGAGGCCTACAAACAGGCCGGCCTGCCGATCACCAGCGCCGACCCGCGCTGGGTGAGCCCGGCCGACCTGCTGCACATGCGCGAAGGCGATGTGCCCTCGATTGCCGCAACGCAGCCGCTGCGCTACATCGGCCACCTGAAGTACAACCCGCCGCCGGTGCTGGCGGCAGACGGTCCTTGAGCGCGACCGCTTCCTCCCGCTTCGACGTCGTCGTGATCGGCGCCGGGGCCGCCGGGCTGTTCTGCGCCGGCGTGGCCGGCCAGCGCGGGCTCAAGGTGCTGCTGGTGGACCACAGCGAGAAAGTCGGCGAGAAGATCCGCATCTCGGGCGGCGGCCGTGCCAACTTCACCAACCGCGACCTCGACGTGCGCGCGCCGCAGCGGCATTTCATCGGCGACAACCCGAATTTCTGCCGCTCCGCCCTGTCGCGCTATGCGCCCCAGCAGTTCATCGATCTGGTGCAAAAGCACGGCATCGCCTTTCACGAAAAGCACAAGGGCCAGCTTTTTTGCGACGGCTCGTCACAGCAGATCGTCGACATGCTGCTGGCCGAATGCGTGGCGGGCGGTGTGGAGCGCTGGCAGCCGTGCAAGCTGGGGAAGATCGTCTTTTCTGCCGCTTCCGCTGATGGGACGGTCGCTGAATGCTATCAAATAGATAGCAATCGAGGCCTCATCGAGACTCCGAAGATCGTGGTTGCCACCGGTGGCCTGTCGATCCCGCAGATCGGCGCCAGCGACTTCGGCTACCGCATCGCCGAGCAGTTCGGCCTGCGCGTCATCACCCCTCGGCCTGCACTGGTGCCACTGACTTTCGGCGGCGACGCCTGGGCGCCGTACGCAGAACTGGCCGGCCTCGCGCTGCCAGTCCGAATAGAGACCGGCGCGAAGAAGGAAAAGATGGCCTTCCTCGAAGACCTGCTGTTCACCCATCGCGGCCTCTCGGGCCCGGCGGTGCTGCAGATTTCAAGCTACTGGAAGCCCGGAACCCCGTTGACGCTCGATTTCGCACCCGGCGTGGACGTGGCCGAAGCCTTGGGCGAGGCCAAGCTGCGCTCGAAGAAACGCATCGCCAACGAACTCGCCACGCTCGTGCCCTCCCGGCTGGCGGACGCCTGGGTCGGGCAAGACCCGGCCCTGCAGCGTCCCGTCAACGAGGCGGCCGACAAGGCGCTGGCACAGCTTTCAGAGCGCATCGCCCGCTGGCAGATCACGCCCAGCGGCACCGAAGGCTACAAAAAGGCCGAAGTGACCGCAGGCGGCGTCGACACCCGCGATTTGTCTTCCCAGACCATGGAATCGAAGCAGCCGGGCCTGTATTTCATCGGCGAAGTGGTCGATGTGACGGGTTGGTTGGGCGGATACAACTTCCAATGGGCGTGGGCAAGCGCCTATGCGTGCGCAACCGCGCTATAATCGCGGGCTAACTTTGGCCTTCCCTCAACGGCCGCAAAAATTTTTCAGTTGAGGAACCCCGGCTTTGGGCCTCGATCTCCCCGAGCCAACTTCAGTTCAACGAATCATCAATGACCACCATCCGCGTTAAAGAAAACGAGCCCTTCGACGTCGCTCTGCGTCGCTTCAAGCGCACCATCGAAAAGCTCGGCCTGCTGACCGACCTGCGCGCCCGCGAGTTCTACGAAAAGCCGACCGCCGAGCGCAAGCGCAAGAAGGCAGCCGCCGTCAAGCGCCACTACAAGCGCGTGCGCAGCATGCAGCTGCCCAAGAAGCTGTACTAAGCAACACCCGGGGCAGCCGGCCTTCGACGCAAGTCGCCGCCAGCGCCCCCGTTGCCTCAGCCGCGCCAGGGAAACCTGCCGCGGCTTTTGTTTTTTCTGAAAGGTTGCCGAATGACACTCAAAGAACAGATCACCGAAGACATGAAGACCGCGATGCGGGCCAAGGACTCCGAGCGCCTGGGCACCATCCGTCTGCTGCTGGCTGCGCTGAAGCAAAAGGAAGTCGACGAGCGCGTCGAGCTCGACGACGCCATGGTCATCGCCATCGTCGACAAGATGGTCAAGCAGCGCAAGGACTCGATCGCCGCGTTCACCACAGGTGGCCGCATCGACCTGGCCGACAAGGAAAGCGCCGAGATCAAGGTGCTCGAGGTCTACCAGCCCCAGCGCATGAGCGCCGAGGAAGTCGCCACCGAAGTGAAGGCCATCGTGGCCGAGCTGGGCGCCTCGGGCCCCGGCGACATGGGCAAGGTGATGGGCGCGGTCAAGACCCGCCTGGCCGGCAAGGCCGACATGGGCCAAGTCAGCGCTGCGGTCAAGGCCGCTCTGTCGGGCGCCTGATGAGCGACAGCAGCAACCCCTCGGTCACGATCCCCAAGGCCTGCGCCTGCCTGGTCGACGCCAGGGGCCGGCTGCTGGTCTTTCGCCATCCCGAAGACGGCAACATGCAGTTGCCCAAGGGCACCATCGAACCCGGCGAGTCGCCCGAGGTGGCGGTGCGCCGCGAGCTGCTCGAGGAATCGGGCATCGACTACGCCGGCGCGCTGCATTCGCTCGGCACGCTGGACCGCGAATGCGAGGCCGGCGTCGAGGGCAACACGCATCGCCATCCGCAGTTGTGGCACCTGTTCCTGATGCGCGCCGACCGCGCACTGCCCGAGACCTTCGAGCACACCGCCACCGGCAGCCCCGAAGAAGAAGGCCTGGTGTTCTCGTTCAGTTGGCTCACCGTCAGCGACTCCATCGAGGACTTCGCCCTGCCCTACCGCCAGACCATCGAGCGCGTCCGCGCCGCGCTGCTGCTCGCGGCCTGAGCCACCTGCCGCTCAGGCCTCAGGCCATGGCGCGAACCGCCATGTAGAGCCCCAGCAGCGCCAGCCCGATCAAGAAGCAGCGCCGGAACACCGCCACCGACAGCCGCTGCCGCAGCCAGGTCCCGAGCACCATGCCGACGATGGCCGGCACCAGCATCGCGACCGATCCGCCCACCGCCGACATCGGATAGCTCCCGTTGCCTGCCAGCCCGATGGCCAGCACCACGGTCGAGGTGGTGAACGAAATCCCCATCGCCTGAATCAGCGAATCGCGCTGGAACCCCAGCGCCTGCAGATAAGGCACGGCCGGCACCACGAACACGCCGGTCACCGCCGTCACCAGACCCGTCGCGGCGCCCACCAGCGGCCCCATCCAGCGCTCATGCGCCGGCGGCACATGCAGTTGCCGCCCCGTCAGCCCCCAGAGCGCGTAAGCCACCAGCGCCACGCCCAGCGCCACCGACGCCCACGCCCCGGCCGGCACGCCGAGCCACAACGCGCCGCCCAGCGTTCCCACCACGATCCCGACCTGCATGCCGCCGATGCGCCGCAGCACCGGCATGAAGGTCGCGCGCGGCCCGGTCTGCCAGATGTTCGTGACCAGCGACGGCACGATCAGCAGCGCCGCCGCGCGCACCGGCGCCATCCACAGCGCGAGCAGCGCCATCGACACCGTCGGCAGCCCGAGCCCGATCACACCCTTGATCACGCCGGCCAGCAGAAAGACTGCGGCAGCCGCGGCCCAGTGGCTCATCCATTCGTTTGAAATCGTCATTTCCGGGGAGTCTGCCGACCGGCGCCGCGCCTGAAAATGCGGCATTGGCGCAGCCAGCCTCAGGCACAGACTGAGGCTGGCGTGCTAACTTGCGGCCATCATGCGATTCGATCTCACCGACCTGCGGCTCTTCCTCCATGTTGTCGAGGCCGGCAGCCTGACTGCAGGCGCGCAGCGTTCGCACATGACGCTCGCTTCGGCCAGCCAGCGCGTGCGCGGCATGGAAGACGCGCTCGGCACGCCGCTGCTCACCCGCCACGCACAGGGCGTGCGCCCCACCGAGGCCGGCCGCACGCTGCTGCACCATGCGCGCGTCGTGCTGCAACAGATGGAGCGGCTGCGCGGCGAACTCGGCGAATACGGCCAGGGCCTGAAAGGCCACGTGCGCTTCATGTGCGGCACCTCGGCGTTGACCGAGCACCTGCCCGAGGTGCTGAGCCGCTTTCTCGCGGAGCACCCGCGCATCTCGGTCGACCTCGAAGAACGCGCCAGCCCCGACACCGTGGAAGCGCTGCGCGGCGGCCTGTGCGACATCGGCATCGTCTCCGACGCCATCGACAGCGAAGGCCTTGAATGCCATCCCTTCCGCCGCGACGACCTCGTGCTGGTGATGCCGCGCGGCCACGCGCTGGCCTCGCGCCGGCGCGTGCAACTGGCCGATGTGGTCGACAGCGAATTCGTGGGCCTGCCCGCCGACAGCGCGCTGCAGCAGTTGATCACGCAGCATGTGCGTGCGCTCGGCAAGCATCTGGCCTATCGGGTGCGCGTGCGCAACTTCGAGGCCGTGTGCCGCATGGTCGAGTACGGCATCGGCGTGGGCATCGTGCCGCAGACCGCCGCCGAACGCTGCGCCCGTTCGATGAAGATCGCGCGGGCCTCGCTCACCGATGTCTGGGCCGAACGCACGCTGATGGCCTGCGTGCGCTCATCCGAAGACCTGCCGCTCAATGCCCGGCGCATGCTCGAACACCTGATCGCCCCGCCGGAAGAAGCTACGAAGAAGTGACCGGCCGCCCCTGCCGCGCCCGCGCTGCCACGAAGGCATCGAAGGCCTCGCCGCTGGTCTTGCGCGGCACATAGCCGAAGCGCTCCTTCAGCGCCGTGTTGAGCAGCACCGGCCGGTAGCGCAAGAAGTCGAGTTGCTCGGGGCCATAACGACTCACGCCCAGCGCCGACCCCACCGCCAGCGCCGTCTTCAACACACCAGCCGGCCAGTCGATCGCCCGCTTGCCGAGCCGCGAGGCGATCTCATGGATGGCCAGCGCACCATCGCCCGCGAGGTTGTAGCAACCGGCCGGTGCGCCGCCGAGTGCATGGGCGATGGCGCCCGTCACGTCTTCGTCCCAGATGAACACGAAGGGGCTGGCGCTGCCGCGAATGGCGATCAGCCGCTTCTTCTCGAACAGCGCGGTGATCTGGTTGTCGACATGCTCGCCGAGGATGGTGCCGATGCGCAGCACCGTCTGCGCCAGCGCGGGATGCCGAGTGCGATAGTCGGCCAGCATCTCTTCCACCTGCCGCTTGTGGTCGGCATAGGCGAACACCGCGTTGCCCCGCAACGGCTGCGACTCGGTGATCCACGCCGGGTTGTCGGCGTGATAGCCATAGGCCGCGCCGCTCGACGACACCACGATGTGCCGCACGCCCTGCGTCACGCAGGCGTCGAGCACATTGCGCGTGCCGCCCACGTCGACCGAATGCTCGAAGGCGCGATTCGATCCCTTGCCGGGCGTGACGATGGACGCAAGGTGCACAACCGTGTCGATGGCGTGCGCGGCCAGCGTCTGCGCGATGGCCGGATCGCGCACGTCCTGCGCCTGATAGACCACACCCGGCAGCCGCCGCTCTGCCGGCACCTCTCGCACATCGAGGGAAACAAGGGCTTCGAGCGTGCCCTGCCCGGCCAGCGCCGCCAGCAACCCACGCCCGAGAAAGCCATCGCCGCCCGTCACGAGCACGCGCCGTGCGGCCGCGCCTTCGTCGCTCACGGCACCACCGGCTTGCGCCGCCACCAGCTCGCGAGCGCCAGGCCCGCGATGATGTCCCAGAAGCCCCACACACCCGCTACCACGGCCATGCCGCCCAGCCCGCCGAAGAAGCTGAAGATCAGCACCAGCCCGAGCCCCGAGTTGCGGATGCCGACCTCGATGGCCACCGCGCGCCGGTCGTAGTCGCGCAGCCCCGACAGCCGCGCGCACAGGTAGCCCGTGCCGAAAGCCAGCGCATCGTGGATCACCACCGCCAGCAACACCAGCCCCACGTAGTCGAGAAAGAAGCGCCAGTTGCCCGCGATGGCCCCGACGATGAACACGATCAGCGCAATGAAGCTCACGATGCCCACCGGCTTCTTGATGCGCGCCGTGAGCCCCGGCAGCGTGTGCGCGCAGGCCACGCCCAGCACGAAGGGAATGCCGATGATCATCACGATGTGGCCCAGCATGTCCAGTGGGTCGAGCGCGATGGTCTTGAGCAGCGCCGACGCAGTCGGATGCATGCCACCCCAGAACGCGAAGTTCAGCGGCATCACCACGATCGAGAGCGCATTCGAGATCGCCGTCATCGACACCGACAGCGCTACGTTGCCGCCCGCGCGGTGCGTGAGGATCTGCGAGATGTTGCCCGGCGGACAGCAGGCCACCAGGATCATGCCCAGCGCGATGCTCGGCCCCGGCTTCAGGATCAGCGTGAGCACGAAGGTCACGGCCGGCAGCACGATGAACTGCGCACCGATGCCCACCGCCATTGCGCCTGGCATGCGCGCCACGCGCTTGAAGTCGGCGATGCGCGTGTCCAGCGCAATGCCGAACATCAGGAAGCCCAGCACCACGTTGAGCAGCACCAGCGACGCGGGGTTGAAGTGAAGGCGGATCTCGTCGACGGGCAGCATGGTGGTCGTGGCCTCGTTCAGGGTGAGTCGGCCAGCGCCGCAGCCGCGCTGCGAACGGCCGCGCGGTAAGTGTCCTTGTGCACGTAGTACGCCATGCGTTCGAGCTGCAGGTACTTGAAGCCGCCCGACAGGTCGGGTGGCGACCCCTGCACCGCCGCGCGCAGCGCCACCGCCTTCGGCGAGCCCGCGGCCTTCGCGCGGAAGTAGCGCGCCACCAGCTCGGCCTGCTCATAGCGCCCTTGCCAGCCGATGCCGCTCGCTTCGATCATCCCGAGCACCGCGATGTTCTCGAAGCGCGGCGCGAAGATGTTCAGGTACAGGCGCGGCGCCATGCCGTGCCAGTTGAGCAGTTCGCGGTCGATGAACGGGTAGTGCAGCGCATAGCCGGTCGCGGCCAGGATCAGGTCGTAGTCGCGCGCGCTGCCGTCCTTGAAATGCACCGTGTGCCCATCGAGCCGTGCGATGTCGCCGCGCACGCCGATGTCGCCATGGCCCACGTGGTGCAGCACCAGCGAATTCACGATGGGGTGCGACTCGTACATCTTGTAGTCGGGCTTCGGAAAGCCGAAGCGCACCGGGTCGCCGGTGAACCACTTGAGCACGGTCGAATCGATCTTCTGCTTGAGCCACGGCGGCAGCGGACGCTTGCCGCCCAGCGTGTCGGCCGGCTTGCCGAACACGTACTTGGGCACGAAGTAGTAGCCGCGCCGCACCGAGATGTCGACGCTCTTTGCGTAGTGCACCGCATCGACCGCGATGTCGCAGCCCGAGTTGCCGGCACCGACGATCAGCACGCGCTTGTCCTTGAACAGCTCGGGGTGCTTGTAGCCGCTGGTGTGCAGCAACTCGCCGTCGAAGCGGCCTTCGAACTGCGGCCGCTTGGGCTCGGCGAGCGTGCCGTTGGCGATCACCACGCCCTTGTATTCGGCGGTCTCGATCTTGCCGTCGCCCGCATCGATGCTCACGCGCCAGCGCGTGTCGGGTGCATCGCTCACCGGTTCGATGCGCAGCACGCGCGTGTTGAAGCGGAAGTGCTCACGCAGGCCGAAGTGATCGGCGAAGTCGCCGAAGTAGCGACGTAGCTCGCGATGGCTCGGGTAGTCGGCCACCGTATCCGGCATCGGGTATTCGGCGAACTCGGTGGTGGTCTTGCTGGAGATCAGGTGCGCCGAGTGGTAGACGGTGGAGCGTGGGTTGTCGATGTCCCACAGGCCGCCCACGTCGCTGTGCGCCTCGAAGCCCTGGAACGGCACGCCGTGCTTTTGCAGGTTGCGCGCGCCGGCCAGGCCGGAAGGGCCAGCGCCGATCAGCGCGATCTGTTCATGGGTCGGTACGGCGGCATCAGACATCAGGGAGGGGGTTCCTTCGAAGAAAGTCCGGGAATGGCGGTGGCGCCGACTTCACCTACGCGCGGCTTGCGCGGCTGGCCGCGCAGCACGCGGTCGTGCAGTTTTTCGGGCAGCAGGTCGAGCGCCTTCGACAGCCAGCCGATGCGGCGCGGCAGCACGATCTTTTCGCGGCCCGCACTCACGCCTGCCAGCAACTGGTGGGCCGCGGCTTCGGCTTCGAGCAGGCCCGGCATCGCAAAGCGGTTGCCGGCCGTGAGCGCGGTGCGGATGTAGCCGGGGCTGATGGTGTGCACCGTGAGGCCCGTCTCGCGCAGTTCGGCGCGCAGGCTTTCGAGATAACGGATCAGGCCGGCCTTGCTCGCGCAGTAGGCGCCGTTGCCCGGCATGCCGCGCCAGCCGGCGATGCTGGCCACGCCGACCAGTGCACCACGCCGCTGCGTGCGCATGGCACCGACGAATGGCTGGAAGGTGGTGGCCGCGCCGAGCAAATTGATTTCGAGCATGCGGCGGAACACGTCGAGGTCATCGGCCTCGCCCGTGTCGTAGCCGCCTGCAACGCCGGCGTTGGCGATCACCAGATCGGGCACGCCGAAGCGCGATGTCCAGTCAGCGGCCATGGCCCGCATCGCAGGCCCGTCCGACACATCAGGCGTATAGACGGCGCAGCGTGCGGATGCCGACGCAGCCAGCGCTGCAAGCCGCTCCGCATCGAGTCCGACCAGTGCCACCTGCACACCGCCGTCGATCAGCTCGCGCGCCAACGCCTGACCCAGGCCACCACAGGCCCCGGTGAGGACGACGTTGCGAAACGCGAGAGACATAGGCGCGATGGCTCCGGGTGGCAAAACCCGGCCACTTTAGCCGCGCATCCGCGCCGCGTCCCCCGGCATTTCCCCTTGCCCGGGGCGGCCATGCTGAAGGGACGCTGAAAAAATCAGGCAGCCACGGGCTCTTGTGGAAACTCGATCTGGATCTTCACGTCGGTCGCCCGCCCTGCGGCTGCTTCCTCGAAAGCGCGGACGCCATCGTCGAACGCGAAGGTGCGCGAGATGAAGGGCTTCACATCGACCTGCCCCGACGCGATAAGCGCCAGCGCGCGCGGGAAGATGTTGGCGTAGCGGAACACCGACTCGATGCGCACCTCCTTCGCCTGGATCGCCACGATGTCCAGGGGCACCTTGTTGCCGGGCATGCCCACCAGCACGAGGCAACCACCGGGGCACAGCAGGTCGAAGATGTTGTCGAAGGCGCGTGTGCTGCCGCTGGCCTCGAACACCACGTTGGCGCCCCAGCCATCTGTCAGGGTCTTCACGGCTTCGGCGAGATCGACGTCGCGCACGTTGACGGTGGTCACGGCCGGGTTGTCGGCGAACAGCGCCAGCTTCTCGGGCACGAGGTCCGCCAGGATCACGCGCGCCGCACCACCCGCGAGCGCGGCCAGCGCCGTCATCGCGCCGATGGTGCCGGCGCCGATCACGACCGCCACGTCGCCCGGCTTCAGCGCCGCCTTCTTCGCAGCCTGTAGGCCGATGGCCAGCGGCTCGACGATGGCGCCTTCGCCAAAGCTCACGTTGTCGGGCATGCGGAAGGTGAAGGCCGCCGGATGCACTACGAAGGGCGTGAGGCAACCGTGAATGGGCGGCGTGGCCCAGAAGCGCACGGCGGGGTCGAGGTTGTAGATGCCTTCGAGCGTCGCGCGCGAATCCATCTGCGGAATGCCGGGCTCCATGCACACGCGGTCGCCGGGCTTCAGGTGCGTGACCTCTGCGCCCACTTCCGTCACCACGCCCGAGGCCTCGTGGCCCAGGATCATCGGCGCGTCCACGATGTAGGGGCCGATGCCGCCGTGCCGGTAGTAGTGAACGTCGCTGCCGCACACACCCACGGTGTGCATGCGGATCTTCACGTCGCGCGGGCCCATGTGAAGGGGAACGTCGATATCGCGCAACGCAAGCTCATGCGCCTTTTCCAGAACCAGTGCTTTCATTTCTATCTTCCTATGGGAACGTTTGATGTGTCAGTGCAAGGGGGCGTCGCTGCGCAGCAGCGAAGCCCCGGTGTCGATGTCGAACAGGTGCACCTGCGCCGGGTCGGCCACGAAGCGCACGCGGTCCCGCAAGCGCGGGCATTGCGCGGACGGCATCAGCGCGGCGATCTCGCCATCGCCCTGGCTGAAGCTCACCAGCACTTCGTTGCCCAGGTATTCGACGAGCTGCACCTCGCCCGAGAAGCCACCGCCCCGCCCGCCGTCGGTGTCGACCAGCAGGTGCGCGGGGCGCACGCCCAGCGTCACGCGCTCCCGGCCCGCGAGCGAAAAGCGGCGCGCGTCCACGTGCACCGTGCCCTCGCGCCCCGACAGCTCGAAATGGCCGCCCACATCGCGCACCGACATCTCGATCAGGTTCATCGGCGGCGTGCCGATGAAGCCGGCCACGAAGGCCGAGCACGGCCGCTCGTAGATCTCGCGCGGCGAGCCGACCTGCTCGATGCGCCCGTCGCGCAGCAGCACGATGCGGTCGGCCAGCGTCATCGCCTCGTGCTGGTCGTGCGTCACGTACACGGTGGTGGTCTTCAGCGACTGGTGCAGCTTGGCGATCTCGATGCGCATGTGGTTGCGCAGCTTGGCGTCGAGGTTCGACAGCGGCTCGTCGAACAAGAACACCTTCGGCGTCTTGATTATGGCGCGCGCAATGGCCACGCGCTGCTGCTGGCCGCCCGACAGCTCGGTGGGCTTGCGTTGCAGATAACGCTCCAGTCCCAGCGTGTCCGACACCTCCTTGATGCGCTGGTCGATCTCGGGCTTGGGCACCTTCAGGCGCTTGAGCCCGAAGGCGATGTTGTCGCGCACGCTCATGTGCGGATACAGCGCGTAGTTCTGGAACACCATGGCGATGCCGCGCTCTTGCGGCGGCAGGTCGTTCACGCGCTGGCCTCCGATCAGCAGGTCGCCACCCGAGATGTCTTCCAGCCCCGCGAGCATGCGCAGGATGGTCGACTTGCCGCAGCCCGAGGGGCCGAGGAACACGACGAACTCGTTGTCGGCCACGTCGAGGTCGAAGGGGTGGACGACCTGCGTGTCGCCATAGCGCTTGATGATGTTGTGACAGCTGATTGCGGACATATTGTTTTTCTGCGGAAAAGGAATGATCTGGCTCATGCCGCGTCGCGCTTGCGCTTGAACGCCGCATTGAGAAAACCGCTGAGCACGCCGACCATCAGGAGCGGCGGCAGCGACAGCAGAATGACCGAGGCATTCAAGATGCCCCAGGGCACGTCGCGCCCGAGCTGGCTCAGCTCCGAGGCCACGATGGGCAGTGTCTTGGCATCTGACGTGGTGAGCATCAGCGCGATGAGGAACTCGTTCCACACCAGCACGAAGCCGAAGGCGATGGCGCCGAGCAGCGAGCGCGCGGCAATGGGCAGCGCCACCTTGAAGAAGATCGCGTAGGGCCCGTAGCCATCGACGCGGCCTGCCTCTTCCACTTCCTTGGGTACGGCCTTGAAGGCGGGAATGGCTAGCCAGATGACGGTCGAGAGCGTGAGCAGCGTGTAGGTGACGATCAGCGCGAAGCGGGTGTCGTACAGCTCCAGTTGCAGCCAGATGACCATGAGCGGAATCGCCACCGCCACGGGCGGCAGGAAGCGCATCGACAGCACGAAGAACTGGATGTCGTTGGCCCAGCGCAGCGGGTAGCGCGCCAGCGCATAGGCAGCGGGCAGCCCGAGCAGCGCGCCGATGATGACGGCCGCGCCGACCACGACGATCGAGTTGAGCAGCCCTTGCGCCACCGCCTCGCGGCTGAGCACGTAGATGTAGTTCTCCAATGTCGGCGTGAAGATGAACTTCGGCACGGCGGAGACGATATCGACCCGGTTCTTGAACGAGTTGAGAAAGGTCCAGAGCACGGGGATCAGCGCTGAGAGTCCGGCGCCGATCAGCACCAGCCGCGCTAGCAGCGTGCCCAGGGGGAACGGTTTCTTCTTTTGGGATGTCGTCAATTCAGTTCTCCACCATCGCGGTGCTTGCTGCGCTGTGCTTTTTGCGGGGTCTTGTTCGGGGCGCGTGCGAATGACACCAGGTGCTCCCCTCCGCGAATGTCCCCCGCTTCGCTCCTCCTTTATTTCGCTGCGGGGAGCACCTGGTGCCATTCGCACAGGGACACGCTGCTGGTGTGCAGCCGATCAACAACCACTCTGTCCAACGCTCGCGCCGATACGGGGCTCTTTTTCGCGAAATAAAGGAGGAGCGAAGCGGGGGACATTCGCGAAAAAGAGCACCGTGTCGGCGTGAGCGTCGCCCTGAAAAGCAGCGCCTCGAAACAAGCACAACGCGACAAACAGAAAGACGGAAATTCATCGCGTCCACTTCCAGATGTAGGTGAACGCCACAGTCGACGCGACCATCATCAGCACCGCCATGCTCGACGCATACGAGATGCGCCCCGACTCGATGAAGCCCTGCGAGAAGGCGTACATGTCCAGCGTCTCGGTCGAGATGCCCGGCCCTCCGCGCGTCATCACGTAGATCAGGTCGAAGGCACGCAGCGACTCGACCATCTTCACGAAGGTCAGGCTGATGAGCGGTGCCTTCAGCATCGGCAACGCGACATAGGTGTAGACCTCCCAGGTCTTCGCGTGGTCCATGCGTGCGGCCTCGAAAGGCTGCGGCGGCAATGTTTCGAGCAGCTTCAGCACGATGACCGCGAAGAACAGCCCCCACTGCCACACGTCGACGAACGCCACCGTCAGCAGCGCCGTGTGCGGGTTGGCCAACAGGTCGAGCGGCTCGCCCGTGATCGCCTTGTAGGGCCACGTCAACAGGCCGAACAGCGGGTGGAAGGCGAACTTCCACACGAAGGCGGCCGACACGCGCGGCAGCAGCACCGGCACGATGAACAGCATGCACAACACATTGCGCCAACGCGCGGTCGTGCACTGGAACAGCAGCACGCCCAGCAGCACCGCCAGCACCATCGTTGCACTGACCGTCACCACCTCCCAGGTGAGCGACACGCCCACCGAGTTGATGAAGCGACGGTCGGAAAACAGCTGGATGTAGTTCGTGAACCAGACCCAGCCCGAATCGGTACTGCCCAGCTCGCGGTCCTGCAGCGAGATGCCGATCGCGAACAGCGTCGGCACCAGCGCCAGGACCGCGAGCACCAGCAAGCCCGGCCCGATGAAGACGACTGGCAGCCTCGTCTTTTTTCTCTCCCTGGCTGCCATCACTTCTTGCGCCGTGCGATCAGTTGCTTGGCATACGCGTCGAGTTCATCGAGCCCGCCCTGGATGTCGGTGCGCGAACCGGTGATCAGCTCTTCCAGGATGATCCCCCAGCGGTCGCCCAGGTCGGGCCACAACGCGTCCTGCCAGAAATTCACCGCTGTGACCTTGCCGGTGTCGGCCAGCGCCTTGCCCAGGTCGGCGCCGTAGCGCTTGGCGAACTCGGGGCTGCCCAGCACGCTGGTGCGGTTGAGTTCGCTGAACTGGCCTTCGGCCAGGCGCCGCTGCTCCTGCTTCTTCGAGGTGGCCCAGGCGACGAAGAGGCCCGCGCACTGCTTCGCCTCTTCGGTCTTGTTGGCCTTGGCGCCGATCGCCAGGCCGTGGCCGTAGCCGCCACCGGTCAGCGGCGTGGGCGGCGGCAGGTAGGCGACCTTGCCGATCACGGTCGAGGTCTTGGGGTCGAGCGCGTTGCCGGCCAGCGGCGTCGACTCGACCAGCAGCGCGACCTTGCCCGCGAGGAAGGCGCCGGTGGATTCGTCCCAACTGCCGGTCTTGGTGCCGGGTGCGGAGTACTTGAACAGTTCGAGGTAGGTCTGCGTGGCCTTCAACGCGGCGGGCGAGTTGAAGACCGGCTTGTCGCCGTCGAACCACTGGCCGCCATAGCCGCGGAAGAACGGCATCCAGCGCCACACGTTGGCGCCCGAGCCGCGCTGGCCGCGCAACGCCACGCCGTAGATGCCGTTGGCCGGGTCGTTGAGCTTCTTCGCTGCGGCAACGAATTCATCGAGCGTGGTCGGCGGCTTCACGCCGGCTTTTTCCAGCAGGTCCTTGCGGTAGACCAGCAGGTCGCCACCACCGGTGAGCGGCGCGAACCAGGCCTGCCCCGCGAAGGTCGCGACCTTCTGGCGGCCCGGGTCGAAGTCGGCAAAGTCGTAGTCGGCCGGGTAGTACTTGGCCAGCGGCACGATCCACTTGGACTGCGCGAACAACGGCACGTTGGCCTCGTCCACGTAGTACACGTTGTACTTGCCGACGGTCGAGGCGTCGGCGCGGGTCTTGGTGCGGCGGTCGTTCTCGTTGAGGTTGTCGATGTTGAACGAGACGCCGCTCAGGGCCTTGAACTCGTCCTTGTACTTCTCGAGCAGGGTCAGCCCGTCACGGGGCTGGGACAGGACGCGCACGTCCTCCTTGCAGACCTGTTGGGCCTGGGCCGCGCCGCCCCATGCGCCCAGCGCCGCGATCAGCATCGCGCAGCCCACCATCCGTTGCCGGTTTTCTTGAACAGCCATCGCTTCGTCTCCTTTGAGCCTGTCGTGGATCGCCGGCAAATCGCGGCAGGAACAGGTGGGACGAAGCGTAGGCACCGGCAGCGCGGCGCCGCGTACACGCGAGCCGGGGCGCTGGTATTTTCATGACCAGCCGGCTCGGGGTTTTGCCGGGGGCAGATGCGTATCGGTTGCCTCACGGCCAGGGCAAACCGCATAGGGTTTGCCCGATGCGGTTCCCTTCCATCGCGCCTGTACCTCCTTCGTATCGATAGCAACACGAAGGTGTGAAGGCCGCTCGCGCGCACGCGGAAATCCTGCGTTATCGACTACTTCCCGCGTATCGACGCTCCATGGCATCCCGGCTGTAATGCACGCGGCCAATGACCGGCGCCACAAGCGGCGGTCGGGCCGGTATGTGTCTACCCCTTACATCACCTTTTGTGGAATGCCTATGAAAACCAGACTCAGAGTTCTCGTTGTCGCCGTGCTGACCGTGGTGGGGCATGTCGCCTTCGCCGCCGAGGCGGACCGACAGGCGGCGGTCGACCGCGCACTGGCGTTGATCCAGAGCAACCCGTCGAGCTTCAGCGTTGCAACGCATCCTGCTGCCTCGCCCTCGGGCCGGTCGATGGCATCCGGCGCGGCCGCCAAGCCGGCGCTGCCCGGCAGCGGCGATCAGTTCAAGGCGCGCGACGTGATCGTGGACAAGGACGGCACCGAGCACGTGCGCTTCGACCGCTATCACGACGGCCTGCGCGTGATCGGCGGCGACGTGATCGTGCATTCGAGCCAGGGCCGGCTGCTCCAGTCCGACCTGACGCAAAAGAGCGCCATCCGCCTGCCCGAGACATTGGGCAAGGTCGGCGGGCGCACCGTGATCCAGAACGCGCCCGACATCGGCGCCGAGCGCGCCAAGAGCATCGCCGCACAGAGCTTCGCCAGCGCGGTGATGCGCTACGGCACGCCCGAGCTCGTCGTCTTCGCGCGCGACGAGACGCCGGTGCTGGCCTATGCGGTGCGCGTGTACGGCAGGGCCACCGCTGCGCACGGAAGCGCCGTCGTCTACTACGTCGATGCGCGCGACGGCAAGCTGCTGGACGCCGAGGACCTCGTGCACACCGCGGCCGCCACGGGCACCGGCAAGTCGCTGTACTACGGCGACCTGCAGATCGCCACCGACCAGACCGGCAACAACGCCTATCGCATGGTCGACCCGACGCGCGGCGGCGGCGAAGTGATCGACGGGCGCGACTCGGTGTACACCGACCTTGCGGACTCGCCCGACCTGACGCCGTTCACCAGCCCCGACAACAAGTGGGGCAACGGCACCACCACCGATCGCAAGACCGTCGCGGTCGACATCAACTACGGCCTGACCAAGACCTGGGACTACTACAAGGACACCCACGGCCGCAATGGCATCTTCAACGACGGCAAGGGCGTGCAGAGCTATGCGCACGTGCTGTTCCTCAACCAGGACGGCTCCACCACGGGCGCGAATGCCGCATGGCTGAGCGAGGGCCGCATGATGGCCTACGGCGACGGCGAAGCGGGCACCGCGCTGCCGAAGCCGGTGGTGTCCATCGACGTTGCCGGGCACGAGATGAGCCACGGCGTGAACCAGGCCACCGCGAACCTGGCTTACTCGCGCGACGCCGGCGGCCTGAACGAAGCGAACTCCGACATCTTCGGGACCCTCGTCAAGTTCTACGCGAACAACGCGAACGATCCGGGCAACTACGTCATCGGCGCAAGGATCCTGGCCGGCGGCCTGCGCAAGATGTACAAGCAGGACGTCGACGGGCGCTCGTACGTCTGCTATCCGCAGGGCGGCTTCAAGAGCACACAGGTGAATCCCCGTCATGACCCGCACCTCACGTCCGGCGTGGGCAACCGCTTCTTCTACCTGCTGGCCGAAGGCGCGGTGGTGCCCACCGGCGAAAGCAGGCTGGCGAAGAGCGACCTGGTGTGCAACGGCGACACAAGCCTTGCAGGCATCGGGCGCGACAAGGCCGGCAGGATCTGGTACCGCGCGCTGACCGTGTACCTGAACTCCAGCTCGACCTACCCGAATGCTCGCGCGGCATCGATCCGCGCGGCCACCGACCTGTACGGTGCCAACTCGGCGGAGCAGGCCGCCGTCACCCGCGCCTGGAGCGCGGTGTCGGTGCAATGACCTGGCTGTTGTGATGCGATGAAGCGCAAGCCGGCGCGGCACTGCGCCGGCTTTCGTCGGAACGCGCGTGCGACGCGTGCCTGCGGCACGGCCTTGCTCTCATTGGTTGCAATATAAAACTAGATCACTAGAATCCATCCGGTCTTCTTTTGCAACCACAACCGGCCACCGCCGCAAGCCCCATGACCCACTACCGCACCACCACCGTCGACGGACTGAAGATCTTCTACCGCGAGGCAGGCGACCCCGCGCTGCCGACCCTGCTTCTGCTGCACGGCTTTCCGGCCTCGTCCTTCATGTACCGGGAGCTGATCGGGCGGCTGGCCCACCGCTTCCACGTCATCGCGCCGGACTACCCCGGCTTCGGGCACAGCGAGGCGCCGTCGGTCGTGGAGTTCAGCTACACCTTCGACAGCCTTGCGGACATCGTCGGAAAGCTTGTCGACCAGCTCGGTCTTGAAAGCTACGGCCTCTACATGCAGGACTTCGGCGGCCCGGTCGGCTTCCGTCTGGCCACCCGCCGACCGGACAAGGTCGACTTCCTGGTGGTGCAGAACGCCAACGCCTACGAGGAAGGCCTGCCGGACGACTTCTGGGGATTGGCCCGCGCGCTGTGGAAAGACCCGTCGACCGCCAACTACGCCAGGATCCGCGAGGCCGCCATGTCGGACGAGGCCCTGGCATGGAACTACACCCACGGCGTGAAGGACGTGGAACGCATCGACCCCGACAACTGGCTGCTGCAGCGCGCCCTGCTGGCGCGCCCCGGCAACAAGGACGCGATGGCCGCGCTGCTGTACGACTACCGGAGCAACCTGCCGCTCTACCCCGTCTGGCAGGCTTACTTCCGGCAGCACCAGCCGCCGATGCTGGTCGTCTGGGGTGCCAACGACGTGATCTTTCCGCCGTCGGGCGCCTACCCGTACCAACGCGATCTGAGGCAGGTCGACTTCAAGCTGCTCGACACCGGCCACTTCGCGCTCGAAGAGCTCGGGGAGGCCATCGCCGTTCACATCGCGCATTTCCATGACGCGCTGAGCACCTGAAGCCACGGTGCCAGGAAACATCGCCATGGACTTGAACATCGATTCGGCAACGGCCGGGACCCGCTGCCCCACGCCATCGATATCGGGTGCGCTGGCGCTGCTGTTCGCAGTCGCCTGCGGACTCGCGGTGGCCAACGTCTACTACGCCCAGCCGCTGCTGGACACGCTGGCCGACACCTTCGGCATCCGGCCCGCCACGGTCGGCGCGGTCGTCACCATCACCCAGGTCGGCTACGGCCTGGGGCTCCTGCTGGTCGTTCCGCTGGGCGACCTGATCGACCGGCGGCGGTTGATCGTCGGGCAATCGCTGCTGTCGGTCGTCGCGCTGCTGTGCGTCGCACTGGCGCCCCGCGCGGCGATCCTGTTGCCGGCGATGGCGGCCGTCGGCCTGCTGGCGGTCGTGACGCAGGTGCTGGTCGCGTACGCGGCGAGCATGGCAGCGCCGGGCGAGCGCGGGCGCATGGTCAGCACCGTCACCAGCGGCATCATCCTCGGCATCCTGCTGGCGCGTGCGGTCTCGGGCAGCCTGTCGGATCTCTTCGGCTGGCGCGCGGTGTACCTGGCGTCGGCGGCAGCCACGCTGGTTGTGTCAGGGCTGTTGTGGATGGCGCTTCCGAGGCATGCGCGACCGGCAACGGGCATGTCGTACCTGCAGTTGATCCGCTCGGTGTTCACGCTCTTCGCGCAGGAGCCGGTGCTGCGGGTCCGCTCGGTGCTGGCCATGCTGATCTTCATGGCCATCACGATGATGCTCACGCCGATGGTGCTGCCGCTGACGGCGCCGCCGTTCTCGCTCTCGCACACGCAGGTGGGCCTGTTCGGCCTGGCGGGCGTTGCCGGCGTTCTGGGTGCCGCGCGGGCGGGCCGCCAGTCGGACCGCGGACGCGCCCAACGCGTCACCGGCATCGGGTTGGCGGCCATGCTGCTGTCGTGGGCGCTCATCGCCTTGTTGCCGTGGTCCATCTGGGCGATGGTGGCCGGCGTCGTCATGATCGACTTCGGGCTGCAGTCGGTGCACGTGGCCAACCAGAGCCTGATCTACCGCGTGCGCCCGGAGGCCCAGAGCCGGCTGACCGGTGGCTACATGATCTTCTATTCCATCGGCTCGGCCACCGGGTCGATGGCCTCGACGATGGTGTACGCCCATGCGGGCTGGAACGGCGTCTGCGCTGCGGGAGCGCTTGTCAGTGGCCTCGCGCTGGTGTTCTGGGCGATGACCCGGCACCTGACGCCGCAGGATTCAAACCCCTGATGCCGCTGCTGCTGCGGGGTCGCAGGTTCAGGCCGTGGTCGCAAGCGGCGTGTTCTGCGCCGTACGCAGGCCGAAGCGGTCCTGCGCCTGATGCCGGTAAGCCGAGGGCGTCATGCCCTTGAGCTGCAAAAAGCGCCGGTTGAAATTCGCCAGGTTCGAGAAGCCCACCTCGTAGCAGATGTCGCTCACCAACTGGTCCGACACCTGCAGCATCTCGCAAGCCTTGGCGATGCGCAGGCGCGTGACGAAGTCGGTAAAAGTGGCGCCCATGTGCTTGTGGAAGTAGCGCGAGAAGCTGCTCTCGGCCATGTTGGCCACGGCGCACACGGCCGGCAGCGAAAGCTCCTCCGTCAGGTGCTGGTCGAGGTAGTCGAGCACGCGGCGCATGCGGGTGTTGGCGCTCGGGTCTTCGCCCGCCGGCTCGGCCGAACTGGAAATCTGTCTCCAGTCGGGCCAGTTGGCCAGCTCGTGCAGCAGGCTGATGAACTCGGCGAGCCGGGCCATGCCGTCTTGCGCCTGCACGCGGCGAAAGCGCTCGCGCACGAGATCGCCGATGCCGAAGAACTCCACACCCAGCCGGGCCCGGTCGAGCAGCGGCACCACCGCGTCCAGCTCGGAGAACAGGCCCACGCCCTTGCGCAGCGGCTCGTCGCGAAAGTGAATGACCATGCTGCGATCGGCAATGCCCTCGGGCGGCACGTCGTGCGAGATCCAGGTGTGCGGCAGCCGCGCGCCCACCAGCGCCACGTAGCCCGGCTCGAAGCGGCCGATGTGGTTGCCGACGAAGGCATCGCCGCTGCTGCGGTTGATGCACTGCAGCTCGTATTCATCGTGGTAGTGCCAGCAGTCGAAAGGCCAGGGCGCGCCGTGCTGCAGGCAGCGCACGGAGCCGCCGCGCGCGGGCTCGAAGCCCAGCCTCGGGTCGCGCAGAAGCTCATGCTCCAGTTCGGGTTTGCGTGCGGCGTGGTGTCTGCTCATCCTGAATGTCCCTGCCTGAAACGAAGCCGGGGTTCTTTCGGGTCAGCGCCGCAATCGCAGTGGGCGGTGGCGCCGACTCAGGCGCCGGCCACCTTCATGCGGTTCACCAGCACCGACCCCGTGGTCTTGGCGCCGAAAGTGTAGGCATCCGCGCCGACGGCTTCAATGCCCATCAGCATGTCCTTGAGGTTGCCGGCAATGGTGATCTCCTGCACCGGGAAGGCAATTTTGCCCTTGTCGACCCAGAAGCCGCTGGCGCCGCGCGAGTAGTCGCCGGTCACGTAGTTCACGCCCTGCCCCATCAGCTCGATCACGAAGAGGCCGGTGCCCAGCTTGGCGAGCATGGCGTCGAGGTCGTCGGTGTGCTTTGTCAGGCGCGAGCTGAGCGTCAGGTTGTGCGAGCCGCCGGCGTTGCCGGTGGTCTTCATGCCCAGCTTGCGGGCCGAGTACGTGGAGAGAAAGTAGCCTTCGAGCCGGCCGGCATCGACCACCTTGCGCGCCCGGGTGATCACGCCTTCGTCGTCGAAGGGCGAGCTGCCCTTGCCGCGCAGGATGTGCGGGTCTTCGGCAATGTCGAGGTGCTTGGGCAGCACGGGCTTGCCGAGCGAATCGAGCAGGAAGGTGCTCTTGCGGTAGAGCGCTCCGCCGCTCACGGCCTGCACCAGCCCACCCAGCAGGCCCACGGCCAGCGGCGACTCGAACAGCACCGGGCATTCGGTGGTCTTGATCTTGCGCGACTTCAGGCGGCTCAGTGCCCGTTCGGCGGCGTAGCGGCCCACGGCCTGCGGGCTGGCCAGTTCGTCGGCGGCGCGCATCGAGCTGTACCAGGCGTCGCGCTGCATGCCGTCGCCCTTGCCGGCGATGGGCGCGACCGAAATCGAATGCCGCGAGCTGGCGTAGCCGCCGCGAAAGCCGTGCGTGTGGGCGCTGAAGAAATGGCTTTGCTGGGCCGAGACGCCGGCGCCTTCGCTGTTGGTGATGCGCTTGTCGGTCGACAGGGCCGCTTCTTCGCACTCCAGCGCCAGCTTGGCGGCCTGCTCGCTCGTCACGTCCCAGGGGTGGAAGAGGTCGAGTTCGGGGTGCTCCTTGGCGATGTCTGCCTCGTCCGGCAGGCCGCTCACCGGGTCTTCGGCGGTGAAGCGGGCGATGTCGTAGGCCGCCTGCACGGTCTGCTTGATGGCGCCTTCGGAGAAGTCGGAGGTGCTGGCGTTGCCGCGGCGGTGGCCCACGTAGACCGTGATGCCCAGCGACTTGTCGCGGTTGCGCTCGACGTTTTCGAGTTCGCCCTTGCGGACCGAGACGCTCAGGCCGCAGCCCTCGGAGGCCTCGGCCCCGGCGTCGGTCGCGCCCAGCTTCTTGGCGTGCGCCAAGGCCGTGTCGACCAGGTTTTCGAAGAAGGAGCGGCTGTAGGCGAAGCCGGAATCGGCGCGCGAGGAGGATGTCGTCATGTGGTGGCTATGATACTTGCGCCCCCTATTTCTCGTTTTCCCACTGTCTGTTGCGCACATTGCAACGCCGCACGGTGCGGCCCAGAATCCAACTCCATGTCCCGCAAACCCAAAAAAGGCTATTTCGTCCGTGGCCAGTTCGTTGCCGAAGGCAGCGAACTCGACCTTGAACTCAAGCGTGAGCTCAAGGGCACCGACGAATCCAGCCGCACCGACCTCAAGCGCGAAAGCGACGAACTGCAAAAGCTCGGCGAGGAACTGCTCGGCCTGCGCGCCGCCCTGTTCGACGCCCTGCCGCTGGGCGAAAAACTGGTCGACGCCATCGCCGAGGCCAAGCGCATCACCAATTTCGAGGGCAAGCGCCGCCAGATGCAGTTCATCGGCAAGCTGATGCGCAAGCTCGACGAGCCCACGCTGGAGGCCGTCAAGCTCGCCCTGACCGAGCAGAACACCGTGCCGGCGGCCGAAGCCGCAGCGCTGCACGAGGCCGAACGCTGGCGCGACCGGCTGATTGCCGACGACGACGCACTCGGCGGCTGGATCGAAACCCATCCGGCCACCGATTCCCAGCAACTGCGCGCGCTGGTGCGCCAGGCGCGCAAGGACATGAAGACCGGCCCGGCCGGCGAAGCGCCGCGCCAGGGCAAGGCCTACCGCGAGATCTTCCAGCTGGTGCGTGCGCAACTGGCGGTGCATGGCGGTGCCGACCACGCGGCTGCGGCTGCGGCGCAAGATCGCGAAGAAGACGCATGAGCGGCTTGTCTTCCTCCCTCCCCTCCCGGGGGAGGGCCGGGGTGGGGGCACGACGGCCTACAGCCACGCACGGCGCTTCATCGAAGGCCGAAAGCCCCCATCCCCACCTTCCCCCGGAAGGGGAAGGAGCCAGACCATGAGCGCGTTCGACCCTGTCCGCATCGGCATCGTCTCCATCAGCGACCGCGCCTCCAGCGGCACCTACGAAGACAAGGGCCTGCCCTCGCTGAAGGAATGGCTTGGCCGGGCGCTGAAGAACCCGATCGAATTCGAGCCCCGCCTGATTCCCGACGAGGCCGCCGGCATCAGCGCCGCGCTGATCGAGCTGGTCGACGCCGGCTGCTCGCTGGTGCTCACCACCGGCGGCACCGGCCCCGCCCTGCGGGACGTGACGCCCGAAGCCACGCTGGCCGTCGCCCACAAGGAAATGCCCGGCTTCGGCGAGCAGATGCGCCAGATCAGCCTGCGCTTCGTGCCGACCGCGATCCTGTCGCGCCAGGTGGCGGTGATCCGCGGCAAGAGCCTGATCATCAACCTGCCGGGGCAGCCGAAGTCGATTGCGGAAACGCTCGAAGGGCTGAAGGATGCGGACGGCACGCAGCTCGTGCCGGGCATCTTCGCGGCGGTGCCTTATTGCATCGATCTGATCGGCGGGCCGTACCTGGAAACCGACGATGCGGTCTGCAAGGCCTTCAGGCCGAAGTCGGCGATCCGCTCACGCTGAGGCGGATCGGCCCGACGAAGACGAAAGACGGGGGCGAACGCCCCCTTTTTTCATGGCGCCGGAGCGCTCCGGGCCTCGACGTCCTTCACGCAGGCATTGATGGCCGCGTTCGACGTCTGCTCATAGCAATGCGCGGCCGCCGTCCGCATGGCTTTCTGCTGCACGCGGCGCGCTTCCGCACTGTCAATCTGATAGCCCATGAGCCACTTCATGGCAAACGCCAGGACGATCCCAAGGCCGATGGCCGCACCGACCAGCGTCGACCGCCAGGTTCGGACACGCGGAGCACGAGGCGCCGGAGCGTCATGCGCGACGGCATCGAACAATGCCATCGGCGGCTGCGAGGCCGAACCCCCATGGACCCTGCGGCGCTGTTGTTGAGTCGGCGCCTCCGTCCTGCGCGCCCCGGTTGAAGATTTGTTGTAGTTGCCCATCGACCTGTCGTTGTGAATCGGGCCGCCCGCCTGTTGCACGCACAGCGAGGCATGTCCTCTTCAAACGCAGAGTCATGCGTCTTGCGGAAGATCGCGGCCCACCGGATTCTCGCCGCAGAAGCAAGCGATGGACGCGGTCAGGCGCTCGTTCAGGCCACCGCCGGCCCGAAGCCGTGGCTGTCCACCGCCTGCTCGCAAGGCACGCGCTCGACCTGCACCGTCGAATGGTGGATGTCGAATTTCTCGGCCAGCAGCGCGCGCAGTTGCAGCACGAGCTGCGCCATGTCGCCCACGTCGGGCGTGCACACCACATGCACGCTCAGGCTCACCTTGCCGCTGGACAGTGCCCACACGTGCAGGTCGTGCAGGCTCGCCACGCCCGCGCTGCCGGCCAGCGCGCGCTCGACCTCGGGCAGGTCCACATCGTCGGGCACGCCTTCGAGCAGCACGTTCAGGCTTTCGCGCAACAGCCGCCAGGTGCGCGGCAGCACCCACAAGCCGATGGCCACCGCGATCACCGAATCGACCCAGGCCCAGCCCGTGAAGCGGATCACCAGCGCGCCGACGATCACGCCGACCGAGCCCAGCATGTCGGCCCACACCTCCAGGTAGGCGCCCTTCACGTTGAGGCTCTCGTCCTTGCCGGACGCCAGCAAGCGCATGCCGATGAGGTTGACGATCAGCCCGCCGGTGGCCACCACCAGCATCATGGTCGACTGGATCTCGGCCGGTGCCGAGATGCGCCGGTACGCCTCGTACAGCACATAGATCGCCACGAAGAACAGCAGCACCGCATTGAGCACGGCCGCAAGGATCTCGAAGCGGTAGTAGCCGAAAGTACGCCGCTTGTCGGCCGGCCGCTTGCCGATCCAGATGGCCGTGAGCGAGATCGCCAGGGCCACGGTGTCGGTGAACATGTGGGCCGCGTCGGACAGCAGCGCCAGGCTGCCCGAGACCACCCCGCCGATCACCTCGGCCACGAGGTAGGTCCCCGTCAGCAGCAGCGCAATGCGCAGTGCCTTTTCATTGCCACCGACAGCGTGTGAATGCTCATGTGCCATGGGAACCTCGCAGTGAAGGATCGAGTGGCGCGCCGTGGCTCTGGTCTTCGCTCGCCTCTTCCTCCACTTCGTCTTCGTCGCGCCGGTGCGCAATGCGGTAGAGCAGTGGAAGCACCAGCAGCGTCAGCGCGGTCGACGAGAGGATACCGCCGATCACCACGGTGGCCAGTGGCCGCTGCACTTCGGCGCCCGTGCCGGTGGCAATCGCCATCGGCACGAAGCCCAGCGATGCGACCAGCGCGGTCATCAGCACCGGCCGCAGCCGGGTGAGCGCGCCCTCGCGGATGGCTTCGTCGAGCGGCAGCCCGCCTTCACGCAGGTTGCGGATGAACGAGATCATCACCAGCCCGTTGAGCACCGCCACGCCCGAGAGCGCAATGAAGCCCACCGCCGCCGAGATCGACAGCGGAATGCCGCGCATCCACAGCGCCACGATGCCGCCCGTGAGTGCGAACGGAATGCCGGTGAACACCAACAGCCCGTCCTTGAGGTTGCCGAACATCGCGAACAGCAGCGTGAACACCAGCAGCAGCGACACCGGCACCACCACCTGCAGGCGCTGCGTGGCCGAGGCGAGGTTCTCGTACTGGCCGCCCCACACGGTCCAGTAGCCGGTGGGAATGGTCACCTTGCGCATGGCTTCTTCGGCCTCGGCCACGAAGGAGCCGAGGTCGCGGCCGCGCACGTTCGCGCTCACCACGATGCGGCGCTTGCCGTTCTCGCGGCTCACCTGGTTGGGACCCGGCGCCAGCTCCAGCGTGGCGACTTCGCCCAGCGGAATGAAGCTGGTGCGCAGAGCCTCCGAGCCCGCGCCCTTGGGCAGCGCCACCGGCAGGCGCTTGATGGCCTCCAGGTCGGTGCGCAGGTTCTCGGGCAGGCGCACGATGATGTCGAAGCGACGGTCGCCGTCGAACAGCGTGCCCGACTCACGCCCGCCCACCGCGATGGAAATCGCGTCCTGCACATCGCCCACGTTGAGGCCGTAGCGCGCGGTCTTGCTGCGGTCGATGTTCACGGTGAGCATCGGCAGGCCGGTGGTCTGCTCGACCTTCACTTCGGCGGCACCGGCGATCTTGCCCAGCACCCCCGAGACCTCGGTCGCGGTCTTGTTGAGCACGTCCATGTCGTCGCCAAAGATCTTCACGGCCACGTCGCTGCGCACGCCCGAGATCAGCTCGTTGAAGCGCAACTGGATCGGCTGCGAGAACTCGTAGTTGTTGCCCGGCAGCTTCTCGACCTCTTCCTGCACCGCCGCAAGAATCTCGGCGCGCGTGCGCTTTGGCTTGGGCCATTCGCTCTCGGGCTTGAGCATGATGTAGCCGTCGGAGATGTTCGGCGGCATCGGGTCCGACGCGATCTCGGCCGTGCCGGTGCGCGCGAACACGCGCTCGATCTCCGGGAACTTTTCTTTCAGCGTGCGTTCGAGCTGCTTTTGCATCTCGACCGACTGCGTGAGGCTGGTGCCAGGAATGCGCAGCGCCTGAATGGCAAAGTCGCCCTCGCTCAGGCTGGGCACGAACTCCGTACCCAGGCGCGTGGCCAGCAGGCCCGACAGCAGCACCGCCACCACGGCCGTGGTGATGACAAACGGCTTGGCATTCATCACGCGCGCCAGCAGCGGCTCGTAGCCACGCTTGGCCCACTGCATCAGGCGGTTTTCCTTCTCGTCGACCTTGTTGCCGATGAACAGCGCCACGGCCGCCGGAATGAAGGTGATCGACAGGATCATCGCGCCCAGCAGCGCAATCACCACGGTGAAGGCCATCGGGTGGAACAGCTTGCCCTCCACGCCCGTGAGCGCAAAGATCGGCAGGTACACGATCATGATGATCAACTGGCCGAACAGCAGCGGACGCCGCGCCTCCTGCGAGGCTGCGAACACTTCATGAAAGCGCTCGCTGCGCGTGAGCGGCCTGCCGTGCTTGGCTTGCGCATGGGCCAGCCTTCGCACGCAGTTCTCCACGATCACCACCGCCCCGTCGATGATGATGCCGAAGTCCAGCGCGCCCAGGCTCATGAGGTTGGCGCTGATCTTCTGGTTCACCATGCCGGTGAAGGTGAAGAGCATCGACAGCGGAATCACCAGCGCGGTGATGAGCGCGGCGCGGATGTTGCCCAGGAACAGGAACAGGATTGCGATGACCAGCACCGCGCCCTCGAACAGGTTCTTCTTCACCGTGGCGATGGCCTTGTCGACCAGCACCGTGCGGTCGTACACCGTCACCGCCTTCACGCCGGCGGGCAGCGTGCGGTTGATCTCCTGCATCTTCTTGTCGACGGCCTGCGACACGGTGCGGCTGTTCTCGCCGATCAGCATGAACACGGTGCCCAGCACCACTTCGCGGCCGTTGTCGGTGGCGGCGCCCGTGCGCAGTTCCTTGCCGATGCCGACCTCGGCCACGTCCTGCACGCGCAGCGGCACGCCGTTGGCATTGCCCAGGATCACGTTGCCGATGTCTTCCGCCGACTTGACCTGCCCCGGCGCGCGAATCAGGTATTGCTCGCCGCGTTTTTCGATGTAGCCCGCGCCCACGTTGGCGTTGTTGCGCTCCAGCGCGGTGACCAGGTCGGTCATGGTCAGGCCGTGGGCCAGCAGCTTGGCCGGGTCGGGCGCGATCTGGAATTCCTTGGCGTAGCCGCCGATGGAGTTGATCTCGGTCACGCCCGTCACGTTGCGCAGTTGCGGCTTGATGATCCAGTCCTGAATCTCGCGCAGGTCGGTCGAGGTGTAGGGCTTGCCGTCGGCCTTCTTCGCGCCCTCCTCGGCCTCGACGGTCCAGAGATAGATCTCGCCCAGGCCGGTGGAGATGGGTCCGATCACCGGTGACACGCCGCGCGGCATCTTCTCTCGCGCCGACTGGATGCGCTCGTTCACGAGCTGCCGCGCGAAGTAGATGTCGGTGCCGTCCTCGAAGATCACCGTCACCTGCGACAGGCCGTAGCGCGACAGCGAACGGGTCTGCTGCAGGCCGGGCAGGCCGGCCATGACGGTTTCGATCGGATAGGTCACGCGCTGCTCCGCCTCCAGCGGCGAGTAGCCGGGCGCGGCGGTGTTGATCTGCACCTGCACATTGGTGATGTCGGGCACGGCATCGATGGGCAGCTTCTGGTAGCTGAAGACACCGAGCGCGGCCATGCCGAGCACGGCCAGCAGGATCAGCCAGCGCTGCTCAATCGAGAAGCGGATGATTCGTTCGAACATGCGGGCGTCCTCAGTGGGTGTGCGTGGCCGAGCTCTTGCCCTGCTGCGACTTCACGATGAAGCTGCCGCTGGCGGCGTAGGCCGTGCCGGGCTTCAGGCCGCTCACGATCTCGATGCGCTTGCCGTCGCTGCGGCCGGTCTGCACGTGCTGCGGCAGGAAGCCGCCGGGCACTCTCAGAAACACGGTCGGCTTTTCTTCCACGGTCTGCACGGCATCCGCCGCCACGGTGACGGGCGCATCCGCCTCGGAGGCCACCAGCTCGACATTCACGAACAGGCCCGGACGCCAGATGCGCTGCGGGTTGGTCAGCGTGACGCGCGCGGTGGCGGTGCGCGTCTGCGCGCCGATCAGCGAGCCCACGTACGACACCGTGCCGCTGGCCGTCTGGTCGAAGGCGCTGGAGCGGATGCTCACCGGCTCGCCGATGCGCACCAGGTTCAGGTTGTTGGCGGCCACGCTGATCTCGGCCCACACGGTCGACAGGTCGGAGATGGTGAAGACGTTGACGGCCTCGCCCACCGATTCGCCGAGCGAGATGTGCTTTTCGACCACCAGGCCGTCGAAGGGTGCGCGCAGCTCGTAGCGGCCGAGCGCGGCCGAACCGGGCGTGGCGCCCAGTGCCAGCAGCTTCTGGCTGGCATTGGCCACGGCGATCTGCGATTCCTGCATGACCTGCTGCGCCTGCAGGTAGTCCTGCTGCGGGGAAATCTTTTCTTCCCACAGCTTCTTCTCGCGCTCGTAGGTGGTGCGCGCCAGCTC
This sequence comes from Variovorax raffinosi, assembly GCF_051216615.1. Lineage (NCBI taxonomy): Bacteria > Pseudomonadati > Pseudomonadota > Betaproteobacteria > Burkholderiales > Comamonadaceae > Variovorax > Variovorax raffinosi. The sequence goes on from NZ_JBPJZR010000008.1 coordinate 200,241, forward strand.
CAGCCGGCGCTGGGCCGACTGCAATGCGCTGCGCTGTTCCGACAGTGCCGGGCTCGACAGCACGGCCAGCACCTGGCCGCGCTTGACCTCCTGCCCGAGGTTGGCCGACACGCTGTCGACCACGCCCGCCACGCGCGGCACCACGTGGGCCGTGCGGTCTTCGTTGAACTTGATCTCGCCGGGCAGTTGCAGCGAGGTCTTGATGCGCCCGGGGCCGGCGTTCTCGATCGTCATGTCGGCCGCCTTGATCTGCTCGTCGGTGAAGGCGATCTTTTCCTCGTCTTCCTTGTGCTCGGCGGACTCCTTCGCAGGCTCCGCGGCGCCACCGGCCTTCGGTGCTTCGGCTGCCGCGCCCTTTCCGGCGGGCGCCTCTTCGTGATGTTCCTTGTCGTCGTGGCCCTTGGCCTCGCCATGGCTGTGGTCGTGGTCCTTGCCTTCTTCCTTGGCGCCCTTCCCACCCTCTTCATGGTGCTCGCCGTCGCCGTGCCCGGCCGCTTCCGAATGGCCGGCCGCCTCGGGCTTGGAGGGCCCCGTGCGCAGGATCAATGCGCCGACGCCGAGCCCCACCACCAGCACCGCCAGGATGGCGAACCACTGCTTCTTGCCGACGCGCTCGGCGAGCGTTTTACGTTCTTCTGTGTTCATGATCTGTTGATTCCTTGTCGGTCAGCGCGCGAGGGGCGTCGCGTTCGGTGTTTCGTCGCCTTCGGTGCCCAGCAGCCGGTCGAGATCGCCGGACGCGCGGTACGCGTCGGCCAGCGCGACCAGGTACTGCGCGCGCACCTGGAACAGCGTGCGTTGCGCATCCAGCGCTTCGAGAAAGCTGAACTTGCCCAGCTCGAAGCCCTTGGTGGCGGCCTTGTAGGCGGTCTCGGCACCGGGCAGTGCGTCGCGCTGCAGGGTCTCGGCGGTGGCGCGCGCCGAGCGCAGGCGCTCGATGGCCTGTGCCACGTCGGCGCCCAGTTGCAGCTCGGCGGCGGCAAGGTCGTCGCGCGCCTTTTCCTCGCGGCTCAGGGCTTCGGCCAGGTTGCCCCGGTTGGTGTCGAAGATCGGCAACGGAATCGACACGCCCACGACCACCTGGTTGCGGCGGTTGCTGCTCGCGCTGTCGCTTTCGGTGGACGCCGGCACGCGCTTGACGCCCAGCGACACGGTGACATCGGGCACGCGCTTGGCGCGCTCCAGGCTCGACAGCGCCTCGCGCCGCTCGATTTCGAGCCGCGCCTGCCGCAGCACGGGCGCCGCGAAGAAGCGGCCTTCCACGTCTCGCGAACTGGCGACCACCGGCAGTTGATCGACCGTGCCCTCCACCTGCGTGAAGCGCGGCGTGGGGTTGCCCCACAGCGCGGCCAGCAGTTGGCGTGACGAGCGCAGCGTGCCTTCGGCCTGCAGCAGCTCGACGCGGGTGCCGGCCTCGGCCACGCGCGCCTTGGTTTCCTCCAGCGGCGACACCTTGCCGGCCGCCACGCGGTTGGCGGCGGCGCGGGTGGCGGTTTGCGCCAGGCCCACGGAGTCCTGCGCCAGACGCAGGCGCTCTTGCGCCGTGAGCACTTCAAAGAAGGCGGTGACCGTCGAGGCGCGCAGCTCGGAGCGGCGCGCGACCAGCGCCGACGCGGCCTGGTCGCGTGCGCGTTCCGCCGCCGTCACGCGGGCCGCGCGCTTGCCGCCCAGTTCGATGGGCTGGCCCAGTTGCACGGTGGTGGTGCGGTTGTCGCGGCGCAGGTCTTCCACCTGTGCGCTCAACACCGGGTTGGGCCATGCGCCGGCCTGGACGATGGCGCCCTCGGTGGCCTCCTGTTCGCGCACGGCGGCGGACAGGCTGGGGTTGGACTGCAGCACCATCGAAACGGCGCTGTGCAGGTTCAGCGGGCCCGCGGGCTCCAGTGTCCTGGCGGCCGGGCGGGAAGATGACTGGGAAGACTGGGTGCCGGCAACAGTCGGGGTCTGTGACTGTGGTGACTGTGGCGACTGGGAATAGGCCGGGGGTACCGCCAAGGCCAAAACGGCCAGCGGCACGAAAAGCGTGCGCATCGAATTCTCCTGGGTTGCAAAACAACGGACGGACGAATTCGGCGAGAGCTCAGCTGATGAAAAAGACGATCAGTGGGGTTGTGTTCTCTCGCCGAATCAGACGGCAAGAGACCAGTCGGGACGGACCGGAACGTCGGAGATGTGCGAGACGAAAGCCTCGGCGGTCAGGGCACGCGGAAGCTGCGAGAGCACCGGCAACGCGGGCAGCTCGCCCGCGGTCAGGTCGGTGTGCTGGGCGTGGCCGAAATGGCTGACCGTGCAGTGGCCGGCCGCCGCGCCCGGCTGGGTGCTGGTGTCTTTCTTGGCGCCGTCGCCGGCGTGGGTGCGATCGGAGCCGCCCCGCTCGTCTTCGTGGTGGCCCCAGTGCTGGGGCTGCGTGTCGCGCTCATGCTGGCAGTACGCAGCCGACGCCGCCCAGCTGAGCTGGAACGGGAGCAGGAACAGCAGAAAGATCAGAAGCCAGCGGCGCATGAGTCAAAAAGTATATCGGCCGCCTGTGACGCGGCCCTTTGGAAAGGCCCTCCGATATGAGGGCCCAGCGCAATGTATGACACGCGCCTGAGGCCTTGTCCGTCAATAGAATTACTAAATCGTAACCTCCATACCAAGAGCGATTCGATACCATCCGGTGATGCGAATTCTTGTCATCGAAGACGAGCCCAAACTGGGCGATTACCTGAAAAAGGGGCTCGAAGAGAACGGTTACGTGGTCGATATAGCCCGTGACGGCATCGAGGGGAGATACCTCGCCACCGAAGGCGACTACGCACTCGTTCTGCTCGATGTGATGCTTCCGGGCATCGACGGCTTTGCCGTCCTGCAGGCCATACGGCGCACGAAGAACGTGCCGGTGCTGGTGCTCACCGCGCGCGACAAGGTCGAAGACCGCGTGCAGGGGCTGCAGCAAGGCGCCGACGACTACCTCGTCAAGCCCTTCTCCTTTTCCGAACTGCTGGCCCGCGTGCAGGCGCTGCTTCGGCGCGGCAAGCCGCAGGAGTCGACCGTGCTGCGGCTGGCCGATCTCGAACTCGACCTTGCCAGCCGCAAGTGCTTTCGCAACCGCGTGCGACTGGACCTCACGGCCAAGGAGTTCACGCTGCTGGTGGTGCTGCTGCGGCGGCGCGGCCAGATCCTCTCGCGCACCACGCTGGCCGAGCAGGTGTGGGACATGAACTTCGACAGCGACACCAACGTGGTCGAAGTGGCCATCCGGCGACTGCGCAGCAAGCTCGACGATCCGTTCGAGGTCAAGCTGCTGCACACCGTGCGCGGCATGGGCTACGTGCTGGAAGACCGATCCTGGGCATGAGCGCCCGGCCGCATTCGATACAAAGCCGGCTCTCGCTCTGGTTCGCCGCGCAGACCCTGTTCGGGCTGAGCGTGATCTGCCTTGCGATCTACCTCGTCACGGCCTGGAACTTCGGCCAGAAGCAGCAGGACGAACTCGACCACAAGGCGCAGCTGGTGGTGCACCTGCTGGAAGAGGCGGAGAAAGGCGGCGACCTCGTCTTTCTTCGGCACAAGCTCAACGACTTCTTCTCGATGCAGGACGACGTCTCGCTGTCGATCTCGTATGCGGGACGCGAGCTTTTCCAATCGACGCCCGCCCCCGGTGGCCGCTGGATGCGGCGCGACCTCGAAGTGCCCTGGCACGAGGGCGGCAACACGACGCAACTGTCGGTGCAGATCGGCGTGAACATGGCGCAGGAAGCGCGGCTGCTCGAACGCCTGGCGTGGACGCTGCTCGGTGCCGTCGTGCTGGGCACGGCGCTGGTCTCGCTCACCGGCATGTGGCTGGTGCGGCGTGGCCTGCGCCCGCTGAAGGCGCTGGCCGAGCGCACCGCGGCCATGGCGCCCGACAAGGCCAACCGGCCCATCGATGCGATGGCCTTCGCGGAAGAACTCCGCCCCTGGATCACGCAGTTCAATGCCCTGCTGCTGCGGGTGCAGCGGGCGTACGTACAGCTCGAATCCTTCAATGCCGACGTGGCGCACGAACTGCGCACGCCGCTGGCCAACCTGCTGGGCTCCACCGAACTCGCGCTCACGCGACCGCGCAGCAACGAGGAACTGCAGGCCGTGCTGGCATCGAACCTCGAAGAGGTCGGCCGGCTCTCGGGCATCGTCACCGACATGCTGTTCCTGTCGCAGGCCGAGCGCGGCGCGCCGATGCGCACGCGGGCCGCCGCGAGCCTGGCCGTGCAGGCCAGCGACGTGATCGACTTCTACGACGCCACGCTCGAAGAAGCAGGCCTGCGTGCCGAGGTGAGCGGTGATGCGATGGCCGATGTCGATGCCGCGCTGATACGGCGCGCCCTCTTCAACCTGCTGGGCAATGCGATCCGCTTCGCAACACCGGCCTCGACGATCCGTATCGAGATTGCGCAGGACGGCGACGAGTTCGGCATTGCGGTCATCAACCGTGGCGAGCCGATCGACCCCGCCGCGCTACCGCGCCTGTTCGAGCGCTTCTACCGCGCCGCGCAGGCCCGGGACGGTTCGACCCGGCACCACGGCCTGGGGCTGTCGATCGTCGAGGCCATCGCGCGCATGCATGGCGGGCGCGTGTTCGCGGCCAGCCAGGACGGCGAAACGCGCATCGGGTTCACGGTGCGGCGCGGCGACTGACGGCATCGGCCACCGGTGCCTTGCGCCCGATGAAGAGGTTGATGAGCGGCCCCGTCATCGCGGTGGTCACCAGCGCCATCACCAGCAGCATCGTGAACAGCTCGGGGCCGATCAGGCCGGCGTCGAGCCCGATCTTCATCACGATCAATTCCATGAGGCCGCGCGCATTCATCAGCGAGCCCGTGGCCAGGCTGTCCCGCCAGCCATAGCCCGCCATGCGCGCGCCGACCGCGCCGCCGACGATCTTGCCGACCGTGGCAACGCCCACGATCAGCAGCATCGCCCCCATGCTCGCGCCCGTGAAGGCATTGGACGTGGTGCCCAGCCCCGCCAGCGCGAAGAACAACGGCATCAGCACGACGATGGAAATCGGCTCGATGCGCTCGGTCAGCGACTTCAGCAGCCGGTCGTCGCGCGGCAGGCAGACGCCGAACAGGAAGGCACCGAACACCGCATGCAGGTGCAGCCATTCGGTGACCAGCGCGCACAGCAGCAGGCCGATCATCAGCGACGCCATCACCGTGGTCGAAGGCTCGCCATCGGGCGCCTTCACGCGCAGCAGCCAGGCAAAGGCCGGCTTGAGCCCGAAGAACAGCGCGCACAGCACCACCGCCATGCCCACCGTGGTCTTGAGCAGGCCGGTGTAGCCCTCGCCCGCACCGACCAGCGCCACCACGAAGGCCAGCAGGATCCAGGCGAACACGTCGACCACCGCCGCCGCACCGAGCGAGAGCTGGCCGAAGGGCGTTCGCGTCATGCCGCGGTCTTTCAGGATGCGCGCCATCACCGGGAAGGCGGTGATCGACAACGCAGCCGCCATGAACAGCGCGAACGGCCAGAAGCCGACGCCCTTGGGCGCGAGCGCCGGGTACAGCGCCGGCGAGATCGCGATGCCCAGCGCCAGCGGCACGACCACGCTCAGCACGCCCACATAGCCGGCGGAGCGCAACTGCTCACGCATGGTCTTGGTGGAACGCAATTCCAGCCCGACCACGAACATGAACAGCACCAGCCCCAGTGTCGAGAGCGAAGACAGTCCCTGCAGCGATTCCTTCGAGAACAGTTGCGCATGCAGCGAGGGAAACAGCGCGCCCATGACCACCGGCCCGAGCATCAGGCCCGCCGCCATTTCGCCCACCACCGAGGGCTGCCCCACATGGCGAAGGATCCAGCCGCAGACGCGCGCGGTCGTGAGGATGACGATCAGTTGAAGCAGCAGGGACGTGGCGGACATGGACTGGATCGCGTGAACAAGAAAAGTGTGGCGGCGATGTTAGTCCGGGCCGCCCTCTTCCAACCATCGCTTGGCCCACTGGTTGAGCGGCGTCAGGCGCTTGACCAGTTCGGTGCCCGACTCGGTGAGCTGATAGCCCGCGTCCGCGAGCACGAGCACGCCTGCCGCGCGCAACTCCTTGAGCCGGTCGTTGAGCACCGAGGGCGACATGTCGTCGGTGCTCACGCGCAGCGCCCTGAAGCTCTGCGGCAGGCCGTCGCGCAGCTCCCACAGGATGCGCAGCGTGCCCTTGCGGCTCAGCTGCTCCAGCAGCCGCATGATGGGGCGGCGCGACGCCACGGGCGCGGCCTGCGGGGGGGTGGTTTCCTCGTCTTCCATGACGGTCTTTCGATGAAGGTTCATAAGCGCGTCTTGCGCTACGCATTTCGTAGCGATAGACTGCGCCGGATCGCTACGCAATCCGTAGCGATTTCCGACGCATTCTATGAAAGGAACAGCCTGTGATCCACACCGCACCGAAAGATCCTGACGCAACCCGCGCACCGAGAATTCCGCCGCTCGCACCGCCCTACCCCGAACCCATCGGTGAACTGCTGACGCGCATGACCCCGCCACAGGCGCCCGAAATCCTGGCGCTGTTCCGCGTGATGGCCGTGAACCCCGCGCTGACCGAACGCACGATGGGCCTGGGCCGCTACCTGCTGGGCCGCAAGGCGGCCATCAGCCTGCGGGAGCGCGAGATCGTGATCCTGCGGGTCTGCGCCCGTTGCGGCGCGGAATACGAATGGGGTGTGCACTGGACCGGCTTTGCCGACACCGCCGGCTTCAACGAAACCGACCGGCGCGTGATGGCCTCCGTCGACGGCGACCTCTCGCTGCTGGCACCGCGCGACCGGCTGCTGGTGTCGATGGTCGATCAGTTGCACGACACGAGCGATGTCGACGATGCGCTGTGGGAGGCCCTGAACGCGCACTGGAGCCACGCGCAGTTGATCGAGATGATGATGCTCGCCGGCTGGTACCACTCGGTCAGCTATGTGTGCAACGCGGCGCGCGTGCCGCTCGAAAAATGGGCGGCGCGCTGGTGACTGCTCGGTCTCGCAAGGACCCGCGTTTGACCGATCACAGGGCCGGCGCTAGCATCGATTCCATGGTCGCCCGCTCTTCTGCCCTTTCCCTGCTTGCCAGCGCATGCTGTCACGGCCGGCCTTGGGGAGCCTGCGGCTAGCGCCTGCATCACGTTCGCATCCCTCATGGCCACCCGTTGAAAGACCGGTGGCTTTTTCTTTGCCTCGACGTTTCATCAACCCACAAGAAAGAAGTCCGCATGCCTCTGTCCCTGTACGACACCTGGTCGCGCTCCGTGCGCCCCTTCGCGCCTTTGCAGCCCGAGCACGTGGGCCTGTACTGCTGCGGACCGACGGTGTACGACTACGCGCACATCGGCAACCTGCGGACCTACGTGTTCGAGGACGTGCTGCGCCGCGTGCTGATGCTCAACGGCTACCAGGTGCGGCATGTGGTCAACATCACCGACGTCGGGCACCTGGTCTCGGATGCCGACGAAGGCGAAGACAAGATGGAGAAAGGCAGCCGGCGCACCGGGCAATCCTCCTGGGCCATCGCGGCGCATTACACGCAGGCCTTTCAAGCCGACTGGCGGGCGCTGAACCTGCTGGAGCCCACGGCATGGCCGCGCGCCACCGACCACATCCCCGAACAACTGGAGTTCATCGCCGCCCTGCAGCGCAACGGCTACACCTACCAAACGTCTGATGGCGTGTACTTCGACACGACCCGGCAGGACGACTACGGCCATCTGGCGCGCCTCGACCGCGCGGGCCTGCGCGCCGGAACGCGCGTGGCGATGGGCGAGAAGCGAGACGCCTGCGACTTCGCGCTCTGGAAGTTCAGCCCGACCGACTCTCAACGACAGATGGAATGGGACAGCCCCTGGGGCCGGGGCTTTCCCGGCTGGCACATCGAGTGCTCGGCCATGTCGGCCAAGTACCTGGGTCCGTGGTTCGACATCCATTGCGGTGGTGAAGACCACGTCGGCGTGCATCACAGCAACGAAATTGCGCAGACGCAGGCATGCCACGGCACACGGCTCGCGAACTTCTGGATGCACGGCCACTTCCTCACGCTGGACGACAAGAAGATGACCAAGGCGGATGGCGATTTCATGCGCCTGCAGACGCTGGTCGATCAAGGCATCGATCCGCTGGCCTACCGGTATCTGTGCCTCACCGCGCACTATCGGAGCACGCTGCGCTTCACCGAAGAGGCGATCAACGCGGCGCAGTCTGCGCTGGACCGGCTGCGCAAGGCTTATGCGGGTTGGCCCGCGGGCGGTACGGCGCACGAGGACTTCGTGAATCGCTTCAACGCCGAGGTCAACCAGGATCTCAATGTGCCGCGTGCATTGGCGCTGCTGTGGGAGTTGGTCCGAAGCGATGTGCCCGCGGCGACCCGACGCGCCACTGTCGATCATTTCGACACGGTACTGGGGTTGCGGCTGGCCGGTTGGCAGGCACCGCAACAGGAGGTGCCAGCGGACATCGCCGCCCTGCTCGCGTCACGTCAAGCGGCACGGGCAGCCAGGAACTGGGCAGAAGCCGACCGACTTCGGAATGCTCTGCGCGCACGGGGCTGGCAGGTCGAGGACAGTACGGACGGACAGCGATGGAGCCGGGGCGAGAAGTAGCTTCGACTCGCACCGGGCCGCTCACTTCTCGGTGCGCATCAGCCGCAGCCCGTTCGCCACCACCAGCAGGCTCGCGCCCATGTCCGCGAACACCGCCATCCACATGGTCGCGCTGCCGAACACCGCGAGCACGAAGAACACGCCCTTGATGCCGAGTGCCAGCGTGATGTTCTGCCACAGCACCGCATGCGCGCGGCGCGACAGGCGGATGGTCTCTGGAATGCGACGCAGGTCGTCGTTCATGATGACCACGTCGGCCGCTTCCATCGCCGTGTCGGTGCCCGCGCCGCCCATGGCGAAGCCGATGTCGGCCTGCGCCAGCGCGGGTGCGTCGTTGATGCCGTCGCCGGTCATCGCGGCGGCGCCGTAGCGCTGCTGCATGGCCTTGATGGCGTCGAGCTTTTCTTCGGGCAAGAGGTTGCCGCGCACGTCGTCGATGCCGGCGTGGGCGCCGATGGTCTTCGCGGTTGCGGTGTTGTCGCCGGTCAGCATCACGGGCACGACGCCGAGTGCGCGCAACTCAGCCACCGCAGCCTGCGACGACTCCTTGATGGTGTCGGCCACGGCGAACAGCGCAAGCACGGCCTGGCCCGAAGCCAGCAGCGTGACAGTGCGGCCCGCTTCTTCATGGCGCTGGAGTTCGGCTTCGAGTGCCGGCGTGCACAGGCCCCGCTCTTCGATCAGGCGGTGGTTGCCCAGTACATAGGCCTGGCCCGCCAGCGTGGCCTGCACGCCGCGGCCGGGCAGCGCGGTGAAGTCGCCGACTTCGTCCTGCTGGCCCTTCAGCCCTTCGACGATGGCCTTCGACACGGGGTGATCGGAGCGGCCCGCGATGCTGGCGGCAATCGCGTACACGACAGCCTGGTTGCCCGAGGTGTCGATCAGCACCGACTCGACCAGCTTGGGCTTGCCTTCGGTGATGGTGCCCGTCTTGTCGAGCGCGATGGCCTTGAGCTTGCGCGCCTCTTCGAGGTAGGTGCCGCCCTTGATCAGGATGCCGCGTCGCGCGGCCGCAGCCAGCGCGCTCACCACGGTGACGGGCGTGGAGATCACCAATGCACACGGGCACGCGATGACCAGCAGCACCAGCGCCTTGTAGATGGACTGCATCCACGTCCAGTCCATGAACAGCGGCGTAAGCACGGCCACGGCCAGCGCCAGCACGAAGACCGTGGGCGTGTAGATGGCGGCGAACTTGTCGACGAAGCGTTGCGTCGGCGCACGCGAGCCCTGGGCTTCCTCGACGGCGTGGATGATGCGCGCCAGCGTGGTGTTGGCGGCCACCGCCGTCACGCGGAATTCGAGCGCGGCGGTCTGGTTGATGGTGCCCGCGAAGACAGGGTCGCCGATGGTCTTGTCGACCGGAATGCTCTCGCCGGTGACCGGTGCCTGGTCGATGGCGCTGGTACCCGCGGTGACGACGCCGTCCAGCGGCACACGCTCGCCGGGGCGGATGCGCGCGACGGCGCCCAGTTCCACCGCATTGGCCATCACGGTCTGCCAGCTGCCGTCGGCCTGCTTCACCTCGGCCTGTTCGGGCGCGAGCGCCAGCAGGCTCTGGATGGCGTTGCGTGCGCGGTCGACAGCGCGAGCTTCGATCAGTTCGGCAATCGCGTAGAGCGCCATCACCATCGCGGCTTCGGGCCACTGGCCGATGATGAAGGCGCCGGTGACGGCCACAGCCATGAGCGCGTTGATGTTCAGGCGGCCGCGCACGAGTGCGGCGAAGCCCTTCTTGTAGGTGTCGAGGCCGGCAAGGCCGATGGCGCCCAGCGCGAGGATCACCTCGGCCGCCTTGAAGCCGATGCCGTCGAGCGCGAGGAACGAGATCGACTCGGCCGCGACAGCCAGCACCAGCGCAGCGATCAGGCGCACGAGGCCAGTGCTCATGCCGGCAATTTGCGCGGGCGCGGCCGCGGCCTGCGAACCGGAGGCGGGGCCACCCGCCGCGTTCAACGGCTCGGGCTTGAAGCCGGCCTTGCGGATGGCGGCGAGCGCCTCGGGCAACACGCCTTCGTCGGTCGTGATGGCCATCGTGCGTTCGCCGAGCCGGAAGCGCAGCGCCTTGACGCCCGCGATGGGTTCCAGCGCACGGCGGATTTCGGACTCCTCCACGGCGCAATCCATGGTGGGAATGCGAAAGAGCAAGGCGCCCTTGGGCACATCGGCCGGCTCGGGGGGAGCCAGCGGAATCGGGCCGTGGCTTGCGCCGCCGCAGCAGGCGTCCTCGGCATGGGCATGCGCATGGGCATCGGCCTTTGCGGGCGGATGCTCGTGCGCGTGGTCATGACCGTGGTCATCGCCATGCGGATGGGGGTGCGAATGCGTGTGCGGCGCGGGCCGGGTCAAAGCGTTCTGGTTCGTCATGGTTTTGATTGGAAACCCTGAAGCAGGTGTAGAGTCAAACGCTGATTTCCACTTTCTTATTTGCCGCATCATGAAAATCGGTGAACTGGCCAAGGTCGCGAACACGCCTGTCGAAACCATCCGGTATTACGAGCGCGAGCAGTTGCTGCCCGAGCCCGCGCGCACCGATGGCAACTACCGCATCTACGACGACGAGCATGCCCAGCGGCTGGGCTTCATCCGGCGATGCCGCTCGCTGGACATGACGCTCGACGAAATCCGCAGCCTGCTGAAATTTCGAGATGCGCCGCAAGACGATTGCGGCGAGGTCAACCAGTTGCTGGACGATCACATCGGCCACGTGGCCACGCGCATTTCCGAGCTGAAGACGCTGGAGAAGCAGCTCAAGGCGCTGCGCCTGCAGTGCGGCGGGCCGGAGTCGGCGCACAACTGCGGCATTCTGCAAGAGCTGGACACTGCCGTGCTCGCGCCGGAGACCTTCGGCCAGCATGCGGGCCATGTGCATGGCTCGCTGCACAACACGGCTGGCAAGCGTTCTGCCTAGAGCCGGGTTCGACTTTTTCTTTGCGTTGTGAGTGATTCAGCGTTGCTGTTCAGGGCGTCGCTCCCGCCGACACGGTGCTCTTTTTCGCGAATGTCCCCCGCTTCGCTCCTCCTTTATTTCGCGAAAAAGAGCCCCGTATCGACGTGAGCGCTCAGAGCGGTCGTTGATCGGCGATCACCAGCAGCGTGTCCCTGTGCGAATGACGCCGGGTGCTCCCCGCAGCGAAATAAAGGAGGAGCGAAGCGGGGGACATTCGCGGAGGGGAGCACCCGGTGTCATGCGCACCCGCCCTGAACAGCAGCGCCAAGAACAAAGAGCGCCAAAGAACAAGCCCCCGTCTATCGGGAACGCCCGCTACTTGCCCACCAGCTGCGTGAGCTTGTCCGCCTCGAACGACTCGTCACGCGCCGCATCACCCGGCACGCAATCCTTGGTCCCAGGATGCGCCGACAGCTTCTCGATCGCCTGCCACAGCAGCGCGATCTGATGTTCCTGGCTCGATGCGTTGTCAATCAGCCCGCGCATGGCCTGGCTCAGCGGGTCGTCCTCCTGCGTGATGCCGTAAGCGGAGAACTTCTGCGGCGAGGCCACGTCGGCACTCTCGTCCGCCTTGGACAGGATGATCCGCGCCGGAATGCCCACAGCAGTCGCCCCCGCCGGCACCGGCTTGATGACCACCGCGTTGCTGCCGATCTTGGCGCCGTCGCCCACCACGAACCCGCCCAGCACCTTGGCACCCGCGCTCACCACCACGTTCTTTCCCAGCGTCGGGTGCCGCTTGGCGCCCTTGTAGAGCGAGGTGCCGCCCAGCGTCACACCCTGGTAGATGGTGCAGCCGTCACCGATCTCCGCGGTTTCGCCGACCACCACGCCCATCGCGTGGTCGAAGAACACCTGCTGGCCGATCTTGGCCGCCGGGTGGATCTCGATGCCCGTCATCCAGCGCGCCCAATGCGCGATGAAGCGGGCCGGCCACTTGAAGCCGTGGGTCCAACAGGCGTGCGCCCAGCGATGCAGCACCACGGCATGGAAGCCGGGGTAGACCGTGATCACTTCCCAGGCGCTGCGGGCGGCCGGGTCGCGTTCGAGGATGCACCGGATGTCGGCGCGCAGTCGAGAGAACATCGCTGCCTTTGTTGTCGTTATATCGATAGAGGGCGGGCAGTCTAAAGCCCCGTGTCATCGCGTACGGACGATGGGGTCTTACGAATCCTTGGGCGTGCGGGGCGCCCGCGTTGCGTCGGTCATGGCCTTGGCGATGCCGCGCAGGATGTGGATTTCTTCCGGCGTCGGCTGGGCGCGGTTGAAGAGCTGCTGCAGCCGCGGCATCAGCTTCTTGGGCGCGGCCGGGTCGAGAAAGCCGATGTCCACGAGCGAGCGCTCCCAATGGTCCAGCATGCCGGCCACCGACTGGGCATCGGCCGCCTGCACGGGCGCAATGGCTTCGCGCACCCCGTAGCCCCCCAGCGCCAGGCGCCATTCGTAGGCCACCACCTGGATAGCCGCGCCCAGGTTCAACGAGCCGAATTTCGGGTCGGTCGGAATGGTCAGGGCCACGTTGCAGCGGTAGACGTCTTCATTCCGCATGCCGAAACGCTCGGACCCGAACAGGAAGGCGACATGCTGATCGCCCTGCTTTGCCAGCGGCTCCAGATGCTCGCGGGGCGTGCGGGTGGGCGGGCCGAAGTCGCGCGGGATCATGGCGGTGGCGCAGAGATGGGTCACGCCGTCCAGTGCTTCGTCGAGCGTTTCGACGATGCGGGCATTGGTCAGCACGTCGAGGGCACCGCTCGCGCGCTGAATGGTTTCCTCGCGCCGCAGCACGTTGGCCCAGCGGGGCGCGACCAGCACGAGGTCGTCGAAACCCATGGTTTTCATGGCGCGGGCGGCCGCGCCCACATTGCCGGCGTGGCTGGTCTGGATCAGGATGAAACGGGTGCGCATGACAGGGTGGGGAGACACAAACGGGCGGAGCCGGTAAAATGCCCGATTCTCGCCGCCCGCATCGCCAGGCCGCAGGGTCGCCAAGATCAGATTCTCGGGACCCCTCCCACCGTTCTTCTCACAATCCAGAATGTCGTCCCCCAACCTGCATCCCATGCTCAACGTGGCCGTCAAGGCCGCACGCGCCGCCGGCGCGATCATCAACCGCGCCGCCCTCGACGTCGAGGCCGTGCGCATCTCGCAAAAGCAGGTCAATGACTTCGTGACCGAAGTCGATCACGCCAGCGAGAAGGTCATCATTGAAACGCTGCTTGGCGCATACCCGGGGCACGGCATCCTGGCCGAAGAATCGGGCACCGAATACGGCGCCAAAGACTCCGATTTCGTCTGGATCATCGATCCGCTCGACGGCACCACCAATTTCATCCACGGCTTTCCGGTCTACTGCGTGTCGATCGCGCTGTCGGTGCGCGGCAAGATCGAGCAGGCGGTCATTTACGACCCGAGCCGCAACGACCTGTTCACCGCCACCAAGGGCCGCGGCGCCTACCTGAACGAGCGCCGCATCCGCGTGTCCAAGCGCACCAAGCTCAGCGAGTGCCTGATCTCCACGGGCTTCCCGTTCCGCACCGGCGACAACTTCAAGCAGTACCTGGCGATCATGGCGGACATGATGCCCCGCATGGCCGGCCTGCGCCGCCCCGGCGCCGCCGCCCTCGACCTGGCCTACGTGGCCGCCGGCTTCACCGATGGCTTCTTCGAAACCGGCCTGAACCCCTGGGACGTGGCCGCCGGCTCGCTGCTGGTGACCGAGGCCGGAGGCCTGATCGGCAACTTCACCGGCGAGCCCGAATTCCTCGAGCAGCGCGAATGTCTGGCCGGCGCACCGCGCATCTACGGCCAACTGGTGCCGCTGCTCGCCAAGTACTCGAAGTTCGCCAGCGTTGACGACAAGCTGCGTGCCAGCGACCGCGCACGCGCCGTGTCGGCCTCGACCAAGTCGAACCCTGAAGACGCCTCGGTCGACCTCTACGCCCGCAGCACCGTGACCGATTTCGCCGACGAAACCACCGAAGGCGACAAGCCCGCCGTGGCAGTGCCCGCCGCGCCGCGCAAGCTCACGCGCATCCGCCGCGACGCACCCACCACCGCACCCGGCACTGGCAGCGCCTCCGAGGGCGACGCTTCCGCCAAGTGATGGTGCTGGGGCCCCGCGCCGCCGCCAGGGTTCGCGCGGCTCTGCGCATCGCGCTGAGCCATTACGTCGCGAGCGGGCTCACCGTCGCGCTCGGGCTCCTGTTCATTTCGGGCGGGGTGCACCTCTGGCTGGGCACCCTGGCCGCCTCCGCAGCGGCCACCGGCGTGATCGTGACCGCGCCGCCCGACCTGCCCGGCCCGCGCCGTGGCAAGTTCTTCCAGATGCTGCCGGCACCGCTCATCGGCCTGCCGCTCTTCTTTGCCGTGCAGATGCTGCACACCGCGCCGATCCGCCTCGGCCTGCTGCTGGTGCCGGCCACCTTCATGGCCTTTTTGGCCATGGCATGGGGCAAGCGGGGCATCCCGATCGCGATCGCGGTGATGTTCTCGATGGTCTTCTCCATGGCCACGCAAACCCCGCGCGACATGGCCGATGCCATCGAGCGCACCTGGCACTTCGGCCTTGGCGCGGGCCTGTACGTGATCTGGGCCACGCTCGCCAACCTCGTGCTCAACGGGCGTTTTCGCACCCAGTCGGTGGCCGACGTGCTGTATTCGCTGGCCGCGCTGATGCGCACCGAAGCCAGCCAGTTCTTGCCGCAGGACGAAACCCGCGACGTGCGCGACACCCCCGCCCCGGTGCTGGGCCAGTTGCTGCGCGAGCAGGCCGCGCTGGCCGACCAGTTGCAGGCCACACGCGACATCGTGCTCGAATCGCCGCGCACGCCGCGCCGCCAGCGGCTGGCCGCGATGCTGGTGATCGTGCTCGAAATGCGCGACCAGTTGCTCGCCAGCGAGCTTGACCTCGACACGCTGCGCGCCCACCCCGCGCATGCCGAGGCGCTCATCGAGATGCGCTGCGTGCTCGAAGAACTCGCCGAAGAAACCACCGCGCTGGCCGATGCGCTGCTGATGCGCCGCACGCCAGCCGTGGTGCCCGACCGGCGCCCGCGCCTGGCGGCCATTCATGTGTCGGCCGACGACAGCGCGAACGCCCCGGGCGGTGGCGGCGGCCACATCGGCCCCACCGCCGCGATGCTCGCGCGCGGCCTGGCCAGCCGCATCGGCCACATCAACGACGAAGTGCTGCGCCTGTCGGCCATGGCGCGCGGCGACGCCGAGCCCAACCTGGCCGTGGTGCGCGCCAACTGGCAGCTCTTCGTGAGCCCGACCGACTGGTCGTGGCGCCCCTTCCTCACGCTGTGGCGCTGGGACGCACCGCCGCTGCGCCACGCCATTCGCGCCGCGCTGGCCATCGCGGCCGGCTACGCCATCGCGGTGTCGATGCCCTGGGGCTCGCACGACTACTGGATTCTTCTGACCATCGTGGTCGTGCTGCGCGGCAGCCTCTCGCAAACGCTGGAGCGGCGCAACGCCCGCGTCGCCGGCACGCTGCTGGGTTGTGTGCTCGCGGTGGGGCTTCTGTCTGCCCACCCGTCGGCGCTGATGCTGCTGGTGATCGTGACGGTGGCGCAGGCCATCGCCCACAGCTTCGCGGTGCGGCGCTACTTGATCACCGCCGTGGCGGCCACGGTGCTCGGCCTCGTGCAGGCCCACATGCTGAATGTGGGCGTGGCGCCCATCTTCGCGCTGTTCGAGCGCATCGCCGACACGCTGATCGGTGCCGCGCTGGCCTGGGGCTTCTGCTACGTGCTGCCCTCGTGGGAGCGCAGCCAGATCCCGGCGCTGGTGGCGCGCACGCTCACCGCGCAGGCCCGCCATGCGCGGCTGGCCCTCGGCCTGGGCCAGTTGCAGGCCATCGACAGCAGCCCCGAACTCGAATGGCGCCTTGCGCGCCGCGAGGCCTTCGACAGCCTCTCGGCGCTGGTGCAGGCCACGCAGCGTTCGCTGTCCGAGCCGCGCGCAGTGCAGCCGCCGCTCGAGCCGCTCGAACATCTGCAGGCCCACAGCTACCAGTTGCTCGCGCAGCTCAGCGCCGTGAAATCGATGCTCGTGCTGCGGCGCGACCGCCTCACGCCGGGCGAAGTCGAAGGCCCGATCAGCCGCACCGCGCAACGAATCGAAGCCGCCATCGGAACTATGCCGACCACCGGGCCCTCTCACCCCGAGAGCGCCGGCGCCACCACCGTCGGCGGCCCGATCCCCCTGCCCGACCCGTTCGACAACGACATCAGCCCCTGGCTGCTGCGCCGACTCGATCTGGCCACGGCCCTCGCCACGCAACTGCGCGACGACGCAGCGCGCATTCTTCAACCTCTGAACGAGACAACACCGCCAGCGACCACCGCTTGATGATCAAAGAGATACTTGCCCACCCCTGGTTCGGCACATGGGTTGCCGCCCTGATCGCAGTTCCCCTCGCCCTTCTGGCCCACCGCATCGGCGGCCTTGTATTGAGGCGGATCACCCGCCCGGCGCCGGCGATCCATGCGATGGTGCTCAACTGCAACGCGGCGGCGCGGCTGGTACTCCCTTTGATCGCGCTGTTGCTGGTGTGGCAGGCCGCGCCCGACGACCTGCGCTTCATCGGCGGCGTGCGGCACGTCAACGGCCTGCTGCTCATTGGCGCGGCCACATGGCTCACCGTGAAGGCCATCAGCGGCTTCGCGGACGGCGTGCTCGCGCAGCACCCTTCGGACGTGGCCGACAACCTGCAGGCGCGCCGCGTGCTCACCCAGACCCGCGTGCTGGCGCGCACCGCCATGACGGTGGTGCTGGTGGCCGGCGGCTCGATGATGCTCATGACTTTTCCCGGCGCGCGCCAGGTGGGCGCCAGCCTGCTGGCCTCGGCCGGTGTCATCGGCATCGTGGCGGGTCTTGCGGCCAAGCCGGTGTTCAGCAACCTCATCGCCGGCCTGCAGATCGCGCTGGCACAACCGATCCGCATCGACGACGTGCTGGTGGTCGAAGGCGAATGGGGCCGTGTGGAAGAGATCACCGGCACCTTCGTGGTCATCAAGATATGGGACGAGCGGCGCCTGATCCTGCCGCTGACCTACTTCATCGAAAAGCCGTTCCAGAACTGGACGCGCCATTCGTCACAACTGCTGGGGGCGGTCTTCATCTACGCCGACTACGGCATGCCGCTTGCGCCGTTGCGCGAAGAGGTCGAGCGCATCGTGAAGGCGGCGCCCGAATGGGATGGCCGTTTCTTCAATCTGCGCGTGACCGATGCAACCGAGCGCACGATGCAGGTTCGTGTGCTCTGCACCGCCGCCACGTCAGGCCTGGCGTTCGATCTTCGTTGCACGGTGCGCGAAGGGCTGATCGACTTCATGCAGCGCGAATACCCGCAGTTCCTGCCGAAGATGCGGATCGAGAGTGAAAACAGCATGCACGAGAAAAGGCAGGAGCCGCAGCAGCAGCCTATGTTGTAGCTCTGCGTTGTTGTTCAGGGCGGCACTCCCGCCGACACGGTGCTCTTTTTCGCGAATGTCCCCCGCTTCGCTCCTCCTTTATTTCGCGAAAAAGAGCACCGTATCGACGTGAGCGTTGGACAGAGCAGTCGTTGATCAGCTGCACACCAGCAGCGTGCCCCTGTGCGAATGACGCCAGGTGCTCCCCGCAGCGAAATAAAGGAGGAGCGAAGCGGGGGACATTCGCGGAGGGGAGCTCCTGATGTCATTCGCACAAGCCCCGAATGACCCCGCCCCCTCCCCGAACAAAGAGCACAAAAGAACCCTTCGAGCAGCCCTACTTGGCCGAAGCCATCATGTAGTCCACAGTAAGGTTCGCCAACGCGCGCACCCCGTTGACCAACGCAGGTTCGTCCACATAGAACTCCGGCGAATGGTTCGATGCAACCTTCGTCACGTCCACACCCTTGGGCGTCACACCCAGGTTGAAGAACAGCCCCGGCACACGCTCCTGGTAGAACGAAAAGTCTTCCGACGCCGTGGCCTTCGGCCCGAGCATCCAGTTGCCCTCGCCCGCCACGCGCTGCAACGTCGGTGCCATCTGCGCCGTCAACGCAGGCTGGTTGACCGTCGCGTTGTACAGCTCCACCACCTTGAACGTCGCCTCGGCCCCCGCACTCGCGGCAATCGACTCCGTCGTGCGCTTCATGCGCGCATGGATGTCCTTCTTCATGCCCTCGTCATAAGTACGCACCGTGCCCATCATCTCGACCTTCTCGGGCACGATGTTCATGCGATTGCCGCCATGGATGGTGCCCACCGTGATGACCGATGGCTCCAGCATCGCATTGACCTGCCGGCTCTGGATGGTCTGCAGACCCATCACGATCTGCGAGGCCACCACGATCGGGTCGATGCCGCCCCAGGGCCGCGCGCCGTGCGTCTGGCGGCCCTTCACGTCGATCCAGAACTGGTCGGCCGCCGCCATCGCCGGCCCGCTGCGCCAGGCCAGCTTGCCCGACTCGATGCCGCTGCTCACATGCAGGCCGAAGATCGCATCGACCTTCGGGTTGTCGAGTACGCCCTCGGCCACCATCTGCTTGGCGCCCCACATGTTGCTGCCGTTGGGCTCGAAGTCGGCTGGGCTCTCTTCGGCGGGTTGAAAAATGAACTTGACCGAGCCCGGCAACTGCGCCTTCATGCCCGCCAGCACCTCGGCCGTGGCCATCAGGATCGCGACGTGCGTGTCATGGCCGCAGGCGTGCATCACGTCGACCTCCTTGCCCAGGTACTGGCCCTTGGCCTTTGACGCGAAGGGCACGTCGACGCGCTCCTTCACCGGCAGCGCGTCCATGTCGGCGCGCAGTGCCACCACCGGGCCCGGCTTGCCGCCCTTGAGCAGGCCGACCACGCCGGTCTTTGCCACGCCCGTCTTGACCTCGAAGCCGAGCTTGCGCAGATGGTCGGCCACCAGTTTTGCCGTGCGGGTCTCGTAGTTGCCGAGTTCGGGGTGTTGATGGATGTCGCGGCGCCATGCGATCAGTTGGGCCTCGACCGCCTTGGCGCGCGTGTCGATCTGCGCCTGCAGCGATGCGGCGTCGCTGCCCTGCGCATTCGCCGAGGCGGCGCACAACGCCAGCGCTGCGGCAAGCACGGGACTCAGCAGGCCGGTGCGGTAGATCGATCGGGAAGTCTTTTTCATATGTCTGTCTCCAGTTGAATAGTTTTTCAGAGCCGGTGCCGCACCATCCCATGCACGCCGGGCCGAGGCCGGGGACTCTAGGTTGCGACACCCGCCGTGTATGTCCGCACGAATGAGGACATGGGAACTCCGCCAGCGCGCGCCATGGCATTATTTCGCCGGAGCGCTCGCGGCCATGACACCGACAAGACAAGCGCCGGAGACAACCACCACACATGACCAACGAATTGACGCTGCCCGTGCAGGACGCATGGCTGGGAGACGCCGTCCAGCACCTGGGCAGCTCCAGCTTTCACTCGCGCCTGCTCGAAGGCCTGAACACCGCGCTGGGCGCGGACCACGTCAGCTACCTCTGCTACGACGGACACGGCCGCGTGCAGGCCGCGTCGGCGGCCAGCGTGCTCGACCAGAACCTGATCGAGTCGACCACCGAGATCTTCGTCAAGCGCTTCTACGAGCGCGACCCCAACTACCCGCTGATGCGCAGCGACGCACACGATGGCGCCACCGATGGAAGGCCCGAACTCCAGCTGCTCTGGATGTCGCCCGCCAGCATCGGCGATCCGGAATACCGCCGGCTCCTGTTCGACCGGCCCGGCTTCTCCAGCAAGGTGTCATTGCTGCGCCGGTGGCGCGACCAGACCTGCTACCTCAACCTGTACTTCTCGCGCACGAAGGTGCAGCGCGACCGCACGGCGCGGCTGATGCGCTCGCATGCCTCGACGCTCATGGCGCTCGCGCATCGCCACGATGAACTGGTGTCGCTGCACCGGCAGCCCGAAGCCAGCCTGTGGCCAGAGCTGTCGCAGCGCGAACGCGAAACCGCACGGCTGCTGGTCGAAGGCTGCACCGCGAAGGAAATCGCGCGGCAGTTGTCGCTGTCCCCGGCCACCGTCATCACCTACAAGGAACGTGTCTACGCAAAGCTGGGCGTGCAGAACCTGCGCGAGTTCCTGACGCTAGCCAGGCATTGACCTCGCCGCTTTCTTTTCAATAACTACACGAAGACATCCATGAACCCACCTCTTCTGAAACTGCTCGGCGCCTTGCCCATGGCCGCCGCGCTCGTGCTCGGACAAGCGCAGGCCGAGCCCACCGTCGTGGCGCCCGTCAAGGGCTACACCTTCGAGGGAGACAAGCTCGTCAGCTTCTCCGCCCTCGCCTTCGACAAGGGCCGCGTGCTGGGCGTGGGCGATGCCGCATCGATCGCCAAGCAGTACCCCGACGCACGCAAGCTCGACGGCCAGGGCCGCACGATGCTGCCGGGCCTGATCGACGCGCACGGCCACGTCTTTCGCATCGGCTTTCGCCAGAGCGAAGTGGTGGTGACGGAAACGCGCACGCTGGCCGAGGCCATCGCCAAGATCAAGGCCTACGGACAGGCCAACCCCGCGCGGCAATGGATCATGGGCTCGGGCTGGAACCAGGTGATCTGGAAGCTCGACCGCTTTCCCACCGCGGCCGAACTCGACGCCGCCATCTCCGACCGCCCCGTGACCCTGCGCCGCGTCGACGCCCATGCCATCTGGGCCAACACCAAGGCGCTGCAGATGGCCGGCATCACGCGCGACACACCCGACCCGGTGGGCGGGCGCATCGAGCGCGACGCCAAGGGCGAGCCCACCGGCATCCTCGTCGACAAGGCGCAACTGCTGCTGACCAAGGTGATGCCGCCCTACACCGACGCCGAGCGCCGCATCGCGCTGGACTCGGCCATGCGCCACTTCGCCTCGCTCGGCCTCACCGGCGTGGGCGATGCGGGCACCAATGCGGACGAAGCACGCATCTACCGCGAGTTTGCGGACGCGGGCAAGCTCACCTCGCGCGTGTACGCCATGATCAACGACGTCGGCGACGACTACAAACAGCTCGCGCCCAAGGGCCCGGTCAAGGGCTATGCCGACGACCGCTTCAACCTGAGCGCCGTCAAGCTCTTTGCCGACGGCGCCCTCGGCAGCCGCGGCGCCGCCCTGCTGGAGCCCTACAGCGACGACCACAACAACAAGGGCCTGCTCTTCATGGACGACGCCGTGCTGCGCGGCAAGGTGCGCACCGCGCTCAAGGCCGGCTACCAGGTCAACGTGCACGCCATCGGCGACGCGGCCAACCGGCAGATCCTCGATGCCTTCGAGGCGGCCTACAAGGAAGACGCGAGCGGCATGGCCAGGCGCAACCGCATCGAGCATGCGCAAGTGGTGTCGCTGCAGGACATTCCCCGCTTCAAGACCCTGGGCCTGATCGCGTCGATGCAACCGACCCACGCCACCAGCGACATGAACATGGCGGAAGACCGCGTGGGCAAGGAACGCATCAAGGGCGCCTATGCGTGGCAGACCTTCCTGAAACAAGGCACGGTGATCGCGGGCGGCTCCGACTTCCCGGTGGAATCGGCCAACCCGTTCTATGGCCTGCACGCGGCCGTGACCCGCACCGACCACCAGGGCAAGCCCATCGCCGGCTGGCATCCGGAAGAAGCGATGACACTGCCGCAGGCGTTCCGCGCCTTCACGCTCGATGCGGCCTACGCCGAGCACCAGGAGAAATCCATCGGATCGCTGGAGGCGGGCAAGTGGGCCGACTTCATCGTTGTGGACCAGGACCCGTTCACGGTCGCGCCGGGCGAGATCTGGAAGACGCAGGTGCTGGAGACGTGGGTGGCGGGCGAACAGATCTACCAGCAGAAGGCGGCGCGCTGAACGCCTGAGCCTCTCTCAGGGCCGGCGTGCCTTGGCGCAGGCGCGCGCCTCGACTTCGGCGGCGCCGGCAGCACGACCGGGCTCCGCCACAGCCCGCGCCGGAATCGGCACCGACATCACGATCGAGGTGCGCGTCTCGCCCAGGTGGTTGATGCTGCCCACGAAAGCCTCCAGATGCTCGATGTCGCGCGCGATCACCTTGAGCACGTACGAATCCTGCCCCGTCACGTGGAAGCATTCGAGCACTTCGCTCTTGCCCTTGAGCAGCTTGATCAGCCGCGCCTTTTCCGGCTGCAGGGTGTGGATGCCGATCAACGCGGTGATCGTGTAGCCCGCCTTGCGCGGCGGCACCACCGCGCGGTAGCCCTCGATCACGCCCGCCTCTTCCAACCGTTTCACCCGCTCCGAAGTCGAAGGCACCGACAGGCCGACCTGCCGCGACAGCGAGGTCAATGAGGTGCGTGCGTCTTCCTGAAGCACGTCGAGGATCTGCCAGTTCTTGGGATCGATTTCCATGGATTTAAGGCACGGGTTGGGTATTGGCTTTCGATCTCAGGCAAACAGCGCGATCTGCCTGAGCTTCGTCATTCTCTTCAACGAAGCGGCTCGGGACAATTCGATTCTGACTTGCCAACCCCGCGTGCACACATGGACTCCGCCCTCTTCTTCAAGGCCCTCGTCATCGGGCTGTCGATTGCCGCGCCCGTCGGTCCCATCGGCCTTCTCTGCATCCAGCGCACGCTGGCGCATGGCCGCACCATCGGCTTTCTGAGCGGCCTGGGCGCGGCGCTGGCCGATGCGTGCTACGGCGCCATCGGCGCGCTGGGCGTGTCGGCCGTCATCGCGTCGATGGTGGCGGCGCGCGTGCCGCTCGCGCTGGGCGGTGCGGCCTTCCTCGCGTGGATGGGCATTCAGCTTCTTCGCGCACCGGTCGCCACGCAGGCGCGGTCGGCGCAAGACGCCACCACGCCGCTGAAGGCGATGCTGTCGGTGTTCCTGCTCACGCTGGCGAACCCTATGACGATCCTGTCCTTCATCGCCGTGTTCGCGACCGTTGCGACAGGCCATGTGGGCGGCGCCGGTGCCGCGACGTCGATGGTGCTCGGCGTCTTCCTCGGCTCGGCGCTGTGGTGGCTCGGGCTGTCGACCATGGTGTCGATGGTCCGGCACAAGCTCAGTGCCCGGTCGATGCAGTACATCAACCGGCTGTCGGGTGTGATCCTGGTGGGCTTTGCGGTCTATCAGCTCTCGACGTTGCTGGTGCCATGAGCACGAGACCCCGACGTGTCTGAGGCAGACAAGTGCTTGCACAGGTGATCGACGAAAACACGCACCTTGGGCGACAGATGCCGGCTTGACGGCCAGAGCGCCCTGAACTGGCCACCCGCGCTGAGCTGCTTTTCAAGCACCGTCACAAGCCGCCCATCAGCGAGCATCTCGCGCGCCAGGAAGTCGGGCATGCAGGCGATCCCGAGCCCGCGCAATGTGGCGCCAAGCACCGCTTCCATGTTGTTGCATGCGAGCACCGTGCGAAGCCGGGTCTCGGCATCGGCGGTGGACTGCAGCATCGGCCACTCCAGCAACTTGCCGGAGTTCGGATGGCGAAAGCGGACCGTGGCGTGCCGCTCCAGATCGCTCACAACGCGCGGTGTGCCGTGCTGCCTGAGGTAATCCGGCGATGCGCAAAGCAGCAGTCGAAAGGGGTTCAGCGGCCGCGAGACCAACCGGGAATCGGGCAGATCGCCACTGCGGATGGCGACGTCGACGCTCTCGTCGATCAGGTCCACCGTGCGGTCGGTGAAATTGATGTCGAGTTCAACCTCGGGATAGAGCGCGACGAAGTCCGGGATCACAGGCAGGAGGAAGTGATAGCCGACGATCGGTGCGCTCACGCGCAGTCTCCCGCGTGGCGCCTCTTGTACGTGCGACAGCATGGCCTGCGCGTCATCGAGGTCGTCCAGGATGCGGCGGCAGCGCTCATGAAAAAGCCGGCCCTCCTCGGTCAACTGGATGCGTCGGGTGCTGCGCTGCAGGAGACGCACGCCCATCTGCTGTTCGAGACGGGCGACGCCCTTGCCGATGGCCGAGGCCGACAGCTCCAGCGCGCGGCCTGCCGCGACAAAGCTGCCAAGTTCGGCGGCCTTCACGAAGGCCAGAAGGCCGCTGAGTTTGTCCATCCGGGTATACCTGCGCTATTGCGGCGTTCCATTCCGTTTCAAACGGACATGGCACCTCTTTCCTGCCGATTCGCGCGAGTCTAACGTTGACCTGTACAGGCCACGCCCGAAAGCAATCACGCGCACAGATGAACAACCCAGCTCGAATCACCCGCCATGGCAAGGCCCTGAAATATGCATCGCTCGTTGCGCTCCTTGTGCTTCCTCTGCTGCTGCAGGCCATAGGCACGCATTGGGTACGGATTGCCGACACCTGCCTCCTGTACGTGATGCTGGCCTTGGGAGCGAATGTCGTGGTGGGTTATGCCGGCCTGCTGGACCTGGGCTACGTGGCCTTCTATGCCATCGGCGCCTACATGTTCGCGCTGCTGACCTCGCCCCATCTGGCCGAGAGCTTTGCCTGGATCGCGGCGATGTTTCCGCTGGGCCTGCATACGCCTTGGTGGATCACCATTCCGCTCGGCGCCGTGCTTGCCGCGTTGCTGGGGACGCTTTTCGGCGCACCCACGCTGAAGCTGCGCGGCGACTACCTGGCCATCGTGACGCTGGGTTTCGGCGAGATCGTGCGGCTGCTGATCGCGAACCTCAGCCATCCGGTCAACATCACCAACGGCGCCAAGGGCGTGGGCCCGAATGATTCGATCAGCTTCTTCGGACTGGACCTGGGCAAGCCCCTGTCCCTCGGCGGCCATCAGATTGCATCGGTCACGCTGTACTACTACCTGTTCCTGGCGCTGGTGCTGCTCACCGTGACGATCTGCCATCGCCTGCAACACTCGCGAATCGGCCGTGCCTGGATGGCGATTCGCGACGATGAAGTTGTCGCCCAGGCCATGGGCATCAACTCTCGAAACATGAAGCTCCTGGCCTTCGGAATCGGCGCGAGCTTCGGCGGCGTTTCCGGCGCGATGTTCGGCGCCTTTCAGGGCTTCATTTCGCCTGAAGCATTCGGCCTGCAGGAGTCGGTGATCATCGTGGCGATGGTGGTCTTCGGCGGCATCGGGCACATCCCGGGCGTGATTCTCGGAGCGCTGCTGCTCACCGCCTTGCCGGAAGCCCTTCGCTACGTGGCCGGTCCATTGCAAGCCATGACCGATGGCCGACTCGACGCGGGCATCCTGCGTCCGCTGCTGATCTCGCTGGCGATGATCGTCACCATGTTGATGCGGCCGCACGGGTTGTGGCCCGCGCCGGACCGTGGCAGGTCGCTTCGTGGAGGGTGACGGGGTGTCGTTCGGCTGCGGAGCAATCCGCTTGATACACCATTCACGCTGATGAAGCAGCGGCATGCTCATCTCGCTTCGGCTCATCTCCGGCGTCTGGTCGACGATGCGCTTCAGAGTTGAATGCGCATGCGCTCTTGCGCCGCCGCGAAACGCGCGATCTCCAACGCCGTCCGGGCCGGTGCGCCATCGCTGAGGAAGCGGGCGCACTGCAGCGCCATGAAACGCGGGAATCGCTCGCGTATCCGTCGCTCTTCCTTCACCCTGTCACCCGCCAGGTACGGCCGCGCAAGTTGTCGCCTCACGATGGTGTCCACGCACGGCTCCAGCTCGAACGAAGGCATCAGCAATGCCGTCAATGGATCGTGTTCGATAGCGGCACGAAGTGCCGGGTCCCGCGCATCGACGTCTGCCGGATAGATCAGGAAGCCGGACGAGAGCGCCAACACGGCTGGTGTTTTCAGCGTGTGGCAGATTTCCGAGTACACCGCGACATTGCGCTTCGCGTAGCCCGCGTAGCCGTGGGCCTCGATGCAGCTTGCAATGTCTCCTTCTTGGCGCATGAACTGCGCATCGAGGTCGAGGAACTGCCAGCCAAGCTGCTGCCCCAGCAGCGGACCGACCGAAGTCTTGCCGGCACCACCCGGCCCAACGAGATGAAGGATCGAAGTCATCGCGCGCCGTGCCTCGGCCCGCGCCGCATCGCGGGTAGCTCCAGATTCGTGATGGCGCGCAGCAACCATTCCACCGGCCCGTAGGCAAAGCGGCGCAACCACCAGCGGCTCAGCACCAACTGCACCGTGAAGATCGCGAAGGCGAACGCGAAGGTCGCCAGCGGCCCGACCGTGCCCATCAACCGCAGGCCGTATGCCAGAAAGATCCAGGCGCAAACCAGCGACTGCATCAGGTAGTTGGAAAGCGCCATGCGCCCCGCTGGCGCCAGCAGCTCCACCAGCACCTTGCCCCGCCGGGTCTGGAAAAAAAGCATCAGGCCGCCCACGTAGGCCGCCGTCATGAACGGCGCCGTCAGCAGGCCGAGCGACAGGGCGTAGATCTCGCGCACCGAATCGTTCAGGCGCACCGAAGGCAAGGCATAGAACACGGCGCCCGGCACGCCCACGACCAGACCCCAGATCAACAAGCGCCTGAACAGCGCGCGATGGGCTGCCGCGTTCGCGAAGAGCCGTCGCCTGCCGGCGATGAAGCCCATGAAGAACATCGCCAGTGCATTCGGGGCCTGCGCGAACGCGATCACCACGAACACCTGCGGCAGTTCGCGCAGATGCTGTGCGATCACCGTGGCCGGCGTTCCACGGTATGCAGCCATGGCCGATGCGGCCTCCGCGAATGCACCCCGGGTGTCGGCCGGAACATTGGCAAACGCCAGCAGGTAGCCAAGGGTCGCCCACAGCAACGATGCCATGAGCACGAGGCCAATGGCGCAGCGCGTGAGGAACACATCGCCCCTGCGCCGAAGCACCAGCAGCACGCCGCCCAGCACCGCATAGGTGGTGAGGATGTCGCCGTGGTACAGCAACACGGCATGCAGCAAGCCGAGCATCCACAGCCCCAGCAGCCGCCGCAGCAGGCGCGGCACGAAGGGCTTGCCGTCGCGCTCGGCCGACTGCATCTGCAAGGTGAAGCTGTAGCCGAACAAAAAGGAAAACAGCAGGTAGAACTTGGTCTCGAACAGGAGGGTGCGAACGAACAGCGCGGCGCGCTGGGCCACGGACTGCGCCATGGGGTCGGGCACGCCCACGCCGTAGTAGGCCGAGGCAAAGCTCGCGATGTTGACGACGAGGATGCCCATCAGCGCAAAGCCGCGCAGTGCATCGACCAGCGTCTGGCGTTCGTTCGCGGGTGCGCCTGCGGGTTGCGCGGGGAGGTTGTGAGGCGACATGGTTTCCGGGCTCATGCGTCAGGCCGCCGTCAAGCCGCCATCGATGACAAGCTCGCTGCCCGTCACGTAGCGCGACTCGTCGCTGGCGAGATAAAGAATGCCGTTGGCCACGTCGGCGGCCGTGCCCGCATGGCCGAGCGGCACACCCGCCCGCCCCGCCACGCGAAGGACTGCACGGCGCCAGAGCCGCTTCAGACCGGTCATCGCAACGCCGCCGCGCGACTGCGAACGCGCATTCGTGGTCCAGATCGGTGTGTCGATGACGCCCGGATGCAGCGAGTTGACCCGCACGCCGTTGCGCGCGCGGGCGCACTCCAGCGCCACCGACTTGGAGAACAGGCGCACGCCGCCCTTGCTCGCCGAATAGCCCGCAAGGCCCGGATCGCCGACGAGCCCGGCAACGGACGACACGTTCACGACCGAACCGCCACCCGAGCGCGACATCAACGGCACGCCATGCTTCACGCCCAGAAAGACGCCGTCGAGATTGACCGCGAGCTGGCGGCGCCAGTCCTCGTGGCTCATCGCGAAGGTGTCGCCGGCCAGCGCAATGCCGGCGTTGTTGACCAGCACATGCAGCGCGCCATGCGCGGCCACGACGGTATCGATCACGTCGCGCCAGTCGGCCTCGCTCGCCACGTCGTGCGCAATGAACATGGCGCGACCGCCTGTGGCACGCGCAAGGCAGGCTGTTTCTTCGCCGCCCCGCGTGTCGATGTCGGTGGCAACCACGCTCGCGCCTTCGGCGGCCAGCCGCAGCACGGTCGCGCGGCCGATGCCCGAAGCCGCGCCCGTCACCAGCGCCACCTTGCCGAACACGCGGCCACCGGCGCGGTCCCAGACCGGCCGCTCGGACACGGTGCAAGCCACGGCGGTCATGTGGCGCTCCCGGGTTTCAGGAACCGGCGCACGACAAGGCGCAGCATCGGCGCTTCGCGTTGCGGATCGAAGCCGGCGTCCATGGCCAGGCGCGAGAAGACACCGTCGATGAGCGCGGCGACCCAGGAGGCGGCCTGCTCGGGGTCGAGCCCCGCATCGACCTGCCCGCGTGCCATTGCGCCGCGCAGCAGCCTGGCGATGGCGGCGCGTGTCTCGGCATCGCCGGCCGCCGTGCGCGCGCCGATGGCCGGGTTGCGCATGGCCTCGGCGGCGATCTCCAGCGCCAGGCGTGCATAGGCCTTGTCGGCGGCGAAGGCCATGACCACATCGAGAAAATCGAGCAAGGCCTCGAAATGATCGGGCGCATCTTCGAGCGCGGCAAAGTACGCTGCGGTGTCGCTGCGCTCCTCGTCGACGATGGCCTCGACGATCGCGCTCTTGCTGTCGAAGTAGTGAAAGAGGTTGCCGGGGCTCATGCCGGCCGCGGCGCAGATCTCGGCGGTGGTCGTGGCATGAAAGCCGCGGCGGGAGAAGCATTCGCCAGCGGCTTCCATGATCTGGCGGCGCTTGGCCTGCTGGCGCTCGGGGTCAACTTTTCGCACGGGGTTGTTCGGGCTTGTGGGTCATGGGCTTAATTATTAGACCAAGCGCTCGATCTATTTTAAGAATCCATTCAGGCAGGGCGAAGAGCAGAACGAACCACAGGCGTATGAGCGCGAGGCCTGTGGCATCCTCACACTGAAATCTTGGCACCCAACTCCACATGCGTCGAGACAACACACATGAGCGGCCAACCAGCCGCGCCTTAACACTTGCTGCAGCAAGAGAAATGAAAAACCTGCGATGAGACCCGTCCTGGATACCAACTGGAGACCGCGAGGCGGTGATGCCTATACGTGGTTCGCCATGGACAGGAATGCAAGGATCGCAATGCTGCTGAACAACGGTTTCGGTGAATTGCCCCAGTGCTTGCTTTGCACCGACGGCGCTGAGCATGCCCTCGATGCGATTTCAGATTTCATGGACGAAGAGTCTTCAGTGCATGACAGTTCAAAGCTGCGAAAGGGCGGTGAATTCTCCGTGGACTACTACTCTTCCTGGATCTACCGGGGGTATGCAACGAAGGCTGAAGTCAAAGCGCAGCTCATAGAGAATCAAAAAAAGGCCACGCGTCTTTGTGATGCCAACTTGGCAATCAACAAGGGAATCTACCTGTACCAAGCACTCGACCACGGGAATATGCCCAGCGAGCGTCCTGCGGGCTACATCGGGGAGGTGTCAAATGGCGACTACTTTCGATTTCTCTCCCCCACAGAATTCTGCTCAATCTCCGAGATTCCACATGAGCTTCAACGCTTCGTTGCTCAATCTCGAACTCTGGATTTTTCCGAGACAGCAGTCCTGCGAGGACTCAACGTCGAAGAGCATTTCCAACAACTCTATGCAGGCCCGCGCTAACGGGATTCTTGATGTCAGAACTAGTGTGGGAGCCGGTAGATTTTCTCGAACTTCTAGGTGTAGCTCCAACTGAAGAGGAGTACGGTGCCTCGTTTCACTATGTCGTTCATCGCCAAGACGTGCGCCTTGAGTTGACGGTGTGGCCGATGAGCGGCGATGTGGCCGTCGGTGTCTATTGTTCGACGCAGCTCCAACCGGTCATGAATCTCAGTCTGTTGGACTGTCCAGGCGCCAGAGTTGTCGATGACAAACGCGGAAGGTTCATTGAGTTCGCAGCCGCAAATCCGTTTACTGGCCGCTTCGACAACACCATTCCCGCACCTTATGGCTTCAGGGTGCAGGTCGACCCGTTCGTTCAGGTCTCTCCGTACGCGTACTGACGGAGATCAGCGGCTCCAGCTCAGCCCGCAGCCGCCTCAGCGCCACTTCATGGGGCAGCGTCTGCGCCCCGCGTCCGTATGTCATCGCCTTGCGGATCAGCCGCAACTGCTCGCGCTGCATCTGCGCCTTCAACCGCCGCGCCCGCAGCCCGAAGGTCCAGCCCGTCTCCCTGCGAACCTTGTAGCGCTGCAGCGGCGCGCCCAGGCGCACCCATTCGTCATCGCGGATCAGCTCGCGCTCGGGCACGAAGTAGGCTGCCAGCGCATGCAGGTACGCGCCGTTCTCAAGGGCGGCAACCCGCCAGAAGAGCCCGGCCGCGATCACCACGGGAATGCCTTTGACAAGAATGAACAGCGCCATGCCCACGGGCCCGTCGTCGAACCGGTCGTCCATCAGCGGCGAGTTCCAGACGAAATGCATGGCCCACGCCAGCGCGAAGCAGACGAAGGCGCAAGCCACCCGCGTCGCCATCCGCCGCTCCGGGTGCAGCAGGAACCAGGCAACGCCGAAAGACGCGATCGTCGTGTAGGCCGCGTGGCTCCACAGTCCGCTCAGGACCCCGCGCGTCAGCAGGTTGAGAAGCACCGGGTACACCTGGTTTTCCAGCGGAAAGTGCATGGAGGCGTTGACGGTGTAGCTCAGGTTCTCGACCACCTGGAAACCCAGCCCCGTCATGGCGCCGACGATCAGCACCGACAGGTAGGTCTGGAACTGGTTGCGCGCCACCAGCACCAGCAGGATGACGCCGGCGAGCTTCAGAAACTCCTCGGTGATCGGCCCCGCCACGGCCGGCCCCCAGACGGCCACGAACTCCGGCGACACCAGCTTGGCGCACAGGCTCTGAATGGCGATGTTGGCCGGTGCCGCCAGATAGACCGCCCCCAGGCCGCCCCATGCAAAGGCCAGCACAAAGCCCTCCGGCGAATGCTGCTCGAGCAGATCCAGTGTCCGGAAAACGAGGATGAAAACCAGGGTGTAGACGCCCCACACCAGCAGCCCCAGCAGCACCGTGACAGGGACCACGCGGAACCCCATGGAGAACATGTTGACCGTATAGAACAGGCCGTTGACGATCAACGCCGCCAGCAGCCAGAAGGCGGCGCGATGCGGCTGAAAGAACGAATCGGTGCCGACCGGCCAGGCGGTGCGGTCTTGCTCGAAGTTGCTCAGGTTCACTGCGGCGCCTCCAGGTCCATGGAATCGAGCATGCCCCGGGCGTCGTCCATCGCTTCGCTCAGGCCGTCGTTGGCGCCGTAGAAATCGATCTGCACGAGCGACTTGCGCCGCTGGTCGACCACCTGCCAGAACCGGCCGGCCAGCTTCGCGCCGTAGTAGGCGAAGGTCTTGCCCTGCAATCCCCATGACGTGACGAAGTCGGACACGTCGCCGTCGATCTGCAGGCCCTGCCCCCGCTCCATGAGCCTTTGCTGCCGCACCAGCGGCCCGTCGGGCCCGCCCATCCATGGGCTCGTCGTCACCAGGAACTTGTGAGCGCCCTTGAACAGCATCAAGGACGTGCCGGCTTTCGAGCGCGACACGTCCATCTCCCATCCCTCGGCGGGAACGAACCGCGCCTGCCCCACGGACACCGTCTGCCCCGCAGCCAGCGAACGGCTGCCGGGCGTGTGGCGGTCCCAGAATGTCAGGCCGCCCACATAGGCGGCAATGGCAAGGAGAACCGCGAGCGCGCCGGGCCAGGTGCGATACGGTATTCGGCGTGACGGCTCAAGCATCCTTTCATCGTGCCACACGATCACGCGCGCCTTGCCGGGGCCGGGGCTGTGTCTGGGAGCGTCGCCCACGGTCGGCCTTGGGCAGCACGGCTTCTTCGAGCATGCGCTCGGCGCGCGCCTGCAGGCGGTGCAGCGAATCGTCGAAGCGTTCTGCGTCGGCAGCGTCCAGCGCCCCCAGCAGCTCGGCATTGATCTTCGTGACCAGCGGAAAGAGTTCGTCGTACAGCGCCCTGCCCGCATCGGTCAGGCCCAGCTGCACCTGCCGGCGATCGCCTGCGCGGGCCACGCGGGTGACCAGTTGCTTGGCGACCATCGAGCCCACTGCCTTCGAGGTGCGCGCCCGGTCGAGCTGGGCATGCTCGGCGAGCTGCGACGAGCCGAGTTCGCCACGGCTGGCCAGCGTGGCAATCAGCCGCCATTCGCGCCGCGTGATGCCGAAGCGCCCTTCGCACAGCCGGATCACCATGCTGCCCGCGACCGCCAGCAGGCGCGACAGCCGGTAGAGCAACAGGTCGTCCAGCGGTGGGCGTGGCGCGGCGGTCATTTCGGGCGAGGCCGGGTTAATCCGGGCAATGGTTGATTTGATCAATCGACTGTAGCGTCTACAGAATCGTCCGCAGTCGCGGCCCCAGCGCCCGGCCTTGCCGCACGATTGAAACTGAGCCCCGGAGACATCGCCCATGCCCCTGATTCCCGACCTGAACCGCCGCCACGCCCTTGCCGCGCTGGGCGGCCTCGCGCTCGCTCCCGTCGCATCGCTCGCGCGGGCCGAACAGGGCTTTGCATCCGGCCAGCCGATCAAGGTGCTGATCGGCGTGCCCGCGGGCGGCACGCAGGACGTGCTGACGCGCGCCATCGCGCAGCAGGTGCGCGAGTCGCTGGGCCCACTGATCATCGACAACCGCTCGGGCGCGGCGGGCCGCATCGCGGTCGAGGCCGTCAAGATGGCGCCGCCCGACGGCCACACGCTGCTGCTGGGCACGGCCGGCATGATGACCATGTTTCCGAGCGCCTACCGCAATCTCTCGTACGACCCGATCAAGGACTTCGTGCCGATCCTCAACGCGGCCCGCTTCGAGCTGGCGCTGGTCGTCAACAAGGACGTGCCGGCCAACACGCTGGCCGAGTTCGTCGCCTGGGCCAAGACGCAAGGCGACAAGCTGAGCTTTGCGTCGTACGGCGCGGGCACGCCTTCGCACTTTCTGGGCGAGATGCTCAACCGCGCGGCCGGCCTGAAGATGGTGCACGTGCCCTATCGCGGCTCCACGCCCGCGCGGCAGGACGTGATGGGCGGCAGCGTGCCCCTGTACTTCGACACCATCGGCGGCGCGCAGCAGATGCTGCCTTCGGGCCGCGTGAAGGTGCTGGCCACCAGCGGCGAGAAGCGCTCGCCGCTCATGCCCAACCTGCCGACTTTCGTCGAAGGTGGCTACAAGGATGTGGTCGCGACCGCGTGGTTCGCGTACTACGCGCCGCTGAAGACACCGCCCGCCACCATCGACAAACTGCGCGCCGAATTCACCCGCGCCGTCAATGCACGCGAGGTGCGCCAGCAGTTGCTGCAGAACGGCATGTACCCCGTGGGCGACGGCAGCGAAGCACTGCTCAAGACCATGCGCGAGGACACCGCGCGCTGGGCCGGCATCATGAAAGCCGTGAATTTTCAAGCCAACGACTGAACGAGGAGGAACCCCCACATGACCTGCAAACCCATCACCCGCCGACTTGCCACGCTGCTCGCCGCCGCCGGCCTCATGGCTTCCATCGCCATTCCCGCCCAGGCCCAGGCCTTCGACAGCCCGCTGCACATCGTCGTCGGCTACGCGCCCGGTGGCGCCACCGACCGCGTGGCACGCGTCGTGGCCGACAAGCTCGGCACCAAGCTGGGCGTGGCGGTCATCGTCGACAACAAGCCCGGCGCGGGCGGCCGCCTGGCGGCGCAACAGGTGAAGATCACGCCCGCCAACCAGAACGTGCTGATGCTCGCCAACCCGGCCGTGATGGTCGTGGCGCCGCTGGTCTTCAAGGACAACAACTACGACGCCGAGCGCGACTTCGTGCCCGTGTCCCACGTCAATGACTATGACTTCGCGCTGGCCGTGTCGCCCACCCTGCCCGTGCGCGAACTAAGCCACCTGCTCGCATGGATGCGCGCCAACCCCACACAGGCCAACGTGGGCGTGCCGGCCACCGGCAGCCTGCCGCACTTCTTCGGCCTGATGGTGGGCGAGAAGGCCAAGGTGCAGACGCAGGTGATCGGCTATCGCGGCTCCGCGCCGCTGCTGAACGACCTGATCGGCGGACAGGTGCCGATTGCCGTCGACACCGAAGACGTGGTGCTGCCGCAGCACAACGCGGGCAAGCTGCGCATCCTGGCGCTGTCGGGCGCCAAGCGCTCGCCATTCGCGCCCAACATTCCAACCTTCAAGGAAGCCGGCCTCGACCTCGCCGCCACCGGCTGGAACACCTTCTTTGCACCGACCACCATGCCCAAGGACAAGGTCGAGCGGCTGTCCACCGCCATCCGCGAAGTCATGCAGGACCCGGACACCCAACGCAAGTTCAAGGACTCGGGCATGACGCCCGTGGTCAGCACGCAGGCGCAGACTGTCGCCATGCTCAAGGCCTACCGCACGCAGTGGGCTCCCGTCGTGCAGAAGTCCGGCTACCAACCTTGAGCACACCCCCAGTCTTCGCGCACTTCGTGTCGCTTCGCCAACCCCCTTGCAGGGGGCAACACCCACGGCCCGGCAAAGCCGGTTCCGTGGTGTTCCACGAAAAGACTTCCTGATCTCTCAAAAGGAGCGAACTGTTCATGACCAGACCCAACATCATCTTCATCGTGGCCGACGACCTCGGCTATGCAGACCTTGGTTGCTACGGCGGCCGCGATGCCGTGTTCGGCCCCGTGTCGCCCGTGCTCGACGGGCTGGCCGCCAACGGACTGAAGCTCACGCAGGGCTACGCGAATTCGCCCGTGTGCTCGCCCACGCGCTTCGCGATGATCACCGCGCGCTACCAGTACCGCCTGCGCGGCGCGGCCGAAGAGCCCATCCGCAGCAGCAGCCGTGGCAGCACCACGCTGGGCCTGCCGACCGACCACCCTACGCTGCCGTCGCTGCTCAAGGCCAGCGGCTACCAGACCGCGCTCATCGGCAAGTGGCACCTGGGCTACCCGCCCAGCTTCGGGCCCCTGCGCTCGGGGTACGACGAGTTCTTCGGACCCATGTCGGGCGGCGTCGACTACTTCACCCACTGCGACTCCACCGGCCAGCACGACCTGTGGTTCGGCGAAGAAGACAAGAAGGAAGACGGCTACCTCACCGATGTCCTCTCCAGGCGCGCCGTCGACTACGTGGAGCGCATGGCCAAGCAAGAAGCGCCCTTCTTCCTGAGCCTGCACTACACCGCGCCGCACTGGCCCTGGGAAACGCGCGACGACGCAGAGAAGGCACCGGCCATCAAGGACAACCTGTTCGACCTGGCCGGCGGCAACATCCACGTGTACCGCCGCATGATCCATCACATGGACGAAGGCATCGGCTGGATCATGGCCGCGCTCGACAAGCACGGCATGGCCGACAACACGCTCGTGGTGTTCACCAGCGACAACGGCGGCGAACGCTTCTCGGACAACTGGCCGCTGGTCGGCGGCAAGATGGACCTGACCGAAGGGGGCATTCGCGTGCCATGGATCGCGCACTGGCCCGCGATGATCGCCAAGGGCGGCGAGAGCGCGCAACTGTGCATGACCATGGACTGGTCCGCCACCATGCTCGACGCGGCCGGTGTGCAGGCCGACGCGGCCTACCCGCTGGACGGCATCTCGCTGATGCCCGTGCTGAAGGACGCCACGCACAGCTTCCGCCGCCCGCTGCACTGGCGCATGAACCATCGCGGCCAGCAGGCGCTGCGCGACGGCGACTGGAAGTACCTGCAGGTCGACGGCAACGAGTACCTGTTCAACATTCCGGCGGACGAGCGCGAGCGCGCGAACCTCGGCAAGAAGGAGCCGCAGCGGCTGGCGGCGATGCGGGCCGATTGGCTGGCCTGGAATGCGACGATGCCTGCGATTCCGGAGGACGCGACCGTGAGCCTGGGTTACTCGGTCAAGGACATGCCGCAACGCTGAGGCTGGGCGGCGCACCACGCCGATTCGAGCGGCGGCGGTGCGCATGGCCGACAACGCAGGAATTTGGCAGAAAACGCCGCCTCGCGGCCATAGCAGCCAAACCGGCGCGGCGGAAACTTGCGCGCATGACCAATGCCGCCACGCAGCAGAACAACATGTTGTCTGCCACTTCCCCTGCCCTCGGCACGGCGAACACCCGCCCCGCCGGGGGCTCCGTCAAGAACCTTCCCGTCAACCTGTTCGCCGCCGTCATGGGCCTCTCGGGCCTGGCGATGGGCTGGCGTTTCGCGCACACCGCCTTCGGCGTCGACCGGGTGGTTGCGGATGTGATCGGCCTCTTTGCCACCTTCGTGTTCGTCGTGCTCGCCATCGGATATGGCGCCAAGCTGCTGCGGCACCCGGCGGCCGTGAAGGCGGAGTTTCATCACCCGATTGCCGGCAACTTCTTCGGCACCATCGCCATTGCCCTGCTGCTGCAATCGGCGGTGCTGGGCGTGTACGACAGCACGCTGGGCCATGTGCTCTGGATCATCGGCACCGTCGTCACGCTGCTGCTGGCCCTGCATGTCGCTTCGCGCCTGCTGAGTGGCAACGGCGACCCCAAGCACGCGGTGCCTGCGTGGATCATTCCGGGCGTCGCCGCGCTGGACATTCCCGTCACCGGCAGCCACATGCCCATGGCCTGGGCCGGCGAGGTGCTGCTGCTGTCGATTGCCGTGGGCTCGGTGCTCGCGCTGGTGATGTTCACGATGATCGTCACGCGCCTGATCCAGCATGAGCCGCTCGCGCCCGCGATGACGCCGTCATTGATGATCCTCATCGCGCCGTTCGAGGTCGGGTTCACTGCGTACACGAACCTCATCGGCGAGGTCGATCGGTTCGCCGCGCTGCTGTTCTATTTCGGGCTGTTTCTCTTTGTCGTGCTTGCGCCGAAAGTGTTTCGGCGAAGCGTGCCGTTCGGCGCGGGGTGGTGGGCCGTCAGCTTTCCGCTGGCGGCAATGGTCAATGCAGCGTTGAAGTACGCGTCCATGCATCCGACGCCGCCGTTGAAGCTGCTGGCCGGTGGGTTGCTGTTGGCTCTTACCGCGACCCTGTTCGTGCTGACCCTTCGCACGCTGCACATTCTGTTCAACGGGCGGCTGCTGGCGGGTTGACGGCGTCTCTCAACACGGTTTCTCCCGTGCGCGGGTTCGTCAGGGTGACGTTCTCGAGCGCCTTGATTCGCCACTCGCCGCCGGCCCGCGTCAGCACGGCAAGGATCAGCGTGTCGACCGCGTGCGGCCCCGCAGGATGAGCCGCCCCGGCCGTGAGCCGGCTCCAGAAGTGCACGATGGCCGTCGTCACCACGCTGATCAACTCGTTCTGGAGCGTGGAGTCGCTGTAGATGGTGGCGTGGATGGGCGCGTGCAGATCGACGATCTCCTGGGTGCCACGCACGTAGTGCCCGAACCGGTTCACGAAAGTCGCATCGTCGTGGAACAGTGTTCCCAGAGACGCCATGTCGTGGTTGTTCCAGGCAGTTTGAAACGCGAGGGGCGCATCTTCGGGTCGCTTCATCTGAGTCATGTGGGTTCCCATGAGCTGGAGCCTGAAGTCTAGACCCGACCCACGGCGAACCGCTCCTGCTGCGGTTCGCGGCGCCAGTTAGCCCACTGCCGCCGGCGGCATGCCGTCGCGCAGCACCTTGATGACACCGATCACGTCCTCATCGGCCTGCCCGCGCCGCATGGCTTCGCCGAACACGATGCGGTTGGTGCGCGCGGCCGGCAGCCAGAGCCCGCGGGCCTCTGCCTCTTCGCAAACGAAGCTGATGTCCTTGAACGCCTGGCTGATGGCTGCCTGCCGCCCGAAGTCGTCGGCCAGCAGCTTGGGCGCCTTCATGCGCAGCACGTCGTTGGCCAGCGGGCCCGCCTGTGCCATCTCCAGGAACTGCTGCACATCGAGCCCGATCGAGCCAGCGAAGTGCACGGCCTCGGTGATGGCCTCGAAGCTGGCGATCAGCAACAGGTTGTTGGCAAGCTTCATCCGCATGGCGCCGGGCACGGCACCACAGCGCACGGTGCGCTTGCCGATGGCGTCGAAGGCCGGTTGCAACGCGTCGAGCTGCGCCGGGTCGGCCGCCGCAACCAGCACGACCAGTTGCCCGGTCTGGGCCGGTGTCTTCGAGCCCGAGACCGGCGCTTCCACATAGCGCGCGCCGGCCGCCACGACCGCACGCTCGAGCGCGAGCGAATACGCCGGCGCCACCGTGGCCATGAGCACGAGGGTCTTGCCTTCGACGGGAATGCCGATGCGCCCTTGCGCATCGCGGCCGAGCACCGCGTCGATCTCCTTGTGGCCCGGCAGCATCAGGATGGTCGCGTCGCAGGCCTCGATGACCTGCGCCGCGCTGTTCGCGATGGCGATGCCCGCTTCACGCAAGGGCTCGCAGCTTTCGGGGCGGCGGCTGAAGACTGTCACGTCGAGCCCCGCCTTCTTGAGGTTGCGCGCAATGGGCTCGCCCATCACGCCGATTCCGATCACACCTATCTTCATGATTTCCTTTCAGGGGAGGCTCAATCTAGGCGAGAGAGGTGTTCTCATAAAATGAATTATTCAGAACGATTCATTCGGCTGGGACGAATCCATGGAACTCTCCGACCTGCAGGTTTTCAAGGCCGTGGTGCAAACCGGCGGCATCGTTCGCGCGGCGGAATCGCTGCACCGGGCGCAGTCGAGCGTCACGGCACGCATCCAGGCGCTGGAAGAAAAACTCGCGGCGCCGCTGTTCATTCGCGAAGGCGGGCGGCTGCAACTGGCACCGGCCGGCCGCGTGCTGCTGCAATACGCCGACCGCCTGCTCGACCTGGCCAAGGAAGCGACCGAGGCCGTGAAGCTCGACCAGCCTTCGGGCGTGCTGCGGCTGGGCGCCATGGAAAGCACGGCGGCGGTGCGCCTGCCGCAGCCACTGGGGGTGTTCCACGACGCGCACCCCGACGTGACGCTGGAGCTGTACATCGGCGACCCGACCGACCACACGCGGCAGGTGCTCAGCGGCGAACTCGATGCGGCGCTGATCGCCATTCCCGCATCGGACAAGCGGCTGGCATCCGTGCCCGTCTATGAAGAAGAGATGGTGCTGATCTCCGAAGCGAAGCACCCGCCGATTGCATCGCCGCGCGACATCGATGCAAGGAGCGCGCTGCTGGCCTTTCATCCGGGCTGCCCGCACCGCAAGCGCTTCGAAGACTGGTTCGCGCGCTCGCACGTGTCGCCCTGGCAGATGGTGGAGATGGGCTCGTACCACGCCATCCTGGGTTGCGTAGCGATCGGGATGGGCGTGGCGCTGGTGCCTGCCAGCGTGCTCAGCACGTATGCGGAGCGCGCGCGACTCGGGGTGCACAGGCTGAGCCCGAAGTTTCGCCATGCGCAGACACGGCTGATCTGGCGAAGGGATGCGCCGCAGGCAAAGATTGTGGCGCTGCGCGAGGTGCTGGTGCCGCGGGGTGGCAAGAAGGCCGGGCGCTGATTTTCGGGCTCCAGCAGGCCTTCTTCGGCCGTCTCTGAACCATCGGCTTTCGCTTTTTCATGCATGCGGCCACTGCTTTGGTCAGGCCGTAGTCAGCCCCGTTCGCATCGTTTGCACGGCCCTTTTTCGGGTCGCTGCGCATGCTAATTCACAGCTAAGTCTTTTGCCTTTTGACTGACACAGGGCAAACCTAGATTAGCTCGCGGTCCGCAGCAATGGCGCAACACATTTGTTGCGTTGCTGCTTACACGCCCCTACCCCACCTTTGAAAGAAGACAGTGAAAGCCATTCAAACAATCAGATCCGGCTTGTTGTGCCCCACGTTGACCGTGCTTGCAGCTTCGCTGCTGGCCGCATGCGGGGGCGGTGGCGACAACTCGGGCCCGTTCGCATTCCCGCCGCCCGCAAGCTCCAACATCACCGTCAGCGGCGTGCTTGCCGCCAGCGCCTTCAAGCCCGGCAGCAGCACCGACCCGGTGATCGCTGCCGGCTACTACGCCGGCGCCACGGTCTGCGTGGACGCCAACAACAACGGCCGTTGCGACAGCGGCGAAACCTCCGCAGTCACGGATGCCAACGGCAAGTTCAGCCTGTCGTTGTCGGGCCCCTCGGCACTCATCGCCGACATCGGCACCAGCGCGAAGAACACCGCAGCCGGCACCAACGTGAGCACGCGCGAAGTGCTGCGCGTCACGCTCGACCAGGTCAAGGAACAGGGCACCGCCGTGGTGGTCAGCCCGCTGTCGTCCGAAGTGGCACGCCTGACTGAAGCCAACGGCACGACCTACACAGTCGAAAAGCAGAACCTGGCCACGCGCCTGGGCGTGCCGGTGGCCTCGCTGCTGGCCGACGCCAACACCGCCAGCGGCAAGGTGCAGACCGCCCTGCTCAACGAGGCCAATGCGCTGAACAACCGCTTTGCCTACGCCACCACCAAGTTCGACCGCGGCGACAAGTTCCCCGACGCGCTGGCCAACCCCGGCGGCGATCCGCGCCTGACCGGCATGGCTGGCGTGACGACGGCCACGGCAAGCGTCGTGGACAACCGCAAGCCCATCACCTTCCTGCAGTCGCAGCAGGCAGCGTTCAATGTCGAGGGCGTCCCGCGCTACGACAACATCTTCATCGTGATGCTGGAAAACAAGGCCACGATGTCGATCCTGAACTCGGCCTACGCGCCCAAGATCAACGGCTACCTGAAGGCCGGCAACCAGCTCGTGAGCTACTACGCCACGGGCAACCCGAGCGAGCCCAACTACACGGCACTGGGTGGTGCCGACGATTGGGGCATTACCGACGACAGCCAGTGGAACTGCGACGCCACCGGCGCCAACGCAGTGCAAGACCTGCCCACGCCCGACAGCTCGCAGCCGGGCCTGAGCAAGTCGCCCTTCGCCGCGACCTGCACGCAGCCAGCCGCCGTGAACCACAACATCGTCGGCAAGCCCAACCTCTTCAACGCGATCACGAACGCCGGCTTGACCTGGCGCACGTACAGCGAGTCGATGAACCCCGGACAGGACTTCCGCACCGACAGCGTGGCCGATCCCGCGGTCACCGCGCAGGACAA
The DNA here is from genome assembly GCF_051216615.1 of Variovorax raffinosi. NCBI lineage: Bacteria > Pseudomonadati > Pseudomonadota > Betaproteobacteria > Burkholderiales > Comamonadaceae > Variovorax > Variovorax raffinosi. The sequence goes on from NZ_JBPJZR010000008.1 coordinate 241,569, forward strand.
CGTGTATGCGCCCGGCACCCTGGGTGGCAACACCACGGCCATCGGCAGCGCCGCACTCACGCTGCCGCTGCCCGCCGGCCTGTACAAGACCAAGCACCACCCCGGCATGGCTTACCAGAACGTGCGCAGCGCGCCCGAGTGGAAGTACAGCAATCGCACCATGGGTGGCGGCCAGTGGGATGCCAATCTGAAGAACGGCACCGACGACTACACCATTCCCGCAGGCTACGACTACGACCAGCTCGGCACCGACCTGGCCAGCGGCAATGTGGGCAACCTGAACTTCCTGGTGCCCGACCAGTGCGATGACATGCACGGCATCAGCGTGAAGGGCACCGGCGGCGTCGGCACCGCGAGCGACTGCAGCAGCGTGGCCAACAACGTGTCGGCCACCGCCGTCTCGCCGATCATCACGCGCGGCGACAACTACGTCGACTACACGGTCAAGCGCATCCAGGCTTCGCCGCTGTGGCAGAACCCGCAAAAGCGCGTGGCCATCGTGCTGATGTTCGACGAAGGCAATGCCACCAGCGGCTTCAACTCCTGCTGCGGCTGGAACGTGTCGAACAGCACTGTCGCCAACCCGCTCAAGCAGAACGCGGACGGCACCTGGTCGGTCGATGCCACGATCAACAACTACACCAAGGGCAACCGCGGCCACGGCGAAAGTATCTTCGGCATCCTGACCAACCAGGCCGATGCGCCCAAGGGTGTGTCGGACAGCGATGCCTACAGCCACTTCTCGTTCGTGCGCACGCTGCAGGACATGTTCCAGCTGGCCGATCCGGCGCTCGATGCTTCGTACATGAACCGCTCGAAGTACACCGAGGCCTTCATCGCCGCGAACATCCTGAACCTGCCGGAGTACAAGGCCAGCGCCGACACGCACTTCGACAGCGTGCGCCCGATCAACCACGCCTTCGTGATCCCGGCAGGCTACGCACAGAAGCAGTCGGGTGACGTGTCGACCACGGCGCAGGTCGGGCCGGATGCCAACCAGTCCAACGTCTGGTCGCTGAAGCAATGACAGAGCACCGTTCAGGCCCGAGGGGGCCGGCGGTGACGCGCTGGGGCTGGCTTTTGCTGGCCGCGCTGGGCGCGGCGGGCATCGCGGGTGCGGTGCTCGTCGCGTGCGGTGGTGGCGGCGGTGGCGGCAACGGATCGGCCGCTGTGCTTCCGGGCGCGGCACCGGCCCTGCCGGCGGCCGCGCCTGCATCGGCCAGCACCTTGAGTCTCTCGGCGCAGGTGGGCCAGAAGATGTTCTTCGACAAGAACCTCTCGGGCTCCGGCGCCATGTCTTGTGCCAGTTGCCACGATGCGACGCACGCGTACGCGCCGGCCAACGACCTGTCGGTGCAGCTTGGTGGCGTGCACATGGACCAGGCCGGCCTTCGCGCGGTGCCCTCGCTGCGCTACAAGGACATCACGCCGCCTTATGCCGACCTGCTGGACAACCCGGATGGCATCAGCGTGCCGGGCCCCGGTGGCGGCCTCACGTGGGACGGCCGCGCCGACACGCTGGCCGCGCAGGCCCGCATTCCGCTGCTCGACCCGATCGAGATGGCCAACGCCAGCAGCGCCGACGTGGTGAAGAAGCTGCAGGCCGCGGACTATGCGCCGCTCATCGTCCAGGCCTTCGGCGCCAAGGTGTTCGACAACAGCGACGCGGCCTTCGCCAGTGCGCTGCAAGCCCTTCAGGCCTATCAGCTCGAAGACAAGAGCTTTCATCCGTACAGCAGCAAGTTCGATCTCTACGCAGCCAACAAGATCGGCGGCACGCTCACGCCGGCGGAAACGCGCGGGCTGAAGGTGTTCACCAATCCGGCCACGGGCAATTGCGCGTCGTGCCACTACCAGGGCGCGGGCCTCAACGGCAGCTCGGCACTGTTCACCGACTTTTCGTACGAGGCGATCAGCGTGCCGCGCAACGCGGGCATTCCCGCCAACAACGACTTGAAGTACTTCGACATGGGCGTGTGCGGTCCGCTGCGCACCGACCACGTGCCCGCCGCACCCAATGCAGCGAACAGCTTCTGCGGCATGTTCAAGGCACCGACCATGCGCAACGTGGCGACGCGCACGGCCTTCTTCCACAACGGGGTGATGCACTCGCTGGAACAGGTCATCCGCTTCTACAACACGCGCGACACGCAGCCCGAGCTGTGGTACCCCACCGTGGGTGGCACGCCCAAGGCGGCGAACGACCCCGGGTTTCCGAGCTACGGCCTGATCACCACACAGTACACGGGCGGCAAGGTGCAGAAGTACAACGACCTGCCGGCCGCCTACGCGTCGAACATCGACACGCAATTGCCGATGGACGGCCGCGCAGCCGGCTCGGCGCCTCCCATGTCCGAGCAGGACATCGCCGACCTGATCTGCTTCCTGAACATCCTGAGCGACGCGGACACGAAGCCCGCGACGCCCACAAAGCCGGGTGCCTGCGTCAATTGATCTCCTCTTCCACTTTCATGAACAAGAAAAAAATCTCCCTGGCGTTGGGCGTTGCCGCCCTGGCCGTGCTCGCCGGCTGCGGTCCGCAGAAACCCGAAGCCAATCTGCAGAACCTGACAGTCGCGATGAACGACTACCTGGCGAAGAAGGGCGATCTGTGCCTGGGCAAGACCCAGTGGCCCATCGACGTGCCGCAACGCGAGGCCGGCACGCGCGCGCGCAACGCACTGCAGATGCCCGTGCTGGAGCACATCGGGCTGGTCAGCTCATCCACCGCGAAGGTTCAAGAGACCAGGGAAGGCGAGCAAGCCACCGAGATCACCGTCACGCGGTATGCACTGACCGAGGAAGGCAAGAAGTACGTCTACACGCGCGAGCCGCAGAACGACTTCTGCGCCGCCCGCCTGACGCTCGACAAGATCGTCGGCTGGGAAGCGCGCAAGGACGGCAAGGATGCATCCGCCGTCGTGGTCACCTACACCTACAAGATCGATGCCGCGCCGTGGACGAGCGATGCCGACGTGCAAAGGGTCTTTCCGATGGTCGACCGCGTGGTGCGCGGCGCCGGCACGATGCAACTGAAGCAGAACTTCAAGCCCAGCGAGAGCGGCTGGGTGCCGGCGGACATCTGAGCCGATGGATGCCGTGCTGCGCTTCTCGCCCGCGCTGAGCGACTGGGTGCTGCACAACCTGCGCCAGGGTTGCACGCCGGCACAGGTGGTCGAGGCCATGCGCGCGCAGGACATGCCGGCGGAAGCAGCCAAGTCCATCGTCGATGCCTTCGTGTTCGCGTTGCGCACCGGAAGCCCCGTGCCCATCGATTCGGTGACGGTGGCGCCGGTATACCAGTACGAAGCATCGCGGCTGCCGCCGGGCACGACGATTCGCACCCCGGACCGCCTCGTGCGCGTGGCGGCACGTGCGGTGCAGCCGGCGATGGCCGTGCTGAACGATGTGCTCAGCGCAGAAGAATGCGAAGAGCTGATTGCGCTTGCCAGGCCACGCCTTGCGCCCTCGACCACCGTCGATCCGCTGACCGGGCGCGATCGCGTGGGTGAACAACGCAGCAGCCTGGGCATGTTCTTCCGGCTGCGCGAGAACGCTTTCATCGCGCGGCTCGACGAGCGGGTGTCGGCACTGATGAACATGCCGGTGGAAAACGGCGAAGGCCTGCAGGTGCTGCACTACCCGGCCGGCGCGCAGAGCATGCCGCACTTCGACTTTCTGGTGCCGTCGAACGCGGCCAACCAGGCGTCGCTGGAACGCAGCGGACAGCGTGTGAGCACGCTCGTGAGCTACCTCAACGAAGTGGAAGAAGGCGGCGAGACGGTGTTCCCGGAAACCGGATGGTCGGTGTCGCCGCAACGCGGCAGCGCGGTGTACTTCGAGTATTGCAACAGCCTTGGGCAGGTCGACCATGCGTCGCTGCATGCGGGCGGGGCCGTGCTGCGCGGCGAGAAATGGGTGGCGACCAAGTGGATGCGGCAGCGGCGCTTCGTGGCTGCGGCAGAGGCGTCGAACCTCTGACCGGCATGGGCGTCAGGCGCCGCCCATGCGCTCGATGTTCTCGTTGAGCCGAAGCAGCATCGCCGCCAACTGCTCGATCTCGGCCTGAGAGAAACCGGCCAGCGCCTCCTGCGTGTGCGCGTCCATCAGCGCCTTCGCCTTCGGCAGACGCTTGGAGGCGAGCGGCGTCAGCGATATGAGGCGGCTGCGCTTGTCGGCGGGGTCGTCCACGCGCTCGACCAGGCCGTCGCGCTCCATGCGGGTCAGCAACTGCGCCATGCTGGGCTGCTCCACCTGCGCAATGCGCGCCAGCTCGGCCTGCGACAGCGCCTTGCGTATCTTGAGCGATACCAGCACCGGCAACTGGCCCACGGCAAAGCCGAACTCGCGCAGGCCGCCATCGACGATCCGCGCGAATCCGCGGTTTGCCTGGCCGATGAGCTTCAGGGGATTGGGTGCGTGGGGTTCCGTCATGCCCCGCATTCTATCTACATAGGCTCCTATGCTAATATGGATAGGAACCTATCCTTTCAATGGAGCACCCAGAATGCAAACGCATCCACGCATTGCCATCGTCGGCGCGGGCCCCGGCGGACTCACGCTGGCCCGCCTCCTTCACATCGCCGGCATCCCCACCACCGTGTTCGAGCGCGAAGAAAGTCCGCTCGCGCGCCCGCAAGGCGGCACGCTCGACCTTCACGAAGACTCCGGGCTGCTTGCGCTGCAGCGCGCCGGGCTTGACGACGACTTCCAGCGCATCGCGCGCTACGACGACCAGGGCTCGCGCCTGCTGGACATGTCCGGCCGCCTGTTGTTCGAAGAGGCCGACACCAGCGCAGGCAACCGCCCCGAGGTCGACCGCACCGCGCTGCGCGACATGCTGCTGGACTCGCTGCCGGCGCAGTGCGTGCAGTGGGGCCGCGCACCGCGCGAGCTCAAGCGCCGGGACGACGGCTGCTGGCATCTCGGCTTTGCCGAGGGCGAAGCCGGCCCCTTCGACCTGGTCGTCGGCGCGGATGGCGCATGGTCGTGCGTGCGGCCGCTTCTGTCGCCGTACAAGCCGCAGTACAGCGGCCTGACCTTCATCGAGTTCGGCATCGACGACGTGGATGCGCGCCACCCGACGCTGTCGCGACTGGTCGGCCGGGGCAAGCTGGGGGTCGAGGGCGGCGGCAAGGAAATCATTGCGCAGCGCAACGGCAATGCGCACATCCGCGGCTACGCGATCTTCCGGGCGCCTTTGGACTGGTCGGCGAAGCGCTTCGACTTCACCTCGCCCGCCGCGGTGCGCAGCGCCCTGCTTTCGGAGTTTGCCGACTACGACGATTCGATCACCGATCTCCTGCGCGCCAGCAACGACCATTTTGCGGCCCGCCCCATCCACGCGCTGCCCGTCGGCCACTGCTGGACCAACCGGCACGGGCTGACGCTGCTGGGCGATGCCGCGCACGTGATGTCGCCCTTCGGCGGCGAAGGCGTGAACGCCGCGATGCGCGATGCCGTCGAGTTGGCCGCGTTGCTTGTCGAAGAAGCCGACTGGGCAAGCGCCGTGGCCACTTACGAAACGCAGATGTTCGAGCGCGTGATCGAAGCGGCGCAGGGTTCGGCCGAAGCGGCGGCCGTCCAGATGTCGCACGTCGGCGAGGCGCTGACGCTGGAACATATGCGGCAGCACAGCAGCAGCAACCGCGCCGCTTAGCGCCCTTTTCGTCTCGGGTCGGGTGCCCTCGATGCCTATCGGTTTGACTTTATTTTAGATATATCTAAAATAATTCCGATACACATCAAGAAGGACACCCATCATGAGACATTTCCACTCCGACCATCACCACTGCCGCAACGCCCGCAGCGAGCATGAAGACGGCTTTTCCGGCGGGCGCGGACTCCGTGGCGGACGCGGCGGCGGTGGTGGCGGACGCGTGTTCGGCCATGGCGGCCTGCGCTTCGTGCTGCTGCAGCTCATCGCCGACAAGCCGGCCCACGGCTACGAACTCATCAAGGCCATCGAAGACCGCCTCGGCGGCACCTACGCGCCGAGCCCCGGCGTGGTCTACCCCACGCTCACGCTGCTCGAGGAGCTCGGCTACCTGAGCGTGGAAACCGCCGACAACGGCGGCCGCAAGCGCTACAGCATCACAACCAGCGGCCAGGAGTTCCTGGCGGCCAACCGCGAAATGGCCGACGCGATGATGGCCCGCATGACCGGTGGCGTCGATGGCGCCGGCCCGCGTGGCGGCCGCCCGCCGCAGGTCACGCGCGCCATCGAAAACCTCAAGCTCGCCATGCGCATGCGCCTGTCGGGCCCGCCCCTCACCGAACAACAAGCCCACGATTTCGCCGCGGTGCTCGACAGCGCCGCCCAACAACTGGAACGCATCTGACATCTTCTGAAATGACCGACTTCACCACCACATCCACCACCACCATCCCCGACCGCATGCCGCGCCGCGTGCGCCACGACCTGCGCTTTCGCAAGCTCACGGTGAAGACCGTGCAGCGCGTGACGCCGCACCTGATTCGCATCACGCTGACGGGCGACGACCTTGCGGGCTTCACCAGCCCCGGCTTCGACGACCACGCCAAGATCTTCTTTCCCGATGCCGCCACCGGCCAGTTGACGCTGCCGACGGCCGGCCCCGATGGCCCCGTGTGGCCCGCGAGCGGCCGACCGACCATGCGCGACTACACGCCGCGCCACCATGACGCGAAGGCCGGCACGCTCGACATCGACTTCGCGCTGCACGAAGCCGGCCCCGCCACGCAATGGGCCGAGCAGGCCAAGCCGGGTGACATCGTCGGCGTGGGCGGCCCGCGTGGTTCGTTCATCGTGCCGACCGAATTCGACTGGCACCTGCTGATCGGTGACGACACCGCCCTGCCCGCCATCTCGCGCCGGCTGGCCGAACTGCCGGCCGGCGCGCGCGTGGTCGTGCTGGCGGAAGTCGACAGCGAAGCCGACCAGATTCCGTTCGCTACGCAGGCAGAACTCGCGCTGCACTGGGTGCATCGCCGCGGCGCCGAGCCGGGCCTGAGCCCGGTGCTGGTCGATGCGCTGAAGGCGATGAAGCTGCCGGCTGGCGACTTCCACGCCTGGGTGGGTTGCGAATCGGCGATTGCCAAGGCACTGCGCGCTCACCTCGTGGGCGAGCGCGGTGCCAATCCGAAGTGGACCCGGGCATCGGGTTACTGGCGCCGCGGCGCTGCTGCAACGCACGACTCGCACGACGAGTGATTTGATTCGTCTTGCTCCTTCCCCTTCCGGGGGAAGGTTGGGATGGGGGCAAACGGCGCCCGTTCGGCGCAGTGCTTCATCGAACGCCGCTTGCCCCCACCCCTGCCCTCCCCCGGAAGGGGAGGGAGAAATACCAGAGTCAGTGCGGCACTTCGGCCGGCCCTGATGCCCCCGCATCGCGGCGCGGACTCTTGATCAACAGCAGCAGCGGAATCGCCAGCAACGTGATCACCATCATGATCGCGAAGTCGTCCAGATAGCCGATCAGCGCGCCCTGCCGCGTGACCTCGGCATTGAGCAACGCCAGGCCCGTCAGCGTATCGGGCTGCATCATCGACGGCAGGTTGATCAGCCCCTGGTTACCGGGCGCGACAGTCGCGGCAATCTGCGCATGCGCCTTGCTCGAGCCTTCGGTCAGCAGCGCCTGCACGATCGAGATGCCCACGCTGCTGCCGATGTTGCGCAGCAGGCTGAAGATCGGCGTGCCCTGGTTGCGCAGACGTGGCGCCAACGTGGCGAAGGTTGCGGTCGACAGCGGCACGAAAGTGAAGCCGATGCCCAGCCCCTGGATGAAGCCCGAGAAGATGATCAGGCTGCTGTCCATCTGCAGCGTGAGCCGCGTCATCTGGTAGAGCGAGAAGGCCGTGAGGCCGAAGCCCACCGCCATGATGGCGCGCACGTCGATGCGCTGCACCAGACGCCCGACGATGATCATCGCGATCATCGTGCCGACCCCGCGCGGCGCCGTCACCTCGCCGGTGTAGACCACCGGGTAGCCCATCAGCCCTTGCAGAAAATTGGGCAGCAGCGCCATCGTCGCGAACAGGATCATGCCGACGATGAAGGCGAACAGCAGGCCGGTGACGAAGTTGCGGTCCTTCAGCAGGTCGCGGTCGAAGAACGACACGCCCTGCACTGTCCATGTGTGAACCACGAAGAAGCCGAAGGCTACGAGCGCGGCGGCGGCTTCGAGCTTGATCTCCCACGAGTCGAACCAGTCGAGCTGCTCGCCGCGGTCCAGGAAGAGCTGCAGCATGCCGATGGCAAGGCTCAGCGTGACGAAGCCGAAGATGTCCAGCTTCTCGCCCTGCGGCCGGCTCTCGGGCAGGTAGCGCGCGATGCCCCAGAAGGCGAAGATGCCCACCGGCAGGTTGATGAAGAACACCCAGCGCCAGTCGAAGTTCTCGGTGAGCCAGCCGCCCAGCAGCGGCCCGAGGATCGGCCCGACCATGATGCCGGCGCCCCAGATCGCCATGGCCTGGCCGACCTTCTCGCGCGGGTTGATGTCCAGCAGCACCGCCTGCGACAGCGGCACCAGCGCCGCGCCGAAGATGCCCTGCAGCAGCCGCGCGCCCACGATGCCGACCAGCGATGTCGCCATGCCGCACAACGCCGAGGCCACCGTGAAGCCGATCACCGAGATGAGGAACACGCGCCGCCGGCCCCAGTGGCCGCACAGCCAGCCGGTCAGCGGCAACGCAATGGCCGAGGCCACGATGTACGAGGTGAGCACCCAGGTGATCTGGTCCTGCGAGGCCTGCAGGCTGCCCTGCATGTGGGGCAAGGCGACGTTGGCGATCGTGGTGTCCAGCGCCTGCATGATGGTCGCCAGCATGATCGAGATGGTGATCATGCCGCGGTGCGGCACCTTGGTTCCGGGCGCGACGCTCATGCTTTTGGCTCCCCGCCCGAGGTGATGTCCATCAGGCTGCCGTGCACCTTGGTGAGCAGGCTCAGGAGCTGCGCGCGCTCGGCCTGCGACAGCACCGACATCACGCGGGCATTGAGCCCGTCACTGATGGTGAGCGCGCCATCGAGCGCCTTCTCGGCGCTGGGCTCCAGGTGAATCTTGTTGACGCGGCGGTCGGTGGCGCTGGGCTCGCGGCGAATCCAGCCGGCCGCGGCCATGCGGTCGCACAGGCCGGCCACGGCCATCGGAGTCAGATCGAGGCGCTGGGCCAGTTCGGCTTGCGACAGCGGCTCTTCGTCGCCATGCATGGCCAGCGCACCGAGCAGCCGGCATTGCGCGCTCGACAGGCCGATGCGCTCGCGCGCCAGCCGGTCGAATTCTTCGCCATAGAGCTTCCCCACGCTTTTGACGAGGAAGCCGAAACGCTGCGTGAAGTCCCTTTTCATAAGGGACTAGATTATCTACATGTTTATTAGTTTGGAATGAGGACGTGCGCCCTCAAAGCCAGCCTGCGCGCCTGAACCGGTAGTAGAGATAGCCGCAGGTGGTGACGATCAGCCCCAGCGCCACCGCGTAGCCGTAGCGGAATTTCAGCTCCGGCATGTTCTCGAAGTTCATGCCCCAGATGCCGGCGAAGGCGGTGCACACCGCGAAGATGCTGGCCCAGGCGGCCAGCCGCTTGGTGACTTCGCTTTCCTCGATGGTGACCATCGACAGATTCACCTGGATCGCCGTGCCGATGGTGTCGCGCATGGCATCGATCGAGCCGTTGATGCGCCCCAGGTGGTCGCCCACGTCGCGAAAGTATTCCTGCGAACCCATGCATATCTGCGGCACGCGGCCGCCGTGCATCTTGCCGGCCGCCTCCAGCAGCGGCGCCACCGCGCGCTTGAGGATCATGCTGCGGCGCTTGAGGTCATAAAGCTGCTTGATCTTGTCGCGCGCCGCGCCGCCCTGGCCGAAGATCTGCTGCTCGATGGATTCCAGCTCCACCTCCAGCGCATCGATCACCGGGAAGTAGCGGTCGACCACCGCGTCCATCAGCGCATACAGCACGAAGCCCGCGCCGTTGCGCAGCAGGTCCGGCTCGCGCTCGCAGCGTTCGCGCACGCCCAGAAAGCCCTGCTGGCTGCGGTTGCGCACCGACAGCACGTAGTTGGTGCCGACGAACACGTCGACCTCGCCCACGTTCGTGCAGTGCTCGCCGCCTGACGAGGGCTCGACCAGGTGCATGACGACGAAGAGCGAATCGCCGTACTCCTCCACCTTCGGGCGCTGATGGCCGTGGTGGGCGTCTTCGACCGCCAGCGGATGCAGGCCGAACTCGTGCTGCATCTCGATCAGTTCTTCGTCCGATGCATCGCTCAGCGCCACCCACACGAAACAGCCCGGGCGGCTGATGTAGTCGCTGATGTCCTCGACCGAAATGTCGGCGAGCTTGGCACCGTTTTCATACGCCACGCAGTTGATCAGCATCGGTACCCTTCTGTGTTCAATCTGGACGTCGCTCAGGCGGCCGCGCCGGAATTCGAAGTCGCGGCCAGTTGGGCGGTGGCGGCCAGCGATGCCTCGATGGTTTGCGTTTCGCTCCTGAGCAGCGCGAGCCCTTTGTCAGCCAGCGCGGTGTGGCTCGCAACGTCGGCCCACAGGCTGGCGGCGGCTTCGGAGCATGTCAGCGATGCGAAACGGATACGGCCCTTCGCGAGATCGACGAAACGCGCCTCGCGCAGGGGGTCGGTCCGGTCCCAGGCGCCGCCGATCAGCACGCGCTTGCCGCGCTTGATGCGGGGTTCGAGCTCGGCAAAGAAAGGCAGCTTGGCGGACACCCAACCCAGCATGCCGGTGTTGGCCGCGGTGTCGAAGGCGGAGGGGGCGGTGTGCGCTTTCGCAAAGTCGCGCAAGGTGCCAACGTTGTAGAGCGCCGGGTCCTTGGGCCCGCCTGCGCCGCCTTCCACCGGCCGGATGACGGACGGGTTGTTGCTGTTGCCCGCACGGCCCTCGGGCCGTTTCGACTTGCGCAGGTCCGCGAGTTGGGCCGGTGTGATGCAGAGATACAGCGCGGCAAGCTCCGCGGGCAAGGTGGCGGTGTCGGGCAGCGCGGCGGCGTTCGCTTCAGGGCCTTTGAATTCATCCAGTTGGGCCATGGGCGCCTTTTTTGTACTTCACGCGGGGGTTGCGCTGGGGGATTTTAGAGCGGTGGGTGCGGCCGGAAGGCCGGCGAGCTCGGCGCCGTTTCCGCAGGCGGTTCGGTTGATCGGCGCCGGTATCCCGCAAAGTTCACGGTAACGGGGATCGAGATGGCGCGCCGCGATGCCAGAACCATCGGCCCCTCTCGACAATGAGAAATCACAGGGGCCATCGCCGAGGCAAGGAAACCAACCGTGAAGATCGACACCGAAATCCGCCACGTCACCAAGCCCGGCACCAACCTTTACCTCGAATTGGGCTTTCCGCCCGCCGAGGCCAAGCGCCTGCAGGCCGCGTCGCAAGAGCAGATCAGCCCACCCTCGGGTTTTCAACGTGGTGAACCGAAAGAACCGCCAGATTCACCATCGACACGCTGATTGAAATGCTCAGCCGCATCGGCAAGCCGGTCAAGCTGGTCATCGGCTGAGCGCCCCTCACCCGTCCACGATAATCGCCCGAGTGAAAACGACGACAGCCCAATCCTCCCCCTCGACCAGCGACTTCTCCGGGCACACGCCCATGATGGCGCAATACCTCGGCCTGAAAGCGGACCATCCGAACACCCTGCTGTTCTATCGGATGGGCGATTTCTACGAGCTGTTCTGGGCCGACGCCGAAAAGGCCGCGCGCCTGCTCGACATCACCCTCACCCAGCGTGGCCAATCGGCCGGGCAGCCGGTGGTGATGTGCGGCGTGCCCTTCCACGCGGTCGACACGTATCTCGCGCGGCTCATCAAGCTGGGCGAATCGGTCGCCATCTGCGAGCAGGTGGGCGAGGTCGGCGCCAGCAAGGGGCCGGTCGAGCGCAAGGTGATGCGGGTGGTCACGCCCGGCACGCTGACCGACTCCGAACTGCTCAGCGACAAGAGCGAATCGCTGTTGCTCGCGGTGCATGCGGGCACGCGCAATTTCTGCGGGCTGGCGTGGCTCAGCGTAACCGGCGCCGAGTTGCGGCTTGCCGAATGCCCAGCCGACGCGCTCGAAACCTGGATCGCACGCATTGCGCCGAGCGAACTGCTCTACAGCGCCGAGGTCACACCCGCCTTCGAGCAGCGCCTGAAGGCCGCGCGCACCGCCACGCCCTTCACGCTCTCGATCCGCCCCGCGTGGCAGTTCGATGGCGGCCTGGGCGAACGCAAGCTCAGCGAGCAGATGGGCAGCAACAGCCTTGCTGCGTGGAATGCCGAATCGCTCACCAACGCGCATGCCGCAGCCGCTGCGCTGCTGGGCTATGCCGAGCACACGCAGGGCCGCGCGCTCTCGCACGTGCAGCGCCTGTCGGTCGAGCGCGACGGCGACCTGATCGAGCTGCCGCCCACCACGCGCCGCAACCTCGAACTGGTGCAAACGCTGCGCGGTGAAGACTCGCCCACGATGTTCTCGCTGCTCGACACCTGCATGACGGGCATGGGCAGCCGCCTCGTGAAGCGCTGGCTGCTGTCGCCCCGGCGCGATCGCAGCGAGGCGCAGGCGCGGCTCGAAGCCATCGGCGCGCTGCAGGCCACGGTGCTGGGCGGCACGGCCGCGCCCTGGCGCACGCTGCGCGAGCAACTGAAGAACACCAGCGACGTGGAGCGCATCGCCGCCCGCATCGCGCTGCGGCAGGTGCGTCCGCGCGAACTGCTGGCGCTGCGCCTGGCGCTGTCGAAGGCGGAGCTGCTTGCGCCCCTTCTTCCCGCATCCGCCGCGCTGCTGGCGCAGATTGCCGAACGGCTCGCACCGCCGCCGGGCTGCGCCGACCTGCTGACCAGCGCAATCAAGCCCGACCCGTCGGCGCTGGTGCGTGACGGCGGCGTGATCGCCACCGGCCACGATGCCGAACTCGACGAGCTGCGCGCCATCAGCGACAACTGCGACGACTTCCTGCTCAAGCTCGAAGTCAGCGAACGCGAGCGCACCGGCATCAGCAACCTGCGGGTGCAGTTCAACCGGGTGCACGGCTTCTACATCGAGGTGACGCAGAGCGCGCTCTCGAAGGTGCCCGACAACTACCGCCGCCGCCAGACGCTGAAGAACGCCGAGCGCTTCATCACGCCCGAGCTGAAGGCCTTCGAGGACAAGGCCCTGAGCGCGCAAGACCGCGCGCTGGCCCGCGAGAAGTGGCTCTACGAACAGTTGCTCGATGCGCTGCAGCCCTCGGTACATGCGCTCACGCAACTGGCCGGCGGCATTGCCGCGCTCGACGCGCTCTGCGCGCTGGCCGAGCGCTCGCACACGCTGCACTGGCGTGCGCCGAGCTTCGTGTCACACCCGTGCATCGAGATCCAGCAGGGGCGCCACCCGGTGGTCGAGGCAAGGCTGGCCGAAAAGTCGTCGGGCGGCTTCATCGCCAACGACACGCAGCTCGGACCGCAACAGCGCATGCAGGTCATCACCGGCCCCAACATGGGCGGTAAGTCGACCTACATGCGGCAGGTGGCGATCATCGTGCTGCTGGCGTCCATCGGCTCGCACGTGCCGGCGGCGGCTTGCCGGCTCGGACCGATCGACGCGATCCACACCCGCATCGGCGCGGCGGACGACCTGGCCAACGCGCAGTCGACCTTCATGCTGGAGATGACCGAGGCCGCGCAGATCCTGCACAGCGCCACCGCGCAGTCGCTGGTGCTGATGGACGAAATCGGCCGAGGCACCAGCACCTTCGACGGGCTGGCGCTGGCCGCCGGCATCGCGGCGCAACTGCACGACCGCAGCAAGGCCTTCACGCTCTTCGCCACCCACTACTTCGAGCTGACCGAGTTTCCGGCCACGCACCACGGCGCGGTGAACATGCACGTGAGCGCCACCGAAGCCGGCCGCGACATCGTGTTCCTGCACGAGATGCAGCCCGGCCCGGCCAGCAAGAGCTACGGTATCCAGGTCGCGCGCCTGGCCGGCATGCCGGCGGCGGTGGTCAACCATGCGCGGCAGGCGCTGGAGGCACTTGAATCGCAGCATGCGCAAACTCGTGCACAGGTCGACCTGTTTGCGCCCCCTCCGGTGGCCGAGACGCCGCTGTCCAGCGCCGTAGAATCCGCGCTGGCCGCGCTAGACCCCGACACCATGAGCCCGCGCGAGGCCCTCGACGCGCTCTATGCCCTCCAGAAACTGAACACGCGTGAACGCAGTACCGCCTGAGCGGGCCTGATTCATGCGAGACGAACTCATGACTTATTGCGTAGGCATCAAACTCAACGCCGGCCTGGTGTTTCTCTCCGACTCGCGCACGAACGCGGGCGTGGACCACATCAGCACCTTCCGCAAGATGATCGTCTACGAGCAGCCGGGCGACCGCGTCATGGTGCTGCTGTCTTCGGGCAACCTGAGCATTTCGCAGTCGGTGCGCGAGATCCTGCAGGTCGAAGAACTGCGCGAAACGCGCGAAGACGGCACGCAGGGCGAGCCCATCACCATCTGGAACGCCAAGAGCATGTTCGATGCCGCGCGCGTGCTCGGCTCGGCGGTGCGCCATGTGTACGACCGCGACGCCGAGGCGCTGAAGCACGCGGGCCTGGACTTCAACGTGTCCTTCATCTTCGGCGGGCAGGTCAAGGGCGAAGGCATGCGCCTCTTCCTGGTCTACGCAGCCGGCAACTTCATCGAAGCCACCACCGAAACGCCCTACTTCCAGGTCGGCGAGTCGAAGTACGGCAAGCCGGTGCTCGACCGCGTGCTCACGCCCGAAACCCCGCTCGACGAAGCCGCCAAGTGCGCGCTGGTGTCGATGGACTCGACCATGAAGTCGAACCTGTCGGTCGGCCTGCCGCTCGACCTGGTGGTGTACGAGGCCAACAAGCTCGAAACCGATCGCGTGATCTGCATCGACGCCGACAACCCCTACTACCGCATGATGCACAACAGCTGGGGGCAGAAGCTGCGCGAAGTGTTCGACAGCATCGAAGACCCGGTATGGGACGACAGCGCCACCGAGCATCCGCTGAAGATGCCCGCCACGCGCCACAGCCCGCTGCGCAAGATCTCGACCCCCGACGAAAAGCTCATCTGAGCGCGGCACCGGCCATGGCCATGCCGCCCGTCGTCTTCTCGCACGGCAACAGCTTCCCCGCGAGCACTTATCGCGTTCTCCTCGACAGCCTGCGCAACCGCGGCTTCGAGGTCGATGCCATCGAGAAATTCGGGCACGACCCGAAGTACCCCGTCACCGACAACTGGCCGCACCTGGTGCAGCAACTGGCCGACTTTGCACAGCAGCGCGCCGACCGCGCGGGCGGCCCGGTGTTCCTCATCGGCCATTCGCTCGGCGGCTTTCTGAGTTTGATGTGCGCGGCGCTGCACCCGACTCTGGCCAAGGGCGTGGTGCTGATCGACTCCCCCATCCTCGGCGGCTGGCGCGCCAACACGCTCAACGTGGTCAAGCGCACGCCGCTCATGAAGAGCATTTCGCCCGGGGCCATCAGCCGCAAGCGCAAGAACACCTGGGCGCACCGCGAGGCGGTGTTCGAGCATTTCCGCAGCAAGAAGGCGTTTGCGAAGTGGGACGAACAGGTGCTGCACGACTACATCGACCACGGCACCTTCGACGGCCTGAACGCCGGCGAGGACAGCCGCGAGCTGAGCTTCGACCGCGACGTGGAAACCGCGATCTACAACACCCTGCCCCACAACCTGGGCGCGCTGCTGCGCAGCCATCCGCTCAAGTGCAAGGCCGCCTTCATCGGCGGGCGCCAGTCGGCCGAGATGAAGCGCGTGGGCATGGCGATGACCCAGCAGGTCACCAAGGGCCGCATCGCCATGCTCGACGGCAGCCACCTGTTTCCGATGGAAAAGCCGCTCGCCACAGCCGCCGCTGTCGAAGCGGCGCTGCGCAACCTGCTCTGATCGCTCGCGTCACCCCTGGGTGACGTGCACCCCCGGCCGCTGGCCGGCATTCCACTTGCCATCCAGGGCCCGCTCGATCTGCGCGGCCAGTTGCAGCAGCAGCCCGTCATTAGCCTGCGCCGCCTGCGCCTGGATGCCCAGCGGCAGGCCGTTTTCCTGCGCCGCCATCGGCAGCGAAATGCCGGGCATGCCGCACAGGTTGGCCAGCGGCGTGTACGCAAAGTTCTGCCACAGGTTCGCGAACCAGTCGTGCACCGACGGGTTCGTGCTGGTCGTCAGGTACTCGCTGGTGCCGACCTTGGGCGTGGGCAGCCCGGTGATCGGCGTGAGGATGACATCCCAGTGCTGGAAGAAGTTGCCGAACGCGCGCGAGGTGCTGTTGAACACCGCCTGCATCTTCGAGCGCTCGGTGTACGAGGTGCCCACGCCGGCTTCCCAGATCTTGATGTTGATGGGCTCCAGCAGATCGGTGGGCGGGCGCTCCAGCCCCAGGCGGTGCAGATGGCCGTCGATGACCTGCGCGAAGTTGCTGATGTAGCAGGTGGTCTGCGCGGCAAAGGCGGTCTGAAAGTCCACCTCGGGCAGCACCCATTCGACATGGTGGCCCAGCCCTTCGAGAAACTTGCCGACGCGCTCCAGCTCGGCCACGAAGTGCGGCGTGGCGCGAAAGTCGCCCCACTCGTGTGACAGCGCAATGCGCAGGCGGCCGGGGTCCTTCTTGATGAGTTCGCTGTAAGGCTGCGCCGGTGACCAGAACGGCATGAACTCGCCCGGCGCGCCGCCTCGGCAGTGGTCGACGAAGGCTGCCGTGTCGCGCACGGTGCGGCTGTGGCAGCCCTGGATCGACACCAGGCCCGAGAGGTCCGACAGCCCCGGCGCCAGCGAGAACACGCCGCGCGACACCTTCAGTCCGATGTTGCCGTTCACGCCGGCCGGAATGCGGATGGAGCCGCCGCCATCGGTGGCATGCGACAGCGGCAGCACGCCAGCAGCCACGGCCGCAGCGGTGCCGGCCGAAGAGCCGCAGGTTGTGTATTCGAGGTCCCAGGGATTGCGCGTGAGGAAGAGCGCGTTCTCGACCGAGCTGCACACGCCGAACTCGGGCGTGGTGCTGCGGCCGATGATGTTCAGGCCCGCGTTGCGGATCTTGCCGGTGAGAAAACTGTCCGCCGCCGGGCGATGGCCCTGCATCATCATCGAGCCGAATTCCTGCAGCCGGCCCTTCAGCGTCGGGCCGAGGTCTTTCATCAAATAGGGCAGGCCCGCGAACACGCCAGCGGGGTTCATGCCGTCCTTCAGCGGATCGGCCACCACGTCGTCGAACACCTCGACCACCGCGTCCAGTTGCGGATTGGTCTTGGCGATGCCGGCTGCCGTCTGTGCCGCCAGTTCGGCTGCGGTCACATCGCCCTTGCGCACGCGCTCGGCCAGTCCTACGCCGTCGTGTGCGGTCCATTCTTCCCAGCTCATTGCCAATGTCATCTCTTGTGCTTCCTTTGTTCCTTGTTGTGTTGCGCTGCTGTTGTTTGGTGCAGGTTCGGGCTCGGGTTCATTCGGGGCGAGTGCGAATGACACCAGGTGCTCCCCTCCGCGAATGTCCCCCGCTTCGCTCCTCCTTTATTTCGCTGCGGGGAGCTCCTGGTGTCATTCGCACATGGGCACGCTGCTGGTGAATCGCTGATCAACAACCGCTCTGTCCAACGCTCACGTCGATACGGGGCTCTTTTTCGCGAAATAAAGGAGGAGCGAAGCGGGGGACATTCGCGAAAAAGAGCACCGTGTCGGCGTGAGCGTCGCCCTGAATAGCCCCAGCCCCAAACAAACCACCTCACACCCAGCGTACCCCCGCTAGCCGACCCCGTCCCAGCAACGCACCGACACCGCACCACCGCAATCGACCAATGCAACAACGCGCAGGCTTTTTTTGCCGGACGTGTCGGCGCGACGCATACTCGTCCAGCGTCGGATGCAACACAAGGAAGACCATGCTCTATGCCATCCTGATCTACGGTTCCGAGTCCGCGATGGCCGCCTCGGCGCCCGGTGCCGAAGAGGAAATTCTTGAACGCCACGCCGACCTGCGCGACGACCTGCAGGCACAGGGCCGGCTCGGCACCGTGCTTCGGCTGATGCCCGACATGGCCACCACCGTGCGCCGCGCCGGCGACACGCATCCGCTGGTCACCGACGGTCCGTTCGCCGAAACCCGGGAACAACTCATGGGCCTCTACACCGTCGAGTGCGAAACCGTCGAGGAAGCCACCCACGCAGCGCACCGGCTGGCCTTCGAGGGCGGCGTGTTCGAGATCCGGCCGATCACCTGGTACGACCCGGGCGTGATCCCGGCGCGCATTCCGCAGGTCTGAGGCCCCCCACCCCAAAAAAGGTGGCTCCCTAGAATCGCGCGGGTCATCCAGAACCCGCCCCCCCGCATGCCACTGCAGCCCGAGTCCCTGTTGTCCACGCCCGCCCTTGTCGACGCGCTGATCGTCGATCCGTTCTACCTGGCGATCTCCGTCGATTTCGAGAATGACATGCCAGCCCGCAAGGCGGTGCTGGCCGCGTACTTTGCGTACTCGCTGGGCGAGGCCGGCAGGACCGGGCGCTGCGAAACGCTGGAAGACCGTGAGCTGGGAGCCGCGGCCTGGCTGTTGCCACGAACCGAGCCGGTGGACGCGCACGAGTCGGCCGCGAAGAACGCGTTTCTGGCGCGCACCCTGGGCCCGCGCGGCCATGAGAACTACCACCGCATCGTCGAGTTCATGAGCCCGCACGCGAGCGCCGCCGTGCCGGCGCAGGCCTGGTATCTGTCGATCCTCGGCGTCTCGCCTGCCGCGCAGGGGCGCGGACTGGGCGCGAGGCTGCTGGCGCCCACGCTGGCCGAGGCCGATGCGGCTGGCGTTCCCTGCTATCTGGAAACCTTCACGCCGCGCAGCGTGGCGTTCTACGAGCGCATGGGCTTCCGGCGCGAGGCCAGCCCGCTGGAGCCAGTCACGAACTCGGTGTACGAAATCATGTGCCGGCCCGCTTCGGTAGCCCCGCCCATCACCGCCCCTTGACCCGAACGTCGACCGACTTGCCTTGCGATCGTGCGCTTTACGGTGCCGCCACCCGGGCTTCGAGGTCGATATTCCAGACTGAGCGATAGTTTTTGTTCATTCGGCGGGCTCCCTCACTTGTAAATATCGCAATGAAAGATACAAATGGGAATAGCCAGCAACAAATCCTGAAAATAAGTAGAAACGTCCTACGCGCCCTGACAGACCGATCCAAAATGCCGCCACATGTCATTTCTCCAGATCGAAGACGCTGAGCCCGTTTCACTGAGCCCCACGCTCGTGGTCGAGGACGATCCGGCGATGCAGGAGCGCCTGCGCTACGTGCTCTCCACGCTCGGCTGCGACGAGCAGAGGATCGCCGTTACCGACAGCGTGGCCGGGGCCAAGCTGCTGCTGGAAGAACATTACTACGGGCTGGTGCTGGTCGACATCGGCCTGCCGGACGGCAACGGCGTGGAGCTGATCAACTGGTTGCAGACCCGCCGCCCGGGTGTTCCCGCGGTGGTCATTTCCGCCTGGCGGACCGAAGAAATCATCTTTGCGGCGCTGCGCGCCGGCGCCATCGGCTACCTGCTCAAGGAACGCGACGACCTCGAACTGAGCATCGCGCTGCGCAGCATCGAACAGGGCGGCGCATCGATCGACCCCTCCATTGCGCGCCGCATCATCGCGTGGCTCGCGACCACGCAGGGCCCGGCACATGCGGTCGCCGCGCTGCCCGACGACAGTGGCGCCACGCCCCCCGTCCCGGCGCCGACCACGGCCCTGACGCCGCGGGAACGCAAAATCCTCGAACTGGTGGCGCAAGGGCTGAGCAACCGCGACATGGCCGAGACGCTGTCGATCTCCAGGCTGACCGTCGAATGCCACACCAAGAACATCTACCGCAAGCTGGCCGTCAACTCGCGCACCGAGGCTGTCTTTCAAGGGCGAAAGCACGGCTTGCTGCGCTGATCGGCGCCTGCTTCCTTTTTTTCTCCTTTCTTCTTGCCGCAGCCGGCACGGCGCAGGCACAGCCGGCGCCCGAACTCCATGTCGAGGCCGCGCGCGGCACCGGCTGGGGCGACACCGCGCCGCCCGCCGATGGCTGGGCACCCGTATCGCTGCCCGACAGCTGGGACACGCGCTGGCCCGACTTCGACGGCGTGGTCTGGTACCGGCTCACCTGGGACCAGCCGGCGCCGGTCGGCGAAGCCGGCCTGCTGCTGCACTACCTCAACATGGCCGGCGAGGTGTCGCTCAACGGCGTGCCGATCTCGCGCGACGACAGCCTGGTCGAGCCGCTCACGCGCGGCTGGAACACGCCGCGCTACTGGCTGCTGGCACCGCCGCTGCTGAAGGCCGGCACCAACACGCTGCTGGTGCGCGTGTCGGGCCTGTTCGCCTACCAGGCGGGACTGGGGCCGGTCAGCCTGGGCACGCCGGCCGCGATGCAGGCCGAGTTCGATCGCGAGCGCGTCATGCGCCACGACCTGCAGGTGCTGGGCCTCGCGGTGAGCGCCGCCGTCTCGGCCTTCTTCGCCGCGCTGTGGGTCTTGCGCCGGCGCGAGACCGCGTACGGCTGGTTCGCCGTGATGTCGGTGCTGTGGCTGCTGTTCGGCTACAACCAGATCGCGACCAGCCCCTGGCCCTTTGCCAGCAACCACAGCTGGCAGGCGATGAACACGTCGCTGCTGCTGGTGTTCGATGTGTCCTACATCATCTTCGCGCTGCGCTTCTGCCAGCGGCGCATGCCGCGCCTGGAGGCGGTTGCGCTGCTGGTGGCCGCGGCCGGCGTGCTCGACCTGTGGACCGCGAGCGGCCCCGCGCTGACCACGCACCGCGCCATCTGGACGCTGGTGGGCGGCCTGACGGTCATCGCGGTGAACAGCAGCTCGATCATTCACGCCCTGCGCCACCGCGACAGCCCGATGCGCTCGCTCGCGCCCTTCATGGCGGTGTCGGCGGTCACGGCCGGGCACGACCTGCTGGCGTTCACGCAGGTGATCGACAGCAACATCTACTACACGACGATGTCGTCGTATGTGCTGCTGCTGGGCATGGCCCTGACGCAGGCCGCGCGCTTCGTGCAGAGCCTCAAGCGCATCGAGAACTTCAACCACGAGCTGATCGAGGAAGTGAACGCCGCCAAGGCAGAGTTGGCCGACACACTCGCGCAGCAGCACGCGCTGGCGCTGACGCATGCGCGCATCGGCGAGCGCGTCAGCCTCGTGAGCGACCTGCACGACGGGCTTGGCGGCATGCTGGTCGGCAGCATCGCGACGCTGGAGCGCCGGCCCGAAGACCTGTCGGCACCGCAACTGCTCGCCATGCTCAAGAGCCTGCGCGACGACCTGCGGCTGATCATCGACGCCACCGGCCATAGCGACGGCGCCCTCGCCTTCGGCGAGCTGCTGGTGCCGCTGCGCCACCGCATCTCGCAGTTGCTCGACGCCAACGGCATCGACTGCCGCTGGCAGGTGTCGGGCGTCGACACGCTGGAACTCTCGCCCTCGCACAGCCTGGAGTTGCTGCGCTTCCTGCAGGAGGCGCTGACCAATGTGCTCAAGCACAGCGCAAGCCGGCGCGTGGACGTGGCCGTGCGGCGCGCGGATGGTGAGCTTCAGCTCAGCGTGCGCGACGACGGGCGCGGCTTTGCGGTCGATGCGGTGAACAAGGCCGACGGCGCGGGCCTGCGAAGTTTGCGGGCGCGCGCGCGGCGACTGGGGGCCGAGTTGCTGCTCGACTCGCGGCCTGGCGACACGCAGGTGGCGCTGCGGATGCCGCTTTCGCCCGTGGCCTGAACGCGCGGGCCTAAAGTTCCAGCACCAGCCGCTCGCCTTCACAGGCCCGCGAGCAGCACGCCATCATCTTGGTGTTGGCATCGCGCTCCGACCGGATCAGCACCACGTCGCGGTGGTCGACCTTGCCGGACAGCACGCGCACTTCGCACGAGCCGCACAGGCCTTCTTCGCAGTCGCTCTGCACATCGACGTTCGCGGCGCGCAATGCCGACAGCAGGGTCTGGTCGGGCGGCACGTTGATGACGAGGCCGGAGTCTTTCAGTTCCACCTCGAAGGCATGCTCCTTCGACGGGTCCAGCGTCGCAAGGGTCGACTCGAAATGCTCGACGCGCAAGGCGCCTTCCGGCCATGCGGCGCAGCAGGATTCGAGCGCTTCGAGCATGCGCAGCGGGCCGCAGGCGTAGACCTGTGCGCCGGGCACCGGCTTGCCGAGCAATGCCTGCAGGTCGTTGCGCCGGCCTTCATCGCCCGCATGCACATGCAGCCGATCACCGTGCAACGCGGCCAGTTCGTCGAGCAAGGCCATGCTCGCGCGGCTGCGGCCGCTGTAGTGCAGTTCGTAGTCCATGCCCAGCGCCTTCGCGCGGCGTGCCATCGCGCTCACCGGCGTGATGCCGATGCCGCCGGCGATGAAGATGGCCTTCTTCAGCGATTCATCGAGCCGGAAGTGATTGCGCGGGCCGCGAATGCGCAGCCTGTCGCCCACCTTCACATGGCCGTGCACCCAGGCCGAGCCGCCACGGCCTTGCGGCTCGTGCAGCACGGCGATCTCCAGCACGCCGGCTTCGTCGGGGTCGCCGCACAGCGAATACTGGCGCGACAACTCGGGCGTGCCGCACTCCACGTCGATGTGCGAGCCGGCGGTCCAGCGCGGCAGCGGCTTGCCGTCGGGCGACACCAGGCGCAGCCTGACGATGCCTTCGGCCACCGGCGTCACGCGCTCGACCACCACCGGCCGCGCGATCGCGCCGCGCGACGGCTCGCCGATGCGAACCGGCACTTGCACGTCGCGCAGGCCGGCGTTGTTTCGTTCGGGGTTGGCGGCCGGGTCCCATTCGACGAGCAGGTGCTCCGGCCCGCGGAAAGACGTGTTCGGCACATAGCTGAAGCGCTGCTCCGACAGCCGCATGTGCGGCAGCCGCCGAGTGAACTCTTCCAAAAAGATCTGCATCTCCATGCGCGCGAGGTTCTTGCCCATGCACTGGTGCGAGCCGTAGCCGAAGGTCAGATGGTCGCTGGCGTTGTCGCGGCGGATGTCGAACAGGTCGGCATCGGCAAAGTGCCCTTCGTCATGGTTGGCCGACGAGGTGACGATCAGCAGCCGCGAGCCGGCCGGCAGGTCGACACCGCCCACCTGCGTGTCGGTCGTGACGAGGCGGCGCCATGCGGCCACCGAGCCGTTGTGGCGCAGGCATTCTTCGACCGCGTTGGGAATGAGCCCCGGGTCTTCGCACAGCTCCCGCCACACCTGCGGGTGCTGCAGCAGCAGCTTCATCGCGTTGGCGGTGGCGTTGGCCGTGGTCTCGTGCGCGGCCACGATGCCGGCCATCATCATCGAGTGCAGGTACGAGTCGGTCACCACGTCCGGCTGCAGCATCTGCTTGCGGATGCCGTACTGCATCCAGCCGGGCGCATCGGGGTCTTGCCGCATCTTGTCGAGCACCTTGCCGGCGTACTGCCAGAAGTTGCCCACGGCATGCGCCACGGCCACCTGTTCTTCGGGCTTGGGGCGGCCCCAGGTGTTGACGGTGTGCGCAATCGAATACTTGCGCAGGGTGTCCATGTCTTCCTCGGGCACGCCGAGAAAGTGCAGCGCCACCGTGAGCGGAATTTCCCACAGCATCTGGTCGACAAGGTCGGCCTTGCCGTCGTCGATGAAGCGGTCGACGTAGCTGCGGGCCAGCTCGCGCACCATCGGCTCGTGGTGCTTGAGTTCTTCGGGCGTGAACGGGTCCATCAGCGCGCGGCGGCGCGGCATGTGGGCCGGCTCGTCTTCGTTCACCAGCGTGCGGTTCAGCGCGAAGCCGTAGCTTGCGAGCACCGCGTTGGCTTCCTCGCCGGTGGGCGTGATCTTCTCCAGCGCGTTCGACGGGCTGAAGGTGATGTTGTCGCGAAACACCGCCTTGATGTCCGCATAGCGCGTGATCACCCAGTAGCCCAGCTTCGGGCTGTAGAAGATCGGCTCCTGCTCGCGCGCCCAGCGCACGTACTCGGGCGGATCCTGCTGGTAGCCGTCCTCGAAGGGATCGAAGCCGGCGGCGCGCTGGCTCACGGGGCAGCCGGTGGGCGTGCGCTCGGCGGAGAGCGGGCCGTGCGCAACAGGGCAGCCGGAAGCGCGCGAAGGGGTGGCGGTGTCGGGCATGGCGGTGTCGGGTCAGTCGAGCGTGATCTTCAGGTCGCGAATCAGCTTGTGCCAGCGCGTGGTTTCGCTCTTGAGCAGTTGGGCGTATTGCGCGGGCGTGTTGCCCACGGGCTCCACGCCGAAGTCGACCATGCGCGTGCGCACCGCCGGCTCGTTGATGGCCGCGACGATCTGGCGGTTGAGCGTGTTCACCACTTCCGGCGGCGTGGCCGAGGGCACGACCACGCCGACCAGCGCGGCGGCCTCGACGTTCTTGTAGCCCAGCTCGGCGAAGGTGGGCACATCGGGCAGTTGCGGCAGGCGCGTCGGGTTGGCCACGGCCAGCGCGCGCACCTTGTTGCCCTTGATGAAGCCGGCGCCCGCGGCCAGGTCGACCATCATGGCCGGCAGTTGCCCGCCCACCACGTCGGCCAGTGCCGGCGCCGCGCCGCGGTACGGCACGTGAACCATGAACAGGCCCGCTTCCACCTTCAGCAGTTCCATCGCCAGGTGGTGCGGGCTGCCCGCGCCAGCCGACGCGTAGTTGATGCCGCCGGGCTTGGCCTTCGCCTGGGCGATGAAGTCCTTGGCCGTGGCAAAGCCGGAGTTGGTGCCGACCACCAGGATCATCGGGAACTTGCCCATCAGCGTGACGGGCGCCAGGTCTTTGGTGGGGCTGTAGCTCAGCGACTTGTAGAGCGCAGGGTTGAAGACCAGCGTGCCGTTGTCGGCCGACAGGATCGTGTAGCCGTCGGCCGGCGCGCGCGCGGTTTCCGAGGCGGCCAGGGCGGTGTTGCCGCCGGGCTTGTTGTCCACCAGCACCGGTTGCGCAACCTGCGTGGCCAGCGTCTGGCCGACCGTGCGCGCCAGGAAGTCGGAGCCGCCGCCGGCCGCATAGGGAACGATCCAGCGGATCGGCTTGGCCGGATAGGTCTGCTGCGCCCCGGCGCTGGCCGCGACGACAAGGGAAAGGACCGCGAGGCCGCCGGCAATCTGCTTCTTCATGGGGTGTCTCCGCATCGGATGTTGTGTATTGCGTAAGTATCATACGCATTGCGTAATCATGATTTGCGGGTTTACCCTTGTGCCCGAGCGGCCCGGCGCGACCGATCCAAGCACCTAACATGCAGGCGACATGAGCCCTTCTTCTCCTCCCGAATCCCCGGCCGCGCCGGCTACAACCCGTGAACGGCGCCAGCGCGTCCAGGCCGCCGAAACCGGCATGGCCGTGCTGAAGGGGCTGGCGCATCTCGGCGGACGCAGCAGCCTGACGGCCCTGTCCACCCACGTGGCCGAAAGCCCGGCCAAGGTGCACCGCTACCTGGCGAGCCTGATGGAAGAAGGCCTGGTGCTGCAGGACGCCGCCTCGCAGCACTACTACCTGGGCACCGAAGCCATCCAGATCGGGCTGGCGGCCATGCGGCAGGCCGACCCGATCCGCGCGGCCGAGCCCTGCCTGATCCGCCTGCGCGAATCGCTGGAGGTGACCTGCTTCATCGCGGTCATGGGCAACAAGGGCCCGACCATCGTGCGTTTCGAGGAGCCGGGCCTGCCGGTCACGGTGAACGTGCGCGCCGGCTCGGTGATGTCGATGCTGTGGTCGGCCACCGGCCGCGCGTTCCTCGGCCTGCTCGACGAATCGCGGGTGCTGGCGCTGGCCGAGCAGGAACTGGCCGCCGCCACGCCCGACATGCGCGCCACGCTCGACGCGGCCGACCCCATCGGCCAGTTGCGCCGCGACGTGCAGAAGGCGCGCTGCGCCAGCGTGAAAGACACCTACCTGCGCGGCATCAGCGCCGTGGCGGCGCCGGTGTACGACTATGCGGGCCGCGTGTGCGCCGTGCTGACGGCGCTGGGTGCCACGGGCGGTTTCGATCCGGCCATCGATGGGCCGATCGCCATGGCCGTGCGGCGGGAAGCCCAGGCCACGAGCGCCATCCTCGGCGCCCGCACCTGAGACTTACAAAGCGGGATCAGTCGGCCCAGACCACCGCGCCGCTCCACGCCGTGGCCAGCACCACGATGCCGAAGGCGATGCGATACCAGGCGAACGGCACAAAGCTGTGGCTGCTGATGTAGCGCAGCAGCCAGCGCACGCACAGCCAGGCGCTGATGAACGAGAACACCAGGCCCACCGCGAACAGCGGCAGGTCGGCCATCGACAGCGCCGCGCGCTCCTTGTAGACGCTGTACACGCCCGCGCCGATCAGCGTGGGAATGGCCAGGAAGAAAGAGAAGTCGGTCGCCGCCTGGCGCGAGAGGCCCAGCAGCATGCCGCCGATGATGGTCGAGCCGCTGCGGCTGGTGCCCGGGATCATCGCGAAGCACTGCACCAGGCCCACCTTGAGCGCATCCCACGGCGTCATGTCGTCCACGTGCTCGACACGCACCGAGCCCGGTGGCCGCTTCTCGGCCCACAGGATGATGAAGCCGCCGATGATGAAGGTGCTGGCCACCACGGTCGGAATGAACAGGTGCGCCTTGATGACCTTGCCGAACAGCAGGCCCAGCACCACCGCCGGCAGGAAGCCGATGAAGATGTTCAGCGCCAGGCGCTGCGCCTTGGGCTGCCTGGGCAGCGCCACCACGGTGGAGCGGATCTTCTGCCAGTACACCAGGATCACCGCGAAGATCGCGCCGGTCTGGATGGCGATCTCGAAGACCTTGCCCCGGTCGTCGCCGAAGCCGCCGAGCAATGAGCCCGCAAGAATCAGATGGCCTGTCGACGAGATCGGGAGAAATTCAGTCAGCCCCTCCACGATGCCCATGATGGCGGCCTTGACCAGCAAAACGATGTCCACGCGTACTCCTTGAAAGAGCGGCAATTATCGCGATGGCACTGGTCAGGTGACGTTCAGGTGCAGACCGTGAACCGACACATCCGGCCCGCAAGATACCCAGTTCAGGTGATGTTCGGGCGTGACGCATTGACACATATTTCAGAGTGACGATTCATCTGCATCCGAAGGAGTCTTGCAATGCGAACGTTCACCGCCGGGGATGGGCATGAAGAGCATGTATCGACCGCCGATGACCACGGCGAAGACCGCCGCAAGAACGCCCTGGAGCTCGAAGCCGACCAGCGCGCCGCAATGAAGCGGGTGGCCGAGGCCACCGGCGCCTCCGCCCACGAGCTGCAGCAACTGATGCAGCGCCTGCTCGACATCGACCGTTCGGGCACGAGCGCCGGCATCGTCGCGCAGGGCCACATCGCCGCCGACCGGATGGAATCGGCCATGCAGGCGCTGGACCTGGGCGACGGCAGCGTGGCCGGGCAACGGGACGACGCGATCCAGAGCATCGACTTCTGGCTGCTGGAGCCGCTCGATCCGGCGCACGACAAGAAGTGGTACGCCCGCTGGAAGTTCTGGAGCTTCATCCTGGGCGCGTCCTGCCCCGAAGCCTCGCTCACCCTGCAAGGCCTGGCCCTGCGGCCGAGCGAGCCGGGCGATGCGCATGCCGACCTGGTGGCCAAGGCACGCAAGGTGCTGGAGAGCTGGCGCCGCACTTCCGAGCCGCTGTTCTGGGCGGCCGTCGAATGCTATGTGCGGCGGCATTCGTTCTCGCTCGAAACGCAGGCCTATCTGCTGCACTGCATCGCGGCCGTGTTCGGCGGCGACAACATGAAGCTGTCGAACGCGCAGAGCGAACAGCTCACCGGCATCCTGGCCGGCACTTACTGCGATGCGCTCGGCACCTCGGCCAGCCTGCCTTCGTCGGACATCTACCGCCGGCTGTCGCAGGGCCTGGAAGCCACCGACCGCGAGAGCGGCCTCACGCGCATGCTGGGCCGTGGCGACGCGGCGCAGATCGCGATGACCGCGCTGTTCTCGATCATCGACAGCCCGACCCCGTCAGCCGCCCGCTGAACCCGGGGTCGTGCGCCGGCGCAGCGCGCGCACGGCGCTGTCGACGGTGGTCAGCACCGACAGGCCGCTGGCCTGCGCGCAGGCATCGCGCGCCCGCGCCATGCTGAATTGGGCCAGCGCGATGCGCGTGCAGCCGCGCTCGCGCAGCGCTGCGGCCTGCGCTGCAATCAACGCATCGTGCCGCTGCGTGTCGCCGGCGTTCAAGGCATCGAGCGCGCCTTCGGCCAGGGCCGACTCGAGCGCCGTGCCGGCCGGGAACTCGGGCGGCATCGAGGCCAGCGTGGGCGCGAAGGTGGCGATCAGCCCGAGCCTGCCGCCCTGCTCTTGCGTTGCTTCCTCGACCATCGCCTCGTTGGGCTTGAGCACCGGAATGCCCGCATGCTGGCGCGCCACGGCCTCGATGCACGGCCCGAAGGCCGAGCAGGTGAAGAGGATGCCCTGCGCCCCGGTGTCTACCGCGTACTGCGCCAGCCGCTGGAAGCGCTCGTGCATCGCCGCGTCCAGCCCGCGTCCGTTGCGGGCGAGGTCGGCCGAAAGGCTGTCGTCGAGCAGGTTCATGCGCAGCGCCTGCGGCCAGTCGCGCGCAAAGGCTTCGTTGATGGGCGCGACGGAATGCGAAAGCGCGTGGATCAGGGCGATGCGTGTCATGGAACGAGCAGCTCAGATGCCCTTGGACGACGGGTTGGCAAACGCATCCTTCGTCTCGGCATTGAGCGGGTAGTTGATGTTGATGCCCTTGGGCGGAATCGGCGAGGTGAACCACTTGGCATAGAGCTTTTCCATCTCGCCCGACTTCATCATGCCCGACACCACGCGGTCGACCAGCGCCTTGAAGGCCGCATCGTCCTTGCGGAACATCAGCGACTGGTTCTCGGTGCGCAGGCTCTCGCCGGTGATGATGAAGTCCTTCGGATTGCGCGCATTGGCGATCTGTCCGGCCAGCAGGATGTCGTCGAGCACGAAGGCCTGTGCGCGGCCGCTTTCGACCAGCAGGAACGAGTCGCTGTGGTCCTTGCCGGCAAGGTTGTTCACTTCGAGGCTGCGGCCCCGGTCGGCCTCGCGCAGCAGGCGGAACGAAGTGGTGCCGCTGGTGGTGGCCACCGTCTTGCCCTGCAGGTCGGCAATGCTCTTGATGCCCGAATCGGCCTTGACCAGCATGCGCACGTTGTAGCGGAAGATGTCCGGCGAAAACGCCACCTGCTTCTGGCGATCGATCAGGTTGGTGGTGGAGCCGCATTCGATGTCGACCGTGCCGTTCTGCACCAGCGGGATGCGGTTGGCCGAAGTCACGGCCTGGTACTTGATCTCGATGGCCGGCATCTTCAGCTCGGCCTTGGCCGCCTCGACGATGCGGTTGCAGATCTCGATGCTGTAGCCCACCGGCTTGAGGTTGCCGTCGAGGTAGGAGAAGCCGAACGACGACTCGCGGTAGCCGAAGGTGATGCTGCCGCTGGCCTTGACCTTGGCGAGCGTGTCGTTGTCCTGGGCCCGCGCGGCCGCATGCGGCAACAAGAGGACGAAGGCGACCGCGAGAGCGGCAGCACCGAAGGGAATCGGCAGACGAAGCTTGGGCATGGAAGCGCTCCTGGGAACGGCAGTTGAAGAAACGGGGGGTCGACGAATTCGTGCGGCGCTCAGCGCGCGGCGGAACGCGTGACCGCATCGATGGAGGCCGCCAGGCGTGCGGCGATCTCCTGCAGGTCTTGCCGCGTGGCAATGAAGGGCGGCGCCAGCAGCACGTGGTCGCCCTGCCGGCCATCGACCGTGCCGCCGAAGGGGTAGCACAGCAGGCCGCGCGACATGGCGTCTTTCTTGACTGCGGCGTGCAGCTTCAGCGCGGGATCGAAAGGCGCCTTGGTTGCGCGGTCGGCCACCAGCTCGATGCCCCAGAAGAAGCCACGGCCGCGAATGTCGCCCACATGCGGATGCGCGCCCAGCGCCTCGGCCAGCATCGCGCCGAAGGCAATGCCGTCTTCGCGCACCTTGGCGACGAGGCCGTCGCGCCGGATCACCTGCTGCACCGCGAGCGCCGCGGCGCAGGCCATCGGATGGCCGAGGTAGGTGTGGCCGTGCTGGAAGAAGCCGCTGCCCTTCGACATGGCCTCGACGATCTTGCCCTGTGCCAGCACCGCGCCGATCGGCTGGTAGCCGCCGCCCAGTCCCTTGGCGACGGTCATGAGGTCGGGCACCACGCCCTCCTGCTCGCAGGCGTGCAGCGTGCCGGTGCGGCCCATGCCGCACATCACTTCGTCCAGGATCAGCAGCACGCCGTACTTGTCGCACACATCGCGCACTGCCTTGAAGTAGCCCGGCACCGGCGTCAGCACGCCGGCGGTGGCGCCGCCGACGGTCTCGGCCACGAAGGCGATCACGCGGTCGGCGCCTTGCGCCACGATGGCGGCCTCCAACTCGGCCGCAAGACGCAGACCGTATTGCTCGGCGCTTTCGTCGGCGCGCTGCTCGCGGTACGGATAGCACGGCGACACATGCGTGGCCGGCACGAGGATCGGCGCGAAGGGCTCGCGGCGCCAGGCGTTGCCGCCCACCGCCAACGCGCCCAGCGTGTTGCCGTGGTAGCTCTGGCGGCGCGCGATGAAATGCGTGCGCTGCGGCTGGCCGATCTCGACGAAGTACTGGCGCGCCATCTTGAGCGCCGCCTCCACTGCCTCGGAACCGCCGCTCACCAGGTACACATGACTCATGCCCTCGGGCGCCGAGCCGATCAGTTCGTCGGCCAGTTGCTCGGCCACTTCGCTGGTGAAGAAGCTGGTGTGCGCATAGGCGAGCTTGTCGATCTGGGCGTGCATGGCGGCCAGCACCTCGGGGTGTGCATGGCCGAGCGACGACACGGCGGCGCCGCCCGATGCATCGAGGTATTCGCGGCCCTCGGCATCGCGGATGAACATGCCGTGGGAGCCGGCGGCAACAGGCGGCGTCTGGCGAAGGTGGCGGTGAAAAACATGCGTCATGGCGAAGAAATCCCGGAACAGATCGTGGAACTAACGTTTCGGTCGAATTATTATTTGGAACATTTGTTCCGTCAACTGTTCCATGTCGGCCGCTCCGGTACATTCGTTCCAACGACAGCCAGAAAAGAGACACCGCCATGGGCGCCAGAGACCAGATCCGCCAGCGTTTCAACGAACTGAGCCCCGCGCTGCAGCAGGTGGCGCGCTACGTGCTCGACCATCCGAACGAGGTGGTCACCGGCTCGATGCGCAACGTCGGCACGCGCGCGCAGAGCACGCCCGCCACGCTCGTGCGCTTTGCGCAGCACCTGGGGTTCGAGGGCTGGCCGCAGTTGAAGGAATCTTTCGCCGCCGACATGGGCCTGGGTTCCGAGACTTACGGCGTGCGCGCCAAGCAACTGGTCGGCCGCGCCAAGGACCAGACCCTCGCGGGCGAAATGTTCGAGGTGCAGCGCCGCAACCTCGAAGCCACGCACCGGCAGAGCGAGCAGGCGCTGCAGAAGGCCTGCGCGCTGATCGAGAAAGCGCCGGCCGTGCACGCCGCGGGCTTCAGGGCCTGCTTTCCGATCGCCTTTTCATTCGTCTACGTGTACCGGCTGTTCCGCACCAGCGTGCACCTGGTCGACGGCCAGGGCGGCTCGCTGGAGATGCAGCAGCGCGCCTTTGCCAAGGGCGACGCGCTGGTGGTCGCGAGCTTCGCGCCCTACTCGCGCGAGGCGCTGCAGGTGACGCAGGCGGCAAAGGCGGCGGGCTGCCGCATCGTCGCCATCACCGACAGCGTGACATCGCCGCTGTCGCTGCTGGCGGACGAAACCCTGCTCTTCACAATCCACAGCCCATCGTTCTTTCCGTCGATCGCCGCCGGCGTGGCGGTGACGGAAGCGCTGGTCGAGTTGCTTGCGAGCCGCGCGGGCAAGCCGGTGATCCGGCGCATCGACCAGGCCGAGGCGCAGTTGTTCGAATCGGGCGCCTACCTGATGGCGCCGGTGGCGCGCGGCGACTGATCCGGCGCCTCAGGCCAGCGCGCGCGTGCGGCCGGCCTTCTGGCGCAGGCTGCTGACCAGCAGGTCGCGGTTGGCGGTGATGTGCGAGCGCATCGTGCCTTCGGCCACATCCGCCTCGCGCTGGCCCAGCGCCTCGACGATGCGCCGGTGTTCTTCCAGGGCGTTGCGGGCATGTTCGAGCCGGCAGGGCAGCATCGATGCCTCGCGGTTGTGCGGCCGCAGCTTGCTGTCGAAGATGATCGGCAACTGGCAGGCCCGGTCCACCGCCTCGGTCAGCCAGCGGTTGTCGGCCAGCGCCAGCAGCTTGCGATGGAATTCGAGGTTCAGGTCGTGCCAGAGCATGACGTGGGCATCGGTCCACTCCTCGCCATGCAGCAGCGCGTGCTGCTCCTGCAGCATTTCGGCCAGCCGCTTCTGCGCGGGGTCGTCCAGCCCGCGCTCGCCAATCAGGCGGCAGCTCATGCCTTCCAGCGTGGCGCGCAGGCTGTAGGCGTCGAACACGTCCTTGGCGTCGAAGCGCCGGACCTGAAAACCCCGTTGCGGGTGATAGACCAGCAGCCCCTCGTCGGCCAGCCGCGCCATCGCACCGCGCACAGGGGTGCGCGACACGCCGAACTCGTTGGCCAGCGTGATCTCCATCAGGTGGGCACCGGGCGCAATGACGCCATCGAAGATGCGGGCACGCAGCATGTCGGCCACGGACAACGCGCGCGTCCGGGAGGGATCTGGGGGGTTCATCGAAGGTCGGAAACGGGGGCGGCCGGAATCAGGCCGCGCGGATGTTACGGCTCAGGATCGGCGCGTCATATCCCCGATTTCCGTAAAAAAGAGTTTTCGGACTTTTTCGAGTATTACGGAGAATTTCTTAACATTTACTAACACGTGTAAGTTAAAACACTGTAGTTCGCTTACACGGAGCGCCCCAGGGCGGTGCGCGCGCGGTCAAACCGGGGGTGCCCGCTCCGGAACCCTGAAGGCCCGGCGCGGGTCCAACCGCTGTCGC
Source organism: Variovorax raffinosi (assembly GCF_051216615.1). Lineage (NCBI taxonomy): Bacteria > Pseudomonadati > Pseudomonadota > Betaproteobacteria > Burkholderiales > Comamonadaceae > Variovorax > Variovorax raffinosi. The sequence goes on from NZ_JBPJZR010000008.1 coordinate 274,484, forward strand.
GGCGCCTTGTCGCGACAGGAGGTAATGACCATGAAGCAAGTGAAGCACTGGCAAGACCCCGTCAACGCCGTGGCCGGCGTATGGCTCGTCGTCTCGCCCTGGGTCCTGGGCTTTCAGGACCTGACGCCCGCGATGTGGACGATGGTGGCGACCGGCATCCTGCTCGGCGCCGTGGCGCTTGGCGCGACCTTCGTGCCGCGCCAATGGGAAGAGTGGACCGAGGTCGCGCTCGCCGCCTGGCTCGCGGTTTCGCCCTGGGTGCTTGGCTTCCGTTCGACGGAAGCAGCACTGGTCAACGCGGTGCTCGTGGCCGCGGTGATCCTGGTGCTCGCGCTCTGGGTGCTGGTGACCGACAAGGACTACCTCGGTCACGCCATTGACCGTCCGGCGCACTGAGCCGGCGTGCCATGAAACAGGGCCCCGCGCGCAGCCGGCGGCTGGGCTCCGGGGAACGGGCGCAAGCATCGTCCGTCCCCTCTTTATTTCTCAGGGCTTGGGCTGCTGGGAGGCAGAAGGCTGTTGCTGCGTCGCCGCCTGCGTTTCGCCGTCCATCCACCCGGCCTGCCAGCCGCCGCCCAGCGCCTGAATCAGCGCGACGGCGGCCGTCTGGCGGTTGAGTTGCACCTGCACCAGCGTGCGCCGCGCGCTCAGCGCGGCGACCTGGGCCGTCACCACATCCGTGTAGGCCACCTGCGCCTCGCGGTAGCGGTTGAGCAATTGCTGCTCGGTCTTGTTGGCCGCCTCGGAGGCTTCGCGGTACATGCCCTCCTGCTGGGCGAGCGTGGCGCCGGTGGTGAGCTGGTCTTCCACGCCCTGGAAGGCGGCCAGCACCGTCTGGCGATAGCGCGCCACGCTGGCGTCGTAGCTGGCCTTGGCGGCATCGACGCTGGCACCGATGGCGCCCGCATCGAACACCACCTGCGCCGCCGACAGTCCCAATGACCACAGCGTGTTGGGGGCGCTGAAAAGACTGCCCACCCGGCTGGCGTTGCTGCCGATGGACGCGCTGAGGTTGAAGCTCGGGAAGTAGGCCGAGCGCGCAATGCCGATCTGCGAATTGGCGGAGGCCACCGCGCGCTCTGCCGCCGCGATGTCGGGCCGGCGCTGCAGCAAGGTCGTGGGCACGCCGGTCGGGATGCCGGGCACCGTCTGCGTCCAGGGCGCGGCTGTCAGGTTGAAGTCGGCCGGCGCCGCGCCCACCAGCACGGCAATCGCATGTTCCAGCGTGGCGCGGGTGCGCACCAGCGTCAGGCGGGTGGCGCGCGCATTGGCCAACTGGGTCTGGGCCTGCAGCACGTCGGTCTGCGCGGCAATGGCGGCGTTGTAGCGGTTGCGCGTGATCTCGAAGGCGCGCTCGTAGCCCTTGATCGTTTCATCGAGCAGCCCGATTTCGACATCGGCTTCGCGCAGCGACAGGTAGTTGGTCGCCAGGTCGCCGATGGCCGACAGCCGCGCCGATGCCAGGTCGGCCTCGGAGGCCTGTGCGTTGGCCGACGCGTTGTTCACCGACTCCCGCAGCCGGCCCCAGACATCGGGCGCCCAGGTGGCGCCGAGCGAGGCCGAGAACGCATTGGTCGGGCTGGTGTCGTCACCGCCCGTGCGCTTGCCGGAACCATTGAGCGCCACCGACGGGAACAGCGCAGCGCGCTGCCCCCGCACCAGCGCCTGGGCGTTGGCGTAGTTCGCGACCGCCGCCGCGATGTTCTGGTTCGACACCTGCACGCGCGCGGCCAGATCGTCGAGCGTCGGGTCACCGAACAGCTTCCACCATTCGCCACGGTCCAGCGCATCGGCCGGCGCGGCCGGCAGCCAGCCTTCGGCGGCCTTCTGTTCCTTCCAGTAGGTGGGCGAGGCGCTGGCGGGCAATTGGTAGCGCGGGCCGACGCTGCAACCGGCAAGCAAGGCGGCCAGGGCGAGCGCCGAAAGCGCGAGGCGGCGCGGGCTCGAACGGGAGAGGGAAAGCAGTGCGTTCATGGCGGTGTTCTCAGGCATTCGTGGCACGGCCCAGTTCGTTTTCGTGGGCGCCGCGGCGGCGCAATTTGTCGAGCAGCAGGTAGACCACCGGCGTGGTCAGCAGCGTCAGTAACTGGCTGGCGATCAGCCCGCCGATGATGGCCACGCCCAACGGCCGGCGCAGCTCGGCGCCCTCCCCGAAGCCGATGGCCAGCGGCAGCGCGCCCAGCGCTGCCGCCAGCGTGGTCATCAGGATCGGCCGGAAGCGCAGCAGGCAGGCTTCGCGCACCGCCTCCAGCGGCGCAAGGCCACGCGAGCGCTCGGCCTCCAGCGCGAAGTCGATGATCAGAATGGCGTTCTTCTTCACGATGCCGATCAGCAGGAACACGCCGATGAGCGCAATGATCGAGAACTCCATGCGGAACATCAGCAGCGCCAGCACCGCGCCCACGCCGGCCGACGGCAAGGTCGAGAGCACGGTGATCGGGTGCACCAGGCTTTCATAGAGGATGCCCAGCACGATGTAGATCACCACCAGCGCGGCCAGGATCAGGATGGCCTGCTGGCTCTGCGACTGCTGCGCGCTCGCCGCCGTGCCCGAGAACGAACCGCGCACGTTGGTGGGCATGCCGATGTTGGCCTCGGCCTTGGCGATGGCTTCGCGCGCGTCGCCCAGGTTCGCGCCTTCCACGAGGTTGAACGACACCGTCGTTGCCAGTTCGCCGTCTTCATGGCTGACCGACGTGGCGACCGAGTTCTCGAAGAACTTCGCCACGGCCGACAGCGGCACGAGGCTGGTGGCCGTGTTGCTCAACACATTGCCCGAAGAAGCGTTGCGCAATCCGGGGTTGGCGGAAACCGGCACCGCCGTGCTCGCGGCGGCGGACGTGCTTGCCCCCGACTTGCTGCCGGAGGTGGCGGAGTTGGCGGTCGTTGTGGTGGCCGCGACCTGGGTGGTCACGGCCTGCCCGGCAACGAACACCGTCTTGGTCGCGGGCACGTACACGTCGCTCAGCGCATTGGGGCTGAGCGTGTAGCGCGGCGCCCATTCCATCACCACGTGGTACTGGTTCAGCTCGGTGTAGATGGTCGCCACCTGGCGCTGGCCGAAGGCGTTGTAGAGCGCGTTGTCCACCGCCGTGGAGGTCAGGCCGAGCCGGCGCGCGCTGTCGGGGTCGACCTGCGCCATCATCTCGACGCCGTTCTCGCTCTGGTCGGTGTCGATGTCGGCCAGCACCGGTTGCAGCTTCATCTCGTCGGCCAGCTTGGCGGCCCACACGCGCAGGTCGGCCAGGCTGTCGCTCTTGAGCGTGTACTGGTAGGTGGAATTGCTGGAGCGGCCGCCCGATCGCACGTCCTGCACCGTTCCCAAAAACACGCGCAGGCCGGCCACCTCGTTGAGCTTGGGCCGCAGCCGTGCGATGACGGCAAGGCCGCTGTCCTTGCGCTGGTTGGCCGGCTTGAGGTTGACGAACATGAAGCCGCCGCCCGCGCGGCTGCCGCCGGTGAAGCCCACCACGGTGTCGACCGCTTCGTCGGCGCGGATGATGTCGACCACCTCACGCAGCTTCGCGGCCATGGCTTTGGACGAAATGCTCTGGTCGGCGCGCAGGCCGCCATTGAGCTGACCGCTGTCCTGCTGCGGAAAGAAGCCCTTGGGCGCGGCGCTGAACAGGTAGACGTTGAGCCCCACCACCGCCACCAGGACCAGCATGACCAGCCCCTTGTTGTCGAGCGCCCAGTCGAGGCTGGTCTCGTAGCGCTTGAGCACCCAGTCGTAGCTGCGCGCCGCCGCGCGGCCGAAGCGGCCCTGCGGCTTGTTCTTGTCGTGCTCGCCGCCGGGCTTGAGCAGCCACGCGCACATCATGGGCGTGGTGGTCAGCGAGATCACGAGCGAGATCATCACGGCAGCCGACAGCGTGACCGCGAACTCGCGGAACAGCCGCCCCACCTGCCCGCCCATGAACAGCAGCGGAATGAACACCGCCACCAGCGACACGCTGATCGACAGCACGGTGAAGCCCACTTCCTTGGCGCCCAGCAGCGCCGCCTTCATGCGCGACATGCCGGACTCGATGTGGCGGCTGGTGTTTTCGAGCACCACGATGGCGTCGTCCACCACGAAGCCGGTCGCCACCGTGAGCGCCATCAGGCTCAGGTTGTTCAGGCTGAAGCCCAGCAGGTACATCACGCCGAAAGTGCCCAGCAGCGCCGCCACCGTGGCCACGGCGGGCACGATGGTCGCGCGCACGCTGCGCAGGAACAGGCTGACCACCAGCACCACCAGCAGCACCGAGATGACCAGCGTCAGCTCAACCTCGCGCAGCGAGCCGCGGATGGAGTTGGTGCTGTCCGACGCGACCTGCAGCGTCACGTCGGGCGGCAACTGGGCCTGCAGTTCGGGCAGCAACGCGCGCACGCTGTCCACCGTTTCGATGATGTTGGCCGAGGGCTGGCGCGTGATCAACACGATGATCGCGGGCTCGCCGTTGAACAGGCCCAGCGTGCGCGTGTCTTCCACGCCGTCGATCACCTCGGCCACGTCCTGCAGCCGCACTGCCGCGCCGTTGCGCCAGGCCACCACCATCGAGGCGTAGTCGCTGGCGCGCAGGGCCGGCGTCTGCGTGTAGATCTGCAGCTTGCGGCCCTCGCCCTGCACCATGCCCTTGGGCCGGTTGGCGTTGGAGGCCTGGATCGCGGCGCGCACGTCGTCGGTGCTGATGCCGTAGCGGCTGAGCGCAAACGGCAGCAGCTCGACGCGCACGGCGGGCAGCGAGCCGCCGCCGATTTCGACGTCGCCCACGCCGTCCACCTGCGACAGCCGCTGGCTCACGATGTTCGACACCGCGTCGTAGATCTGGCCCGGCGTCTTGGTCTTGGACGTGAGCGCGAGGATGATGACCGGCGACGCCGCCGGGTTCGCCTTGCGGTAGGTCGGGTTGCTGCGCAGCGTGGCCGGCAGGTCGACCCGGCTGGCATTGATGGCGGCCTGCACTTCGCGCGCGGCGCCGTCGATGTTGCGGCTCAGGTCGAACTGCAGCGTGACGCGCGCGGTGCCGACCGCGCTCGTCGAGGTCATTTCGTTGACGCCGGCGATGGTGCCGAGGTGGCGCTCCAGCGGGGTGGCCACGCTGGTGGCCATGGTCTCGGGGCTGGCGCCGGGGATGGCGGCGCTGACTGAGATGACTGGGTAGTCGACCTGGGGGAGCGGGGAGACTGGGAGGACGAAGAAGGCGGCTATGCCGGCCAGTGCTACGCCGATTGTCAGCAGGACTGTGCCTATGGGGCGTTTGACGAAAGGGAGCGAGAGGTTCATCTTTGCGCTCCTTGCGGAGGGCAGAGGCTCGGTCCCTGCGGGTCTTGCGCTTCTTGCGAAGAGCGGAGGCCGGGTCTCGCCCCGGCAGGCGACCTACTTTTCTTTGCTTCGCCAAAGAAACGTAGGCAAAAGAAAGGCGACCCCACTGTCTGCGACCCCTGCGCTTCGCTACGGGGCAACCTGCGGTGCTCACGTTTCGCGGGGTCCGCAGAACTCGCTTCGCTCAAACAGCTGCGGCCCTGATCCGCGAAACGCTCCGCTCCTCGGCGCAGCCAGAGGGGGGTTGGATACCGAACGAGCCATCGCTTCGCTCGGCTCGGGCTCCCTCTCCCCTTGGGGAGAGGGTTGGGGTGAGGGCCGACGGCGCAGGAACACCGCCTTGCCTGGATGAAAGCCGATGCCCTCACCCCCGCTCTCTCCTCAAGGGGAGAGGGAGTAAATCCCAAGGCCGAGCGAAGCGAAGGCCCGAACGAAACCAAAGGCCGAGCGCAGCGATGGCCCGAAGGATTCCCCTCCCTTCTGGCTGCGCCGAGGAGCGCAGACGCCGGTGGGATCAGGGCCGCAGCTGTTTGAGCGAAGCGAGTTCTGCGGACCCCCACCGGCGTCGAGCACCGCAGGTTGCCCGCAGCGAAGCGAAGGGTCGCAGACAGCAGGGTCGCCTTTTCTTTGCTTACTTTCTTTTGGCGAAGCAAAAGAAAGTGAGTCGCCCGCCGGGGCGAGACCCGGCTCCGGGAAGAAAACGTCAAGCAAGGGAAAAAACGAATCAAACCGCCTCCTCCTCACCCACAACCCGCCGAGTACTCCCCCCACCCAGCCGATCAAAAGCCAGATAGATCACAGGCGTAGTGAACAGGGTCAGCAACTGGCTGACGATCAACCCGCCAAAGATCGCAAGCCCCAGCGGCCGCCGCAACTCGGCCCCATCGCCAAAGCTCAACATCAGCGGAACCGCCGCGAACAGCGCAGCCAGCGTCGTCATCAAGATCGGCCGAAACCGCAGCAACGCCGCCTGATGGATCGCCTCGCGCGCCGACTTGCCCTCGTTGCGCTCCGCATCGATCGCGAAGTCGATCATCATGATCGCGTTCTTCTTCACGATGCCGATCAGCAAAATGATGCCGATGATGCCGATCACCCCGAGGTCGTTGCCGGTGACCATCAGCGCCAGCAGCGCACCGACGCCCGCCGAAGGCAGCGTCGACAAGATGGTGAGCGGATGCACGTAGCTCTCGTAGAGCACGCCCAGCACGATGTACACGCAGACCACCGCCGCAAGAATCAGCCACAACTGGTTCGACAGCGATTTCTCATAAGCCCCCGAGGCTCCAAGGAAGGTCATGGTCACGCTGGTGGGCAACCCGATTTCCTTGGCCGCCGCGCGGATCGCATCGACCGACGTGCCGAGCGAAACACCCGGCGCCGTGTCGAAGTTCAGCGTGCTCGCCGGGTACTGCGCCACGTGCGTGATCTGCAGCGGCGCCTGCTGCTCGCTGATGTCCGCAATGGCCGACAGCGGCGTGGCCGTGCCGGAGCCGGCGATCAGGCTCAACTGCCCCAGCGTCTGCGGCGTGTTCACCATGCCGGGCATGGCTTCGAGGATCACGCGGTACTGGTTGGTCTCGGTGAAGATGGTCGAGACGATGCGCTGGCCGAAGGCGCTGTAAAGCGCGTCGTCCACCGTGCTCGCGGTGATCGACAGGCGCGCCGCGGTGTCGCGGTTCACGTTCACGAAAGCGGCCAGGCCCTGCGCGCCGGCATCGCTGCTCACGTTGCGCACCTTGTCTGATTCCTGCAGCTTCGCCACGAGCTTCTTCATCCACGAGGTGATCGCCGCGCTGTCCACGCCTTCGAGCGACACGCGGTATTCGGTCGGGCCGGTCTCGGCGTCGATGGTCAGGTCCTGCGTGGGCTGCAGGTAGAGCGTGACGCCCGCCACCTCGCGCACGCGCTCGCGCAGCCGGTCCATGATCTGCTGCTGGTTGCCGTGGCCCGACTTGAGGTTGATGAGCATGCTGCCGGTGTGCAGCATGGTGTTGTTGGCGGCATCCACGCCGACGAAGGAACTGAGGTTCTCGACGTCGGGGTCTTCGAGCACGGCCTTGGCCGCCGCCTGCTGCAACTGCGACATGCGGTCGAAAGACACGTCCTGCGCCGCCTGCACGCGGGCCTGCAACTGGCCGGTGTCCTGCGTGGGAAACAGCCCCTTGGGAATCGTGAGGTACAGCACCACGGTCAGCACCATGGTGAGCAGCGCCACCAGCAAGGTGAGCGGCTGGTGCTCGATCACCCAGTGCAGCGAGCGGTCGTAGCGCACCATGACGCCATCGAAGAAACGCTGCGCGCGCGCGCCGAAGCCGGTGCCGCCGGGCTCCTTCTTGGGCTCGTGCTTGAGCCAGCGCGCCGACATCATCGGCACCAGCGTGAGCGACACCACGGCGGAGATCAGGATGGTGATGGCCAGCGTCACCGCGAACTCGCGGAACAGGCGGCCCACCACGTCGCCCATGAAGAGCAACGGAATCAGCACCGCGATCAGCGACACCGTCAGCGAGATGATGGTGAAGCCGATCTGCGTCGCGCCCTTGAAGGCGGCCTGCATGGGCTTTTCGCCCTCCTCGATGTAGCGGGCGATGTTCTCGATCATCACGATCGCGTCGTCCACCACGAAGCCGGTGGCGATGGTCAGCGCCATCAGGCTCAGGTTGTTCAGGCTGTAGCCCAGCAGGTACATCAGGCCGAAGGTGCCGATGAGCGAGATGGGTACCGCGATGCTGGCAATGACGGTGGCGCGCAGGCTGCCGAGGAAGGCAAAAATCACCAGCACCACCAGCACCACGGCCAGCACCAGCTCCATCTCGACGTGCTGCACCGAGGCGCGGATGCCGGCGGTACGGTCGCTCAGCACCTCGATCTTCAGGCCGGCGGGAAGGCCCGCCTGCAGTTCAGGCAACTGGGCCTTGATGGCGTTGACGGTGGCGATCACGTTGGCGCCGGGCTGGCGCTGCACGTTCAGCACGATGGCCGGCGTGAGCTGGCTGCTGCCGCTGGCCTTGCTGCCGGACCAGGCGCTGAGCTGCGTGTTCTCGGCGCTGTTGACCACCTGCGCCACATCGACCATGCGGATCGGCGCGCCGTTCTTGTACGAGACGATCAGTCTCTTGTAGTCGTCGACCGTGACCAGCTGGTCGTTCGAGTTGATCGTGTACGCGCGCTTGGGGCCGTCGAAGCTGCCCTTGGCGCCGTTGGAGTTGGCAGCGCTGATGGCAGTGCGCAGCGTGTCCAGGCCGATGCCGTTGGCAGCCAGCGCCTGCGTGTTGGCCTGGATGCGAACGGCCGGGCGCTGCCCGCCGCTGAGCGACACCAGCCCCACGCCCGAGACCTGGCTGATCTTCTGCGCGAGCCGCGTGTTGACGAGGTTCTGCACATCGGTCAGCGGCAGCGTGTCGGAGGTGATGGCCAGCGTGAGCACCGGCGCGTCGGCCGGGTTGACCTTGGCGTACACCGGCGGCGCCGGCAGGTCGGCCGGCAGCAGCGAGCCGCCGGCGTTGATGGCGGCCTGCACCTCTTGCTCGGCCACGTCGAGCGTCTGGCCGAGCGAGAACTGCAGCGTGATGATCGACACGCCCGCCGCGCTGGTCGAGCTCATGCGGTCCAGGCCCGACATCTGGCCGAACTGGCGCTCCAGCGGCGCGGTGACGGTGTTGCTCATCACCTCGGGGCTGCCCCCGGGGTAGAGGGTCTGCACCTGGATGGTCGGGTAGTCGACCTGCGGCAATGCCGACAGTGGCAGGAAGCGAAACGCCACCAGGCCGGCCAGCACGATGGCGACCATCAGCAGCGAAGTCGCCACCGGTCGAAGAATGAACGGACGTGAGGGGCTCATCGGTGGCAGCGCTTTCGGCGAACCTCAGCGCATCGTGCCGCCGGATGCGGCAGGCGGCGTGCCCGGCCGCACGACCGGGGCGGCTGGCGGAACGGAAGCGCCGGACTGGTTGGGTTGCACGGCGGGGGCTTCGCCGCCGCCCGAGCCCGAACCACCGGAACCCGCCGAGGCACCTGCCGCGCCCGCACCACCCGCACCGCCTTCGCGGCGGCCCGCGCCGCCACTGCCGTTGGCACCGCGCTCACCGCGATGCCCGCCGCCACGTCGCGCGCCCGATGCGGCACCCGAGGCCGGCGTGGCCGGCCGCTCCACCGAGGTCTGCACGCGCGCACCGTCCTTCAGCCGGTCGCCGCCTTCGGTCACGACCCGCTCGCCGGACTCCAGCCCGGACATGATCGCCACGTTGTCCACGCTGGACTCGCCGCGCTTGACGGGGCGTTGCGACACGGTGTTGTCGCTGTTGATCACATAGACATAGTCGCCGTTGGGTCCGTGCCGCAGCGCCGTGACCGGCACCACCACCGCGCTGTCGACGGTGCGCAGCAGCAGCCGCAGGTTGACGAACTGGTTCGGGAACAGGCCGTTGTCGGCGTTCGAAAAACGGGCCTTGGCCTTGACGGTGCCGGTCTGCGTATCGACCAGGTTGTCGAGCGTGGCGAACATGCCCTTGGCGAGCCGGCGCGTGCGCGTGCGGTCGAAGGCCGTGGCGTCGAGCTGGGCGCCCTGCGCAAGACGCTCCTGCACCTCGGGCACGCGGTCTTGCGGAATGGCGAACTCGACGTCGATCGGCATGATCTGGGTGATGGTGGCCACGCCGCCGGTGGCACCGGTCGTGATGTAGTTGCCCGCGTCCACCGGCCGCAGGCCGATGCGCCCGCTCACCGGTGCGGTGATGCGGCTCCATGTCAGGTTGAGTTTGGCCGTGCCCTCGTTCGCGCGGTCGATGGCGACCGTGCCTTCGAGCTGCTTGACCAGCGCGGCCTGCGTGTCCACGTCCTGCCGCGCGATGGAGTCCTGCCCGAGCAGGGTCTGGTAGCGCTTGAGCGTGACGCGCGCCGCATCGAGCGAGGCCTCGTCGCGCAGCCGCGCGCCCGTGGCCTGTGCCAGCGCATTCTGGAAAGGCTGCGGGTCGATGGTGGCCAGCACGTCGCCCTTCTTGACCATCTGCCCTTCCTGGAACAGCACGGCCGTGAGCACGCCCGACACCTGCGGCTGCACCGTGACATTGGCCAGCGGCGTGACCGTGCCCAGCGCTTCGAGCTGGACCGGAATGTCGGCCCGCGTGGCCGTGGCCGCACCGACCGTGCTGGAAGCCGCACCGCCCGCGGCACCGCCACCGCCGCGCCCACCGGGCCCGCCCGCGCCGGGACCACCCGGACGGCCGCCGCCCGGACCCCCCGGGCCACCCACGCCGGCCACCGGCGTCTTGGAACGCTGGATCAGGTACCAGGCACCGGCCCCCAGTGCCGCGAGCAGCAGCAAGGTCAGCAGGGTCCCGACCCAGCGGCGTCTGCGCACCGAAGGATGTGTGGGAGACACGTTGGCGGGCAGAGGATCGGGAGGGTTGTTGGAATCCATGGGCGGTGCGAGCGAGAGGGGCAGAGGTGCGACCTAGAGTACAGCGCCGAATGGTAGTCGCGCAGTTGGCTGCGCCGTAAAGCGGCGGTAAAGCTCCCGCCCCGAGGCCGCCGCGGGGCCACCGTTCGCGCCGCCCTGTGGCAACTGGCGCCGCCACAGGGCATTCCGTCGCACGCCGATGGCGGGCGGGGGTGGCCGCCGGCACAGTCCACCCCATCGCTTTTCGATCCTTCTTTTTTCAGCTTCCCTTCATCTTTCAACGGAGTGCCACCATGCTGATGCAAGTCATCCTCCATACCCCCAAGTGGGTGTTCGCCGTTCTCGTGCTGCTGGTCTGGCTGGGCGCCAAGCAGTTGCTGGCCAACAGCGTGAGCCTGAGCCGCGTCACGCTGATGCCGCTCATCATGGGCGGGCTGTCGGTGTTCGGCGTGATCTCGGCCTTCGGCGACTCCATCGGCGCCCTGCTCGGCTGGGCCGCTGCCGCGGCCGTGATGCTGGCCGTGCTGCTGCAACGCCCCCTGCCCGCCACCACCCGCTACGACGCGGCACAGCGCCGCTTCCACCTGGCCGGCACCCCCGTGCCGCTGATGCTGATGATGGGCATCTTCCTGACCAAGTACGTGGTGGGCGCCGCCCTGGCCATGCACCCCGAGCTGAACCACCAGGCCGCCTTCGCGGTGGTGGTTCCCACGGTGTACGGTGCCTTCACCGGTGTCTTCGCGGCCCGCGCCCTGCGCCTGTGGAAGCTGGCCATCGCGACCGACTCGATGGCGGCCGGCGCCCGCGCGGCCTAAGATCATTGCCCGGCCCCAGCTTCCAGGAACCGCCATGAACGTGCTCTTGCTGATCCTCAAGATTTCGGTCACGGTGGTGCTTGTCGCCTCGATCGCAGAGGCGCTGGTGCTCTCCTGGCGCAACGGCTGGCGCAGCTACGACTGGAAGGCGGCCGGCATCTCGGTGGTCGACTTCCTGGTGCGCGAATACCCGCTGCGCTGGCTGCTGCCGCTGGCCTTCTGGACCGGCGCCATGGACTGGTTCTACGCCCACCGCTTCTTCACGCTGCCGATGGACCACTGGAGCGGCTGGGCCGCCTGCTTCATCGGCCAGGAGTTCTGCTACTACTGGTACCACCGCGCGGCGCACCGGGTGCGCTGGTTCTGGTGCACCCATTCCATTCACCATTCGCCGAACCAGCTCAACCTGTCGGCCGCCTACCGCTTCGGCTGGACCGGCCGCCTCACCGGCACGCTGGCCTTCTTCATGCTGGCGCCGCTGCTGGGCATGCCGCCCCGGGTGGTGCTGCTGATGCTGACGCTGAACCTGCTGTACCAGTTCTGGATTCATGCGACCTGGATTCCGCGCCTCGGACCGCTGGAATGGATTCTGAACACGCCCTCGGCACACCGCGTGCACCACGCCTCGAACCTCGAATACCTCGACGGCAACTACGGCGGCGTGCTGATCGTGTTCGACCGCCTGTTCGGCACCTACATCCCCGAGCGCGCCGACCTGCCCTGCCGCTACGGACTGGTGAACCCGATCACCTCGAACAACCTGCTGGAGATCGAGTTCTCGCAGTGGCGCGCGCTGTTCCGCGACCTGGCCTCGGCCCGCTCGGTGCGCGCCTTCGTGGGCTACCTCGTCAAGCCGCCGGGCTGGCGGCCCGATGGCCCCGGCGAGACCACCGAAGAACTGCGGCAGCGCGCCGCGTCTTCTTCGTCGTCACCGGCACCCGCCGACATGCCGCACCTGTCCGGCGAACGCATCGCGGGCAACCAGCCCACCTGAAAACCTCGACATCATGAAACTGCGCACCGCCGCCCTTACCGTTTCGGCCGTCGTGGTCCTGCTGCTGGCAGCCACCGGCGCGGCCGTGACCTTTGGCGGACCGACCCGCCCGAAGCCGATGCAGAGCATCAGCGACCCGTTCAGCAACGTCGATTTTTCCGCCGTGCCGCCGCTGCAGCGCTACCCGGCGCGCGACGGCGCCCAGCTCGCCTACCGCAGCTATGCCGCCGGCGGCGGCCAGTCCCCGCGCGGCAGCGTGGTGCTGGTGCACGGCTCGTCGGCCAACAGCCAGAGCCTGCATCCGCTCGCGCAGAGCCTGGCACAAGCGGGCTTCACCGTGTATGCGCTCGACGTGCGCGGCCACGGCGAATCGGGGCCGCGCGGCGACATCGGCCATGTCGGCCAGCTCGACGAAGACCTGCAGGATTTCGTGCACGCCCTGCAGCCCGCCAAGCCCCGGACGCTGGCCGGCTTTTCGGCCGGCGGCGGCTTTGCGCTGCGCATGGCCGGCGGCCCGCGGCAGGCGCTGTTCGACAACTACCTGCTGATGGCGCCCTACACCAACCGCCATGCGCCCAACTACCGGCCCGATGCCGGCGGCTGGGTGTCGGTGGGCATTCCGCGCGTGGTGGCGCTCACGCTGCTCAACCGTGTCGGCATCACCGCGTTCAACCATCTGCCGGTGATCGACTTCGCGGTCAGCGACGCGCCGCGCGCCGAACTCACGCCCTCGTATTCCTATGCGCTGGTCACGAACTTCCAGCCCAACGCCGACTACAAGGCCGACATCCAGGGCATCCGCAAACCCGTCGCCGTGCTGGTGGGCGCCGACGACGAAGTGTTCATTGCCGACAAGTTCGCCCAGGTGTTCGCCGACGCCGGCCGGCCCGACATTCCGGTCACGCTGGTGCCCGGTGCCGGCCACATCACGCTCACGCTCAATCCGGCGGCGCGCGCCGCGGCCGTGGCCGCCATCGAAAAGCTCGACGCGGGCGCCGCGCCGGGGCCCTGATGCGCCGCCGCCAGTTTCCGGTCCGCTTATGCTGAGGAGCATCGCCATGAACCACTACCCCGCTTCCAACGCCACCCCGTCCGACATCGAGAAGCTCGCGCGCCGTCGCGCCGGCGCCAAGATGGGCTGGTACATCCACGCCCTCGTCTATGTGCTGGTGAACATCGGCCTGGTCACGCTCTCGGCCGCCAGGGGCCACACCTGGGCGATGTACCCGCTCATGGGCTGGGGGCTGGGCCTGCTGGTTCATGGCGCCGTGGTCTGGTTCATCGCGCCCGGCGGCGGTTTTTACAACCGGCTGCTGGAACGCGAGCGCCGCGCGCTGCGCGCCGGGGATCGCGGATGAGCCTGGGCCCGACGCCGTCCGCAACCCCTCCCCGGTTCAATGTCCAAAACCTTCGGGACATGCTGCGGCATGGCCTGGTCACCGCTGTCTTCTGCTGCATCATCGCCGCCGCGCTGACCATCACCCAGGACGGCGGCTGGGCCAACCACCTGGTCTATTCGATGGCGATCGGCACCGTGAGCTGGCTGTGCATCGACACCGGCCGGCTGTTGTTGAGCGGGCGCCACGAGATCCTGTGGCCGAAAGGGCCCTGGGGCTTCGTGCTGGTCGCGATCGGCGTGACTGTCGGCTTCTTCGTGGGCAACCTCATCGGCGACGCCTGGAGCGGCGCCCCCGCCTTCGACTTCCTCGACTTCCGTGGACACAAGCTGGCCACCGCGGTCGTCATCACGATCACCGCCACCATCGGAATGTGCTTTTTCTTCTACAGCCTCGGCAGGAGCAAGCACCTGCTCGGCCAGATCGAGCTGGCGCAGCGCAACGCCACCGAGGCGCGGCTCAAGCTGCTCGAAACCCAGCTCGAACCGCACATGCTGTTCAACACGCTGGCCAACCTGCGCGTGCTGATCACCGTCGATCCGCCGCGTGCCGTGGCCATGCTCGACCGCCTCAACAGCTATCTGCGCATGACCCTCAGCGGCTCGCGCGCGCTGTCGCATCCGCTGTCGGCCGAGTTCGACCGGCTGGGCGACTACCTCGAACTGATGTCGGTGCGCATGGGCGAGCGCCTGCGCTACACGCTCGATTTGCCCGACGAACTGCGCAACACGCCGGTGCCGCCGCTGCTGCTGCAGCCGCTGGTGGAAAACAGCATCCGCCACGGGCTGGAGCCCCAGGTGGAAGGCGGCGAGATCACCGTGCGTGCGCGCAGCGACGCGGGGCAGCTCGTGATCGAGGTGAGCGACACCGGCGTCGGCCTTGACGCCGCCCGGCCCTCCGAAGGCAGCGGCTTCGGGCTCGAACAGGTGCGCGAGCGCCTGGCCACCGTGTACGGCACGCAAGGCCGGCTGAGCCTGGCGCCCGCACCCACAGGCGGCACGCGGGCCACGCTGAACCTGCCCTTGCCCGCCTGAACATTCCACGAGAAGAAGACGATGCACCCCACCGCACTCATCGCCGAAGACGAGCCCCTGCTCGCGCAAGCCCTCAAGGCGGAGCTGGCCGCCGCATGGCCCGAACTGCAGATCGTTGCCACCGCCGGTGACGGCCGCAGCGCCGTGCGCGAGGCGCTGCGCCTGCTGCCGCAGGTGCTGTTCTTCGACATCCGCATGCCCGGCCTCGACGGCCTGGGCGCCGCCGCCGAACTGGCCGACTGCTGGCCCACCGACGAGGCGCCCATGCCGCAACTGGTGTTCGTGACCGCCTACGACGAATACGCCGCCCGCGCCTTCGAGGCCCAGGCCATCGACTACGTGCTCAAGCCGGTGCAGCCCGAGCGCCTGCGCAAGACCGTCGGCCGGCTGCAGCAGGCGCTGGCCGCGCGACAGTCGTCATCGGCAGCCACACCCGCCGTGGCCGACGAAGCCCTTGAGCGAACGCTCGCGCAATGGCGCCAGGTATTGAGCGCCGCCGGCACCGGCGCGGCCACCCCGCCGCCCGCACCGCTGCGCATGATTGCCGCCAGCGACGCCGGTGGCAGCACCGTGCGCATGGTGCCCATCGACGAGGTGCTGTATTTCGAGGCCGCCGACAAGTACCTGCGCGTGCTGACCGCCACGCACGAATACCTGATCCGCACGCCGCTCAAGCAGTTGCTGCCCCAGCTCGACCCCGACACCTTCTGGCAGGTGCACCGGGCGGTGGTGGTGCGCAGCGCGGCCATCGAGTCGGTGCACCGCGACGAGGCCGGCAAGATGCACCTGACGCTGCGCGGGCGGCCCGAGAAGATTCCGGTGAGCCGCCTCTACGCCCATCTGTTTCGCGCCATGTGAAAAGCCGACATGCGGCGCCCATGAAAAAGCCGGCCCTTGCGGGGCCGGCTTTTTTCATTCAGTCACGAATGCTGTGGCGAATTAGCGCCAGTGGCCATGGCCATGGCCGCGGTAGTAGCCGCGACCGTAGTAACGCGGGCCGTAATAAGCCGGCGGACCGTAGTAGACCGGGGCCGGACGGTAGTAGACCGGCGGCGGGTTGTAGTAGACCGGCGCTGGCGGCGCGTAGTACACGGGTGCCGGCGGGTAGTAAGCCGGTGCCGGTGGATAGTAGGCGGGACCGCCCACGCCCACCGCCACGCCTGGCACGCCGACACCGATCGACCAGCTCACGTCGCTGCGGGCGCTGGCCGAAGTGGCTGCAAACAGTGCACCGGCTGCCACGACACCTGCGGCGGCCCATTTGAAGAAAGTAGAACGTGTGAGGCTCATGATGTTGGACTCCTTGTTTCGAGAGCTGCGTTCGGGTGTGAACCGCCCATGTGTGTATTGAACGCGGCAAATGCAAAGGGGGTGCACTGGGCAATGTGAAGAGCGTTGCCAAAGGTAACGCTCCAGGGGCGCCCTCTAGAATGCCCCGATGACCTCCCCGACCGACAAAAACGGCGCCAAAACGACCGCTGCACCGAGCAATTTCCTGCGCCACGTGATCGAGAACGACCTCGCACAGGGTGCCTATTCTGGCCGCAAGTGGGGCGGCTCGCCCGGCGACGCCGCGCACCACGCCCAGGGCATGCCCGACCCGGCCAAGGTGCGCATGCGCTTCCCGCCCGAGCCCAACGGCTACCTGCACATCGGCCATGCCAAGAGCATCTGGCTCAACTTCGAACTGGCCAAGGAATACGGCGGCGTGAGCCACCTGCGCTTTGACGACACCAACCCGGAAAAAGAAGACCAGGAATACGTCGACTCCATCCGCGAAGCGGTGAAGTGGCTCGGCTACGAAACCTACCTGGCCGACCGCCCGAGCGCCCCCGGCACCCTGCAGCCGCACGAGTACTTCGCCAGCAACTACTTCGACTTCATGTACGAAGCCGCCGAGTACCTGATTGGCGCCGGCCTGGCCTACGTGGACGAGCAAAGCGCCGAGGAAGTGCGCGCGAACCGCGGCGACTTCAACACCCCCGGCACCGACAGCCCCTTCCGCAGCCGCACGCCCGCCGAAAACCTGGAGCGCTTTCGCGCCATGCGCGACGGCCAGGTCGCCGATGGCGCCGCCATCCTGCGCGCCAGGATCGACATGGCCAGCACCAACATCAACATGCGCGACCCCGCGCTGTACCGCGTGCGCCGGGCCCACCATCACAACACGGGCGACAAGTGGTGCATCTACCCGATGTACACCTACGCGCACCCGATCGAAGACGCGCTGGAGCAGATCACCCATTCCATCTGCACGCTGGAATTCGAAGACCAGCGCCCCTTCTACGACTGGCTGCTCGATCGCCTCGCCGAAGGCGGCCTTGTCGCCAGCCCGCATCCGCGCCAGTACGAATTCGCGCGCCTGAACGTCACGCACGTGATGACCAGCAAGCGCAAGCTGCGCCAACTGGTCGAAGAAAAGTACGTCGACGGCTGGGACGACCCCCGCATGCCCACCATTGCCGGCCTGCGCCGCCGCGGCTACACGCCCGAAGCGCTGCGCCTGTTCTGCGAACGCAGCGGCACCACCAAGTCGGGCGGCTGGATCGACTACGCCAGCCTCGAAGCCGCGCTGCGCGACAGCCTCGACCCCATCGCCCCGCGTGCCATGGCCGTGCTCGACCCCGTCAAGCTCGTCATCACCAACTGGGGCGAACTGATGGGCGGCGACGACGTGCTCGACGACTGCTCCGCCCCTGTGCATCCGCACCACCCCGAGATGGGCAAGCGCGAGTTCAAGCTCGGCCGCGAAGTGTGGATCGAACGCACCGACTACGAAGAAGTGCAGCCCAAGGGCTTTTTCCGACTGTTCCCCGGCAACAAGGTGCGGCTGAAGTACGGCCACGTCATCGAGTGCACCGGCGGCACCAAGGACGCCGACGGCAAGCTCGTCGAAGTGCAGGCCACGCTGGTGCCCGACACCAAGAGCGGCACGCCCGGCGCGGATGCGATCAAGGTGAAGGGCAACATCACCTGGGTGGCTGCGGCCGATGCGGTGCAGGCTGAAGTGCGCTTGTACGAGCGGCTGTTTGCTGCTGCGAACCCGGGCAGCGGCGAGCTGCTGGACGAGTTGAACAAGGACAGCCTGTCGACCTGCCTGGCATTCGTGGAGCCGTCGCTGGCCAACGCCGAGCCCGGCGTCGGCATCCAGTTCGAGCGGCATGGCTACTTCGTGCGTGACACGAAGGCCGGCGCGGAAGGCCCGCGTGTGTTCAATCGCGCGGCGGGCATGCGGGATAGCTGGGGCAAGTAACCAACCACGCCCGGCCGGGGCCGCAATGGCTCCGGCTTTCTCATTGAGCTTTATTCGGGCCGCTTGTAGACCACGCCCAGCACCGCGCTGTTTTCATCGGTGGTGCACACGGCGGAACGGCCTTGCGGCCCGACCCTCAGGTTGATTGCATAGACGCCATCGCGCGGCGTCGTGCCGCTGTCCACGGCAATGCTGGCTGGCGGAACCCTGAGTTCACGCGAGGCCGCCGCCACCCAGTTCTTGATGCTCGCGTCGGGCGCGCCGCCCACACGCACCGAGGTGCTGTTGCACGCGGTCAGCACGAGGCCCGCGCCCACCATCCACGCCACTTTGCTGAAACTTCGCATCGTCATTGAAGACCCCGGTGTTTGCTGGATCGACACGGACCCGAAGACTCGATTGAAACCACGCGGGCAGGCACGCCTTGCAGGACAGCAACGCCACTTCATGTGGCCCGCCACCGTCTTCCATCGGCCGCAGTCCGCAGACCCCGGCTATCCTGCGCATTCATGAATCTTCCGAGCCCTTCTTCCCGCCTGATCCGCTTCAACAAGCCTTACGGCGTTCTCAGCCAGTTCACGCCCGAGGGACGCTGGCGCGGCCTGAAGGACTTCATCGACATCCCCGGCATCTACGTGGCCGGCCGCCTCGATGCCGACAGCGAAGGCCTGCTGCTGCTCACCGGTGACGGCAAGCTGCAGGCGCGCATTGCCGATCCGCGCTTCAAGATGGAAAAAACCTACTGGGTGCAGGTCGAAGGCGTGCCCACCGAAGAGGCGCTTGCCACGCTGCGCGCCGGGGTCCAGCTCAACGACGGCCCCACCCGCCCGGCCAGGGCACGGCTGCTCGATCCGCCGCCCGAGGTGTGGGTGCGCGAGCCCCCCATCCGCGAACGCAAGAGCATCCCCACCGCATGGATCGAACTGGCGATCAGCGAAGGCCGCAACCGCCAGGTGCGGCGCATGACGGCCGCCGTCGGGCTGCCAACGCTGCGCCTGATCCGCGCCGCCATCGGGCCGCACACGCTCGACGGGCTGGCGCCGGGAACCTGGCGGGAATGACGCGGCCACGTGCCCATCTGCCTGCGCATCGATCAACAACCACACATCAATTTCATTGGACGCCTGTTGCCCATGAGCACTTCTTTTTCTCCCCTCCCCGGCTCTTCTTGTTCCACAGCCTTGAACCGGCGTGCCGCCATGCTCGGCGCGCTCGGCCTGCTGGCACTTCCCGCAACGCGCGCCGATGCGGCCAGCCCCGCAAAGAAAGCACAGCAACAGCCGCAACAACAAACGCACGCCGCCGTCTGGCCCCACGCGTCACAAGTGCCGGGCGGCGTCGCCCGCCTGTCGCTGGGGCCGGCGGCCGCGCGCCCCACGGCGTTCTCGGGTGACGTGCCGCTGCTCGTGCTCGGCGACGCGATCGAATGGACCGCGCTGGTCGGCATCCCGCTCGCGGCCACGCCCGGCGACGCGAGCATCACGGTCCGCACCGAAAGCCGCCCCGAACGGCAGATCGGCTACACGATCGCCCCGAAGCAATACCGCGAGCAGCGCCTGACCGTGGCACCGCGCACCGTCGATCTGGCGCCCGAAGACCAGGCGCGCTACGAACGCGAACGTGACCACCTGACCACCGTGATGGCCACGCTCACCGACATGCGCCCCGACACCGCGCTGCAGATGCGCGTGCCCGTGCCGGGCCGCCGCTCCAGTTCGTTCGGCCTGCGCCGCGTGTTCAACGGGCAGTCGCGCAATCCGCACAGCGGCATGGACATCGCGGCGGGCACGGGCACGCCGGTGCTGGCGCCGCTACCGGGGAAGGTGATCGATACGGGCGACTATTTCTTCAACGGCGGCACCGTGTGGCTCGACCACGGCGGCGGCCTGCTGACGATGTATTGCCACCTGAGCCGTATCGACGTGAAGGTGGGGGATGTGCTGAAGACCGGCGAGCGGCTGGCTGCAGTCGGCGCGACCGGGCGGGTGACGGGGCCGCATCTGCATTGGTCGGTGATGCTGAATCGGGCGATGGTGGATCCGGCCTTGTTCGTTGCGGCCTGAGTGCTCATCTAGCACGCAAGCTACGAAATCACCACCGTCGGTGAACCGCACCACCTGCTGATCTGCCTACGCCAGTCGTCGTCCCGCTTTGGGCTGCGATCAATCGCGGCGCGGCGTCAGCATCGTGCTCCAAGCAATCAACGCCAACAACGCCACCTGAACCGGCAGCCGCAACACCAGCGCCCAATACGGCACGCTCGCGAACAGCTCTGCGCGCTGCAGCATGTAGACATTCGCAGGCGTCACGGCCAATGTCAGCAGGAACAGGCCGATACCCGCAGCCCGTCGCGTCGACCGCCACAGCAGTCCGGCCGCGCCCAACAGCTCGAACACCCCGCTCACCCACACGGTCTCGCGCGGCCAGGGAATCCAGGGCGGCACGATGCGCATCTCGATGTCGGTCGCGACGAAATGCGCGACGCCGCCGATGGCGAACCACAGGAAGATGAAGACCAGGCCCGCCACGCGCCAGCGGTTCATGGCGGGCGCGGCGGTCATCGGTCTATCGACTTCAGAGCGGCTTGGTGAGGTACACCGCCTCGCGGCCCACGATCGTCCGTTGCGCGGGCATGAAGATCGTGCAGTCATCGCACGGCGCGCGAATTTCGTCCGGGCCGTTGGTGGCGATCAGCTCGCCCTTGGCAAAGGTCTCGAAGCCGATCAGCGGGCGCACGAAAGCAAAGTCTTCCGACTTGATGACGTGCGTCTGCAGCAGTTGGAAGCGGCGCTGCTCACCGGGCACGGGCACGGCCGGGTCTTTGTCGATGAGGCCGAAGTGCGCCAGGAAATCGAGCGAGATGGCAGTCGCCAGTTTCGACGCCGAGCGCAGGAAGTGCTGGCCGCATTCGGCCACCAGCGCCACGCCCTTGCCTTCAGGCAAGCCATGGCTGCCGTGCTGGATCAGCGGCGTGCCGGAGCCCAGGCCATCGGGCATCACGAGGTGCACCGAGGGGCGGCCGATGGCCATTGCCGCTGCGGCGTTGCGCTCGAAGGCGGGGTACACCCAGAACGGAATGACGGGCTGGCTGGTCGAATGGATGTCGAGGATGTGGTCGGCCGCGCTCACCACTGGGCGCAGTTCGCGGGCGCGGCGCAGCTCGGGGCTGTCCTCGGTGCCGTCGAGCCACTCGGGCGACCAGACGCGGTTGAGGTTGTGCACGAGCTGGCGGCTGTCGAAGGGCAGCGCCTCGTTGAAGGACTCGTACGCCGCCACGTTGGCAAAGCTCACGGTGAGCGTGCCGATCTTCGGGCGCACGTTGGTGTCGAGCAGGTGGGTGGCGGCAGTCATGCCGCAGATCTCGTTGCCGTGCGTGAGCGCATTGATCAGCACGTGCGGGCCGGGCTTGCCGGACTCGAAGCGGTGCACGTAGTCGATGCCGGTGTTGCCCTTGCGATAGGCCGAGAGGTCGCGGGGCAGGACTTCGAGAGCGGGGGGAGATTGGGTCATGGGGCTGTTGGAATTGAATCGGAGCAAAGCGGTCGGGCGAGTTTGCTACAGATGGCAATTTTTCGCCCCGCACACCACGGCCGGCCCTCCCACCGCGACGAACCCGTTGCTCCCGCCCAAGCTACCAGTTGACTTCGCGCTCCGGCGTGGCCGAGATGTGGTGAATCGACAAGTCGGCCCCGTCGTATTCCTCTTCCTGCGACAGCCGCAGGCCCATCGTCGCCTTGAGCGCGCCGTACACCACCGCGCCCGCCAGCCCGGCCCATGCCACGCCGATGACGGTGCCGATGAGCTGCGCCCACACGTTCACACCGCCGATGCCGCCCAGCATCTGCGTGCCGAAGATGCCGGCCGCGATGCCGCCCCAGGTGCCGCACAGGCCGTGCAGCGGCCACACGCCGAGCACGTCGTCGATCTTCCATTTGTTCTGCGTGAGCGTGAACATCTTGACGAAGATGGCGCCCGCCACGCCGCCCACCACCAGCGCGCCCAGCGGATGCATCAGGTCGGAGCCGGCGCACACGGCCACGAGCCCCGCGAGCGGACCGTTGTAGACGAAGCCCGGGTCGTTCTTGCCCATGGCCAGCGCAACCAGCGTGCCGCCGACCATCGCCATCAGCGAGTTGACGGCCACGAGCCCGGAAATCTTGTCGATGCTCTGCGCGCTCATCACGTTGAAGCCGAACCAGCCCACGCACAGCACCCAGGCACCGAGTGCAAGAAAGGGGATGTTCGACGGCGGATGCGCGCTGAGCGAGCCGTCGCCCCGGTAGCGGTTGCGGCGCGCGCCCAGTAGCAGCACGGCCGGCAGCGCAAGCCAGCCGCCCACGGCGTGCACCACCACCGAACCGGCGAAGTCATGAAACTCGTGGCCGGTGAGCGAGGCGATCCAGCCCTGGATGCCGAAGTGCTTGTTCCAGGCGATGCCCTCGTACAGCGGATAGACGAGGCCCACGATCACCGCGGTGGCGATCAGCTGCGGCCAGAACTTGGCCCGTTCGGCGATGCCGCCCGAGATGATGGCCGGGATGGCTGCCGCGAAGGTCAGCAGAAAGAAGAACTTGACCAGCTCGTAGCCGCTTCTTGCCGACAGTTCGGTGGCACTCACGAAGAAATGCGTGCCGTAGGCCACGCCATAGCCCACCAGGAAGTACACGATGGTCGACACCGAGAAGTCGACCAGGATCTTCACCAGCGCATTGACCTGGTTCTTCTTGCGCACGGTGCCCAGTTCCAGAAAGGCAAAACCGGCGTGCATGGCCAACACCATGATGGCGCCGAGAAGGATGAACAGCGCGTCTGCGCCCTGTTTGAGTGCGTCCATTGGAGCTTCTTGCAGTTTTTGGTTTGAATTGGTGCGTCGCACCCGAATTGCTCGGGCCGCCGGCGCAAGAAAGCAAAATTGGTGCCTGACAGCTCGTTGATGGTGCAGAACGAACCATTAGCGGGACACATCGCCCCGTTTTCGCACCGGAACAGGCCGACCGGTGGGCCGGCGTGGTTCAGCCAGCGCCGGCGCGCAGCGCGTCCCGGTAGCGTCGGCTGCAGGGCACGGTGGTGCCGTCGTGCATGTGCAGCCGGGCGTCGCCGCCGTCCAGTGGCTCGATTTCCTTGATGCGCCCCAGGTTCACCGCGTGGCTGCGGTGCACGCGCACGAAGCGGGCGGGGTCGAGCTGGGTCAGGAAGTCGGTGAGCGTGGCGCGCAGCAGGTAGTCGTGGCCGTTGACATGCAGGCCGACGTAGTTGCCTTCGGCCTGGAGCCAGTCGATGTCGGTGGCGGCGATGAGGAATTCGCGGCGCAGCTTGCGAACCAGAAAGCGCTCGGGGCGGGCGACGGGCTGCGGCGGGGGCAACTCTGGCATCGAGGGTTCGAATCCCTCCGGTTCCGCCAAAGTCGAAATCGGCGCGACTACCCCCTCCTCCGGCGCATCGAGCACCCGCGCCTCGCCCTGCAGCCGCAGCACGAACAGCCGGTAGGCCCAGATGCCGAAGACCATCGACACGTACGCGCGCACGTCCTTCAGGTATTCATAGCCCCACTGGCTGCTCCAGTCCGCGAAGTCGTAGTGCTGGCCGACCGCCGCATAGGCCATCGCCCGCAGCGCGAACATCGCCATCACGTGCACCACGCTGAAGGCCACGCTGGCCACCGCATGCGCCGCCAGGTAGCGCAGCAGGTGCCTGCGCGGCAACGGCGACAGCCAGCGCTCGACCGCCACGATGGCCGGCACCAGCGCCAGCAGCACGAGGTGGCTGGAACCCTCCCACACCAGGATCTCCCAGGTGGCGTGCGGCACGGCGCGCCCCCGCGCATCGACCAGCGCCACCGAGATGTTGAACGCGGCCTGCAGCGTCATCAGCACGATCCAGAAACCCACCTCCACGTAGCGGCGGATCGGCTCGTAGCGTTCGTACAGGTTCTTGCGCGGGTCTCGCATGCGGGGAATTCTCGCGAAATTGGCCCTTGGGGTCGGCCGATTTCGTCCCTGCGGGGCACCGCTCGTCACAAAGCGGGGGCGTTCCGTCCCCTCGCCACCCCCGGCCGGGGCCGCGGGCCCGAGCATCGCGGCTTCTTCGCTTCGAGGAGCTTGCGATGACCGCAACAACCAACCACCAGCCCAACCCGCGCCGCCACGACATCGACGCGCTGCGCGCCCTGACCTTCCTGTTCGTCATCCTCTATCACGTGGGCATGTACTACGTGGCCGACTGGCCCTGGCACCTGAAAAGTCCGTACGCGGCCGAATGGCTGCAGTGGCCGATGCGGATGCTGAACCTCTGGCGCATGGACCTGGTGTTCCTCATCTCGGGCGTGTCTCTCGGCTTCCTGAGCCGGGGCCAGGGCACCTGGGGCCTGCTGCGCAGCCGCGGTGTGCGGCTGATGCTGCCGCTGGTGTTCGGCATGGCGGTGATCGTGCCGTACCAGGCCTACGCGCAGGGCGTGGCCAACGGCATGGTGGCGCCGGGCTTCGGCGCCTTCCTGCTGCGCTACCTGTCGATGGCCGAGCCGTGGCCGAAGCGCGCCTTCGACGGCGCGGAGTTCGGCATCACCTGGAACCACCTGTGGTACCTGCCCTATCTGTTTGCCTACACGGCCGTGATCGCGCTGCCGCTGCCGCTGTGGAACTCGGCCGCCGGCCAGTGGATGCGCCGCCGCTTCAACGGCCTGCGCGGCTGGAAGCTGTTGCTGCTGCCGGTGCTGCCGCTGCTCGCCTGCACGACGCTGCTGGCCCCGCACTTCCCGCCCACCCACAACCTGGTGCGCGACTTCTATCTGCACGGCCTCTACTTCACGATGTTTCTCTACGGCTACTGGATGGGCGTGGACACCGGCGTATGGCAAGAGCTGGAGCGCTTGCGCCGGGTGTCGCTGGCGCTGGTGGTCGCGCTGATCGCCACGTACATCGCGCTGCGCGTCGGCGCCAAGGGCCCGGCCTCCGGCCTGCTGGTGGACGCATTGCGCACGCTCTACTTGTGGCTGACGGTCGCAACCATCCTGGGCCACGGCCATCACCACCTGAACCGCCCGTGGCCGTGGCTGCGCTGGGCCAACGAGTCGGTGTACCCGTGGTACGTGCTGCACCAGACGCTGATCATCGTCGGCGTGGCGCTGCTGGCACCGCTCGCGCTGGGCCCGGTGCTGGAGCCCGCGCTGCTGGTGGCGCTGACGATCCTCGGCTGCTGGATGCTGACCGACGGACTGATCCGCCGCAGCAACTGGCTGCGCCCGCTGTTCGGCCTGAAGCTGCGGCGCCGCGCCAAGCCTATGCAGCAGCAGCCGGCTGCTTCGACTGAAGCTCTTCCACCGGAACCAGGATGGCGTTCCCCGTCGCCACGAGCTTGAGCGCGTCGTCGCCCTTGCCTTCGGGCTGCGCGAAGAGTTCGGCCGCAACGAACACCTGCTTTCGGCCGGCCTTGATCACCCGGCCGCGCGCCACGAAGACCTGGCCGATGGCGGGCGAGATGCAGTTCACCGAGAAATGCGAGGCCAGCACGCGGCCCGCCAGCGTGGCGGCCGCGTAGCCGCTCACGGTGTCGAGCAGCGCGGCGATCATGCCGGCGTGCAGGAAGCCGGCGTACTGGCCCATGTCTTCGGCGCGCCAGTTCATGCGCAGCTCGGCCTGGCCGTCGCCGGCGTGCGTCACTTCGAAGCCGGCCCAGCGGTTGAAGGCGGCGGATTGGTTGATGGTCTTGATCGTGTCGAGCATGGAAGGTCTCCTTGGCGTGGCGATGCGGGTGGGCGATGGGTACGGGGGCACTCTAAGAAGCGCGGGCGCCGTGCATCGTCGCGCGCGCGACGGACAACGCCGTTGCGGTTGCATTGGCGACAGCAACGCCGCGCGCCGCACGCACCCCGGCGAAAGTTTTTTGACCCTGCCTTAACCCCGTTCCGCGCGCCCGGCCGTATGAGTGGAGACAAATCCATTCACTTCCTCCGAAGGCCCTTCATGAAAGCACCGTCCTCCGCCCTTCTTCTGCGCGCCACCGTTGTTGCCGCCGGCTGGCTGGTCCTGAGCGCCAGCGCCCAGGTGCCGGGCACAGCAGCCGACAGCTCGCGCATCACCCAGGTCAAGGTCTACCCCGGCAGCGCCACGGTGGAACGCGTCGCGCGCATTGCGGCCGGCAGCCGCTCGGTCACCTTCGCCTGCCTGCCCGCGGGGCTGGACGTGCAGAGCCTGCAGGTGTCGGCCGACGCGTCAGTACGCGTCGGCGAAACATCGGTACTCAGCGAGGCACGCGAACTGTCGGCCCGCTGCTCGACCAGCGCGCTCGACGGCCGCATCCGCGAACTGGAAGACCAGAAGGCCGCGCTGCAGGCCGAGACCGATGCGCTGGGCATGGTCACCGGTTACCTCAAGGGTTTGTCGGGCGGCAGCGGCGAATCGGCCCAGGGCGCTCGCGCCCCGATGGATGCGCGCAACCTCGCCGCGATGACCGAGGCGATGCGCCGCACCGGGCAGGACTCGCTGCTCAAGCAGCATCAGATCCAGCGCAAGCAGACCGACATCGACCGCCAGCTCAACCCGCTGCTGGCCGAGCGCACGCGCTCGCAGGGCAACGGCGGCCAGGTGGTGGCCGTCACCGTGACGCTGGCCGCCAGTGCCGACGCCGACGTCAAGCTCAGCTACCAGGTCAACGGCCCCGGCTGGACGCCCACCTACCGCGCGCTGCTCGACACCAACACGCGCAAGGTGCGCATCGAGCGGCAGGCGCTGGTGGCCCAGTCCACGGGTGAAGACTGGCGTGGCGTGAAGCTGGTGCTGTCCACCGGCCAGCCGCGCCGCGAGACCACGGGCCGCACGCCGGGCGCGTGGCGCATCGGCATCGAGCCGCCGCCGCGCAAGCTGGCGGCGCAGGCCGACGAGGTCTACATGGCGGCACCTGCCGCGCCTGCCATGGCACCGCTTGCCGCCAAGCAGATCACCGTGGATCGCCGCGAGCCGGTGTTCGACGTGAGCGTGTTCGACAACAGCTTCGCCACCGAATTCGCGGTGCCGCAGAGCATCGACGTGCCCTCCAACGGGCAGCGCGTGACGATGGCACTGGGCCAGCATGAAGACACGGCCAGGCTGGCGGTGCGTACCAGCCCGCGCGTGGACGCCAGCGCGTTCCTTGTCGCCGAACTCCCGCAACCCACGGGCGTGTGGCCGGCCGGCCCGATGCAGCTCTATCGCGACGGCAATTTCGTGGGCAGCGGCCGTTGGACTGCGCCGAGCGACGCAAACCTCACGCTGTCTTTCGGGCGCGACGAGCTGGTGCGGGTGCAGGCCGAACCCGAGAACGACAACCAGGGCACGGGTGGTTTTGCAGGTTCGCGTGCCGAGCGCAAGGTGCAGCGCGCCTACGTGGTCGAGAACCGTCATCGCACGCCGATCGCGGTGCAGGTGCTCGAAGCGGCGCCGGTGTCGGTCGACGAGCAGGTGCGCGTGGCGTCGAAGTTCTCGCCTCAGCCTGCCGAGCTGGCGTGGAACAAGCAGTCCGGCCTGACGATGTGGCGCTTCGATCTCGACGCGGGCAAGACTGCGCGCGTGACGGCCGACTACACCGTCAGCTATCCGAAGGACGCGCGGCTGCAGATGCGCTGAAGCAGCGCTTCGGGGGTTTGTGGGGCGGGATGCGGGGTCATTCAGGGCGAGTGCGAATGACACCAGGAGCTCCCCTCCGCGAATGTCCCCCGCTTCGCTCCTCCTTTATTTCGCTGCGGGGAGCACCTGGTGTCATTCGCACAGGGGCACGCTGCTGGTTTGCACTGATCAACCACCGCTCTGTCCAACGCTCACGCCGATACGGGGCTCTTTTTCGCGAAATAAAGGAGGAGCGAAGCGGGGGACATTCGCGAAAAAGAGCACCGTGTCGGCGTGAGTGTCGCCCTGAACAGCAGCAGCGCCCAAACCAAAAAAGACTCAGAAGTCGAACTTGGCCGACAGCTCAAACGTACGACGCGGCGCCAACAGCACCTGGCTGGTAGCGCGTCCAGCCCAGCTAGCGTAGAGCTTGTCGGTCAGATTACGCACGCGGAAAGTCAGCAGAGCCTTCTGCAGCCGATAGCTAACCGCCGCATCCATGGTCGTGTAGCCGTTGATGCGAATCTGGTTGGCGGTGTCCGTGAACATGTGGCCAGTGCGGTTCAGCGACATGAAGTACTCGAACTTCGAGTTGTCGGGCCGGTAGGTCGCGAAGATATTGGCCACGCGCTCAGGCACGTTCGGCGGCGTGTTGCCCACGCGCGAGACGCCACCCGCCTCGATCAAGGTGTCGAAGCGCGCATCGAGCGCCGCGAGGTTGCCCGCCAGCGTCCATTCGCGGGTCGGCCGCCACACGGTCGACAGCTCGATGCCGCGCGAAGACTGGCGCCCGTTGTTCACCGTGTTGGCGGCGTTGTTGGGATCGCGCGAGAGCACGTTGTCCAGCTCGATCTTGTAGACCGCGGCCGTCCACTCCAGGTTGGCTTCGGGAATGCTCTGCTTGAAGCCGACCTCCGCCTGCTTGCCGCGCGACATCGGAAACGCCGCGTTCGACGCCGACAGCAAGAACAGCGAGTTCACCGGCAGCGTGGCGTTGGTGTACTGCGCATAGATGCTCGACTGCGGTGTGATGTCGTACACCGCGCCGAGCCGGCCCGAGGTCGAGCGGTAGCTGGTGCCGAAGCGGTTGAGCGTGCCCAGGTTCAGGTCGAGGATGCTGCGTTCGACCTCGGAGCGGTCGTGGCGCAGGCCGCCGACCAGCGTGAGGTTACGGATCGGCTTGAGCGCGTCTTCCATGAAGACCGACGTGACCTTCACATTGGACGTCGTGTTGGTGCGGTTGCCACCGCCCACGCTGAGTGCGGGGTTCTCGTCGAACAGGCCCACGTACGGGTTGAACACCGACACCCGCAGCGCATTTGCGGTGCTGGCGCTGCTGTTCGAGAAACGGCGCTGGCTGCCGAAGCGCGTCTCGCTGTACTCGCCACCGATCACGAACCGGTTGTCCATGCCGCCGAGCGTGCCCTTGTGGGTGGCGTCGAAGCGGTTGAGCCAGAAGTCCTGGTCGTGCGTGATCATCGTCTGGTCGCGCCCGATGTTCGCCGGCCGCTCGAAGGCCGCGAACTCCGAGTTGCGGAACATGCGGTTCGACTTGTTGGCCGAGAACTCGTTGCGCCACGACCAGCCACCACCGAGCTGCCCCGTCAGGCGCGCGCGCAGCCAGTAGGTTTCGGACGAGTTGTCGTCGTCGAGCACGTTGTAGTTGATGTGCGTCATGCGCCGGTCGATCACGCGGCCGTCGGGCGTGCTGGCCACGCCGGTGGGTTGCGTGGCAAAGCTGCGCGGCACCAGCGGCGTGCCCCAGTAGGCCTGGTTGTTGTCGCGCAGGTAGTCGAAGGCCAGGTCCAGCCGGACCGAGCCGCCGAAATCGACCATCAGCCCGCTGGTGAAGTGGTCGATGCGCTCGCCGTTGCGATCGATGGTGCCCACCTTGGTGTCGTTGCGGCTGTAGTCCAGTCGGTAGGCACTGGCATCGCCGAGGTTGCCGCCGAAGCCGAAGGCCGCGCGCGTGGAGCCGTAGCTGCCGTAGGACAGCAAGGCTTCCTTGTGCGGGTTGTCGCGGTCGGGCCGCTTGGTCACGAAGTTGATGACACCGCCAATGGCGCCTTCGCCATCGAGCACCGAGGCCGGGCCTTTCAGCACTTCGATGCGGTCGTAGTTCCAGGTGTCCTGCACCCGGTTGACCACGCCCGCGCCGGAGCTGCGAACGCCGTCGTACAGATACATGATGCTCGTGAAGCCGCGCGTGGACAGCGTCGTCGGTGACGACGGCGGCCCGCCGCCCGACAGGCCGGCCATGCCGCGCAGCGCTTCGCTGAAGGTGCGCGCGCCGCGCTGCTGGATCGCGTCCTGCGACAGGATTTCTACCGAAGCCGGCGTCTCGCGCACCGACAGGCCGAGCCGCGACGCGGTGCCGCTCGACTCTTCGAGGTGCAGGCTGTTGGCATCGCGGCTGCCTTCGATGGTGACGGTGCCAAGCTCGGCGTTGGCTTGCTGCGCGTAGGAGGCCTGAAAGACGGTGGCGGCGGCCACCGCCATGGCCGTGCGGATGAACGAGGTCATTGGATTGCTTCTGAAGGCTGGAGGGAAAACGGAACGGACACTCAGGCGACGGAGAAGCGGCGCAGCCGCCACGCGGCCACACCGAACAGCAGCAGGCTCGGCAGCAGCAGTTGCAGCACGGCCAGTACGGCCTGATGGCGCATGAGGCTGGTGGGCTCTTCCTGCCATGCGAAGGCGGGAATGCGGTCGAAATCTGCTGGCATCAGCGCATCGCGTGCATCGATGCGCGGGAAGAAGAAAGCCTTCCACGCCTCGTGGTACGCCACCGTCTGCGCATCGAAGCGCGCATGGCGCCGCGCGCCGGTGCCGGCCAGCGCGGTCATGCCTTCGTAGGCCACCGCCGCTGGCGACACCACGCCGAAGCGGCCCAACAGCACCTGCTGGTGGGCCTGCTGCGTATCGAAGCGGTCCAGCTCGGGGCGAATGGCTTCGTCGACCTCGCGTTCGATGGCGTACATGGCCAGCGCACGGCCGGCAATTTCGATCTTGCCGTCGCGCGGCACGAGGATCACACCGCGGCCGACGTGCTGGTAATCGGCGCTCAGCAGGTCCGCGTGCCGCTTCATCGCCTCGGCCGTGACCACGCGCTGGCGCGTGGCGAGTTCGGTGCGCGAAGGCGCGGGGCTGGCTTGCGTCACGGCAAGGTTCAGCAGCACCGGTGCCACCAGCACCAGCAGCACCCACGCGATGACCAGCACCATCGCATTGGTCGCCGACGAGGCACCGAAGGCATTGACCGCCACCACCAGCGCAAACCAGAACAGCGCATACGCGCCCACCAGCAGCGCCCACCACAGCGTGGCGCCGCCGACGTCACCCGATGCATCGACCCAGCCCACCTGCCGCGCGATCAGCAACACCGCCACCGGCAGCAGCACCGCCGGCCCCAGCAGCACGGCGGCGCGCACCGACAGCTTGCCCGCGAGCAGCGTGCGCAGGCGCAGCGGTTGCGACAGCAGCAGGCGCAGCGTGCCGTTCTCGCGCTCCGCCGACAGCAGGTTGTAGCTGAGCGCGAAGATCAGCAGCGGCAGCAGGTAGACGATGACGAAGGCCAGGTCGAAGTGCCCGCTCATCAGGTGCCACGGGCTTTCGATGTCGCTCGGGTTCATGAACACCACGCGGCTCTGGTTCGTGACCTCGTACTGGCTCGGGAACAGGTCGCTCTGCCCCAGCGCCACCGGCCCGAGCGGCGCGGTCGGCAGGATCACGTGATGGCCGCCGTAGCTGCTTGCCATGCGCGACGGGTCGGCCGGATTCTGGAACGGCGTGGGTTGTGCGGTGCCCGCGAGGATGGCTTCGAGCTGCACGCGCTGTGCGGCGCGGGTGTCGCGGTCGGCCTGCGCAACGGCGGCCTGCGCGCGGTCGCGGTGTGCGGTCTGCAGCAGGCCGTTGCCGAGGGCGTAGGCCACCAGCAGCAAGAACAGCGCGCCGACGATCCAGAGGCCGCGCTCGGCGAGCATCAGGCGGCATTCCTGGCGCATCACGGCCAGCAGGCGCCGGCCCTGGGAAGATTGAAGAGGGATGGTCATGGTCATGCTCGCGGCCTCTCTCACAACGCGCGCTGGCGCACGGTGGCAAAGGCCGCGAAGGCGGCGGCCAGCAGCAGCGCCACGCACAGCACGGCGAGGCTTCGCACCTGGTGCAGCAGCGCCCATGCCGCGCCTGG
Source organism: Variovorax raffinosi (assembly GCF_051216615.1). Lineage (NCBI taxonomy): Bacteria > Pseudomonadati > Pseudomonadota > Betaproteobacteria > Burkholderiales > Comamonadaceae > Variovorax > Variovorax raffinosi. The sequence goes on from NZ_JBPJZR010000008.1 coordinate 306,450, forward strand.
CGGGTGGTAGTCGAAAGGCGGCACGGTGGCCCACAGCTCGTGCGGCGCCTGGTAGGCAAAGTGGCGGTCGCCCAGCGGATCGGCATGCGCCACGAGGTCCTTGCTCATCAGGTCCTGGATATCGCGGCGATGCAACTCGGCCTCGGTCGTGAAGCTGCGGTGGTGCGCGAAGTCGGTGCCGGCCATGCCCATCGAGAAGCTGCGGATCGCGAGGATGGGCAGCAGCAGGCCGCTCCATTCCTGCACCGTCTGCTGTCGCTCCCAGGTGTTCCACAGGCGCCCGTAGTGGCGGTCGTACACGGCGTACGACGACTGGTCGTCGAGCTGCAGCGCCAGCCCCCACTTGGACAGCGGCACGTCGCGGCCCCAGCGCTCGGTGGTGCCGAAGTTCTTCTGCCAGACCTCGTCGGACACGGCCTTGCGCTCGGCATTCAGTGCCTGATCGAACTCCAGCCGCGTGGGGCTGGGAAACCACGCGCGCGACAGCTCCGACAGCACGCGCGGCGCCATCACCGCCTGACCGATCCACAGCGCGAGCAGCACGGTGATTGCCATGCGCGAGGTGGACGATGCCGCCGACACGCCCAGCACCAGGAACACGAAGATGCCAAGGTAGATGGCGTAGCCGAAGGCCCATGCGGCCAGCCGCAGCAGTGCGTCGAGCCGCTCGCCCGGACCCGCGCCGACAGCCACTGCGATGGCCGCGATGATTGCGGCGGGCACCAGCAGCACCGCCAGCGAAGCCACCAGTGCCAGCGCCTTGCCGCCCAGCAGGCGCAGCGGCGGAACACCCAGGCTCAGGGTCTGGCGCAGGATGCCTTGCTCGCGTTCGCCCGCGAAGGCGTTGAAGCCGAGCACGATCACCAGCAGCGGCCCGAGCACCTGCAGGATCCATCCGACCGACAGGTTGCCGAAGCGCTGCAGGCCGGTCGCATCCTGCGCGGCGTTGAACTTCACTTCGCTCTGCCGATGCGCCTGCAGCCACACGGTGCTGCCGATGTAGGGGTTGATGCCCGGGTCCATCATGGCGAGCGCGGCTTCGGGCTTGAAGGCATGCATGCCCTGGTGTGCGGCGTCGTGTGGATGGCGCTTGTCTTGTTGCAGCCAGTCGCGGTAGTCCATGGCCTGTGCAGCGTGCTGTTCGGCACGCGCATCGCGCTGGTGTGCCCAGCCCACTGCGAGTGCGGTGAGCAGCAGAACGAGCACCAGCCCGCCGGCCCAGTAGAGGCGCCCGTCGCGCAGGCGTTCGAGGAATTCGCGTCTTGCGATCCAGTTCAGCGACATATCAGTGATCCATCTCGCGTTGTGTTGCGAAGTTCTTTTGTTCTGAGGCGTGGGTTTTGAAGCGCTGTTGTTCGGGGCGGGTGCGAATGACACCAGGAGCTCCCCTCCGCGAATGTCCCCCGCTTCGCTCCTCCTTTATTTCGCTGCGGGGAGCACCTGGTGTCATTCGCACAGGGACACGCTGCTGGTGATCGCCGATCAACAACCGCTCTGAGCGCTCACGTCGATACGGTGCTCTTTTTCGCGAAATAAAGGAGGAGCGAAGCGGGGGACATTCGCGAAAAAGAGCACCGTGTCGGCGGGAGCGTCGCCCTGAACAGCAGCAGCGCCCACCAACACAAGACATGCAAAGAGAAAGCGTCATCTATGCCTTCATGTGCTGGAGGTAGAGCGACTGCAGATCGGTACGCGCAATCTGCGCCTCGCCGTTCAGGCTCTCAACAAGCTGCCCGCGCTTCATGATCCCTACCCGCGTGGCCGTCTGCTGCGCATGGAACAGGTCGTGCGTAGTAGTGAGCACAGCCACGCCGTTGTCGGCGGCGCGCCTCAGCAGGCCCGAGAACTCGCTGGCCGCTTGCGGGTCGAGTCCCGAAGTGGGCTCGTCGAGCAGCAGCGCCTTCGCCTGCTTGGCCAGCGCCACGGCGATCCACACCTTCTGGCGCATGCCCTTTGAATAGGCGGATACACGCTTGTCCGCCGCCGCATGGTCGAGCCCCACCTCCGTCATCAACTCAAGCAACCGGCTGCGCGGCAGCTCGCGGCCCAACGCCAGTCCGGCGAAGAAGCGCAGGTTCTCCAGCCCCGACAACGTGCCGTACAGCGTGACCTGCTCGGGGATGTAGGCCACGTACTGCTTGGTGGCGACCGGATGGCGCGTGACGTCGATGCCGTTGATCTCCACCGTGCCGGCGGTCGGCGCAATGAAGTTCAGGAACAGGTTGATCGTCGTCGTCTTGCCGGCACCGTTCGCGCCCAGCAGGCAGTAGATGTCGCCGGCGCGGATATCGAGGTCGAGACGATCGAGTGCGGTGTGCGTTCCGTACTGTTTGGTGAGGCCGATGGCTCGGAGCATGAAGAGGTTCCGGTTTTGAAAAAGACGCGCGCAGGCCAGCCCCGGCACGGGTGCGCCGATGCGTGAATTCAGTGGTGGTCTTGAAGCTGGCGAGGACCGCCAGCGCGCGAAAACAAAAAGCAGGATTCGCCGGAAGGGGCCGCGGCGGCGCATCGGCGCGCCGCGCCCTTCAGGCTGCGATCAGCGCTTGTTCTTGTTTTTCGCGCCGCCCTGCCTGGCCTTGAAGCGTGGGTTGGACTTGCAGATGACGTAGGTGCGGCCGCGCCGCGTCACCACCTGGCAATCGCGGTGGCGCTTCTTTGCTTCTTTGAGGGAGGACAGGACTTGCATAGGTAGGCCATGAGGACGAAGACCCGCGACTATACGTTATTGGGAATTCATTCTCAATAGCATTGAGAACCTGACCGCCACCCTACCCGGCCATGCAGCCGGCGGCGGTGCGTCAATGCGCCTTCGGTGCGCGTGCCTTGCTGTCGCCTTTGCCCGTATTCGCGCAGGACGCGCACAGCCCGTGCAAGGTCACTTCGTGGCTTCGCACCTGGAAGCCCTTGGGCACGAGGTCGTCCATCGGCCCCGGGCAGGCGTGCAGCAGAAAGACCTGCCCACAGCCCGCGCAATGAAAGTAGTGATGGTGATGATCGGTCTCTTCGCCGTCGTGATGCGAATGGCGATGCGCGTCGGGCTTGCACGCCACTTCGTAGCGCGCCGGTTCGCCCGGCAGTTCGACCTTGGCGATCTCGCCGTCCGCCAGCAGCAGCGACACCTGCCGGTACACCGTCGACAGGCTGATTTCGGGAACGATCTCGCGCGCATGCGCCAGGATCTGGGGAGCGGTCAACACGCGACCGGCGTCGCTGAAGGCGGAGAAAACTGCGTTGCGCTGGCGCGTGAGTCGTTGCATGTTTCGATGATAGTTGGCGGGCTGTTTTGCTTCAGCCGATGGTGCGAACGACCTTGCCTTCGGCGTCCTTGATCGAGGCCTTCGCGCATGCGGCTGCCGGCGCGCCTGCGCCGGGCCTTCAGTCACGCGTCAGGCCGGCGTGGCATCCTCGGGGGCCGAAACGTTTTCCCTGGGAGAAAAAATCGTGAGTTGGATCCATCGACGGGGCGTCCTGGCCCTGTCGGCCGCAAGCGCCGCCTCTGCCCTGCTCGCCGCCGCCGGCTGCGGGCAGAAGAGCGCGCCCGCAACCGCAACCGCAACCGCCACCGCCGCCCCGCCGGAGCCGCCCGGCCCGGGCAGCCTGGAGATCACGCAGGATGACATCGACACGTTCCGCCGCAGCCGGGCCGAGTGGATCAACTGCGAATCCGGCGCCCCCGCCATCGTGCCCGCCGACATGTCGCTCGAACAGTTCGGCGACCTGCTCGACGGCGGCCAGTCGCCGGCCTTCGACCGCTTCGTGAACGTGGCGTCCGCCTTCTTCCTGCATGCGAGCTTCGCGGCGGGGCACTACACCTTCTTGCCGCCGTTCGAGAAGCGCACGAGCTTCGACGTGAAGGACGAGCACATCCGCCTGCTGCAGCGGGCGAACTGGCAGACCTTCCTGATCGACTGCAAACGCCCGTATGGCGACTTCACGCATTTCGAGATCGACATGGCCGACATCCTCGGCGTGCCCGTGACGAAGGACGCCAAGGGCCTGGCGCAGATCGGCAAGGACGCCGAAAAGCGCATGGACGCATTGCACGCCGACATGCTCTTTGCGCTGCAGGCCTACATCCGCTTCGCGCGACTGAACCCGGGACGCTATGTGGTGCCCGACCGGCGCTTTTCGCTGCACCTGAGCCGGCCGCTGTGCCGGCCGGTATCGGCCACGCGCATCGCGATGTACCAGCGCGCGCTGAAGGCTGCGGGGCCGACGCCGGATTCGCACCGGCTGGCGGCGCTCAGCGAAGCGGCTGCAGGGCTGTTCGCACTGGACTGAGCCGGGTTCGCCTTGACCGGCCTACTCGACCAGGTTCTGGCCGATGCGCCGGGCTTCGCTGGCCAGCGCGTCGTAGTCGCCCTGCACGAATGACCGCACGATGCCGTCCACGTCCGCGCGCTCGTGGATCTCGAAGCTGATCAACTGCGTTTCCTTCGAGAACCAGCCCTTCTTCATTTCCCGGCTGAAGAAGAACTGGTAGTAGTGCAACTGCTCGTGAAAGACGCCGCCGACACCCAACTGCACCTTGATGTCGTCGGCGCACAAGACCAGCGCGGGCAGCGGGCCTTCCTGCCGCACCAGCCAGGCGGCCATCACGTCGCTCCACGGCAAGGCGTCCAGCTCGCGCAGGAAGCCTTCGGCATCGGTGGGCTTGCGCTCGTGTTCCTGCGCGCTCATCTGCCGCACGTAGGCCGCAACGCTCACCAGCCCCGGATGGTCTTCCGAGTCGGTGTCCAGGCCGCCCTTGCGGAAGAAGACGCTGGGCATCAGGCGCCGTCGCCTTCCGGCTTGGACTCAGGCGCATCCTCGGGCTTCTGCTTGCCCTTCTTGCCGCGCGCCGCCTTCTTCGCGGCGCGCTCGGCGTCGATGCGCTGGCCTTCGGCCAGCCACTGCAAGAACTCCTGCGGCGTTTCGAGCGTGACGCGTCCGAAGTTGCCGGCGCGGAACTCGTGCATCACGATCTCGGCCGCCTTCTGCAGATTGACCTTGCCCTTGCCCAGCAGCGCGCCGCGCTTGCGGCCGATGGTGTCGAGCAGCGCCTCGTCCTTCATCTCGGCCATGGTGGCGTCGTCGAGTTCCACCAGCTTGAAGCGCGATGCCACACCCGCCGCGTAATGGGTCTTGAGGTAGTTCAGCAGCTCGAGCGCCACTTCTTCCTCGTCGAAGGCATTGCGGCCGATCGCGCCGCTGGCCGCGAGGTTGTAGCCGCTCTTGGGCACCACGATGCGCGGCCACAGCATGCCGGGCGTGTCCCACAGGTAGAAGTCGTCGGCCAGCGTGATGCGCTGTTCGAGCTTGGTGATGCCGGCCTCGTCGCCGGTCTTGGCCTTGCGCCCGCCGGTGAGGGTGTTGATGAGGGTCGACTTGCCCACGTTGGGAATGCCGCAGATCAGCACGCGCATCGGCTTGGCCATGCCGCCGCGCCGGGGCGAAAGCTCGTGGCAGGCGCGCACGATCTGCTGCGCGGGCATGGTCTGGCTCGCATCGAGGCCGATGGCGCGCGTGTCGGGCAGCGCGTTGTAGTGCGCGAGCCAGAGCAGCGTGCGCGCCGGGTCGGCCAGGTCCTGCTTGTTGAGCACCTTGAGCGTGGGCCGGCCGGCCGTGAGCTCGGCCAGCATCGGGTTGGCGCTGGAGCCGGGCAGGCGCGCGTCGAGCAGTTCGATGACCACGTCGATGTCCTTCACCCGCTCGGTGATGGCCTTCTGGGTCGTGTACATGTGCCCGGGGAACCACTGGATCGCCATCGGTGGGTGCTCTTTCTTTCGCGCTGTCTGGAAGGGGTTGGCCGAAGGCCGGGTGAGGATTGTGGCCCGCGAACCTGAACGGCAGCTTGCCGCTATCTTTTCGATAGCTGGAGGCGGCCATTCTGCCTTCATTGCGGGGACGGTCGATCCTGGAATTTCCGCGCTGCGGCGCGCCCGGGCATGCACGTCGTGGCGATGGGCACGCCGGCGCGCATCGGCTCGCATGGCTTGCGTTGGCTCGGCCTCGGCCACGCCGCACGCGTGCGGGCCGCATCGACGGCTCAGCCTTAAGTTCTCGCGCGGCGCACACGCGCAATCCCCTAGAGGGTTTTGCATTGCGAGGGGCCATTGCACCCCTATCATTTGTCCGAGTGCGGCGCATGAGCGTCGGTGTGAATCGAAACTTTATTCATGGAGTTACCGCGATGAAACCCGTCTCCGAACTGCTCAAGCGTCATGATTCCGCGGCCTGGCGCACCTCGCCCGACACCAGCGTGTTCGACGCGCTGGCCACGCTGGCCCACTTCGAGGTGGGCGCGCTGATGGTGATGGACGGCGAGAAGCTCGTCGGCTTTCTTTCCGAGCGCGACTACACCCGCAAGGTGGCGCTGCAAGGCAAGAATTCGAAGGAGATGAAGGTCTCCGAGATCATGACGCCCGACGTGATGACCGTCACCCCGCAGACCCGCACGCGCGCCTGCATGACGCTGATGAGCCAGCGCAAGTTCCGCCACCTGCCGGTGGTGGACGGCGACAAGGTGGTGGGCATGATCTCCATCCAGGACTTGATGGACGACATCATCTCGGACCACGAGGCGACCATCGAACAGTTGACCACGTACATCCAGAGCTGAGCAAGCAAAACGAATTGCGGACCCTGCCCGGCTCGTGGGTAGGTAAAAGGCCTACGGACACGGGGCGCTTCAGGGCGCACAGTGGGCACTCGTTCATCCATCCAGCAGGGACATTGCATGCAGATTCAGGTCAACACGAGCAACGGTATCGAGAACAAGGACACGCTGGAACGCTGGGCCGACACGGAGATCAAGCAACACCTGAGCCGCTTCGTCGAAGACGTGACGCGCGTCGAGGTGCATCTGAGCGACGAGAACCACGACAAGGCCGGCGGCGGCGACAAGCGCTGCGTGATGGAAGCCCGCCTTGCACACCACAAGCCGCTGGCCGTGACGCAGCACGCCAACTCGCTCGACGAGGCCTTCCGCGGCGCGGCCGACAAGCTCAAGCGCCTGCTCGACAGCACGCTGGGCCGCCTGAACAACCACCGCGACCGCGACTCGATCCGCAAGGACACGAGCTTTACGGCCGAGTAGCGCTTTCCCGCAGAAAGCGAAGCAGCAGGCGGCTCACCTCGCCGGGCTGCTCCTGCTGTACCCAGTGGCCTGCGCCTTCGATGAGGTGCACGTCGCGCATCCGCATGCAGGCCGACGCTTGCATCGCCTCGAAATCTCCGGGCTTCTGGTAGATGCCCCAATCGCTGCGACCCGCAATGAAGCACGAGGGCACGTCGATCGTGTGGCCCGCCCAGGCCTGCATCTCGGCGATGAAGCGACCGCTGGTGCCGCAGCGATACCACTGCAGTCCGCCCTGGAAGCCGGTGCGCGCGTATTCGGCGGCGTAGGTGGCGAGTTCGTCATCGGATAGCCAACGGCAGGCGGCGATCTCGGGTGACGGCATTTCTTCGGCCACGGTCTCGGCCATCGTCTGGTCGGCGCGCATCACGTAATAGCTCGGCAGGCGGGCCAACTCGACGGCGCTCATCGCAGCGAGCCTGAACGGCTGGTTCTGCGGCCAGTCGGCGCTCTTGTGGTGGTAGTAGGCGCGCAGGAAAGCGTGCAGGCCTTGCGGCGCGTGCTGCATGTGGTCGTTGGCCTCTCGCGTCGAGTAGTACCACTGGTAGTGCTGGCGCGGCGGCTGCAGCGCGGCAAGGCCGTCGAGCAACTGCCGCGTGGCCTCGGCGAGCCCCGCCGTCGCAGCGGGCGGCGGACCGCCGAAGGGCGCACTCATCAGCACGAGCGAGCGAAACACATCGGGCCGTGTCAATGCGCACCACGCCGCCACGGGCGAACCGAAGTCATGCCCAACCACGGCCGCCACCGAGTCATGGCCCAGCGCAGCCACCAGCCCAAGTGCATCGCGCACGAGGTTGAGCAGGCGGAATTCATCCAGCCCCGCGTCGTAGCCCTGCTGCCAGCCGGTGGTGCGGCCGTAACCGCGCTGGTCGGGCGCGATCACGTGGTAGCCCGCCTCGGCCAGCGGCAGCATCACCTTGCGCCAGCTATAGGCCAGCTCCGGAAAGCCGTGAAGCAGCAACACGCAGGGCCGGCCCGGCGTCTCGAAACCCGCTTCGAGCAGATGCACCGACAGGCCATTGCCATTGTCGACCTGGCGCGAACGGATGCCCGCAGGCAGCGGCAAGGGAGCGAGGGTGGTGTCAGTCATCGGGCTTTCCCCTTGCGTTTGTTCGGCGGCTTGAGGCTGGGCGTCTCGACGGGAATGAGCGGCGGCCGGTGGCCGCTTGCCATCCATTCGTCGTAGAAATCGATCTTGCGGTCGACCAGCGACAGCGCCCTCTTCCACTCGGCGATGGTCTCGGTCACGCGCGTGCGGTGCGCCGCGAGCAAATTACGCCGCTCGCGCAGCGTGACCTTGCCCTGCACCGCCAGCGCGGTGTATTCGCGCATCTCGGCGATCGACATGCCGGTGCGCCGCAACCGCTCCATCAGGTCGAGCCAGCCCACGTGCAGCTCGCCATAGAGGCGCCGGCCGCCGTCGTCGCGCGCCACGCCGGGCACCAGGCCCTGCGTCTCGTACCAGCGGATGGCGTGCACCGTGCGGCCAGTGCGCGTGGCCAGCTCGCCGATGTGAAAGGGCGTGCCCTTGGCCGCCACCGGTGCGGCGACCGCCTCACTGGCCGGCATGGGCAACGGCCGAAGGCGCATCGAGCGCCTCCTGCACCAGTGCGGTATCGAAGTACTCCGTCAGCTCTTTCACCTGGCCTCCTTCGAGTCGGTAGATGTAGCAGTAGCGGTTGTTGTAGCGCTTGCCGGCCTTGGTGGGCACGTCGCCGCTGAAGAGCACCACCACGCGGTCGTCCTCGGCAATGATGCGCTCGGTCTTGCTCACGTAGGGCCCCGCGAATTGCGCGAAGAGCGGCTTCAGCAGCTCTTCGCGAATCGCCTTCTTGCCCGCATAGGTGCGCGACCACGGCGTGCTGCCTTCCAGTGTCCAGCGGGCGTCTTCCGCCAGGCTGTCGACGAAGACCTGGCCGTTGCCCTTGTCCAGCTCGGCATGGATGCGCTGGACCAGGGCCTTGTTGTCGACGGTGGTGTTCATGGCGTGATTTCCTCGATGAATGATTGAACCGGAATGCCCGGCAAATTCATTGGAAATGCTCGAGTGCACTCGAGGTCAAGCGCCATGAACGGCCTGGCGCGCTCAGCCTTTGAGAGCGCCCGCGCCGGCCTTCGCCTTGGCGACCTCGTTGCCGCCTTGCGCGGCGCCGCTCTGCGGCACGGCTTCGCCATCGCGCGAAGTCACTTCGGCCAGCCGTTCGGCCAGTTGCTCGGGCACGTCGGGGCCGATGCCGAGCCACGCGCCTTGCGTCAGCGTGATGTGGGCGGCTTCGAACACGCCGGCACCGGCGCACAGCACCGTGCGGTTGGGCGCGTCCTGCGAGGCCAGCACCAGCATGGCGGGCACCACGGCCTCGGGCCGGAAGGCTTCGAGCATGTCCTTGGGGAACAGGTCCTCGGTCATGCGGGTCGCGGCGGTGGGCGCCAGGCAGTTCACGCGGATGTCGTTCTTGGCGCCTTCGATGCTCAGCGTCTGCATCAGGCCCACCAGCGCCAGCTTGGCCGCGCCGTAGTTGCTCTGGCCGAAGTTGCCGTACAGGCCGGTGGACGAGGTGGTCATCACGATGCGGCCGTACTTCTGCTCGTTCATGAGCGCCCAGACGGCCTTGGTGCAGTTCACGGCGCCCATCAGGTGCACATCGACCACGAGTTGAAAGTCGGCCACTTCCATCTTGGCGAAGCTCTTGTCGCGCAGGATGCCGGCGTTGTTGATCAGGATGTCGACGCGGCCCCAGGCATCCACCGCCTGCTTGACCATGGCCTGCACGGCCACGAAATCGGTGACCGATGCGCCATTGGCAATGGCTTCGCCGCCGGCGGCCTTGATCTCGTCGACCACCGCCTGGGCAGCGCTCACCGAGCCGCCGGAGCCGTCGCGCGCGCCGCCCAGATCGTTGACCACCACCTTGGCGCCGCGTGCCGCCAGGGCCAGCGCATGCTGGCGGCCCAGGCCGCCGCCCGCGCCGGTCACGATGGCCACACGGCCCTTGAAGTCAATGCTGCTGTTGCTGCTGCTCATGGTGTCTCTGTCGCTTTCATTGGAGAGTTGCCGGTATTCGGTTGCCGCTGTGCGGCAGCGTGGCGTTTTACCCCAGAAAGGCGCGGTGACGCAGTCACCGGTGCGCGGCCCCAGTCACCCGTGCGACGAGCGGACCAGGTCGCAATAGGCCACCAGCTGGTCGAGTTCGGCCGATTTGTCGAAGAAGGCATCGGCGCCCAGTTGCTCCGAGCGCTGGCGCATGTCGGCGGTGGCGTAGTTGCTGAGCACCACCACCTTCTGGTGCGGTGCGCGGTTGCGGCATTCGTGGATCACGCCGAGCCCGTTGCCGCGCTTGAGGAACAGGTCGACGATGGTCAGGTCCCAGTCGTCGCGGTGCAGGCGCAGCCAGTCGACGGCCTCGTCCTCGGTGCTGGCGGAGGCCACGACCTGGGCATCGGCCACGTCTTCCAGAAAACCGACGAGGTTCTCCCGGATCACGGGGCTGTCCTCCACCAGGTAGGCCTTGACAGTCATGAGGATTCCACCGGGTCGGAGCTTGCGCGATGCATGGCCACGATCCTCGCAGCCCCGGCGAAAAGCGCGGTGGGCCATGCAGGTGAAACCCTGTAGGCCATCAGCCAGCGCTGCTGTCGTCTATGGATGTCGTCGGGTAAAGAAGACTACGCAGCAACCGCCATGCGGCCACGCGCCATGCCCAGGCGCGCGGGCGAGACGTACTGCTCGCGGTAGATCTCGAAGGGCAGCGTGTCGGCCGCCTCGATGCGCTTTTGCTCCTGGATGGAGTCGGCCGTCATCTGCTCGAACTCGGCCTGTTGCGCGGCGGAGAACGGCAGGCCCAGCAACGCGGCGCGGGTCTGTTCGGACTGGGCGCGCACGAAGCCGACGAAGGAGTTGCCGTGCTGCTGCTCGATGGCCGCGAGCACGCGGGCCGAAGGCAGGCTGTCGGGGTCTTGCAGCGCCGCCTTGGCGGCACGCACCGCGTCGGCGTGCTGCGTGCCGCCGTGGGCGGCATCGAGTGCGGCGGCGATGGGCAGGCATTGCTCGACCAGCTCCAGGCCCCAGTCGGCCAGTGCCACTTCGCTGCCGCCCCGCGCGAGAAGCAGGCCCGGCTCGCGGCCGCGCGCGGCGGTCAGGTGCTGGTTGCGGGCGAGGTCGGCAATTTCCTGCGGGGTGTCGTCGGGGCTGTCGCTCAGCAGGCAGTGCAGCAGGAACACGTCGATGAAGCGCATGGTCTGCGCATTGATGCCGACGGTCTCGAAGGGATCGAGGTCCATCAGCCGCACTTCGACGTATTCCACGCCGCGCTCGCGCAGCGCATGCAGCGGGCGCTCGCCGGGGTTGATCACGCGCTTGGGGCGGATGGTGCCGTAGAACTCGTTCTCGATCTGCAGCAGGCTGGTGCCGAGCTGGTTGTAGTCGCCGCCCAGGTTGCGGATGCCGATGGATTCGTAGGCCGGCCACGGGCGCGTGAGCGCGTCCTGCAGCGAAGCGCCGTAGCCGTCCAGGCTGTTGTAGCTCACGGCCAGCGAGGCCTGCGCGTCGCTCTGGTAGCCCAGGCGGCCCATGCGCAGCGAGGTGCCGTGCGGCATGAACATGCTGCCGTCGCCCAGCGGCTGCAGCTCGTGCGGGCGGCCCGCGACAAAGCTCGAACACAGTGCCGGCGAGGCGCCGAACAGGTACAGCAGCAGGAAGGCGTGGCGGCGGAAGTTGCGGATCAGCGCGAAGTACTGCTCGCTCGACACATCGGGCAGCGACCAGTTGTAGTGAATGCCCGAGATGGTCTGCATGCGGCGGCCATAGCGGTGGCTCAGGCCCATGCGGTAGACGCTCTTGGCGCGGCCCACGTTCGACGAGCCATAGCGGCCGATCGGAATGGTTTCGTCGGTCGGCAGGCCGCAGGGCATGCTCGACACCCACAGGCGCTCGTCGCCGAGCGTGTCGAGCACGCGGTAGGTGAACTGGTGCACCCGGGTCAGCTCTTCGAGCGCCGATTCGACGCCCGCATGCACGCCCGTGATGAGTTCGAGCTGCGATTCGCTGAAGTCGGTCGTGATGTGCGGATGCGTGAGCGCGGAGCCCAGCGCCAGCGGATGCGGCGTCAGCGCGAGCTTGCCGTCCGGCAGCGCGCGCAGGCTTTCCTTCTCTATCCCGCGGCGCATGCCTTTCAGTCGTGCGGCTGAAAGTGCACCCAACCTCTCCTGCAATCTGTTGCTCATATTGTTATCACCCATCAATCTTCTGAGGGGCTGGAAGGTAGCACGGGCGCGCGGGCACTGCTCGTGCAGGGAATCCCGGTGTCGGCTACCCTGCAGCGCGCTACCTTTTCAATAGCAGACAACGGCTGGTGCATGGTCGTTTGCCGGTTTTTGGGGCCTGCGATTCAGGCCTTGGCGCGGCCCGCCGACAGGTCGATCTCGTCCGACTGGTAGACGTGGATCTCCGGCGTGCCGTCGGCCATGGCTGCCAGCGCCTTGCCGAAGGCGCGCGAGGCATCGACCCGAAAGTGCGCCTGCAGCACGGCCATGTCGCTCCAGCGCTCCACGAAAGTCAGGCGCAGCGGGTCTTGCACGTCGGTCGTGACTTCGTGCGAGATGCAGCCGGGCTCGGTGCGCGAGCGCAGCACATGCTCCAGGCTGATGGCCAGCATGGCCTGCAGGGTGTCGGGCTTGGCAAGGGCGTGTCCGATGACCAGGATCATTTCGTTGTCTCCTTTTCTCTCGTGGGCCTGCGCGAGGGGGCCTCTTCAGCCCAGCACGCGCAGCAGGAAGCGGTTCAGGTCGGCAATTTCTTCCATGCAGACCGAATGCGCCATCGTGTACTCATGCCACTCGACGGTGTAACCCAATGCTGCGAGCGCGTCGCGCGATTGCATGGCCCGTGCGATGGGCACCATCGGGTCTTGCCGGCCGTGGCCGAGGAACACCGGCGTGTCGTGGTTGGCCGCATGGCGCTCGGCCGCGGTGCTGGCCGCCAGCGGCAACCAGCCCGACATGCCGACGATGCCCGCCAGGCGCTCGGTGTGGCGCAAGCCGGTCAGCAGCGCCATCGCGCAGCCCTGCGAGAAGCCCGCCACCACGATGCGGCCGGCGGCAATGCCACGGGCCTTTTCATTGGCGATCACCGCCTCGATGGTGGCTTGGGAACGGCGCAGGCCGGCCGCGTCTTCCTGCACGTTGAAATCGGGGCCCGCAATGTCGAACCACGCCGGCATCTGGTAGCCGTTGTTGAGCGTGACCGGAATCACCGGCGCATTGGGGAACACGAAGCGCACCGGGCCCACGCCCGACAGGTCGAGTTCATTGGCAATGGGCACGAAGTCGTTGCCGTCGGCGCCGAGGCCGTGCATCACGATCACGGTGGCGGTGGGGTTGGGGGCGGTTTCGATTTCGATGGGAGGACGGGACATGGTCGGGCAAAGGTATTCAAAGACGCGAATGACCAGACCTTAGCGCATTCGGGCAGTTGGCTGACTTGCCCGCCGCCCCTTCCCACCCAAGATGGCTGGAAACAAAAGGAAAACCCGCGTGAGCCCATCCCCTCCCCTGGTCGAAACCAAGCTGGCCGGCGTCGTGCTGGTCTGCGGCGACTGCGAAGAGCGCAGCGACGGCCCCACCAAGCTGCAGGCCCGACAGGTCCGCAAGGAACTCAAGCGCGACCTGGTGCACCTGCCGGTGCGCCTGCGCGTCGTGCAGTCGAGCTGCCTGGGCCTGTGCCCCAAGAAGGCGATGGCGCTGGCGGCCGTGGCGCAGGGCCACGCCCCGCTGGCCGCCGAAGTCTGCCGTGACGATGACGTCGAGGCCTTCGCCAAGGCGCTGGCCAGGTCCGTCCGGTAGTCGGCCTTGTTATTCGGCCTTGATGCCGACCGCCTTCACGATCTGCGCATAGCGCTCGTATTCGGCATTCACCTGCGTCTGGAACTGGCGCTGCGGATGACCGGTCGCCTCGATGCCCTGCGCGGCAAGTTCCGCCCTGGCGGTGGGTGCCTGCACGATGCGCCCGGCTTCGGCCGCGATGGCGTCGAGCACCGGCTGCGGCGTGCGCGCCGGCGCGAACAGCCCGAACCATGTGCCCGAGCGGTAACCCGCGTAGCTTTCGCCCACGGTCGGCACTTCGGGCAACAGGGCATGGCGCTTCTCCCCGCTGGTGCCCAATGCCACCAGCCGGCCGCTGCGGATCTGCGGCAGCGCAGGGCCCACCGCAATGAACATCACGTCGACCTGCCCCGCGATCACGTCCTGCATGCCCAGCGGGCCGCCGCGGTACGGGATGTGGGTGACGTAGATGCCGGTCTTCTGCTTGAGCAGCTCCATGCTGAGCTGCTGCGGACTGCCGTTGCCGGCCGAGGCGTAGTTCAGGTGGCCCGGGTGGGCCTTGGCCGCGCGGACGAAATCGGCCACGGTGCGAAAACCCGTCTTCGGGTTCGCCACCAGCACGAAGTCGATCTGGCCGAGCGACACCACGGGCACGAGGTCGCGTCGCGCGTCATAGGGCAGGCCAGCCTGGATGTTGGGGAGGATGGTGATGGGCCCGTCGGCGCCGACCAGCAGCGAATAGCCATCGGGCTGTGCCTTGGCCAGCCCATCGGCCGCCAGGATGCCCGCCGCCCCGGCGCGGTTGTCGACCACCACCGGCTGCTTCCACTGCTCCGACAGCCGCTGCGCCAGGTAGCGCGCCAGCACGTCGGGCGAACTGCCGGGCGTGTTGGCGACGGTGATGTGAACGGGCTTCGAGGGGTAGGCGGCCGGTTGCTGCTGCTGCGCTTGCGCGCCCGCAGCCAGCAAGGCACCGGCCCACAGTGCAAGGAAGGGTTTCAGCAGGGAATGGGCGCGCATGGAAGAAAGGCTCTCGGTTGCGGAAGGCAAAGCGCGCGATTCTGTCGCGTGCCCACCGCCACGCAAACGACGTATTCGTCAGATGCTTAGCTGCATCCGGGCATATGCAGGCCCGTCAAACCGGTGGCGCGCGCAGTGCATCGAGTTCGCGATAGAAGGCGTCGACCTGCTGCTGGGCCGTGGCCTGCATCGCTGTGTTGCGGCGCGCACAGCTTGCGGCGTCTTCCATGGCGCCCGCCTCGCCGACCTTGCGTGAGGCGTCCTGCACGAACCGGCACATCGGATGGCGTCGGCGGCCAAAGGCCTGCAGGGTCTGCTCGCCGATGCCATCCGCTGCAAGCATCTCGGCGAGCACCACGGCATCCTCCACGGCCATTGCACCGCCCTGCCCCATGAACGGCGTCGAAGCGTGCGCCGCATCGCCGATCAACAGCACGCGGCCCGCGTGCCAGGGCAAGGGCGCCTGCACCTCCTCGACCGCCGTGTAGAGCACTTCCGAATCCGCCGAGAGCTGATCGAGAAACTGACGCGCCGGGCCGCCGAATTCCGCGAATCGCTCGCGCATGAGCGCGGGCCATTGCTCCCTTGGATACCAACGGTCAGCCGGTTCACTCACCGTGCCGAAGATGTAGAGCCTGTCGTCGCTGATCGGCATGATGCCCAGCCGCTTGCCGACGCCCATCATCATGATCTTCGCGTCCAGCGCGCGCGGCCGGTCATGCACGCTGCGCCACACGCCGAAGCCGGTGTAGCGCGGCGCCACGGGTCCGGTCACGGCCTCGCGCACTTGCGAGCGGATGCCATCCGCGCCGACGACGAGGTCGAAGCGCTGCGTCGATCCGTCGGACAGCATGACCTGCGCGTGATCGCTCCCTGCAGGCGAATGGATCGCCGTCACCGTCGTCGCCAGCCGGATATCGACGCCGAGCGCATCGAGCCGGCCCGCGAGGATGCGGTGCATTTCCGCACGCTTGATGCCCAGGATCGGCACCGTGCCGCCGTGCGAGCGCGGATAGAACACATCGACGATCGGCGCGCCGTGGTGGTCGAGGTAGACGTTCCTGCCATCTGCGATGCCGAAGCCCGCATCGAGGATCTGCGACATCACCCCAACGCTGCGCAGCGCCTCCAGCCCGTTGCTGTAGATGAAGATGCCCGAGCTCTGGAAGCGCCACTCGGCCTGCTTCTCTATCAGCGTGACGTGCATGCCCTTGTCGGCCAGCGCAATGGCAGCGGAGCAGCCCGCGATGCCGGCGCCGACGATCAGCACCCTGCTTTTTTCAGTCATGAATGGGCCGATCAGAGTTGAGTGCGAACAGACCACAGTTCGGGAAAGAACCTGTGATCGACCACGCTGCGCAGCCACCCCACGCCAGCCGAGCCACCCGTTCCCGGCTTGAAGCCGAGGATGCGCTCGACCGAAACGAAGTGCCGCCAGCGGTACTGCGAGAACACATCGGCAATGTCCATCAGCGCCTCGCCGAGCCGGTACAGATCGTTCTCCGGCGCCGGGTCGCCGTACACCCACAGCCACGCCGCCTCGACGCCCGGGTTCACCACATAGGGCGCCGACCAGTCGCGCGACAGCGCCTCGGGCGGCACGGCCACATCGCGACGGTGCAGCAGCACCAGCACGTCGTCGTACAGGCTCGGCGAATTCAGCGCCTTTTCCATGTAGGGCCACACGTCGGGGTTGTTCGCATGCGCGCGCGCCAGCGGTACCGACTTGTTGCCCAGGATGAACTCCACATGCCGGTACATGTACGACTGCTGGCCCGAAGCGATGCCCAGCGTGTTGCGGAACTGGTTGAACTCGTGCGGCGTGATCGTGGAGAGCACGTCCCAGGTCTTGCCCAGGAACTCCAGCAGCGCGCGCACCCGCGGCACCAGTTGCAGCGCGCCGGCCACATCGTCGGCGCGGATGCGCGCCTGCATGTTGACCAGCTCGTAATGGATGGCCTTGAAGGTCAGCTCCTTGCAGTGCGTGATGCACATGAAGACCATCTCGTCGTGGCCTTCGCTGCGCATGTGCTGGATGCTCAGCAGCAGGTCGTTGCGCTGGTGCTCCAGGTAGGGGTTGCTGCTGCCCTCGAAGCGCAGCAGCGGCTCGCCGTCGGTGTTCTTCACCGTGGCTTCGCGCTGCTGGTTGTCGCCGGACGCGATCGACTTGACGAGGGAGTTTTCGAGCGCGGGGTTGCGGACTTCGGGAAGGACTCTTTTGCGTTGGATGGCCATGCGCCGATTGTTCGGCGCACATGCAAGCACCTCAACCTCCGGCACGCCGGATTTGGGCACCGATCGTCCGGAGCGGCAAGCTCAGTCGGGGCCAGGCCTGTCGTGCTGGCGCGCGTAGGCGCTGGGCGTCATGCCCGTCCAGCGCTGGAAGGCGCGAGAGAACGCCTTTTCCGATGCATAGCCCACGGCTTCGGCCACTTGATGCAGGCTCAGTTGCCGGTTCTTGAGCTTCTCGGCCGCCAGCGTCATGCGCCAGGAGCCCAGGTAGTGCATGGGCGTCACGCCCACCAGCGCGCGAAAGCGCTCGCTGAAGATGGTGCGCGACAGGTAGCTGGCCTGCGCCAGCGTCGCCACCGACCACGGGTGCTCGGGCCGCTCGTGCATCAGCGACATCGCGCGGGCAATGCTCTCGTCGTCCAGCCCGCGCAGCCGGCCGGCCTGCTGCGCCTGCTGCGTCTGGGGCTGGGCGTACAGGTGCTCGCACAAGATGTGCACCAGCAGCAGGTCGGCCATGCGCGCCGCCGACAGTTGCCAGCCCGGCCGCTGGGCGATGGTCTCGTTCACCAGCGACTCCATGGCCTGCGCCAGCGATGCAGTCGTTGGAATCTGCCCCTGGCGCAGCACGATCAGCGGCGGCAGGCTGGCCATGATGGAGCCCAGGCCCTGCGCGGGCATCCAGAGGTGCAGCGAGAACAGCTCGGTCGCCGCGCCGCCGCCGCCATGCGAGAACACGATCGGGTGGTCGCCGTGCCGGCCGACCGAATGGGCGGTGATCAGGTCGCGAAAGGGTTCGGCTTCAAGCCCGGGCGCGGACGACACGGTGTGGGCGCTGCCCTGCGGCAGCATCGCGATGTCGTGCGGCGCCACGGCCACCGGCTCGGCGCCGTCCACTGCGATCCAGTAGGGCGCGCCGGTGCACATGCGGATCAGCGGGCCGGCCACGCCGGTCGAATGCAGCGCCCAGGGGGCCGTCAGGGAAAACCGGGCCGTGACCGCCCGCTCGGACCTGTACGTCGCAAGCACGTGGCTGAGTACGTCGCCGCCCCGCTCTGTGTCCATGCTGTCCGTGCCGCCCGTTGATCTCGATGCGGGCGATTATCTGGCATGGCAGGCGGGCGATTTTTCGTTGTTCCGCGCATGAGGCGCGGGGATGCAACACAATGTCGTTTCGCATGAAGACTATGAACCCGCACCCGAAGCCCCCTCTCGCCGCCGCTGCATTCGACAGCGAATCCCTGCTGCGCGACAGCGGCCTGCGCGTGACGCGCGCCGCGCAAACGGTGCTCGAGCTGCTCGAACACAACTCCCAGCCCCTGACGCACGAGGAAGTGGCGGCCGCCTACACCGCCGCCACGGGCGAGGCGCCCGACCGCGTGACGATCTACCGCGTGCTCGACCGGCTGGTCGAAGCCGGCCTGTGCGACCGCCGCGTGGGGCCCGACCGGGTCAACCGCTTCTCGCGCCACGTGGAAACCGCGTCGGGCAACACCTTCGAATGCGACCAGTGCCACAAGGTGCTGGCCCTGCCGTCCGACCCCGAACTGCCCAAGGTGATGGGCCGGCTGGGCAAGGCGCTGCGCAAGCAGGGCATCGATACGCGCCACACGGCGCTCACGCTGCACGGCACCTGCGGCGACTGCGCGAGGTAGCCTCCCCCTTCACGCACCGTCGCGTACAGGCCCCTGCCTATGCATTCCAGGACGGGAAGGGGTCCGAAAAGTTCTGCCACCACGAGGCACCGAAGCGCATCTCGTTTTCCGTGAGCAGGCAGGCATCGAGTTGCGCACGCAAGGCGGCTTCGTCCATGCCGATGCCGATCAGCACCAGTTCCTGCCGGGCATCGCCCGTGGCCGGGTCCCAGTTCTTGCGGATCAATTCGAGCGCATCGAGATCGGTCGGCCAGTGCTCGCGCGGCACCGCCGCCCACCAGAAACCCGCCGCGCCGTAGCGGCAGGCACCGCCGGCCTGCGACCATGAGCCCGCCCGCGTGGCGCGGCTTGCAAGCCAGAAAAATCCCTTGGAGCGCACCACGCCTTCCCATTCGGTCTGCACCAGCTTCCAGAACCGCATCGGATGGAACGGCAGCCGCGAGCGGTAGACAAAGCTGCGAATACCGTATTCCTCGCTCTCGGGCTGGTGCTCGCCGCGCAACTCGGCCAGCCAGCCCGGCGCCTGCTCGGCCTGCTCGAAGTCGAACAGGCCGGTGTCGAGCACGCGGTCGAGCGCCACGCGGCCGAACTCCGACACCTCGATGCGCGCGCGCGGATTCAGGCTGTGCAGAATGGCCATCAGCCGCTCGCGCTCCTGCGCGGTGACAAGATCAATCTTGTTGACCACCAGCACGTCGCAGAACTCGATCTGCTCGATCAGCAGGTCGACCACCGTGCGCGTGTCCTCATCGCCGAGCGACTGGCCGCGCGCGCCCAGGCTGTCGGGCGAGCCGTAGTCGCGCAGGAAATTGAAGGCATCGACCACCGTCACCATGGTGTCCAGCCGTGCCACGTCGGCCAGGCTCTTGCCGTCTTCACCGGCGAAGGTGAAGGTCTCGGCCACCGGCAGGGGTTCTGAAATGCCGGTGGACTCGATCACCAGTTGGTCGAAACGCCCCTCCTTGGCGAGCCGGCCGACCTCGATCAGCAGGTCTTCGCGCAGGGTGCAGCAGATGCAGCCATTGCTCATCTCGACCAGCTTCTCGTCGGTGCGGGACAGCTCGGCGCCGCCGTCGCGCACCAGCGCGGCGTCGATGTTGACCTCGCTCATGTCATTGACGATCACCGCCACGCGGCGCCCCTCCCGGTTGTGGAGGATGTGATTCAGCAGCGTGGTCTTGCCGGCGCCGAGAAAGCCGGACAGCACGGTAACGGGGAGACGGGCGGTCATCGTGGCGAACTCCATATATGCAACAGTATTGCATTATATGAATCATCGCAACAATGTTGCACTACATGGCGACCGACCGCCCTTCCCTCTTCTCAGGCTCAGGCCGCCCGCGCGACCGCCTTCACGGAAATGTCCGGCTTGCGCTTGCACCCCAGCGTCTTCTCGATCACGTACTCCACGCCCTTCCAGAAATTGATTTCTTCCAGCAGCGGGTTGAGGAAATTGGTGATCGAGCAGTAGTGCGAATTCTTCTGCCCTGCATGGTGCTGCGCATGGTGGCGCTGCGTCTGCAGCAGCCTGAGCTTCTGCAGCATCGTGATCAGGCGGCCGTTTTCATGCGGCGCGCGGTGCGCCCACTTGTGGACCTGGTTGGCGTTGATGCTGATCACCGTGAACAGCCACACCTTCCAGGTCAGCGCCTTGAGCCACCAGGCGCCCATCAGCACCAGCGCACCGGTCAGCACCAGGTCCCACGAGCTGGCCCACCAGCCGCGCAGCACAAAGGCGCGGGGCCGCACGTGGTGCTCGATGTTGGCCTCGCCGATCCATCGGCCGACCACGGGTGTTTCCTTGCGAACGTAGGCGTCTTCCGCCCAATGCACGAGACCACTGATGAAGTCGGCCAGAAGAACCACGCCGACGAACTGGAACACAAGATCTCTCATACAAGCGACGCGGGAGCGTCATGGACTTTCCGGAGTTGAACACGCATGCCTTGGAGCGGTTCGCACAAGGGCGAGGGCATTGTTTCCGGGCCGCGGGCTTTCGCGGCATTGCGCTTGCGCAGTATCTTCCCGCGATGCCTGATGTGCAGTGCGGCGCTACTTCAGCGCACTGCGGCGCGCCTACAGCGCGACCTGCGCCATCTTCTGCAGATAGTGCGCCAGCGGCGGCGTCACCCTGCCCTTGACCTTCGCCAGGTCGTCATAGCGCCGCACACGCAACGATTCTTCGGCGAACGGTGCGCGCATGAAGGCTTCGGCTTCTTCCTGCGTATGGCGCCCGCCCTGCAGTTCCAGGCTGTGCTTCGACGCCGGCGACAGCGTGTCCCAGTAGCCCGCATCCACTGTGCACAGGCAGCGCTTGGCATCCACATGCAGGCGGATCGGCGCCAGCACGCCGGGCGGAAACACCCCGTGCAGGAAAGGCAGCGCGATGTATTGATGCAAGTCGTCGCGCGCCCTCGGCGCTGAGGTTTCTTCCCGCGCGTTCTCGGGCGCGAGCAGATGGCCGAGGTCATGCAGCAGCGCCGCCACCACCGTCTCTGTGCTCTCGCCAGCTTCCTCCGCCAGCGCCGCGCACTGCAGCGCATGGTCGAGCTGGCTCACGGCTTCGCGGCCGTATTGCTGCTGGCCAGGTCCGGCCAGCAGTTGTGCGATGTCATCCAGTGTCAGGGCCATGGGCAGCGCCTAGATCAGCACCTTGCGGATGCGCGCCGACACCAGGTCGATGGCGCTCACGCTCACCACGATGATGATCATCACCGCGCAGGTCTCGGCGTACTGGAAGCCGCGAATGATCTCCCACAGCACCACGCCGATGCCGCCCGCGCCCACCATGCCGACCACCGACGCCGAGCGGATGTTCGACTCGAAGCGGTACAGCGCATACGAAATCCACAGCGGCATCACCTGCGGCAGCACGCCATAGACGATCTCGTGCAGCGCGCTCGCACCGGTCGAGCGAATGCCTTCCACCGGTTGCGTGTCGATGGCCTCCACCGCCTCGGCGAAAAGCTTGGCCAGCACGCCGGTCGTGTGCACCCAGAGCGCCAGCACGCCGGCAAACGGCCCCAGGCCCACGGCCACCACGAACAGCATCGCGAACACCATCTCGTTGATGGCGCGGCAACTGTCCATCAGGCGGCGCATCGGCTGGTAGACCCACCACGGCACGATATTGGCCGAGGCCAGCAACGCCAGCGGCACCGCCGTCACCACGGCCAGCACCGTGCCCCACAGCGCGATCTGCAGCGTGACCACCATCTCCTGCAGGTACATGCGCCACTGCGTGAAGTTCGGCGGAAAGAACTCGGCGGCATAGGTCGCCATGTTGCCGCTGTCGCGGATCAGGTCGAGCGGCCGCATGTCGGCCCCCTTCCACGAGGCGAGCAGCAGCACCAGCAGCACGGCCCAGGAAAGCTGCCACGCCAAGTTGCGCTTGGGAACCACCGCGGCAAGCGGCGGGCGGGTCATTGGAATCGTCGAGGCCATGGCGATCGGTCTGTGGTGAGGGTGCTGCTGCGCTCGGCGATCAGTTCAGCGCGGCCAGCTTCTTGTCGATGTCGGCCAGGCGCGTCTTCTTGTCGGCGTCGCTCAGCACGGTGTCGGCTTCGATCTTGGTGCGCTGGCCGAACAGGTCGAGCTGGCGAATCGGCACCAGTTGCTTGTCGCTCGATTCCTTGAAGCCCGAGAGCTTGGAGATCTTCATGACGATCTCTTTCTCACGCGCATCGGTTTTGGCGTAGTTGAAGAAGAAGTTCTTCAGCTTCGTCTTGGTGGCTTCGGGCAAATCCTTGCGCATGACCAGCGGGTCGAGCGGAATCAGCGGCGAGGTCCAGACGATCTTGATGTCCTTGAACTTCTCGGGGAAGCGCTCCTTGACCTTCTCCAGGTTTTCGCTGTTGTTGGTCGCCACGTCGACCTGCTTGTTGGCCACGGCCAGCGAATTGGTTTCGTGGTTGGCGCTGCGCGTCACGCGGAATGCGGTCTTGGCGTCGACCTTGTTCTGCGCGAAAACGTAGAAGCCGGGCACGAGGTAGCCCGAGGTCGAGTTCGGGTCGCCGTTGCCGAAGCTCAGGTTCTTGGCGTTCTTCAGCACGTCGTCGAGCGTGTTGAGCGGGCTTTCTCGGTTGACGATCAGGTGCGAGTAGTAGCCCTGCGTGCCGTCGGCATTGACCATCTGCGCAAACACTTCGCCGCTGGCGCGGTCCACCGCTTCCATGGCCGACTTGTTGCCGAACCAGCCGAGCTGCACCTTGTTGAAGCGCATGGCTTCGATGATGCCGGCGTAGTCGGGTGCGAAGAAGGCCGTGACCTTCAGGCCGGTCTGGCGGCTCATGTCGTCGATCAGCGGCTGCCAGTCACCCTTGAGATTCTGCGTCGCCTCCGTCGAGATGATGCCGAAGTTGATGTCCTGCGCAAACGCGCCGACCATGCCCAGGCCGAGGGCCAGGGCTGCACAGAGTTTCTTGATCATGGATGACTCCAAAGTGGAACGTTGGGAAAGAAAACGGGGCACGCAGCAGCGCGCGCAAGAGAGAGAAAGAGAAAGAAAAAGTCAGGCGACCTTGGCCGGGCGCGCGCCCCATGGCATCGCCACGGGCGACGGTGGCAGCACATGCACGCTGGCGCCGTCGGCGGTCGGCTCAACGGGTGCGGCGGGCACCGCGGGCCGCAGCAGTTCTTCGGCCTGCACGCCATACAGCTCGTGCAACAGCGCGGGCGTGAGCGCCGACGAAGGTCCGTCGAACACCACCTGGCCCTGGTTCAGCGCCACCACGCGCGGGCAATACTTCATGGCGATCTCGACCTGGTGCAGCGACACGACCACGGTACAGCCGTCCTCGCGGTTGATGCGCGCCAGGATCTCCATGACCTTTCGCGACGACTCCGGGTCGAGCGAGGCAATGGGTTCGTCGGCCAGCACCACCTTGGCGCCCTGCACCAGCGTGCGTGCAATGGCCGCGCGCTGCTGCTGCCCACCCGACAGCGTGGAAGCACGCTGCGCATGGCAGTCGGCAATGCCCACGCGCGCCAGTGCTTCCAGGGCCAATGCGCGTTCCTGCGCGGTGAACAGGCGCATCCAGCTGCGCCACCACGGCATGCGGTGCAGCGAGCCCACCAGCACGTTCACCAGCACGGGCAGCCGCGCGACAAGATTGAACTGCTGGAACACGAAGCCCACCTGCGAGCGCACCTTGCGGATGTCGCGATGGATGCGGCCGCCCTGCTGCACGCAGCGCCCGTCGATCTCCACCAGCGACTGCGTCGCGCCGTCGGCCGCCACCAGTCCAGCGATGTGCCGCAGCAGCGTCGACTTGCCGGAGCCCGATGCGCCGATGAGCGCCACCATCTCGCCGCGCGCCACGTCGAGGTTGATGTCGCGCAACGCATGCCGCCCGTTGGCGAAGTGCTTGTTGAGCTGGCGGATATGCAAAAGAGTGTTCATGGCAGGCTTCAAAGTCGTCTAGACAAATGCAGTCTCGCCAACCGGTATGACGCGACAGCGACACTTCGGCGACGAGCGCATGTCATGCATGTTTCAGATGACGCGGCGCCCTTCGCGCCAGACGCCGCGCACCAGCGGATGCCGCGTGCCGTCGGGCAAGGTGCACATGCGCACCTGCACCAGGTCCGCACGCAAACCGGCTTCGAGCACACCACGGTCATGCAGCCGCGCGGCGCGTGCCGGCGCCTGCGTCACCATGGCCACGGCTTGCGGCAGGGTGACGAGTTCGTCGCCCACCAGCCGCATCGCCGCGCCCAGCAGGCTGCTCGGCACATAGTCGGAAGAAAGAATGTCGAGCAGGCCGTCGCGCGCCAGGTCGGCCGCCGCCACATTGCCCGAGTGCGAGCCGCCGCGCATCACGTTCGGCCCGCCCATCACGTTGGCAAGGCCATGCGCGCGCGCCGCGCGTGCCGCTGCCAGCGTGGTCGGAAACTCCGACATGCTCGCGCCCTCGGCATGGGCCTGCTCCACATGCGCCACCGTGGTGTCGTCGTGGCTGGCCAGCGCAATGCCGTGGGTGCGGCAGTAGTCGACGAAGTGCCGGCGGTGCGGCTGCGCATATTCGGTCTGCAGCCTGGCCGACTGGGCCACGCGCATCTCGAACTTGCTGTCGCTCCAGCCCTTCTTGCCGGTGTAGTACACACGCGCCAGCTCGATGTCTTCCCACTGCCGCTGGCCCGGCGTGTGGTCCATCAATGAGATCAGCGACAGCCGCGCGTGGCCGCGAAAGGGCTCGAACAGCTCGACGGTGTTGGGCGCGGGCAGCTCGCAGCGCACATGCAGGTGATGGTCGGCGCGCAGCAGGTCTTGTGCGGCGCAGGCATCGAGCATGGCCAGCGTTGCGCCCCAGGTGCTGCCGCGCAGACTTTCCGGGTCGGCCTCGCCCACGCCGAGCGCATCGAACACCGTGGTGATGCCGGCGGCAGCCACCTCGGCGTCATGCGCCAGCAGCGCCGGCAGCGGGTTCCAGTGCACCTTCGGGCGCGGCATCAGGTGGCGCTCGAAGTTGTCGGTATGGATCTCCACCAGGCCCGGCAGCAGGTAGTCGCCGTCCAGGTCGATCGAGCCTTCGGCGCTCGGGCCGCCATGAATCGCGTCGATGCAGCCACCGGCCACCGACAGCGAACCCGACACCACCTCGCTCGGCAGCACCATGCGTGCGTTGGCGAACACCATGCCTGCGCTCATGACTGGCTCCTGAATTCACCGACATTGACGCGGCGCGTGGCCACTGCCGCGCCCACCTCGGCATCGTGAAAGATCCCGACCGTGGCGGCGCCGCGCGCCGTGGCCTCGCGGATCAGCGCGATGACGGTGTCGGTGTTGGCCGCGTCCAGCGACGCGGTCGGTTCGTCCAGCAACAGCAGCGGCTTCGGCTTGATCATGTTGCGGGCGATGTTGATGCGCTGCTGCTCGCCGCCCGAGAAGGTGGCGGGCGGCAGGTGCCACAGGCGCTCGGGAATGCGCAGGCGCGTGAGCCAGCGGCGCGCTTCTTCGCGCGCGGCCTCGATGCCGGCGGGGTCATCACCGGCATCCTCGGCCAGCGGCTCGGCCACCACGTCGAGCGCCGGCACGCGCGGAATCACGCGCAGGAACTGGCTCACGTAGCCGATGGTGTCGCGGCGCAGGCGCACCAGCTCGCGCGGCGTCACCTGCGTCACGTCGACCGGGCCGTCTTGCGACTGCACGGTGATGTGGCCTTCACTTGCGCGGTAGTTGGCATAGATGAGCTTGAGCAGCGTGCTCTTGCCCAGGCCCGAGGCACCGTCGAGCACCACGCATTCGCCGGCGGACACGCTCAGCTCGACCTGGTCGAACACCGACAGCTCGAGCTGGTTCTGGTGGTGCAGCGTGAAGCGCTTGGCCACGCCCTGGATGTGAAGCAATGGAGTCGTCATGGTGTCAGTACCGAAGAAACGAGCAGTTGGGTGTAGGCGTGCTGCGGGTCGTCCAGCACCTGGTCGGTCAGGCCGGACTCGACCACGCGGCCGTGCTGCATCACGACCATGCGGTGCGCGAGCAGCCGCGCCACGGCCAGGTCGTGCGTGACGACGATGGCGGCCAGTTGCATCTGCCGCGTGAGCTGGCGCAGCAGGTCGAGCAGGCGCGCCTGCACCGACACGTCGAGCCCCGAGGTGGGCTCGTCCATGAACATCAGGCGCGGTTGGGTCACGAGGTTGCGCGCGATCTGCAGGCGCTGGCGCATGCCGCCCGAGAAGGTGCGCGGTGCGTCGTCGATGCGCTGCGGATCGATCTCCACGCGCTGCAGCCATTCGGCGGCGGTGGCGCGCAGGCGGCCGTAGTGGCGCTCGCCCAGGCCCATGAGCCGTTCACCGACGTTGGCACCGGCCGACACGTCCATGCGCAGGCCGTCGGCCGGGTTCTGGTGCACGAAGCCCCAGTCGGTGCGTGCCAGCAGGCGTTGCTGGGCTTCGGTCATCGAGAAGATGTCTTGCAGCCCGCCGCCGCGCACCTGGAACTCGACGCTGCCCGCATCGGGCTTGTCGCGCGCCGCAATGGCGTTGAGCAAGGTCGACTTGCCGGAGCCCGACTCACCGACCACGGCCAGCACTTCGCCGGGCCAGAGATCGAAGGACGCGTCCTGCAGCGCCACGCGGTCGCCGTAGCGCTTGCCGATGCCGCGCACGCGCAGCAGAGGAGGATGGGAAAGTGCGGCGTTCATGCGGGGACCTGTTGTTCTTCAGGCGCGGCCTGTTCGGTCGATGCCTGCTGGCGTGACTGGCAGTAGTCGGAGTCCGAGCACACGTGCATGCGCGAGCCCCGGTCGTCGGTGATGATTTCGTCGAGAAAGCTGTCGGTCGCGCCGCACAGCGCGCAGGGTTCGTCCCAGCGCTGCACCTCGAACGGGTGGTCTTCGAAGCCCAGGCTCTCGACCGGCGTGTAAGGCGGCAGCGCGTAGATGCGCTTTTCGCGGCCGGCGCCGAAGAGCTGCAGCGCGGGGTTCATGTGCAGCTTGGGGTTGTCGAACTTCGGGATCGGCGACGGCGACATCACATAGCGGCCGTTGACCAGCACCGGGTAGTCGTAGGTGGTGGCGATGTGGCCGTAGCGCGCGATGTCTTCGTACAGCTTCACATGCATCAGGCCGTATTCGGCCAGCGCGTGCAGCGTGCGCGTGGTGGTCTCGCGCGGCTCCAGCCGCTGCATCGGCTCGGGCACCGGCACCTGGTAGACCAGCACCTGGCCTTCGGCCAGCGGCGCTTCGGGAATGCGGTGGCGCGTCTGGATCAGCGTGGCATCGGTGGTGCGCGTGGTGGTCTCCACGCCCGTGGTGCGCTGGAAGAAGCGGCGGATGTTGACCGCGTTGACGGTGTCGTCCGAGCCCTGGTCGATGACCTTGAGCACGTCCTTCGGCCCGATCACGGCCGCCGTGACCTGGATGCCGCCGGTGCCCCAGCCGTAGGGCAGCGGCATCTCGCGCGAGCCGAAGGGCACCTGGTAGCCGGGAATGGCCACCGCCTTCAGGATGGCGCGGCGGATCATGCGCTTGGTGCGCTCGTCGAGGTAGGCGAAGTTGTAGGTGGTGGCAGTGGTCATGGCTGTTCTCCCGTGGCGTCTTCGTTCCTGCCGGAGGACGCGCGCATCTTTCGCACGAGTTCGAGTTCGGACTGGAAGTCGACGTAGTGCGGCAGCTTCAAGTGCTGCACGAAGCCCGAGGCTTCGAGGCTGTCGCTGTGCGAGAGCACGAACTCCTGCATCTGCGCGGGCGCTTCGACCGGCTCGCCCAGTTCTTCGGCACGCAGCGCGCGGTCGACCAGGCTCATCGCCATGGCCTTGCGCTCGCTGTGGCCGAAGGCCAGGCCGTAGCCGCGCGTGAACTGCGGCGGCTCGGTCTTGCTGCCGGCGAACTGGTTCACCATTTCGCATTCGGTGAACTCCATGTCGCCGATGGAAATGGTGAAGGGCAGCTCTTCGGGCGCCAGTTCCAGCTCGACGCTGCCCACGCGGATCTCGCCGACGAAGGGATGGCTGTGCGAGTAGCCGCGCTGCGTTGAATAGGCCATGGCCAGCAGGAAGCCCTCGTCGCCGCGCGCCAGGTTCTGCAGGCGCGTGGCGCGGTCGGCCGGAAAGCGCAGCGGCGTGCGCGTGAGGTCCACCGGCGCCGGATCACCGGGCGGCACCTCATGGGTTTCGATCAGGCCTTCGTGGTTCAGCAGGTCGACCACGCGCGGCGTGACGGTGGGTGCGGCCGCGCCCTCGCGCGCCTCGGCCTGTGGCGACGGCTGGGCATTGGCCAGCAGCGTGAAGTCGAGCAGGCGCTGCGTGTAGTCGTAGGTCGCGCCCAGCACCTGCCCGCCGGGCAGGTCCTTGAAGGTGGCGGAGATGCGGCGGTCGAGCTGCATGCGTGCGGTGTCGAGCGCAACGCTGGTGCCCAGGCGCGGCAGCGTGGCACGGTAGGCGCGCAGCAGGAAGATGGCTTCGACCATGTCGCCCGCCGCCTGCTTGATGGCGAGCGCGGCCAGCTCGGGGTCGTACACCGAGCCTTCGGTCATCACGCGATCGACCGCGAGCTTGAGCTGTCCACGGATCTGCGACACCGACAGCTCGGGCATGCCCGCGTCGCCGCGGCGTTGTTCGGCCAGCAGCTCGTAGCTGCTGAGGATGGCGGCTTCACCGCCCTTGACGGCAACGTACATCTCAAGCCTTCCCTTCTTCGATGCGCGCTTCGATGCGCGTGGTGCGCGGCAGGCCGACGATCTGCTGCGGCGCGGCCAGGAACAGGTCGATGCCGCGCGGAAATCCGGCGTGGTTCGCCGCCCATTGCGCGGTGAAGTCGGAGGCGCCGGGGTGCGGCAGGCCATCGACCTCGATCCGCGTGCTGTGCTGGATGCCGGGGCCGCGCAGCGTCCAGCCTTGTGCGTTGCCTTCACCGCCTTCGGTCAATGCAGCCACGTCGAGCACGCAAGTGGCCGACTGGTCGGGGTAGGCATCGCTGCCGTGGGCGAAGCTACCGAGCGGCGGGCATTCGTCGCCCTGCGCGACCCAGGCGAACTGCGCGTTTTCCGGCGCATCGACCAGCACGCAGCCGGTGTGAAAGCGCAGCCATGCGGCGGCATCGCTGCCCGCCAGAGAGGGCGAGAGCCAGAGGGTGCAATCGGGATCGAGCAGGGCCAGCAGCAGCGCGGCCGATGCGGCATGGCCGCGCGACGGTGTCTGCGCATCGTGCGGCAACGCAATCACGCGGCCGGGATGCGACAGCGCCTGCAGCGCCGCGCGAAACACCGACTGGCTGCCCAGTGCCGCGTCGGAAAAGCCCGCACCCAGCTTGGAGAGATCGTGCGCGTTCATTCGTCGCCCTCCTCTTCATCGGCGCCACCGGCTTCGCGTGCGACGGTGAAGAACTCGACCTTGCTGCTCTGTGCGCGGGCGTGGCGGCGGGCGCGTTGCAGCGCGAGGTGGCGGCGCACCGGCACCAGCAGTTGCGTATTCAGCAGGGCCTGCTGTTCGGGGTCCTGCAGCAGCGCATCGGCCACCGCCGCCAGTTGTGCATGGCGGTGCGAGCGGCCCAGCACGTAGGCAACGCCGACGGCCGCGCTCGCATCGCCCAGGCGCAATGCGCAACGCGTCACCGTGACTTCGCCCACGTTGAATCGTTCACCCGTGCCACCGGCGCGGCCCTGCACCATCACCAGCCCGGTTTCGGGTGGGCGCAGCCAATGCGGCGCGCCCTGTGCGTGCGCGCCGAGTGCGGGTTCGAGCAGGTCGAGCGGTGCCCGTGCCAGCGTCGCCATCCACTGCGCCCGGTCGAGCGGGCGCTCCGTGGGTTCCGTGTCAAAAGCATGAAACATGAAAGTGATATTCTGAAAGTTGTATAGACAAATTGAACAACCGGCGCGAGCTTAGAGAGCGCGCAAGACGACTTCATGACAACCACAACAAGTCCTTCCGCATCGCTTCCAGCACGCACTGAACGCCCCACCCGAGAAAGTTTCTGGACCCGCATCGCCGCCGACCTTGCCGATGCCATTGCGCGCGGTGTCTATCCGCCGGGGCAACGGCTGCCCTCCGAACACGCGCTGGCAGAGCAGTTCGGCGTCAATCGCCACACCATCCGCCGCTCGCTGGCCGACCTCATCAGCCAAGGCCTGTTGCGCGCGACGCAGGGCAGCGGCACTTACGTCGAAGAGTTCGCGGTCGACATCGCACTGGGCAAGCGCCCACGGCACCATCAGCGACTTGCGCAAGCGGGGTTGCGTGGTGCGCTGCATGTGGTGGCATCGAGCACCGTGCGCGCCACGGCCGCGCAGGCCCGCGCACTGGGCGTGCCGGCGCGCAGCACGCTGCTGTGCCTGAACCTGATCGGTGACGCCGAGGGGCAGCCGCTGCACTTCAGCGAACGCTTCTTTCCGCTGCCGCGCTTCGCCGGCCTGGAGGCCGTGGTGCGCGAGACCGGCTCCATCACGGCCGGCTTTGCGGCCCACGGCGTGGACGACTACACGCGGCGCGAAAGCCGCATCACGGCGCAGATGCCCGAGTCGCCGGTGGCCGCGCAATTGCGCCAGCCGGTCGGCCGGCCGGTGCTCTTCGTCGAGAGCGTGAACGTGGACACGGCCGATGTGCCGATCGAATACGCGCGCACCTGGTTCGCCGGCGACCGCACCACGCTGACGGTGAAGCACGATGACTGAACACGCATCGCGCAGGGCGCACCGCTACGCCGCCTACTTCGCACCCGACATCTACAGCGCATGGTGGAAGGCCGGCAGTGACTGGCTCGGCCGCTGCGCTGCCGACGGCGAAGCAAGGCCGCAGCCGGTCTTCGACGGACTGCCGGTGGACGTACAACGCAAGGCGACCGCCGCCCCCCGGCGCTATGGCTGGCATGCCACCCTTGCCGCGCCCTTCACGCTGTGGCCGCACATCGGGGAAGCGACCTTGCGCGATGGCCTGCAAACGCTCTGTCAGGCCTGGGAGCCGTTCACCATGCCCGCGCTCGAAGTCGCGCTGCTCGACGACTTCCTGGCACTCGTGCCCGCGCAGCCGAGCCCGGCGCTGCGCGCGGTGGCCGGTGCCTGCGTGACAGGCCTGCATGCCTTTGCCGAACCGCTCTCTGCCACCGAACTGCAGCGCCGCCGCGCGGGCGGCCTCACGCCCGAGGAAGACGCACTGCTGGTGCGTTGGGGCTACCCCTACGTGCTGGAGCGTTTCCGCTTTCACATGTCGCTGACAGGCTCGCTGCGCGACACCGCACCCGACATGGTGGAAGCACTGCGCGCAGCGGCGCAGCAGCATTTCGCGCCGCTGCTGGCATCGCCGCCCTTGCGCTTCGAGGCCATCAGCCTCTTCGCCGAACCCGCGCCCGGCGCCGACTTCATGTGCCTGACGCAGATGGAGCTGGGCCGGTGAGCGGGCGGCTCGTGTATGTTGCCGGCCCCTCGGGCGCCGGCAAGGACAGCCTGCTCGCGTGGCTGAAGAACCAACTCGCACCCGACGCACCGGTCGCATTCGCCCGGCGCACCATCACGCGCGCCGCCACGGCCGACGGCGAGCAGCACGACAGCATCGATGCGCACGGCTTCCTGCGCCTTCGCGAGAGCGGCGCCTTCGGCCTCGACTGGGAAGCCAACGGCCTTTGCTATGGCGTGCGCCATGCCGAGCTGCCGCCGCGACGCGGCAGCGCCGTCGTGATCGTCAACGGATCGCGCGCCTATCTGCCGGAGGCGGCACGCCGCTATCCGGACATGACGGTGGTTCACATCACGGCCAGCGTCCAGACCTTGCGGCACCGCCTCATGGCCAGGGGCCGCGAGTCCGCCGACATGGTGGAGGCGCGCGTGCAGCGTGCGCTCGATTTTCGGATGCCATCGGGCATGGCCTCGATCGAGATCCACAACGACCATGGACTGGCCGAGGCTGGCGCGCAACTCGCCCACGCGCTCCAGTTGACGGCCGCCGCCTGAGGCGCGCCGGCCGGCCTACATCTCGAACGCTTCGACCTGCCGCCCGTCGATGTCGGTGAAGCCGTATTCCCGTGCGAGGTCGGCCACGCGCAGCACGTCGCCGCTCTTTGCCATCACCTGCGGATCGGCCGCCAGCGCCGCGATGGCCCGCCCCAGGTAGCGCGGCGATTCCGTGCGCGCCAGCGACGGCTGTTCATGCCAATGCGCCTCGTCGGTCTTGTGGCCGGCCAGCACGAACTCGGTACGCATCCAGCCGGGCGACACGGCGATGGACGCGACGTTGTGCGGTCGCAGGTCTTGCGCCATGCCGAAGGCCAGGCGGGTCATCGAGGCCTTGGCAAGGTCGTAGAAGAGGCTGCCGCGCAGGTAGTGGCCACGGTCCCAGAAGGTGGTGGTGAGCACCAGCCCCTTCTTCTGTCGCACCATCAGCGGCGCGGCGCAGCGGCTGGCCACGAGGTGGTTGCGCACGCCACGGTCGAACATCGAATCCCAGTTGGACAGCGGGTGTTCCCAGAACGGTGCTTCGAACACGCCGTTGAAACTCTCGTGGCCGCCCCATGCGTTGTTGACGAGCAGGTCGAGCCGGCCCGCGTCTTTCTCCACGCGGGCGAAGAGCGCCGCCACTTCTTCTTCTCGCGTGTGGTCGCATCGCACGGCGATGCCGCGCCCGCCCATGCGGGTGACTTCATCGGCCGTGTCGTCGATGCTGCCGGGCACGGCCTGCATGTCCGAGAGGGCCAGCATTTGTGCGTAGGTGGTCGCGGGTTGTTCGCGCGTGCTGCGCCCGGTGACGTACACGGTGGCCCCGGCGGCGCCCAGTTCCTGCGCGATGCCGCGACCCGCGCCGCGGCTTGCGCCTGTCACGACGGCCACGCAGTTCTTCAATGGGCGGTTGGCGCTTTCGTTCTGCATGTTCGGTTGCTCCTTCGATCTGCTTGCATGAGAGCCGACGAAGATAGTCCGCCCTCAGGCCACCGTCTTGGAAGAACCCGAAACCGCATGGCCCATGAACTCGGTCGGCGTGACGCCGCAGAGCGCGCGGAATTCGTTCACCAGATGCGACTGGTCGTAGAACCCGCCATCGACCGCCACGTCCGCCCACGCAGGCGAAGGCTGCAGGCGCAATGCGCGCAGGCAGGCATGCAGCCTTGCGAGCCGGCTCCATGCACGCGGCGACAGGCCCACGTGCGCGTGAAAGAGCTGCTGCAGGCGCCGCTCGCCCACACCGACAGCCGCAGCCACTTCGCGCAAGGGCCGGCGTCCACCCGACGCGGCGATGAGCTGTGCCGCATGCATCGCGGCGGCGGCCGGGCCACGCGCGATGTCTCCATCGAGCAGCCGGCGTTGCAAGGCAGCGTGCAGCAACACGCCGCGCGCCATATCGTCCGGCGCCTCGGCCATGCGTTCCAGCAGTTCGGCGCCTTCGCCATGCCACAGCGCATCGAGGTGCACGGCCGTGCCACCGATCTCGCCGGCCGGCACGCCGAGCAGGGCTGCGGCGCCGCCGGGGCGCAGCGTGACGGAGAGCCCTTCCACCCGCCGGCGCATGCGCACCACCACCGGCGCGGTCGATGCGCCGATGGCTTCCACCGCATGCC
The DNA here is from genome assembly GCF_051216615.1 of Variovorax raffinosi. Classification (NCBI taxonomy): domain Bacteria; kingdom Pseudomonadati; phylum Pseudomonadota; class Betaproteobacteria; order Burkholderiales; family Comamonadaceae; genus Variovorax; species Variovorax raffinosi. The sequence goes on from NZ_JBPJZR010000008.1 coordinate 340,268, forward strand.
CCTCGCCTTCGTCGGCGGACGGCGCGTCGCCGAAGTTGAAGATCAGCCGCACCGCGCCATCGGGCAGCACGCGCTCGCGCATCTCGTGGCCTTCGGCAAAGGTCTCGCGGTACAGCAGAATGTGCGAGACATGCGCCCGCAACGCGGCCCCCACCGGCAATGCGTGCAGCGTGCCGGCGGGCACGCCCGATTCCGGCCCGTGCAGCGGGTCGTCGTCGAGGCGAAGAAAGAGGCGTTCGGCCATGGCTGCCGATTGTGATGAAAACCCCGTGCCTGCGCGAGCCGCCGGCAGTCGCTGAAAATCGGCGGCTTCCGCCCGCACACACGAATGTCCACCGCCGCCCTCCCCGTTCTCTATTCGTTCCGCCGCTGCCCCTATGCGATGCGGGCACGGCTCGCACTGGTCGCGAGCGGCCAGCACTGCGAGCTGCGCGAGGTAGTGCTGAAGAACAAGCCGCCCGAGATGCTGGCCGCCTCGCCCAAGGGCACGGTGCCCGTGCTGCTCACGCAAGACGGCACGGTGCTCGAACAAAGTCTGGACGTGATGCGCTGGGCGCTGCAGCGCGACGACCCGCACCGCTGGCTGCAACCCGACGCAGGCACGTCCGAAGGCATGCTGGCGCTGGTGGCCACATGCGACGACCACTTCAAACCCCAGCTCGACCGCTACAAGTACCCGGGCCGGTTCGCGGATGGCGGGGATTCAGCACGCGAGGAAGGCGCCCGCTTCCTGAGCGATCTCGAAGCCAGGCTCACGGCTTCGCCCCACCTGGCCGGCGCACACGCCACGCTGGCCGATGCCGCCGTCATGCCCTTCGTGCGCCAGTTCGCGATGGTCGAGCCCGCATGGTTCGACGCGCAGCCCTGGCCGCGCCTGCACACCTGGCTGTCAGGCTGGACTTCTTCGGACCTGTTCGCACGCGCCATGCACAAGTACGCGCCGTGGCAAGGCGGCGAACGCGGCGTCGACTTTCCTCCGGCCTAACTCGCCGTCGCGGCCAGCGACGCGCGCTGCACGCACTCCACGAAATGCTGCGCCGCCGGCGTCAGCAACTGGCCCTTGCGCTTGATGACGCACACGTTCAGCGTCGGCAGCGTTTCCTCGATCTCCACGCGGCGGATGCCGTGGCGCTTGAAGGTGAGCTTGACCAGCGGCTCGACGAACAGCCCGATCAGGTCCATGTGCCCGACCAGCCCCAGCGCCACGGTGACCGACTGCCCCTGAATCACGCGCGTGGGTGGCGGCAGGCCCAGCGGCGTGAACAGTGGCGCCACCGAGTCGCTTCCCCGCTGGTCGTGATCGTCGCCCGGCAGGATCCACTCGGCCTCGTACAGGTCCGTCAGCGAACGGCTCGCGCGCAGCGGGTGGCGCTCGCGCAGGCCGACCACCAGTTGCACCGGAAACAGCTCGATCGCCTCGAACTGCGGATCGAGCTTGCCCGGCACCACGTGAGCAACCGCGAAATCCAGATAGCCGTCGCGCAGCCTTGCCAGCATCCACGGCAGCACCGCCTCGCTGAACTGAACATCGACCGCGGGCAGGCGCGTGTGGAAGTCCTTGAACGCGGCGGGCAGCACGGTCAGCGCGAACGAGGCGCTGACGGCAATCGAGATGGAGCCGGTGGCACCGTGGCGGATCTGCGTGATCTCGTCGCGCGCACGCTGCATGTCGGCCAGCAGCAGCCGTGCCCGGGGCGCGAAGGCCCGGCCGAATTCGGTGAGCCGCACGCCCTTGACGCTGCGCTCCACCAGCGGCGCGCCGACCTCGCGCTCCAGCTCGCGCACGATCTTGGTCACGGCCGGCTGCGAGATGCCCAGCACGCGCGCGGCGCCGCGAATGCTCATCTGCTCGACCACCGCCACGAAGGCGTGCAACTGGTTGGGTTTCATGAAAACCAAAAGTTATCGTTAACGCCCAATTATTGTCTTTTCATGACAGCGGCGAGTCTCTAGCATCCGGCGCGGTCGAGGCGTAGATACCTTCGACCGACATCCACGAAAAGCAAGACACACACTGGAGAGACATGAGCACCCCAAGCAAGCAGCCAACGGCCTCCGCGCGCAGGCGCCAGACCATCGTGGCGACCACCATCGGCAACGGACTGGAGTTCTTCGACTTCACGGTCTACGGTTTCCTGGCCCTGGTGATCGGCAAGCTGTTCTTTCCGACCTTCAACTCCTACGGCCAGTTGCTGCTGACGGTGGCCAGCTTCGGTGTCGGCTTCATCATGCGGCCGCTGGGCGGCATCATCATCGGCGCGTATGCCGACCGCGCGGGCCGCAAGAAGGCCATGACGCTGACCATCTTTCTGATGGCGCTGGGTTGCGCGCTGATCGCCTTCACGCCCACCTACGCGAGCATCGGCGTCGCGGCGCCGATCATCATCGTGCTGGCGCGGCTGATCCAGGGCTTCTCTGCCGGTGGTGAAGTGGGTGCATCGACCACGTTGCTGGTCGAGCACGCCACGCCGGCCAACCGCGGCTACATGGCGAGCTGGCAGTTCGCGAGCCAGGGCCTGGGCGTGCTGCTCGGCGCCGTGGTGGTGGGCGTGCTGACCGCCGCGCTGTCCACTGAAGCCATGCAGAGCTGGGGCTGGCGCGTGCCCTTCATCCTCGGCATGCTGATTGCGCCGGTGGGCATGTACATCCGCCGCCACCTCGAAGAATCGCTGCACATCTCGCCAGAGCAAGCCGCCGCACCGCGCGAAAGCAGCCTGAAGATCGTCTGCACGCAGCACGGCAAGACGGTGCTGGCCGCCATCCTCGCGCTGATCGGTGGCACCACGGCCGCCTATGTGGTGACCTTCTACATGCCGACCTATGCCGTGCGCGAACTGGGCTTCACGCCGTCGGTCGCGCTGATCGGCGCGGCCCTGACCGGCCTGATCTCGTTCGCGCTCGCGCCCTTCGTCGGCAAGCTGTCGGACGTGGTGGGCCGCAAGCCGCTGATCCTGTGGAGCCGCGTCGCGCTCGCGATCCTCATCTATCCGGCCTTCCTGTGGCTCAACACCTCGCCGACACCGACCGTGCTGTTCGTCGTGCTGGGCGCGCTGAGCGTCGGCCTCGTGGCGCAGACGGTGCCGGGCATCACGATGCTGCCGGAGATGTTCCCGAAGGCGGTGCGCGCCAGCGGCATGTCGCTGGTGTACAGCGTGGGCGTGGCGCTGTTCGGCGGCTTCGCGCCGTTCGTCAGCACCTGGCTGGTCAATGCCACGGGCAGCAAGCTCGCACCGGCCTGGTACCTGGTGGGCATGACGGTGGTGTCGCTGCTGGGCCTGCTCTGGCTGCGCGACCACACCGGCCGCGACATCGATGCCGCCAACGCGTACGCGCGGACCTGACTGACTGACAACACATTCGCCCCCCACTTTCCGGACAGGAGCCCACATCCCATGCCAACCACACAACGCACCGCCGCCACCCGCCACTTCTCGGGCACGTATGTCGAAGCGCGCGCCAAGTTCCTCGAAGCCGCTGCGCAGCGCGGCGCGGCCGTCGAATCCTTCGTGCTCGACGCACACCGCGGCGCGCTCGGCGAAGAACTCGCCACCGACGTGGCGCTGATCGGCGCCATCGACGCCAAGAAGCTGCTGCTCGTGACCTCGGGCACCCACGGCCCCGAAGGCTTCTGCGGCTCGGGCGCGCAGATCGCCACGCTGAACGACGCGGACCTGCTCTCGCGGCTGGCGCAGGCTGGTGTTGCGCTGCTGTTGGTGCATGCGGTCAACCCGCACGGCTTCTCGCACCTGCACCGCACGAACGAAGACAACATCGACCTGAACCGCAACCACATCGACTTCAACGCGCCGCTGCCCGTGAACGCCGGGTACGCCGAGGTCGAGCCGCTGGTGCTGCCCGCCAACTGGCCGCCGACACCCGCCGACGACGCGGCCGTGGCCGCCTACATAGGCAAGCACGGCATGACCGCCTTTCGCGCGGCCGTCACCAAGGGCCAGTACACCTCGCCCGATGGCCTGTTCTACGGCGGCACCGCGCCATCGTGGAGCAACAAGACCATCCGCGCGATCCTGCGCAAGTACGCAGCATCGGCCACGCACATCGGCTGGATCGACGTGCACACGGGCCTGGGCCCCTACGGCCACGGCGAGAAGATCTACCCGGGCCGCAACACGCCCGAAGACCTCGCGCTGGCGCATGCATGGTGGGGCGCCGACGTGTTCGCGCCCTTTGCCGGCGACTCGGCCTCGGCCGACGTGTCGGGGCCGGTGATTTCGACCGCGTATGACGAATGCCCGAACGCGCGTGTGGCGCCGATGGGACTGGAGTTCGGCACGCTGCCCGACCTCGAAGTGCTGGTGCGCCTGCGCGCCGACACCTGGCTGCGCCGCCACCCCGAAGCATCGGAAGCACAGAAGCGCGAGATTCGCGCGCAACTGCGCGACGCCTTCTACTGCGACAACGAAGAGTGGAAGGGCATGGTGCTGGGCCAGACGCGCGTCGTGCTGCTGCAGACGCTGCAGGGCCTGAAGAAGGCCTGATTCGGCAACCCGAACTTCTTCAGCCGAAGTTCGGCGCGCGACGCTCGCGCAGCGAGGCCACGCCTTCGCGCACGTCGGCGCCTGCGAAACCCATGAATTCGAGCGCCAGCGAGGCATCGAAGGTCGGGCCGGCCTGGCGCAGCCAGTTGTTCAGTGCGTACTTGGTCAGGCCGATCGCGCTCTGGCTGCCGGCTGCCAGCCGGTCGGCCACTTCATAGGCACGCGGCAGCAGGTCGGCTTCGTCCACCGCGAGCGAGACGAGGCCGATGCGCTCGGCCTCCTCGCCGCTCACCGGCTCGCACAGCAGCAGGTGGTACTTGGCCTTGGCCATGCCGCACAGGAGCGGCCACACGATGGCCGCATGGTCGCCCGCCGCCACGCCCAGGCGCGTGTGGCCGTCGACGATCTTCGCGTTCTTCGTGGCGATGGAAATGTCGGCCAGAAGGCCCGCCACCAGCCCCGCGCCCACGGCCGGGCCGTGCATGGCGCTCACGATGGGCTTGTCGCAATTGATGATGTTGTAGACGAGGTCGCGCGCCTCTTTCCACACGCGCTGGCGCACCGCGTCGTCGGTGGTCATGTCCTGCACCATGGCCAGGTCACCGCCACCCGAGAAGCCCTGCCCTTCGCCCCGCAGCACCGCGCAGCGCACGCTGTCGTCGGCCGACACGTCGCGCCAGATCTCGGCCAGTTCGCGATGGCCGTCATGGCCCGCCGTGGGCAGCTTGCCGTTGGCCGCGCGCATCTGGATGTCGAGCACCGCCCCGTTGGCGCCTCGGCGCGTGATGGCAAGGGTCTGGTAGCGGGCGTAGTCCATGGCGAGGTGTCTCTCTCTGTCTTTCGTCTATTTTCTGGCCGCCACTTCGCGGCAGCGCTGCACGTTGGCATCGAAACGCGCGGCCAGGCCGGGCTCGCACTCGTCGGAAGGCGTGAGCTTGCACATGCCGACCACCGCATAGTCCATGACCGCCTCCGTGCACATCGGGTAGGCGGCCAGATCGGGGTTGGCCTTGACCTTGAAGCCCCAGCGCTCGGAAAACTGCACCGTGCGGACCATCGCGCCGTGGAAGAAGCTGCGGTCCTTCGCGGCGATGGCGGCCTCCATGCGGGGCAATTCCTCGTTCAGGTAGCCGACCGAATCCAGCGGAAAGGCGGACGGGTCCTGCTGCGCGGTGGCCAGCGAGGCCGCCAGCACGAGGGGCAAGGCGACAAGGGTGCGCGGCAGCGAGCGGAACATGGAGCGAAGGGGCGTGCGGTGGTGTTGCATGGCTTCGGATTCTGCAACGTTTGGAAGCATTTTTGAATTCAAAGCGATGCGCGGGCGCTACGCCCGGGGGCGAGGCGCCAGTACGGCCCGCGCCTACCGCCCCTTCTTCTGCTTGTCGAATTTGCGCCAGTACTGGAATTCGTCCTCGTGCACTTCGAGGTCGATCTCCGAAAGACGGGACTGCAGGCGCTCCTGCACGTCGGTGACGGCCTTGTTGTAGACAAGGGGGCAGACCTCTTCGAGAAAGAAACCGAGCAGCGCGCCGGCGCCGATGTTGCCGATCGGCTCTTCCATGTTCTCGCGGAAATAGCGCTCGATCGACGCGATGGCCTGCTGTCGCGCTTCCTTTGATATCTCGATGGTCATGAAATCTCTCTCAAGGGTTCGGTCCGACGATTGTGCCGAGGCACGGGCTGGGCGACGACGCTGTTCTGCGCGTTACCGCTGCTGTTCGGGGCGAGTGCGAATGACGCCAGGCGCTCCCCTCCGCGAATGTCCCCCGCTTCGCTCCTCCTTTATTTCGCTGCGGGGAGCACCTGGCGTCATTCGCACATGGGCACGCTGCTGGTGATCCAGCGATCAACCAATGCTCTGTCCAACGCTCACGACGATACGGGGCTCTTTTTCGCGAAATAAAGGAGGAGCGAAGCGGGGGACATTCGCGAAAAAGAGCACCGTGTCGGCGGGAGCGTCGCCCTGAATGAACAGCAGCAGCACCCGAACCACGCGGATGGCCGCAACTCCCCGCATCCTCGCTACCATCCGCTGCCGGGCCAAGCCACGCCGCCCGGACCAGAACGACACCAACAACACGGAGACAACACCATGAAGTTTCGCCCTGCCGCATTGGCGGCCCTCACCTTGACTGTTCTGGCCGCACTCGCCGGCTGCAGCAGCATGACCCCCACGGTGCCGCAGCGCCAGTTGATGCTGGTCGCCAACGACGAGAAGCAGTCGTGGAACGACGCCGGCGCCGTGATCCTCGGGCCGATGGGGCGCGACACGGTGCAGGTGCTGGACATCGGCACCGATCCGCTGGCGCCCAAGGTCCTCGGTACGCTGCAGTTGGACAACACCATCGCCGGCCCGCCGACCAACCTTGCGATCACGCCCGGCGAAACGCTGGCGCTGGTCGCCAATTCACTCAACGTGGTCGAGGAAAACGGCGCGCGCAAGCAGGTGCCCGACAACCGCCTCTTCGTGATCGACCTGACCACCACGCCGCCCAAGCTGATCGACACGCTGCAGATCGGCAAGCAGCCCTCGGGCCTGTCGATCAACCGCGCGGGCAACCTCGCGCTGGTGGCCAACCGCGCCGACAACTCGGTGAGCGTGCTGCGCATCGCGGGCAAGAAGGTCACGCTGATCGACACCGTGGCCATGGGCGACTCGGTGGCGCATGTGCGCTTCACGCCCGATGGCAAGCGCGCGCTGGCCGCCAAGTTTCCGAGCCACAAGATCGCGCTGCTCGACGTGAACGGCGAGAAGGTCAGCTACAACAAGGTCGACCTTGCAGCGGGCCTCTGGCCCTACAACGTGGACGTGACGCCCGACGGCAAGCTCGCGCTGACGGCGGACAACGGCAACTCGGGCGCATCCGATGGGCAGATCGACACCGTGAGCGTGATCGACATGGAGGCCGCGCCGCCGCGCGTGGTCGACAAGGTGGTGGTCGGCGACGGCCCCGAAGGCCTGGCCGTGAGCCCGACCGGCAGGCATGCGGTGGCTGTGATCCTGCGCGGCAGCAATGCGGCCAAGAACGCCTACTTCTACAACCGCAACGGCTCGGTCGTGCTGCTGAAGATCGACGGCAAGAAGGTCACGCGCGCCAACGAGGTCGAGGTGCGCGGCCTGCCCGAAGGCGCGGTGTGGAGCGCGGACGGCAAGTACCTCTACGTGGGCAACTTCATCGACCAGGACATCACGATCCTGCGGCTCGATGGCGACACGCTGGTGCCTACCGGCAAGTCGTTCCCGCTGCAGGGGCATCCGGCCTCGATGCGCGGGACAATGACGCACTGACCCACTCATCCCCGAACGAAGAATCCATGGCGCAACCCAAACGACAACTCCGCACGCTCGAACGCGGCATCCTCTGCCTGGTGATCGGCGTCGCCGTTCTGCTGGGGCCCCGCTTCCTGCAGGGCACGCGCTGGTTCGAGATGGTGGCGGGCGCTTACCTGGTCGGCTGGTTCGCGCTGGTGCTGGGGGCCGCGCTGATCGTGGTCGAGCTGGTCAAGCGCGGCAAGTCGCGCCAGTAGAAAAACAGGCGGAGGCGCGAACGCGCGGCGGCCGGCCCGTCAGGCCTTCTTGCCGCGCAGCTTGCCGAAGAGTTCCACGCCCGCCAGCACGACCGCACCGGCCACGAGGCCCACGCCGGCGTTCACACCCATCGAACCGAGCGTGCCGAACACGCCGCCCGTGGCCTTGGCCCAGTCTTCGATGGCATGGCCGAACGCCGGCACGCCGTGCACCAGGATGCCGCCGCCCACGAGGAACATGGCGGCCGTACCGGCGACCGACAGGCCCTTCATGAGCCAGGGCGCCGTGGCCAGGATGCCGCGACCCAGGCCGCGTGCGGCCGCACTGGCGCGCTGGCTCAGGTAGAGGCCCGCGTCGTCGAGCTTCACGATGCCGGCCACGAGGCCGTACACGCCGATGGTCATGATCAGCGCGATGCCGACCAGCACGCTGAGCTGCGTGAGGAAAGGCTGGCCCTGCACGGTGCCCAGCGTGATGGCGATGATTTCGGCCGAGAGGATGAAATCGGTGCGCACCGCGCCCTTGATCTTGTCCTTTTCCATCGCGACCACGTCGACCGCCACGTCGGCCACGGCCTTTTCGTGGCGCTCGGTGTCGGCCTCGTGCTCCTTCTTGTGCAGGAACTTGTGCGCGAGTTTTTCGGTGCCTTCGAAGCAGAGAAAGGCGCCGCCCACCATCAGCAGCGGAGTCACCAGCCAGGGCAGCCAGGTACCGATGGCCAGCGCCGCGGGCACCAGGATGAGCTTGTTGACGAACGAACCCTTGCACACGGCCCACACCACCGGGATCTCGCGCTCGGCCCTGACGCCGGCCACCTGCTGCGCATTGAGCGCCAGGTCGTCGCCCAGCACGCCGGCCGTTTTCTTGGCGGCCACTTTGGTGAGGATCGACACATCGTCGAGAACGGTCGCGATGTCGTCGAGCAGCAGGAGCAGGCTGGTGGCCATGGGCAGGAAGGTGGCTGAAAAGAAGCGGCGAGCTTAGCCGCAGCCGTCAGCCACCCCGGCAATAACCGTACGCCCGGGCCCCGAACGCTGGGCCCGATGCGAAATTTTTTTGCGGATCAGAGCGCGCTGAGCGCGATCGCCAGCATAGCGACCAGCGAGACGCCGAACAGCGCCAGCCCCACGCGGCGACGGCGGTGCGTGAGCATCCACAGCGCCACGCCCGAGAGCGACAGGAAGATCAAGCTGCCGGCCAGCGTGTCGACCAGCAGGATCCACGGCAGCGGCATGCCGCCGCCCTTGTGCATGTTGGTGAGCGTGGCGACAAAGCCGTTGTGCGTGGTGTTCACGCCGACCGAGCGGTTGCCCTGCCAGTACTCGGCCTGCACGATTTCGTTCGGGCCACCGAAATTGAACAGCCAGTGCGCCGGCTGCGTGAGCGCCGGGGCACTCTTGTCGCCCTTGTCGGCCCAGGCCACCGGCTTGGCCGGCTCGATGCGCATGGAATTGGGCGGCCCGCTCATGCGCAGCGCGCCCTGCAGCCATTGGCTCATGGCCTCGGGCGTTTCGGGCACCGGGTCGGGCAGCGCCAGTTGGGCGCGGGTGCGCTCCTGGGCCTGCGGCAGCTTCAACACATTGCGGTGGTTGAGCCAGATGCCGCTGAAACCGAACAGCAACCCGAGCACCGCGCCCCACAGCCCGAACCAGCCGTGGGTGCGGCGAATCCATTGCACGATGGTCGTGCGGCGCTGGTGGGCCCGCACGCGTGCGGCGTGGCCGAGGTTGCTGTCGTGGTCCATCAGGCGACGCTGCGCTTGAGGCGAATTTCTTCCACGCGCACGGTGCCCAGGGCGGTGGTCTTGGCGGTCTTCATCTCGCGCTTGAAGCCGGCGAGTTCGTGGAAGCGCATGGCGCGGTCGTTGCGGATGGGCACCCAGATGGTGACCGTTGTGCAGCCTTCCTCTTCCAGGCCTTCGCGCGCGGCGTCCCACAGGGCCACGCCGACGCCCTTGCCCCAGTGCTCGGGCTTGACGTAGATGGCCCAGATTTCGCCCGTGGTGGGCGGCGTCTTGGGGTCGCGCGAGCGGTCGAAGCCGACAAAGCCGACGATTTCGCTGCCCAGCACGGCCACGCGCACCTGCGGTTCGCTGTATTCGATGGCTTCGCGCCACTTGGCTTCACGCGAGGCGGGAGCGATGACGCGCAGGTCTTCTTCGGAGAGGATGCCTTCGTAGGCGGCCTTGGCGGCCAGGGCATGGACTTCGGCGACGGCCTTGGCGTCGCGCAGTGTGGCGGGGCGAACTTCGTAATCTGACATGGATGCGGGGAAATCAATGGAACCTCGTATTGTCGCCGCACCGCTAAACTGCCCGGTGTATCCGTCGTATCAACAGGAGAAATCATGGCCAAGAGTCAGCAACGCAGCACCAAGGAAGCAAAGAAACCGAAGAAGGACACCTCGCCACCGAAGCCCGTGGGCACGGGCGGCATCGAGCCGGTCCGCACGATCACCACCGCAGTGATTCCGCGCGGCAAGCTCAAGAACAAGTGACCGACGAGACGCCAGCGCCGGCCAAGCCGATCCAGCCCCGGAACCCGTTGCACGGGCTCACGCTGGAGGCCATCGTGACGGCGCTGGCCGACTACTACGGATGGGAACACCTGAGCGAGCTGGTGCCCATCCGCTGCTTTGCGATCGACCCGAGCGTGGGCTCCAGCCTGAAGTTCTTGCGCAAGACGCCCTGGGCGCGCGAGAAGGTCGAGAGCCTCTACCTCTTCATGCTGCGCGAGCAACGCCGCGAACAGCAGCAGCAACAACCGCAAGATCCGCAGCAACCGTGACGATGAGGGTCCGCCTCGAACCATCCGGGCTGGACTTCGAAACCGAAGCCGGCACCACGCTCCTGGAGGCCGCCGAAGCGGCCGGCATCGAGCTGCCGAGTTCGTGCCGCAACGGCACCTGCCGCACCTGCATCTGCCGGCGGCTGTCCGGCGAAACGCGCCACATCATCGAATGGCCCGGCCTGAGCGCCGACGAGAAGGACGAAGGCTGGATTCTTCCCTGCGTGGCCGAGGCACTCGGCGACCTCGTGCTCGACGTGCCGAAGGCGTTCTCGGTCTTCTAGGCCGCTCCGGGCGACTTGACGGCAGCAGTGGTGGCAGTGGGCATTGCCACCACCATCCGGTCCCGCTGCGCCAGCGACGGGAACAGCCGGAACCAGGTCAGCGCCACCAGCACCGTGCCCACACCGCCCACGACCACCGAGCCGACCGGCCCGAGCAGTGCGGCCGTGGCGCCGGACTCGAATTCGCCGAGCTGGTTGCTGGCACCGATGAAGATCGAATTGACCGCGCTCACCCGCCCGCGCATGGCATCGGGCGTTTCGAGCTGCACCAGCGTCTGGCGGATCACCACGTTGACCATGTCGGCGCCGCCGGACACGGCCAGTGCAATCAAGGAAACAACGAAGCTCTTCGACAGGCCGAACACCACCATGCACAGGCCGAACAGCGCAATCGCCATCAGCAGCGTGCGCCCAATGTGGCGCTCGACCGGCCGCCGCGTGAGCGCGATCGACATCACCAGTGCACCCACCGCAGGCGCGCCGCGCAGCAGGCCCAGTCCCCACGGCCCCGTGTGCAGGATGTCCTTGGCGTAGATCGGCAGCAGCGCCACCGCGCCGCCAAGCAGCACGGCGAACAGGTCGAGCGAGACGGCGCCCAGCACGGGCCTGCGTTTCCAGATGAAGTCGACGCCCGCGAACACGGTCGCCAGCGTGACCGGCTCGCGCGCGATCGGCGTGTAGGCATAGCGCAACCGCAGCACCAGCGCACAGGCCATGGCGAAGAAAGCCACGCTGGCGCCATAGACCACCGCCATGCCCGCCACGAACAACAGCCCGCCCAGCGCAGGCCCGCCGATGATCGCGCCCTGCATGCCGGCCGAGCTGAAGGCCATCGCGCGCGCCAGCATGGTCGGCGGCACCAGCAGCGGCGTCAGCGCCTGCTGCGCGGGCATCTGGAAGGCGCGCACGGCCCCCAGCACCAGCGACAGGCCCAGCAGCAGGCCGCGCGAGTCGTGCTTCTCCTGTACCGCCAGCAGCAGCACCAGCGCCACCAGGCCCTGCACCGCGAAACAGGCGGCCACGATGCGGCCGCGATGGTGGCGGTCGACGATGTGGCCGGCCAGCAGGGCCAGCAGCAGCGCGGGCACGAACTGGTAAAGGCCCACAAGGCCCAGGTCCCAGGCGCTGCCGGTGAGCTCGTACATGTGCCAGCCGATGGCCACCAGCAGCATCTGCGAGGCGGCGGTGCCGAAGAGCCGCGCCGTCCACATCTGCATGAACGGGCGCTCGCGCGTCAGGTCGGAAAAGCTCGGCGAAGGAAAAGTGCCGGGCGCAATGGCAGCGGCATCTGGAGAGGGGGAAGAGGCTGGGGCGGGGCCGGACATTCGTTCAAGGATAGCCGAGGCTCCGTGAGCAGGGCATGAGCGGGGCTGAGCGCACCACCCTGCCCCCTGGGAACGCGGCTCTCTAAACTCGGCGGCATCCATGACCGTGCCACCTCTTCTGCAACCGATCCACGAAGACCCTTTCCTGCTGGTGCTCGACAAGCCCGCCGGCCTGCTCTGCGTGCCCGGCCGTGGCGACGACAAGCAGGACTGCCTGAGCGCGCGCGCCCTGCGCCAATGGCCCGATGCGCTGATCGTGCACCGCCTCGACATGGGCACCAGCGGCCTCGTGGTGATGGCGCGCGGCATCGAGATGCAGCGTGCACTGAGCACGGCCTTTGCCGAGCGCAGGGTGCACAAGCGCTACGAAGCCATCGTCGATGGGTGCATGCCGCTGCGCGAGGACTGGTCGCTGATCGACGCACCGCTGATCGCCGACTGGCCGCGCCGTCCGCTGCAAAAAGTTGATCCGGACGGAAAGCCCAGCACTACGCGATGGCGTGCGCTGGCTTCATCCACGTCACTGCTGCCCGATGAACCCGAGGCCACGCATGTGTTGCTGGAGCCGCTGACCGGCCGCACGCATCAACTGCGCGTGCATCTCCTGTCAATCGGCCATCCGATCCTCGGTGATGCGCTGTACGGCGATGCCGCGGTGCAGGCACGTGCGCCGCGCCTGCTGCTGCATGCGAGCGAACTGGGTTTGGTGCACCCGGTGACGCAGCAAGACCTTTGCTGGAAGAGCCCGCCTGGGTTTTCGCTCAGCCGGCCTTGACGACCAGCACCGGCATGTGGGCGTCCTGCAGCACGCGCTGCGTGACGCTGCCGAGCAGCAGTTTCTCGATGCCGCTGCGGCCGTGCGAACCCATCACGATCAGGTCGGCCGCGATGGCGATGGCTGTGTCCACGATGCCTTCGTGCACCACATGGCCGTCGATCACGCGCTGGTCACTGTGCAGGCCTTCGGCCGCCAGCGCCGCGACGCCGCGTGCCAAGGCCGCATTCGCACTCGCCGTGGCGGCGGCCAGGTATTCGTTCTGGCCGAGCGCATAGTCCGCGCCCACGCCGATGAAGGGATAGTTGTCGATCACGTGAATCAACGTGATGCGGCTTCCAAAGGCCAACGCCAGGCCACTGGCCTTGCTGACCGCGAGCATGGAAGTTTCGGAGCCGTCGATGGGTACCAGGATGTGATTGAACATGGCGGACCTCGCTTTCGTTCGCAGACAGACACGGCTCGATGTCGAGCCGGGCCCCGAATTTAACCTCTGTTCCCAAGGGTGGCTGTAGGACTCCAGCCAGCGACGGCGCACGGCCTGCGTGCGCGCGTCGCACGGGGGCTTCAGTCCCCCTGGAAACCCTTGGCGCGGCAGGTGATCACGAGCGTGTCGCGCCATCCTTCGCCGCCCTCTTCCAGCGGCTGGATCGGCGTCGATTCGTGGATCACGCGTGCGTCGTCGAGCACCAGAAGCGTCCACGGCTCGGTCATGGTGAAGCGCTCGCCGCGACGGCCGTTGGCCTCGAACACGCGCGTTTCGCCGCCCTTGATGCCCTGGCGCCCGACCAGCGCCACCGCCACCAGGTCGACACCATCGCGGTGCGCGCCTTCCGGCGTCGGACGGCCGATGCCGCCCGCGGTGTCGATGCGGAACTGGTGCGCCTCGACGTACCAGCGCTGCGGTGCGCCGCGCATGTCGCTGCTGGCCTTGCCGAGTTGCTGCAGCAGCCGCTGCCACACTGGCTGCGCCACCGTGGCATCGAGCATCGGCGCAAACCAGCGCTGCATGCCGCCGTGCAGCGCGTTGTATTCCACCGGCTGCCAGTGCGCGCGATGCGGCACCTGTTGCAGCGTGGTCTGGTCGTCGGCCTCGACGGTGAAGCAGGCATGGCGCCGCGTGCGATAGCGGCCGCCGTCCTTGAGGTAGTCGTCGGGCGGAAGATCGTTCCAGTCCGCATGCAGTGCAGTGAGTTGTGCAAGCGGCACGCCGAGCCAGTCGGACACGCCTTGCGGGCTCAGCACTGCATAGCCCTGCTCGCGCAATGCGGCGGGCAGTTCGGCCGGGGCGATGAAGGGTGGGGTGAATGCGGCCGTTGTCACGCGGCGACCTTCACGTCCTTCCAGAACGCGACGCGGTCGCGAATTTCCTCGGCTTCGGGCTTCGGGTCGGCGTAGTACCAGGCGGCGTCGGTGTTGAGCTCGCCGTTGACCAGCAGCGAGTAGTAGTTCGCGGTGCCCTTCCAGGGGCAGGTGCTCTTGTGGTTGCTGAAGGTGACGTGATCGCGATTGAGCGAACTCATCGGGAAATAGTGGTTGCCTTCGACGAGCACGGTGTCGTCGCTTTCGGCGATGGTGACGCCGTTCCAGGTTGCTTTCATGGTCTTGGTCTCCAGGGGGAGGGGTGGCGGGGGCGCTGGCCGTTGCGCTGCCGCACGGGGCTTGGGTATTGTGCCGTTGCTTGGTTTGTCTGATTTCTTGGGGGCGATATGGGTGCTATTTTTCCCTGGGGCGTTTGCTTCCCTGGGCTGAGGGTTTGCTTTCCGAGGCCGGGTCTCGCCCCGGCAGGCGACCTACTTTTCTTTGCTTCGCCAAAGAAACGTAGGCAAAAGAAAGGCGACCCCGCTGTCTGCGACCCCTGCGCTTCGCTACGGGGCAACCTGCGGTGCTCACGTTTCGCGGGGTCCGCAGAACTCGCTTCGCTCAAACAGCTGCGGCCCTGATCCGCGAAACGCTGCGCTCCTCGGCGCAGCCAGAGGGGGTTGGATACCGAACGAGCCATCGCTTCGCTCGGCTCGGGCTCCCTCTCCCCTTGGGGAGAGGGAGCAAGTCCCAAGGCCGAGCGCAGCGATGGCCCGAAGGCTTCCCCTCCCTTCTGGCTGCGCCGAGGAGCGCAGACGCCAGTGGGATCAGGGCCGCAGCTGTTTGAGCGAAGCGAGTTCTGCGGACCCCCACTGGCGTCGAGCACCGCAGGTTGCCCGTAGCGAAGCGAAGGGACGCAGACAGCAGGGTCGCCTTTTCTTTGCTTACTTTCTTTTGGCGAAGCAAAAGAAAGTGAGTCGCCCGCCGGGGCGAGACCCGGCCTCGAAAAGCAAACTAGGCAGCAAGCCAGTGAACGCTGAAGAGCCTCTCAGGATCCGTCCACACAGCACCAGGCCGAAACCCAGCCCGCACCGCCAAAGCACGCAACCCTTCAACGGTGAACTTATGCGAGTACTCCGTATGAATCGTCTCCCCTTCCTCGAACCCGAACCTCTCCCCCTTCAAGGAAACGCTCTGAGCCCGCCGACTCACAAGGTGCATCTCGATCCGCTGACGCGGCGCGTTGTAGAACGCCGCATGCGCAAAGCCATCAAGATCAAAGTCCGCATCCAGTTCCGAATTCGCCCGACGCAGCAGGTTGAGATTGAACTCCCCCGTCACCCCTTGCGCATCGTTGTAGGCTGCATGCAGCCGCCCCGGGTCTTTCACCAGATCGACGCCGATCAGCAAGCCCCCGCCGCGCAGCATGCGAGCAGCCAGTTGCAAGAAGGCCAACGCCTCTTCAGGCTCGAAATTGCCAATCGTCGAACCGGGAAAGAACCCCACACGCCGCCCTGCCCCAGCCATCGGCGCAGGCAGCACGAGTGGCATCGTGTAGTCCGCTGCAATGGGCTGCACCACGAGCTTCGGATAGTCCGCCTTCAACCGCTCGGCCGCAGCTTCGAGATGCTCGCCTGAAATGTCGATGGGCAGATAACGCTTGGGCGTCTCCAGCGCATCGAGCAACAACCGCACCTTGGTCAGCGAGCCCGCGCCGAATTCGACGATCTCGGCGTTCGGTCCGATCTGCCCCGCGATCTCTTCCGCACACTCGCCAAGAATCCGCAGCTCGGTGCGCGTGGGGTAGTACTCGGGCAACTCGCAGATGCGGTCGAACAGTTGCGACCCCGCGGCGTCGTAGAAGAACTTGGGCGAAATGCTGCGCGGCGTGCGCGCAAGGCCTGCCTGCATCTCTCGCCCGAATTCGGACAGCGGCTCGCCCGCCGATGGCGCGCGTTGCGATGACTGCTGCTGCGGCTTCGCGGGTACGAACGACAGCGAAGAAGACGAGGTGTTTGGATTGCGCATGATCAAAGGTCTTTCGCGAGCCGCAGCCCCGAGAACTGCCAGCGCGCCGCCGGCGGAAAGAAGTTGCGATAGCTGGGTCGCGTGTGCCCGGCCGGCGTGGCCACGCCGCCACCGCGCAACACCAGTTGCCCCACCATGAACTTGCCGTTGTATTCGGCCGCGATGCCGGGCATCGGGCGAAAGCCCGGGTACGGGTCATAGGACGACCGCGTCCACTGCCAGACATGGCCGGTCATCTGCACGATGCCGGGTGCGTCGCACGCGGCTTCCCACTCGAACTCGGTCGGCAGTCGCGCGCCGGCCCATTCGGCATACGCGGCGGCTTCATAGAAACTCAGTTGCGCCACCGGCGCATCGGCCTCCATCGGGCGCACGCCGTGAAGGCCGAACACATGCCAGCCGGCTGCAGCGCCTTGCGGCGACGGTTGCTGCTGTTGCGGCTGCAAATCGGCTGCAAGACGCGGATCGTCCGGCGCGAGCCAGTACGCCGGATGACGCCATCCATGTGCCTGCACCGCAGCCCAGCCATCGGACAACCAGAGTTCGGCCCGCTGGTAGCCGCCATCGGCAATGAACTGCGCATAGTCGCCGCAGTTCACAAGACGATCGGCAATGGCATAGGGCTGCACCAGCGCCTGATGGCGTGGCGTCTCGTTGTCGAAAGAAAAATCGTCGCCCGCATGCCCCACCTCGACCACACCACCGGGCCGCGACAGCCAGCGCACCGCAGGCGGCACAGCAGCCAACCGCACAGCCGGCCCGCTCGCAGGCTTGTAGGCAGGCAGCAGCGGATTGCACGACAGCGCATGCAGGATGTCGGTGAGCAGCAGTTCCTGGTGCTGCTGCTCGTGGTTGAGCCCGAGCGTGACGATGGGCTCGATTGCGGCCCAATCGAGCCCGCCCTCTTCGAGCAGTGCAATCACCGCTTCGTCCACATGCCGGCGGTACGCATGCACCTCGTCCACCGAAGGCCGCGTCAGCAGTCCGCGATGCGGTCGCGGATGGCGTGGCCCCAGCGCTTCGTAGTACGAGTTGAAGAGGTAATGAAAACGCGGATCGAAGGGCTGGTAGCGCGCCGCATGCGGCTGCAGCAGCACGGTCTCGAAGAACCAGGTGGTGTGCGCCAGATGCCACTTGGTGGGGCTCGCATCGGGCATCGACTGGATGCACTGGTCTTCGGGCGAAAGCGGCGCGGCGAGCGCCAGGCTCATGGCGCGCACCTCACGAAACTTGTCGCGCAGTGCGCCCGCCGCCTGTGTGATCGGCCGGGAAAGCGTCATGGGGACTCCAGTGAGGTCAGCCGCAAGTTTTAGCCCATTCAGGTTGCGGCCGTGCGTAGGACAGAACGCCGCGGGCCCGCAGCCAGAAATTCGGCGGGCAGCCACTGTGGCACAAGATTCGAGGGCGTGCAAAACGCCTGCGTATCATCCGTCGGATGCAAACGACCAACCCTTCGGACAGGCCGCGTGTCGTCATCGTCGGCTGCGGATTCGGCGGACTCGAAGCGGCGCGCAAGCTGCAGAGCGCCGACGTCGATGTCACGGTGATCGACAAGACCAACCACCATCTGTTCCAGCCCCTGCTCTACCAGGTGGCGACCGCGGGGCTTGCCGCGCCGTCGATCGCGGCGCCGGTGCGCTCGCTGTTCCGCAAGCAGCCGCGCATCACCACGCTGCTGGGCGAAGTGAGCGCCATCGACCCGGCCGCGCGCACGGTGCAACTGGCCCGCGGCGACCACGTGCCGTATGACCACCTGATCGTGGCCGCCGGCGCCACGCACAGCTACTTCGGGCACGACGAATGGGCGCCCGTCGCGCCGGGGCTGAAGACGCTGGCCGATGCCTTCGAGATCCGCCGCCGGGTGCTGCTGTCCTTCGAGGCCGCCGAAATCACTGCCGACCTGGAACACCGCCGCGCCCTGCTCACCTTCGTGGTGATCGGCGCCGGGCCCACGGGCGTGGAGATGGCCGGCACGCTGGCCGAGATTGCCAAGCACACGCTCTCGGGCGAGTTCCGCCACATCGATCCGTCGAGCGCGCAGGTGCTGCTGGTCGAAGGCGGCCCGCGCGTGCTGCAGGCCATGCCCGAATCGCTGAGCCAGAAGGCGCTGGAGCAACTCGAAAAGCTGGGCGTCGAAGTACGGCTGAATGCGCGCGTCACCGCCATCGACGCCACCGGGCTCGAAGTGCAGACCGGTGGCGGCGCAGATGGCGCGGCCGTCACGAGCTACCGAATCGATAGCAGTTGCGTGGTCTGGGCGGCCGGTGTCGCGGCCTCGCCGCTGGGGCGCATGCTCGGCGATGCCACCGGCGTCGAATGCGACCGCGCGGGCCGCATCAAGGTCGAGCCCGACCTGAGCCTGGCGGGCCACCCCGAGATCAGCGTGGTGGGCGACCTTGCGGCCGCCATGAGCCACGCACCCGACAAGCCGCCGAAGCCGGTGCCCGGCGTGTCACCCGGCGCCAAGCAGATGGGGCGCGCGGCGGCCGCGAACATCCTGCGCCGCATCGCGGGCCAGCCCACGGTGCCGTTCCGCTATGCGGACTACGGCAACCTGGCCACCATCGGCCGCAATTCGGCGGTGGTGGACCTGGGCACGCCCTTCGGCCCGCTGCGCTTCAGCGGCCGGCTGGCGTGGCTGTTCTGGCTGTTCGCGCACGCGTATTTTTTGATCGGCTTTCGCAACCGCATCGTGGTGATGATGGACTGGGCCGGCGCCTACTGGAGCTTCCAGCGCAATGCGCGCGTGGTGGCGGATGTGCAGGGCAAGAGCGAGTCTTAGCCCGCATGTCGTTGTTCTGGTGGACCGCCTCCTGAGAACGTCCCGCGCTTGCGAGACGGCATTCGCTCGGTCGCCGATTGTTCAGCTCGCGAACATCCGTTGCCGACGACGTCCTCATGAGGGTTTTGTCCGATCCTTCTGAATTCCGAACAGGCACATCAGGCTTCCCGCCAGCAGCAGCGCAACCGATATACCGAGCGACCAATGCATGCCGCGCATGAACGGCTCTGGCGCAGTGTCGCGTACCAGATAGCCAAACACGGCCACGCCCAACATGCCTCCGATCTGGCGTGCCGAGTTGAGGACACCCGAGGCGATGC
Organism: Variovorax raffinosi; assembly: GCF_051216615.1. NCBI lineage: Bacteria > Pseudomonadati > Pseudomonadota > Betaproteobacteria > Burkholderiales > Comamonadaceae > Variovorax > Variovorax raffinosi. The sequence goes on from NZ_JBPJZR010000008.1 coordinate 359,898, forward strand.
CGGCGCGCGAGGCCTCGACCGATGACAGCGTGGCGTTGGTCATCGTTGGCACGGTCAGGGCGACACCGCTGGCCGCCAAGAGCATCGGAACGACCAGCATCCCATATGAGCCGGCGATGCTGACCGGCAGAAGCATCAGATAGCCGCAAGCTGCAAGTGCCAGCCCCAGAACCATCAGGCGCCTGGCGCCCATGCGGGTGATCAAACGTCCGGCGATGACGTTCACCGCCATCAGAACGATCGTCATCGGCAGGAACGCCAGGCCCGTCTGCTGGGGCGAAAGCTGCTGCTCGATCTGGAAGAACAGGCTGAAGACAAAGATCAGCCCGTAGTAGGCAAAGTTCACGACAACGCCGGCCAGCGAAGCCACGGTGAAAGTACGGATGCGAAAGAGAGCAAGGGGCAGCATCGGCGCCTGGCTGCGCAACTCGATGCGCACGAAGCTGATGGCCGCAACCAGTGCCAGCATGAGGCAACCCAGTACCCACGGATGCTGCCAGCCCAGGCGACCGGCGTCGGTCAGAGCCACCGTGAGAGCGGCCAGTGCCGAGATGATCGCCACCTGACCGGGAAGATCAAGGTTGCGGCGATTGCCAGCGCTCCCCGGCGCGGTATGGCGCAAGGTAAGGAACAGTCCGATCAAACCAACAGGCAGGTTGATCAGGAAAATGCTGCGCCAGCCGGTGTGCGTGATCAGCAACCCGCCCAACACCGGCCCTGCAGCCAAGGAAATACCGCCGATGGCGCCCCACCAACCGACCGCGCGGCTGCGCTGCTCCCGATCGGGGAAAGCCTGCTGCAACATGGAAAGGGAATTGGGCACCAGCAGCGCCGCGCCCAGACCCTGGATCACTCGCGCAGCCACCAATGCCGACAGGTTGGGGGCCAGACCGCAGGCTCCCGATGCCAGCGTGAACAGGACAAGGCCGAATATGAAAACCCGCCGGGCGCCAAAGCGATCACCCAGCGCACCACTGGTGAGGAGCAACGCTGCGAAGACCAGCGTGTAGGCGTTGAGCACCCATTGCAGTCCCGACACGTCAGCACCGAACTCCTGGCGGAGGGCCTCGAGGGCAACGTTGACAACACTGACATCCAACAGGACGACGACGAATCCGAGTGCGGCAGCTACCAGCGTGGCACGAGGATGGTGAGCAGAAATTGAAGGCTTCAAAATGATCCAGAAGAGCTGATTCACTTCGATGCTAGGTCGGTGGGCTGTCCGCGTAAATTCCACATAAGCTCCAGTCATACTGGAGAAAATGCACCGATGTTCGACTGGGAAAATCTTCGCCATTTCCTCGCGGTTGCCCGTGCCGGCACGTTGTCGGGTGCCGCCCGTGCCCTGCAGGTAGACCATGCAACGGTCAGTCGGCGGCTGACCGCGTTTGAAAATGAATTGCAGGCCTCATTGGTCCAGCGGTTGCCACGTGCCTGCCGGCTGACCCCGATGGGACAACAGGTCTTTCAACAAGCGCAGGCCATGGAGGAAGGCGCTTATGCCATCGAGCGACGCGCCCAAGCGAGTCTGCAACCGCTGAATGGCAAAGTGACGCTCAGTGCGCCGCCCATCCTGGCAACGCACTTGCTGGCCGGGAAGCTGGCCGACTTCCGTGTCGCCTATCCTGGGATCCAGCTTTCCATATCGGCACAGGCCCATCAGGTTTCGCTCAGCCACAGGGAAGCCGATGTCGCACTGCGGTTGGTACGCCCAAAGGAAGCGGGCAGTGTCGTGCGCAAGCTGGGGTGCATGCCCTTTGCGCTGTATGCAAGTCGCGACTATGCGCCGCTGCGCCGCCCGCAGGACTGGACGTTCATTGCCTATGACGCACAGTTCGCAGACATGCCGCAGCAACACTGGCTTCTGGGAATCGCCGGCCACCGGCCAGTGGGCTGCGAACTCAGCGACATCAGCGGTCACCTGGCCGCAGCACGCGCGGGGGCCGGCGTCGCGGGGCTGCCGTGCTTTCTCGCCGATTCCGATCCGACACTGCTGCGTCTGAAGCACGAAGGCGAGAGCTTTTCGCGCGACATCTGGTTGGTGGTGCATCGCGACCTGCGACGTGCGGCGCCAATGCGCGCGGTGATGGATTTTCTGATCGAGGTTGTAGCTTCGCAAAAGGCGCTCGCCTTGGATAGGACAAGGTAGGTCGGGAGAGAGCCGCCACAAGCCTGCCGTTTCAATGGCAGGGCGAAACATGGGATCTCCAGTGGGCCAGCCGCAAGTCTGAGAGCGCCCACGCCTGCGGGACGGCGCTCGCCCAGGCGCTCAGAAGAACCCGCCCCAATGCGGTTGCTCGCGCTGCCGCTTGCGCCATTCCCAGGGCGGCGTCGGTTTCGCATCGGCCCACAGGCCCAGGCGCTTTGCGCGTGCGCCGTCCTGCAGCTTGAACAGCCCGCCGCCGCGCTTGGTGGCCAGCCGGTTGTAGTCGTACACCCAGGCCCAGCCTTGGGACACCATGCGGCTGCCGGCGTCCTCGCCGCTGCAGCTCACGTCGGCCACCGTGCGGCCGTAGCGGTCGGTGTCGATCTCGGTGATGAGCGCCTGCTCGCGAAAGCACATGTCGCTCAGCGCCTGCTTGCTGCGCTGGCCGTAAGGCTGTGCTTTTTCGGGTGCGTCGATGGCCGCGATGCGCACCCTGACGCGCTCGTAGGCGCCGATGCGGCCGCAGCGCGCGGTGAGCGTGTCGCCGTCGCTGATGCCGACGACAAGGCAGGTTCGGGGAGCGGCGTGGGTCAGGAAAGAGGAAAAGGCAAGAAGGCTGGAAAGCAGCAGCGCGCGCAAGAGCATGAAGAAGAAACGGGAGGTAGGCAGAATGGCGGGACCGATCAAGGCTAAGTGATCCCTTCGCCGGAACGGATCGGTACACAGACTTTTTCTTTTGAGCAGCGCGCCGAAGGAGAGCAAGCACCATGCAAGAACCCACCCAGGACGACTGGTTCCTCGCGGCGAACGACGCATGGGATGCCGGCTCGCACAAGAAGGCGCTCTCGCTGTTCCTCAAGGCTGCCGCGGCGGGCGAGATCCACGCGCTGAACAGCGTCGGCTATTTCCTCGACCACGGCATCGGCGTGAAGAAAAACGCCGCCGCCGCGCGCGACTGGTATCGCAAGGCGGCCAAGGCAGGCGACGCCGCAGGGTGCGCCAACCTCGCCATCTGCTACCGCGACGAAGGCAACTTCCGCTGGGCGCGGTTCTGGTTCGAGCGGGCCTATGCGCAAGGCGATGGCGACGCGGCGCTGGAACTGGGACGGCTCTTTCTCTGGGAGGGCGCGAACCAGAACGACCACAAGGTCGTTCACTACCTGGGCAAGGCCGCAGCCTCGCCGTCGATCACGCCGAACGGCAGGAAAGAAGCGCAGGCGCTGCTGAAGTCGCTGGGGCGCAAATAGAGCCCCGGCGGTTCCCGCAGCCTTGTTTACTTCTTCGCCCCGTTTTCGTCTTCCTGCAGCAGCCGCCACATCACCTTGCCGCTGTCATCACCGATCTCATCCACGCAGGCGTTGACAGCCTCACTGTTGCCCAACTGTCCGAGACCAGTGTCGTGATGATCGAGAAGCACTACCCTCACGCGCGATCACGCAAGGGCGGCCCTTGCATCGCTAGCCTTTTAGGCTGGGGCCACTGAATTGAATGACGGCCTGAATCCCTCATGCTCGCTGAATGTTGGATTCCGACGCGTACTGACCCTAGATCTTCACTGAATACTGCCCCTACTTTGTGAGACCGAAGGTCTCACGGTTTGGATAAGTTCTTGATGTTCTCCTTTGTGTGGATCTGCCGCAGATTGCGCCGCTGTTTCCGTGAGTTGGCGGCCTCGATCGCGAGCCAGGTCGCGAGCTTCTCGGCATGGGGGTCGGACTTGCTGCAGCTCGTCCTCTTGGCGTAGTACGGCATTTCTTCGCCCGCTCACAGGTGCTTCTTTACGGTGTCGCGAGATAGGCCTGTACGCCTGGCTATCTCGCGGATGGACATCTGCTCGCGCAGGGCCCAGCGTCAGATGACACTCAATCTCGCTGCGTCTAGCACTTCTAGGATCCCCCTTTGAAAATGAGCAGGGCAGGGTTTTACGTGGGTCATGTTTTAGACGGAAATTACTACACCAACTGGGGATGCGGATGCGGCGCTGCGAGGCATCGCGCAGACCTACTGGCTTGAGCGTGAGCTGGCCGCCTTGACGACCGAGGAGCAACTGGCCAGAAGACAGGAGCACGCCAGGCCGCCGTGGGAGGGCCTGACGCAAAACCTGCTCGACGGTGCAGTGAACGTCGTCAACAATCATTGTAAAAACCAGATTCGTCCATGGGCTCTTGGCAGGCAAGCATGGTTGCTCGCTGGCAGCGAACTGGCTGGTCAACGTGCTGCGGCCGTGATGAATCTCGTGCAGCCGGCCAAGATGCATGGCCAAGATCCCTAGACTTACCTCAAAGACGTCCTCACCAGGCTGCTGACTCAACTGAACAGCCGCATCGACGAACTGCTCCCACACAACTGGCAACTCGCAGCCTGATCAGCAAAGCGCATACGAGGCCCCGCCAATTGACGTCAAGGTGGGACGCCGAGCTACCTACAGTGCCGCAGTGCTTCGTCAAGGTGGTCTTGCGCCAACGGCGTGAAGCAGCGAACGAACTGCGCCAGCGGATTGGCTTCTGGTAGCTCGAGCAGCGGTTCCCAGATCAGCTACGCAGTCGCGGCCCGTCGGCGGCCTGACTGCCGCAACCCCAACCGGGTAGGGATATGGCATCAGCATTGATCGTCAGATGCCCGGGAGCCCCGCGCTCGCTTCTAAAAAATACGTTTTGTTTCAAACAAGCCGCACTAATGCTGGCCCCTTTTCTTCTCTCGCGGGGCATCTCAGTAAGCACCTCGATGAGCTCAAGCCCGGGAATGAATTTTTGTTGCTCGCCGAGCCGATCTCGAGAAGCCGCTCTTTTGGCAAATGGTTTTGGGGTGGAAATAGATCGGCTTTGATTGCGCAACGGTATGTTGAGATAGAAAAGAATGCATGCAGATTTGGCACTAAATGGCGTCGAACGCCCGCTTCGCCGTTACCGCTTCGCAGCACGGCGCACAGCACCACCGCAGGTCATCAATGGACGGCCCATCTTCGCTTGTTGAATCGATGTCGGTCTTGGAGCGCCTCCTTGTCTGGTGACCCAGAACGGCTGATGCCAACGCCTGGTGCATATGTTCGGCAAGCTCAAGGAAGCACGCCGATACGACTTCATCGCCGACATGAAATTGTCGCCCCCGAAAACCAGCCCCACCTCAGGAAATCATCCGGATATGTTTCGTGCAGCCCTTTTTTATTCGTGCCTTGTTCTTCTGGTCGAGTGCCTGCTCTCCGCAGCCCTTCTTCTGCCGATATGGGCTCGGTCGGAAACGCTCGACAGCGGACTGATCACGTCGATCGCCAAGAGCGTTCCGAAGCAGGTGGCAACGACGAACGCGCCGGACACCGACCCACTTCACTATCAGACGCTGGAAGGAACTCATTTCTCATACCGATGCCATGTTCCCCATGTCATGAAGACCAGGCAGGCCGCTGTCGAAGTTTGCGAAATCGATCCGGTGAAGCTGCAGATCATTAATTGGCCAGAGACTGAAGTCATTCACCTGGTGACCGGCTCCGTCTCAATCACATCCATCGATGGTGCCGCTCATCGATACGTTGCAGGCGATATCTTCGTTCTGCCCGAAGGCTTCAAAGGTGTTTGGGACCAACCCAGTCCTTTGTCGAAAGTCGTTGTACGCCATCCTCTTTCTTGGACCAACTGACTGTTCTTTTCAAAAAAACAAGAAAACTGGCAGATGTCGAAACGGAGTGGCATGACGCGACAAGTCTATTTGGGTGCACCGCAGTACGCAGCTGGAATGCTGCGCCCCATTGAGCATTCAATTGCGGATCCGAGCACGTGTGCTTCACTGCGAGCCAGCACACATGGCGCAAACACTTTCGCCCACCACGAATCGTGTGTGAGCGAACTGGCCAAGGCCGCTATTCGCTCTTGCCTGACCAGTGTCCCGATGGAGGCGGCCGAAATAGACGCTGTCTTTCTTGTCTCATGCACGCTCGATGCGCAGAACAACCTCCAGCCTGTCTGGCTGGGGGAACTGGCTGAATGCTCGGGGCTGCAACAGGTGCCTCACTACCACATCGGCATCACGGGCTGTGCGGGCTTTCATTGGGCCACTCGACTGGCTTCGGCCATGGTTGCGTCTGGAAATTCCGATCGCGTACTGGTCGTCATGTTCGACAAGGCGACATCACCCTTGCAACGCCTGTACGGCGAAGGAACGGCATTCATGTACGTGACCGGCGACGCCGCGGCAGCCTGCATCGTCAGCGCCTCCTCATCGGGCATGGACTATCGGCTGCTCGGCCAGGTCATCAATCTGCACGACAGCAACCAGATCGCCGTGCCCTCGATGGATGCCGAGATCTACAAGATCTCGGAACTCTTCACAGCGGCCTATGCGCAGGCAGGCAGATCGGCGCGGGACATCGACCATTTCATCAGCAACAACTACTCGCTGGAAGTCAGCCGCCTCTACTGCCAGCTTGCCGAGGTGGATTTCCGAAAAGCCGTCACTTCGCCGATCGGGACGCATGCCCACTGCTTCAGTGCCGACAACCTCATCGGCCTGCGACAACTGGCCGACGGCAAGGAACTGAACGCAGGGAATACCGTGCTGTGCTTCAGCGCGGGGCCGCATCAATGGGGTGCATGCCTTCTCGAAAAACTCGGACCGACAAGCGAGATGACCTGATGCAGAGCACCGTTTCCCGTTTCCATCGCATCGTCGAGACACACCCGGATTGCCCTGCCCTGGTCTCTGACATGGAGCAAGTCAGCTACCGCGATCTCGATCGCCGCTCGGCGAGGATTGCAGAAGCGATACGCCATTGGTTCTGGTCCGAAAAATCCCGCGCGATCACTTCAACGGACGTGATTGGCGTCTGCATAGAAAAGTGCGCCAGCCTGTACGCCGCCATTTTCGGAATACTCGAAACCGGCGCCAGCTACGTACCACTCGACCCCGATCTGCCGCAGGAGATTCGGCAGCACATTGTCGATAAATGCGGATGCCAGCTGATCCTCGTCACCGAGTCTCCATCGAACACTCCAGATCGATGTGCAGTACTTTCAGTCGACCGGGTGCCCTCGAGCGATCTTCCATCTGTTGTGCAACCTGCGGGCATTCTGCCGACGGACCTGTGCTACTCCATCTTCACCTCCGGCACGACAGGAAAACCCAAAGGGGTCATGGTGAACCATGGAAACGTCATCAATCTGGTCGACTGGGCCATCGAGCACCTCGGCATTACCCCCGGAAGTCGCGCCCTGCAGTACTCCACCGTCAATTTCGACGCATCGATACTCGACATCTTTCCAACGCTGTTGAGCGGCGGTGCACTGTGCATTCCCACCGCGAGCCAGCGGCTCTCGGCAACGGAATTGGCGGCCTTCTGCCGGCGACATGGCGTCGACCGCGCGTTTCTCCCGCCAACCCTGCTTGCCGTGCTCGACCCCGGCGCGTTCGACACGATCTCCACGCTCCTGACCGGTGGTGAGGCTTGCAGTCCCCAGGTGGTACGCACCTGGTCTGTTAGTGCCGACGCAATCTTGACCAGCTAAACCGCAAAGTGCCGATCCAATATTGACCAGGGTGTTCCACTGACCTGCTGAGAATTTCAGCAGGGATTCAAGGTGATCACCATGGA
>NZ_JBPJZR010000009.1:0-324252 GCF_051216615.1 Variovorax raffinosi
CGTCAACTTTCGAAGACTTTTTTCTCAACCGCCTAGCCGCTCGCTCCGAAGAGACTTGAACCACCAGACACGCTTTGCAGCGCGATCAGCTGAGCCCACGAGTATATGACAGTTTTTGGGCCCCGCAAGACTCTCCCCAACAGAAATCGTCTTCAAGCCCTTCTTATATAGAAGCACTCGCCTTCCCCTTGCTTATCCCTGTCTTGTGCCCCCTCCGATAATCCGTGCCACATGGCACTCATCACACTCCTCGACGCGCAACTCGCGTTCGGTCACGTCCCGCTGCTCGATCATGCGGACTTCTCTCTTCTTGAATCGGAACGCATCGGCCTGATCGGGCGCAATGGCGCTGGCAAGTCGTCCATGCTCAAGATACTGGGCGGCCTGGAAAAGGCAGACGATGGCACCCTCCAACTTCAGCAGAACCTCCGGGTGGCCTATGTGGCCCAGGAGCCGGCGCTCGATATGGATGCGGACGTCTTCACCGCAGCCAGCCAGGGCCTGGGCCCGGTCATTGCCATCCGTGATCTTTATCTGTCCGGCGCGGACGGCCTGGACCTCGACGCCCTCCAGTCCCAGATCGAAGCCTTCGACGCCTGGAACTGGGAGCAGCGCGTAGAAGAGACGCTGCATCGCCTGCACCTGGACCGCAACGCCCGCGTCGGCTCTCTCTCCGGCGGCACCCGCAAGCGCGTCGCCCTGGCCCAGGCCCTCGTGGCCGCGCCGGACGTCCTTCTCTTGGACGAGCCCACCAATCACCTGGACCTGGACTCCATCGAGTGGCTCGAACAGTTGCTGATCGACTTCAAGGGCAGCGTCGTCACCATCACTCATGACCGCAGCTTCCTGAACCGCGTCGCCACCCGCATCGTGGAGCTGGACCGGGGCAAGCTGAACTCCTACCCCGGCAATTTCGAGCAGTACCTATTACAGAAGGAAGAGCAGCTCGCCCAGGAAGCCGTCATCAGCGCCAAGGCCGACAAGCTGCTGGCTCAAGAAGAAATCTGGATCCGCAAGGGCGTTGAAGCCCGCCGCACCCGAAGCCAGAGCCGCATCACCCGCCTGCAGGAACTGCGCGCCAGCCGCGTCTCCCGCCGCGAGGTGCAAGGCAGCGTCAACATGGACGTGGCTTCCGGCCAGTCCAGCGGCAAGATCGTGGCCGAACTCACCGAGGCCACCAAGTCCTTCGGCGAGAAGACCGTCATCCGCAACTTCAGCGGCACCATCCTGCGCGGCGACAAGATCGGCCTGCTCGGCCCCAATGGCGCGGGCAAGACCACGCTGCTCAAGCTGATCCTGGGCGAGCTCGAACCCGACAGCGGCAAGATCCGCCGCGGCACCAACCTGCAGGTGGCGTATTTCGACCAGATGCGCGACAAGCTCGACCTCGACGCCACGCTGGAAGACTTCATCAGCCCCGGCAGCGAGTGGATCGAGATCGGCAGCCAGCGCAAGCACGTCAAGAGCTACCTGTCGGACTTCCTGTTCTCCCCCGCGCGCGCCAACTCCCCCGTGCGCTCGCTCAGCGGCGGTGAACGCAACCGCCTGCTGCTGGCCCGCCTGTTCGCCCGCCCCGCCAACGTGCTGGTGCTCGACGAACCGACCAACGACCTGGACATCGACACCCTGGAACTGCTCGAAAGCCTGCTGCAGGACTACGACGGCACCGTGTTCCTCGTGAGCCACGACCGGACCTTCCTCGACAACGTGGTCACCAGCACCATCGCCTTCGAGGGCAACGGCCACTGGCGCGAGTACGAGGGCAGCGTGCAGGACTGGCTGATCCAGTCCAAGCGCGCCCGCGAGATCGCCGAGCAGCGCCAGGCCGCCGCACCCGCTGCAGCACCGGCCCCCGCGCCTGCGGCGGCAAGCACCGAGCCCGCCGCCCGTGCGACCGCGCCGCGCAAGAAGCTCTCATATAAGGAGCAGCGCGAACTGGATGCCCTCCCCGCCCAGATCGAGACCCTCGAAACCGAGCAGAAGCGCATTTCCGAAATGCTCGAACTCGATGGCGGCGCCATCTACGCCAGTGACGCCTCGCGCGCCACCGAACTGGCCGAACGCCACGCCAAGATCGACGACGAGCTGCTCGCCGCCCTCGAACGGCAGGAAGAACTGAGCACCGCGCGTTAACGCCCACCCCGGTCGTCCGCCCGTCCGACGCGCGGCGGGCGCCGACTAGGCTATACATGCGGCTCATCCCTCCAAGCCCCGGGAAAGCCGCATGCCCTCCTCACTCCACGCGTTCCTGCGTCGTACCGCCGCCCTTCTTGCCATCGCGATCCTGGGCGCCTGCGCGCAACTGCCGCAGAACGTCGACCGCCCGGTGACCACGGCGCTGGCCTCGCCCGACGGCACCGCCCTGGCCACGCTGGTCCAGGAGCGCCGGCAGGCCGACAAGGCGCGCTACGAATCCGGTTTCCTGCTGCTCGGCGGCCCGCAGGCCGCCTACGGCAGCCGGCTCGCGCTGATCGAAAACGCGCAGAAGACGCTCGATTTGCAGTACTACGCCATCCACGCCGACGCCAGCACCGGCCGGCTGGTGCGCAGCCTGCGGACCGCCGCCGAGCGCGGCGTGCGCGTGCGTGTGCTGCTCGACGATTTCCACAGCACCGGCCGCGACGCGCTGGTGCTCGGCCTGGCTTTCATCCCGAACATCGAGATGCGGCTGTTCAACCCGCTGGCGGGTTCGCGCGACTCCACCTTCAGCCGCCTCTTCAACTCGATCGGCGACGCTTCGCGCATCCAGCAGCGCATGCACAACAAGCTGTTCCTGGCCGACAACGTGCTCGGCGTCGCGGGCGGCCGCAACCTGGGCGATGCCTACTTCGGCAACGCGACCACCGGCAACTTCATCGACGTGGACGTGCTGGCGGCCGGCCCGATCGTGCAGGACCTCTCGCGCAGCTTCGACAGCTACTGGAACAACGAGCGCGCCTATCCGGTGCAGTCGCTGGTCACGCGCGACGAACTGCAGGAAATCCGCGAGCGGGCGAAAAAGGCCGACCAGGAACTGGCCGACGAAGCCGCGCGGCTGCAGGCCACCGAAGGAACGACCGCGCAGCCGGGCGGCGAGCCATCGCCAGACATGCCGCCCACCGCGGCACAACGTTCGCGCGCGTGGGACGAAAAAGCGCTCGACCTGCGCACCGCCCAATTCGTCTGGGCCCCCGCCGTGATGCTGGCCGACAAGCCCGGCAAGATCGCGGCCGACTCGGGGCCTGAAGCACAGAAGGCGCCCGGCCTGGTCGTCAGCCGCCCGGACGACAAGGCCGCCGCCTCACGCGGCGCGGCAGCGCTGACGGCAGCATCGACCCTCGCGGCCAATGGCGACACCGTGGTCGAAGGCCTGCTGCAACTCATCGGCCAGGCGCGCAGCGACCTGCTGATCATCTCGCCCTACTTCGTGCCGGGCCGGGACATGACGCAAGCCTTCGCCGCCGCCCGCGCCAAGGGCGTGCGCATCCGGGTGCTGACCAACTCGCTGGCCTCGAACGACGCGCCGGCGGCCCACGTCGGCTACGCCCGTCACCGCGAGGAACTGCTGAAGATGGGCCTTGAACTCTACGAACTGCGCAGCGAGCAGGCCAGCTTCGGCACGGTCTTCGGCGGTTCGAGCGGCGGCGGCAGCAACGCCACGGGCGAATCGCGCGCGATGCTGCATTCCAAGGTGCTGGTGCTCGACGGCCGGCTGCTGGTGGTCGGCTCGATGAACCTCGATCTGCGCTCGCAACTGCAGAACACCGAGATCGCGCTGCTGATCCGCAGCGACGAACTCTCGAAGCTGGCTTCGGTGCAGATCGAGCGCGGCCTGCGCGAGCGGGCCTGGCACGTCGAGCTGGTGAAGGGCTCGCTGATCTGGCGCGCGCCCGAAGGCAGCGGCCTGCAGGACACGACCACCGAGCCCGACACCGGTGCCGGCCTGCGGCTGATGCTCAAGCTCTTCGGGCCATTGGCGCCGGACCAGTTGCTCTAGCCGAACTCAGTGCTTGTGTTGATGCGCCGAGCCGGCCGCATCGGCGCCTTCGGGCGTGCCCACCGGCAGCGTCACGTCCAGCGCGGTCTTCACGCCTTTGGCGTCCTCGAACTTCAGCGTCATCGGCACGGTCGCGCCCTTCGCCAGCGCGCCCTTCAGGTCCATCATCATCACGTGATAGCCGCCCGGCTTGAGCTCGATGGTCTGGCCCGCGGGCAGGTCGAGGCCGCCGGTCAGCTCGCGCATCTTCATGGTGTCGCCTTCCATCTTCATCTCGTGCACTTCGGCCACGCCGGCGGCCGGCGTCGAAATGCTGACGAGCTTCGTGCCGGTGGGCGCGGTCAGCTTCATGAAGGCACCGGTGCCGCTCTGGCCCGGCACCGACTGGCGCACCCAGCCGTCGCGCACGTCGACCGTCGCCACGCCCTGCGCCACCACCTGGACCTTGGCGGCCGGGCTCTTCAGGCCGGCGGTCGAGTTGCCCGATGCCGGCACTTCGGCCCAGTCGACGCTGCCCACGTCGCAGGTCTGCAGCACCTTGAACCACAGCGGACCCGGCATGCCTGGCACCTTGCCGCGCAGCACGAACTCGCCGCGCTCGCTGCCGGGCAGCGCGTTCTGCGCGGTCTCGGCGGTCCAGCGCACCTCGCCGTCGCCCTTGCTCTTTTGCACGTCGAGCTTCCAGCCCTTGCGTTCCTGGGCGTCGCTCAACACGAAGCCCTTGGGCAGGCGCACGGCCAGCCCGGTGGTGGCCTTGGCGCCTTCGCAGGCGTGGCCGACGCGAAAGGCCGCGTTGTAGTCGCTGCCGACCGTGGCGCCGCCCGGCGGCAGCGTGACGTGGGCAAATACTGCTGTAACGCCTGTCAGCATTGCGTATGCCGCTACGGTTTTGAGAGCGATGCGCGAAGAGGTCATGGAAGGCTCCTTGAAGAATCGGATGAATGAAGGAAAAAGTCAGAGGTCGAACTTGAGTTCGGCCACATAGGTGCGTTGCGGGTACGGGTGGAAGGCCCAGTACTTGTTGTTGTTCAGGTTGTCGATGCCCACGGCCGCGCTCCACTGCCGGTCGATCCGGTAGCGTATGCGCGCGTCGACCACGAAGAACTTCGAGAAGCCCATGTACGCGGCGCCGTTGGGGTCGCTGTTGTCGAGCGTGCCGTACTGCTTGCCGCTGTAGCGCGCGCCGACGGTGTAGCTCCAGTTGGCATCGGGCCGGTAGGTGGCGAGCAGCGCGGCGCGCACCTTGGGCACGCGCGGCTGCTGCTGGCCGACGCTGGCCGGAAAGCCGCTGTTGGCGGTGATCTTCGAGTTGGCGAGCGTGAGGCTGCCGCTCAGGTCGAGCCCCTGGATGCCGACGTCGACCGCGTTCAGCGCCACTTCGAGCCCGCGCGTGCGGATCGCATCGACGTTCTGCACCGTGCTCACGAGGTTGGTCAGCGCCTGCGTGTAGAGCGCGTCCTTCGTGTTCTCGAAGAACAGCGTGGTGCGCAGCACGCCGTCGAGCCCCCAGCCCTTGAGGTCGCGCTCGGCGCTGAGTTCGGTGGTCCACGAGCGCTCGGGGCGCAGGTTCGGGTTGGTGTTGACGACCTGGTTGCCGCTGATCGAGCCCTGGTACAGCTCGCTCACCGTCGGCATGCGCACCGCGCGGCCGGTCGAGGCCTTGAAGAGCCACGCCGGCGTGGCCTGCCAGGCGATGGCCGCCTTGGGCGAGTCATAACTGTTCTTGCGCGGCGCGAAGTTCAGCAGCGACGTCGCGTTGCCGAGCTGGCCGCCGTAGGCTTCCCAGCGCTCGTGGCGCAAGCCCAGCGTGGTCTTCCAGTCGGCGGCAAAGCGCCAGGTGTCCTGCACATAGAGCGACTGCAGCCGCGTGTTGCCGTTGAAGGCTGAGAACGGCGACACCGCCGGCCCGCCGATCCAGTCGAGCGTGTTGCCGACGCTGGTGCGCAGCCGCGCCGTGTCCTGCTGGAAGCCGAAGTCGACCACGTGCGCGCCCACGCCTTCCGCCGAACCGGTGGGCCGCCATGTGCCGGCCGCCTTGAAGGTGTTCCAGCCCGAGCCGCCCATGTCGGTGGTGCGCCCCGGGCCGCCGTTGAAGGCAGCGGGCAGCGGCGTGGTCGGCGTGCGCGAGGTGTCGCTCGAATAGTCGAACAGGCTCGCCGCCACTTCCCAGTCGAACACGCCGCCTGTGTGGCTCTTCACCGAAAGGCCGTGCATGTAGTGCGTGAGCGCGGTCTCGGTCGGCGCCAGCGCGGCGCTCGGCGTGTCGAGGTTGTAGCTGCGCCCGCCGATGTTCACCAGCCCGCCGTACACCGGCTGCCCGAAGGCGTTGCGCAGGTAGGTGTCGACGCTGCCGTGCGTGGTGTTGTTCCAGGCGCCCAGCGTGTAGGTGGCGCGCACGGTCGGCGAAAAGTCGTACGCCACCTTGAGCTTGGCCTGCTCCTGCGTGGTGTCGTAGATGGTGGCGCCGCCCACCAGCCACCACGGCTGGTTCGATGGATTCAGCCCGAGCACCGCGCCCGTGACCGGCGTGCCGGCGCTGCCGACCGTGCCGGCGCTCACGAGGCGGTTGCCGAACACCAGCGCCTGCCCCTTGCTCTGGGTGCGCGAGGCGCTGAGCCACCACGACCAGTCGCCGCTGCGGCTGCCCAGCGACAGGTCGAGCTGCTGGCCGGCGGGCGACGAATGGCTGTTGTACAGGTCGAAGTTCGACGCAAAGCCGCTGAGCTTGACGTGCGCCTCGAACTGCGTGGGCATGCGCGTCACGTAGTCGACCACCGCGCCCACCGAGTTGCCCGGGTACGCGGCAGAGAACGGCCCGTAGAGCACGTCGACCCGCTCGATTTCTTCCGGCGACACCATGCCCCAGCGCGGCGCGTAGGTGGCGCCGTTGCCCAGCGGGTTCGACAGCATGATGCCGTCGGCATAGACCATCGAGCGCGCGCTGTTGCCCGTACCCGAGGCGCGGGTGGCGAGCACCGCATGGTTGAAGTCGCCGATGTAGCGCTTGCGCACGACCAGGCTCGGCAGGTACTTGAGTGCGTCCTCGCTGTCGGTGGCGTTGACGGTTTCCACGATCTGATCGTGTGTCACGCCTTCGATGGTGGTCGGTATCTGCGCCGGCAGCGAGGTCGGCCGGCCGCCGCTCACGGTGACGGTGCTCAGGGCGCGGCCGTTGTTGCCGCCGCCTTCAGGCGGGTCGGCCGCCTGCTGCTGCGCCAACGCGGGTGCGCCCAGGGGGAATGCCAAGGCGATTGCCAAGGCGCGGGAATGTTTTTTCACGGGAAACCTGCTCCACGAACTTCAAGCCAGACGGGCCGCAGGCGACCGTCGGTCGGCCGCATGCAGCGATGGTTTTGAAAGTCAGGAGAAAGTCGGGGGCCCGCGCGCCGGCGGTGGCGCAGCGGTGGCCGCGGCAAGGCGCGCGGCGGGAATCGACTGGACCACGCGGCCCAGCGGCAAGGGAAGATCGAACGAGGCCACGGCCACGACCGGTGGCGGCGCACCGGTCAGCACGCACAGCGGGCAGTCCATGTGCGAGGCGCCCATTTCCTGCGCGCCGTTTTCGGTGTGCACCACCACCTTGATGGAACCCGCGCCGGCACACACCAGCTCCATGGCCTGCGGATGCACCAGCGGCGACGCCACCGCCACGCCCAGCGACAGCACAAACCACAACAGCACCCAGCGGCCGATCTGGCCGAGGAGGCGGGTGGGGTGGCGCAGCGCGTGCATGGCGGTCGCGATTATCTGCGCACTTTGGCCTTAGTGGCCGGTGCGGCGCCACGCGGCGCGGCCTTGGCCGGCGCTTTCGAAGCAGCGCCCTTCTGCGCCTTCTGGGCCGGCGCGGCCTTCGCCGACTTGCCGGCTTTGGCGCCCTTGGCAGCCGGCGCGCCCTTCTGGCCCCGCTGGCCCTTGACGGCCTTGCCACCGCGCGTGGCCCTGGGGCCCGGCGACGGCGCCGCGAGCGCCGGCATCGGCTGCGCCGTCTGCGCCTGCGCGTCGGTCAGCACCGGCGTCACGGTGAAGCCGCGCGCCGCCATCAGCGTGGGCAGGCCCTGCGGGCCGATCATGTGCAGCGCACCGACGGCCGCGAACACGTTCTTGCCACCCGCATGCAGCCGCTCGATGCCGTCGGCCAGGCCCGGGTTGCGGTCGTCCAGCAGGCGCTTCATGAGGCGTTGCTCGGCGGGCGTGTTGAGGCAGTCGCACCACTCGGCATAGCGGGCGAGTTTGGTCGCGTCGCTGCGCGCCCAGACATCGGCCAGCTCCTTCATCTGCCCGCGCAGCTTGCCGGATTCGAGTTCGTCGAGTGCCGCATCGACCTGCTCGGCCTCTTCGGTTTCGGACTCGCCCGTCAGCACCTTCAGTTGCTCGGCCGCGCTTTCGAGCGCGACGATCGGCTTGTTGCTGTTGCGCGCGGACACGGCCAGCGTTTCGTCGACGCCGAATTCCGGGTACAGGCCGTCCGCACGCGCCACCAGCCCGGCCAGCGCCGTCACCTGCAGGATCGGCTGCAACTTCGACAACGTGCCCGGCGGCACGCAGGCTTCGCTGTTCTGACGCTCCAGCCGACGCGCACGCTCACCGCTGAGCACGCGTGCCACCAGCGCCGGATCGGCCGGCTGGGACATGGTTTTGGCCGTGGCCTCGTCGCGCGAGTCCAGCTCCAGCGCGAGCGTGTCGCTCTGCGCCAGCGCCTTCTGGATGGTCGGGCCGGGGCGCACCCAGTCGCCACGCCCGATATGGATGGTTCCGTACAACCAGGAAGTACGGCCGTCTTTTTCGATGCGCCACAGCATCCCGCGGTCGATGCCGTTGCGCAGGCCGATGCCCGGCTTTTCGAGGCTGGCGATGGCCGAGGGCGGGCAGGCGGCATGGGCCGCGAATGTAAAGACGCAGCAGGCGCCGGCCAGCAACTGGCGTGGCAGGCGCGGAAGGCTCTGCACGAGGCGCGTCGGCGTCGTGAAATCAAGGCCGCGCATCCACGCGGAGAGGCTTCGGAGTATCCGCAAGGCTTGCTCCAAGATGAAAGAAAGTCCGGCATTCTCACAGCACCGCTGCCCATAATCCGAAACCATGCAGAGCATCTTCCATCTTGCCTTCCACGTTCGCGATCTCGACGGTGCCCGCCGTTTCTATGGCGACGTCCTGGGTTGCGCCGAAGGCCGCAGCACCGACACCTGGGTCGATTTCGACTTTTTCGGCCACCAGATCTCCCTTCACCTGGGCGAGCCCTTCGCCACCACGCGCACCGGCCGCGTCGGCGACGTGATGGTGCCGATGCCGCATTTCGGCCTTGCGCTGGCCCTGCCCGACTGGAAGGCGCTGGCCCAGCGCCTCGAAGCCGCCGGCACCGACTTCGTGCTGAAGCCCCAGGTGCGATTCGAAGGCCAGCCCGGCGAGCAGTGGACGATGTTCTTCAGCGACCCCTTTGGCAACCCGATCGAGGTCAAGGGCTTCCGTTCGCTTGATACGCTTTACGACAAGTGAGCTACACCTTCGCATCGGCTACGGTCTTGTTGCTGCTGATCACCGATCCGCTGGGCAACATCCCGATCTTCGCCAATGCGCTGAAGGGCGTGGCGCCCGAGCGCCGCACCCGGGTGATCGTGCGCGAAGTGCTGATCGCCTTCGCCCTGCTGCTGGGCTTCATGTTCGTGGGCGACGGCTTCCTGCGGGTGATGGGGCTGTCGGGCCTGTCGCTGCAGATCGCGGGCGGCGTCGTGATGTTCCTGATCGCGCTGCGCATGATCTTCCCGCCCGAGCACGTCGCCGCGCCCTCCGCCACGCCGGCCGAAGAGCCACTGATCGTGCCGCTGGCCGTGCCCGCGCTGGCCGGCCCTTCTGCGTTGGCCACGGTGATGCTGCTGGTGTCGCAGGCGCCCGAGCGGCGCCTCGAATGGGTCGCGGCGCTCAGCGTCACCATGGCGGTGTGCGCCGTGGTGCTAGTGCTGGCCGAACGCATCCAGCGGCTGGTGGGCGAACGGCTGGTGCAGGCCTTCGAGCGGCTCATGGGCCTGATCCTGGTGGCCGTCTCGGTCGAGATGATGATCCGCGGCGTCAAGCTGCTGGCCGCTGAAATGGGAAGGTGACTCGCGCCATGCCTGTCTTTGCCGCTCTCCCGCGCCTGCTCCGGACCGGCCTTGCCGCGCTCGTTCCCCTGCTCGGTGCCACGGCGGTTCATGCGCAGCAGGACTGCGACCTCAACGGCCGCAGCATCAACCCCAACAACGGCGCCAGCCTTGCCGGCAAGACCGGCCTGCTGCGCTGCAAGGACCGCGCAAGCGGCGAGCTGCAGCGCGAGGAGCAGGTGCAGAACGGCGTGTCCATGGGCCTGGTGCGCCTGTACGACAAGGGCAAGCTCGCCAAGGAGCACACGCTCAATGCCAAGGGCAACATGCAGGGCCGCGCCCGCGAGTTCTCGCCCACCGGCCGCGTGCTGCGCGACGCCACCTACGACGACGGCCAGGAGCGCGGGCTCGTTCGCAGCTTCTACCCCACCGGCCAGTTGCGGCGCGCGATGTTCTACCCGGACACCGGCAGCGAGCGCGCCTCGGTCGAGTTCACCGAGCGCGGCCAGATGTCGGCCCTGCGCTGCGCCGACGCGCCGGCGCTCGCGCCCGTGGTCGACGACGCCAAGCTGTGCGGCTTCACCGGCAACGCGTCGCAGGTCGAGCTGTTCGACACGCGCGGCACGCTGCGTTCGCGGCTGTCGTACCTGGCGGGCAAGCGGGTGCGCACGCAGAACTTCTACGACAACGGAAAGACCGCGCTGCTCGACGAAACCGTCGGCACCCAGCGCACCGAGCAGAACTATTCATCCGAAGGCATCAAGCGCCGCGAGACGGTGTACCTGCTGGTCGAGCGCACCACGATCCGCCAGCGCGAACAGGCCTTCTCCGAAAAGGGCACGCTGGTGCGCGACCAGCGCTGGAACACCTCGGGCGAGCCGGTGGTCGACGACAGCTACTACCTGAACGGCCAGCCGAGCAGCAAGGCGGTGTACAGCGGCAGTGGCGACACGCGCACGGTGGAAGTCACCGAGTTCCACGACAACGGCCAGCGCGCCGCGCAGGGCAGCTACCAGGTCGCGAGCCGCGGCCGGCAGGTGCCCACCGGCACGCACCAGCGCTTCAGCGAAAAAGGCCAGTTGCTGGCCGAGTCGAGCTTCGACGCCAAGGGCCGCGTGACGCGCGAACGCGCCTGGGACGAGAACGGCGAGCTGCAGCGCGACGACGAAGTCTTCGAGGACGGCTCGCGCAAGGCGTTCACGAGATAGGGTGAACGCCCGCTGCGGGCATCAGTCCAGCTTGATGCCAGCCTGCTTGATGATCGGGCCCCAGCGCATCGATTCCGCGCGCGACAGCGCCGCGAACTGCGCCGGCGTGCCGGGCATCGCTTCCATGCCGAAGTCCTCGAAGCGCTTTTGCACGGTCGGCGTGCCGAAGGCCTTGTTCAGGTCACCGTTGAGCTTGTTGACCACCGCAGGCGACAGGCCGGCCGGGCCGAGGATGCCCTGGAACGCGAACACCTCGGTGTTGGGCACGCCCACTTCGGCCAGCGTCGGCACGTTGGGCAGCAGCTTGCTGCGCGCACCCGAGCCGATGGCCAGCACGCGCACCTTGTTGCTCTGCATGATCGACAGGCCCGAGGCCAGGTCCAGGAACATGCAGGGCACCTGACCGCCCATCACGTCGGCCATGGCGGGCGCGGCGCCACGGTACGGAATGTGGGTGATGAAGGTGCCGGTGCGCACCTTGAACATTTCCATCGCCAGGTGATGCGGCGAGCCGTTGCCCGGCGAGGCGTAGTTGACCTTGCCCGGGTTGGCCTTCACGTAGGCCAGGAACTCCTTGAAGTTCTTCGCCGGAAAGTCCGGATGCACCACCAGCGCGAGCGGGAACTTGCCGATGGCGCCGATGTAGGTGAAGTCTTTTTCGGGGTTGAACGGCAGCTTGCTGAACAGGTGCTCGTTGAAGGCCAGCACCGCGTTGTCGGCCGAAAGAATCGTGTAGCCGTCGGGCTTGCTCTTGGCGACGATGTCGGCGCCGATGTTGGTGGAAGCACCGGGGCGGTTGTCGACCACGATCTGCTGGCCCAGCGTCTGGCGCATGGATTCGGCCAGCACGCGCGCGATCACGTCGGTACCGCCGCCTGCGGGATACGGCACGACCCACTTGACGAGCTGTGCGGGGTAGTCCTGTGCGCGAGCGAAGGGGCTGGCGGCCACGGCGGCGCCGGAGGCGAGCGTGGCGAGAAGGGTGCGGCGGTCCATGAGATCAATCTCCTGTTTGTAGTTCGAAAGCAGACAGCGATGGTACGGGCAGCGCGCGCAATGCGTCGGCCAGCGCATCGCGGCAGCGGGCCTCGTCGCCGACCTGCTCGAACAGCAGCAATGCGAGCCGCGCGAGGAACAGCGATTCGCGCTCGGCACCCGCTTCGCTGATGGCGCGCGCGCACTCGGCGTAGAGGCGGTCGCGGGCGTCGGGGTTGAGCGATGCGGGGGTCGTCATGCGGAAAGCTCCTGTGAAGCGATGGCGGCGGCGCGTGCCAGCGCAGGTTGCAAGGCACCGGCCGGCGGGCGGTGCCAGCGCGCGGCCACGTGGCCATCGGGGCGCAGCAGGTAGACCGCGCCATCGCTGGCACCGAGCGCAGCGAAGACGGTGGCGGACGCCTGCGCATCGGCGCCATCCACGCCCAGGCTCGCGATGGTGCGAACCACAAACGGCAAGGCGCCCTGCTGCGCCTGCGCGATGTCGGCGGCAGGCAGCGAGACCACATCGGACCGCAGCACCAGCAGCGTGAAGACCGGCGCGATCCAGTCGGTGAGATGGCCTTGTGCGAGCGGCTGATCCGCCATCACCTCGCCCGGCAGCGGTCCCGCCGGCAGCGCATCGCCTTCGCTCGACAACGCCGAGTCGGCATAGCGCACCGCCTGCGTCTGGCGCGGATTGATCAGTTGCGCGATGCCCCGATGCGCCTCGGACAGCGACAGCGCCGCCTCGCGCAGCAGGTCGAAGCCGCGCGACGGCGGCGACATGAACTCGGTGCTGCGCATCGCGTTCTCGGCGTTCAGATGAAAGGCCGCGATGCGCTCCTGCGAGTACGAGTCGAGCAGCGCCGCATCCGACGCGCCGCGCGCCACCAGCGCCAGCTTCCACGCGAGGTTGTCCGCATCGTCGAAGCCCGAGTTGAGCCCGCGCACGCCGAAGATCGGCATCGCATGCGCCGCATTGCCCGCGAACACGACGCGGCCGTGGCGATAACTGTCGAGCGTCATCGCGCCGGCACGGTAGACCGAGGTCCACACCGTCTTCCAGGGCAGGTGGCCTTCGCCGATGGCGTCGAGGTGGCGCTGCACGAACTCGGCCACGGCGGGCGGCTGCAGCGCTTCTTCGGTGCTCTGGCCGGGGCGCAACTGGTAGTCGATGCGCCAGATGTCGTCGGGCTGGCGGTGCATCAGCACGGTGGAGCCGGGGTTCCACGGCGGGTCGAACCATGCGCGGCGCTCGGTCGGATGGTCGCTGTGCAGCTCGATGTCGATGATCACGTAGCGGCCTTCGTAGCCCGTGCCTTCGAGCGCGAGCCCCAGCGCCTTGCGCACGAAGCTCTGGCCACCGTCGCAGGCCGCGAGCCACTGGCCGTGCAGGCTGTAGCTGCCTTCGGCATTGCGCACATCGAGCGCCACGCCGTCGTCGCCTTGCGCAAGGCCGGTGAGCTCGGTGCCCCAGCGGATGTCGATGAGCCCCGGCGTCGCCTCGTTGCGGCGAAAGATTTCTTCGAGCAGGTAGTGCTCGGCGTAGTACTGCTCGAGGTTGATCATCGGCGGCAGCTTCTGCTGCGCGTCGTGCGGCATCTCGAAGCGGAACACCTCGGCCGTCTTGTAGAAGCTGCGCCCTCCGGTCCACGGCAGGCCCTTGGCCATGAAGGCCGGCAGCACGCCGAGCCGCGCCATGATTTCAAGGCTGCGGCGCGAGATGCAGGCCGCGCGGCTGCCGACGCACACCGTGTCGTCGGCTTCGAGGATCACGCAGCGCACGCCGTGGTTGGCCAGCCCCAGCGCGAGCGCCATGCCGACCGGTCCGCCGCCGGCGATCACGACCGGATGGCGGCCGGGCTCGATGCCGCCTTCTTCAAGCGGCGGCGTCCAGGGCTTGTAGCGCGTGTAGTGGAAGGCGCCGACCGAGGGCGGCAGTTCGGTGGCGTGCATCGGCGGCGGCACGGGGCCGCTCGCGGCATCGGCGATGGCGGCAACGGTGGGGTTCGTCATGCAACGGGATTGTCCCGATGCGCCACGGCCCTCACTGTCATAACTTCGTACGAGGTACTTACCCTCCCCTTTCCTTTGGACCCATGAGACGCTGGCGTATCCACCCCACCACCGACGCCGCGCTGGCCGCGGCCGTGGTCGGCGATGTGCTGGCCGGCATCGGCACGCCGCACCTGGCCACGAGCTACCTCGCGGCCATGCACCGCGTGATGCCCGTGACCTTCTGCACCGTGTTCGTGGTCGACGCCACCGGCCGCATCGAGGCGGTATCGGCCGCCAGCAGCTACGGCAGCACGGCCGAGCGCACCGCCGAACGCTATGTGGCACTGCGCTTCGACCTGCTCGACCCCAACATGACCTGGCTCGCGGCCCGCAAGCTGCCGCGGCGCGCGCAGTTGTGGCTGGGCCATCAGCGCGCCGACGAAGTGGCCGACCCGGCCTACCGCGCCGCCTGCTATGGCGACGTCGGCATCCGCGAACGCGCCTCGGTGCTGCTGCTGACGCCCACCGGCCAGCGCGTGGCGGTGAGCTTCTATCGCAGCCTGGCGCAACCCGAGTTCGGCGACAGCGACTTCGCGGTGATCCAGACCCACGCCACGCTGCTGGCCGACGCCACGATGGCGCACGGCCGCAGCGCGGTGGTTGCACGGGAAGCGGTGGCGCCGGCTTTTGCCTCGCGCCTGCTGACGCTGAGCCTGCGCGAGCGCGAGGTCATCGCGCACCTGATGGCGGGCAAGACCGCCAAGGAAGCGGCGCGCGAGATCGGCGTCGAGCTGACCACCGTTCGCACGCACCAGTACCGGGCCTTCAGGCGGCTCGGCATCCGTTCGCAGAAAGAGTTGCTGCTGCGCGCGACGGCGGGCGCGTAGCGCCCTGCCTGCTTGCTTATTTGGCGGCGTCCAGGCGCTTTTGCATGCGCGCCGAGCGCTCGGCCGATGGCGGATGCGAACTCATGAGCGAGCTGCCGGTGGCGCCGCCACTGAGCTTTGCCAACTTGTCGAAGGCGCTGACCAGCCCCTTGCGCTCGAGCTTGCGCTCGGTGAGCAGGTCGAAGGAATAGTTGTCGGCCGCGGTTTCGTTCGCTTGCGAGAACTGCGCGTTGACGAACTTCTCGCCCAGGTCGCCGGCCTGCGACTTCGACAGTTGCGCCGCGACACCACCGGCAGCACCGGCCAGCCCGCGCACGGCCGAGGCGGCGTAGACGGTCTGCATGCGCGACTTGGAGTGGCCCAGCGCCACGTGGCCGATTTCGTGGCCGATCACGCCGCGCAGTTCGTCGTCATTCATCAGGTCCATGAGACCGCTGTAGACGCGGATGCAGCCGTTGGCCATGGCCCAGGCGTTCACGTCCTTGGTGATGTAGACCTTGTAGTTGGCCGTCTTGCCGTTCACGCTGGTGGGCATCTGCTTGATGACCTGGTTCAGGCGCGTGGTGTAGCGGCTGTTGGCGGGCGCGATCTGGTTCTTCTGGTCCAGGGCCGCGCAGGACTGGTCGGACATCGCTGCAACTTCCGCATCGGTCAGCGACACGGCCTTCAGGGCCGAGCCGCCCGCCTGGGCGAGCCCGCCGGTGTCGGCGTTCTTCATGGTCTCGCAGCCGACGAGGGTGACGACCGCGAGCACAGCCGCGGTGATAGGCAAATAACGCATTGGAAAACTCCCTTTTTTCTTGGTATGAGGCGGCCGCGGAACGCAGCCGCCGGACGCGCTGCCCGACGCGACTCAGGGACGCGAAGGCAGCGGCGCGATCATAGCCACGGCAGGGAGGGCGCCCGTGGCGAGCGCGGGCATGCATGCGGCGTTGTGCCGCAGCGCCTCAGTCTTCGGCGGCTTCTTCCGCCTGCGGCTTCACCAGCGACACCGGCGCCTCTTTCGGCCGCCCGTTCGTCGACACGATTTCCTGGTCGATCGCGCCGAACAGCGAGCGGCCGTCCAGGCCCTTCATCTCGATGCGGATGGTGTCGCCGAACTTCATGAAGTCGGTGACGGGCGCGCCGGTCTGGATGGTCTCGATGCAGCGCTTTTCGGCGATGCACGAGTAGCCCTTGGGCCAGTCCATCTGGCCGTCTTTCTTCTCGACGCCCTTGTTGCTCACGGTGCCGCTGCCGACGATGCTGCCGGCGCGCACGTTGCGCGTCTTGGCGATGTGGGCGATGAGCTGGCCGAAGTGGAAGGTCATCTCCGGGCCGGCGTCGCACATGCCGACCTTGCGGCCGTTCCAGCTGCTTTGCAGCGCCAGGTGCACGCGGCCGTCCTGCCAGGCCTCGCCGATCTCGTCGAGCGTCACGGCCACGGGGCTGAAGGCGGTGGCGGGCTTGCTCTGGAAGAAGCCGAAGCCCTTGGCCAGCTCGGCCGGGATCAGGTTGCGCAGGCTCACGTCGTTGGCCAGCATCACGAGGCGGATGCCGTCCAGCGCCTGGTCGGGCGTGGCGCCCATGCGCACGTCGCCGGTGATGACGGCGATCTCGGCCTCGAAGTCGATGCCCATGGCTTCGCTGGGCACGATCACGTCGTCGGTCGGGCCGAGGAAGTCGTCGCTGCCGCCCTGGTACATCAGCGGGTCGGTGTAGAAACTCTCGGGCACTTCGGCATTGCGTGCCTTGCGCACCAGCTCGACGTGGTTGATGTAGGCCGAGCCGTCGGCCCACTGGTAGGCGCGCGGCAGGGGCGCCATGCACAGCGAAGGATCGAAGGGAAAGGAATGGCGCGCGCGGCCGGTGTTGACGGCGTCGTACAGGTCCTGCAACTGCGGGCTCATGAAGCCCCAGTCGTCCAGCACCTGCTGCATGCGGCTCGCGATGCCGGTGGCGTAGTGGGCGAGCGTGAGGTCGCGCGAGACGACGACGAGCTGGCCGTCGCGCGAGCCGTCCTTCAGGGTGGCGAGTTTCATGGTGCGGTGCGTGGTGCGAAAGCGGCGCGAAGACAGGCTGCGCAGCCGCTCCCACTTAAACTGGTTGAACGGGCGGCAGTGTACCGAGATGGTCTTCGTGAACCTCCGCAGCCGCACCCACTCCACACACTGATGTCGACGCTCGTCGCCCCCTCTTCGCTGTCCCTTCGCCTGCCCGGTCGTCCGTCCTGGCGGGTGCTGGCCGGGCTGACGCTGGCGGTGGCGCTGGTCCATGTGCTGGTGCTCGGGCTGGCGCCGACGGCCATGGGGCCGGAGCCTTCGCCGCTGGCGAACAAGTTCATCACGCGCACGATCGTGATCGCGCCGCCGGCCTCGGACAAGCCCGCGGCACCGGCTGCGACCGCGCCGGTCGAAGCCAAGCCTCCAGCGGCGGTGAAGCCCAGGCGGCCGCGCGCGCCGTCGGTGCCCCGGCCGAAGCCGGCGCCGGCGCCCGAGGCGGCTGCGCCGGAACCGGATGCTTCTGCGACCCCAACCCCGGAAACGCCCGACCTGATTGCGCAGGCCGCTACCGATTCAGGAGCAAAGCCGCCGGAAGCTGCTGCCAGCGCCCCAGCCGGTGCATCGGCTGCAGGTGGCACCGGAAACGGCCCGCCAGGGGCCACGGCCGGTGCCGCCAACCCGGCGTCGGGCAACATCGTCGGCACCCAGTCGCTGCGCATTCCGGGCTCGGTCACGCTCGATTTCACGGCCACCGGCCAGGACGGCGCTTCGCCGATGCAGGGCGTGTTCGGCGAACTGGTCTGGCTGCAGGACGGCAGCCGCTACGACGCGCGGCTGACGCTCAAGCTGCTGTTCAGCACCATCCGCAGCCAGCACAGCACCGGCCGGATCGGCCCTTCGGGCATCGAGCCGGATCGCTACTCCGAGAGCCGCAAGGCCGAGGTGGCCTCGCATTTCGTGCGCGACCAGGCGCAGGTGATCTTCAGCAACAACGCGCCCCCCGTGCCACTGCTGGCGGGCGCGCAAGACCGGCTCAGCGTGATGATGCAGCTCGGCGGCCTGCTGGCCGGCGACCCGGGCCGCTACCCCACGGGCAGCAAGATTTCGGTGCAGACCGTGGGGCCGCGCGATGCCGGCATCTGGGTCTTCGTGGTCGGCGAAGAAGAAAAACTGAGCCTGCCGGCCGGTGAATACACGGCCCGCAAGCTCACCCGCAGCCCCCGGCAGGAATTCGACAGCAAGCTGGAGCTTTGGCTGGCCCCGGGGTACGGCTACCTGCCGGTGCGGATCAAGCAGACCGAGCCCAACGGCAACTTCGCTGACGCCCAATTGCGCAAATCCCTACCCGAAGCGCCCGTGAATTGAGGCAAAAAGACCATAAATCAGCTCCAGGACGAGGCCATACGACAACTGTTCTTGAAACTGGCGCGTTGATTGCTATCTAACCCCCATGAACGCCATCGACATCCTCACAGGGCCCGCCATGAACATGCTTTACGACTCGGAGTCCTTCGTCGTCGTGCACGTGCAGCCAAATGAAGGCGACGAGCGCGCGAAGCCCGACGTGCCCGTCCTCGAACGCCACGGTTTTGAAATCGTGGACAAGCGCTCGGGCAAGGAGGTCTACCTCGACGGCTCCTGGGCCGAACTGTTCCAGCAGCAGATCACTGCCTGGCAGCTCAACACGCCCACGCAGGAAGAAGTCGAGGACACGCTCGAAGGCTATGCCGAGCTGGCCCACACGCCGGTGCTGGTGCACTGAGCCAAGCCCTCCGCTCAAGCAAACAACAAAGCGCCCCACGGGGCGCTTTTTCATTGGGCGACAGCCATCACCCTCGGCGGTAGATCCACCGGAACATCGGCCCCACCAGCAGCAGCACCGCCACCAGCCGGCACACCTGAAAAGCCGTGACCACCGGCACCCCGAGCTGCAGCACCTTGGCCGTGATCGACATCTCGGCGATGCCGCCCGGCGAGGTGCTCAGGAGCATCGTGGCCGGATGCAACCCCGTCGCCCAGGCCAGCAGCCAGGCCACCCCACCGCACAGCACCAGCATGCCGAAGGTGCCCAACACGACCGAGCCCAGCCAGCGCGGCGCCGTGTGCAGAAACTCCCGGCTGAAGCGCACGCCCAGGCTCACCGCGATCACCAGTTGCGCCGCATTCGACATCCACGTGGGCACCGCCGACAGCGACTGGCCCGCGATGGTGAACCCCATCGCCACCAGCAGCGGCCCGATGAACCACGGGTTGGTGCGCTTGAGCGCGCGCATCACCAGCCCGCCGACACCCGTGGCCAGCGCGAGCAGCAGCAACCCGCCCGTGTTGACTTCACGCGGGCCGGGCGGGTTGATCTCCAGCCCCTGCAGCCCGCTCCACTGCATCGCGAACGGGATCGTGACCGTCACTACCACCAGCCGCAGGCTGTGCGCGGCGGCCACGAGATCGGTGCGCGCACCGGCCGATTCGGCCAGCAGCGTCATCTCCGACGCACCGCCGATCGCGCCTGCAAAGTAAGTAGTGGCTCTCATGGATTTCGCCGGCACATGCGGCATGCGCGCGGCGTGCAGCCCATGCAGCCAACGCCCGAAGCCCCATCCCAGCAACAGCGCCCAGGCAATGGCCAGCCCAATCGCCCACCACACGCTCGCCACCAGCGAGACCACATGCGGCGTGAAATAGAGCCCCAAGGCCGTGCCGATGGTCCACTGCCCCGCATTGCGCAGCGGCGTGGAACTCGCCGTGGGCGCGCCCGCGATCGAAGCCAGCGACACAGCGAGCAG
Source organism: Variovorax raffinosi (assembly GCF_051216615.1). Lineage (NCBI taxonomy): Bacteria > Pseudomonadati > Pseudomonadota > Betaproteobacteria > Burkholderiales > Comamonadaceae > Variovorax > Variovorax raffinosi. The sequence goes on from NZ_JBPJZR010000009.1 coordinate 19,881, forward strand.
CGGGCCGATCATCCAGGGCAGCGGCGTGTGCAGCGCAAGACAAGCACCCGCAGCGGCGAGCGCCAGCAACAGCGTGACCAGCACGCGAAGGAGAAAACGGAAGGACACGGACAGGGAAAAGCGGGAATGGATGGCACGGCGGGAAGACGCCGAGGGCCTAGTATGGCGCGATGCTTTTCCTTCGACACTGGCCCCTGCGGGCCTCCCGACTCCTGTTCCCGATGCTCGCCGCCACCACCTTCGCGGGCTGCACGGCGCTTTCCTCCGGCTCGACCGCGACGCCACCAGATGCCGATGCCCCCGTCGCACGCCGCATCACGGCCCTGCTGCCGGCCGACGCCCTCCTGCTGGGCGAACAGCACGACGCCCCCGAACACCATGTGATCGAACGCGAAGCCGTGCAGGCACTGGCCGAGCGCGGCCAGCTCGCCGCACTGGCACTGGAGATGGCCGAGGAAGGCCGCAGCACCGCCCACGTCGCGGCCAGTGCGAGCGAGGCCCAGGTGCAGGCCGCCCTCGACTGGAACGACAAGGCCTGGCCCTGGGCCAGCTACGGCCCCGCCGTGATGGCGGCCGTGCGTGCCGGCGTGCCCGTGGTCGGCGCCAACCTGCAGCGCGCCCACATGAAGGATGCGATGGCCGACGTGTCGCTCGACGCGCAGCTCAGCACCAAGGCCTACGCCGCGCAACAGGACGCCGTGCGCGAAGGCCACTGCAAGATGCTCCCCGAATCGCAGATCGTCCCGATGACACGCATCCAGGTCGGCCGCGACCGCGCGATGGCCCAGGCCATCGTTAAGGCCCGGCAGCCGGGCAAGACGGTGCTGCTGATCGCCGGTGCCGGCCATGTGGTGCGCACGCTGGGCGTGCCGCAGCATCTGCCGGACGACGTCAAGGTCGTCACCGTGCGCATGCTGGCCGCGCAGTCCCCTGCCAACGTGGTGGCGGGTGAATACGACAGCACCTGGCAAACGCCGCCGCTGCCTGAAAAAGACTACTGCGCCGAACTGCGCCGGCCCGCAAAGACAAGCTCGCAGTAAGCCTTAAAAAGCCAGCTCAAAAAAAGCCGCGAGCCCGAAGGCCCGCGGCTTTTTGCAGCCTGGTGAAGACGCGGTCTCAGCGCGTCGCGATCGACGAGACCGCCGAGTTGCCCGTGGCCGATGCCGTGATCTGGTTGCCCGTCGTGCGCAGTGCGCTGTTGCCCACGGCGCCCTGTGTGCTGATGCCGAAGTTCACGCTGGTCACCGTGGCCGTGACCGCTCCGGTGTTGACCTGGTAGTTGCCGACCGCCGCGCTCGGCGTGCCGGTGTTCAGCGCCACCTGGGTCACGCGGTTGGTTGCGCTGTTGCCATAGGCCTGCGCAGCCAGCGTGTTGCCCGTCACCCCCACCGTGCCGTTCGAGGTGCCCGCGCCGCCAGGCGTGCCATTGAGCGCCACCTGGTAGCTCACGCCAGAGCTCGACGCCATGACGGCGCCCGCATTGTTCTGGCTGTTCAGGATGGCCGCACTGGCCCCGACGTTGAGCGCGAGCGGTGTCCCCGCCAGAACGGCCGAGCCCGTCGGCGTGGCAGCGCCGTAGTTGCTGCCGGCACCCGAATCCAGCACGTTGGTCGCCGCATTGCCGCGTGCCAGCGCGGCGGTGGTGTTGCCGTCCAGGGAAACACTGCTGCCGTTGAGCGGCACCGCGCCTGCGAGCGTCACACGCGCCGTCGTCACGGCCGTGGCAGTCACAGCCCCCGTGCTGCCCTGCACGTTGACGATGCCGGCGCTGGCGCCCTGCGCCGCATCGCCCGTCACCGCGGCCGTGTTGGTCGCCCGGTTGGCCGATGCCTCGGCGATGGTGCTGTTGCCCGAGACGGTGAACGAGCCACCGACCAGCCCCGTCGTGTTCGGCACCAGGCGGTCCTCGTTGTACAGCGAGGTGGTGGCGGTGCTGCTGACCGCGGCCCCTGCGGTCTGGCGGTTCGACAGCACGTGGTCGCCGTTGGCCGTCACGTTGTCGGCGCTGCCGGTCTCGATGAGCGACACGGCGCCCGTGGAACCCGCGGGCTGCACGTTGCCTGCGGCCACCGTCAGCGTGTTGGCCACGTCGTTGATCACGCCGAGCGCGCTGTTGCTGTTGCCCGAAAGGCGAACCGTCGAGCCGGAAGACGCCGCCGGTGCGAACACGTCAAGGCCCGACGACGCCGCCACAGGCGCCAGTCCCGATTGCGTCGACTGCAATGCCGAGCGCGCCGCCACGTTCGTGCCGGTGATGCTCACGCTGTTGAGCGCCGTGTTGGCCACGGCCTTCGCGCTCTGGCGGTTGTCGGACACGGTGAGCGTCGAGCCCGTCACCGTCGACAGCGGTGCCGAGTCGACGCCGATGCTGCCCGTCACGGTGGCCGACACGGCCCCCGTGCCCACTTGCACGTTGCCCAGCACGTGGTCCGCCGTGAGCGCCGTGAGCGTGGCGCCGGGACCGGTCTGTGCCACCGCAGGCAGCGCGCTGCCTGCGATGCTGTTGCCCTTGACCTCCAGGCTGTTGGTCGCCGCGCTGCCCATGGCCGAGGCGCCCGTGGTGTTCTTGCTCAGCGTGGCGGTGCTGGCGTTCAGCGCGTTGGCGCCGGTCAGCGTCAGCGTGGCGGTGGTGTTCGCCTGCGCCGTCACGGCGGCCCCGCTGTCCTGCACGTTCAGCACCGCGGTTCTTGCGGCCTGCGTCACGCTGCCGGTGGTCGACATCGCATTGCTCGCGCGGTTGGCCGTGGCTTCGGACACGTTGCCGTTGCCCGAGACCGTGAACGTGCTGTTGACCAGGCCCGAGGTCGCCGGCACCGTGGCGTCTTCGTTGTAGAGCGAAAGATCGGCGCGGCTGCTGACCGAAGTCGTGGCCGACTGGCGGTTGGCGATCACCTGGTCGCCCGTGGCCAGCGTGTTGCCCGGCAGCGCGCCCTGCGTCACCAGGGCGGGAAGGCCGAGGCTGCTGGCGCTGCCCGCGGCCACGGTCACCTTGTTGGCGACGTCGTTGATAACAGCAAGCGCGCTGTTGCTGTTGTCCGAGAGGCGCACCGAAGAACTCCCGACGGCGCCGGGCGCAAAGGCCTGGCTGATCGAGCGCGCCTCGACCGCCGCCCCGCTCGCCTGTGTCGATTGCAACGCGGAACGCGCGGAAACCGTACCGGCGCTCAGCGCGATGGTGTTGGTGCCCGTGTTGGCCACGGCTTCAGCGCTTTGCGCGTTGCCCGAGACGCTCAGCTTCGAGCCGCTGATCACCGCGTTGGGCGCCGTGTCGATCCCGTAGGCCGCAGCCACCTTGGAAGACACGGGCGCCGGTCCGGTCACCCGCTGGACGTTCGAGATGGCGTAGTCCCCGTTGGCACTGGCCGCCGCACCGGTGTTCGTTGCAACGGCCGGCAGCAGGCTGCCCGTGGCAATCGTGTTGCCCTTCACGTCGATGCTGTTGGTGGCCGCGTTGCCGGTGGCCGAGCCGCTGGCAATGTTCTTGTCGACCGAGATCTGCGCGCCCGCGATGCTGGCGCCGCCAACGCCGACCTGCACGCCGCTCTTGTCGTTGAGGAACGGGCTCTCCTGGCCGACCGACGACGTCACCGCAGCCGACGTCACCTGGAAGTTCTGCACCGCACCCGAAGTCGTGATGCCGTTCGCGTCGATGCCCACGCCGTTGACCGCGCTGTTGCTCGTGGCCGTGGCCCCGACCGAGTTGCGGCTGGCGTCCACGCTGGTGTTGGCCAGGTTGCCGCCGATCTGCGTCAGCACTTCCGGTCCGCCGCTGCGGGTGGCCGACACCGTGCCTTGGCCGGCCTGTGCGTTCTGCACGCTGAAGGCGGCGTTCACGCCGAGCACGCCCGCGGCACTGAGCGACGCGCCGTTCAGGTTCACAAGGCCGGCGCTGTTGATGTTGTTGCCCTTCACCGCAACGGTGTTGCCGGTCGCGCGGCTGCCGAAGGCCAGCGCCTCGGTCTGGTTGTCCGAGGTCGAGACCGACGAGCCGGCGCCCGACACCGAGCCGCTGATCTGGGTCCGCTCCACGGCACCGCCGCCGACGAGCGCGGAGATGATCGTGTTGGCTCCCGCCACCGTCTGCGCGTTGGTCACGTTGGCCACGAATGTGCCCGTCAGCGGGAACGTGTTGGTCACGTTGTTCACATCCAGCTTGATGCCGTTGGCCGCATCGTTGGCATAGGTCGCCGAGACCACCGTGTTGCTGTCGTTCGAGATGCGCACACCCGCGACGTTGCCGCCGACGTTCACCGCCATCGTGTTGGCGCCAGTGGTGGAAGCATTGACGGTCGCCTGCACCGATTGGTCGTTCAGCACGCCGTAGGCCGCGCGCACCGTGGGCTGCGCAGCCGCGTTGTTGTCGAACGGCAGATTGCTCGCGAGGTTGGCGGTGACCGAGGAAGCCGGCGCACCGATGGGAAGAAGGACGGGCGCAACGGCGACGTTGCCCGTCTTGATGTCCAGCCCGTTCGCCACCGCGTTGCCGTAGGCAATCGAGCGCTGCAGGTTGCCGGTGAGCGCCAGCGAGCCGCCCGATACATTGCCGTTCGCGGCCAGCAAGGCCCGCGCGTCGGAAAGCCCCGCGCCCACCGGCGAGGTGCCGTCGGTCATCTGCACGCTGGCGATGCCCGCGCCGGTGCCCACCGCATTGCCGGACAGCGACAGCGAATTGGTCGCGCCGCTGCCGATCCCCACCGCTTCCTGCTGGTTGCCGGTCACCGACAGCGTGTTGTTCGCGATGTCCACCCCGCCGCCGTTGGCACGCAGCACGACCGTCGGATTGACGTTGACGCCGCCCACCGGGCTGCCGTAGTTGCCCTGCAGGTTGGTGAGCGTGGCGGCGCCGCCGGCCGACACGCGGCCGTCCGAGCTGGTGCCGCCCGTCAGCGTGACGTTGCCGCCACCGATTGCCGCACTGCCCACGCCGCCAGCGCCGAGCGCCACGCTCTGGGTGATCTGGTTGCCTTGGCCGGTGGCGGACAAACGGTTGTTGGCCACCGACACCGTGCTGCCGACGGTACGGCCCGTTGCATCCCCCGTCTCGGCCTGGATGGACGACAACAGGACCAGGCCGCCCACCGGCGTTCCCGAGTTCGATTGCTGGTTCGACAGCGCGACGGTGCCCGCGACCGAGCCGCCGTTTGCGCCCGTGGCAATGGTGCTGGAGGCCGTGTTGCCGACTGCGTCCGCCGTGATGTTGTTGCGTGCGAGCGTGAGGGTGCCGCCGTTGATCGACTGCGCAGCCGCAACCACCTGGGCGCGGTTTGTCGTCGCGGCGACGCCGCTCACAAGGAAGCCGACGCCGAGGTTGCCCTGGCTGTTGACGATGGCCAGGTCGCTGCGGACATTGGTGGTCACGCCCACGCCGACATGCGTGCTGTTGTTGGTCGCCGAGGCGGGCGTGACGGAGCCGACCACCGATACGCCGTCGATCAGGATGCGGTTGCCAGCGGTGCCTGCGGTGGCGCCAAGGGCTTCATTGCCGGTTGCCGCGCTGGAGATGGTGTTGTCCTGCACCGAGAGCTTGCCCTGCAACTGGTTGGAAGGTCCGGCGGGCAAGCCACCGACACCCCCCAGCACCAGCGTGTTCGCGTTGTTCGCGATCTGCGTGGCCGCCAGGATGCCGTTGCCGTTCACCTGCAGGTTCGACACCAGCGCCGAGCCCGCGAACGTGGGTGCGCCGCCAGCCGCGATCGAGGCCGTGTTCGACGCGGTGTTGCCTTTGAAAACGGCCGCGACCGAGTTGCGCGCGAGCGTCGAGTCGACCGTCACGACACCGCCGGTGGTCAGGGCCAGGTCGACGATGTTGCCCGTCACGCTCGCGCTGGAGTCGGGGCCGGTGGCCGCCTGCACGTTGGTCACGACCACATTGCCCTTGGCATCGAAGAGCTGGGCGCCCGCGGGATAGGTCAGCACCGCTGTGCCCGCCAGTGGCGCGGCCGGCCCCGCCGCGGCCGTGCCCGACACCGTGGAGCTGCCGCTGTTGAGCGTCGTCGTTGCCGAAATCGTGTTGTCGGTGTTGACCAGGCTGCCGCTCTGCAGCACGTTGGACTCGACGGCCATCTTGCTGGTGACGACGCTGCTGTTGATCGCGCCGGTGTTGACGCCGATGCCCAGCGAGGCATCTCCCCCGAAGTGATTGGCGATGGTGTTCGTGTAGGTGTTGCCCGTGGCGGTGGCGCCGATCAGGTTGCCGTTGGTGGTCTGGCTCCCGGGGTTCGGAGAGCTGGGCGTGCCGGTGGCGGTCGTGCCCACCGTTGCGCTGGTGATCGTGGCGGTGATCGGCGCCGCATTGGTGCTCTGGCTCGGCAGGGCCGATGCGCCGAGGGCCGTGCCGTTGTACGTGGGGCCGACCAGGGTCTCGGCCGCGTGTGCCCCACCGGTGGCAATCAGCGCCATCGCCACGGCCGCGCCGATGCTGCTGAGGCTGAACATGGGCGCGCTGGCGGCCCGGCTTTGGATCTTGCGTGCTTTCATGGCGTGACTCCTCGGATGTTGGAAAAGGTCTGGTCTGGGTCGAAAGAAAAACAGATGCGCGATGTGCGCGGAACAGTGCGTTCAGTCGCCCTTCACGGCGCTGTCGGAAGAAGAGGCCGGCACGGCCCCGCTGACCACCGGGCTGCCGACGCGCAGCTTGGCGATTTCCTGCAGGCCGGGGCCGTCGCGGTGGATCGACGTGTCGGCCGCATCGGGCCGCCACGTGACGCTGATGGCGCCCGGCGCCACGCCGCGGTTGGCCAGCGCAGAGGTGACGGCGGCAATGCGCTGGTCGGTCAGTTCGTCGCGCTTGCGGGCGTCCCAGTTCTCGGTGTCGCGCGCCACCAGCACGATGTCGGTCGCACCCTTCTTCGCGGCGCCCGCGATCTGGTCGATCAGCGCGAGCGTGCTGCCGCCGAGCGTGGTCGCGCCGAAGTCGAAGGGCACTTGCGTTGCCGTGCCCGTGAGGCGCGCGCCGCCCTGGCCCACGGCATTGACGGCCACGCCGCTCTGCACCACCGGCGAGGTGACCGCTGCGCCGCCCACCGTGGCATCGCCCGGGTTGTCGACCTTGCGCAGGTCGGCGGCGGGCACCAGCGGAATCTGCTCGCCGCCGCCGGGGCGCATCGTCATGCAAGGCCGGTGGTCGACCTGCGTGACGGCGGCCATGAGCCGCACCACGCCTTCTTCGAGCGCGGCGCGCACGCCCATCTGCACCGGCTCCTGGCCCTTCGCGCCGATGTCCACGTCGTACAGCTTGCTGCCGAAGAAACGGAACACGTTCAGGCCGACCTCGTAGCCGTTGAACTGCTTGGTCAGGCTCACGGTGCGCACCACCATCAGCGTCTTGGTGTCGACGATGCGCAGGTCCACGCCCACCGACTGGCTGAAGGTGCGCGCCTTCAGGCCCACCTGGTTCACTGCGAACTCGGCGCCGCCGGAGTTGATGTTGTAGTTCAGCTCGGTGATGCCGCCGACGATGAAGTAGTCGGACTTGTTGATCGAGCCGCCGAAGTACGGCAGCCACGGCACCTGCTGGCCGCCGTTGGGGCCGGCCAACTGGTGGGTCTTGCCGTCGCCGAGCTGGCGGCGGTCGGCGTACGCCAGCTCGCGCTCGGCGATCACCGGGTCGAAGCGTTCCGCGATGCTCACCGCGCCGCCCAGCTTGCCGAGCGCCGAATAGACCATCAGCGCGCCGCCCTGCGTGATGGCGTTGCCTTCGTTGATGCTGTACTTGCCGGTGTAGTCCTTCACGTCGCCAACGCCGATGACGATGGGCGCGCGCCGCGTGGCCGCGATGTGGTCGGCGAAGCAGGCGAGCACCGGCTCCATCGGCGTGATGTTGTCGCGCACCGCCGGGCCGAGCACGACCGGGGCTTCGCTGGGTGCAAAGCGTTGCTGCGGCGCGGAGACGCAACCGGCCAGCGCGAGGGTCGCGGTGGCAACCAGCGAGAGGGTTTGTGTGATGTGCATGGTGCGTGCCCTGTTCAATTGAGCACGCCGAATGCGCACGCCGAGCTGCCGCCCACACTGGCGGTCTGTGCGCCGGTGTTGCCCTGGTTGGAGTTCAGCGCCTGGGTGGCCGCGCCCTGCACCTGCGTGCTGGTGCCGCCCACGATGGCCGAGCCCACCGCACCGGCGTTGGCCTGCGAAGTGCCGACGGTCGCGCCGCCGGGCGTGCCGACGGACGTGCGGCTGTCGTTGCCCGAAGCGTCCGAACGCGCGCCCGCATTCGACGGCGAATTCGCGACCGTGCTGTTGTTGCCGTCATTGCCGGTCGAGTTGGCGGAGACGTTGCAGTTGTACTGGCGACCGATGGTCGTGTTGTAGACCGGCGCCGCGTAGTAGCCGCTCTTCTGCTTGCGGATCATGTCCTGGATGGCGGCCTGATTGACCTTGTCGGTGCTCGACTGGAACTGCCATGCGGCGTTCTCGCCGACGTTGTTGGCCAGCGCCGGCGGCGCGGCGCACACGGCCGCAAGCAGGAGTGCCAGCGACAGCGCTCCACGTTGGCGGCGGCAACCGGACACGTCGGTGCCGGCGGGGGGAAATACGCGTTGCATGACTGCTCCTCTCGGAAAACGCACTCGCACAAAATTCATGAGTGCGACGTTTCGCGAGGGCGATGCTAGGCATCGCAAGCAGCGTTCGGTATCCCGGGAACCGGTAGAAATAACCGGCGGGAACCTGGGGCGCGGGGCGGCGCGCATGGACCGCGATGCGCGGTCCGTGCAACGGAAATCAGTGGGTTTCGGGTGTCATCCGCGCGGCCATGGCAGCGCCATGATCGGCGTCGATGGCATGGGCCGACAGGTTGTCGCCGAGGACGACACGGCCATCGAAAAACGCGGCAGCGCAGCCCCTGCCGCGCATGCCGCTTGCCTGGGTCAGGCGTTCTTCCTGATCGAATCCGCCAGCGTGTTCACCAGCGTGTCGATATGCGATTTCTCCACGATGTAAGGCGGCGCGATCACCAGCACGTCGCCCGCGGCCCGCACCAGCGCGCCCTTGTGGAAGCAGTCCAGGAAGATGTCGTAGGCGCGCTTGCCGGGCAGGCCCGCGATGGGTGCCAGCTCCACCGCCGCGGCCAGGCCCAGGCTGCGGATGCTGATCACGTTGGGCAGGCCCTTGAAGGCGCTGTGGAAGGCATCGCCCAGCACCTTGCCCATCTCGCCGGCACGAGCGAACAGGTTTTCTTCCTTGAAGAGATCGAGCGTGGCAATGGCCGCGGCGCAGGCCACCGGATGGCCCGAGTAGGTGTAGCCGTGGAAGAACTCGACCACGTGCTCGGGCGCGTCGGTCTTCATCATCGCGTCATAAAGCTTGTCGCGGCAGATCACGCCACCCAGCGGAATCACGCCGTTGGTCACGCACTTGGCGAAGTTCAGCATGTCGGGCACGACGCCGAAATAGTCCGACGCGAAGTTGGTACCCATGCGGCCGAAGCCGGTGATGACTTCGTCGAAGATCAGCAGGATGCCGTGCTTGTCGCAGATCTCGCGCAGGCGCTTGAGGTACCCCTTGGGCGGCAGGTACCAGCCGGCCGAACCGGCCACCGGCTCCACGATGATCGCGGCCACGTTGCTCGGATCGTGCAGCGGCAGGATGCGCGTTTCAAGCTCGATCAGCGGGTCTTCGGCCCACACCGGTTCCTCGTTGTGGATGTAGGCGTGGTTCACCGGGTCATGGATGAAGCGCATGTGGTCCACGCGCGGCAAGAAGGCCGAGCCGAACACCTTGCGGTTGCCCGGAATGCCGCCCACCGACATGCCGCCGAAGCCCACGCCGTGGTAACCCTTCTCGCGGCCGATGAACACGTTGCGATGGCCTTCGCCGCGCGCGCGGTGGTAGGCCAGCGCCACCTTCATCGAGGTGTCGGCCGCTTCGCTGCCCGAGTTGCAGAACAGCACCTTGTTGAGGTCGCCGGGCGCGAGCGAGGCGATCATCTCGGCCGCCTTGAAGGCGCGGTCGTTGCTGACCTGGAAGGCGGTGGCGTAGTCGAGCGTGTCGAGCTGCTTCTTGATCGCCTCGTTGATCGGCTTGCGGTTGTGGCCCGCGCCCACGCACCACAGCGACGAGATGCCGTCGATCACCTTCTTGCCGTCATGGGTGGTGAACTCCATGCCGTCGGCCGCCACGAAGACGCGCGGGTCTTTCCTGAAATGGCGGTTGGGGGTGAAGGGCAACCACTGGTTGTCCATGTTGAAGTCCTGGAAGGCCATGTGTGTCTCCTGCGGTGGTCTGCGGTAATAGAGGGCGGGAAAATCGCGATTCTGGCACCCCTGCCACAATTACGCCCCTTGACATGGATCACCCCCAGGCTTGCCCACTGCGTGTGGCCTCCAACCCCCTCGCCGGGGGCGATACCAGCGGCCCGGCAAAGCCGGTTCCGCGGTATCCCTGGAAAATGCATGCGGCACCGCCATCTGTCGAGTGACCGAGTAACTGAATTGATATGACGACAAATACGCCGGCCTACATCCTGAACCTCTCGTGCCCCGACCGTACGGGCATCGTGCACGCCGTCTCGGGCTTCCTGCTCGAGCGCGGCGCCAACATCGAAGAGGCCGCCCAGTACAACGACCACGGCACCGGCCTGTTCTTCATGCGCGTGCGCTTCGCCTGCGGTGAGCACACCGAAGCCACGCTGCGCGAGGAACTGAAGACCTTCGCCGGCGGTTTCGGCATGAGCCTGCAACTGCACGCCGCCGCCGAGCCGATGAAGACCGTGATCCTGGTCAGCAAGGAGGGCCACTGCCTGAACGACCTGCTGTTCCGCTGGAAGAGCGGCCTGCTGTCGATCGACGTGCGCGCCATCATCTCGAACCACCGCGAGTTCTACCAATTGGCGGCCAGCTACAACGTGCCCTTTCACCACATCCCGGTGACCGGCGCGACCAAGGCGCAGGCTGAAGCCAAGCAGTTGGAAATCATCGAGGCCGAGGGCGCCGAACTGGTGGTGCTCGCGCGCTACATGCAGATCCTGAGCAACGACCTATGCCGCAACCTGGCCGGCCGCGCCATCAACATCCACCACTCGTTCCTGCCCAGCTTCAAGGGCGCCAAGCCCTACTACCAGGCGCATGACCGCGGCGTGAAGCTGATCGGTGCCACCGCCCACTACGTGACGGCCGACCTCGACGAAGGCCCGATCATCGAGCAGGACGTGGCCCGCGCCGACCACACCGACACCGTGGAAGACCTCACGGCCCGCGGCCGCGACACCGAGAGCCAGGTGCTGGCCCGCGCGGTGAAGTGGCACAGCGAGCACCGCGTGCTGCTGAACGGCCACCGCACCGTCGTCTTCCGCTAGTCCGGGTCAGTTCCTGTAAGGGTTGTTGGGGCGGCGGTCGTAGCGATCAGGCACGCCGTCGCCGTCACGGTCCCAGCGGCCCGCGCTGTACACCCAGCGCCCGCCATCCTGGCGCCACACCGGCGGGCGGTAGGCATAGCCCGGACGTGCACGCACCCAGACGCCGCCGACCCACACATGGCGCCCGCCGCGCCACTCGTAGTGCCCCGGCGCCCACACGAAGCCGCGCCGCGGCGGCGGCATGCGCTCGAAGCGCGGCGGCGGCGGCGCCACCTGGATGTTGATGATGGGCTGCGCCTGCGCGGCCGTAGGAACGGTCAGCGCACCCACGGACAGCAGCGACGCAGCGCCGACGGAAAGAGCCAATGCGAGTTTTTTCATGAAGAACGCCCCATGAGTTGTTGGAGGAGCCTTCATGCTGCCGGCGCCGTGTGAAGCACCTGTAAGTGGCGCGCGAAATCTTGTGTAGAGCTGTTTCGCGCTTCAACCGTCAGATCGCAGCAGGTCGCGCGATCTGACGCTTGTGCAGGCGCTTGCCCTCAGAACCCCTGCACATCGATCGCCGCCGCCATCGCGGCGCGGCCCGCCTTGCCCGGATGCAGGTGGTCGCCGCTGTCGTACTTGGGGTCCATGGCTGCAGGGTCCGCAGGGTCCCGCAATACGGCATCGAAATCGACCACACCATCCACGTCCTTGCGGGCGCGAATCCAACGGTTGACCTCGTCGCGCATCCTTTCGTTGTCCTCCGTCGAGTAGATCGTGTTCTTGAAAGGTGGCACGGTGCCGATCAGCACCTTCACACCCTTGGCGTGGGCTTGCGCGATCAGTTGCGCGAGACCGGTGGTGATGCGGTGGGTGGTCGGCATCTCGTTGGGCGGAATGACGATGCCCGGTGTGCGGGCGAACGCCTTGCGACCTATGTCGTTGGTACCGATCAGCACGATCACGTGTGTCACGCCGCTTTGCCCCAGCGCATCGCGCGCAAAGCGCGAAAGGCCGCTGGGTCCGGCACCGTCAAACAGCAGCCGGTTGCCGCCGACGCCCGCATTGAGCACCGACACCTCTTTGGGCGCCCCTGGCCGGCTGCGCAACCGCGTGGCCAGCAGGTCGGGGTACGTGCCCTCACCCGCCTCGCCGCCGCCCGCGGTGATCGAATCGCCGAAAGCGACCACAGTCAAGACAGGCTCGCGGCTCCACACATCCAGGCCCGTCACAATGTGATTGAGCACCATCGGTACCGCGCCCTCCAGCTTGGGCTTCAGGACTGCATTGCCCAGCACCACCCAACTCGTCTTCCGGTCTTGCAGGTTGATGGTCGCGAAGGGCGTGAGCTGATCCAGAAAAGTGCTCACCACCACGTCCTGACCGGCTTCGACCGGGAGATCGACGCCGTCACTCCAGGCCTCGGCACCGGGTTCGACGGTAAGGTCACCGCGACCAGCAAAGCGAAGTTCGCGCAATGATGCTGGCGAGGCCGAACTCGCGCCAGTGCCGAGCCCCACGCTCGCAGCCGCGATGTGCAGCGGCGTCTTTCCGAAGATGTTGGAAAAACGGATACGCACGCGCCCGCCGTCCAATGTGGGCCTTAGCAAATGGCGCAGGGTCTGGCCACGGAAGGCCTGTATGCCGACCGCGCCGACTGATGAAACTGCGGCTGGATTGATCGCCAATTCCTGGAAATCCATGGGTGCCATCGTCCAGCCGCCGACCCAATGGGCTTCAACAACGGGTGGACGTGGTTTTCCTGTACCCGCCTGCGCCTGCGCGCCGACAACGAGTGCCGCAAGAAAAAACCCGAGCACCCCTTGCATCGCGGTCGTTCCGCGAACGCGAGCCAGCCAGCGTGAAATCTGTTCCATGCGCGCAAAGCGACCCAGTTTACGGAGCCGCCTTGCCCCCGTGGGTTACGAGGTCTAGCGCAGGGTTACCAGGTGTCGACGTAGGGAGAGACGGGCTGCGCCACGCGCGTGGCGGAATTCAGCCCGCGCACAAGCCACGCGCGCGTCTCGGCGGGGTCGATCACCGCGTCGATCTCCAGCGTCTGCGCCATGTGGATCGCCTCGCCGTTGGCGTACTGCTGTGCCACGAGCTTCTTGAACAGCGCATCGCGCTCGGCGCCTTCGGGCACCGCCGCCAGCTCCTTGCGAAAGCCCAGCCGCACCGCGCCTTCGAGCCCCATCGCGCCGAACTCGCCGGTGGGCCACGCCACCGTGAACACCGGCGCATCGAAGCCGCCCGCCGTCATCGCCTGCGCGCCCAGGCCGTAGCCCTTGCGCAGCACCACGGCGAAGAAAGGCACGCGCAAGTGTGACGCCACCATGAACATGCGGCACACATGGCGCACCTGCGCCTGCGCCTCGATCTCGGGGCCGACCATGAAACCGGGCGTGTCGCACAGCGACACCAGCGGCAGCCCATGCGCGTTGCACAGCTGCATGAAGCGCGCGGACTTGTCAGCAGCCTCCACATCGATCGCGCCACCCAGGTGATGCGGGTTGTTCGCCATCAGCCCGACCGGCTTGCCCTCGATGCGCGCGAGCGCGGTGACGATGCCCGCACCAAAGCCGGCGCGCAACTCGAGCAGCGAGCCGGTGTCGGCCACACCGCGCATCGCGGCGCGCACGTCGTACACGCGCAGGCGGTTCTCGGGCACCACGTGGCGCAGCGTGCGCTGGTCGGCGCATTGCCAGTCGCTGGTCGCGCCCTGGAAGTACGACAGGTACTGCTTCGCGGCAGCAACAGCCGCGGCCTCGTCGTCCACCAGGATGTCGATCACGCCATTGCGCGACTGCACGCTGCTCGGCCCGATCTGTTCGGGCGCGAAAGTGCCGAGCCCACCGCCTTCGATCATCGCCGGGCCACTCATGCCGATGTTGCTGCCCTTGGTCGCGATGATCACGTCGGCGCAGCCCAGCAGCGCCGCATTGCCCGCGAAGCAGCGGCCATGCACGATGCCGACCACCGGCACCTTGCCCGACAGCGCCGCGAACTGGCTGAAGGTGTGGTTGTTCAGGCCCGCGACGATCGGCATGTCGGTGTCGCCCGGCCGGCCGCCACCACCTTCGGCGAACAGCACCACCGGCAGCTTCAGTTGATGCGCCACCGCCAGCAGCCGATCGGTCTTGTGGTGATTGCGCATGCCCTGCGTGCCGGCCAGCACGGTGTAGTCATAGGCCAGCACAGCGCAGCGCGAGACCTCGGGACCGAACTGCCTTGCATTGACGCTGCCAAGGCCGGTGACCATGCCGTCGGCGGGCGTGTTGGCGATCAGGTCTTCGAGCGTGCGGCGGCGCGTCTGCGCGGCGATGGCGAGCGCGCCGTATTCGATGAAGTTGCCGGGGTCGCCAGCGGTGTCGCACAGGTCGGCGATGTTCTCGCGCGCGGTGCGGCCGCCCTGTGCGTGGCGCTTGTCGACAGCGGCCTTGCGGTTGATGTCGAGCGTGGGCGCGTGGCGGTCGATCACCTTCTGCAGGTCGGGGCGAACTGCATCGAGATCGTGCTCGGCGCGCGCCTCGGCCTCGACGGCCTGCGCATCGACGGCCTCCAGCCGCACCAGCGACTGGCCTTCGACGAGGTAGTCGCCGGGCGCGGCCAGCAGCGCGACCACGCGGCCGGCCACGGGCGCGTGCAGCAGGTGTTCCATCTTCATGGCTTCGAGCACGCCGAGCTGGGCGCCGGCGGGCAGCACGTCGCCCACGGCGACTTCGAACTGCACGAGCTTTGCGGGCATCGGGGCCTTGACCGTGAGGTCGTCGGCGTCGTCGTCCACGACGGCCGAAGCGCCTTCCGTCGCAACCACGGGCGCGCCCTTCTTCGCATGCTTTTCCAGCGAAGCCGCAGCCGCGAGCAGGTCGCCCAGGTGCGCCTCCACGAAGCGCGTGTGCACCGCCTGCGTGGCGAACTCGGGCCGCGCCGCGATCGCGCGCAGCAGCGACAGGTTGGTGGCGATGCCGTCGATGTGGCATTCGTCCAGCGCGCGCGACGAGCGCCGCAGCGCATCCGCGAAACGCGGCGAAGGCGACTGCACGATGAGCTTGGCCAGCAGCGTG
Organism: Variovorax raffinosi; assembly: GCF_051216615.1. Lineage (NCBI taxonomy): Bacteria > Pseudomonadati > Pseudomonadota > Betaproteobacteria > Burkholderiales > Comamonadaceae > Variovorax > Variovorax raffinosi. The sequence goes on from NZ_JBPJZR010000009.1 coordinate 35,220, forward strand.
TCGTAGTGCGGCGAAGGCGCAAGGCCCGTGTAGCCATGCGTATCGACACGCACGCCCGGCCCCGCCGGCAGGTCGAAGCGCGCCAGCGTGCCGCCCGAAGGCCGCGCATTGCCTTGCGCATCAAGCGTCTCGGCGTTGATGCGCCACTGGATCGCAAAGCCGCGTTGCGGTGCCGTGCGATCAGCCTCCACGCCCAGTGCATTCAAACGCTCGCCCGCCGCCACCGCGATCTGCAGTTGCACCAGGTCCAACCCCGTGACCGCCTCGGTCACCGTGTGTTCCACCTGCAGGCGCGGATTGGCTTCGATGAAGACAAAGGGCAAGGTCGACGATTCCGCATCGACCAGAAATTCAAACGTGCCCAGGCCGCGATAGACCACCGTCTTCGCCATGCGCAGTGCGGCCTGCGTCACCTGCGCGCGCAAGGCCTCGGGCAGCGACGGGCTGGGCGCAATTTCCACCAGCTTCTGGAAGCGCCGCTGCAAGGTGCATTCGCGCTCGCCGAGGCTGGCCACGGACTGGCCGTCGCCCAGCACCTGCACTTCGATGTGCCGCGCGTTGCGCATCAGGCGTTCGACATACACGCCCTCGATGCCGAAGGCGGCCTTGGCTTCGGACATGCAGCGTGCATGCGCCTCGGGCAATTCCTCGGCCTTCAGCACCGCGCGCATGCCGCGTCCGCCGCCACCGCCGATGGCCTTCACCATCACGCCCGCGCCCTGCGCATGCTGTTCGGCAAAGAAGGCCTGCGCCTGCGCGAGCGTGACCGCGCCGGTGCTGCCGGGCATCACCGGCACTTCGCATTGGGTGGCCAGTGCGCGTGCACGCGCCTTGTCGCCGAACAGGCCCAGTTGCTCGGGCGTCGGGCCGATGAAGACCAGCCCCGCATCGGCACAGGCTTGCGCGAAATCGGCACGCTCACTCAAAAAGCCGTAGCCGGGGTGCACCGCATCGCAGCCCTGCGCGCGCGCCACGGCGATCAGCGCGGCGATGTCGAGGTAGGCGGAAGGCCCTGTCGCCTCGAGCGCCACGGCCACGTCGGCCAGTTGCACATGCAGCGCCGCCGCATCGTCGCGCGCATGCACCGCCACGCTGGCGATGCCGAGGTCGCGCAGCGCGCGCACCAGCCGGACCGCGATCTCGCCGCGGTTGGCAATCAGAACTTTGGAGAACAGCAAACGGAACCTCTCAGGTGGGGTCTTTGAGCAGGCGACGCAGCACCTTGCCGGCGCCGGTGGTCGGCAATGCATCGATGAAGCTCACGGCGCGCGGCGCCTTGTAGCTGGCCATGTTGTCGCGGGCCCAGGCCACGAGCGCATCGGCATCGAGCGCGGCACCGGGCTTGCGCACGATGAAGGCCTTCACGACCTCGCCTTTCTCGGCATCGGGCTGCGCGATCACCGCCGCCTGTGCCACGGCGGGGTGCTTGATGAGGATGGTCTCGACCTCTTCGGGGAACACGCTGTAGCCCGAGACCTTGATCATTTCCTTGAAGCGGCCGATGAAGGTGAGGTACCCGTCGGCGTCGAGCTTGCCCATGTCGCCGGTGTGCACCCAGCCGCGGCGCAATGTGGCGGCCGTGGCTTCAGGCTTGTTCCAGTAGCCCTTGAAGGTGCCCGGGCTGGTGAGCACGATCTCGCCGACTTCGCCGGTGGGCATGTCGGCGCCCGTGTCGGCATCCAGGATGCGGATCGTCACGCCCGGCACCGGAATGCCCTGCGTGCCCCAGCGCGGCGCATGGTGCGGCGTGTAGGTGTCGCAGGTGTGGGTTTCGCTCAGGCCATAGGCGGCCTCGAAGGACGTGCAGTTGCGCGCGTGCGAGCGCCATTGCGCGGCCAGCGGTTCGGTAAAGGTGATGCCGAAGCTGGTCACCGGGTTCATCTTCAGGCTGCCCAGGTCGAAGCTCGCGATGTCGGGCACCTGCATGCACGCGACGTTCATCGGCGCGATGCTGTACCACCAGCTCACCTTGTAGCCCGCGATGGCCTGCAGCACGGCGCGCGGATCGAAGCGGTGCAGCAGCACCGAGGCGGCGCCGCTGAGCACCGGCACGTTGACGCCCATCAGCATGCCGGCGATGTGATACAGCGGCGCGATGGACAGCAGCACGTCGTCCGGGCCTACGCCGTTGCAGTCGGCGGCAGCGCGTGTCTTGAAGAGCGCGTTGCCATAGCTCAGCATCGCGCCCTTGGGCAGGCCGGTGGTGCCCGAGGTGTAGGTCATGAGGGCCACGTCGTCGAGATCGATGGCCACGGGCTGTGGCCTGGTGTCGGCGCGCATGACGGCCAGGAAGTCTTCGCAGTTGTCGGGCACGCTGCGCGTGGCCTTCTGCTCCGCGGCCAGTTCAGCCGGCAGATCGAGCGAGGCTGGCGTGGGCAACAGGTCGGCGTAGTGCACCACGAACACATGCGCCAGGGCGCTCTCGGCCTGCACCTTGCGCACCACCGGCAGCAACGGCGCGGCCGCGACGATCACGCGCGCCTTCAGGTCGTTGACCTGGTAGGACAGCTCGTGCTCCTTGTTGAGCGGACCGCTCGGGCAGACGATGGCGCCGATCTTCTGGATGCCGAAATGCGCGACCAGGTACTGCGGGCAGTTGTTGAGAAAAAGCACCACCGGCTCGCCCTTCTTCACACCGATGGCCTGCAGGCGGGCCGCGAAGGCGTCGCTGGCGCGGTCGAGTTCGGCCCAGCTCATCGCATGGCCGTACCAGATGCAGGCGGGGCTGTCGCCACGCTCGCGCGCATGGGTGCGCAGGTACTCGTGCAGGGGCTGCTGGGGGCGGTCGGGCAATGTCTCCATGGCGTCACTTTCTCAGGGTTATCGATAGCCGCCTGCGCATGGCGGGCGCTTGCCAATGCGGCATGGTGCACGAACAATCCTACCCATGGGTATAACTTCCGCGACACGGCACAAACCCTCTGGGGACGACGAAACCACGACGCAGCCGCACCTGCCCCAGGGCACGGGGCGCCAGCGCGCGGCCACGCAGGGCACCGACCTGCAGCGCGAGCGCATCCTGCAGGCTGCCGCGCAGCTTTTCGCGGCGCAGGGCTACGCCAACACCACGATGGCGCAGATCGTGCGCGCGCTGGGCGTGACCAAGCCCTTCGTGTACTACTACTTCCGCGACAAGCAGGAGATCTTCGAGACACTGTCATGGCGCCCCGCGGTCGACTGCTTCACCGCGCTCGACTTCGCGGCCACCGACCCACGCCGCGCCAGCGAGAAGGTGATCGACGGCATCGAGCGGCTGATCCGCGCGACCATCACGCATCACCCGGTGGCCTTCTTTGCCTACCGCGAGCCGCAGGTGTACCGCCCCGAATACATCGCGGCGCAAAAGAAGCTCGCGCATCACTTCTACGACCTGTTGTGCCCATTGCTCGAAGAAGCACGGCGCGATGGCGACCTCGACTTTGCCGAGACCAAGATCACCGCGCTCGCGGCCTGCAGCCTGCCGGGCTTTCTGTACAGCTGGTATCGCCCCGGCGGGCGCCTCTCGATCGACGAGGTGGTGGCCGAACTCACGAAGCTGGCCGGCCGCGTGATCGGGCTGCAAGCGAAGAACTGACCGACAACCATCCCCGGAGACAAACCATGAAGTTCAACCGTGCGCCATTGGCGCGGATCGCCCTTGCCTGCCTGCTGGCCACCGCCGGCGCCGCCCACGCGCAGCAGCAACAGACCTACAAGATCGCGTACATCGATCCGCTCTCCGGCCCGTTCGCCAACGTCGGCGAACTGATGCTGATGCACACGCAGTACGCCGTCGACGACATCAACGCCAAGGGCGGCGTGCTCGGCGGCACCAAGCTGCAGTTGCTGCAGTTCGACAGCAAGCTCTCGGCGCAGGAAAGCCAGAGCGCACTGCAGGCGGCCATCGACCAGGGCGCCAGGGCCATCGTGACCGGTGGCTCGGGCTCGTCGGTGGTCACGGCGCTCGTGCAATCGGTGGCGCGCTGGAACCAGCGCAACCCGGGCAAGGAGCTGATCGTGCTGAACCACTCGTCGATCGACCCCGAGATGACCGGCAAGGCCTGCAGCTTCTGGCACTTCCAGACCGAGGCCAACACGGCGATGAAGATGAAGGCGCTGGCCAACTACATCAAGAAGACGCCGGACGTGAAGAAGGTCTACCTGCTGAACCAGGACTACGCGCACGGCAAGCAATGGGCGAGCTATGGCCGGCAGATGGTCGGCCTTGCGCGGCCCGACATCCAGTTCGTCGGCGAGGCGCTGCACCCCATCGGCCGCGTGAAGGACTTCGCGCCCTACGTGGCGAACATCCGCCAGAGCGGGGCCGACTCGGTCATCACTGGCAACTGGGGGCAGGACATGACGTTGCTGCTCAAGGCCGCGGGCGACGCGGGCTACAACCTGCGCTACTTCAACCACAGCGCGGGGTCGGTGCCGGGCACGGTCACGGCCGTGTCGCAGGCGAAGACGGGGCAGCTGACCTGGGTGGCCGAATGGCATCCGGGCGAGGCCGACACGCCGAAGGTGGACGCGCTGGCCAAGGCCTACAAGGCCAAGACCGGCAAGGACTTTCTGGCGCCGCGCATCGACATGACGCCGCGCCTGCTGGCAGCCGCCATCAACAAGGCGGGCTCGACCGATACGGTGAAGGTGGCGCACGCGCTCGAAGACCTGAGCTTCGATTCGGTGGTCGGGCCGGTGCGCATGCGCGCCGAAGACCATCAGTTGCTGTTGCCGCAGGTGGTCAACACCATTGCGCCGGTGGACGGCAAGACGGTGAAGACGGGCTGGGAAGGCACGAACTACGGCTTTCGCACCGATGCCGTCTATACGGGGAACGAACTGGCACAGGGCACCGACTGCAAGATGGTCCGGCCCTGAGGCCCGACGACCGCGCGGGGCTGGCGTGACGGTTCACACGGCCTCGTCGCGCAGCCTCGCCTTGTGGATCTTGCCGGCCGGCGTCAGCGGCAATTGCTCGCGCAGCACGATCTGCCGGGGCATCTTGTAGTCGGCGATGCGCCCGTCGCAATGCGCGAGCAGCGCATCCACCGTCAGGCTGATGCCTTCCCTGGGCACGACGAAGTAGCGGCCGACCTCGCCCAGCACCGGGTCGGGCACGCCGATGCCGGCCACCATCAGCACGCCCGGGTGGCTCGCGATCAGCGCCTCCACCTCGGCCGGGTAGACGTTGAAGCCGCCCTGGATGTACATGTCCTTCATGCGGCCCTTGAGCGTGATGAAGCCCCGGGCGTCCACCATCCCGAGGTCGCCCGTGTGCAGCCATCCGTCGGCGAAGGCACCGCCCGACGCGGCCGCGCCGATGTAGCCGCGCACCACGCCCAGGCCGCGAAAGCACAGCTCGCCGATCTCGCCGTGCGGCAACACGGCACCGCCGGGGGCAAGCACCTGCATCTCCACGCCCTGCAAGGGCTGGCCGATGGCCTGCATGAGGTCGTCGTCGGCGCAGTTTGCGGGCGACATCACTAGCGCGCCCGATGACTCGGACAGCCCGTAGAGGTTCATGACCGTCGCCGCCGGCATGCGCGCCTTCAGTTGCCCGAGCAAGGTGGCGTCGGCGTTCGAGCCGCCGGTGACGATGAGCCGCACGCTGTTCAGGTCGACCGACGCCGACGACGGATGCATCAGCAGCAGCGTCAGCATGGTCGGCACGCCCACCAGCAAGGCGGGCGGATGGCGCCGGATCATGTCGAGCACGGTCTGCGCCTTGAAGGTGCCGACCAGTTCGCAACTGCCTCCGGCCAGCAACTGCGCCAGCACGCCGCAGGTGATGCCGCCCACATGGTTGAGCGGATTGCCGAGCTGCAGCAGCTCGCCGGGCTGCACGCCCGTGTGCTGCGACTGTCCCCATGCCGAGGCCAGCATGCTGGCATGCGTGAGCGCGCAGCCCTTGGGGCGACCCGTGGTGCCGGAGGTGTAGATCACCATCGCGAGGTCGTCCGCCTGCACCTGGGCGGACGCATCGTCGAGCAGCGGGCGCCGTACCGGCGTGGCCGCCATCTCGGCGAAGCGCGCGCCATCGAGCGTCACCACCTGGCGCAACGCCGGCAATTGCGGCGCCAGGCGTTCGAACATCGCCGCGCAATCGAAGTCGTCCACCTGCTCGACCGTGAACACCGCCTGGCAGGCACTGTCGGCCAGCATGAACGCGAGTTCGCTGTCGCGGTAGCGCGGGCTCAGCGCCACCACGGCCACGCCGATGCGCGCCGCCGCAAAGAACAGTTGCAGCCATTCGATCCGGTTCGGCGACAGCAGCGCGATGCGCCCGCCCCGGCGCAGCCCCATGTCCAGCAGGGCGACGGCGAGGTGTTCGCTGGCCTGCGCGGCCTGGCCGAAGCTGAACCCGCGTTCGCCGTCGATGTAGGCCGTGACCTGGGGATGCCGCCGTGCGGCGCGGTCCAGGGCTTCGAAGAGTTTCAGGTCGTTGTCGGGTCCGGCAAAAGACATGGCGTGGCGGAATGAAAGCAAGGGGTCGGCGCAGCGTAGGCGGTGGCCCCGGCGTTGGCTTGCGTCAACAGGCTGCCGGCGCCGCAGGGGCCCAGGAGCTAAGGGAAACCCCGTCCTGCGGGCCCCCGTGCCATCGGGATACTCCGGTTGTTACACCACGGACATCCGAAGCGGGTCCATTCCAAAGGCACAACAACCCATGGCAGGCAAAAACTCGCTCCACCCGATCCCGCATCCGGCGAAGAAACCCTTCGTCGGGAACCTGCTGTCGATCGGCTCCGACTCTCCCGTGCTCGACATGTGGAAGATCGCGCAAGACCTCGGTGGCATCTACTGGCTCGACATGCCGGGCATGCCGGTGATCGTGGTGTCGTCGCCCGCGCTGGTCGACGAACTCTGCGAAGAGGCACGCTTCGACAAAAGTACACGCGGTGCATTGCGACGATTGCGCGCCGCGTCGCACGGGCTCTTCACCTCCGACACGCATGAAGAGACCTGGTCGAAGCCGCACAACATCCTGCTGGCCAACTTCAGCCAGCGCGCGATGCAGGCCTACCACCCGATGATGCTGGACATCGCGAGCCAGCTGGTCACCAAGTGGGAGCGCCTGAACTTCGACGAAGAGGTGGACGTGGTACGCGACATGACCGCGCTCACGCTCGACACCATCGGCCTGTGCGGCTTCGGCTACCGCTTCAACTCGTTCTACCGCGAGGGCTTCCATCCTTTTGTCGACGCGATGGTGCGCACGCTGGAGACGGTGCAGAACCGGCGCGGCCTGCCGCTCGAAGAACTGATGCTGAAGAAGGAGCTTGCACAGCAGCGCAAGGACATCCGCTTCATGCACAAGATGGTGGAAGACATCATCGAAGAGCGCCGCGCAAGCGGTGCCGACATCGCCACCAAGCCCGACCTGCTGAGCTACATGATCGCGGGCGTGGACAAGAAGAGCGGCGAGAAGCTCGACGACAAGATGATCCGCGACGAGTGCATCGAATTCCTCATCGCAGGGCATGAAACCACCAGCGGCCTGCTGTCCTTTGCCACCTACTTCCTGCTGAAGAACCCCGAAGCGCTGGCCAAGGCGCAGGCCGAGGTCGACAGCGTGTTCGGCCCCGACACCACGCAAAAGCCGACCTATGCGCAGGTCAATCGCCTGCAGTACGTGATGCAGGTGCTGAAGGAGGCGCTGCGCCTGTACCCGACGGCGCCGGCCATCGCGATGCGCGCGAAGGAAGACACGACCATCGGCGGCCAGTACACGATCAAGAAGAAGAACATGGTCATCATGCATGCGCTGGCGCTGCACCGTGACAAGGGCATCTGGGGCGAGGACGCCGACGAGTTCAACCCCGACCACTTCAGCCGCGAAGCCGAGCGCGAGCGGCCGGTGAATGCCTTCAAGCCCTTCGGCAACGGGCAGCGCGCGTGCATCGGCCGGCAGTTCGCGCTGCAAGAGGCGGTGCTCACGCTGGGCATGATCCTGCAGCGCTTCAACCTCGTCGACCACACGAACTACAAGCTGAAGATCAAGGAAGCGCTGACGATCAAGCCCGAGGGTTTCAAGATCAAGGCGCTGCTGCGCGACCCGGCCACGCGCCCGCGCAACCACTTGGCCGACGCGACGGCCGCGCCCGTGCAACCCACGCAGCCGGCCGCGCGCAAGCCGCAGGCGGCACGCCATGGCACCTCGCTGCTGGTGCTGCAGGGCTCCAACCTCGGCACGGCCGAAGACCTGGCGCGGCAACTGGCCGAGGCCGGCGAGCTGCGCGGCTTCTCGACCCAGTTGGCTTCGCTCGACGACTACGCCGAGCGCCTGCCGGCCAGCGGTGCGGTGGCGATCGTCTGCGCTTCATACAACGGCGTGGCGCCCGATAACGCGGCCGAGTTTCATCGCTGGCTCGACAAGGCCGACGATTCGCTCAACGGCGTGCGCTTCAGCGTCTTCGGCTGCGGCAACACCGACTGGGCCGCCACTTACCAGGCCGTACCGCGCCGCATCGACGAACGGCTCGAAGCGCTGGGCGCCACGCGCGTGCATCCGCGCGGCGAAGGCGATGCGCGCGAGGACATGGACGGCGCTTTCCAGGACTGGAGCGACGCGCTCTGGCCCGAGCTGGTGAAGGCCTTCGACATCAAGACCGGTGCGGACACGCCGGCGGAGGCGGAGCCGCTTTACACGCTCGAAGAGCTGCCGCCGCCGCAGAAGAACGCACTGGTCGATGCGCTGGGTGCGGTGGCCTTGCGTGTCATCGAAAACCGCGAGCTGCAAAGCGGTGGCAGCAACGGCGAGGCCGGGCGCTCCACGCGCCACGTCGAGCTGACGCTGCCCGAAGGCGTGATCTACCGCGCCGGCGACCACCTGAGCGTGGTGCCGCGCAACAGCCCCGCGCAGGTCGAACGCGCGATGGCGCGCTTCGGCTTCGACCGCTCGGCCCACGTGCGACTGCATGCAGGCGCGGGTCGCAAGGCGGCGCTGCCGGTCGATCAGGTGATCGCGGTCGACCGCCTGCTGGGCGACTACGTCGAGCTGCAGGACGTGGCCACGCGCAAGCAGATCGCCACGCTTGCGGCGCACACCGAATGCCCTTTCACCAAGCCGAAGCTGGTGGCGCTGTCAGGCAGCGACGAAGCCTCGCAGGCCGCGTACAAGGCCGAGGTGCTGCACAAGCGCAAGTCGCTGCTCGAACTGCTGGAAGAACATCGCGCCTGCCAGGTGCCGTTTGCGGTGTTCCTCGAAATGCTGTCGCCGCTGTCGCCGCGCTACTACTCGATCTCCTCGTCGCCGACGATGACGCCGGGCCGCTGCAGCGTCACGGTGGGCGTGGTGAGTGCGCCGGCGCTGTCGGGCAGCGGAACCTTCGAGGGCGTGTGCTCCAACTACCTGGCGCGCGCCGAGGCGGGCGACACGGTGCACGGCGTGATCCGAGAGACCACAGCCGAAGGCTTCCGGCTGCCGGAAGACGTGACGCGCCCGCTGATCATGGTCGGCCCCGGCACGGGTCTCGCACCGTTTCGCGGCTTTCTGCAGGAGCGCGCCGCGCAGGTCGAGGCGGGCGAGGCGCTGGGCGACGCCCTACTCTTCTTCGGCTGCAGGCACCCCGAGCAAGACTTCATCTACGCCGAGGAACTGAAGGCCTGGGCCCATCGCGGCGTGATGAAGCTGCACACCGCGTTCTCGCGCTCGGGCGAGCGCAAGGTCTATGTGCAGGACCTGATCCGCGAACAGGCAGCGCATGTCTGGAAGCTGCTGGAAGCGGGCGCCGTGGTGTACGTGTGCGGCGACGGCTCGCGCATGGAGCCCGACGTGCGGCGCACGCTGAGCGACCTGGCACGCGAGCATGGGCACGACAGCACGGCATGGATGGACAAGATGATTGCCGACCAGCGCTACGTGCTGGACGTGTGGGCCGGCACCTGACGGCCGGCACAGAAGGCGGGCTGGCCGCTAGGCCGGCAGCACGGACGCGTGGGCCCCGAAGGTGCCGCGCACCTTCCAGCCCTCGGGGGTCAGGGCGATCACCTGGTCCGACAGGCCATGCGCCCCGGCTTCGGCCTTGACCCGGGCCGCGGCCGAACACATGAGCGCGAGCCGGGTCGTGGTTGAAATGGGCTGGCCGGCAACGGTCAGCGTGGCCTGGCTGTCCATGAAATAGAGCGCGTCCTTGCTGGGCACCACCGCGATCAGCTCGCCCTTGAAGCCTGTCGAGAGCTTCGCCCAGAGGTCCGGCAGCAGCAGCATGCAGGCTTCGAGGCCGTCGCCCGTCACGAGGGCCTTGTACGCCACCAGATCCTGCGTGGCCGCTTTCGAGTTGGCCTTGCGGTGCAGGTTGTCGACCGCCTGCGCATGCAGCCCTTGCGCATCGAGGCCCAGTTGCTTCATGTACCCGTGGGTCAGCGTGGTGCGTTGCGTGGGGAATTCGATGGCGTAGGTCACGCGCAGATCGACGTCTCCGGCGACGGCCCGGGCAACGGGCGTTTGCGCCCTGGGGTGGCCTTCGGGCGTGGTGGCCGTGTCGGGCATGGGTTCGGATTCATGCAGAAAGTCGGGACGCGTGATGCGGGGATAGATGCGAGGCGGATTGCAGTTCATGGCGCCGGGCATTGTTCTGGCGAGCCCTCTTTGCGGCCAGTACGGAAGTCATGAACCGCCATGAAAAAAGCCGGCGGCTGCCGGCTTTGCTGCGGTTCCGTGACTTCCTACACCTCGCGGTCAGGGTCCGGGTACACCAGCGGCCCCAGCAAACCACGATTGAAGGGCTTCCACTGGCCCTCGGGCTGTGCCAGCCGGTCGGCCACCGCGTACAAAACGGCAGGGTGCGCGCCCAGCCCCAGGTGGCTGGCCATGACCTCGATGTTCTCCGACTGCGGGCCGGTCTTCTCGATGCTGCAGCGCCACGCGACCACGCCATCGGTGCGGCTGAAGATCGAGGTGGTCGGCACGGGCGGCGTGGGCTGCACGACCTTCATGCGGCGCGGGTCGTGCGAACTCTGGCCGCTCACGCCTTCGTACACGCGCCAGGCATTCGTCGCACGCGGGCTGCCGGAAAACGGGCTGCCCAGCGTGATCACGTTGCGGATCAGGTCCGATTGCGCCGATGCCAGCAAGCGCGCATAGACGCCACCCAGGCTCCAGCCGATCACGCTGACCTTCTGGCCGCTCTTCTCGTGCAGGGTCTTCAGCAACTGGACCATGCCGTCTTCCACGCCCTCGCGCGGGCCGAGGTTGCGGCCCAGGCCCCAGCCGTGGGCGTCATAGCCGCGGCTGCACAAATAGCGGCGCAGCAGCAGGGTCGATCCATCGCCGGCCACGAGGCCCGGCAGCACGAGCACGGGGTGCCCGTCGCCACGCGGCGTGAGCTGCAGCAGCGGCCACATGGCGATGCCGGCGCCGGTTTCCCAGAGGGCACGGGCCTCGGCCAGCAGGAGCAGGCGCGAAGGTGGCGCGATGTGGTCACGGGTGGCGGTGGTCATGATGGATGTTTCCTTTTTTGGTTTTTATCTTCTTCAAGACGAACTTGAGGCTGCTGGAGCCAATGCCCCGTCGGACAACAGCGACATTTATCCGAGGTATTTGCCCCTCAGGTAATCAAGGTAAGCCCTCGATTCGCTGGAAACATACGGAGAAACCAGCGTGAGCGTGTAGAAAGCCGCCAAACCGGGGTCGGCCTGCGCCAGCGCGTCGCGCCCCGGCACGAGCCGCTCGAACGACAGCCAGCAGGTGGTGGTGAAGACCATCTGCAGCGCCAGGATGCGGGCCTGCTCGGCGCTGGTCTCGATCACGCCCGAGGCCACCAGCCCTTCGCACAACGCCTGGGCCGCGAGCAGGTTCTGTGCGGTGAGCGCCTGCGCGCGCTGCCCGAGCGCCGGGTATTCGCTGGCCAGGAAAGCCATGTCGCGGTAGATGAAGCGGTATTCGTCGATGGCCTCGAAGCGCAGGTGCAGCGCGAGCCAGAGGTCGTCGATGGCCGCAATGGTGGCCGACGAGCCGTTGAGCGCTTCCATGCGCTGCTCGAAGCGCCGGAACAGCCATTCGACGATGAGCTGCTTGGCCTTGAAGTGGTAGTGCAGGTTGCCTGGGCTCATGCCGAGCTCGGCTGCGATCTTGTGGGTCGACACTGCGGCCAGGCCCTGTGCATTGAACAGCGCAAGGCTGGCCTGCAGGATGCGATCGCGCGTGGTGTTGTTGGAACTGGCCACAACCGGGGTGTGCCGTGGGCCGTTCAGCGTTTGCTGCCGCTGCCGCTGCCGCTGGCACGCGGGCCGGCGACGGGCTTCTCTAATTTCGCGAGACGCTCGCGCAGTTGCGCGACCTCGTCGCGCAGTGCCTGCACTTCCTGCACGCTGGGCATGCCCAGGCGCTGCATGGCGGTGGCGACGCGCTGGTCGAACACGTCCTCGAACTTGCGGATGCCGAAACTGTCGAGGCTGGGAAAGCCACGCGTGAGCGCCGCCTTGGCACCAGTGCCAGCACCGGCATCGACCTTGCCGTGCCCGATGCCGAGCAGACCTTCGATCACATTGGCCTGGCGCTTGGCGACGTCGTTGCGCACGTTGTCCAGCGCCTTGAGGCCGGCACGCAGCAGGACTTCGGCCTTGCCGGGTGCGGCGTCGGATTTCTTTGCGGCGGGCGCCGCCTTGCGGGGCGCCGCCTTCTTCCTGGCCACTGGCGCCTTCTTTGCAGGCACCGCCTTCTTCTTCAACTTTGCAGTTTCGTCAGGACGGGTCGCCATGCAGTGCTCCAGATGCCGGAAAAAAGAAAAAGGGCGCCATCAGGCGCCCCCGGGGGTCAGGCTGCCTTGCGGGCAGCAGCGCGGCGAACCGGCTTCTTGGCCGCGGCGACCTTGGCCTTCACGGTACGCACGGGCTTGGCAACAACGGCTTCGCCGCCAACGCGCGCTTCGATCTGCTTGGTGCCGGCGACGATCTTGTCGGCGATCTGCACCGAGACGGTGGCGATCGGCTGGTGGATGGCGCTCAGGGTGTTGATGACCGAGGTGGCCACAGGCGATTCGACGCGGGCCACGCGGCCGGCCACGGTTTCGATGCCGCTGGTGGTGCCGGCGGCAACACGGTCCATCGCGTTCACGATGCGGCTGGTGTCGATGTCCAGGCGCTTGGCCAGGAAACCGTTGATCTTTTCCTGCGCGCCGATCAGGTTGGCCTTTACCTGTTCGCTCACCAGCGGAATCTGGCGGCTGCCCAGGAAGTTGCTGTAGCGCGAAGCGGCGCCGCCCAGCAGGCGATGCACGCCGGTGCGGTAGGCGCCGACCAGGGTCTTGCCCGCGTCGTTGTACTGGCCGACGACGTGGATGGCTGCGGAAGCGATGGTGGTTTGCGTGGTGGACATGGTGATTTCCTTGAAGTTGATGGGCTCGTTCGCGGGGAATCGCGATGGGCCTATCTTCTTCCGCAGGGCCTAGGCCTGGAAAACTAGAACCGTCGGAAATCTAGTCCAACTGCCCCAATTTTCTGCAAGCCGGCCCGCCGATCATGCCGCAGCGGCTCGGGAAGCCCCGCCGCGCTTGGCCGGGGCTGCGGCGGCCTTGCGGGCCGCGGGCTTGGGCGCGACCTTCTTCGCCACGGTCTTGATGGCTGTCCTGGCTGCTGTCTTGGCCGGAGCCTTCTTCGCAGCCGCCTTCACCGGCGCCTTCTTGCGCGCTGCGGGCTTCTTCGCCGCTGGCACGGCCTTGGCGGCAGGCGCAGCAGGCTCGGCCGCCGGCGCAGGGCTTGCCGCAGCCTTCGCAGGCGCGGCAGTGGCCCCTGCGGCGGCCGGGTGCTTGTGCGTCAGCTCCATCAGCAGCTTGTGCTCGGCCAGCATGTAGTCGCCGATCTCGGTGATGTCGGGCACGGCGCGGCGGCAGGCGATCAGGCCGTAGTCCATGCGGCCGTTGTAGCTCTGCACCGTCACGTTCAGCGCCGTGCCATGGCTCGCGATCGACACCGGGTAGTAGCAGGTGACCAGCGCCCCTGCGAAGTACATCGGAAACGGCGCGCCCGCCACGTTGGAGATGGCCACGTTGGCGGCCGGTGGCAGCAGGTTGACGATGCCCGAGCGTCCCACCATCGAGGCGATGCCCGACACCAGCCAAGGCGCGGCGAAGGTCGGGAAGTCGTCCAGGATCACCGCCTTGAAGCGGTTCATCGTCGCCTTCGAGCTGTTCGACGAGGCGTTGATCGCCTTCAGGCGCTGGATCGGGTCGGTGATGTCGGTCGCCAGGCTCACCAGGATCATGCTGGCCTGGTTGTTGGCCGTGTCGTCGCCGGCTTCGCGCAGGCTCACCGGCACGCCGGCCACCAGCGGCTTGGCCGGCAGCTCGTTGTTGTCGGCCAGGTAGTGGCGCAGCGCACCGGCCACGGTGGCCATGACCACGTCGTTGAGCGACACGCCGAAGTGCTTGGCGATGTACTTGGTCTCGGCCAGCGAGATGGTGCGGCCCGCAAAGGTACGCTGGTTGGTGATGGACACGTTGAGCGACGTGCGCGGCGCAAAGAGGTTGAACTTCTTCGACGCGCCGGCCGTGGCTTTCTCGGCCGCTTTTTCATCGGGCTTGGCAAGGCCGCCGATGGCGCGCGCGATGGCCGGCGCCATCTTGAACAGCTTGACGTACTGCTGCGCCGTGTTGCGCAACGCGGCGGTCGCGAGTTCGGCCATGCCGAGCTGGTAGCCGTTGCCGCGCGGACGCGAGCGCGGCGGCTTCACCACGCGGCCGGTGGCCTCGAGGTCGAAGATGGCCTTGCCCACTTCCACGCCGGCCTGCCCGTCGATGCCCGCATGGTGCACCTTGGTGTAGAGCGCCACCTGGCCGCTTTGCAGGCCGTCGATGATGAAGAACTCCCACATCGGCCGGCTGCGGTCGATCAGCGTGGAATGCAGCCGCGCCACGTACTGCTGCAACTGCCGGTTGGTGCCGGGCTTGGGCAGCGTGATGTGGCGCACGTGGTAGTCGATGTCGATGTCCTCGTCCTCCACCCACACCGGGTTGGACATGTCGAAGGGCATGAGCGCGAGCTTGCGCGTGAACACATCGGCCAGGTGGATGCGGCTGGCCATGAACTGCTTGGCGTCTTCGTAGAAGTCGCCCTTGTAGCCCTTGGGCAGGTCCAGCACGTTGAGCGAGCCCACGTGCATCGGCATCTCTGGTGTTTCCAGGTGCAGGAAGGTGGCATCAAGTCCGCTCAGGTGTTTCATGTGTTGTGTCTCCTTGGTGGGGCATGCGCCGATTGGCAGGATACCGTGCACACCGCGTTTAGGGGCCTCGCCTTCTTCAGTGTTTCCACCGGGGGGAAGGCACCGGCGGGACAGGGGTTTGCCCCAAGTAATGCCAAAGTGCCCGTCGTGCGTTGGCACAAACGCCGGGCGCTATCGATCGGGCTACAGCGCGGGCCCGGACAAAGGCTCACAGACCTTTCTTTCACGGGGGCTTCGTACA
Organism: Variovorax raffinosi; assembly: GCF_051216615.1. Lineage (NCBI taxonomy): Bacteria > Pseudomonadati > Pseudomonadota > Betaproteobacteria > Burkholderiales > Comamonadaceae > Variovorax > Variovorax raffinosi. The sequence continues at coordinate 50,600 of NZ_JBPJZR010000009.1, forward strand.
CTGGCCCCATGACACAAAGCCTCCCTCCGCAGCAGCAAGCCCCGCAGCAAGACGACCAACACCTCTGGCTCGAAGACATCGACGGCGATGCGCAACTGGCCTGGGCCCGGCAGGAGAACGCGAAGACCGTGCAGGCCCATGCGCAGTCGCCCGCGTTCAAGGCACTTGAGCAGGGCATCCTCGAAGTGCTCGACTCCGACGAGCGCATTCCCATGGTCCGCAAGATCGGCCCCGGCTACTACAACTTCTGGCGCGACAAGACGCATCCGAAGGGCCTCTGGCGCCGCACCACGCTGGCCGAATACCGCAAGCCGCAGCCCGCATGGGAGACCGTGCTCGACCTCGACGCGCTGGCCGCGGCCGACGGCGAGAACTGGGTGTGGCACGGCGCCGACTGCCTCGACCCCGACTACAAGCGCTGCCTGATCTCGCTGTCGCGCGGTGGTGCCGATGCGGACGTGGTGCGCGAGTTCGACCTGGAGCGCAAGCAATTCGTCGAAGGCGGCTTCACGCTGCCCGAGGCCAAGAACCACGTGGGCTGGAAAGACATCGACCACCTCTACGTGGCCACCGACTTCGGCCCCGGCTCGATGACCAGCTCCAGCTACCCGCGCATCGTGAAGGAATGGCAACGTGGCACGCCGCTGGCCAGCGCCGTCACGGTGTACGAAGGCGCGCACGAGGACATGTCGGTCAGTGCCTACCGCGACAACACGCCCGGCTTCGAGCGCGACTTCGTCTCGCGCCAGATCGACTTCTACGACAGCGAAACCTGGCTGCGCGGCAGCGACGGCCAGCTCGTCAAGATCGACGTGCCCGACGACTCCAACATGGAAGTCACGCGCGAGTGGATGCTGATCGAGCCGCGCGAAGACTGGACCGTGGGCGGCACGACCTACGCATCAGGCTCGCTGCTGGCCGCGAAGTTCGAGGACTTCATGGCGGGCAGGCGCGAGATCACGGTGCTGTTCGAGCCCGACGACACCACCGCACTGGACAGCCATTCGTGGACGCGGCACCACCTGATCCTGAACGTGATGCACGACGTGGTGAACCGGCTCGAAGTGCTCACGCCGCCGCCCGGCGGCACCGGCGCGTGGGAGCGCAAGGGCCTGGGCGGCGCGCCCGCGCTCTCGACCATCGATGCCGGCGGCATCGACGAGGACGATAACGACGACTACTTCCTGACGGTGAGCGGCTTCCTGCAGCCGACCACGCTCTACATCGGCACCATCGGCCAGGGCGAGCCCGAAGTGCTGAAGGACAGCCCCGGCTTCTTCGACGCCTCGCGCTACAGCGTGAGCCAGCATTTCACGACCTCGAAGGACGGCACGCGCGTGCCCTACTTCGAGATCGCCGCCAAAGACCTGGTCGCCAACGGCAAGAACCCGACGCTGCAGTACGCCTACGGCGGCTTCGAGATTTCGCTGCAGCCCAGCTACAGCGGCAGCATCGGCCGCGCCTGGCTCGACCAGGGCGGCGTGTACGTCATTGCCAACATCCGTGGCGGCGGCGAGTACGGCCCGCGCTGGCACCAGGCCGCACTGCAAGAAAACCGGCTGCGCACCTGCGAAGACTTCGCGGCCGTGTCCGAAGACCTGTTCGCGCGCAACATCACATCGCCCGCGCACCTGGGCGCGATGGGCGGCAGCAACGGCGGCCTGCTGATGGGCAACATGCTCACGCTGTACCCGCAGCTCTACGGCGCCATCGTGAGCGAGGTGGCGCTGCTGGACATGAAGCGCTACACGCATCTGTCGGCCGGCGCATCGTGGATCGCCGAGTACGGCGACCCGGACCAGCCCGAAGAGTGGGAATGGATCAAAGCCTTCTCGCCTTATGAGAACGCGAAGCCGGGCCAGGCGTATCCGCCCGCCCTCTTCACCACCTCGACGCGCGACGACCGCGTGGGCCCGGTGCATGCGCGCAAGATGCACGCGAAGATGGTCGGCCTTGGATACGACAGCAGCTTCTACGAGAACATGGAAGGCGGCCACAGCGCGGCGACGGACAACAAGGAATCGGCCTTCATGGATGCGCTGGGCTACGCGTACCTGTGGCATCACATCCGATAGGCCAATAGAGCAATTGAGCAATTGAGCAATAGACCGATGGAGCGCCCCCGGCCTACTTCATGAAGACAGGCTCCACGACCTGCCCGCTGCCGTAGCCGTCGTCATCCTCGAAGCGCTGGTAGCGGCGCCGCTCCTGCCGATCCAGCCGCTCGCGCAGTTCGTCGCAGGTCACGGGGCGACCGGTGCTGTAGCGGCCGTCCTGGCAGGGGTCGGAGGGCCGGCGCCCCGGATCGTCGAAGCGACGATGGCGGCGCTCCCAGGCTTCGTCGCGGTCCATCTGCCGCAGAAGCTCGCCGCAGTTCATGGCCCTGCCATAGCTGTTGCGGCCATCGCGGCAAGGGTCGTAGGCGGGAGGCTCGCGGTCGAAGACCGACACCACTTCGGCCATCGCCGCGGAGGCGAACCACAACACCGCCGCCAGGACGACCACCTCCAGAAGCTCGACCGTATAGAAGCTGCGCATGCTGTCTGTCCTCCGCGCCCGGTGGGCGTCGTTCGTTGGCAATGCGGCGGATCTTGTTCCACGAACATGGTGTGAACATGACGTCGATATTGGTGAACCGACGCAATACTGATGCAATGCGGCCTGCCTAAAGTGCGGCACGCCGGGGCTCCGGCGATGCAGCTTTTTTGGAAGGACAAGCACGGTGCGCATCCTGCTGGTGGAAGACGAACCCGAAATGGCGTCGGTGCTGCGCATTGCGCTGCACAAGCGCGGCATCCTCGTGGACCATGCCGACACGCTGGCCGGCGGTGCGCGCTACGTCGACGCCACGCCCTACAACGCGCTGGTGCTCGACCGGCGGCTGCCCGACGGCGACGGCCTGGCGCTGGTGTCGAACCTGCGCGCCGCCGGCAACCCCGTGCCGGTGCTGATGCTCACGGCCCGCGATGCGCTGGACGACCGCGTGGCCGGGCTCGACGCGGGCGCCGACGACTACCTGGGCAAGCCCTTCGCGGTCGAGGAACTGCTGGCCCGCATCCGCGCGCTGCTGCGAAGGCCCGCCGAGACGCAAGCGGACGCCCTGCACATCGCGGCGTTGTTGTTCGACTTCGCGCATTGCGAGGCCAGCGTCGCCGGCCAGCGGATGGAGCTGCCGCGCCGCGAACTGCTGGCGCTCGAAACCCTGGTGCGACGCGCCGGCCGCACCGTGCAGCGCGCCGCACTGGAGCGCGCGGTGTTCGGCTTCGACGCGGAGATCCAGTCGAACGCCCTCGACACGCATGTGTCGCGCCTGCGCAAGAAGCTCACTGACAGCGGCGCCGGCGTGGAGATCTGCAGCATCCGCGGCGTCGGCTATCTGCTGCGGCAGCAACCATGAAGCCATCGGCACCGCCCACGCTCAAGCGCCGGCTGATCCGCCAACTGGTGCTGCTGCAGGTCGCCATTCAACTCGTGGTGATAGGTGCGCTGGTGGCGTCGGGGCACCTGGTCGATTTCAGCTCGACGGAGAACACCGTCGAGATCCTGCAGGAGGCTGTGGCGCGCGATGCGACCGGCAAGCTCCACATGCGGCCGACCCGGCGGCTGGTTGCGCTGCGCAAGACCGTGCCGCATCTCTGGTTCTCGATCCGCGACCACCAGGGCGGGCAAGTGCTCGAAGGCCAGATACCGCCCGAGTTCGCGCGCATCGGCGACGTGCTCGATACGGTGCGCCAGGCACGGCTGGGCTGGAACATCGGCGATCCGCCACGGCAGGCTGCGCGCATGCGCTGGGTGGACTCGGCCGCGGGCGACGTGCAGATCCTGACCGGTCCCGACAGCCCCATCACCTGGCGCTACCTGGGCCTTGCGTTGTTGCTGCTCCTGGTCCAGCTGGTGCTGCCGATCATGGCCATCACCACCGCGGCGACGCTGCTGGCCACGCACTTCGTGGTGAAGCGGACCCTGGCCGGACTGAACGCCGCTGCGGCGCGCGCGGGCCAGATCGATGCCGACCAGCGCGGCGTGCGCCTGCCGCTGTCCGATGTGCCGGGGGAGGTGGCCACGCTGGTGGGCGCCTTCAACGACGCGCTGCAGCGGCTCGACGACGGCCATGCGCGCCACGAGCGTTTTCTGGCCGATGCCGCGCACGAGCTGCGCACGCCGCTGGCCATCTTGAACACCCGGCTGGAGAACCTGCCGGACGGCCCCGAAAAGCACCGCCTGCTGACCGACGCCGCGCGCCTGTCGGTGCTGGCGGGCCAGTTACTGGACCTGCAGCGCATGAAGGGCCATGCCGACCGGCGGCAGCGCATCGATCTGGTGGAGATGGCACGCGACGTGGTCGCCGAGATGGCGCCGCTGGCGCTGGCCGCCGGCTACGAGATTTCGCTCGAAGCACAGGCCGCATCCGTCGATGTGGAAGGCGACCGCGATGCGCTGGTGCGCGCGCTGACCAATCTCGTGCAGAACGCCATCGACCATGCAGGCGGCCATGGCGGCGTGGTGGTGCGGGTCGATGCGGCGGGCCACATCGATGTGATCGACGACGGGCCGGGCATTCCGCAGGCACAGCGCGCGCATGTCTTCAAGCCCTTCTACCGCGCGCACGCCACCGGGCCCGGCGCCGGGCTCGGACTGAGCCTGGTGCAGGAGATCGTGCGCGAGCACGGCGGCGATGTCTCGCTGCATGACGCGCCCGACGGCGGCACGCTGTTCCGCATGCGCCTGCCGCTGGCCGGGGCGGACCGCCCTGCATCCTTTCACCACTGAGAGCACCCCAATGAAAACACCGGCTGGCAACAACCGGCGGCTGCCGCTGCGCGCCGCGCTGTCATGGATGCTGTGGCCCGCCCTGTACGGGCTGGGCCTGCTCGGCGCGGGGATGGCCTTCGCAAGCCATGCGCCGCTGCTGTGGTTCAACTTCGTGTACCTGTCGCTGGCACTGGTGATCGCGGTGTTCGAGCGCTGGATGCCGCACGAGCCGCGCTGGCTGGTGGACGACGGCGAGACGCCCTGCAACCTGGCCCACACCCTGCTCACCAAGGGCTCGGCGCAGGTCGCGGCGGCGCTGGCGGCGAGCTTTCCGATGGCCGTGGCGGCGTTCGCGCAGCCTTCGCTGCGCGTGTCGCTGGGCGTGTGGCCCACGCACTGGCCGCTTGTCGCGCAGGTGGTGCTTGCGCTCGTGGTCGTCGAACTCGGGCTCTATGTGGCGCACCGGTCGGCACACGAGTTGCCACTGCTGTGGCGCTTTCATGCGCTGCACCACAGCGTGCGGCGGCTGTGGGTGCTGAACACCGGGCGCTTTCACGTGATCGACAGCGCCTTCAAGGCCGCGCTCGGCCAGATACCGCTGTACCTGCTCGGCGCGCCGCTCGCGGTGTTCGCGTGGGTCGGCGCCGTCACCGCCGTGACCGGCCTGCTGACCCACTGCAACATCGAGATGCGCACCGGCTGGCTCGACCGCGTCTTCAGCACGCCCGCGCTGCACCGCTGGCACCACTCCCGGGTGCTGGAGGAAGGCAACCGCAACTATGGCGAGAACATCGTGCTGTGGGACCTGCTGTTCGGCACCTACCTGCGGCCCGAGCGCCGGCCGCCGGCGGACATCGGCATCGACGGCCATGTCGCGGCGGGCTTCCTGGCGCAGTTGGTGCAGCCGCTGACGGCCACGGGCGTGCAGCAGATCATGGGCATGCCGCCGGTTCATCGGCACAATCGGCCATCCCGTTCCCCGCAGGCGGGGGACTCCACCGGCAGCACCTGAGAGCCCGCCCATGAACACCACCCTCGAACTGATTGGCGCGCCGACCGACATCGGCGCCAGCGTGCGCGGCGCCGGCATGGGGCCCGACGCGCTGCGCGTGGCGGGCCTGCCGGAAGCGCTGGCGCGGCAGGGCTTCGAGATCATCGACCGCGGCAACCTCGCGGGCCCGGCCACGCCTTGGGCGCCACCGGCGAACGGCTTGCGCCACCTCGACGAAGTGATCGCCTGGAACCGCTCGGTCTATGCGGCGGTCGATGCGGCGCTGGGCGCTGGCAACGTGCCGCTGATGATGGGCGGCGACCACTGCCTGGCCATCGGCTCCATCAGCGCGGTGGCGTGGCACGCACGCAAGCGCGGCAAGAAGCTGCGCGTGCTGTGGCTCGATGCGCACTCCGACGTCAACACCGAAACCACCAGCCCCAGCGGCAACCTGCACGGCATGCCGGTGTCGTGCCTGCTGGGCCACGGGCCCGCGGTGCTCACGGGCTGGAGCGGCGAGCGCGCGGCGCTGGAGCACGACGCCATCCGCTTCATCGGCATCCGCAGCGTGGACAGCGACGAGAAGGAAGCCATTCGCACGCTGGGCCTGAGCGTGTTCGACATGCGCCACATCGACGAGCACGGCATGCGCACCACCATGATCGAAGCGCTGCAGGACGTGGACGAAGACACGCACCTGCACGTGAGCTTCGACCTGGATTGCCTCGACCCCGGCATCGCGCCCGGCGTGGGCACCGGCGTGCGCGGCGGCCCGACCTATCGCGAGATGCAGCTTTGCATGGAGATGATTTCCGACACCGGGCGGCTCTGCTCGCTCGACGTGGTCGAACTCAACCCGGCGCTGGATGTGCGCAACCAGACGGCCGAAGTGGCGGTCGAGCTGATCGAAAGCCTGTTCGGCAAGTCGACGCTGGTGCGCTGACGGGTCAGGCGGCGATGCAGCGCTGCATGCGCTGAAGGTCGTCGTGCAGGAGGCACAGGGGCGCGGCCAGCAGTGCGTTCGAGGCGGTGGCCTCTGTTTGATTGCCCTGGTGCTGCATGGCCACCTGATTGAGGGCTGCGAGGTCCGCCTTGCCCTTGCCCTGCAAGGCACCGGCCATGCCGGCCAGCGCGGCGCTCGCGGCCTCTGCAGCTTCACACCAGACAGGGTCGGCACCCGGGTCCGGCATCCGGCGGAACAAGCGGTCCAGCACGATGGCGTCCTGGAAGATCCGCGCCGCGAGCCGTGCCTTGTTCCGATACGCACGTGATGCGCCCGCCGTGGCACCGCGTCGCCACCATCGCGCTTCCAGGTCCGCGCTGCCGGCCAGGATCGTCAGCCGCACCAGCGACGCACGGGTGGCGGCGTTGACGCGTTCGGTCTCTGCTTCGGCGGGCCGGTCCGCCCCGGCCAGCGCGGCGATCCGGCGTGCGATGCCATGCAGCAACGCAGCGCAGCCTTCGTCGAAACGCGGGCCCGCGTGGTACTCGGACGCCACCGTCGAGATCGCCAGCGCCACCCCGACGCCAATGCCGATCTGCACCATCCGCAGCAGCGCCACCTGCAATGCCGAATGACCCGGAATGCCGCCGGCCGACAGGATGATCAACGCCGCCACGGGCGCGCTGCGCAAGCCCGGCACGGCGGCACCGGCGAAAGCCAGCAGCATGACGATGCCCAGCGTGGTCGCCAGCATCGGCGCACCGTGGTGCTGCAGGTAGACGCCCGCGAGGCCGCACAAGGCACCGATGGCGGTGCCGCGCACGCGATCCCAGCCGGCGTCCAGCGTGGACCCGGCGCTGGGCCGCATGACGATCAGCACGCTCATCACCGCCCAGAAGCTTTCGGGCAGATGCAGGGCCATGGACACCAGCCATGCGACAGCCACGGCGACGGCCAGTTGCACGCCGGGGCGCCATCGGCCATGGCGCCAGAAACCGGTCATGCGTTGCGGGGTGGGTGCGGTGCTCATGAGGACGAAGCAGTGGGCGCCTGGCTGCCGAGCGCGGCGGTGAGGCCGTCGAGCATTTCGCAAGCCTGCAGCAGCAAGGCGCGCTGGTCGGCGTCCAGCGTGGTGCTGATCGCATCGGCCAATGCCGCCTCGCGCGAACGCATGAGCGCCTTGAGCCGCCGCGTGCCATCGGCCGTGAGCGACAGCATCCATTGGCGCCCGTCGGTGGGATGCGGAGCGCGACCGATCCAGCCCTCGGCCTCCAGCTCGGCCAGGAGGCGCGTCAGCGACTGGAGCTTGACCCGCTCATGCGCCGCCAGCGTGGTGGGGGAACAAGGCCCATGCCGATGCAACTGGCCGAGCACACTGAGCTTGGCAATGCTCGGACCGTCGGGCGTGGCGCTGCCACTGCGCAACTGGCGCGCCAGTTGCGCGACCGAATTGCGAAGGCGCGAGGCGCATTGCGCCGGGTTGGGTGAAGTTGAAGCCACGTCCAGATCATAAGACGTGTCTTGGTATCTGGCGCCCGGATTTTCAGCCGCGATTGGGCGATGAGTTCACGGGAAAGGTGATGGCGGGTGCCGTGGCGGGCGCGGTGGTCGGCGACGAAGCGGCCGGCGTTTCGGGTTCGGCGGGCGCTTCGGCCTCGCCCTCCGGGCCTTCGAGGAAGCGGTCGAGCAGCGCGAAGAAGCGGTCGTAGAAGCGCTCGTCGGTCAGCGTTTCGCTGGCCACCTTCACCATCGCATCGTCGCTGCCCGAGAACGGCAGCGAGAGCGATCCGATGGCGCCCACGCCCAGGCTCGCCGAGTTGTTGACCTTCTTGATGCCGTAGCGGTCCTGCAGCGCCGTCGCGAAGGCCACGGTGTTTTGCTGCTTGCTGGCCTTGCCGCCTTCGCGCGCGCAGACGATGCGGAACTCGACCTCGACATGCACCTCGGCCGCTGGCTGGAAGCTCTTGCGCCCGGTCACGAGGTCCGCGTTGGCGGCGGTGATCATGTAGCCCTGGCTCAGCAGCGCGCGGCGCGCGGCCTCGCAGGTCTGGGCCTCGGTCGCTTCGTAGTTGCGCGTGTGGGTGGTGGTGGAGCCGAACTCCTCCGGCTCGTAGTTCACGCGGCGCGAACTGCTGCCGCAACCGGCGAGCACGAGGGCGGACACCAGCCCCAGCAGGAGTGCCGGGGCGCGAAGGGAAGAGAAGGTAGTGAGGTGCATGGTCGGCATGGAACGGCGGCGAATGCTAACCGGCGCCTGTGCCGGCACAGGCTTCGAGCGCGGCCAGGTGCCGTCGTTCCCTGCCGCCGGAAATTCTCAGGACCAGAGCAGCACGTGATGGGCCTTCGCCCGCGTCGCCGCGATCAGCCGCGCATTCGGCGCGTCGGTGCTGGCGACCCAGTCGCGCGCGGCTTCGGCGCTGCGGCCGAACTGCTGGTGGCGCTGCACCAGGCGCTGTTCGCGCACGGCATCGTCGATGTCCACGTACCAGACCTCGTCGAGCATCGCCGCCGCGCCGGCCCACGGGCCGACGTCGTGCAGCAGGTAGTTGCCTTCGGTGATGACGAGTTGGGTCGACGGCAGCACGGCGATGGCGCCGGCAATCGGCTCCTCGATCTCGCGGCGGAATTCAGGGGCGTAGACGATGTCGCCATCGGGGCGCTGCTCGCGCAGGCGCTGCAGCAGCGCGACGTAGCCGGCGCTGTCGAAGGTGTCGGGCGCGCCCTTGCGGTCGGCACGGCCGAGCCGTTGCAGCTCGACGTTGGCCAGGTGGAAGCCGTCCATGGGGACGACCTGCGCGCGGTCGGCGCCCACCGCATGAAGCAGTGCAAGCGCCAGCGTGGACTTGCCGGCACCGGGCGCACCGACCAGCCCCAGCAGCTTGCGCTGCCCGCTGGCCATGAGGGCCTGCAGACGGGCGAGGCCGTCTGCAGGAACGGGAGGAAGCTTCTGCAAGGGGGAGGTGGTCGTCATCCCTCGAGCGTAGCGTCCCCGCGCGTCAAAAAAACATCAGCCCGCCCGACTCCTCGCCGAGCCAGAAAGGCGACTGAAACATTGGCCAAAGGCATCGCCGACGAGGAATTCGTCGAGCGCCGTCAACGCGTGCGGCGGCTGATGCTTCGCCGCTATTTCCGGATCGCGCGGAACGTCAGGCTGATGCGTTCCCCCACGCCTTCAGCCTTGGGAATTGCGTGCAACCAGTCCTGCTGGACAGCGTCCGACATGTAGAGCAACGAACCATGGGGCAGCGGGTATTCGAAGCGCAGGCTGCTGTCGGTCTTGCTGCGATACGCAATGGACCGCGTGGCTCCGACCGACACGATGGCGACACCAGTGCCGGGGACCAGCGCCGTGATGTCGTCGGAGTGGAAACCCATCGACGATGCCCCGTCTGGGTAGAGGTTCAGAAGGCAATTGTCCGGACGAAAACCAAGCTCGGCTTCGATCCCGGCGCACAGGATTTCCAGCTCGGCCGGCATCGGCACTGCCTGGTAGGCGATCTGCGAATAGTCGTAGGGCACGCCGAAGCTGGCGGTCTTGCGTGCACGCATGCGCTCGTCCCACGTCACCGCGGCGCCGAGCCATTCGAGAAGGGAATCGGGCGACGCGACGAACGCGGGATCGAGGTGAATCGGCGGGCCACTCATGGGCCCGCAGGATACTGCGACCGGGGTGTCCCCCGGTCGCAATGCACCCCTTTCAGGGGTACAGGCCGCGTTCCTGACGCGCCATCAGAATCCGCTCGCAAGCCACCGCATAGGTGGCGGTGCGCAGCGTGATCTTGTGCTTGTCCGCCGTGTCCCAGATCTGGTTGAGCGCGTTCATCATGATGCGATCGAGGCGCACGTTGATCTCGTCCTCGTCCCAGAAGAAGGACGAGAAGTCCTGCACCCATTCGAAATAGCTCACCGTCACGCCGCCGGCGTTGCAGATCACGTCGGGCACCACCAGCACGCCGCGCTCGGCGAGGATGTCGTCGGCGGTCGGCACCGTGGGTCCGTTGGCGCCTTCGAGCACCAGCTTGGCGGTGGTCTTCTGCGCACGCTCGGCGGTGATCTGGCCTTCGAGTGCGGCCGGGATCAGGATGTCGCAGGCCGTGTCCCAGAAGGCTTCGTTGGGCACCACGTCGCCGCCCTTGAAGGCGATCACACCGTCCTTGTTGGCGATGGGAATCAGCGTCGCGAGGTCCAGGCCGTTGGTGTTGACGATGGTGCCGGTGTGGTCCTGCACGGCCACGATCTTGGCGCCCGCTTCGGCGAAGAGTTCGGCCGCGACCGAGCCCACGTTGCCGAAGCCCTGCACCGCGATGCGCGCGCCGCGCAGGTCCATGCCCAGGCGGCGCGCGGCTTCGCGGCCGGTGACGAACACGCCGCGGCCGGTGGCCTTGACGCGGCCCAGCGAGCCACCCAGGTGCAGCGGCTTGCCGGTGACGACGCCGGTGGCGGTGCCGCCGGTGTTCATCGAGTAGGTGTCCATCATCCAGGCCATGATCTGGCCGTTGGTGTTGACGTCGGGCGCGGGGATGTCGGTGTGCGGGCCGATGATGATGCCGATCTCGCTGGTGTAGCGACGGGTGATCTTTTCCAGTTCGTTCTGCGACAGCTTCTTCGGATCGACGCGGATGCCGCCCTTGGCACCGCCGTAAGGCAGGTTCACCGCGGCGGTCTTGATGGTCATCCAGGCCGACAGGGCCATCACTTCTTCGAGCGTGACGTCGGGGTGGAAGCGCACGCCGCCCTTGCCCGGGCCGCGGCTCATGTTGTGCTGCACGCGGTAGCCCTCGTAGTGGGCAATGCGGCCGTCGTCCATTTCGATGGGCACGTCGACGATCAGCGCGCGCTTGGGGCGCTTGAGGGTTTCGACCCAGCGGGCCAGCGGGCCGAGGTACGGCACGACGCGGTCGACCTGCGAAAGATAGGTGCCCCACGGGCTGTTCGCGGTCGGATTGACGAAGGAAAGTTTTTCGCTCATGAGAGATCCCTTGGTTGAACGGGTGGCCGCAACGATAGACCTCTCGCGCCCGTCGCGCCATGGCTTATGCGCGTCGCGCTGACGGTTATGCAAGAGACGTTGGACGGGCACATTGCGCCGATGTAATCGCGGCGTGCGCCTGCTGACGCCCTGGGTTCCTAGATTGATCCGGCATGCTGGCCCGAAACCGGCATGGCCGGTTCCATCTGGTGCCGGCGAACAACCCAAGGAGATCTTCTACATGCTGCACCGCAAACTTTTCGCATCGTTCGTCGCCGCAACGGCCTCCGCTGCCGCGCTGGCACCCCTGGCTGCTTCGGCGGCCGGCGAATACCACTTCGCACCGACCGAGGCGGGCGTGACGCGCCATCCCGACCATCTTCAGCAGGAGCCGTCGCGCGACAAGGTGGTGGCCGAGTTGGAGACGGCACGGAAGCAACCCGCCTGGAACATCGTGAGCCGCGGCGCGCCCTGGCCCACGCCCCGCACCGGCCAGCCCGCCACGCGCGAGGCCGTGGAGGCGGAGACCATCAGGGCCATGCGCGCGGGAACGATTCCGTCGGGCGAGCGATAGGCCAGGCATGTCCGGCGAGCCCCGTTTGCCGGACATGCGCAGATGACAAAACTGTCATCAACGGGTTATCGATCGGGTGGATCCGTTTTTTAAAGTGAGCACACCAACCGATCAACCAATCACTCACCACCAAGGATCTACAAATGAAGCAGTCGTCCACCAGCACCCGCCTCCTGACCAGCGCCACCGTTGCCGCCCTGCTGGGCGTGTTCGCGGCACCGAGCTTTGCCGGCAACTACGCCGAAGGTGATCCGCGCCCCGTGGCGACGACCTCGTCGACGACGCGCGCCGCCGTGACGTCCGACGCACAGCAGTGGCTGAAGACCGCGCCCACGCAGGGCTACACCGACGGCATCTCGCAGCAGGCCGCCGTGGTGTCGACGAACACCCGCGCTGCCGTCGCAGCCGACACACGCCTGTGGATGCAGTCGGGCCTTGCGGCCAAGCAGAACAGCGAAGCCGGTGCCGACGTGACGCGGCCGGGCTACCAGCAGGCCGCCGCCGAATACGCGCGGCTGCGTGCCAGCCCCGCATACGGCGCGCTGGTCGACCCGCTGAAGAACCAGCAGGGAACGGCTGCGCCGCAGACCACCGTTCGCTGATGAAGATGAAGGGAATGCGCCGGCCGGCCCGCAAAGGGCAGGCGGCGGGCATTTCCTTGGTTCTATTTCCTATGGCCTGCCTGTGCAGGCCGCATCTTCTGCAAGGAATTGGTTCATGAGCCGGATAATCCTCCGATGCTCGACCTGGACCGCATCGATCTCCGCCTGTTGAAAATTCTTCAGGAGGATGGCCGCATCACCAACCTCAAGCTGGCCGAAGCAGTGGCGCTGTCGCCCACCGCCGTGCTGGCGCGCGTGCAGCGACTGACGCGCGACGGGTTCATCCAGGGCTACGAGGCGCGGCTCGATCCGCACAAGCTGGGCCGTGGCTTCACGGTGTTCGTCGAGGTGCTGCTGGACCGCACCACGCCCAACGTGTTCGACCAGTTCAAGGCCGCGGTGCAGGTGCGCGACGAGATCATGGAATGCCACATGGTCGCCGGCGGCTTCGACTACCTGCTCAAGACCCGCATGGCCGACATGGCCGCCTACCGCGAGTTCGCCGGCACCGTGCTGTGGCAGTTGCCCGGCGTGCGCGAGACGCGGACCTATGCGGTGATGGAAGAAGTGAAGAACAGCGCGCGCCTGCCACTGGGCGTGTGAGCGCGGCCGCGCGCGAAATCCTAGTGGTCTAGGCGGGCTTGCGCGCCCTGCCGCCGAAGATTGCGGTGCCGACGCGCACCATGGTGCTGCCGGCGCTGATCGCTGCTTCGAGGTCGGCGCTCATGCCGAGCGAAAGCGTGTCGAGTTCGATGCCCGCGTTGCGGATCGATTCGAAGAGCGCATGCGCGCGCAGGAACAACTCGCGCTGCGCTTCAAAGTCGGGCGCCGGTTCGGGGATCGCCATGAGCCCACGCAGCCGCAGTTGTGGCAAAGCAGCCACAGCCCGTGCAAGCGCCTGTGCCTCGTCGGGCGTCACGCCGGACTTGTTGGCGCCGCCGTCCACATTAACCTGAAGGCATACATTCAGCGGCGGCAAGTGCGCCGGCCGCTGCGCCGAAAGACGCTCGGCAATCTTCAGCCGATCGATGCTGTGGACCCAGTCGAAGTGCTCCGCCACGGGCCGCGTCTTGTTGCTTTGCAGAGGGCCGATGCAGTGCCATTCGAGGGAGGCGCGCAGATCGGCAAGGGCTTCGATCTTGTCGAGCCCTTCCTGCACATAGTTCTCGCCGAAGGCCGACTGCCCCGCCGCATGGGCTTCGCGCACCGCGTCCGCTGCGAAGGTCTTGGACACCGCCAGCAGCCGCACCCCGGCCGCGTCGCGCCCGGCCGTGTTGCACGCCTGCGCGATCCGGTTCTTTACTTGCTGGAGGTCGTCGCCAATCATCGTCATAATCTTCCAAAATCGTATCAAAACGTCACCAGATCCGAGCCAAGGAACCCCGTGGACATTACCCAATTGCTGGCGTTCAGCGTCAAGAACAAAGCGTCCGACCTGCACTTGTCGGCCGGCCTTCCGCCCATGATCCGCGTCAACGGCGACGTGCGCCGCATCAACGTCGATGCGCTCGATCACAAGGGCGTGCACGCGATGGTGTACGACATCATGAGCGACACGCACCGCAAGCACTACGAAGAGTTCCTGGAGGTCGACTTCTCGTTCGAGATCGACGGCCTCGCGCGCTTTCGCGTGAACGCCTTCAACCAGGCCCGTGGCGCAGCGGCGGTGTTCCGGACCATTCCCTCGAAGATCCTGACGCTGGAGCAACTGAACGCACCGAAGATTTTCGGCGAACTGGCGCTCAAGCCGCGCGGGCTGGTGCTGGTGACGGGCCCCACGGGTTCGGGCAAGTCGACCACGCTGGCGGCAATGGTGAACTACCTCAACGAAAACGAATACGGCCACATCCTCACGGTGGAAGACCCGATCGAGTTCGTGCACGAGTCCAAGAAGTGCCTGATCAACCAGCGCGAAGTGGGGCCGATGACGCTGTCGTTCTCGAACGCGCTGCGCTCCGCCCTGCGCGAAGACCCGGACGCCATTCTGGTGGGCGAGTTGCGCGACCTGGAAACCATTCGCCTGGCGATGACCGCGGCCGAAACGGGCCACCTGGTGTTCGGCACGCTGCACACCTCGTCGGCGGCCAAGACCATCGACCGGATCATCGACGTGTTCCCCGGTGAAGAAAAGGAAATGATCCGCGCGATGCTGTCGGAGTCATTGCAGGCCGTGATCTCGCAGACGCTGTGCAAGACCAAGGACGGCCAGGGCCGCGTGGCGGCGCACGAGATCATGCTGGGCACGCCGGCCATCCGCAACCTGATCCGCGAAGCCAAGGTGGCGCAGATGTACTCCACCATCCAGACCGGCCAGGGCTCGGGCATGCAGACTCTGGACCAGAACCTGACAGACCTGGTGCGCCGCAATACGATCTCTGCCGCCGAAGCACGCGGCAAGGCGAAGATTCCCGAGAATTTCCCCGGCTGATCCAGCCACCCGGAGCACGACATCATGGAACGCGATCAAGCCAGCCAGTTCATCAACGACCTGCTCAAGCTCATGGTGAGCCGCAACGGCAGTGACCTGTTCATCACCGCCGACTTTCCGCCGGCCATCAAGGTCGACGGCAAGGTCACCAAGGTGTCGCAGCAGGCGCTGGGCTCGCAGCACACGCTGGCGCTGACGCGCTCGGTCATGAACGATCGCCAGACGGCCGAGTTCGAGCGCACCAAGGAGTGCAACTTCGCAATCTCGCCGACCGGCATCGGCCGTTTCCGCGTGAACGCGTTCGTGCAGCAGGGCAAGGTCGGCATGGTGCTGCGGACCATTCCCGCGAAGCTGCCGACCATCGACGGCCTGGGCATGCCGCAGGTGCTGAAGGACGTGGCAATGACCAAGCGCGGCCTGTGCATCCTGGTGGGCGCCACGGGCTCGGGCAAGTCGACCACGCTGGCGGCCATGGTCGACTGGCGCAACGAGAACTCCTTCGGCCACATCGTGACGGTGGAAGACCCGGTCGAGTTCGTGCACCCGCACAAGAACTGCGTGGTGACGCAGCGCGAAGTGGGCATCGACACCGACAGCTGGGAAGCCGCGCTGAAGAACACGCTGCGCCAGGCACCCGACGTGATTTTGATGGGCGAAATCCGCGACCGCGAAACCATGGAGCACGCGGTGGCCTTCGCTGAAACCGGCCACCTGTGCATGGCCACGCTGCACGCCAACAGCGCCAACCAGGCGCTGGACCGCATCATCAACTTCTTCCCCGAAGAGCGCCGCGCGCAACTGCTGATGGACCTGTCGCTGAACCTGCGCTCGCTGGTCTCGCAGCGGCTGGTGCCCACGGAAGACGGCCAGGGCCGCGTGGCCGCGGTCGAAGTGCTGCTGAACACGCCGCTGATTGCCGACCTGATCTTCAAGGGCGAAGTGGGCGAGATCAAGGAGATCATGAAGAAGAGCCGCAACCTGGGCATGCAGACCTTCGACCAGGCGCTGTTCGACCTGTTCGAGAGCCACTCGATCACCTTCGACGACGCAATCCGCAACGCCGACTCGGCCAACGACCTGCGGCTGCAGATCAAGCTCAACAGCCAGCGCGCGCGAAGCACCGACCTGGCGGCGGGTACGGAGCACTTCGCGATCGTTTGAGCGGACCGGGCAGGCGCGGTTTACTGCACCGCGCTAGTCGATCTGCCGCTGCCACGCGGCGAAGACGCCGGCCACCAACGCAATCACCGCCATCGCGGTGAACCCGTCGAGCGAAGCCATGAAGGTGGCCTGCTGTTCGAGCGTGCGCCACAGCGTGCCCAGCGCCATCGCATGCGCCTCAGCCGCCGAATGCCCCGCTGCCGCAAAGCCATGGGTGAGCGACTCCAGCGCCTGCATGAAGCTGGCATTCGCGGGATTCGCCGACTCGCTCAGCCGCACTTCATGCAGCGCCAGCCGGTGCTGCTGCAATGCGATCACGCTCGATGTCGCGAATGAAATCGCGAGCTGCCGCACCAGGTTCTTGAGCCGGTAGCCGTGCGCGAATTCCTCGGCCGCGAAGGGGCGAAAGGTGAGGTTGGCCACCGGCAGCACGACGAACAGCATCAGCAGCCCACGCAGCAGCAGCGGCCCCAGCAAGGCTTCGCGCCCCACCTGCGGCGTGACCCGCGACAGCCACCATGCCGCCAACGCCGCAATGCCGAAGCCCATGACGATGAGCCACTTCTTGCGCGTGAGCAGCGCCGAATAGCGCAGGTAGACGAACACCAGCAGCCCGGTCGCCAGCGATGCCGCGCCCGTGAAGTAGCCGGTGTTGCCCACGGTGAAACCCAGGCCGCCTTCCATCAACCGGGGCAGCAGGTAGCTGAAGCCCGTCGACAGGTAGTAGTAGACGACGTACAGCGCCAGCCCGACCCGGAAGGACGCATTGCGCAACGCATGCAGCCGCACCAGCGGCGCCGGGTGCTGCCATTGCTGCCAGCCGAACCATGCGAGCCCCGCCACGCCAGCGAGCGTCAGGCCGATCAGTGCGGGCGAGCCGGTGAACAGCTCGAAGTGCGAGCGCGTCAGCACCACCTGCAGCGCCGCCTGCGCGAGCGCGAACACGAGGTAGGCGACGTAGTGCGGCTCGGTGCGCTCGTGCGGCTCGACGTCGCCGATGTCGGGCAGCGTCCACAGCACCAGCAGGCCGATCAGCGCCGCGGCCGGCGCGGTGCTCGCGAAGAGCCAGCGCCAGTCGAAGTTGGTGACGAGAAAGGCGCCCACGATCGGCGCCAGCGCGCCACCGAAGACGATCAGCACCATGAAGGCCTTCAGCGCCTTGGCACGGCGTGCCGGCGGAATGCCGATCTGGATCAGGATACGGCAGGCACCCAGCATCGGCCCGACGAAGTAGCCTTGCACCGCCCGCGCCAGCGTCAGTTGCGTGGAGCTGTCGCACAGCGCCGCGCCGACACCGCCGGCCGCGAAGGCGAACATGCAGATCGCCAGGTAGCGCCGGTAGCCCAATCGCTCGACCCACGCATGCTGTTGCAGGATGCCGAGCACGGCGCCCAGCGCGTACGCGCTCGAAGCCCACACCAGTTCGTCGGGCGAGGCGTTGACGCCGCCGGCGATGTAGCTCGCGAAGAAGGCGAACAGCGCGTTGTCGAAATAGTCGATGGCCGTGACGAGGCCGATGGCCCAGGGCAGCAGCGCGACCGCGACGCTGCTGCCGCGCGAAGGCCATGCCAGGGCCGGGGAGGTCATTTGCAAGCCTCCGTGCCGTGCACGGCAGCACGAGCGTTTTCGGGCGGCCTTGCGGTGCTCATGACGCCGGCCGCTCCTTGCGTCGGCTTTCGAGCGCCTCTTCCACCGGCTCGCCGGCCAAGCGGCGCTCGACATAGTCCAGGTCGCGCCGCAATTGCGCCTGCAATGCGGCGGCTTCCTTCAGCTCGCGGCGGACCTGCGCCACGCGCGCATCGAGCGTGCCCAGTTGCCCGGTCAGCGTTTCGCGCAGCGTCTTGAGCGAGGCATTGGACAGCCGGGGCCGCCCGCCTTCGGCCGGTGCTTCCATCGGCTGCTGCAGCATCGTGGTGATGGCCGTGAGCGAGAAACCCAGCGAGCGCATGCGCAGCACGCGCGCCAGCTTGTCGAGGTCGGCCTGCTCGTACAGGCGGTAGCCGCCCTCGCTGCGCACCGGCACCACGATGCCCAGTTCTTCGTAGTACTTGAGCGTGCGCGGCGTGACGTCGAGCCGCGCGGCGGCGTCGCGCACGGTGATGGTCTTGGCGGGGTTCGGCTCGGTCATGACAGGGGCATTGTAGCCAAACCTGTACGTTCACGTACAGGTTGAAGCCATCCCATCGCTCACGGAATGGCTTTAAGCTCCTGCCCCATGAGCAGCATCAACACCCGAACCTACGAATCCATCCCCGCACAGACGGTGGCCTTTCTCGGCCTCGGCGTCATGGGCGGGCCCATGGCCGGCCATCTGGCCAAGGCCGGCCACAGCGTGACGGTCTACAACCGCACGCCCGCCAAGGCGCAGGCCTGGGCCGCCGAATTCGGCGCGCCCGGCCGCCATGCCCCGACGCCGCGCGAAGCGGTGGCCGGCGCCAGCATCGTGTTCTGCTGCGTCGGCAACGACGACGACCTGCGCTCGGTGGTGCTGGGCGACGACGGCGCCTTCGCCGGCATGGCGAAGGGCGCGGTGTTCGTCGACCACACGACGGCATCGGCCGACGTGGCGCGCGAACTGTCGAAGGCGGCGCAGGCGCTGGGCCTGCACTTCATCGATGCGCCCGTCTCGGGCGGACAGGCGGGTGCGCAGAACGGCGCGCTGACCGTGATGTGCGGCGGTGAAGCCGCCGTGTTCGAGCGCATCAAGCCGGTGGCCATGGCGTTCTCGCGCGCAGTCACGCTGCTGGGCGAGAGCGGCGCCGGCCAGCTCGCGAAGATGGTGAACCAGATCGCCATCGCGGGCCTGGTGCAGGGCCTGTCGGAAGCCATTGCCTTCGGCCAGCGCGCCGGGCTCGACATGGAGGCGGTGCTGGGCGTCATCAGCAAGGGCGCCGCACAGAGCTGGCAGATGGAAAACCGCGGCAAGACGATGATCGAAGGCAAGTTCGACTACGGCTTCGCGGTCGACTGGATGCGCAAGGACCTGGGCCTGGTGCTGGACGAAGCCAAGCGCAATGGTGCGCGCGTGCCGGTGACGGCGCTGGTCGATCAGTTCTATGCCGACGTGCAGCAGGCCGGCGGCCAGCGCTGGGACACGTCCAGCCTCATCACTCGACTGAAATAGGCTCGCCGGAAGCGGCCGGGCTGCGCCGGCCGCTACTTCATTGCTGGATCAGCGGACGGGAGTTGTAGTCGCGCTGCCGGCGGGCTGCGTCGAAGTTCCGCCCGACGGCAGAGGCGCCATCGGCGGAAGCGGAACGCGCGACGATGACGACGAGGCCGGAATGGTCTGCGGCGGCGCGGGCGTGGCCGGAACCGACGAAGTCACCGGTGCGCCGGTGCCACCCGTTTGCGACTGGTTGGCAAGGTCGGCTTCGCTGACGATTTCGACCACGCGTACCACCTTCACGACACCGCCCACGCCGCGCGTGATCTCGGTGGCGCGATCGGTCTCGCGGCGGGTGGCGATGCCCATCAGGTAGACCACGCCGCGTTCGGTCACGACCTTGAACGAGTTGGCGAAGATGTCCTTGGCATCGAGCAGCGAGGCCTTGACCTTGCCAGTGATGTAGAGGTCGTTCGAGCGGTCCTGGAAGGTGCTCGGGGTGCCGATGGTGAGTTCGTTGACCACCGAGCGCACGTTGTCCACGCGCAGCACGGTTTCTTCGACCTTGCGGCGGTCGGCGTCGTTGCCCACCGCGCCGGTCAGCAGCACCTGGCGGTTGAAGCTGGTGACGCTCACATACATCTGGTCGTTGGCCATGTCGCGCACGCGGGCGGCGGCGCGCAGCTCGATGCCCTGATCGTCGAGCTGGGCACCCGAGCTGCGGCGATCGGTCGCCAGCAGGCCCACGCCCACCGCGGCACCGCCCACCACGAGCGGAACGCAGGCGGAAAGACCGGCGACCAGTGCGGCACCCATGGTGAGTGCAATGGCGAAACGCTGGATCGGTGTCGTCGTCATGGTCATGAGGAAATTTCCTGTTCTCCGAGTAACTGGGCATCCACACCGTCGCACAGGCAATGCAGCGCGAGCAGGTGGACTTCGTGGATGCGCGCCGCACGCTCGTGCGGGACGCTGATCTGGACATCGGTTTCGCGCAGCGCGCGGCCGATGACGCCGCCGGTGCCGCTGCTGCCCGCGCCCGGTGCCGAAGGCGGGCCCGAGACCGCGTTGCCCAGCAGGGCGACCACGGTCATGTCGCGCTCATGCGCGGCCATCACGGCAGCGAGCACTGCTGCGGACTGGCCGCTGGCGCTCAGTGCCAACAGCACGTCGCCGGCCTGGCCCAGCGCGCGCACCTGGCGGGCGAAGCGGTCGGCGTCCATGGCATTGGCGCTGTCGGCATTGGGGTCGGTGGTGTCGCCCGGCAGCGCGATGGCGCCCAGCTCGGGGCGCTCGCGCTCGAAGCGGCCGACGAACTGCGCGGCGAACTGCGCCGCCAGCAGACCCGACACGCCAGCACCGCAGGCCAGCACCTTGCCGCCGCTGGTCACGCAGGCCAGGATGGCCTGCATCGCTTGAGAGATGGGTTTGCTGAGGACCGGTCCGGTCTGGTATTTGAGGTCGGCACTGTCAATGAAGTGCTGCTGAATACGTTGCTCGAGCATGTGGCGGGATGATAACTGGGGGTTGTGAAACAAGACGTGTGAGTTGTGGAGCCTTCAGCAAGGCTTCAGTTCCCGCGCGATGCGGGTCAGCCGGCGTCGAACGCGGCTTGCAGCCAGGTGATTTTCTCCTCGACCAGCACCACGTCGAAACGGCAGGGTGGCACCGTGCGCAACTGGTTCAGGTAGTGCCGCGCGGCGAACACGATGCGCCGCTGCTTCAGCCCTGTGATGCTGCCGCCCGCGCCGCCGTGCGCGCCCGTGCTGCGCTGGCGGACCTCGACGAACACCAGCGTGCCACCGCCAGGGCCACGCGGATCGCGCATGATCAGGTCGATCTCGCCGCCGCCTCGGCCCGGCGTTCGATAATTGCGCGCGACCAGCAGCAGGCCGGCGTTGTTCAGATGGTCGAGCGCGGCGTCTTCCGCCGCATCGCCACGATGCTTCGTTGTGGTGGTCTTCATGCTCCCTGCCGTCTTCTTGTTTGTTTTTCCGGAGAAACCCATTGGCTTCACTCGCACCCGCTTCCTTCGGCGCCGCCCTCGCGGCCGCGCATGACGCCGCGGGTGCGCAGCATTATCCGCAGGCCACGCTGTACGTGGTCGCCACGCCCATCGGCAACCTGGCCGACATCACGCTGCGCGCGCTGCATGTGCTGCAACTGGTGGACGTGATCGCCTGCGAGGACACGCGCCACACGCAGAGCCTGCTGCGCGCCTACGGCATCGACCGGCCGGGCGCCCGGCTGCTGGCGGTGCACCAGCACAACGAGGCCGAGGCGGCGCAGACGGTGGTTGCGCGGCTCGCGCAGGGCGAGCGCATCGCTTATGTCAGCGATGCCGGCACGCCCGGCGTGAGCGATCCTGGCGCGCGGCTGGCCGCCGCCGTTCGTGCGGCGGGGCAGCGCGTGCTGCCACTGCCGGGCGCGAGCAGCGTCACCACGCTGATCGGCGCTGCCGGGCTCGTGGCCGACGGCGGCGACGGCAATGCCAGCAGCGCCTTCGTCTTTGCGGGCTTTTTGCCGAGCAAGGCCGGCGAGCGCGATACGGCCGTGCAGGCGCTGTCGCAGGAACCACGCGCCGTCGTGTTGCTGGAGGCGCCGCACCGCATCGAAAGCCTGGCGCGCGCGCTAGCCACGCTGGGCG
The DNA here is from genome assembly GCF_051216615.1 of Variovorax raffinosi. Classification (NCBI taxonomy): domain Bacteria; kingdom Pseudomonadati; phylum Pseudomonadota; class Betaproteobacteria; order Burkholderiales; family Comamonadaceae; genus Variovorax; species Variovorax raffinosi. The sequence goes on from NZ_JBPJZR010000009.1 coordinate 72,773, forward strand.
AACGCCGCATCACGGTGGGCCGAGAACTCACCAAGCAGTTCGAGGAAATCGCAACCGTGGCCGCCAGTGCCCTGCCCGATTGGTTCACGGCCGACCGCGACCGCACGCGCGGCGAATTCGCGCTGGTGCTGCATCCGGTGGCGGTGGCGGGTGACGGCGGCGCAGAGGGCGAACGCGTGCTGCGCCTGCTGCTGGCCGAGTTGCCCGTGAAAACTGCGGTGCGGCTTGCCGCGGAAATCAGCGGCTCGCCCCGCAACGCGCTCTACGAAACGGCATTGCGCATTCGCAACGACGCGCAGGACGTGGACGGCGAATAGCCTGTCACTGCGCCGTGTCGCTGAACTAGCGAGTGGTGATGAACAAGCGCTTCACCCGTCCAGCTCCGCATAGCGCCTGAAGATCCCGTCTTCATTGAACGCGATGCGGCGCGGGCTTTGCAGGTAGTCGTGCACACGCTGGCGGCGCTTGATGTTGGCGTGCAATTTTTCGACCGTCGGCGTCGCGGCCAGCGCCCTCGCTGTGGCCTTGGGAAACGCGTAGTGCAGGCCATCCACCAACTGGAACAGCGAGAGATCGGCATAGGTCAGCATGTCGCCGACCAGGTGCAGATCGCCTGCGGGGTTGCGCTGCAGCACCTGCTCGAACCAGTTCAGAAACTTTGGAATGCGCTCGTCGCGAAAGGCCCGAGCACGCTGCACGGCGGCGTCGCGCTGGTCTTCGTAATAGGCGCCGGTCGAGATCGGGTGGTGCGTGTCGTGCGCCTCGGCCACCGCGTCGGCGATGGTGAGCTGCAACTGGTGGGTCCACAGCCCGTCGGACTCGCCGACGCCCGACAGGCCCAGCCGTGGCCCGAGGTACAGCAGGATCGCGGCAGTCTGCCCCACCACGATGTCGCCGTCGACAAGGAAGGGCGGCGCGAAGGCGGGACGCGCGTTGTTGGGATCGTCGAGGCGACGGCCCAATGCCGATTCGCCGCCGCCGCTGGACGCGGGCAAGCGCGCGACATCGACATAGTCGGCGCCGGCGGCCTCGAGCGCGAGCCGCACGAATTCACCGCGGCCCTGGATGCTGGGCCAGTAATGGAGTTGGTAAGGCATGCGGCCATGGTGTCAGGGACAGCAGGCCCCTGCAACCAATCCGGCCGAAGCAGCGACTTTCGACTACGCGGCGAGATCAGCGGGCGTCTTGCCGCTTTCGAGCGCCGCCTTGAACCACGCGGGGCGCGGACCGCGGCCACCCCAGACATTGCCCTGGTCGTCCTTGAAGCGAGGCGCCGAGGCCGATTTCGCGGACTTCACAGCACCCTTCTTCGCACCCTTGCGCTTGGCGACGGGCGCGGCCGCCGCCTTGGTCTTGCGCGTACCCACGCCCAACTCTTCGGCCGTGAAGCCATAGACCGAGATCGCTTCCTTGATACGGGCCAGCACGCCAGCCGCTTCCTTCTTTCTCAGTGTGTCGGCTTCCTTCTGGAGTTGCGCGATCTGCTTTTGCACCTGGAGGTAGGTCTTGGTCATTGCTTAAGTCGTTGTTGTGAGAGTCAAGCGGTGCTTATACACAGGTCGAGCTGACCACCCAGCGACATTAACGATTGTGTGCACATTGTTACCAACCTGACATCCACGGCCCGAGCGACCGCGCGCGGCGAGGAATGCGGAAGGCGTTGACGCCTTCCTGCCAATCGATCAATCAGCGCAGCGCCATGCCGGCCAGCACGGCGAGCAGCAACGCCAGATAGACCCATGTGTGCACACGGTCCGGAATGCGGCCGATCAATGGCGCGGCGGCGCGAATCCCCACCAGCGAACCGACGACCAGCGCGCCGAACGCGGGCACATCCACATAGCCGACGTGCCACCCTTCCAGCGACGAGGTCGAACGCCACGCCAGCGCCATGTAGGTCGCGGTGCCGGCCAGCGCGATGGGCAGCGACAGCGGGTTGGCCATGGCCGTCGCACGCGTCATGTCGATGCCCCGGCGGCGCATCAGCGGCACGGTCATGACGCTGCCGCCCACGCCAAGGAACGCGGCGATCAGGCCGATGACAACGCTGCCGAGCGCGGCGATGCCGCGCGACGGCGGGCGCACCGTGGAGGGCGCGGCGTGCGTCAGGAAGCCGGGGCGGATCAGGCAATCGAGGATCGTCGCGGCAAGGTAGGCAACGAAGGCCCATCGCACGAACTCGCCATCGGCGAAGACGGCGGCCGCGGCTCCCACGACGGCGCCGATGCCGATGAACCCGAGCAACGGGCGAACCTGCGTCCAGTCCAGCGTGCCCGCACGCTGGTGTCGCCGCGTGGCGAGCAATGCGCCGACGATCATCACGCAGGTCGACGTGGCAACGGCGATGTGCATGGCGGATTGGCCCACGGCGCTGTCGGCGCCATGGGCCGCAATCAAGGCCCGATAGAGCAGTGGCACCACCACGAATCCGCCGCCAAAGCCGAACAGCACGGTGGTGACGCCCGCCAGGCAACCGAAGCCGGCGAGCACGAAATAGAGCGACACGAAGCGCCTCCTGAAGGCATTGAAGAATGCTGCAACGATAGATTCGCCTCGCCTGGCTCGCTTGCGCATGCAGGCCAATAATGTTTTCATTCCGGCCAATCCGAGATCAGCCCGCCATGCGCAACATTTCGCTCGATTCCGTGGACGCCATCGACCGTCCGGTGCTGGCCATCGGTACCGATTACCCGCCCGGCACGCTGCTCCACACGCACAGCCACCGGCGCGCGCAGTTCCTCTACGGCGCAACGGGCGTGATGGAAGTGGGCACCGACGACGGCGCTTGGGTGGTGCCGCCACAGCGGGGCGTCTGGATTCCAGCCGGCAAGCCGCATCGGGTGCGCATGCTGGGCGTGAGCACGCGCAGCCTCTACATCGAACCGCGCGCCGTGCCGCGCAAGGGCAATCAATGCGAGGTGCTGAACGTGTCGCCCCTGCTGCGCCAGTTGCTGATGGAGGCGATCGAACTGCCGGCCGCCTACGAGCGGCAGGGCCGCGATGGCGCCTTGATGCGGCTCGCGCTGCACGAGTTGACGCGTGCGCAGGCCTTGCCGCTGCATGTGCCCCTGCCCCGCGACGCGGCACTGGCCGGTCTTTGCGTGGAATTTCTTCGCCAGCCCGACATCCACGTGACGCCCGCGATGTGGGCCGCGCAGTTGAATGTCAGCGAGCGCACTTTCAGCCGCCGCTTCAGTCTTGAAACGGGCATGGCTTTCGGCAAGTGGCGCCAGCGCGCCTGCGTGCTGGTCGCCCTGTCGCGCCTCGCGGAGGGACAGGCCGTGACCGTGGTGGCGCTGGACCTGGGCTACGACAGCCCGGGCGCGTTCTCTACGATGTTTCGCAAGACGCTCGGGCGCTCACCCTCGCATTTCGTGATGTCGTGATGTCGTGAAAGCAGACGCGGCAGCCCGGCTGGGCTCGCTCACCAGAACTTCCACCAGGGACGCGTCACCTCGCGCAACGCCAGGGGGCGGGTGTCCAGGTCGGCGCCCTGGGTGGGGACGATCGAGTCCCCGGTGCGCCGCCGCAATTCAGCTTCAAGGGCATGCGCAATGCCGCGCGCCTGCTTCTCGCCGCGCAAGGCACGACGACGCCATTCGGCGGCATGCGCTGCGAGGCTGGCCTCGTCCAGATCAGTCAACTCCGTCATGGGTGGGGAAAGAAAAAAACCGGAAGCCTTTGAGTGCTTCCGGTTTGGAATGTGGTCCCGCCGCCAGGAATCGAACCTGGATCTCAGCCTTCGGAGGGCCGAATTCTATCCGTTGAAATACAGCGAGAGAGGGGGTCCGGCAAGCACCGGAGCCACGCATTATCGCCTATCAGGCGACCTCGGTTTCCGCATCGTCCGCAACCGTGATGTCGAGCCGCGTCCGAACGAAGCCCAACCCCGCCAGATAGACGCGAAGCGTGTGTTTTCCCATCGGCACGAGGTCGAAGGCCTCGGGGTCGAGCAGCCAGTTCTGGATGAGTCCACTGATGAGCGCATGCAGGCCCTGCGCCGCCGCATAGCCGGGCACGGGCAGCCGGATGTGGTTGCGGCGCGCGGCCAGCCGCAGGGCTTTTTCGAAGTCGACCACGCAGGCATTGCGCGCATCGAGGTGGCGCTGCTGCACCGAGGCCATGTCGTGCGTGTACTCGACCTTGTGGGTCGCCACGTCGAACACGCGGCGCACCTGCGGGTCGGTGGTCATGAGTGTCAGCGCGTGGATCATGCCCTCCTCGATTTCCGCCAGCGGGTCGTCGGCGTCGGCGGCCGCGGCGGACGAGCACACGGCCTTCGGCCCGGCTTCGAGCGGCAGGATGACGCGTTCCATCATCGCGTTGAACAGGTCGGCCTTGTCCTTGAAGTGCCAATAGATGGCACCGCGCGTTGCGCCCGCCTGTTGCGCAATCTGTTGCAACGAGGTCTGCGAAACGCCTTGTGCCTGAAACAACAACTCCGCAGCATCGAGCAATCGATGCCGCGTAGCCAATGCTTCTTCCTTCGTACGACGTGCCACCAAGTCTCCAGTTTTGTAAAGGCAACGCCCCTTCCACATCGTGGGGCCATTGATCGCAGTCACTATACATCCATGAATGTATGTAGACTACCGGGCTTCCCCGATGGCCCGGCTGTTTATGCTGGCTTCCCGTTCGCACCGCGAACGCGCCATCTCCCGTCTTCGCTTCAAAGGAATCGCATGCCTCTCCTGCATGTTTCGCGTCAATCGTCCTTTTCGCCGCGTCTCGCGACCGTGGCTGCCGTCGTTCTGCTGGTCCTTGCGGGCTGCGGCAAGAGCGACGCGCCAGCCGGCCCCGGCGGTGGTGGCGGTGGCGCTCATCCGGCGCCCGAGGTGGGCGTGGTGGTGGCCGCGCCAACCGACGTGGGCCTCGTGACCGAGCTTCCTGGCCGTCTCGAAGCCTCGCGTATCGCCCAGGTTCGCGCCCGTGCCTCGGGCATCCTGCTCAAGCGTGAGTTCCGCGAAGGCAGCGATGTGAAGGCCGGCCAGTTGCTGTTCCGCATCGACCCGGCACCGCTGGTGGCCGCTTCGCAGAACGCACAAGCCACGCTGGCACGCGCCGAAGCCAACGCCGTGCAGGCCAAGGCCCTGGCCGACCGCTACAAGCCCCTGGTTGAAGCCAATGCGGTGAGCAAGCAGGAATACGCCACCGCCGTGGCCTCGTACAAGACGGCCGAAGCCGACGTGGCCGCCGGCCGCGCCGCCGTGCAGACCGCCAAGATCAACCTCGGCTACGCCGACGTGACCTCGCCCATCGCGGGCCGCATCGGCCGCGCCCTCGTGACCGAAGGCGCGCTGGTGGGCCAGGGCGATGCCACCGAGCTCGCCGTGGTGCAGCAGATCAACCCGCTGTACGTGAACTTCACGCAGTCGGCCTCCGACGCGATGAAGCTGCGCCGCGCAGTGGCCGCCGGCCAGTACAAGCGCGCAAGCGGCGAAGAAGCTGCAACCATCCGCGTGGTGCTGGAAGACGGCACCGACTACCCGCTCGAAGGCAAGCTGCTGTTCTCCGACCTCACGGTCGACTCCACCACCGGCCAGGTCACGCTGCGCGCCGAAGTTCCCAACCCCAAGGGCGAGCTGCTGCCGGGCCTGTACGTTCGCGTGAAGCTCGAACAGGCGCAGGCCACCAACGCGATCACGCTGCCGCAGCAGGCCGTCACGCGCACCCAGCAGGGTGACACCGTGTCGGTGGTCGACAAGGACGGCAAGATCAGCAAGCGCACCGTGAAGATCAGCGCCGCCAAAGACAACCAGTGGGTGGTGCTCGATGGCCTGAAGGCCGGCGAGCAGGTGATGGTCGACGGCTTCCAGAAGCTGCAGATGATGCCGCCCGGAACGCCCGTGAAGGCCGTGCCGTGGACCAAGCCGAACCCGGCTGCCGCGGCGGCCCAACCGGCTGCACCTGCAGCTCCGGCGGCTGCCGCCGCCACAAAGCCGGCTGCTGAGCCGGCACCGGCCACGGCCGAGAAGAAGTAATCAGGAGCGCGCCCGCATGGCCAAATTTTTTATCGACCGCCCGATCTTTGCGTGGGTGATCGCACTGTTCATCCTGGTGATGGGCGGTGTGGCAATCACCCAGCTGCCGATCTCGCAGTACCCGCCGGTGGCACCGCCCGCCATCGTCATCAACGTCGCCTACCCCGGCGCCTCGGCCCAGACGCTCGAGGACAGCGTGCTGTCCGTCATCGAACGTGAAATGAACGGCTCGCCAGGGCTGATCTATATGGAATCGGTGGCCCAGGCCGACGGCACCGGCACCATCACGATCAGCTTCGAAGCCGGCACCAACGACGACCTGGCACAGGTGGACGTGCAGAACCGGCTGTCGCGCGCGACGCCGCGCCTGCCGGCCGCCGTGACGCAGCAGGGTGTGCGCGTGGACAAGTCGCGCAACAACTTCCTGATGTTCGTCATGCTGTCGTCGGACGATCCGAACTTCGACCCGGTGGCACTCGGCGACTACGCTGCACGCAACGTCGTGCCCGAACTGCAGCGCGTGGTCGGCGTGGGCCAGGCCCAGTTGTTCGGCTCCGAAAACGCGATGCGCATCTGGATCGACCCGGCCAAGCTGCAGGGCTTCAACCTGTCGCCGACCGACGTCAACAACGCGATCCGCGCGCAGAACGCCCAGGTGTCCTCCGGCACCATCGGCGACCTGCCAAACATTCCCGGCCAGGCCATCGCGGCCACCGTGGTCGTGAACGGCCAGCTCGCCAACGTCGAGCAGTTCAAGAACATCGTGCTGCGCGCCAACACCGACGGCTCGACCGTGCGGCTGAAGGACGTGGCCCGCGTCGAACTCGGCGGCCAGTCGTACGCCACCTCGGCGCGCCTGAACGGCGTGCCGGCGGTCGGCGTCGGCGTCCAGCCCACGCCCAACGGCAACGCGCTGCAGTCGGCCAAGGCGATCCGCGCCAAGATGGCCGAGCTGGAACGCTTCTTCCCCGCGGGCGTGAAGTGGGCCATTCCGTACGACAGCTCGCGCTTCGTGCAGATCTCGATCACCGAAGTGGTCAAGACGCTGCTGGAAGCCGTGGCGCTGGTGTTCGTCGTGATGTTCCTGTTCCTGCAGAACTGGCGCTACACGATCATTCCAACGATCGTGGTGCCGATCGCGCTGCTGGGCACCTTTGCCACGCTGCTCGCGCTGGGCTTCTCGATCAACGTGCTGACCATGTTCGGCATGGTGCTGGTGATCGGTATCGTGGTGGACGATGCCATCGTGGTGGTCGAGAACGTCGAACGCATCATGAGCGAGGAGGGGCTGTCGCCGCTCGAAGCCACGCGCAAGGCCATGAAGCAGATCTCCGGCGCCATCATCGGCGTGACGGTGGTGCTGATCTCGGTGTTCGTGCCGCTCGCGTTCTTCGCGGGTTCGACCGGCAACATCTACCGCCAGTTCTCGGCGGTGATGGTGGCGTCGATCGCCTTCTCGGCCTTCATGGCGCTGTCGCTCACGCCTGCGCTGTGCGCCACGCTGCTCAAGCCCGTCGAAGCCGGCCACCACCACGAGAAGCGCGGCTTCTTCGGCTGGTTCAACCGCGGCTTCGCGCGCACGGCAAAGGGCTATGAAAGCGTCGTCGCGCGCATCCTGCGCCGCGCCGCGCGCTACCTGGTGATCTACGTTGCGATCGTCGGCGCGGTGGCGTTCACCTACTCGCGCCTGCCAAGCTCGTTCCTGCCGGAAGAAGACCAGGGCAACATCATCGTCAACGTGCAACTGCCGCCAGGTGCGACGCAAGAGCGTGCGCTGTCGGTCATGCAGCAGGTCGAAGGCTTCATCCTGAAGCAGCCCGAAGTGCAGAGCATGGTGGGTGTGATGGGCTTCAGCTTCTCGGGCCAGGGCCAGAACGCCGGCCTTGCCTTCGTGACGCTGAAGGACTGGTCGGAACGCAAGGACCCGGCTCACTCGGCCAGCGCGCTGGCCGGCCGTGCCTTCGGTGCGCTCTCGGGCATCCGCGACGCCTTCATCTACCCGCTGAGCCCGCCGCCCATTCCTGAACTGGGCAATGCCAGCGGCTTCAGCTTCCGCTTGCAGGATCGCGCCGGCTCGGGCCACGAGGCGCTGATCAACGCACGCAACCAGTTGCTGGGCATGGCTTCGCAGAGCAAGGTGCTCAAGCAGGTTCGCCCCGACGGCCTGGAAGACGCGCCGCAACTGCAGATCGACATCGACCGCGACAAGGCCAACGCCCTGGGCGTGAGCTTCGATTCGATCAATGCCACGCTGTCGACCGGCCTGGGTTCGAGCTACATCAACGACTTCCCGAACCGCGGCCGCCTGCAGCGCGTGGTCGTGCAGGCCGATGCACCGGCCCGCATGCAGCCCGACGACCTGCTCAGGCTGAACGCCAGCAACACGCAGGGCCAGCCGGTGCCGCTGTCGGCCTTCGCCACCACCAAGTGGGTGACGGGTGCCACGCAGACGGTGCGCTACAACGGCTATCCCGCCATCCGCATCAGCGGCGACGCAGCCCCGGGCTTCAGCACGGGTGCCGCGATGGCCGAGATGGAAAAGCTCGCCGCGCAGTTGCCACAAGGCTTCGGCTTCGAGTGGACCGGCCAGTCGCGTGAAGAAAAGCTCGCGGGTTCGCAGGCCATCATCCTGTACGGCTTCGCGATCCTGGCGGTGTTCCTCTGCCTGGCTGCGCTGTACGAGAGCTGGTCGATCCCGCTGTCGGTGATCCTGGTGGTGCCGCTCGGCGTGCTGGGCGTGCTGCTGGCGACGATGCTGCGGGCCTATTCGAACGACGTGTACTTCCAGGTGGGGCTGATCACCATCATCGGCCTCTCGGCGAAGAACGCGATTCTGATCATCGAGTTCGCCAAGGACCTGCAGGCGCAAGGCAAGGGCGTCATCGAATCGGCACTGGCCGCCGCCCACCTGCGGTTCCGCCCGATCATCATGACCTCGCTGGCCTTCGGCCTGGGCGTGGTGCCGCTGGTGATCGCCTCGGGTGCCGGTTCGGCCAGCCAGCGTGCTATCGGCACCGGCGTGCTGGGCGGCATGGTGACGGGCACGGCACTCGCGGTGATCTTTGTGCCGGTGTTCTTCGTGGTCGTGCGCACCCTGTTCAAGGGCAGCGCGCGCCAGCACGAAGCCGACAAGCGGCATGCGGAAGCCGCCGGCATCACGGAAGAGAAAGCACATGACTAAGAAACTGATTCCCACAGCCCTGGCCGCCGCGATGCTGCTGGCCGGCTGCTCGCTGATCCCGACCTACGAGCGCCCCGCCGCGCCGGTGCCGACCACCTACCCGGGTGACCCGGCGCAACCGGGCGGCCAGGCTTCGGCCGCGCTGCCCTGGCAGGACTTCTTCGCCGACCCGCGGCTGGCGGGCCTGATCCAGACCGCGCTGGCGAACAACCGCGACCTGCGTGTGTCGGTGCTCAACATCGAGCAGGCACGCGCGCAGTTCCAGATCGAGCGCTCCAACCTGTTCCCTGCGCTGGGCCTGACGGGCAACGGTTCGCGTTCGAGCCCCAACTCACTGCAGGCGGTCGACAGCGCTGCCGGCAGCGTGTCATCGCAATACAGCGTCAACTTCGGCTTCACGGCCTGGGAGCTGGACTTCTTCGGCCGCATCCGCGCGCTGAAGGACCAGGCGCTGTCGCAGTACCTCGCCACCGAAGAAACGCGCAAGGCCGTGCAGATCAGCCTGATCGCATCGGTCGCCAATGGCTGGCTCACGCTGCTGGCCGACGACGAGCTGCTCGAACTCACGCGCCAGACGATGGTCACGCGCGACGAGTCGGTGCGCCTGACCAAGATGCGCTTCGACAACGGTGTGTCGTCGGAACTGGACTTCCAGGCCGCGAACTCGCTCGCCGAAACCGCACGTGCCGCCTATGCGCAGCAACTGCGCGCCCGCATGCAGGACGAGAACGCACTGGCGCTGCTGCTGGGCGCGCCGGTGCCGGCCGAAGCCACGGCGGGCGGCGCCAAGGGCCTGGACGGCATCAAGCCCATGCCCGACGTACCGGCCGGCCTGCCTTCGGACCTGCTGGCCGAGCGGCCGGACATCCGCGCGGCCGAGCAGCAACTGATTGCGGCCAATGCCAACATCGGCGCGGCGCGCGCGAACTTCTTCCCGCGCGTGTCGCTGACGAGCGGCATCGGCACCGCCAGCACCGAGTTCTCGGGCCTGTTCGATCGCGGCTCCAAGGCCTGGTCTTTCGCGCCCACGGTCACGCTGCCGATCTTCGATGCGGGCCGCAACTTCGCGACGCTCAACTCGGCGAAGGCTGGACGCGAGATCGCCGTGGCGCAGTACGAAAAGTCGGTGCAAACGGCCTTCCGCGAGGTGGCGGATGCACTCGCTGGCCGTGCCACGCTGGGCGAAGAGGTGCGGGCGCAGCGCGCGCAGGCCACCGCGGAAGGTGTGCGCTTCAAGCTGTCCGACCTGCGCTATCGCAACGGCATCGCGAGCGCGCTCGACCTGCTCGATGCGCAGCGTTCGCTGTTCACGGCGCAGCAACTGGCGATCAATGCGCGGCTGCTGCAACTGCAGAACCAGGTCACGCTGTACAAGACCCTGGGTGGCGGCTGGGCCACACGCGACAAGGGCTAAGACGCTTCGGCGTCCGATATAGGGAAGCCGATTGCCCGTTAAGGCAAGGGGCCTCTCTATAATCGCCGGTTGGTTAGAAAAAGCCCCCCGACGAGCCCCCGATTTTGAGGACGCCATGAGCGCAGACCCGCATAACCAGGCCACAGAAGAAGCCCATACCGGGCCGATCAAGAACCCGAAGCAACTGCTGCTGGCGGTATTTTTCTCCTTCATTGCCCCGATCCTGATCATCGTGGGTCTTGTGGCCTACGTGGTCTCGGGCACCAAGCCCGCGGGCACCGCGGAGGGCGACAACATGGCGCTCTACGGGGTGACCAAGGAGGCACGCGACCGCGAAGTGGCCGACCGCCTCAAGAAGGTCGGCACCATCGAGATCCGCGACGCCAACCGTCCGCTTGCCGCCGGCGAGGCCGTCTTCAAGGCGCAGTGCATCGCCTGCCACGGCGCCCCCGGCATCCCCGGAGCGCCTCACCTGAACGACGCCGCGGCCTGGGGCCCTCGCATCGGCCAGGGCTACGCCACCCTCCTCGAACATGCCTTGAAGGGCAAGGGCGCCATGCCTGCCCAGGGCGGCGGCGACTTCGAAGACCTCGAAGTGGGCCGTGCCGTGGTCTACATGGCCAACGCCGGTGGCGCCAAGTTCCCGGTGCCTGATCGTCCGGCCACTGCGGCGCCCGCCGAAGGCGCTTCGGCCGCCGCTGCAGCACCTGCAGCCAGCGCACCCGCAGCCAACTGAGATACCTCGCCCCAACGACAAAGCCGGCCCAGCGCCGGCTTTTTTCATGGTCGATGCGTGCGCGAGGCTATTGTTTTGATAGCGACGGTGCAGCGGCGCCGGAATGATGTTCCGACGGACTCAGTACATGCCCAAAGCGGCCGGGCAGCTCGCTGGCTTGCACGACCTCGGGCGTCCAAAGCCCCCGCTCGATGGCCTCGGCCGCGATGCCCACGTCCTGCGTGTGAACCAGCCCGAGGCCGATCGGCGCGACCAGGTAAAGCCGGCCCTCTTCATCGAGCAGGCAGCCCGAGACCTGCACCACCTGGCCCGAATGGGCCGTGACCGTGAAGCCATCGCCCTCCTCGGCCACGCGCCACACCAGCGGCGCGGCCTCCAGCTCCACATAGACGCGCTGCGGCCCGTTCTGGAAGAACCACTGTCCTTCGTCGTCGTGCTCGTAGTTGCGGTGGATGAAGTCGATCAGCTTGTCGTGCCGCAGCATCGAGCCCTTGGCCACGCGGAACGGGCCCTGGGCCTGGGTGCGGTCGTCGCGCATGTACCAGTTGCCGCGCGCGTCGAGGCCGAGCCAGCCGTAGCAGTCGGGCACGTTGGGCCATTTGGCGAGCGCTTGTTTGACGATGTCATCCATAACGCGTCATTCTCGCGCCGGCTGCACGCCCGCGTCGTCAGCCGATGCGCCGCCGTGCACCTGCAGCCAGGCGCCGACCCGCTCCGGCATTCCCCGCACATGCCCCGGCGGCATCCCCATCGGAAAGCCCACATGGCCACCCTGCGCGGGCTGCCACAGCGTGACATGCGCACCAACCTCGCCGGGACGCGGCAGGCTGCTCGCGGGAATGAACGGGTCGTTGCGGGCATTCACCACCAGCGCGGGCACGCGGATGCGGTCCAGGTGGGGCTTGGCCGAGCCCCGGGCCCAGTAGTCTTCGGTGTCGCGAAAGCCGTGCAGCGGCGCGGTGAACACGTCGTCGAAGGTGTAGAGGTCGCGCGCGGCGAGCAGCCGGTCGCGGTCGAAAAGCCCCGGGAACTGCGCCAGCTTGGCCAGCGCCTTGGGCTTCATGGTCGCAAGGAACATGCGCGTGTAGACCAGCCGGTTGAAACCCCGGCCAATGGCGTCGCCGCCCGCCGCCAGGTCGAGCGGCGCGCACACCGAGGCCACCGCGCTCACCACGCGGGCCGCCGTGTCGCCGGCTTCGCTGGCCCAGCGCATCAGCGCATTGCCGCCGAGCGACACGCCCGCCGCCAGCACCGCCCCGCCACCGGCCAGCGCGTGCTGCTCGCGCATGCGCGCCAGGATCCAGCCGATTTCCTCGAAGTCACCCGAGTGGTAGGCGCGCGGCGCCAGGTTCATCTCGCCGCTGCAGCCGCGGAAATGCGGCACCGCGAACGCCATGCCGCGCGACGCCGCGAAGTCTGCGAAGGCTTCGGCGTAGTGGCTGCGCGAAGAGCCTTCGAGCCCGTGGAACAGCACCAGCAGCGGCGGCTTGGCCACCGAAGCGGGCGCGTCGACGAAATCAACATCGACGAAATCGCCATCGGGCGCGGTCCAGCGCTCGCGGCGGTAGACCGGCGCCAGCCCGTCGAAGCGCCGTGCATAGAGCGCAGCCCAGATCGTCTGCAGGTTGCCACCGGGCAGCCAGCGCGGCGCCGCGTAATCCATCGCCGACTGGAGCGAGGAGGATGAAGAGGAAGAAGGAGGGGGAGAAATAACGGCGGAGGACATCAATGCAGGGTCTGGGGCGGATCGTTCACGTCGTCGGGCTCGCGCGCGCTGCCGGGGCTTGCGTGGTGCGCCACCAGGCGCCAGCCTTGCGCGGTCTTGTGATAGACGTTGGTGGCCAGCACGAAGGCGTGGCGCGGGCCTTCAGCCGTGAGCACCTCGATGCGCTCCAGCACGTTATGCACCGCACTCGCGAGCGATTCGATCTTGCGCACCCGCGCCGGCTGAGCGTGGATTGCGCCGTTGCTGAACATCTGCTCGAAGGCCGTGCGAATCGCCACGGCACCCACAAGGCGCGGGCCGCCGGGGTGCACGCAGAACACCTCGTCCTCGTCGGCCCAGCAGGCCATCAATGCATCGATGTCGCCGCGTTGCAGCGCTTCGTAGAAGGCGGCTTCAATGTCATCGGCAGTGCCGCCGATGGCCGCGGCGGCGCGCAGGGGTGTCTTGGGCATGGCGTGATTCTGCCGCGCCGTTCGTGACGCCGGCACTGCACCGCTTTGGTCCCGCCTGCACCGTGCCGCCGCAATCCTTTCGATTCGCCTGCTCTGTTTTGGACCATTTGGTCAAAACAAAACAGAGAGATTGAGTTAACCCATTGATTTGAAATGACTTATTGAATTGGCATGGCGCATGCAAGGAGCTTTGAAACCCGCAACAGGAGCCCTTTCATGAACGTCGGCATCTTCATTCCCATCGGCAACAACGGCTGGCTGCTTTCCGAGAACGCACCGCAGTACAAGCCCAGTTTCGAACTCAACAAAGAGATCACGCTGAAGGCCGAGCGCTACGGCGTCGACTTCGCGCTGTCGATGATCAAGCTGCGCGGCTTCGGCGGCAAGACCGAGTTCTGGGACCACAACCTCGAGTCCTTCACGCTCATGGCCGGCCTTGCCGCCGTCACCAGCAAGATCAAGCTCTTCGCCACCGCCGCCTCGCTGGTGATGCCGCCGGCCATCGTCGCGCGCATGGGCTCGACCATCGACTCGATCTCCAACGGCCGCTTCGGCCTGAACCTCGTCACCGGCTGGCAGCGGCCCGAGTACTCGCAGATGGGCATGTGGCCCGGCGACCAGTTCTTCAGCACGCGCTACCAGTACCTGTCCGAATACATCCAGGTGCTGCGCGACCTCTGGGGCACCGGCCAGTCGGACTTCAAGGGCGAGCACTTCCAGATGGACGATTGCCGCCTGAGCCCGCAGCCGCAGGCCGACATGAAGGTGATCTGCGCCGGTCAGAGCGACGCGGGCATGGACTTTTCCGCGAAGTACGCCGACTACAACTTCTGCTTCGGCAAGGGTGTGAACACGCCCAAGGCCTTTGCGCCCGCCGCCGAAAAGCTCATCGAGGCCACGCGCAAGACCGGTCGCCACGTCACGACCTACGTGCTGATGATGGTGATCGCCGACGAAACCGACGAGGCCGCGCGCGCCAAGTGGGAGCACTACAAGGCCGGCGCCGACCACGAAGCCATCGCATGGCTGGGCCAGCAGGGCGCGGCCGACACCAAGTCGGGAGCGGACACCAACGTGCGCCAGATGGCCGACCCGACCTCGGCCGTGAACATCAACATGGGCACGCTCGTCGGCTCGTACGAAACCGTTGCGCGCCTGCTCGACGAAGTGGCCGAGGTGCCCGGCACCGAAGGCGTGCTGCTGACCTTCGACGACTTCGTGCAAGGCGTCGAAGCCTTCGGCGAACGCATCCAGCCGCTGATGAAGAGCCGTGCGCATGTGCAAAGCCCCGTGCCTTCGCAGGTCGAGCCTGAACGCCTTGCGGCCTGAAGAGGAGACGCGCATGACCACGCCCAAGAACACCACCCTCACCTCGACCACGCCCGTCGGCGCGCCGCGCCTGCCCGGTGCACCCGCACCGCTGGTGCTGCCCGCGCGCCCCGAGCCGCTGGCGCTGCACGCCACCGACTCCGCGCTCATCGTGGTCGACATGCAGAACGCCTATGCATCGATCGGCGGCTATGTCGATTCGGCCGGCTTCGACATCTCGGGTGCGCAAGGCACCATCGCCAACATCGCGCGCAGCATTGCCGCCGCGCGCGCGGCCGGCATGCTGGTCGTGTTCCTGCAGAACGGCTGGGACGCGGCGTACGTCGAAGCGGGCGGCCCCGGCTCGCCCAACTGGCACAAGTCGAACGCGCTCAAGACCATGCGCGCCAGGCCTGAACTGCAGGGCAAGTTCCTCGCCAAGGGCGGCTGGGACTACGAACTCATCGACCAGATGAAGCCGCAGCCCGGCGACATCGTCGTGCCCAAGACGCGCTACAGCGGCTTCTTCAACAGCACGCTCGACAGCACGCTGCGCGCACGCGGCATCCGCCACCTCGTGTTCACCGGCATCGCGACCAACGTGTGCGTCGAATCGACGCTGCGCGATGCCTTCCACCTCGAATATTTCGCCGTGATGCTCGAAGACGCGACGCATGAACTCGGCGGCCCCGCGATCCAGAAGGCCTCGGTCTACAACGTCGAGACCTTCTTCGGATGGGTCTCCACGGTGGACCAGTTCTGCGCCACCTTCGCGCCGCAAGCCGTTCCCCAACCCGCAGCGGCCGAAGCGGCCATCGCCTGATTCACTTCAAGGAGTTTCCGAATGCCCAAGCAAGCCATCATCCCGCCCGGCACCGGCGTGCCGCTCGCCCCCTACGTTCCCGGCACGCTCGCCGACGGCGTGCTCTATGTGTCGGGCACGCTGCCCTTCGACAAGGACAACAACGTGGTCCATGTCGGCGACGCCGCCGCGCAGGCGCGCCACGTGCTCACCACCATCCAGGGCGTGGTCGAAGCTGCCGGCGGCACCATGGACGATGTGACCTTCAACCAGATCATGCTCAAGGACTGGGCCGACTACGCGAAGATCAACGCGGTGTATGCCGATTTCTTCCCCGGCACCAAGCCCGCGCGTTACTGCATCCAGTGCGGCCTCGTGAAGCCCGATGCGCTGATCGAGATTGCCTCGATCGCCCACATCGGACACAAGGCCTGAACGCGATGAGCGCGCTGCACTGCGAGGTGCACGGGCCGTCCGATGCGGCGGCCACCGTGCTGCTGTCGTCCGGCCTCGGCGGTTCGGCCGGGTTCTGGCAGCCGCAGCTCGGTGCGCTGGTGGATGCGGGCTACCGCGTCGTTGCATACGACCAGCGCGGCACGGGCCGCAGCCCTGCTGCATTGCCCGAGGCTTATGCAATTGCAGACATGGCGCGTGACGTGATCGACATACTCGACGCCACGAACACCGCGCAGTGCCACTTCATCGGCCACGCGCTCGGTGGACTCGTTGGCCTGCAACTCGCGCTCGACGCGCCCGAGCGCATCGCCAGCCTGGTGCTCATCAACGCATGGTCCAAGCCCAACCCGCATTCGGTGCGCTGCTTCGATGCGCGGCTCACGCTGCTGGGTGCCAGCGGCCCACGTGCGTACGTGGAAGCTCAACCGATCTTTCTCTACCCCGCCGCGTGGTGCGCCGAGCATGCGCAGCGCGTCGCCGATGAAGTCGATCACGCCTTCGCGCATTTCCCCGGCGAGGCCAACATGCGCGCGCGCATCGCCGCACTGCGCGCCTTCAACATCGACGCGCGCCTTGCCGACATCACCGCCCCCACGCTGGTCGCCGCCGCCAAGGACGACGTGCTCGTGCCTTGGACCTGCTCGCAGCGACTGGCCGATGGCCTGCGTGACGTGACGCTCGACTTCATGCCGCACGGTGGGCATGCGCACAGCGTGACCGAAGCCGACGCCTTCAACCGCAGCCTGCTCGACTTTCTCTCGCGGGTGAGCACACCCACGGTACCAGCATGACCACCACATCCACACTCGACGACGCAGCCCTGTCGCTTCTCTTCACCGGCGCGCGCAGCCACAACGGCTGGACCGATGAACCGGTTTCCGACGCCCAACTGCAGCAGATCTACGCACTGGCCAGCCTCGGCCCGACCTCCGCCAACTGCTCGCCCGCACGCTTTGTGTTCGTGCGAACGGCCGAAGGCAAGCAACGTCTTGCGCCCGCGCTGTCGAAGGGCAACCTCGACAAGACCATGAGCGCACCGGTCACCGTGATCGCCGCATGGGATCGCAAGTTCTACGACAAGCTGCCCACGCTGTTCCCGCATGCCGATGCACGCAGCTGGTTCACCGGCAGCCCCGAGGCTGCGCACGAGACCGCCTTTCGCAATGCCAGCCTGCAGGCCGGCTACCTGCTGCTCGCGGCGCGCGCCGTGGGCCTGGACGCCGGCCCGATGTCGGGCTTCGACAAGGCAAAGGTCGATGCCGCCTTCTTCGAGGGCACCGACTGGAGCGCCAACTTCCTCATCAACCTCGGCCACGGCGACGTGTCGAAGGTGTTCGGCCGCCTGCCGCGGTTGCCCTTCGACGAAGCCTGCTTGTTGGCCTGAAAAAAGTCACCCCATGCTGAACGCGATGGCCTCCCACTCCCCCGCCTCGAACCCAACCGGGCTGCCGCCCGGCTTGCCCAAGGCCGACTACCGCAATGCGATGGCGCGGCTGGGCGCGGCGGTCAACATCATCACCACCGACGGCCCCGCGGGCCGCGCCGGCTTCACCGCCTCGGCCGTGTGCAGCGTGACCGACGAGCCGCCGATGCTGCTGGTGTGCCTGAACCGCTCGGCTTCGGTGTACCCCGCCTTCAAGGCCAATGGCGTGCTGTGCGTGAACGTGCTGGCTGCGGGGCACCAGACACTCTCAACCCTGTTCGGTGGCAAGACGCCGATGGACGAACGCTTCGCGGCCGGCAACTGGAGCCACAAGACCACCGGCTCGCCGATGCTCGACGATGCGGCCGTGTCCTTCGACTGCCGCGTGTTGCACGCCACGCACGCGGGCACGCACGATGTGTTGTTCTGCGAAGCGGTGGCCATTGCCATCGGTGGTGCGGCGCAGGGGTTGATCTATTTCGATCGCCGCTATCACGAGATCGCGGTGCCGCCGCAGCACTGATCCTTCCTGGGGCATTCGCAAGCGATGCCTTTGCATTGCTCCTTCCCCCTCTGGGGAAAGGCTGGGATGGGGGCAGGCAGAGCGCTCGATGGATGCGCCGCGAGCCTCCACCCCTGCCCTCCCCCGGAAGGGGAGGGAAAAAGAAAGATTCAGCGTGGCGTGATGCCTTGAAGAACGATGCGCTGCACGTTCTCCACCGTCTGCTCGAAGAACGCCGCATCGTCCAGCGTGTGCCCCGTCAGCGCCTGCACCTGCACGCCGAAATCCGCGTAGTGCTGCGTGACCGCCCACAGCGCGAAGATCAGGTGATGCGGATCGACCGGCGCGAGCTTGCCGGCCTCGACCCAGGCGCGGATCACCTCCGACTTGCGCTCCACCAGCGTGCGCAGTTCGCGATCAAGCTCATCGCGCAACAGCGGCGCACCCTGGATCATTTCAAGACAGAACAAACGCGACGCATCCGGCCGGTCCCGCGAGACCACCAGCTTGCGGCGGATGTAGTCGCCGATGGCTTCGGCCGGGTCTTGTTCGGCGCTGAAGCCGCGCAGCGGTTCGAGCCACAGCGCAAGCAGATCGCGCAGCACGTTGACGTACAGCTCTTCCTTGTTCGCGAAGTAATAGAGCAGGTTGCTCTTCGACACATCGGCGCGCGCCGCCACCTGGTCGATCGACGTGCCATGCAGCCCGAAGCGGGAGAACAGCCCCAGCGCGGCACCGAGGATCGCGCTGCGCTTGTCCTCGATCTGGCGCAACCGCCGGTTCACGGCCGACGCGCTGCGCACGGCGGGCTTCGCACGTTTGCGCGCCGGCTTGTCGGTGGTGGTCTTGCTGCTGCTGGCTGCGGCCAGCGCCTTGGTCTTCGGCATCGTCCCTCGTTTCTTCTGGATTCCGGATTCGTTCGTTCATTCACTCATCCGCCTGCGAACAGCAGGCTTGCACGAGCCATACCCGCAAGCCCCGGCGTCGCGGCGCACCACTGTAAGGCCACGGTGCATCGCCTTGCGCCACGGCGGCCTGCGGGCCTCGCGCCGCGCACCATGCTGACGCGGCAAAAGCGATTTGTCCATTTGGTCCAACTGGCACAGACGTTGCATGGAGCACGGGTACGCACGCCACGCATGAGGAATGTCCCATGACCCTTCTGTCCGTCCCCATCATCGATCTCGCGCCCTACTTTGCCGGCAGCCCTGAAGGCAAGTCGGAGGTCGCAAGAAAAGTCGACGAAGCCTGCCGCAGCATCGGCTTCCTGGTCATCACCAACCACGGCATTTCCACGGAGCTGATCTCGCGCGTGGCGACGCTGTCGCGCAAGTTCTTCGACATGCCACTGGGCGAGAAGCGCAAGGTCGACCGTCCGCGCGAAGACGCGGTGCGCGGTTACAGCGCAGTCGGCGAAGAGGGCCTGTCGTACAGCCTCGAAGAAGTGGCACCCGGCGACCTGAAGGAGTCGTTCTCCATCGGCCCGTCGAACGTGCCCGACGACGACTACCACCGTGGCCCCGCCGCCGGCCCGCACTTTGAGCCCAACAGCTGGCCGCCCATCGACGGTTTCCGTGAAGCGTACGAAGGCTACTTCGAGGCCATGAGCGATCTCTCGCGCTCGCTGATGCGCATCTTCGCGCTCGGCCTTTCGCTGCCCGAGACCTTCTTCGACGACAAGATCGATGAGCACATCAGCATGTTCCGCGTGCTGAGCTATCCGCCGCAGCGCGAGCAACCGTTGCCCGGCCAGTTGCGCGCAGGCGCACACAGCGACTACGGCAGCCTCACCATCGTGCTGCCCGACGACAAGGGCCTGCAGGTGTTCAACAAGGCCGGCCAGTGGGTCGATGTGCCGCAGGTCGAGGGCGGTTTGGTCGTCAACATCGCCGACCTGATGATGCAGTGGACCAACGACCAGTGGGTATCGACGCTGCACCGCGTGATCAACCCGCCGTTCGAAGTGGCGAGCACCAACCGGAGGCAGTCACTGGTGTTCTTTCACCAGCCCAACTACGACGCAATGGTCGAGTGCTTGCCGAGCTGCCTTGCACCTGACGAAGCGCCGAAGTACGCACCTATCTCTTCGGGCGATCACCTCACCTCGAAGTTCGTCAAGCAGACGACCTTCGGCGGCACCAAGGCGACGGCCTGAATGACGTCTTGCTTTTCTGTTCGTCGCGTCGTGTGGTTTGGGCGCTGCTGCTGTTCAGGGCGGCACTCCCGCCGACACGGTGCTCTTTTTCGCGAATGTCCCCCGCTTCGCTCCTCCTTTATTTCGCGAAAAAGAGCCCCGTATCGACGTGAGCGCTCAGAGCGGTTGTTGATCGGCCGCAAGCGCAGAGCGTGCCCATGTGCGAATGGCACCAGGTGCTCCCCGCAGCGAAATAAAGGAGGAGCGAAGCGGGGGACATTCGCGGAGGGGAGCTCCTGGTGTCATTCGCACTCGCCCCGAATGCTCCCGCCCTGAAGAACAGCAGCACCAAGAACACCAGCAATGAGCAGCTGACATGGCCCATCTCTCCTACGTCAACGTCTTCGCCAAAGACGTGGTCGCGCTCAGCGGCTTCTACCAGCGTGTGTTCGGCTTCCCGGAAATCGAGGCCATCCGCTCACCCATCTTTCGAGGACTCGACACCGGCAAGTCGAGCCTGGGCTTCAACGCCCTCGACGCCTATGAGCTGCTGCACCTTTCCGAGTTCTCCGACACACGCGGCGTGAAGTTCCTGCTGAACATCGATGTCGACAGCCAGGCCGACGTAGACCGCATGGTGCCCATCGCACTCGAAGCGGGTGCGACGCTCATCAAGCCGCCCTACGTCACTTACTACAACTGGTACCAGTCCGTGCTGCTCGACCCCGAGGGCAATGTGTTCCGCATCAACTTCATGATGTGACGCGCGCGGCGACTCCCACTTCTCTTCATCTGTCCTTCCCCTGCTTCCCATGAAAGGTTGCTCCATGCTGCGCACACACCCCACCGGCTTCCTCGGCCTTGCACTGACGCTCGCAGCCGGCGGCGCGTTCTTCACGACGCTGCCCGCTGCGGCCGCTGACGGCTTTACGCTCAAGGACAAGCCCAAGATCGCAATGCTCTACTTCGGCCCGAAGAACGACGGCGGCTGGACCCAAGCCTTCGACGAAGCCCGCGTGAAGATCGAAAAGGAAATCGGCCAGAAGATCCAGTTCGTCGAGAACGTGCCCGAAGACGCATCGGCCATCAAGCCCGCTGCAGAGAAGTTCATCCAGCGCGGCGCCAACATCGTGATCGGCACCGCCTTCGGTTATTCCGACAGCTTCAAGGACCTGGCCGCCAAGTACCCCGACGTCGCCTTCCTCAACGGCTCGGGCACCACCAACGGCAGCAACCTCGAATCGTTCTACGGCCGCACCTACGAAAGCCAGTACCTGTGCGGCATGGCCGCCGGCGCGGCCTCGAAGACCGGCAAGCTCGGCTTCGTCGCGGCCAACCCCTTCGGCGTGGTGAACTGGACCATCAACGCCTTCGCGCTCGGTGCGCAGAAGATGAACCCCAACGCCACCGTCAACGTGATCTACACCGGCGCGTGGAACGACCCCATCAAGGAACGCGCAGCAGCAGCCGCGCTGATCGACCAGGGCGCAGACGTGATCGGCCAGCACGTCGACAGCCCCACGCCGCAGATCGTGGCGCAAGAGCGCGGCGTGTACGGCACCGGCCACCACCGCGACCTGCGCCAGTTCGCGCCCAAGGCCACGCTGTGCTCGTCGGTGTGGGTGTGGGACCGTTTCCTCACCCCCGAGCTGAAGAAGGTGATGGCCGGCAACTGGAAGCCTGCGCCCTACGGCGCCTTCATCGAAATGAAAGATGGCGGCACCGACATCGCGGGCTTCGGCCCCGCCGTGCCCAAGGACAAGGCCGCGCAGATCACGGCGGAGCGTGAGGCGATCCTCAAGGGCAAGCAGATCTACGCCGGCCCGCTCGCCGACCGCGAGGGCAGGGAGCGCGTGGCCAAGGGCGCGGTGCTGTCGGACGCCGACCTCTGGAAGATGGACTGGTTCGTCAAGGGCGTGGTCACGCAGAAGTAAGAACGCCTTTCACAAAGACACCATGCCCAACGCGCTCGAACTCACCGGCATCCGCAAGTCCTTCGACGGCTTCGCGGCATTGACCGACGCCCACTTCGCCGCGCGCTGGGGCGAGGTGCACGCCCTGCTTGGCGAGAACGGCGCCGGCAAGTCGTCGCTGATGAACATCGCGGCCGGGCTCTATGCACCGGAGGCGGGGCAACTGCTGGTCGACGACAACGCGGTGCGCTTTGCCGGGCCGCGTGATGCGGCGCGGCACCGCATTGGCATGGTCCACCAGCATTTCAAGCTGGTCCGGCCGTTCACGGTGGCGCAAAACATCCTGCTCACCGCGCCACCGCCGGCCGAGTTCCAGAGCCACGGCGAGCGGCTGCGCGAGATCGAACGCGACATCCGCAACAAGGCCGCGGAGCTGGGCTTCGAGATCGATCCGTCCAAACGCATCGATGCGCTCTCCATCGCCGAGCAGCAGCGCGTGGAAATCCTCAAGGTGCTGCTGGCGGGCGCGCGCATCCTGATCCTCGACGAGCCCACGGCCGTGCTGACCGACCAGGAGGCCGCGCGCCTGCTGCAGACCGTGCAGGGGCTGGCGCGCGCGGGCGCCGCCGTGGTGCTGGTCACGCACAAGATGGCCGACGTGAAGACCTATGCCGACCGCGTGACGGTGATGCGCGGCGGGCGCACGGTGGCCACGC
Source organism: Variovorax raffinosi (assembly GCF_051216615.1). Lineage (NCBI taxonomy): Bacteria > Pseudomonadati > Pseudomonadota > Betaproteobacteria > Burkholderiales > Comamonadaceae > Variovorax > Variovorax raffinosi. The sequence continues at coordinate 95,517 of NZ_JBPJZR010000009.1, forward strand.
TGGAGCCGGGTGCGACGTCGGTGAGCGAACTCGTGAAACTGACGGTGGGCGAGTCCATCGCTGCTGCATCGGGCTTCCAGCCCGCGAAGGCGGCACGCGGCCCGGTGCGCCTCACGGTGCGCGGGCTGCGCTCGCCCGCTTCGCCGCAAGGACGGCGCGTGCTCGACGGCGTCGACCTCGAACTGCACGCGGGCGAAATCTACGGCCTTGCCGGCGTCGGTGGCAACGGCCAGGGCGAACTGGCGGGCGCAATCATGGGCCTGCCAGGCGAAGCGACCGAAGGCGAGATCCGGCTCGAAGGGCATGGCGACCTCAAGACGATGCCCGCACCGGCGCGGCGCGGGCTCGGCATCGCCGCGATTCCGGCCGACCGCTACGGGCTCGCGCTCGCGGGCGGCCTCTCGGTGGCCGAGAACTACGCCATCGGCCGCGTGCACAGCGGGCGCTATGGCCCGGTGTGGCACCTGCGCCGTGGCCGCATCCAGAGCGACACGCAAGAGGCCGTGCGCGCCTTCGACGTGCAGGGCGTGCGCTCGGTCGCGCAGAAGGCCGCGCTGCTGTCGGGCGGCAATGCACAGAAGCTGGTGCTGGCGCGCGAGTTCGGCAAGTCGCCGACGCTGGTGCTGGCGCACAGCCCCAGCCGCGGGCTCGACGTGCGCGCCAGTGCCGAGGTGCATGCGCGGCTGCGCGCCGCGCGCGATGGTGGCGCCGCGGTGCTGCTCATCAGCGAAGACCTCGACGAAGTGCTGCAACTGGCCGACCGCGTGGGCGTGATGACGCGCGGCCGCATCGCCGGCGAGTTCGCGCAACCGGCCGACCGGCAGGCCATCGGACAGGCGATGGTGGACCATGGCTGACGCATCGCTGGCCGCCGACATGGCACATCCTTCCCCATCAAAGCCGGCAACGCATCAAGGCGCGCGAACGGCACAGCCGCTCGCCGGCCGCCGCTACGCACTGGAAATCCGCCAGCACATGGCATGGCGATGGCAGGCGCTGATCCTCGCGGCAGCGCTGGGGGTCGGCTTCTCGATCTCGGCCGCGATCCTCGTGGCCGCCGGTGTGCCGGCCGATGAACTCGCCAACGAGTTCGTGGTGCAGACCTTCCTCGACGGCCAGAACTTTCGCGCCGTGCTGTTCCAGGCCGCGCCGATGATCCTGGTCGGCCTCGCGGGTTCCATCGCGTTCCGCGCGCGCTTCTGGAACCTGGGCCTGGAAGGCCAGATGGTCTGGGGCGCCATCGGCGCGACCGCCATCTCGATGTGGCAGATCGGCCCCGAGAACCTGCGCCTGCCGCTGATGTTTTTGGCGGCCGTGTGCTGCGGCCTGCTCTGGGTGCTGGGGCCGGCGTGGCTCAAGCTGAAGCTGGGCGTGAACGAGATCATCTCCACGCTGATGCTCAACTACATGGCGGCCAACTTCCTGCTGCACCTGGTCTATGGCAGCTGGAAAGACCCGAAGGACAACTTTCCGTACTCGCCGCAGTTCCGCGCCTTCGAGCGGCTGCCCGAGCTGGGCGCCGGTGTGGGCAGTGCGATTCTTCTCGCGGGCATCGTGGCGCTGCTGGCATGGTGGCTGGTGGGCGTGAGCCGCGCGGGGCTGTACCTGCGCTTCGTCGATGCCAATCCGCGCGTGGCGCATGCCAACGGCGTGCCGGTGCGCCGCACCATCTATGGCGCGGTGCTGCTGTCGGGCGCGATGGCCGGGCTCGCGGGCTTCGCGGTGGCGGCGGGGCAGGAAGGGCGGCTCACGCAGGCCTTCTATCAGGGCTACGGCTTCTCGGGCATCCTCATTGCCTTCCTTGCGCGCAACAACCCGTTGGCGGCCACCGTGGTGGCGCTGCTGGTGGCGGCGCTGTTCGTCACCGGGCGCAGCCTGCAGGTGTTCTATCAGGTGCCGTTCTCGATGGTGCAGCTGATACAGGCCATCATCGTGGTGTGCGTGGCGTCGAGTGACTTCTTCATTCGTCATCGGCTGCGCCGCGTGGGCGGGGAGACCGCAGCATGAGCGGAAGTGTGATCCTCAACTGGCTCGCGAGCACGCCCGACTTCGCGGTGCCTTATGCACTGGCATCGCTCGGCCTCATCATCTGCGAGCGCGCGGGCGTGCTCTCGCTCGGCGCCGAAGGGCTGATGCTGGTCGGCGCACTGGCCGGCATCGGCGCGCAACTGGCGCTCGGCCAGCCGGCGGTGTCGCTGGTGCTGGCGATGCTCGCGGCCAGCCTCGTCTCGGTGCTGTTCGCGGTCATGGTGATCTGGCTGCGCGTGAACCAGGTGATCGCCGGGCTCGCGCTGGTGTTCTTCTGCCAGGGGCTCACCGCGCTGGTCGGCTCGATGGCCGACTGGACCAACCATGCCACCGAAGGCATCGGCACGCTGGCGCTGTGGCCGCTGTCGCTGCTGCCGGGCGTGGGCAGATTGTTCGAGCAGAACGCGATGGTGTGGCTCACGCTGCCGATCTTCGGCGCGGTGGCGTGGTTCTTCACGCGCACCTCCACCGGCCTGCGGCTGCGTGCCGTGGGCGAGAACCCGCAGGCCGCCGACGCGGCCGGCATCCGCGTGACGACGTGGCGCTTTGCAGCCGTGCTCGCGGGCTCGGCGCTGGTGGGGCTGGCGGGTGCGTACATCTCGGTGGTCAGCACCAAGCTGTGGATCGCGGGCATGACCGGCGGACGCGGCTGGATCGCGGTGGGCCTCGTGATCTTCGCGCGCTGGTCGCCGTGGAAGGCGCTGGTGGGCGCGCTGCTGTTCGGCTGCATCGAAGCGCTCATTCCGCAACTGGCGGCAGCCGGCGTGCAGTTGCCGCAGTACTTCGTGATGATGACGCCGTATGCGGTAACGCTGGGCGTGATGGTCTGGGTCGCGCTCTCGCGGCGCGGTGCCGATGAAGAGCCCGGCGCGCTGGGCCAACCTTATGTGCGAGAGGAACGGCGATGAAGGCCTGGGTCTATGGAGAAGAACGTGCACTCGACAACGCGCAGTTTGCCGATTACCTCGATCCGGCCACCACCGCGGTGCTGTCGATCGACATGCATCGCGGCCATCTGGACGACGACCCCGATTGCCCCTGCCCCGCGCCACGCGCACGGGACGTGGTGGCGCCCATCGACAGCTTCCATGACGAAGCACGCGCGCTGGGCGTGCGCATCGTCCACATCAAGTCGGTGCTGCGGCCCGGTGGAGTGGACGACACCCAAGGCATTCCGGCTGCCTGGCGCCGCACCTTCCCGCTGCATGTGGGCGCGATCCCGAACGCCGATGCACATGCCCTCGAAGGCTCGCGCTGGACCGAATGGGTCACGCGCGTGGAGCCCGGCGACATGCGCGTGGAAAACAAGCGCCGGCTGTCGGCCTTCTACCCGACCGACCTCGACTTTCTGCTGCGCAACCAGCGCATCCAGACCGTGGTGCTCGATGGCGGCTTTACCGATTGCTGCGTGCTCAACACCGCCTTCGACGCGAACAACCACAACTACCGCGTGATCGTGCTGCGCGACCTGGTGCGCGGCACCGACGCGCATCTGGAAGGCGCGGCGCTGGCGATGGTGTCGCTGCACCTCGGGTTGGTGCTCGATTCGGCGGAGTTGCTGCGCCAGTGGCGCGGCTGATTCGCTAACCCGGCAAACCCAGCCAGCGCTGCGCGACCGATTGCATCTCGCCGCCCTGCGAGGCCTGCCACACCAGTTCGGGTGCGGCCACATGCACGCCTTCCGGCGCGATGCGTAGGGCCAGGTCGAGCAGTTCCGCCACTTTCGATGCGCGCACCGGCTGCTCGCTGCTCGGCACCATGAAGCGCACGACGGACAGCATCCACGCGGCCAGCCGCTCGGCCGGGTTCGCGAACTTCGCATTCAGCGGCTTGCGCGCCGAGCGCACGAGGATCACGCGCTCGAAGCCGTTCGCCACCACCGCCTGTTCGTCCAGGCTCGCGAGCCCGCGCTTGAGCGCCTCGGGCAGCCGGCCCTGGTCATGCGGCTGCACGATGGCCAGCGTGCGCACGCCGCACGCACGCAACCAGCGCGACAGCTCCGGCAGGTCGGACGGCTCAGGCACCCACAGCGCGCGCTCGCGCTCGTGGTACATGCGCGGCGGATCGAAAGCGATGACCGCCGTGTCGGCCGAGGTCAGCGGCCATTGCGCGATCGGCAGGCCAGGGCTCAGGTACGTCTCGACGCCACGCAGCCCATCGCGGATCGGCTCGCGCGCCAGCACGCGGGCATGGGCAAAGCGGTGGCTGCCCGCCAGCCGGCGCAGCAGCTCCTGCCCCAGGGCACCGGTCGCACCGGCAATGAGCAGCGTGCCGTCGGTGCTTGCAGCGACGGGCGGCGCCGCGCGGTTCGCGGCCTGCAGGGCTTGTAGGGGATCGAGGGACATGGAGCCACCTATGCTACCTTCCGCATCTTCCGCGGAGGTAATGCAAATGATGATGAAGCGCTGGCTATTGATTCTTGTGGCGGTCGTGTCCCTGAGCGGCTGCGGCTACAACCAGTTCCAGGCACTCGACGAGGCCAGCAAATCGGCCTGGAGCGAGGTGCTCAACCAATACCAACGGCGCGCCGACCTCGTGCCCAACATCGTCGCCACTGTGAAGGGCGAGGCCAGCTTCGAGCAGGACACGCTCACCAAGGTGATCGAGGCGCGGGCCAAGGCCACCTCGATCCAGGTGACACCCGAGACGCTCAACAACCCCGAAGCCTTCCAGAAGTTCCAGCAGGCGCAGGGCGAACTCTCGTCGGCGCTGTCGCGGCTGATGGCGGTGTCGGAACGCTACCCCGACCTGAAGGCCAACCAGGCTTTCCGCGACCTGCGCGTGACGCTCGAAGGCACCGAGAACCGCATCACCGTGGCGCGCAACCGCTACATCGAAAGTGTTCAGGAATACAACGTGCTCGCGCGCAGCTTCCCGACCAACATCACGGCCAAGATCTTCAGCTACGCGCCCAAGCCCAACTTCTCGGTGCAGAACGAGGCGCAGATTTCCACGCCCCCCACGGTCGATTTCAGCGCACCGAAGAAGTAAGCCGCGCCCGATGGCCATGGCTGCTGCACTGCTGATGATCCGTCGCGCGCTGGCCGCGGTCTTCCTGACAGCCATCGCCTGGGTGAGCCTGCCGGCGCTGGCGCAGCAAGGCCTCGTGCCGGTGCCCGCGCTCACGGCGCGGGTGATCGACCAGACCGGCACGCTCGACAGCGCACAGCGCAACGGCCTCGAAACCAAGCTCGCCGCCTTCGAGCAGCGCAAGGGCTCGCAGATCGTGGTGCTGATGGTGCCGACGACGCAGCCCGAAGACATCGCCAGCTTCACCCAGCGCGTGGGCGATACATGGAAGATCGGCCGCAAGGGTGTGGGCGACGGCCTGCTGGTGGTGGTGGCGAAGAACGATCGCCAGATGCGCATCGCAACCGCCAAGACGCTCGAAGGCGCGGTGCCCGACCTGGCGGCGGTGCGCATCATCGACGAAGAGATGAAGCCGCGCTTTCGCAACAACGACTTTGCGGGCGGCCTGAATGCGGCGGTGGACCGGCTCATCGGCCTCGTCGACGGCGAGCCGCTGCCGGAGCCTTCGCGCGACACGGGCAATGCGGGCGGCGGCAATGGCGGCTTCGATTGGGAAAACCTCGCGATCTTCCTGTTCGTCGGGGTCTTCGTCGGCGCGCCCATCGTGCGCGCGGTGCTGGGCCAGAAGCTGGGCGCGCTCGTCATGGGCGGCGGCATCGGCGTGGTGGCCTTCTTTCTCACGACCAGCGTGGTCATCGCGGCAATTGCCGGGCTGATCGCGCTGGTGGCTTCTTTCGTCGTCGGCACCGGCAGGCTTGGTGGCGGCGGTGGGGGTGGCTGGGGCGGTGGTGGTGGCGGAGGCTGGGGCGGCGGCCGAGGTGGTGGCGGGGGCGGTTTCGGCTCCGGCGGCGGTGGCAATTTCGGCGGCGGCGGTGCCTCCGGGGGTTGGTGAACATGGCAAGCGACGCAACGCTGTTTTCAAAGCTCGGCCGCATCTGGCGCCATCGCTGGACCGACGAGGCCGCCGTGCGCCATGCGCTGCCGGCCGATGCGCTGGAACGCCTAGGTCGCCGCGTGGCCGCGAGCGAACGCCGGCACAGCGGCGAGATCCGCCTGTGCATCGAAGCCGGCCTGCCGATGTCCTACCTGTGGCGCCATGCACCCGCGCGGGAACGCGCCGTCATGCTGTTCGGCAAGCTGCGCGTGTGGGACACGGCACACAACAACGGCGTGCTGATCTACCTGCTGCTGGCCGAACACGCGATCGAGATCGTGGCCGACCGTGGCATCCACGCGCGTGTGGGCGAAGCCGAATGGGCCGCGATGACGCAGCGCATGGGCGCGGCCTTTGCCGAAGGGCGCTTCGAGGATGGGTTGACGCAGGCGCTGGGGGAGATTTCGGCGCTGCTGGTCGAGCACTTCCCGCTGGGCGAGAACGACTTCGACGTCAACGAGTTGCCTGACGAGCCTGTGGTGCTCTGAGCGCTGTTTTTGTATTTCTCCCTCCCCTTCCGGGGGAGGGTTGGGGTGGGGGCAAGCGGCGTACCCATCGGGCGCTCTGCCCGCCCCCATCCCAGCCTTCCCCCAGAGGGGGAAGGGGCAAGACTCAATTCACCGTCGGCACCGCCCACACCGACTCGCCACCCACCGCATAGAAGCGCCGCCCCGGCGCGGACGCCATCACCAATCCCCCCGTGAATTCACCAAAGGCCGGCAGCACGGCCTGCCGCGCATCGCTCACGAAGCAGGGCAGGCGCATGCTGTCATGCCCACGCCCGTAGAGCCTGCAGGCGGGATGCAGATGCCCAGCGAGCACGAAGTGCGTCGCATGCGATTGCGGATGGTGGCAGCAGCCGAACGGCCCCAGCAGAAAGGGTTCGTCGACCACTTCGATGTCCAGCGTGTCCGGCGGATCGCCCGCGCGGCTGTCGTGGTTGCCGCGCACCAGCGTCATCGCGATGCCCGCATGCCGCGCGCGCCAGCCCTCCACGGTGGCGAGCACGATGCGCGCCTGTGCGGCATGCAGGAAGTCGCCCAGGAACACGAGGCGCTGCGGCGCATGCCGCTCGATCAGCGCATCGAGCCGCGACAGGTTCTCCAGCGTGGTGCCGCCCGGCACCGGCTGGCCCAGCGCCCGGTAGGTCGCGGCCTTGCCCAGATGCAGGTCGGCCACGAACAGCACGCGCGCACCGGGCCACCAGAGCGCGCGCTCGGGCAGCAGTTGCAGCAGCTCGCCCGCCCAATGGACCGGGAGCAGCGATGCGGAAGATTGCGAGGAAGTCACGGGCTGGCAGTGTCGCAAAAGGCGCAGGTGCTGGCGACCGGCTTGCAATTGGCCTCGGTGGCCCCCAGTTCTTGCGCATGACCGAATCGCCCCCGCTGCACATCGTCTGCCCGCACTGCCACACGACCAACCGCGTGCGCGCGGCGCAACTGGGCAGCGCGCCCGACTGCGGCAGTTGCCATCGCCCGCTGTTCGTCGGCCACTCGACCGCCTTGCCGGACGAAGCCACGTTCGACCGCCACATCGCGCGCAACGAGATTCCGGTGCTGGTCGATTTCTGGGCGCCCTGGTGCGGCCCCTGCCGCCAGATGGCGCCGGGCTACGAACAGGCAGCCGCCCAGCTCGAACCCTATGTGCGGCTGGCCAAGGTCGACACCGAGGCTGTGCCCACGCTGGGCGCGCGCTTCAACATCCGCAGCATCCCGACGCTGGCGCTGTTCCGTGGTGGCCGCGAGGTGGCGCGGCAGGCCGGCGCGATGGGCGCGGCGGACATCGTGCGGTGGGTGAAAGCGCACGGCGCCGGCTGATCCGCTCAAAGCGGCGGTAGCGGCCTTGACGGCCTCGAAGGCCGCCGCCGTTCGCGCCGGGCGCCTGATGGCTTCGCCGGCTTGCCCGGCCCCTCTTGCCCGAACACCAGCGTGTTCTTCACGCGCTCCACGCCACCGGCGGTGACCACGCCGCCCGCCGCTTTCTCCAGTTGTTCGACCATGCGCGCGATGCGGTCGGCCACGTTCTCGTTCGACAGCTTCTCGCGGAACAGCTCGACCATCAGCGGAAACGAAAACGGCGTCGGCCGTGCGAGCGGCTTCAGCACCAGCGCCTGCGTCGCCATGCGCGAAAGACTCGCGCGCAAGCGCCCGATCTCCAGCTCCTGCGCCAGCAGCTCCTGCTCGGCCTGCTGCAGCAACCTGTTGCCCGGGTCGTACTTGCGAAACACCTCCCAGAACAGCGAAGACGACGCTTGCAGTTGCTTGCTGCTGCGCTTCTCGCCCGGATAGCCCTGGAAGATCAGCCCCGACACGCGCGCGATCTCGCGAAAGCGGCGCTGTGCGAGTTCGCTTGCATTGAGCGAGGCCAGCACCTCGTGCAGCAACACCCCATGGGCTTCGTCACCCTCGCCTTCTGGCAAACGCAGCACCTGCGGCAGCAGCGTCGGCCAGTCGACCTCGGTGGCGCTCAGCAGCTCGAAGCCGTAGTCATTGACCGCGATCGAGAAGGTGCGCGCCTCGTGCTGCGCGATGCGCCAGGCCAACAGGCTCGCCAGGCCCAGATGCACATGCCGGCCCGCGAACGGATACAGGAACAGATGCGAGCCCTCGCGCGTGCTCAGCGTCTCGGCCAGCAGCGTCTGCGGCGTCGGCAGCGCCGACCACTGCTGCTGAAGCTCAAGCAACGGCCGCACGCACTGCAGCTCGGGCGAGTCGTAGCGCCCTTCGCCGGCCAGCGCAAGCTGCTGCACCACCGCATCGGCCAGCGTGTTCGACAGCGGCATGCGCCCGCCGCCCCAGCGCGGCACCGCCGGCCGCTTGCCTGAAGTGCGCCGCACCCAGGCCGTCATGTCGTGGATGCGCACGAGTTCGAGCAGCCGGCCGCCAAACAGAAAGCAGTCACCGGGTTTCATGCGCGCGACAAAGCTCTCTTCGACAGTGCCGATCTTCGAGCCGCCGAGGTACTGCACCGACATGCTGGCGTCGCTCACGATGGTGCCGATGTTCATGCGATGCCGCCGCGCGAGCCGCGCATCGGGCACGCGCCACACGCCGTCCGCGTCGGGCACGGCGCGTTTGTAGTCGGGGTAGGCCGCGAGCGACGGGCCGCCCTGTGAGACGAAGTCGAGGCACCATTGCCAGCTCTCACGCGAAAGGTTTTCATAAGCGGCCGTGCCGCGCACTTCGTCGAACAGCGCGTCGGGCACGAAGCCACCGCCGAGCGCCACCGTCACGAGATGCTGCACCAGCACGTCGAGCGGCTGGTCGGGCGAATGGCGCGCCTCGATATGGCCCGCCGCGATGGCCGTGCGCGCGGCCGAGCCCTCGACCATCTCGATGCTGTGCGTGGGCACGAGCGTGATGCGCGAAGGCCGCCCCGGCGCATGGCCCGAACGGCCCGCGCGCTGCAGCAGCCGCGCCACGCCCTTGGGCGAGCCGATCTGCAGCACGCGCTCGACCGGCAGGAAGTCGACGCCGAGATCGAGGCTCGACGTGCAGACCACCGCCTTGAGTTCGCCACTCTTGAGGCCCAGCTCGACCCACTCGCGCACCTCGCGGTCGAGCGAGCCGTGGTGCAGCGCAATGAGGCCCGCCCACTCGGGCCGGGCCTCCAGCATGGCCTGATACCAGATCTCGGCCTGCGAGCGCGTGTTGGTGAAGACCAGCGTGGTCTTGCTCGCGGCGATTTCCTCGATCACCTGCGGCAGCATCGTGAGGCCCAGGTGGCCGCCCCACGGGAAGCGTTCGGCGCGGCCGGGTAGCAGCGAATCGATGACCAATTTCTTGGACACCTGGCCCTGCACGAGCACGCCGTCTTCATGGCCCAGCAGTGCGTGCATCGCCTCTTGCAGATTGCCGAGCGTGGCCGACATGCCCCAGATCGCGAGGCCTGCATTCCAGTGCTTGAGCCGCGCCAGCGCGAGCTGCACCTGCACGCCGCGCTTGTTGCCGAGCAGCTCGTGCCATTCGTCGACCACGGCCATCTGCACATGGCCAAGCACTTCGCGCGCATCGGCGCGGGCGAGCAGGAGCGAGAGGCTTTCGGGGGTGGTGACGAGCACGGTGGGCAGCCGCGCGTTCTGCGCACTGCGCTCGGCTGATGAGGTGTCGCCGCTGCGTGCGCCGGCGCTCCACGGATGCACATCGGCGCCGAGGGCTTCGAGTGGCTGCTGCAGCGCACGCAGCGTGTCGGCGGCGAGAGCACGCATCGGCGTGAGCCACAACACGGTGAGCGGCATCGGTGTCGGCTTGAGGGCGCTCTGCTTGCGCGCCTTGGAGAACGCCAGCAAGGCGCCGAGCCACACCGCATAGGTCTTGCCCGCGCCGGTGGTGGCGTGCAGCAGGCCAGACTGCCCTCCGGCGATGGCCTTCCAGACCTCGCGCTGGAACTTGAACGGCTTCCAGCCTCGCGCCGCGAACCACGCATCGAGCGCAACCTTGACCGCTTTGACTTTGGATTTGGATTTGCTCCTTCCCCCTCTGGGGGAAGGCTGGGATGGGGGCAAGCGGCCTTCAACAGGCCGCTCACTCCCGATACGCCGCGTGCCCCCACCCCGACCCTCCCCCGGAAGGGGAGGGAGAAATTCGAGGTCCGGTGGCTTGCTCATATCGGCAGCAACGCAGCAAGCGTCTCCAAGGTATCCGCCTCATCCACCGGCTTGTCCTCCCGCCACCGCAGCATGCGCGGAAAGCGCACCGCGATGCCGCTCTTGTGCCGCGTGCTGCGCGCAATGCCTTCAAAGCCCAGCTCGAACACCAGCGTCGGCTTCACGCTCTTCACCGGCCCGAAGCTCTCGATGGTGGTCTTGCGGATGATCGCGTCCACGCGCGCCATCTCGGCATCGGTCAGGCCCGAGTAGGCCTTGGCGAAGGGCACGAGCTTGCGGTCTTCCTGTCCGTGTGGGCCGTCCCACACGGCGAAGGTGTAGTCGCTGAAAAGGCTCGCCCTGCGGCCGTGGCCGCGCTGTGCGTAGATCAGCACCGCATCGATGCTCAGCGGATCGATCTTCCATTTCCACCACACGCCCACGTCCTTGGTGCGGCCCACGCCGTACTGCGCGTCGCGGCGCTTGAGCATCATCCCCTCGACACCCATCGTGCGCGCGGCTTCGCGCTGGCGCGCAAGGTCTGCCCAGTCGATGCCGGTGAGCATCGGGCTCGGCAGCAGCGAAGGGTGCCGCATGCGCGTGACCAGTTCATCGAGCAGCACGCGCCGATGCGACTGCGGCTGCGCGCGCAGGTCGCGCCCTTCCCATTCGAGGATGTCGTAGGCCAGCAGCACCACCGGAATGTCCCGCAGCAATTTGGCGCCGAGCGTCTTGCGGCCGATGCGCTTCTGCAGCTCTGCGAAGGGCTGCACCTTGCCTTCGCTTTCCGGTGAAGTCTCGTCGCTGCGCCACACGACGATCTCGCCATCGAGCACCGTGTCATCAGGCAGCGCCTCGCCGAGTACGGCAAGTTCGGGGAAGCGCTCGGTCACCAGTTCTTCGCCGCGCGACCACACCCACACGACGCCCGCGCGCTTGACCAGTTGCGCGCGGATGCCGTCCCACTTCCACTCGACGATCCAGTCGGCCGGCGGCCCCAGCACCGCATCGAACTGGTCGAGCGGAATGTTGAAGGGATGCGCGAGGAAGAAGGGATAGGGCTGCCCGCTGGTCTTCTGCACCTGCTCGGCGCCCGACTCCGGCGCGATGAGCGCGCTGTAGTCCTCGGGCCGCGGCCGCGCACCGATGTGCGTATAGCCCATGAGCCGTTGCGCGACACGCTTGGCGTCGACGCCGCCGACAGCCGCGAGCGCCTGCGTCACCTGCAGCTTCGACACGCCCACGCGGAACGCACCGGTGATGAGCTTGAAGTACACCAGCCGCTCTTCGGCCGCGAGCTGTTGCCATTGCACGCGCAGCCGTTCGGCGAGCAGGTCGGGCGACGTCTTCGCGGCGTCGCGCAGGGGCAGCAGGTGCTGCTCGACCCAACCAGCCAGCCCCAGATCGTGCGTCTCGCTCGGTGGCGGCAACAGCAATGCGATGGTCTCGGCAAGGTCACCCACGGCATCGTAGCTTTCGTCGAACAGCCACTCGGGCAGGCTCGCCGCCTCCTGCGCGAGCAGGCGCAACAGCTTGGTGGGCACGAGCTGGCGCGGCTTGCCGCCGGCGAGAAAGTAGACGGCCCATGCGGCATCGGCGGGAGTGGCTTCGCGCAGGTAGCGCTGCAGCGCCGCCTGCTTGGCCAGGCTCGACGTGCTCGCATCGAGATCGCGATAGAGCGCAGCGAAGTCCTTCACGTCTTCGCTCCTTCCCCTTCCGGGGGAAGGTCGGGATGGGGGCTCTCGGCGTCCCCATCGGGCGCCGCTGGCCCCCTCCCCAACCCTCCCCCGGAAGGGGAGGGAGCCTCCTGGTCGTCTTCATCGCCGTACTCGGTCTTGAAGCCCTGCGCGTCGAGTCCGTTTTCGGTGAGCCATCGCACCATCACCTGCACGCTGCCATGCGTGACGAACACGCGCTCGGCACCGGTGCCTGCAATGGCTTGCTGCAGGCCGGGCCAGTCGGCATGGTCGGACATCACGAAGCCGCGGTCCACGCCGCGTCGGCGGCGCGTGCCACGCAGTTGCATCCACCCACTCGCGAAGGCATCGGCGTAGTTGCCGAAGCGCTTCATCCACGGCGTGCCCTGCGCGGAAGGCGGCGCGAGCACCAGCGCGCGCTTGAGCAGCGCCGCATCGACACCCGGATCGGTCACGCGCAAGGTCTCGGGCAATGCCACGCCGGCCGCGCGATAGACCGCATTGAGCGGCTCCACGGCGCCATGCACGACGATGGGCCCGATGCTGGCGTCCACGCCATGCAGGATGCGCTGCGCCTTGCCGAAGGCATAGCAGAACAGCACCGACGCACGGCCCGCCTCGGCATTCGCGCGCCACCAGCCATCGATCTCGGCGAACAGCACGGCCTGCGTGGGCCAGCGGTAGATCGGCAGGCCGAAGGTCGACTCGGTGATGAAGGTTTCGCAGGGCACGGGCTCGAAGGGCGTGCAGGTGCCGTCGGGCTCGGTCTTGTAGTCGCCCGAGGCCACCCACACGCGGCCGCCGTGTTCGAGCCGCACCTGCGCCGAGCCCAGCACATGACCGGCCGGATGCAGCGACACGCGCACGCCATGGTGCTCGATGGCTTCGCCGTAAGGCAGCGTCTGCAGGTTGATGTCGGCGCCCAGCCGCGTGCGCAATATGCCTGCGCTGTCGGTATGGGCCAGGTAATGCGCATGGCCGACACGGGCATGGTCCGAATGCGCATGCGTGATGACGGCGCGCGCCACCGGCCGCCACGGGTCGATGTAGAAATCGCCGGGCGGGCAGTACAGGCCCTCGGGCCGTGCAATGACGAGGTCTTCCTTGGCGGGCATGGCACGCCATCGTAGGCGGTGCTGTTCTTTCGCGCCGCCGAGCGCGGGCCGCAAAGCGCTGTGGGCCGGCGCCTACCTGCGGCCGCCTGCGCTTCTTACTTCTTGCGGCCCGCCATGGCGTCGAGCACGTTCATCTTCATGCCGTTGGGCATCATCATGTCGCCGGGCCGCTGGTCGGCCTTGCAGGGGCCGATCCATTTCGCTTCCATGGTGGTGGTGCTTTCCGAGCGGCCCATCAACGGCGGGTTGTAGCTGGCCTTGCGGTCCATGCGGTAGGCGGAATTGAAGTCGCCGCTGATCACGGTGTGCGTGGTGGCGGTGGTGGCGCCGAGCTTGCAGACCGAATCGATGGTGATCTGGTTGCCGTTCTGGGCGCGCACGTCTTGCGAACAGGCGTCCTTGCCGAGCGCCTGCGCCATGCCCTGGCCGCGCTCCTGCATGGCCTTGTCGCTGGCCGCGTCGATGCATTGCTGCATGGTGGCGGCGGGGGTCTTGCTGGTGGCATCGCCGGTATGAATTTCCCACAGGCCGGGCTTGCGGGCCGGCATGTCGAGCGCGAACGCGGGGCCTGCAAGGGCGCCAACGACGGCGCACAAGGCAAGGGCAGGCAAACGAATCTTCATGGTGAACTCTCCCCATCGGGATGGCTGCGAAGCCGGCTTTGTACAGGGCTTGGCGCAGCGGCGGAATATCGCGATCGGCCTACGCCGCCTGGCCCGCGTGCGAGCGCGCGGCCGCCCCTTGCCGCGAAGTAATACCGAGTGCCACACCCAGCGCCAGCCCACCGAGCACGTCGATCAGCACATGCTGGCGAACCGCCATCGTCGAATACACGATGCCCACGGCCCATGCGATGTTGAACAGGCGCAGCCATGTCGGCGCGCCGACGTCGCGCAACTGCCGCGCGAGCACGATGCAGGTGAACACCGAGAAGGACACATGCAGCGAGGGAAAGGCGTTGCCGGCCGAGTCGACGGTCTTGAGAAAGTGCAGCGAACTGCCGGGCATGGCGTCGATGACGAAGTTGGGAATGGCCGTGGGCATGAACCAGAACACCAGCAGCGCAATGCAGGTCATGGCCGCGCAGCCGAATGAAAAGCCCAGCAGCTCTCGCTTGTCCTTCGCCAGCAGCACGGGCAACGCAATGTAGCCCCACAGCGAAAGATAGACCGGCAGCAGCAGCGGCCAGAACGCGATCAGCCGGTCGAAGGCGGTGAGTGGCAGCACCCAGGCCTGGCCCGCGTTCTTCATGATCCAGAAGTACAGCGGGAAGAAGCCGAGCGTCGCGACGGTGTTGCCGACCAGCTTCAACGGGAACAGCGTGATGCAGCGCAGCCACAGGGCCCGCAGCCATCGCGTCGATGAAGGGGAAGAAGATCCGCTGGGAGAAGAAAAGGTCATGGATGCCTGCGGTCGCGCGAAGCGGCCTCGCGGGTGCGAGGCCGGCGCGCTACCAGGGCGTCCACTTTAATTCGCTTTTCGCCGAGGCCACCGTGCGCTCGATGAAGCGAACGCCGCGCGCGCCGTCTTCCACGCGGGGATAGTCGGCCGCCAACGGATCGGCCGCGTGGCCCGCGAGCCGGGCGCGGATGTCGGCCGCCACGCCCGCATAGACATTCGCAAAAGCCTCGATGAAGCCCTCAGGGTGGCCGGCAGGCAGGCGGCTCGCGCGTTGCGCGGCTTCGCACAGCCAGGGCGCGCCACGCGTCAGGATGCGCTTGGGGCCGTCGTGCGGCAGGTGCACCAGTTGGCTCGGCTGCTCCTGATGCCATTCGAGCGTGCCCAGCGTGCCCGAGATGCGCAGGCGCAGATCATTCTCCAGGCCCGTGTTGATCTGCGACGCGACGAGCACGCCGCGCGCGCCGCCCTTGAAGCGCAGCAGCAGGCTGCCGTCGTCGTCGAGCGTGCGGCCGGGCACCAGCGAACTCAGGTCGGCGCACAGGCTTTCGATGTGCAGGCCGGTGACGCTGGCCACGAGGTTCTCGGCATGCGAGCCGATGTCGCCGATGGCGCCGGCCGCGCCGCTGCGCGCGGGGTCGGTGCGCCAGTCGGCCTGCTTGTTGGTGCCGCCTTCGACGTGGCTGGCGAGCCATCCCTGGTTGTATTCGACGACGACCTTGCGGACCTCACCGATCTGGCCCGAGCGCACCATCTCGCGCGCCTGCCGCACCATCGGATAACCGGTGTAGTTGTAGGTGACGCCGAACACCGTGCCCTGCTTCGCCACGGTGGCGACCAGCGCATCGGCCTGCTCGCGCGTGTGCACCAGCGGCTTGTCGCACACCACGTGGAAGCCCGCTTCGGCAAAGGCCTGCGCCACCGGAAAGTGCACATGGTTGGGCGTGACGATCGAGACGAAGTCGATGCGCTCGCTGTCGGGGCGCTTGAGTTCGTCGGCCAGCAGCGAGGGCCAGTCCGCGTGGTTGCGGTCGTCGGCAAGGCCGAGGTCGCGGCCCGAGGCACGCGCCTTGTCAGGGCTCGACGACAGCGCGCCGGCCACGAGTTCGATCTGGCCGTCGAGTGCCATGGCCTTGCGGTGCACGGCGCCGATGAAGGCATCGCGGCCGCCGCCAACCATGGCGTAGCGCAGCTTGCGAAGAGGTGTGTCGGTCATCAATCTTCCGGTTTTCTGCCTTGGCAACTGTTCCCTCTCCCTCTGGGAGAGGGCCAGGGTGAGGGCATCGGCGGTTGCACATTCACCGCCTTTGCTACCGCCGCCGGCCCTCACCCCAACCCTCTCCCCAAGGGGAGAGGGAGCAAGGCCGGACGGCCGTTCGTCAGAACATCAGAACGGCGAGTTGGGGTGGTAGAAGTCCTTCGCGTTTTCCTTAGTGATGAGAACCGAAGGAATGATCGTCGTCGCCGGCAGCTTCTCGCCCTTCAGGCGCGCTTCGGCCGTGAGCTTGATCGCGTCGTAGATGAACTTGGGCGAGTAGCTCACGTCGGCACCGATGCGCGGGTCCTTGCCGTCCATGATGGTCTTGACCATGTCCTTCGCGCCGGCGCCGCCGAACACGATCTTGATGTCGTCGCGCTTGGCCTGCGCGATGGCCTTGAGCACGCCCACCGCCATGTCGTCGTCGGCGGCCCAGATGGCGTCGATCTGCTTGAAGCGCGTGAGGTAGTCCTGCGTGACCTTGAAGGCGTCGTCGCGGTTCCAGTTGGCGTACTTGGCGTCGAGCAGCTTGATGTCGGGGCTGCCCTTGAGCACCGCGTTGAAAGCGTCCATGCGCTCGTTATCGAGCGTGGTCGCAATGCCGCGCAGCGCCACCACGTTGCCCTTGCCGCCCAGCGTCTTCACGATGTACTCGGCGGGGATCTTGCCGAAGGCGGTGTTGTCGCCGGCCACGTAGGCGTCTTGCGCGCTGGTGTCGGTCAGGCCACGGTCGACCACGGTGACGTACGCGCCCTTGGCCTTGACCTGCGCGACCGGCTTGGTCAGCGCGGCCGATTCGAACGGGAACACGACCAGTGCATTGATCTTGGTCACGGTCGACAAGTCTTGCAGCTGGTTGGCCTGCTCGGGCGCGTTGGCAGCCGTCTTGATCGTGATCTTCAGGTCCTTGTGTTCCTTCTCCAGGTCCTTCTTCGCCTGGTTGGCCCAGTAGTTGATGCCGCCCATGAAGCTGTGCGTGGCCGCGGGAATCGAAACGCCGAGGTTGACCTTTTCCGCGGCAAGCGCCGGCAGGCTGGCGAACGCTGCGGCGGCAACGGCCGTGAGTGCGATACGACGTGTGAAGCTTGTCATGCTGGATGTCTCCTTGTGGTTGATGGAACGAACGAACGTACGAGCGGGAAAAACTCTATCGACGCCCACGCTGGAGGAACGCGACGATGATGATCACGAAGCCCTGCACCGCAGCATTCAGGTACACGCTGATGATGCTGGTGAGGTTCAGGATGTTGCTGATGACCGAGAGCAGGATCGCGCCCACCACCGTGCCGGTGATGCTGCCCGCGCCGCCCTTGAGCGCGGTGCCGCCGACGATCACCGCCGCGATGGCTTCCAGCTCCCACAGCAGGCCGGTGGTCGGCGATGCGGAGCCCAGGCGCGGCACGTACAGCAGCGTCGCGATGCCCACGCACACGCCGAGCAGCACGTAGGTCATGATCTTCACGCGGTCGACGTCGACCGCCGCATAACGCGCCACCTGCTCGTTCGAGCCGATGGCCTGCACATAGCGCCCGTAGGCCGTGCGGTTCAAGATGACGCCGCCGATGATCGCGACGATCACGAACACCCACACCGGTACCGGGATGCCCGCAAGGCTTGCGTAGTACACCGGTGCATAGAGGTCCGACAGGTCGTTGTCGAGCGTGAGCGCGCCGCCATCGGCGAAGTACGTGAGGTACGCGCGAAAGATGCCGAGCGTGCCCAGCGTCACGATGAAGGGCTCGATGCGGCCCTTGGTAATGAGCAGGCCGTGCGCCAGCCCGAACACCGCGCCGAGCACGATGGCCAGCACCGCGCCCATCACCACCGCCAGCAGCGGCGAGCCCGAAGCAGGACCGGCCCAGTTGATGAACATGATCACGCTGCCCGCGATGAGCGCGGCCATCGAGCCGACCGACAGGTCGATACCGCCCGAGATGATCACGAAGCACATGCCCACCGCGATGATGCCGATGAAGGCGGTGCGCGTGAGCACGTTCATCGCGTTGTCGACGGTCGCGAAGTCGCTGTTGAGCAGCGTGCCCGCGATGCACAGCAGCACGAGGCCGATGACCGGGCCGAGGCCGTGCAGGCGCTCGGTCCAGCGCGGCGTGGCTTCGCTGCGGTGGGCTGCGGCTTCAGGCGGCTGTTGCGGCGGGGGTATCTGCTGTTCCGGTGGCATGAGCGATGAGCTCCTCTTCTGTGAGATGGTCCGCATCGAGCGTGGCGACGAGCTTGCCGGCACGCATCACCGCGACGCGGTGGCACAGGCCGATCAGCTCCATCAGCTCGGACGAGACGACGATCACCGCGAGCCCTTCGCGGGCCAGTCGCTGGATCAGGAAATAGATGTCGCGCTTGGCGCCCACGTCGACGCCGCGCGTGGGTTCGTCGAGCACCACCACCTTGGGCTGTGGCTGCAATACCTTGGCCAGCGCGAGCTTCTGCTGGTTGCCGCCCGAGAGCGACGAAGCTTTGACGTCGAGCGAGCCGGTGCGGATGCCGTAGTCCTTCACCGCCTCGGCCAGTGCGCCGCGTTCGGCCTCGGGCTTGAGCCAGGGCTGCGCATAGCGTTCGAGCGCCATCAGCGTGAGGTTCTGGCGCAGGCCGAAGTTGACGTGCAGGCCCTTGCCCTTGCGGTCTTCGCTGAGGTAGGTGAGGCCGTGCTTGGCGGCATCGCGCGGGTTGCGCCAGCCTTTGCCGTTCGGCACGGGCTTGCCGAGCATTTCGACGCTGCCGCTCGCAGGGCGCAGGCCGAGCAGGCCCTCGAAGAGTTCGGTGCGGCCCGCGCCGACGAGGCCCGCGAAGCCGAGGATTTCGCCGGGGCGCACCTCGAAGCTCGCGTCCTGCGCCCAGCCGGGCACGCTGAAATTGCGCACGCGCATCGCGGGTGCATCGGCCGCGATCACCACGTCACGCGGCGGGTACAGGTCGGCCAGTTCGCGGCCCACCATGAGGTTGGCCATCTGCTGGCGCGTGACGTCGGGCGTGGGTGCGCGGGCGACGAAGCGGCCGTCGCGCATCACGATCACTTCGTCGGTCACCTGCTCCACTTCGTCGAGCTTGTGCGAGATGTAGACGATGGTCACGCCATCGGCACGCAACTGCGCGATGAGCTTGAACAGGCGCTCGGTCTCGCCGGGCGTGAGCGTCGCGGTGGGCTCGTCCATGATGAGCAGGCGCGCCCGGCGGGCGATGGCTTTCGCGATCTCGACAAGCTGCTTCTCTGCCACGATGAGCTTTCGCACCTTGGTGCGCGGGTCGACCTGCAGGCCGACGGCGGCGAGGGCCGCTGCGGCGTCGCGCTCCATCGAAGCGTCGTCGAGCAGCCAGCCCTTCTTCTTTTCATGGCCGAGGAAGATGTTCTGAGCCACGCTCAGGTCTTCGGCGAGGTTGAACTCCTGGTGGATCAGCACGATGCCCAGTGCCTCGGCGTCACGCGAACTCGTGAACTGCTGCGGCTGGCCGTTGATGCGCAGCGTGCCACCGGTCAACGCCTCGTAGCCTGCGAGGATCTTCATCAGCGTGGACTTGCCCGCGCCGTTCTCGCCAAGCAGGCCGTACACGCGGCCGGGCGCGAGCGCGAAGCTCACGCCATGCAGCACCTGCACCGGGCCGAAGGCCTTCACCACCGCATCGAACTCGACGGCGACGCTGCCCTTGGTGTTGTTGTCCGCACTCATGGCGCCACTCCGCGAACCTTGAGGGTTTCGTGCATCGCGAGCACGCCGGCGCCGACGAGGCCGCCCTGCATGCCCAGCGGCGTGTACTGGATTTCGAGGTGCCGTGTCGATAGCGCGAGCGAGCGCTGGTACACGCTCTGGCGCACAGCCGCGAGGAACAGCGGTCCGATGCGCGTGATGCCGCCGCCGATGAACACATGCGACGGATTGAAGAAGTTCACCACCGACGCAAGCATCTGGCCGATGAGGCTGCCCGCGTGCTGGATGATGCCGTTGGCCGCCGTGTCGCCGCCTCGGCTGGCCTGGCCCACGTCGATCGCGTCGATGCGCCCATGCACGCGCAGGCATTCGGCCAGTGCGGCGCTTTCGCCGGCTTCGGCCGCTTGCACCGCCATGCGCGTGATCGCGGGGCCGGCGGCCATGGCTTCGACACAACCGAGGTTGCCGCAATGGCAGCGCGGGCCTTCCTGGTCGACGCAGATGTGGCCCACGTCGCCAGCCGAACCCGCGGCGCCGCGGTACACCTCGCCGTGGCAGACGATGCCGCAGCCGATGCCGGTGCCGATCTTGATGACGAGGAAATTGTTGAGCGAACGCTTCAGGCGCCAAAGCTCGCCCAGTGCCATGAGGTTCACGTCGTTGTCGACGAAGACCGGCGCTGCGTAGTCTTCGCGCAGGTAGTCGCGGATCGAGAAACCGTCCCAGGCCGGCATCAGCGGCGGGTTCACGAGCTGGCCGATCTCGAAGTTGACCGGGCCGGGCACACCGATGCCGATGCCCAGAACATCCTTGGCACTGCAACCGCAGCGGGCCAGCAGCTCGCGCATGAGGATGCGCACGCGCGCCAGCACGACGGTGGGGCCTTCGCGCACGTCGGCGGGTTCGTCGTGTTGCGCGAGCACGGTGAGGTCGGGGCGCAGCACCGCGACGTCGAGGCTGGTGGCGCCGATGTCGATGCCGACGAGCACGCCAAGGCCGGCGTGGAGCTGGAGGTTTTCTGCGCGGCGGCCACCGGAGGAGCGCTGCAGGCCGGCTTCGGCCAGCAGGCCTTGTTCGACAAGGCCGGCGATCAGGCCGTTGGCCTTGCTCTTTGAAAAGCCGAGCTGTTCGGCCATGGCATGGCGCGAGCCGCCGGCCGACCAGAAGGTCGTTTCCAGCAACCGCATTTCATCGGTCGTGATGCCGCTCCAGGGTGCCACGCGTTTTGTCTCCGGTGTTCTTGTCTTTTTGCCGCCGCCCGCAGCCTTCGGTCTTGGGCGAAGGCGAATACTAGGGGTAGGGCTTCAGCCGGACAAGGCTGAACTTCGACCAAATTCAGATCGAAGATGACTGCGCGTGGCCACCGGACGGCCAGACGCAAAAAAGCCGCCCGGAGGCGGCTTTTTTTGTTTGGCAAGAGCCTGGGCTCTTGTTACTTCTTCTGGCGGTACTTGCGCAGCGCAGCGATCTGGGCAGCCATCACGGCCAGCTCCGATTGCGCCATCGCGATGTCGATGTCGCTCTTCGCGTTCTTCAGCGCTTCCTCGGCGGCAGCCTTGGCCTGGTTGGCCTTCTCGTCGTCGAGGTCCTTGCCGCGGATCGCGGTGTCGGACAGCACGGTGACGGAATTGGGCTGCACTTCGAGAATGCCGCCAGCCACGAAGACGAACTCTTCGCCGCCGTCGGCCGTTTCGATGCGCACGGCACCGGGACGGATGCGCGTGATCAGCGGGGTGTGACGCGGATAGATGCCGAGCTCACCGGCTTCACCGGGCAGCGCGACGAACCTGGCTTCGCCCGAGAAGATCGACTCTTCCGCGCTGACCACGTCGACGTGAATGGTGTTTGCCATCTGAGTTCCTATGCGGTCGCCTTAAGCGGCCTTCTTGGCTTTTTCGAACGCTTCGTCGATGCCGCCCACCATGTAGAACGCTTGTTCCGGCAGGTGGTCGGCTTCGCCGTTCACGATCATCTTGAAACCACGGATGGTTTCAGCCAGCGGCACGTACTTGCCGGGCGAGCCCGTGAACACTTCGGCCACGTGGAACGGCTGCGACAGGAAACGCTGGATCTTGCGGGCGCGGGCCACGGCGAGCTTGTCGTCGGGAGCCAGTTCGTCCATGCCCAGAATCGCGATGATGTCGCGCAGTTCCTTGTAGCGCTGCAGCGTGCCTTGCACGGCGCGGGCCACGTTGTAGTGCTCTTCGCCGACCACGTTCGGGTCGAGCTGGCGCGAGGTCGAGTCCAGCGGGTCCACGGCGGGGTAGATACCTTGCGAAGCGATGTCACGCGACAGCACCACGGTCGAGTCCAAGTGGGCGAAGGTGGTGGCGGGCGACGGGTCGGTCAAGTCATCCGCAGGGACGTACACGGCCTGGATCGAGGTGATCGAGCCGACCTTGGTCGACGTGATCCGCTCTTGCAGGCGGCCCATTTCTTCGGCCAGCGTCGGCTGGTAGCCCACGGCGGAAGGCATGCGGCCCAGCAGAGCCGACACTTCGGTACCGGCCAGCGTGTAGCGGTAGATGTTGTCCACGAAGAACAGAACGTCACGGCCTTCGTCGCGGAACGACTCGGCAATGGTCAGGCCGGTCAGCGCCACGCGCAGACGGTTGCCCGGGGGTTCGTTCATCTGGCCGTAGACCATCGCGACCTTCGACTCTTCGAGCTTGTCGAGGTTCACGACGCCGGAGTCGGCCATCTCGTGATAGAAGTCGTTGCCTTCGCGAGTACGTTCACCCACACCGGCAAACACCGACAGACCCGAGTGAGCCTTGGCGATGTTGTTGATGAGTTCCATCATGTTCACGGTCTTGCCCACGCCGGCGCCGCCGAACAGGCCCACCTTGCCGCCCTTGGCGAACGGGCACACCAGGTCGATCACCTTGATGCCGGTTTCCAGCAGGTCTTGCGAAGGCGACAGTTCGTCGTACGCGGGAGCCTTGCGGTGGATCGAAGCGGTGAGGTCCTGGCTGACCGGGCCGCGTTCGTCGATGGGCGAACCCAGCACGTCCATGATGCGGCCGAGCGTGGCCTTGCCGACGGGCACCGTGATGGGTGCGCCGGTGTTCTTGACGATGATGCCGCGGCGCAGGCCGTCGGACGAGCCGAGTGCAATCGTGCGCACCACGCCGTCGCCGAGCTGCTGCTGGACTTCGAGGGTCAGCGCGCTGCCTTCGAACTTCAGTGCGTCGTAAATCTTCGGCATCTGGTCACGCGGGAACTCCACGTCGACCACGGCGCCGATACATTGGACAATTTTTCCTTCAGCCATGACGTTTCCTTCTGGATGGATCTCTAAATAATTGCGACAGGTTCTTGCAGAAGCGTCCTGGTGCCAGTACGGGCCGCTTTTGCAAGAATGCCGGACGGGCCGGCACCCTTGGATGCTTCAGTTCAGATCAGCACTTCATTGCCGTGGCTTGCGCGGCGAAGGCGTCCGAGGCGGCCTTGCAGGCCTGGCCCAGAGCAGCCTTGTCGGTGCCCATCGAGGCCCAGGCAGCCTTGGTCTGATCGAGGCCCGACTTCATGGCGTCGGCGGCTGCACCGCTTTGCGAGGACACGCAGGCCGTGACCTTGGCCAGGTAGTCGTTGCACTCTTGCGGCAGGTCGGCGGCCGATGCCGTCGGGGCTGCTGCTGCGGGCGCTGCTGCCGCGGGTTCCGGTGCGGGAGCAGGAGCCGGTGCGGGCGCTGCTGCGGCGGGAGCTGGAGCAGGCGCGGGCGCCTCTTCCTTCTTGGAGCAAGCAGTCAGAGCGGCTGCAATAGCCACCAGAGCAAGAATTTTCTTCATTTGCGCAGAGTCCCCTAAAAGAAGGCCTTGGATTACCGGGCGCGCAGAGCGCGCTCGATCAGCAATGTGGCCCGTTGCATTGCCTCGATCAGACGCCCGCGGCCGCAGCCGCGCCGGACACGATTTCAGACAATTCCTTCGTGATGCCGGCCTGGCGGGTCTTGTTGTAGACCAGCTTCAACTCGTCGATCACGTTGCCCGCGTTGTCGGTGGCGGCCTTCATGGCCACCATGCGTGCGGAATGCTCCGAAGCCATGTTTTCAGCCACGGCCTGGTACACCAGCGATTCCACGTAGCGCACCAGCAGTTCGTCGATCACGCTTTGCGCATCGGGCTCGTAGATGTAGTCCCACGAGTGATGACCCGCTTCGACTTGCAGCGTCTCGGCCTTCAGCGGCAACAGTTGTTCCACCATCGGCTCTTGCTTGATGGTGTTGATGAACTTCGTGTAGCACAGGTACACCGCCGACAGCTTGCCTTCGGCATAGGCGTCAAGCAGCGTCTTGACAGGCCCGATGAGCTTGTCGAGGTGCGGCGTGTCGCCCAGGTGCGTCACATGGGCCACCACGCGGGCGCCGATGCGATTCAGGAAACCCAGACCCTTGCTGCCGATGGCGACGGAGTCGACCGTGTTGCCGGCCGCCTGCGCTTCGCGCAGCTTGCCGGTGACGGCACGCAGCAGGTTGGTGTTCAAGCCGCCGCACAGGCCCTTGTCGCTGGTCACGACGATGAAACCGACGCCCTTGGCCTCGGTCGTCTTCATGAACGCGTGGGTGTACTCCGGGTTCGCCTTGCCAAGATTGGCTGCGATGTTGCGGATCTTTTCGCTGTAGGGGCGAGCGGCGCGCATGCGTTGCTGCGCCTTGCGCATCTTGGAAACCGAGACCATTTCCATGGCCTTGGTGATCTTCTTGGTGTTCTCCACCGATTTGATCTTGCCGCGGATTTCCTTACCTGCTGCCATGAGAGCTCCTTCTTGCGTCGGTCAAGGCGTCGATCAGGCGAACGACTTCTTGAACGAAGTGGCGGCGGCCAGCAGTTCGGCTTCCGCGTCCTGGCAGACCTTCTTGAAAGCCTTCTTCTCGTCGCTGTCGTCGGCCTTCGCAGGCTTCGGATCCCATTTCGCGCCGTTCTTTTCCATCGTGGCCAGCAGCGGTGCGTGGCTCGACTTGAGGAACTGGTGGAAGCCGTGTTCGAACGAGAGAACCTTCTTGATCTCGATGTCGTCCATGAAGCCCTTGTTCACAGCGAACAGCGTGGCGCTCATCAGCGAGATGGGCAGCGGGCTGTACTGGGACTGCTTGAGCAGTTCGGTCACGCGGGCGCCGCGGTCGAGCTGCTTGCGGGTGGCTTCGTCCAGGTCGGAGGCGAACTGGGCGAAGGCCGCGAGTTCGCGGTACTGCGCCAGGTCGGTACGGATACCGCCGGACTGGTTCTTCACCAGGTTGGTCTGAGCCGACGAGCCCACGCGCGACACCGAGATACCGGCGTTGATGGCGGGACGGATGCCGGCGTTGAACAGGTTGGTTTCCAGGAAGATCTGGCCGTCGGTGATCGAGATCACGTTGGTCGGAACGAAAGCGGACACGTCGCCGGCTTGCGTTTCGATGATCGGCAGTGCGGTCAGCGAACCGGTCTTGCCCTTGACTTCACCCTTGGTGAAGGCTTCGACGTAGTCGGCGTTCACGCGGGCTGCGCGTTCGAGCAGACGGCTGTGGAGATAGAACACGTCGCCGGGGTAGGCTTCGCGGCCTGGCGGGCGGCGCAGCAGCAGCGAGACCTGGCGGTAGGCCACGGCTTGCTTGGACAGGTCGTCATAGACGATCAGTGCGTCCTGGCCGCGGTCGCGGAAGTATTCGCCCATCGTGCAGCCCGAATAGGCCGACACGTATTGCATGGCCGCCGATTCGGAAGCCGATGCCGCCACCACGATGGTGTAGTCCATCGCGCCGGCTTGTTCGAGTGCGCGCACCACGTTCTTGATCGACGAAGCCTTCTGGCCGATCGCAACGTAGACGCAGGTCATGTTCTGACCCTTCTGGTTGATGATCGCGTCGATCGCCACGGCGGTCTTGCCGGTCTGGCGGTCACCGATGATCAGCTCGCGCTGGCCACGGCCGACGGGCACCATCGAGTCGACGGACTTCAGGCCGGTCTGCATCGGCTGGTCGACGGACTTCCGTGCGATCACGCCGGGAGCGACCTTTTCGATCACGTCGGTCATCTTGGCGTTGATGGGACCCTTGCCGTCGATCGGCTGGCCCAGTGCGTTCACCACGCGGCCGATGAGCTCGGGGCCGACCGGCACTTCCAGAATGCGGCCCGTGCACTTGACGGTGTCGCCTTCGGAGATGTGCTCGTATTCGCCCAGAATCACGGCGCCGACCGAGTCGCGCTCGAGGTTCAGCGCCAGGCCGAACGACGGCGTGCCGTCAGCGCTCGGCGGGAATTCAAGCATTTCGCCCTGCATCGCGTCGGACAGGCCGTGCACGCGCACGATGCCGTCGGTCACCGAAACCACGGTGCCCTCGTTGCGGATGTTGGCGCTGACCCCAAGGCCCTCGATGCGGCTCTTGATCAGTTCGGAAATTTCTGCGGGATTGAGTTGCATGACTCTTTCCTTCTTTCTTTGAGGCTACAAGTAGAGGGCTGGAAACCGATCAGGCCGCCAGCGCAACTTTCATTTGTTCAAGGCGCGCTTTGACGGAGGTGTCGAGCACCTCATCGCCGACCACCACGCGGATGCCACCGATCAGTTCCGGCTCTTGCTGGACCGTGACCTGGAGCTTGCGACCGAAACGCTTTTCGAGCGCAGCTGCCACATTGGCCAGGGCCGCGGCATCGATCGGGAAGGCGCTGTAGACCACCGCGTCGGACGAGCCGCTCTTCACGTTGGCCAGTGCCCGGAACTGCTTCGCAATTTCCGGTAGCACCGAAAAACGCCCGTTCTCGAGCAGCGCGCCCAGGAAGTTCTGGGCATGAGCAGCCAGTGGCGCACCGAATGCGCCGGCAACCACGCCAAGAACCTGTTCGGCCGTGGCCTTGGGGTTGTCGGCGAACTGCTGGAGCTCCGGGTTGGCTGCGATGGCAGCAACCTTTTCGAGCCAGGCGCTGGTGCCGGCAACGTCGGACGACGAGGCCTTGAAGAGCGCTTCGGCGTAAGGGCGTGCAATGGTGGCGAGTTCTGCCATGGCTTCTATCAGAGTTCGGTCTGCAGACGGGCGAGCAAATCGGCGTGGACGCCTGCATTCACTTCCTTGCGCAGAATCTGCTCTGCGCCCTTGACGGCCAGTGCGGCAACCTGCTCGCGCAGGGCTTCACGGGCCTTCAGTGCCTGCTGGTCGGCTTCGACACGAGCAGCTGCAACGATCTTGTTGCCTTCTTCGGTCGCGCGGGCCTTGGCCTCTTCAACGATGGCCTGGGCGCGACGTTCGGCGTCGGCAAGACGTTGTGCGGACTCGTTGCGTGCCTGGCCGAGTTCGGCTTCCACACGCTTGTTGGCGGCGGACAGCTCGGACTTGGCCTTGTCGGCGGCAGCGAGGCCTTCGGCGATCTTCGCAGCGCGGTCGTCCAGCGCCTTCGCGATCGGCGGCCACACGAACTTCATCGTGAACCCGACCAGGATCAGGAACACGATCATCTGAACGATCAGGGTACCGGTAATGCTCACTTTTCACCCTCTCTTTGGGATTGAATGCGAAGCCATTCCGCAGACGGGAACGACGACACGGGTCCGACGAGAAAGACTTACTTCGGCAGGAGGGCGATCTGGGCCAGGAACGGGTTGGCCGTTGCGAACCACAGCGCGATACCGGTGCCGATAATGAAAGCAGCGTCGATCAGGCCGGCCAGCAGGAACATCTTGGTTTGAAGTTCGCCCATGAGTTCAGGCTGACGTGCGGCCGACTCGAGGTACTTGCTGCCCATGATGCCGATGCCGATACATGCGCCCACAGCGCCCAGACCGATGATCAGGCCGGCGGCCAGTGCAACAAAGCTAATAACTTCCATGATGACTCCTAGAGGACTTTGGTTGAAGAGAAAACAAAAAACAAAAACGAAACTGGGTGATCAGCGAGCGTGATCAGTGGTGCTCGTGGGCCTGGCCGATGTAGACCAGCGTCAGCATCATGAACACGAAGGCTTGCAGCGTGATGATCAGGATGTGGAAGATGGCCCAGGCCGTGCCCGCGATGATGTGGCCGAGCGCCAGGAAGATGCCGGTGGCCGACAGCGTGAAGGCACCGCCCATCAGGGCGATCAGCAGGAAGATCAGTTCGCCGGCGTACATGTTGCCGAACAGCCGCATGCCGTGCGAGACCGTCTTGGCGACGAACTCGATCATTTGCATGGCGAAGTTGAACGGGTACAGCGCCCAGTGGTTGCCGAAGGGTGCGGTGAACAGCTCGTGGATCCAGCCGCCGGCGCCCTTGATCTTGATGTTGTAGTAGATGCAGATCAGCAGCACGGCCACCGACATGCCCATCGTCACCGAGAGGTCGGCGGTGGGCACGACGCGCAGATAGGCGTGGTGCGGGTCTTCACCGGCAATGTGGAAGATCTTGGCCCAGATCGCCGGGAACAAATCGACCGGGAACAGGTCCATTGCATTCAGCAGGAAGATCCACACGAAGATGGTCAGGGCCAGCGGTGCAACGAACTTGCGGCTCGTGGCGTTGTGCACGATGCCCTTGGCTTGCTGGTCGACCATTTCAACCAGCAGTTCGACGGCCGCCTGGAAACGACCGGGAACACCCGAAGTCGCCTTACGCGCAGCAAGCCAGAGCAACCAGCAGCCCAGGATACCCAGAGCGATGGAGAAAAAGAGCGAATCGAAGTTGAAGACCGAAAGATCGGCCACACCTGCAGGCTTGGAGCTTTGCAGATGCGTCAAGTGGTGAACGATGTATTCACCAGCGGTCTGACCTTGTTCCGCAGCGTTTTCAGCAGCCATTCCGTTACTCGTCTTTATGTTTCCGGCGCTTGGGCGTGAACATCACCGCCAACCAAGCCGCCTTCATTGTCACCACCAAGCCGACCAGCATTGCAGGCCAGCTCAGCGCCGTTATCAGCCTTGGCGCAGCGATAAGCATCGCCACGGACAAGGCCATCTTGACCATTTCCCAGAGGAAGAAGCCAAACACCGCAGTGCCCGGATTCAGGGAAGAAAACCGACCGGTCAATCCGCGTGCGAACACCGCCGATGGAATGACCACCGCGATCGCACCGTAAGCGGCGGACCAACCCAGATTTTGCCTCCCCGTCAGTCCCCAGATGGCCAAAGCCACCACCAGACCGACAACCAACTGACCCGCGACCACCCGCCATGGGGAGACCGAGGGATTCTTCGCACGCAGTTCACGCGCCTCATCGGCGGTCAACGGCTTGAATTCTGTGCCGAGGTCTTCAGTGACCTCCGTGTCTTCTTGTCGGGCGATTGTTTTCATTTTGAATGAAGCCCGGATGACGACCCAGAATTGCTACAAAGCCATTGATTATAAGTAAAAACCCAAGCTATCCCGACACCTGACGTGTCGCGCATGCAAATCAGTCGCCGCATTCCCTGACGCGAGCCCGACCCGGCACACGCAACCATAATTCCTTCATGCACCCTATCACCGACGCCCTTCCCGCCACGCTTTGTTACCTCGACGGCGAATACACCGCCCTGCGCGACGCAAAAATCAGCGTGCTCGACCGGGGCTTCATTTTCGGCGATGGCATCTATGAAGTCGTCCCCGTCTATGGCGGCCAGCCCTTCTGCTTCGAGGAGCACATGGCCCGACTCGATCGCTCGCTCGCAGAGCTGCAGATCATCAACCCGCTTTCACTCGCGCAGTGGCGCGAGATCGCGATGCGCCTGACCGCTCCAGCAGGCAACGCCCCCCAGTCCGTCTACTTTCAGATTACCCGCGGCGTCGCGCCACGCGACCACTCGATGGTCCGCGGCCTGCAGCCCACGGTGTTCGTGATGGTCAACCCGCTGCCGCCCATCGCCGACGCAGTGCGCGCCAAGGGCGTGGCCTGCGTCACCGCAGCCGATTTCCGTTGGCAGAAGGCGCACATCAAGAGCACCAGCCTGCTGGGCGCGGTGCTCGCACGGCAGATCAGCGTGGAAGCCGGCGCGACCGAGACCATCATGTTCCGCGACGAATGGCTCAGCGAGGCCTCGTCGAGCAATGTGTGGATCGTGAAGGACGGCACGCTCATCGGCCCGCCGAAAGACAACCTCGTGCTGACCGGCATCCGCTACGGCCTGCTGGAGCGCCTGTGCGAAGAGCGCGACATTCCCTTCGCGCTGCGGCGCGTCTCGCGCGAGGAAGTGTTCGCCGCCGACGAGCTGCTGATCTCCTCGGCCACCAAGGAAGTGCTGCCCGTCGTGACACTCGACGGCAAGACCATTGGCAATGGCCATCCCGGCCCCATCTACGAGAGCTTGTATGCGGCCTACCAGCAGGCCAAGCAACGCAACGCACAGAAGCAAGGAGCCCCGGCATGACCGACGAAACGACCACCACCGAAACCACCTCGATCCCCGACCCGCGCAAGGAGTCGCTGATCGAGTACCCGTCGCAGTTCCCGATCAAGGTCATGGGCGCGAAGACCGACGGCCTCGTGCACGCCATCACGCAGATCGCAGAGAAGTTCGATCCGGCCTTCGACGCCACCACCGTCGAGCTGCGCGACAGCAAGGCCGGCAACTACCTGGGCGTGACGATCACCGTGACGGCCACCAGCCGCGAACAGCTCGACGACCTCTATCGCGCGCTGTCGTCGCACCCGTCGGTCAAGGTCGTTCTCTGACGACACCTGGATGCTGGCGACAGACCACCCGATGAACGCCGCCATTGCGCCGCAATGGCTGGGCCGTGTCGACTACGTCGAAAGCTTCGCGGCGATGAAGCAGTTCACGCTGGAACGCACGCCCGACACGCCCGACGCACTATGGATTTGCGAGCACGCCCCGGTGTTCACGCAAGGCATCGCCGGCAAGCAGGACCATATCCTCGCGCCGGGTGATATCCCGGTCGTGCAAACCGATCGCGGCGGCCAGGTCACCTTCCACGGCCCCGGCCAGGTGGTGGCCTACCCGCTGATCGACCTGCGGCGCGCGGGCTACTACGTCAAGGAATACGTCTACCGCATCGAGGAATCGGTGCTGCGCACGCTGGCCCACTTCGGCGTGACCGGCCACCGCGTGGCAAGCGCGCCGGGCATCTACGTGCGGCTGGACGACCCGTTCTCGCACGCCGCCCTCACCGGCCCGCTGCCCGCCGGCGACCCGTTTCGCGGCCTCGGCAAGATCGCCGCGCTGGGCATCAAGGTCAGCCGCCACGCCACCTACCACGGCGTGGCGCTCAATGTCGGCATGGACCTCGAACCCTTCTCGCGCATCAACCCTTGCGGCTACGCGGGGCTGCAGACGGTCGACCTTTCTACAATCGGCATCCAAACCACATGGGAAGAAGCCGCCCGGGTCCTGAGCCAGAAGCTCACCACCTACCTGGCGCCCTGACACTCCAATGAGCACCACCGAAGTCGTCCGCGACGCCCAGAGCGCCGAAACCTACAACCCCCTGGCCAAGCAAAAAGCGGCGGCCAAGCTTTCGCGCATCCCCGTCAAGGTGGTCCAGACCGGCGAAGTGCTCAAGAAGCCCGACTGGATCCGCGTGAAGGCCGGCAGCCCCACCACGCGCTTCTACGAGATCAAGCAGATCCTGCGCGAAAGCAATCTGCACACGGTCTGCGAAGAAGCCTCCTGCCCGAACATCGGCGAATGCTTCGGCAACGGCACGGCCACCTTCATGATCATGGGCGACAAGTGCACGCGACGCTGCCCGTTCTGCGACGTGGGCCACGGCCGTCCCGACCCGCTCGACAAGGACGAGCCGCTCAACCTTGCCAAGACCATCGCCAAGCTGCGCCTGAAGTACGTGGTGATCACCAGCGTCGACCGCGACGACCTGCGCGACGGTGGCAGCCAGCATTTCGTCGATTGCATCGCCAACATCCGCGAGCTGTCGCCGATGACGCAGATCGAGATCCTCGTGCCCGACTTCCGCGGCCGCGACGACCGCGCGCTGGAAATTCTGAAGGCCGCGCCGCCGGACGTGATGAACCACAACCTGGAAACCGCGCCGCGCCTGTACAAAGAAGCGCGCCCCGGCAGCGACTACCAGTTCAGCCTGAACCTGCTCAAGAAGTTCAAGGCACTGCACCCGAACGTGCCGACCAAGAGCGGCATCATGGTCGGCCTGGGCGAAACCGACGAAGAGATCCTGCAGGTCATGCGCGACATGCGCGCCCACGACATCGACATGCTGACCATCGGCCAGTACCTGTCGCCGTCGGGCTCGCACCTGCCGGTGCGCCGCTATGTGCACCCCGACACCTTCAAGATGTTCGAGGAAGAGGCTTACAAGATGGGCTTCAGCCACGCGGCCGTGGGCGCGATGGTGCGCTCCAGCTATCACGCCGACCAGCAGGCGCACGCCGCCGGCGTCTGACTGAACGCATCGAAGAAGCAAAGGCCCCGTCGAGGGCCTTTTTCGATTCAGGGAGAACAGATCAGATGACCGCCACCGTCTTGACGACGCTCGCCACCAAGCCCGTGAAGGGCCTGGTCGAGAACCATGCCGCCTATGCGCGCCAGCACGGCTACACGCACCGCATCGCCGACAGCACCCACGTGTGGGGTCCGCGCCAGCCGGTCTTCTATCGCTACCACGCGATCTACCATCACCTGACGCAGACCGACGAAGGCAGCCTGCTGCTGGTGCTCGACCAGTTCGCGGTCGTCTACTGGCCGCATCCGCTGGCGCCGCACTTCGACGGCATCGACTCGCTGGTCTGTACGCAGGCCGGCGACGACTCGCTCTGCAATACCAGCATGCTGTTGCTGCGCAACACGCCGGCGGTGCGCGAGCAGATGCGCCAGCTTGTCGACCTGTTCTCGCATTGGGCGGTGCACATCCTGGAAGACAACGAGCAGCCCGAGAACGCGCTGGTCGCCAGCCTGTTCCCTCCCCGGCCCTGCACCGTTCCCCTGTCCGACGGGCTCTATCCGAACGTCCAGGCCAACTGGCCCGGGGGCAGCTACTACGAATCCATCCACACGGCGCGGCCACTGGTGGCCAACGACGCGCCCACCTGGCGCCGCGCCGACGGCCGGTGGACGCCCCCGCTCGACTACGACTTCAGGGGCGTGCAGAACCTGGTCGAGGAAGCCGCGGCACTGGCGCGCGGCGAGCGGCCGCCCTTCCTTGCGCTGTCCGACACGGCCACCCCTACGCAAGACGAACTGCACCTGAACCCCGATGCCCGCATCGCCTTCGTCAGCATCTACACGGCGAACATCGCAAGCTACGGGCGCATCCACGAAGAGAGCTTCGCGCGCTACTGCCTGCGCCACGGCTACGGCTACCACCTCTACCGGAAGGTGCCCGGCTTCGCCAACGGACTGACGGGCTCATGGACCAAGCCGCACCTGCTGCGGCGCCACCTCGCGGCGCACGAGTTCCTGCTCTGGGTCGATGCGGACATCCTCGCGTTCGATCAGTCCCGCCCCATGGAGCCGCTGGTCGCGGGCCGCCAGGCGCTGGTGGCCAACGACCACACGGCATGGAACATGAATTCGAGCATCGTCGGCGTGCGCAACACGCCCGACATGCATGCGCTGGTGGAAGACGTCTGCCAGCAGATCGAAGCCGCGCCCGATCGCTCGTCGGTCCACGCCAACGGCGGCGACCAGACCTACTTCGCGAACGCCTTCAGGGCACGAGGCCTGATCACCGAGGCGCAGGTGGTGGATACGCTGTCGCTCGACGCGCCGGCGATCTACGCGAGCGCCGAGCACAGCCACTTCGTGCACTTCCCCACGCAGCACACGCCGCAGCGCGCGGCGTCCATGCATTTCTGGAATCTGCAGAGCCTGGCGCGCGACGCCCGCCAGGACATCGCGTCCTAGGCAGGCTCGCGTCACGCCATCACGTCACCCGCGGGTGGCGTTCTCCTTCATCTTCGCCAGCGCGATGGCAATGGCCGCGCCGCCCAGCGTCTTGATCAACCCCGAGTGCTGCGCATAGAACTGGCTCACCCCGTCGATCACGCCCGCATGCTGCTCCTCGGCATGCGCGGCGATTTCGGTCACCTGCGCGGGCGACAGCTGCGACGCCTGGTCGGGCGTGACCTGCGTCTGCCCCGGCTGCAACATGCGCCCGAGCACGCCGCCCGCCAGCCCCGATGCGGCGGCCGGCCCGAGCGTGGCCAGGATCTGGTTGAGCACGCCCGCCTGCTGCGTGGGCGAAGACTGGCCGAAGAGCTTGCCGACCATGTCGCCGAACGGCGGCGTCTGGTCGGACCGCATGGCCGCGGCGAGCCCCGCACCGATCTCGCCGGTGGAGGCGTTCTGCGTGACCTGGTCGATGTGCGCATCGGCGTTGTTGCCGCCGATGGCCTGCTGGAGGATGTCGAGTAGACCCATGTTGAAGCTCCTTGCTTGCGTATGTGTCGAAGTGGCCCGGGCCGGGTTATTTGGTCACGAGGTGCCACACCCCGAGCAGCACGACGGCGCCGATCACCGAGGCGATGAAGCCGGCGCCCCCGCCGGCGGCGTAGAGCCCCAGCGCCTGTCCAGCATAGGTCGCAACCAGCGAGCCGGCAATGCCGAGCACCACGGTCAGGATGAAGCCCATCGAGTTGTTGCCCGGCAAGACGGCGCGGGCCAGCAGCCCCGCGATGAAGCCGATCAGAATCGTCCAGATGATGTGCACGGCGAACTCCCTGTCTTTCAAGAATGTGCGCCGAAGGGATCTCCGGCGCCGCGCCATGTCCCGGCGCGTGGGCATCGTGGACCGGCCTTCCTGAGCGCCAACTGACGACGCCCCTGCCCCGCCGTGGTCGCCAAAGTGCTGGCGACCGGCGGGTTGTTCGCTATCCTGCCGGCTGGTCAAACGGAAGGATTGATTTTGCAAACGCACCCTGCCATTCAAGCGGCGATGGAGCGCCCCTTCGGCGCCATTGCCGACCTGGTTCGCCTCCACGCCCAGCACACGCCCGAGCGCCCCGCGCTCGCGGACACGGCACACGCCCTGGACTACCGCGCGCTCGACGCCCTGATGGACCGCGTGGCGGCCAGCCTGCAGCGTGACGGGCTCAAGGCCGGCGACGCCATCGCGATCTGCGCGGCCTCGTCGGTGAACTACGCGGCGGTGTTCCTGGGCGCGCTGCGCGCGGGCGTCGCGGTGGCTCCGCTGGCCCCCGGCTCCACGCCTTCGAGCCTGGCCCGCATGATCGAGGATGCCGATGCGCGCATCCTGTTCACCGACGCATCGGCCGCCGACGTGGTTGGCCCCGCGAAGGAAGGCGGCATTCCGAGCGTGGCGCTCGACGGCTCTACCGCGGGCCGCGGCCTCGATGCCTGGCTCGCACCGGCCGGCGCGCAGCCGGCGGCGGTCGAAGTGCAGCCCTCGTGGGCCTTCAACATCATCTATTCGTCGGGCACCACGGGCGAGCCCAAGGGGATCGTGCAGGGCCACGGCATGCGCTGGGCCCACGTGCAGCGCGGCGCCAAGTACGAGTACCGCCCCGACACCGTCACGCTGCTGTCGACGCCGCTGTACTCCAACACCACGCTGGTGGTGTTCTTCCCCACCATCGCCTTCGGCGGCTGCGTGCTGCTGATGTCCAAGTTCGATGCGGCCGGCTACCTCAAGCTGGCCGAGCAGCGCCGCGTGACGCACACCATGCTCGTGCCGGTGCAGTACCAGCGCCTGATGGCGCACCCGGCCTTCGACGCGCACGATCTCTCGTCGTACCGCTTCAAGTTCAGCACCAGTGCGCCCTTCAATGCCGCGCTCAAGGCCGACGTGCTCAAGCGCTGGCCCGGCGGGCTGATCGAGTTCTACGGCATGACCGAAGGCGGCGGCACCTGCATCCTTGAAGCGCACCTGCACCCGACCAAGCTGCACACCGTCGGCCAGGCCGCCGAGGGCAGCGACATCCGCCTGATCGACGAAGAAGGCAACGAACTTCCGCGCAACAACACCGAAGTGGCCGGCGAGGTCGTGGGCCACTCGGGCGGCATGATGACCGGCTACCACCGCCAGCCCGAGAAGACGCGCGAAGCCGAATGGTTCGACGCCACCGGCAAGCGCTTCATCCGCACCGGCGACGTGGGCCGCTTCGACGCCGATGGCTTCCTGACGCTGTTCGACCGCAAGAAGGACATGATCATCAGCGGCGGTTTCAACATCTACCCGAGCGATCTCGAAGCCGTGGTGCGCGGCCATGCGGCCGTGGCCGACGTGGCGGTGGTCGGCGTGCCGTCCGAGCAATGGGGCGAGACGCCGATGGCCTTCGTGGTGCGCCGCGAGGGCGACGCCAGCACCGAAGACGCGCTGCTGCAATGGACCAACGCCCAGCTCGGCAAGACGCAGCGGCTGGCGCGCCTGCACTTCATCGACGAGCTGCCGCGCAGCGCGATCGGCAAGGTGCTCAAGCGCGAGCTGCGTGACCTTGTCGGCCGCTGAGGCGTCCACACCACCGTCCGAACAGGGCGGTGGCGGCAACGGCCTGCTGTGGGTGCTGGTCGCGGTCGCCGTACTGTTCGCCTTCCTGCGCCCGCGTGCGCCGATGGACTGGCTCAAGCTGGTCGACTGGCAGACCGTGGGCGCTCTCGCCGGGCTGCTCGCGATCACGCAGGGCGTGGAAAAGAGCGGCATGCTGCAGGCCACCGCACAGCGCCTGCTGGCGCGCACCACCAACCAGCGCAGCCTGGCGCTGCTGCTCACGGCCAGCGCGGCCTTGCTCTCCGCGCTGGTGACCAATGACGTGAGCCTGTTCCTGCTGGTGCCGCTGACGCGCGTGCTGGCCAATCAGGCACACCTGCCGCTCGCGCGGCTCGTGGTGCTACAGGCGCTGGCCGTCAATGCGGGATCGGCGCTCACGCCCATCGGCAATCCGCAGAACCTTTACCTGTGGCACCGTTCGGGCGAAGGTTTTTTCGCCTTCATGGGCATGATGGGGCCGACCGTGGCCGTCATGCTGTTCTGGTTGTTCGTCGCGACCTGGCTGCTGGTGCCGCCCACGCCGATCGCGCTCAAGCCCGAGACCGAAGCCGCGCCGGTGCAGCCGCGCCTGCTGGCGCTGGCGGGCGTGCTGTTCGTCGGCTTCGTGATCGCGCTCGACCGGCACTGGCTACTGGCCGGCCTGGGCGTGGTGTTCGGCGTGTTCCTGGTGTCGTATCCGCGCGTGCTGCGCGGCATCGACTGGGCGCTGCTGGCGATCATCGCGCTGATGTTTGTCGACCTGCGGCAACTGGCCGAGCTGCCCGCCATTGCCGCGCTGCTGGGGCAATGGCCGATTGCCGAGGGCTGGCGCGCATACCTTGCGGCCATCGTCACCTCGCAGTTCATCAGCAACGTGCCGGCGGCGATCCTGCTGGACCGCTATGTGCACGACCTGCCCGCGCTCGCGGCGGGCGTGAGCGTGGGCGGCTTCGGCTGCGTGCTGGGCTCGCTGGCCAACCTGATCGCCTTGCGACTCGCGAAGCTGCCGAACGGGCTGCGCGAGTTCCATCGCATCAGCATCCCGTTTCTGCTGGTGTGCGCGGCCTCGGCGCTGCTGCTGCGGCTGGGGTGACAGGCGGGTAGCGCGGGAAGACAATCGGCGCTGTTCACGCGCCTTGCCTCCATGCACACGCCCGCCCACACCCTTTCGCTGCGCGACTACGGCAGTTCGCGCGGCAGCCATGCGCACGATCACTTTCAGGTGCTGATCGGGCTTGATGGCGTGCTGGAGATCGAGGTCGAAGGTCGCGGCACCGGCATCGGTGCCGGCGAAGCGCAGGTGGTCGCACCCGGTGACCGGCACGACTTCGAGGCGCGCGGCGATGGCAGCGTGTGCCTGGTGCTCGACACGCCGCATCCGCTGTGGGCCCGGTGTGTCGAACGGGCGCCGGATCACGCGCCGCAACTGCATGCGCTGGCGCGCTATCTCGCGCAATGCATGCAGCAGCCGGCGCATTCCGCGCTGGCGTTGCAGCACGGCCCTGCGCTGTTGCTCGAAGCCTGGGGCCCCTCGCCGCGGCCTTCGGACGCGCGCCGTCGTCGCATCGACTGGCCGGCGCTTGCAGCATGGGCCCGTGCGCGATGGCACGAACCACTGACCGTTGCCGATCTCGCCGACATCGCCTGCCTGAGCGCCAGCCAGTTCGCGCAGCGCTGCCGCGATGAACAAGGGATGGGCGCGATGCACTGGCTGCGCACGCTGCGGCTGGCGCATGCGCGCGAACTGCGGCTGGAAGGCATGGGCGTGGCCGAGACGGCGCGCCGCACGGGCTACCGCTCGCCCTCCGCACTCACCGCCGCGCTGCGCCGCTGAGGCCCCTGTCTTTCTCCCTCCCCTCCCGGGGGAGGGTTGGGGTGGGGGCACGACGGCATCCACCGAAACGCTGCGCCTGATCGAAGGCCTGCCCCCATCCCAGCCTTCCCCCGGGAGGGGAAGGAGCAAGACCGAGACCATCGATGCGCGACGACGAACCGGCGTTGCGCGACGACCGCATCCCGTAGCCTCGCCCGCCATGCCGTCCACGTTCTACGCCCTGCTCGCCATCGCACTCTGGGCCACGCTCGCCTCGCTCGGCACCGCGCTCTCGCACCTGCCGCCATTCCTGCTGACCGGGCTCGCGCTGATCATCGGCAGCGTGCCGAGCTGGCCGCTGGTGCTGCGCGACCGCGCCGCGTGGAAGGTGCCGCCGCGCACACTGGCGCTGGGCGTCTACGGGCTGTTCGGCTTTCACTTCCTGCTGTTCATCGCGCTGCGGCATGCGCCACCGGTCGAGGCCAATCTCGTCAACTACCTGTGGCCGCTGCTGATGGTGGTGCTGGCGCCCGTGTTGCTGCCGGGCGTGTCGCTGCGGCCTCTGCATGTGGTGGCGGCGCTGCTGGGCTTCGCGGGCGCGGCCATCGCGATCCTGGGTGCACGCGGCGGTGCGGCATCGGCCATGTCGAACACGACAGCCGGGTACTGGGGCTTCCTGCCCGCACTGGGCTCTGCCTTCATCTGGGCCAGCTACTCGCTGTGGACGCAGCGCGTGCCCGCGTTCCCGACCTCTGCCATCGGGCTGTTCGGACTGGCCTCTGGCGCCCTGTCACTGGGTTGTCATGCACTGCTCGAACCGTCCGTCGCGCTGTCCGCGAAAGACTGGCTGCTGGTCACGCTGTGCGGCCTCGGTCCGCTGGGCGCGGCCTTCTTCGTGTGGGACATGGCGCTCAAGCGCGGCGACGCACGGCAGATCGGCATCCTGAGCTACATCACGCCGCTGGCATCGACCGCCCTGCTGCTCACGGTGACCGGGCGCCCGCTGACGGGAACCATCGCGCTGGCCGCGGCGCTGATCATCTCGGCCGCGATCATGGGCACGCGCGCGCGCTGAATCGCCCATGTCCGACGGGCCGCGCCCGTTTTTGTGGCTAGAGTGGAGCCTCAGGAAAAAAAGGAGCCTCGACCCATGGACCACAAGAACAAGAACGATGACTTCGAGATCACGCCCAAGCTGGTGTTCGACCTGAACCTGGCGCTGTACCTCGACCTGGTGGCCGCACTCGAAGGCGCGGGCGCCGTCACCTACCGCCAGATGGCCGCTCGGGTGCTCAACATCAGCATGGACGCGCGCGACGACGGCGAAGCCGGCCTGTCGACCGTGCTGGAAGGCGTGGCCAAGGGCTTCGCCGGCCAGAGCGACGGCCTGTCGATCGAGCTGCTGAAGGCGGCCCGGGGCCTGCGTGAAGACGAGGCCATGGGCGACATTCCGATGCGGCCCGACCTGGACTGAGCAGGCCCTCCAGCCGACGTGGCGCCAAAAAAATGCGCCACGCCAAGAATCGCACACTGTCGTTTTCCCCTCGGGATGTACAACACCAACGCAGGCCATGGCACGCCCCCAGGGCCTGTGTTCTCGTTCACATCACAGGGAGAAAATCCAATGCGTACATTGAAAGCCGTGGCCTTGGCCATCGGTTCCAGCCTTTGCATGATTCCGGGGGCCTGGGCCGCCAACTCGCTGCAGATCGTCTGCGCGTCCGACCAGGGCGGCGAGTGCTATGCCAGCTTCGCCTACGACACGACCGCCTACAACTTCGGACGCGAGGCGCGTTTCGAGTGGGAAGGCAGAAACATCGTCATGACGCCGCTGGTCGGAGGGCGCGTCAAGCTCGCATGCTTCGGCGACGAGAAGATCAGCAAGATCGACGGCTTCAAGGGGGGCTCCTTGACGGTGCGTGTGCTCGGCCCGACGGACAACGCCGAATACGCGAAGGCCAGCGCGACCCTCCCGATCTGCTACCGCTGGTCGCTACCTTGATCCCACGGCCATTGCGCCGGGCAGCGACTGCTACTTGTAGTCGATCGTGAAGTTCGCAGTGCCGTTGGCGCGCCCCGGCGTCACGGCATTGCCGGTCTGGTAGTAGCGCGCGGTGAACGGCAGCAGGTAGTCACCGTCCTTCGATGGCCCCACGAACGCGGCCTCGCCATACTTGACCGGCACCTTCTTGTCGTCGATCACCTGGATGCCCACACCCGTGGCGACACCCTGACCGTCCTGAGTGAGGCGCAGGACACCATCGTCACCGCCCGGATCCTTGGTCGCATCCATGCGCAGATACACCTGATTCGCCATGCCCACGCCCGCCTTGCAGTTGAGCTTGATATTGAAGTTGCGCTCGGCCGCCGTGCTGCCCTTGCCCTTGAAGGCGCTTTGCGGAACCTTGCCGAACTGCACGGAGATGTTGCGCGAGCCGACGTCCACGGTGCAGGAGGGCGTGATGATGGTGATCGCATTGGCGCTCAGGAACGTGGTCAGCACGGAATTCCCCGGATCGCCATTGCTGAAGTACCTCGTGTAGGTCCCTTGCGCCAGCGGTCCGCTGCCGGTGGTGCCCGCCGTCTTGTACACCTCGACCCTGAATTTCGCGCTCGGATCGAACGGGCCGAAGCTTCCCGTCAGAGTGTGCGGGTAGTAGTGCTTTGTCGTGGAACTGATGACGCGCAGGAGCCGGATGCCGATCCCCTGCACATTGGTGGAATACATCTTCTCCAGCCCGGGGAAATTCATGTCCTGCCCTTGCAGCATGACGCCATTTACCGTGTCCGACGTAGCGCATTTCCATGGCGTCTTGCTTGCGCTGGGGTTGATCGGAAAATCCCTCTCGCCGAGCTTTTGACCCACCACCGCATCGTTGGGCACAAGGATCGTTCCCATGACCATGTCGATGGTCAGTGGCTGGTAATCCGGCGTATTCATCTTGCAA
The DNA here is from genome assembly GCF_051216615.1 of Variovorax raffinosi. NCBI lineage: Bacteria > Pseudomonadati > Pseudomonadota > Betaproteobacteria > Burkholderiales > Comamonadaceae > Variovorax > Variovorax raffinosi. The sequence continues at coordinate 136,321 of NZ_JBPJZR010000009.1, forward strand.
CCTGTATCCGCCGCCCAGGCCCCCTGCGCGCCCGACAGCAGCCCGGCCGCCGACAATGTGAGGCGCGCGAGCTTCCTGCCCATGGCCGCGTTGCTCTGCTTCATTCGGATCCTTTGGATTTCAAGCCGACCACCGCATCCAAGGCGCACTGCCCGGACAACTCGCGGATCGGCGGCGGGTTCTTTTCGTCGGGCAGGCTGTAGGGCACGACGCACTGGTCGACCGCGCCCCGGCCCCATCGCACGGTCAGGCGGCCGCTGCTGGCCGCGCCCGTGACGAAAGCCTGTCCCTCGGGGCCGACGATGCCGACCTCCTGGCCCGCCTCGTTCTCGATCTTCGAGCCGAGCGGCAGCACCCGGCCCTTCACGTCGGTCAGCACCATCAGCAGGCGGAAACCGATCGAGGTCTCGAACTTCGCGACCACCACGGCGCCGCGCGTGGGCACCACGTCCAGGGCCGCGTTCTTCACTTCCACGGTGTCGCCGAGATCGCCGGTGCGGATCGCGACGCGGTTCAGCCGGTAGGGCGTCATGCTGGGGATGACCGCGTTGCCCGCCGCGTCGGTTGCCACGCCGGGCCGCGACTCGATGCCCACGCCCTGGGCCTTCGGCGCCTGCACCAGCGTCAGGGTCTCGCCGAGCGGCTGCGACATCGTGATGCCGCCGCCATGGAACAGCAGCCCGCCGGCCATGCCCACGGTGCTCTGGCCGTAGCCGCGGCCCTGCGAATGACCGAGATCCAGGCGGCCCACCGACCCCAGGTAGCTGGCGCTCGCGCTGCCGCTGCTGCCGCCGCCCTGGTTGGTGTCGCTGGCCGTCACGTTGTAGGTCAGGCGGCTGTCCTCGAGGGCCGAACCGTAGACGCTGGCCTGCTGGCTCATGCGGCCGGTGCTGTCGCGATTGAGCGCGTATTGCGCGCTCGCGCGCGTGTCGCCCAGCGGAATGCTCAGCGTAAACATGAGCTGGCGCACCGGCGGCCGGTTCAGGCTGGTGGTGTAGTTGTAGTTGATGCTGTAGCCGAATTGCTTGTAGTTGCCCGAGTAGCCCACCTGCACCAGCCGGTCCTTGGCGCTCGTGCCCCAATAGCTTTGCTGGCGCGCCGACGCGAACACGCTGCCCCAGTCCTTGATCTGCTGCGACAGCTCGAAGCGCACTTCGTTGCGGCGGCTGTTGAAGGATTCGAAGGGCCGCAGGTCCTGCATCTGCACCGCTTCCGCGAAGGTGCGGTAGCCGCTGGTCGAATAGCGGTAGCCGGCCACGCGGAAGTTGGTGCCCGAGTCCATGAAGGCCTTCGAGTAGAGAAAGCGCACCGACTGGCCGTCGTAGGTCTTCGCGCCCTGCAGCGGTGTGCGGTCGGTGGTGCGCGCGCTCGACAGGTCGATCGACACCGCGCCGAAGTCCTTCATGTTCTTGCCCACGCCGATCAGCATCGACTGGTAGATGCCCGACAGCAGCAGGCCGCCATAGGCCGATATCTCTCCGCCCAGGCCGCGCGCCAGGGTCGCCTGCAGGAAAGCGGGCTGGGACTGCCGGCGCGGTTCGCCGGTCGTGGCGACGTCGAGGTAGTTGTTGCGGTACTTGCCCGCGGTGGCCGAATAGCGCCAGGTGCCCTCGCGCAGCAGCGTGGGCACGGCCGAGAAGGCCTGCGTGTACTTGGTCTCGCGGCCGTCGGCCTCGGTGATGGTGACCTCGATGTCGCCGCTCGACGCAGTGGGATAGAGGTCGTCAAGCACGAACGCGCCCGGCGCCACGAAGGTGCTGTAGATCACGTAGCCGTTCTGGCGCACCGTGACGCGCGCATTGGTCCGCGCGATGCCGCGGATCGTGGGCGCGTAGCCCTGCTGGCTGTCGGGCAGCATCGCATCGTCGGACGACAGCTGCACGCCGCGGAAGGGCACGCTGTCGAAGAAGTTGCCTGGCGTGCTGCCGTCGCCGATCAGCAATTGGCCATTGATCGCGGCGATGTCGCGCTGCGCATAGCTGTTGACGGCCTGCCAGCGGTTCTCTCCGTCGATGCCGCGGTTGTAGGTCGAGAAATGGCGAAAGCGCCAATCGCCGTAGTTGAAGCCCGCGCGCAGGCCGGCGAACAGGGTGTTGCGCTGCGGGGTCTTGCTGCGATCGGCGAAAGGGTTGCCGTCGAACACGTTCTGCGGCGGCGCGAAGGGATTCACGTCGTTGCGGTACTTGTCGCCGCTGTAGCGCGCGAAGTTGAGCTGGTAGTCGAGCATGCCGGCGGTGATGCCCCGGTCCCATTTCTCGGGCCCCACGGCCCCGCGCGCCGAGCGCTTGAGCGCTGCCTGCGGGATGCTGACGAACAGGCGCTGCTTGCCGGCGTCGTAGCTGTAGCTGGCCTCGGGAATGGTCGCGCCCAGATCGATGCAGGCATCGTCCGTGGCACTCGCCAGCGCGGGAAACACCGCCACATTGACGCCCCAGTCGTCGAGCATGCCGCGCGTGAGGCATGGCTGTGCATCGTTCTTGCCGTCCTTCTCGATGAAGCGGATCTGCGCCTGCCCCGCGCCGCGTTCGTTGAGCGAGACGTCCACCGTGTACTGGCCCGCGAGCACGCGGTTGCCGAAGGCAAAAAGCGAAAGATCCGCCAGCGGCTGGTCGCCGCCGATATTGAGGAATTCCTCGTTGAAGCTGGAGCCGGCCACCTGCTGCTTCTGCTGCGGCTGCGCATGGCCGGGCGCGCCGAGTGCACACAGCAGCGCCGCGCCCACCGTCAACCGGAAAGGCGCGCGCAGGACAGGTGAACGACTGCTGTGCATGGAGTCCGCCGCTTGCGCCTCAGCGCTTTGCCGCATCCGCGGGCGCCGGGACCAGCTCGGGCTTCACGGTCACGGGCTCGGCACCCGCCGGCACCTGCACGCGCTCTTCGGGCGTCTCGCCGCCGTAGTCGTTGAGGGTCGTGAAGTTGACCTGGATCGCCTGCGGCGTCTTCACCGCGCTCAACGGATAGGTCGTCTCGCCGAGCGGCGGCACCATGTCGGCATTGATCAGTTGCTGGCCGCCATTGATGTTCAGGGCCGTGAAGGTCACGTGGTAGGCCGTGGGATTGGCGACCTTGAGCACGGCACCCTGCCCGTCGGCACCGGCGCTCACCGCCCACTTGAGCTGCGCGCGCGATTCGTCGGACTTGCCCACGAGTTTCGAAGGCCGGTAGAACAGCTTGATGCGGCTGCGCACCGCGATCTGCAGCACGTTCTCTTCGTTCGACTTCTCGGGAATCTCCTTGACGTTGAGCCAGAACACCGACTCGCGGTCGGCCGGCAGCTCGCCACCCACGCGCATGATGCGCAGGATGTTCTCCATGCCGGGGTCGAGCCGCGACAGCGGCGGCGTGACGAGCAGCGGGGTCTTGTTCTTGCCTTCGCCCGCATCGATCCAGGTCTGGACCACGTAGGGCGAAGCGCCGGTGTTCTTCACCGGAATGGAAGCCTCGCGGTCCTTCTCGCCGAGGATCACGCGGGTGCCGCCGAGCATCACGCCCGCGCCGGCCGGCCACTGGAGGCCCAGCATCAGCAGGATGGCGAAGGCCCAGCGGAAGCGATGGTTGCTGCACATGGAAAGGAAGTCCTTGGGGCCGGCACGACGCATGAAGCGCAGACCGGCACGGCGATGCCTGTCGAGGCATCGTCGAAAAAAGAGGCGAGAAAAGAAGAGCCGGCGCCGACCGGGACCCGAGGTCCGGGCCAGCGCCGGGAATGACCTCATGGTCCGCCCCGAAGCGGCGAGCGCTTCGGCGGACCGTGCAGGCCTGCGGCGCCGCTTACTTGTAGGCGACCGTGAACTGCGCGACCGCGTTGGCCGGACCGACCGTGACGGCGGTCTTGGTCGACACGTACGTCGCCTGGAACTTCAGCGAGTTGTCGCCCAGACCCAGAACGTACTGGCTCGACTCCGAACCCAGCGCAATCTTGGTGCCGGCGGAGTCGCCGAGTTCGATGCCCACGCCCGAAGCCGCGCCCACACCGACCTGGCCGGCATTGGCCACGCGCAGGACCGTGGCGTCGTCGGCATCGGCCGTGCCCGAGAAGGTCACGGTCGCGCCCTTGGCGGTGGCGCCGCAGCCCAGCAGGTCGATGGTGAACTTGGCAGGCGTGGCCTTCTTGCCGACGGTCCCGGTGAACACGGGCGGCGTGGCGGTGCTGAGGGTGCCGAAGACGTTGCGCGAGACCTTGCCGAGCGGCACGGTCATGTTCTGGCTGTTGGGCGAGATCGAGCAAGGCGCATCAACGATTTCACCGGTGAAGTTGATGGTGCCGTCAGCGGCGAAGGCGCCCTGCGACAGGACACCGGCCGCGACCACTGCGGCCAGCTTGAAGAAAACTGCTTTCTGCATTTACATTCCCTGATGATTGATATAACCAAATTGCTACCCGCTTATGCAAGGCAGGCCGCAGTCTAGTTATCCAAAGACGGGAGAAGAAGTGCAGTTGGCGTCAGTTCACCATGGTTAACATTGCAATCACATTGTTTGTGAAATACACACGCCCTCTAACAACCAGAAACCTTTAGTCTGCGATCTGCAACACCAGTTTTCCGAAGTTCTGCCCGGCAAACAGCTTGTTGAGCGACTCGGGGAAGGTGTCGAGGCCTTGCACGACGTCTTCCTTGCTCTTCATGCGCCCATCTTTCAGGTACCCGGCCAGCTCGGCGATGGCCACGGGGTAGCGGTCGGCGTAGTCGAACACCACGATGCCTTCCATGCGCGCGCGGTTCACCAGCAGGCTCAGGTAGTTGCGCGGACCGGCGGCCGGCATGCTGTTGGCGTTGTTGTACTGGCTGATGGCGCCGCAGATGATGATGCGGGCCTTGCGCGCCAGCTTGGCCAGCACGTGGTCAAGGATCTCGCCGCCGACGTTGTCGAAGTAGATGTCCACGCCCTTGGGGCAATGTTCCTTCAGGCCCGCGCGCACCGCGCCTTCGCCGGCCTTGTAGTCGATGCAGGCGTCGAAGCCCAGCTCTTTCACCACCCATTCGCACTTGGCCGCGCCGCCCGCGATGCCGACCACGCGGCAGCCCTTGATCTTGGCAAGCTGGCCCACCGTCTGGCCGACCGCGCCGGCCGCGCCCGACACCACCACCATTTCGCCCGGCTTGGGCTGGCCCACATCCATCAGGCCGAAGTAGCCGGTCATGCCCGGCATGCCGAGCACGTTGAGCCACTGGCCGATGGTGCCGACGTTCAGGTCGACCTTCACCAGCCCGTTGCGCTTGATCTGGTCCTGCGGGATGAGGATGTATTCCTGCACGCCGAGCGTGCCGTAGACCGTGTCGCCGACCGCGAACTGCGGGTTCTTCGATGCGATGACGCGGCCGATGCCACCGGCGCGCATCACCTCGTCGATGCCCACGGGCGGGATGTAGCTCTTGGCGTCGTTGAGCCAGCCGCGCATGGCGGGGTCGAGCGACAGCGACAGCGTCTGGACCAGCACGCCGCCCTCGTCCGGCTCGCCGACGGGCTCGGTGGTGAACTTCCAGTTTTCGCGGGTGGCCGTGCCTTCGGGGCGTTTGGCGAGGCGGACCTGGTGGTTGGTGAGGGGGCTGCTCATGATGTCTCCTTGGTTGACGGCTGGCACGCAGGCGCATCGTAGCCGCGCACTCCGGGCCGGCTGGTAGCGCAGGCGACAGCGCGCGCCCGCCCTCCTGCGAACCCCAAGGACTAAGGCAGCCGGATGGTGATCTGCAACCCCGGATGCGCGTTGCGCACCGTCAGCTCGCCGCCATGCGCCTCGGCGATCAGCCGGCACAGGTACATGCCCAGGCCGACGCCACCGGTGGTGCGCGCGCGGGCGCCATCGGTGCGATAGAAGGGCTCGGTCAGGCGTTCGAGCTGCGCCTCCTCGACACCGGGGCCGTGGTCGCGCACCTCGATCTCGACGCCCTGCTTCTTGCCATCGACCACGGCGCGCAGCAACACGCACGGCGGCCGGGGCGCGCCGGCGCTGTAGCGCAGGGCGTTGTCCAGCAGGTTGCGCACCAGCAGCCGAACGCGCATGCGGTCGACGGCGTGCGGCGGCAGGCCTTCGGCCAGGTCCAGGTGCACGTCCTGCGCATCCGGCATCTCGGCCACGGCCTCGCGGATCAGCACCGCCAGGTCGACCGGCTCGCGCTGCAGCGCCACGTGCGGGCTGGCGAGGCGCTCGCTTTCGAGCAGGTCGCTGATCAGGTCGCGCATCTCGTTCAGGTCGCGCAGCAGCGCCTCGCGCTCGGCCTCGCCTTCAGGCGTGGCGGGCAGCAGCTCGGCGTTGAGCCGGGCGCGCGTGAGCGGCGAGCGCAGCTCGTGGCTCAGCGCCAGCAGCAGGCCGCGCTTGGCGTCGAGCATGGCCTGGATGTCGTCGGCCATGGTGTTGATGCGCTGGGCCAGGTCGCCCAGGTCGTCGTTGCGGCGGATCGGAATCGGCTGCGTGAACTCGCCACGGCCGAAGCGCTGCGCGCCTTCGCGAATGTCGATCAGCGGCCGCAGCAGGCGGCTCACGAAGGCATAGGCCAGCACCACCAGCAGCAACAGCACGCAGAGCGTGGCCCAGCCGGCGGTGCGCGGCGCGAATTGCCAGAGCTTGGGCGCCCAGCCGAAGATGACGCGGTGGCCGTCGGCCGTGGGGCGCACGAACCATTTGTCGTTGCTCTGCGCCTCGTCGCGGTCATGCATCCAGCCGCCGGGGCTGTTGGGGCCGCCCGGGTTCGAGTCCCAGTTGACCGTGGGGCCGACGATGCGAATGGTGATCGGCAACCGGTTCACCAGCGCCTGCGCACGCACCACGTCGGGCGGCGTGCCCAGCTCGGCGACGAGTCGGTCGGTGTAGTCCACCAGCATCGGCTGCGCGGCCTCGGCCCAACCGGTGGAGAAGGACTTCTTCATGCCGCCCACGAACACCGCCGCCATCACCAGAGCCAGCATCACGAACATCATCACCAGCCGCATGCGCAGCGAGCGGCGCCAGCGGCGCTTGCCCTGCACCTTCTCGTGCCACTGCGCGTGCCATTGCTTGCGCATCTCTTCGCGGCGGCATGCCATCTCGCGCCATGCCTGGCGGTGATCCTTGCGGCGAAAGTTCATGCGGATTCGCTGCGTGCCACGGCCAGCGCGTAGCCGGCATTGCGCAGCGTCTTGATGCAGTCCAGCGGCTCCAGTTTCTTGCGCAGGCGGCTCACCACGATGTCGACCGCGCGCGTGTACAGCTCGGCCTCGTGGCCACGCAGGCGGTTGAGGATGTCGTCGCGGCTGAACACCTTGCCGGGCTCGGCGGCCAGCAGCGCGAGCAGCTCGAACTCGGTGCCGGTGAGCTCGACGCGCTCGCCCTGGCGCAGCACCTGGCGCCGGTCGAGGTCGATCGACAGGCCGTCGAACACGCGGTGCTGCGTGCCGTTGGCCGCCGGCGGCGCGCTGCGCTGGCGACGCAGGATGGTCTGCACGCGCGCCACCAGTTCGCGCGGCTCGAAGGGCTTGGGCACGTAGTCGTCGGCGCCCAGTTCGAGGCCGACCACGCGGTCCATCACTTCGCCGCGCGCGGTGAGCATCACGATGGGAATGTCGCTTTCCTTGCGGATCTCGCGGCACAGCTCGAAGCCGTCCATCTCGGGCAGCATCACATCGAGGATGGCTGCGTCGTACTGGCCGGCGCGCAGCATGGCGAGGCCTTCGCTGGGGCGCACCGCACTCTCGAGCGTGCAGCCGAAGCGTGCGAAGTAGGTGGTCAGCGGCGCGGCGAGGTGTTCGTCGTCGTCGATCAGCAGGATGCGCGGCATGGCGGGATTGTGCCTTCTGGCCAAAAAGTGGCGGATGACTTCGCTGACCATCAAACCGGCCGGCATCGCACCGCCAAGGTCAGGCCCGTCACCAGCATCGTGAGCAACAGTGCGTGATAGATCACATCGGGCAGCGTGCGCGGACCGATGCCCACGGCGATGGTGGCCAGGCCAACGAGCGTGCCCAGCAGCGCAAAGCCCTGGCCGACGATCGCGGCCCGGCGCGCGTCCGATGGGCGCAGCCAGGTCTCGACCGAGGCGAACACCAGCACGACCGCGATCACCGTCTCGGCCGTGCGGGCATGTGCGTGCGCAAAGCCCGGCACGATCCGGCCCGCGTGCACCATCGACGCAATACCGAGCGTGAGCGCCTCGGTCAGCATCCAGGCGCGCGCGACCTGCGGACGCAGTACGGGTGCGGCGCCGCTCACCACGGATCGGCCCGGCCGATGCGGCCCAGGTGCGTGAGGCCGAAGCCATCGGCGTACTTGAGCCCGTAGCCCAGGGCACGGTCGAGGCCGATGTGGGCGCACCAGATCAGGCCGCCGGCCACGGCCCACGGCATGGCCGCGAGCACGCCGAGCGCCAGCAGCGCAACCGCACCGATGTACGAATGCGCCGCGTTGTAGAGCGCAGCGCCCACGCGCGGCCCCGCGAGGTAGCCCAGCATCGACAGGTCGGGCGCGAACAGCATGAGCGCGAACGCGCCCCAGCCCGCGCCGAACTGCGCGTAGGCGGCCAGCGCCACGCCCAGCACGGTGACGCCTTCGAGGCGCAACAGCGTGCGAACGCGGCCACCGGCCATGCCGGCCGCCTCGTTGGAAGCCGCGGCGTGCGACACCCAGGGCGCCGGCGCTGCGGCGACGCGCCGTACCGCAAGCCCGAAGGCCGACATGGCCTCAGCCATGACGGCTCCAGCGTCGGCCGCCGCGGTCCATGAAGTCGCGCACCTTCTGCTGCTGCGCGGCGTTCAGGTTGTCGAAGAAGTCGGCGGCGGCGGCAATGACCTCGGGGCTTCCGGTGCGCACGGCGGCGGTCTTCTCGTCGATGAGGCGCGAGGCGCCGGCCTGGTCGAGCTTGTTGCCCGCGAACAGCGCCTTGAACTGCGAGCGCGGATCGCCCGAGCCGCCGGCACCGCGCAGGGCTTCGCGCTGCGCCTGCAGCTTCTCGGCCAGCACGGTGAGCTTCTGCTTTTGCGCGGCATCGAGTTCGAGCTTGCTGCCCACGCGCTCGACCATCTTGGCGCGGAAGTCGGCGCTGTCGCCGCCGCCCCAGCCATGGCGTTGGCCGGCACAGCCGGCGATGCTGCCGGCAACCATCGCCGCGCCGGCGAAACCGAAGAGAGTGCGTTTGATCCAGTGCTTCATATCAAGTCCTTGGTGTTGTCTTGTGAGGAGGAAGCTCGATGGTGCTCGGGGCACCGGGCCAAGTCCTCTCGCCGGCGTATCGGCGTGTTTCGTTTGATTGCGACGGCTTGTGACGTGGCAACAAGCCCGTGCCGCTTACAGGCGGCTGCTCTTGGCGTTGGCTGCTGCGTTGCGTGCGTCGACGGGGTTCTGCATCGTCGAGACGACCTTGCTGTTCACGCGCGAGCCCGAGGACACGTTCTGGTCTGGTGCGGCCGCGGTGCGCACGGCTTCGGCAACCACGCTGGCGCGGTCGGTCGACACGGCCACGGTTTCGGCGCCGCGCGAGCCGCGCACGACGTTCTGGTTGGGCGCCGATGCGGTGCGCACGGCTTCGGCGTTGACTTCGACGCGGCTCTTGGCCGACACGGGCGCTTGCACGCCCTCGTAGCTTTCGGCCTTGGCGCCGGCAGCGGCGAGCATGGCGAACGAGCCGACGGCAACGATGTGCGTGAAGGAAAGAGATTTCATGATGCAGGCCTTTCTGGTGTGGAAGAAGAGGACCTGATCGTGCTTGCGGGGGCGCCGCAAGTCCTTTCGCCGCAGTTTCGGCGTGTTTCGTTTTATTGCAGCGCTATTGCTTTCGCAGCAGTTGCAGCAGCGCGGCCAGGGCCAGGCAGGGCACGAGCAGCGCCCAGAAACCCGCATGCGCATAACCCAGCCCGCCGCCGAGCGAGCCCACCGCGAAGGCCGCCACCGGCGGCCACGCCTTGTGTACGCGGGCCGATGCGCCGGCCATGCCGGGCGCGCGCGTCGCGATGTCGACCAGGTCCATCACGAGCTGCGTGACGTTGCCGGTCATCACGGTGCTGGGCGTCACGCGCGAGAACACGCTGCGCGCGGCGGTGTTCTGGATCGACATGGTCAGCACGCCCATCAATCCGACCGCGATGGCCGACACGCCGTTGCCGCTGACGAAAGGGCCGGCCCACACGCCGGCGCCCATGAAGGCCAGCAGGCACACCAGCTGCGTGCCCATCAATGGCACGGCGGTGTCGAGCCCGCGCCGCTCGCGCCGCAACTGGAACAGCCGCGTGGCCGCCACGCCCAACACGAAGGCCGGCAATGCCAGCAGCTTGCCGACCACGCCCGAATGCCCGCTGCCGGCCATGGCCGCGCCGATCAGCACGAAGTTGCCAGTGACGTGCGCGGTGAACAACCCGAACAGCGCGACGAAACCGAGGGTGTCGACAAAGCCGCCGGTGAAGGCCAGCAGCATGCCGCGCCATGCGCTCTCGGGCGGGCTGTCGGCGGTGGTTGCCGGGGCGGCGGCCGAGGGTGTGGGCGTGGCGTTGGTCATTCGCGCGGTGTCCTTTGCGGTGTGTCGGCCAGCACGGCGACGTTGCCAGCAGCGCGCCGAAGACTCAGCCCGCGAGCGCGGCGCCGGGATCGTCCAGTTCGAGCACGCCCTTGGCCCAGGCTTCGAGCTTGCTGGTATCGGCCCGCAGCACTTCCTGCTTGACCGCGAGGATGCGCGAAGGGTGCATCGAGAAGCTGCGCAACCCCAGGCCCAGCAGCAGGCGCGTGAAGGCCACGTCGCCCGCCATTTCGCCGCACACGGCCACGCCCTTGCCCTGCCGACGGCACTCAGCGATGGTGTCGGCCACCAGCTTCAGCACGGCCGGGTGCGCGGGGTCGTACAGGTGCGCCACCGACTCGTCGGCCCGGTCGATCGCCAGCGTGTACTGGATCAGGTCGTTGGTGCCGATGGAGAGAAAGTCGAAGTGCTTGAGGAAGATGCGCAGCGTGAGCGCGGCGGCCGGTATCTCGATCATGGCGCCGAGCTTCACGTGGCCGTACACCGCGCCGCGATTGTCCAGCTCGGCACGCGCGAAGTCGATCAGCGAGATCGTCTGGCGGATCTCGCTGGCGTGCGCGAGCATCGGAATCAGCAGATGGATTTCGCCGTGCGCCGCCGCGCGCAGGATGGCGCGCAACTGCGTGAGGAACATGGCCGGGTCGGCCAGGCTCCAGCGGATGGCGCGCAGGCCGAGCGCGGGGTTCAGGTGCTCCTGCTTGTTGGCCGACTTGCTGTCCAGCGGCTTGTCGGCGCCCACGTCGATGGTGCGGATGGTGACGGGCATGCCCTGCATGCCCTCGACCGCGCGCTTGTAGGCCTGGTACTGCTCTTCCTCGTCGGGCAGGCGGGTCTGGCGCGCCGACGACTCGCGGCCCATGAAGAGGAATTCACTGCGGAACAGGCCCACGCCCACCGCGCCGGCCTTGACGGCACCCACGGTGTCCTCGGGCATCTCGATGTTGGCGAGCAGCTCGACGCGCTGGCCGTCGAGCGTGACCGCCGGCTTATGGCGCAGGCGCGCAAGGCGGCCGCGTTCGAGGTCGCCCTGGCGCTGCTTGAAGCCGTACTCGGCCAGGATGATCGGCGAGGGGTCGATGATCATCACGCCGGCGTCGCCGTCGATGATGACCCAGTCGTCCTGGCGCACGAGCTGGCTCGCGGTGCGCGCGCCGACGATGGCCGGGATGTCCATGCTGCGCGCGACGATGGCGGTGTGCGAGGTGCGTCCGCCCACGTCGGTCACGAAGCCGGCGAACACGCTCTTCTTGAACTGCAGCATGTCGGCCGGCGACAGGTCATGCGCGATCAGCACCAGCGGCACGTCGATGCCGTCGCCCGCGGTGGGGTCGTCGTCGTCATCAGTGTGGGCGGCGCGCTTGCGGCGCGGCGGGCTCGGCGCCAGCACGGCGGCGGTGCCCTTCATGCGGTGCAGGATGCGCTCGACCACCTGTTCGAGGTCGGCCTTGCGCTCGCGCAGGTACGCGTCTTCCATCTCGTCGAACTGGCGCGCGATGATTTCGAGCTGCGTGGTCAGCGCCCATTCGGCGTTGTAGAGCCGCTCGCTGATCCAGTGCTTGACGCCGCCGCTCAGGGCTTCGTCCTGCAGCAGCATCTGGTGCACTTCGAGCAAGGCGGCCAGCTCGTGCGGCGCGTCGTTCGGGCCCATCTGCGCGACGCTGCTCTGCAGCTTGATGAGCTCGTCGGCGACGGCGTTGCGCGCGGTGCGCACGCGGTCGATTTCGGTGTCGATCTCTTCGGGCTTGATGAAGTAGTGGGCCACATCGATGCGGCTGGACACCACCAGCACCGCACGCCCGATGGCAATGCCACGGGCAACAGGAAGGCCGTGGACTGCGAATGTCATGGGGTGGCCCTTATTCGCCTTCGCCGAACTTGTCGTCCATGAGCTGGACGATGGCGTTCATCGCTTCTTCTTCCTGGGCGCCGTTGGTCTCCAGCTCGACGGTGGAGCCGAGCCCGGCGGCCAGCATCATGACGCCCATGATGCTCTTGGCGTTGATGCGGCGGTCGCCGCGCGAGAGCCACACCTCGCAGGGAAAGCTGCCTGCGAGCTTGGTCAGCTTGGCGGATGCGCGTGCGTGCAGGCCCAGCTTATTGCTGATGGTCACGGATTTCTTGATCACTGTGCTTTCTTTTTGCCTGGTTCTGGGGAGCCGCCACGGCCACCTGCATCACGCCCGCGGTGCCGCCCGCGATGGCGCGCTGCACAAGCGTGTCGAGTGGTTCGTGCCGGTAGGTGACGGCGCGCAGCAGCATCGGCAGGTTGACACCCGCCACCAGCCGCGAACGCACGCCGTCCACCAGCTTCTGCGCCACGTTGCAGGGCGTGGCACCGAACACGTCGGCCAGCACCAGCACCTGCGAGCGCGGCGCATGCAGTTGCTGCGCGAGCGTGATGCGCGCGGCGGCCAGCGTTTCTTCGGGCGACACGTTGGGCAGCACGTCGAGCGCAATGACGGCCTGCTCGCAGTCGGGAAACACATGCAGCGCGCACTGCCGCAGCGCCTGCGCGAACGGTGAGTGGGCGATGATGAGAATGCTGTTCATGCGGAGCGAAGGACGACGCGTCGATTATGCGGGGGCGCCCAAAGGAAGTAGATACAGGACACAACGCAGCAGCCCGGAAAAACGGACAGTGCTGCACGGAACGCGGGCAGCGTGTCGAGCCCGGTGCGTCTCCCAGCCGTGGGATTCACTATCGAAATGATGGAAACCATAGCCATCGCGACGGGCAGGCACCAGCTCATGCGATCTGCCACCGCCCGGCGAGCATGCCGCCGCTCATGGGAGGCGCAGGCTCTCGAAGAAGGTCTTGGCCGCCTCGGGCGAGGACGGCTTGCCCAGCACGGTGGCCTGGTAGAGCGCCACCGTCCCGTCTTTCTGCGACTGGGCGAACCAGAGCACCTGGACGGGCGCCGCGCCTTGCGTCGATGGCTGCGCGTCCAGCCGCAGCGGCGCGGGTGCGGCGGTCGCGCGTGGCAGGGTTGCGGGCGCTTCGGCCACCTGCGCCTCGGCCAGCTGGCTGCGCGTGGCGGTGCGCCAGGCATTGAGCCAGGCCTCGGCCTGCACGGGGCTGTTGGCGGCGGCGTGGGCAATGGCGAAGGTGGCACCGCCGGTCTCGCAGCCGGTCATGTCGACCTGCACGGATTCGGCGCCCAGCGGCAGGGCACGGTTGGCGCGGTCGGGCTTGCAGGGCAGCAGCGCGACCAGGCCCGATTCGGCGATCGGCACTTCGCGCCAGTTGAAGGTGGGGCTGCAGGCGGCGAGCAGGGCTGCCGCGGTCAGCGCAAGCCAGGAAAATGGAGCGGGCGACGGCATGGGGGAGCGATTATCGAGCCGCCCGGGGCCGCCGGAGCGCTCGCCAGCACGATCCAGCGGGCGGAACTAAAATCGCGCCGCCCTTCTCTCTCCGCTGCCATGAAAAAATACATCGCTGCCGCCGCCGTCGCTCTTGCATTGGCCGTCGGCGTGGGGGTGTACCTCGGCACCGGCACCTCCGCAGCACCGGTCTCGACCTTCGTGCTGCTCGACGGCACCCAGAAAACCACCGCAGACCTGAAGGGCAAGGTCACGCTGGTCAACTTCTGGGCCACCAGCTGCGTGACCTGCGTTGGCGAAATGCCCAAGGTCATCGCGACCTACGACAAGTACAAGTCGCAGGGCTACGACACGCTGGCCGTGGCCATGAGCTACGACCCGCCGAGCTACGTCGTCAACTTCGCCGAAACACGCAAGCTGCCGTTCAAGGTGGCGATCGACAACACCGGCAGCGTGGCGCAGGCCTGGGGCGACGTGAAGCTCACGCCGACCACTTACCTGGTCAACAAGCGCGGCGAGATCGTGAAGCGCTATGTGGGCGAGCCCGACTTTGCCGAGCTGCACAAGCTGATCGAGAAACTGCTCGCCGAGGCCTGATCGCTTCGACCACAAATAAAAGGCGCTCCGAGGAGCGCCTTTTGTTTTTGAAGCTACTACGACGGGCTTACTGGTTGCGAAAGCTGTCGTGGCAAGCCTTGCAGCTCGCGGCGGTCGGGCCGAACTGGGCCTTCAGCGCATCGAGGTTGCCGGCCTTGGCCGCCGTCACCAGCTTGCCGGTTTCCTCGATCAGCTTCTGCTGGCGTTCCTTGAACTTCGCGTCTTCCTTCCAGACTTCGGGCTTGGCCTTGCCGCCCTCGGTGCCGGCACCGAAGCCTGCCCAGGGCAGCTTCGCCATGTCGGCCACCACTTCGGCATTGGCGGCAGCGGCCGTGGCGTCGTAAGGCGCGCGGCCGTTGGCCATGGCGCCGAGGCGGCCGAAATGCTGGCTCATCACGAACAACGCGCTCTGGCGGTACTTGATGGCGTCTTCGGGCTTGGCGAACTGGGCCGCCGCGGGCAGCGCCACCGCAGCACAAGCGGCTGCAAGGGCGAGCGAAGCAAATCGATTCATCGTGGATCCTTCCTCTACGTGGGTGGGGGCAAACGCCGTCGAATGCGACGCTGCGGCCGAGTGTAGGGGCAGGCCATGGCGGGCGCATAGCAACAACCCGAAGCAGCACGGGGCCCGGACTTTGCTAATCTGCGCCTTCCGCAGCATCGCGCCCCGCGCCCCTTTCGATGACCGATTCCTCCGTGGCGGCCCGCCACGCACGCGCCAGCGATGGCGCCCACACCCGTGTCTGGGACCTGCCGACCCGCCTGTTCCACTGGGCACTGGCCGTCGCCGTGATCGGCCTGATCGGCACGGGCCTGAACGGCATCATGGAATGGCACTTCCGCCTGGGGTACACGGTGCTCGCCCTGCTGCTGTTCCGCCTGCTCTGGGGTTTCGTGGGCGGGCGCTGGTCGCGCTTTGCCTCGTTCTTCTACGGGCCCGGCTCGGTCATCGCCTACCTGCGCGGACGGGCACATCCGGACCACCTGATCGGCCACACGCCGCTCGGGGCGCTCTCGGTGTTCGCGGTGCTGGCCATCCTCGCGCTGCAGGTCGCCACCGGGTTGATGGCCGACGACGAGATCTCGGCCTCCGGGCCGCTCACGCGCTTCGTGTCCGGCGCGGTGGTGAGCCTTGCCACTGGCTGGCACAAGGCGCAGGGCAAGTGGATCGTGATTGCGCTCGTCAGCCTGCATGTGCTGGCCGTGCTGTTCTATGTGCTGGTCAAGCGGCATCGCCTGGTGCGGCCGATGGTGACGGGCGACAAGCGAATCGTTGCCGCCAACGGGGATGTCGTGGCAAGCCGTGACGATGCGGCATCGCGCTGGCTCGCGCTGGTGCTGTTCGCGCTGTGCGCCGGCGTGGCGTTCTGGGTGGCGTCGTTGCGCGTATGAGCTCATCTGTTTCACGCCCCCTGCCGCTGTCGGACATGCCGGCCGTCGTGCTGCTCGTGCCCGAATCGGCGCACGAGATCGATGCCGCCCGCGCAATCTTCCGCGACTACGCGGCCTCGCTGAACATCGACCTCGAGTTCCAGGACTTCGATGGTGAACTCGCCGAGCTGCCCGGTGAATACGCCGAGCCACGCGGGAATCTGCTGCTGGCGCTGGTCGATCCGGCCAACGTCAAGGAAGACGCCGGGCGACAGTGCCCGACGCTGCAGCGCGCCAACGGCACGCTGGCGCACATTGCGGGCTGCTGCGCATTGCGCCCCCTGGACAACGTGGACTACGCCAATGCGGCGGAGATGAAGCGCCTGTACGTGCGCCCCGGTTTTCGCGGACTGGGCCTGGGCCGCCAACTGGCCGAGGCCACGCTCGATGCCGCGCGCGGCGCGGGTTATGCCTGTGTGTTGCTCGACACGCTCGACGACATGGAATCGGCGCGGGCACTCTACGAAGACCTGGGCTTCGCGGAGGTGCCGCCCTACTATCACAACCCCGTCGCCGGGGCCCACTACCTCAAAGTGGATCTTTGATTGCTGCTGCTGCCGCTGCTCAGCCGCGGGCTTGCGCCAGCAGCGTGTCGGCGTCGCTGACTTCGAACTTGCCCGGTGCCTCGACGTTGAGCGTCGCGACCTTGCCGTCCTTCACGAGCATCGAATAGCGATTGCTGCGCAGGCCCATGCCGCGACCGTTCAGGTCGAGCGTGAGGCCGGTGGCCTTGGCGAAATCGGCACTGCCGTCGGCCAGCATGCGGACCTTCGTGCCCGTCTTCTGGTCACGCGCCCAGGCGCCCATCACGAAAGCGTCGTTCACGCTCACGCACCAGATTTCGTCAACGCCGGCGGCCTTGAAGTCATCGAAGTGCTGCACATAACCCGGCACGTGCTTGGCCGAGCAGGTGGGCGTGAAGGCGCCCGGCAGCGCGAACAGCGCAATGGTCTTGCCGGCCGAAGCCTTGCTCACATCCACGGCGTTCGGGCCGATGCTGCAGCCTTCGCCCTCGACCTCGGAATATTCCTGCAGGGTGGCCGAAGGAAGGGTGTCGCCGACTTTGATCATTCAATTGCTCCAGAAAAAGAAAAACGGCCCACATTGTGGGCCGTTTCCGGTTGAGTCGTGTGACTCGAAGATCAGACCAGTGCGGCCTTCTCGACCAAGCGGGTCACAACCCAGTTCTTGGTCTTCGAGATCGGACGGCTTTCCGTGATCTCGATGGTGTCGCCCAGCTTGTACACACCGTTTTCGTCATGTGCGTGGTACTTGCTCGTCTTGGCCACGATCTTGCCGTAGAGCTCGTGCTTCACACGGCGCTCGACCAGCACGGTCACGGTCTTGGCACGCTTGTCGCTGACCACCTTGCCGATCAAGGTGCGCTTGAGGGATTTTTTAGCTTCCGTCATGTTCACTCCTTATTTGGCGGCTTGGGTTTCTTGCTGCTTCTGCGCAAGAATGGTCTTGGCGCGCGCGATGTCGCGGCGCGTCACGCGCAGCGTCGAGGTGTTCGACAGCTGTTGCGTGGCTTTCTGCATGCGCAGGCCGAAGTGGGCCTTTTGCAGGTCTTTGACTTCGGCTTGCAGTGCTGCGACATCTTTCGTGCGCAGGGTTGCAGCCTTGGTCACCTTGGCCGGAGCCGCGGTCTCTTTTTTCTTACGTGTTGCCATGGGTGTTCTCCTCTCAGGCGCCGAGCTGGCGAGCGACGAACGTCGTGCGCAGCGGAAGCTTGGCGGCGGCCAGGCGGAACGCTTCGCGGGCGAGTTCTTCGGGCACGCCGACGATCTCGAACACGATCTTGCCAGGCTGGATTTCAGCGACGTAGTACTCGGGGTTGCCCTTACCGTTACCCATCCGAACTTCGGCGGGCTTGGTCGAGATTGGCTTGTCCGGGAACACGCGGATCCAGATACGGCCACCGCGCTTCACGTGACGTGAAATTGCGCGGCGAGCGGCTTCGATCTGGCGTGCCGTGAGGCGACCGCGGTCGGTGCATTTGAGACCGAAGTCACCGAAGGCAACCGAGTTACCCCGGGTTGCGATGCCGGTGTTGCGGCCCTTTTGTTCCTTGCGGAACTTTCTGCGTGCAGGTTGCAGCATTTTTAATACTCCGTAGTTCTAAGAGCGATCACTCGCTCTTGGCACCGTCAGCTGCTGCAGCTGGCGCGGCTTTGCGGACGCGCTTAACGGCGGGTTTCGAGTCTGCACCCGGTGCAGCAGGAGCTCCACCGGTAGCTTCTGCGGGCTTGTCGCTGCCATCAGCCGGCGCGGTGTTGCCACCGATCGGGCCACGGCCACCGGCACGGGGGCCAGGACCACGGCGATCGCCACCCGGACGGTCGCCACCAGGGCGGCCATCGCGGCGGGGACCACGCGGACGACGCTCGTCGTCCGGACGCGGCGTTTCGACGGCCGGCAGGTCGTTACGACCCAGCGTGTCGCCCTTGTAGACCCAGACCTTGACGCCGATGACGCCGTACGTGGTCTTGGCTTCCGAGGTGCCGTAGTCGATGTCGGCGCGCAGGGTGTGAAGCGGCACGCGACCTTCGCGATACCACTCGCAACGAGCGATTTCGATGCCGTTCAGGCGGCCCGACGACATGATCTTGATGCCCAGGGCACCCAGACGCATGGCGTTTTGCATGGCGCGCTTCATGGCACGGCGGAACATGATCCGCTTTTCGAGCTGTTGCGTGATGCTGTCGGCGATCAGTTGCGCATCGATTTCGGGCTTGCGCACTTCTTCGATGTTGACTGCAACCGGCACGCCGAGCTGACGGCCCAGTTCGCGCTTGAGGTTCTCGATGTCTTCGCCCTTCTTGCCGATCACGACGCCCGGACGTGCCGAGTAGATCGTGATGCGTGCGTTCTTGGCGGGACGTTCGATCATGACGCGCGACACCGAAGCGTTCTTCAGCTTCTTCTTCAGGTATTCGCGAACCTTGATGTCTTCGGCCAGCATGCCCGCGAAATCGCGGTCGCTTGCGTACCAGCGGCTGGACCAGTTACGGGTAACCGCAAGGCGGAACCCGGTTGGGTGGATTTTCTGTCCCATATTTCTTCCAGGCCTTCTTAGTTGCCAACCGTCACGTACACATGGCACGTGGGCTTGCTGATGCGATTGCCGCGACCCTTGGCCCGCGCGGTGAAGCGCTTGAGCGTTGCACCTTGCTCGACGTAGATGGTCTTGACCTTCAGCTCGTCGATGTCGGCACCGTCGTTGTGCTCGGCGTTGGCAATTGCCGACTCGAGCACCTTCTTGATGATCACAGCGGCCTTTTTCTGCGTGAATTGCAGAACGTTGAGCGCTTGATCAACCTTCTTGCCGCGGATCAGGTCAGCGACCAGACGGCCCTTGTCGACCGACAGGCGGACACCGCGGAGGACTGCACGTGTTTCAGACATGGTCGTTCCTTACTTCTTCTGGACTTTTTTGTCCGCGGGGTGCCCCTTGAACGTGCGCGTGAGCGCAAATTCGCCGAGCTTGTGGCCGACCATCTGGTCGGTGATGTACACAGGCACGTGTTGCTTGCCGTTGTGCACAGCGATGGTCAGACCGATGAACTCGGGCAGAACCATCGAGCGGCGCGACCAGGTCTTGATCGGCTTCTTGTCCTTGGTCGTCACGGCCTTGTCGGCCTTGGCCACCAGGTGGTGGTCGACGAAAGGACCCTTTTTGAGAGAGCGAGTCATTGGCTATCCCTTACTTCTTGCGACGCGACACGATGAAGACCTGCGTGCGCTTGTTGTTACGGGTGCGATAGCCCTTGGTCAGATTGCCCCATGGGTCGACAGGATGGCGGCCTTCGCCAGTCTTGCCTTCGCCGCCACCGTGCGGGTGGTCGACCGGGTTCATCACGACGCCGCGAACGGTCGGGCGAATGCCCTTCCAGCGCTTGGCGCCTGCCTTGCCGAGTTGGCGCAGGCTGTGTTCTTCGTTGGCCACTTCGCCGATGGTTGCGCGGCATTCGATGTGGATGCGACGCACCTCACCCGAACGCATGCGGACCTGGGCGTAGACGCCTTCGCGAGCCAGCAGCGTTGCCGACGTACCGGCGGAACGCGCGATCTGCGCGCCCTTGCCGGGTTGCAGTTCGATGCAGTGGATCGTCGAGCCGA
The DNA here is from genome assembly GCF_051216615.1 of Variovorax raffinosi. NCBI lineage: Bacteria > Pseudomonadati > Pseudomonadota > Betaproteobacteria > Burkholderiales > Comamonadaceae > Variovorax > Variovorax raffinosi. The sequence goes on from NZ_JBPJZR010000009.1 coordinate 156,270, forward strand.
CCGGAATGTTGCGGATCGGCAGGGTGTTGCCGGCGCGGATCGGGGCTTCGGCGCCCGACAGCAGCGTTGCACCAGCTTCAAGACCGCGCGGGGCGATGATGTAGCGGCGCTCGCCGTCGGCGTAGCAGACCAGAGCGATGTGGGCGGTACGGTTCGGGTCGTATTCGATGCGTTCGACCTTGGCCGGGATGCCGTCCTTGTTGCGCACGAAGTCGACAACGCGGTAGTGGTGCTTGGAACCACCGCCCCGATGACGGATCGTGATGTGACCGTTGTTGTTACGGCCGGCCTTCTGGAACTGGGGTTCCAGCAGGGCTGCGTGAGGAGCACCCTTGTGCAGGTGATCACGCGAAATCTTCACCGCGCCGCGTTGGCCCGGCGAAGTGGGTTTCATCTTGATGACGGCCATGATTAAGCGCCTTCCCCGACGAGGTTGAGCTCTTGACCCGGCTTCAGGGTCACATAGGCCTTGCGAACGTTGTCGCGGCGGCCGATGGACTTGCCAAAGCGCTTGGTCTTGCCCTTGGTGTTGAGCACCGACACGCCCTGGACTTCGACCTTGAACATCAGTTCAACAGCGGCCTTGATCTCGGGCTTGGTGGCGTCTTGCAGCACCTTGAAAGTGACAGCGTTCGACTTCTCGCCGACCATCGTTGCCTTTTCGGACACGATCGGGGCGACCAGCACCGCCATCAGGCGGCCTTCTTCGAACGTACGTTCAGCGGCGGTAGGGTTCACGCGGCTCATGCGAACATCTCCTTGAGCTTGTCGACGGCACCCTTGGTGACCAGCACCTTCTTGTAGTGAACCAGCGACACCGGATCGGCGTAACGAGGTTCGACCACGAGGATGTTGACCAGATTGCGCGAGGCAAGGTACAGGTTTTCGTCGACTTCTTCGGCGATCACGAGCACGGACTCGAGATTCATTGCCTTGAAACGGGCTGCCAGCGGCTTCGTCTTGGGCGAATCCACGGTCAGCGAATCCACCACGGCCAGACGGCCTTCGCGAGCGAGCTGCGAGAAGATGGCGGCCATGCCGGCGCGGTACATCTTCTTGTTGATCTTCTGCGAGAAGTTTTCGTCAGGCATGTTCGGGAAAATCCGGCCACCCCCACGCCACAGCGGCGAGGACGTCATACCGGCACGGGCGCGGCCCGTTCCCTTTTGCTTGAAAGGCTTCTTGGTCGAGTGCTTGACCTGTTCGCGGTCCTTCTGGGCGCGCGTGCCTTGGCGGGCGTTGGCCTGGAATGCAACGACGATCTGGTGAACCAGGTCTTCGTTGTAGTCACGGCCGAACACGGTCTCGGGGGCGTCGTACTTCGACGCGGCCTGGCCTTGTTCGTTCAGGAGTTCGAGTTGCATTACTTCGCTCCTTCAGCCGCTTGCGGCTTGGCCTTGATGGCGGGACGCACGGTGACAAAGCCACCCTTCGAACCCGGGATCGCGCCCTTGATGAGCAGCAGTTGACGCGCTTCGTCGATGCGGAACACATCGAGGTTTTGCGTGGTCTTGGTCACATCGCCGAGGTGACCCGTCATGCGCTTGCCGGGGAACACGCGACCGGGGTCTTGTGCCATGCCGATCGAGCCGGGAACGTTGTGCGAACGGCTGTTACCGTGCGAGGCGCGTTGCGAGCTCATGTTGTGGCGCTTGATCGTGCCGGCGTAGCCCTTGCCGATGGAAGTGCCTTGCACGTCCACCTTCTGGCCCACGGAGAACACGCTGCCGGCCGCGATCACGCCGCCAGCCTTGTGCTGACCTGCGGTTTCTGCGGTGACGCGGAATTCCTGGATGATTTCACCAGCTTCGACACCCGCCTTGGCGAGGTGGCCGGCTTCGGGCTTGGTCACGCGCGATGCTTTGCGCGAACCGAACGTCACCTGCAGGGCGACGTAGCCATCGGTCTCTTGGGACTTGATCTGGGTCACACGGTTGTTGGACACATCCACCACCGTGACAGGAACTGCGTCCCCGTCATCGGTGAAGAGACGCATCATCCCCACCTTGCGGCCCAGCAACCCGAGGGAGTTGCTCAGACTCATATGTTTTCTCCAAAAATGGAAATCCTCTTTCGCCACTGCCACTTCAATTGGCGACAGCGTTTGCACGGTTTCCCGCGCTACGTAAGAAGGTTGATAAATCTCTGCCCGAACAACACCCATGCGGACGCAACAAGGGCAGAGCCAAAGATTATAGCCCGCTATGCGGGCAGGGTGCAAGGGGCGCGTTCAGGCCGGATTCCAGGGGCTTTCGACCCTGCTTTTGCCCGTTTTTTGCCTATTTGGCAGGCATCGAGATGATGTTTTCCCCATCCGGCGTCGACTTGAGGTCCCCGCTCGACTTCAAGGCGGGCTTCACGGCGCCGGTCTGAATGGGAATGGAAATGGCGCTTGTCGCGTCACCCTGCTGAATGAATACATTCAGGTAAGCGAGGCCTTCGCCCTGGCTCACCACGGAGACGGTCGCACCGGTGCGCTTGCCCGCCGGCAACGCCAGCGTGCTGGCACCTGAGAGCGTGAGGCCGGTGTCGGTGGTAATACGAACCGTCGCGCCGTCCGGGTTGCTCACGCCGTCGAACTGCAGCACGACGGCCACCGCCTTGCCCGCCTGCGGCGTGCCTTCGAGTTGGTAGCGCAATGTGACGCCAGAGTCATTGGGCTTGCGGGCCGCAACCATCATGGGCGCCGCGCGATGTGCTGCGACGGAAGGCTTGTTGGCATTGCGCGGGGCTGGCACGCCGTCGGCCAAGGCCGGCACACAGAACGCCCCCACGGACAGGCACGCCACAGCAAGCATCGAATTTGAGCGAATGGTCATGGATGGCACCCTTCCCTATTGAATGGTGACGTTGAAGCACGTCTTGGTTCCTGAGTTGGCGGAGTCGGAAACCGCCAGAACGTAGTCACCGACCCCAAGGCCGACCTTGCCGCTCGATCGCGGGATCAATCCGCCACGATAGATGTCGAATTGAGGGACCGCACCGGCTGGACCGCCCCCGACGACAAACTGGTAATCACGATTCGCCGGCGCCGTGAAACGAAGGTACGCAAAGCTTCCCAGCTTGTTGTCACTACCGGCCACATTCGAAACGCAGGCCGTCGTCACCACTGGCACGGTCATTGCCGCTCCATACATCGGCAGCACGTCCGGGACTGCCGGCAGCCCGCCGGCATTCCCTTCCTGGTCACCATAAGGATCGTTGGCCACGGCACTGATCTTCTGAGCCGTCAACAAGCCAGCCAGCGCAGACCTGCTCTCCGGCGCCACGACGCCGAATGCCGAGGCAAACGGGTGGATCGACGTGACGGCAGCCCCGCTGCGGAAGGGCAAGCTCGTCATGGTGTTGTGGATCGGCCCGAAGCCGACTTGTTGATTGAGGTTCCAGAAAATCGCCTGGATCGAGGTTTCCCGATACCAACCCGGATTGGTCGAGGGTCCGGTCGTGAGGTCCAGGCTGCCTCCCCCGGCTTGCCTGGCTCCCTTTGAATCCACGTAGTTGCGCCGATTGAGCGCAATGCCTGACCAGGCATTGCCCCAACCCTCGGAAAACGCCAGGCGCCGGTCGACGCGATCGTCCCCCGTGTGATCGCCACCGGTCGAGTCGTCGCGGCTGAAGGAGGACTGATAGTAGTGACCCCATTCGTGCGCAATCACGGGCGCATCGAATTCATCGGTGTCGACATCTTCCTTGCCCAGCACGTAGATCTCGCGCCCGGTGCTTCGGTTGATGAAGAAAGTGGTGCCGATCTGGCCCGCCGCCACGCTGCCGCCCGCCGGTGCGTTGTCGGGACTCCAGAACACGCGCAGCACCGGAAACGCAGAAGCCGGCGCAACCGACAGGACCTTCTGCATGGCGGTGTAGACCGTATCGAGAATGGCGAAAGGCGCCGCCACGCGCTGTCCGGCGTACCTGGAGCCGTCCCAGCCGGTGGCGGCACGAAGATCGTGCGTCGATGCGACTGCGCCCGATGAGAACGCCGACGACTGCATGGAGTACAGGCCGCTCGCCCGGGTGTTGTCACGCACGCTGACATCCCAGCTCGCCCCGGGGGCGGTGCGGGTCAGTTGAGCCCGCACGCGCACAAAGACAGTCGAGTTCGCCGGAACGGTCAATGCGTAAGCACCGCTGTCGTCGGTGGTCGTCACTGCCAATTGCGCGGAAGAGGTGGCATCGACCGCCTCCACCGTGGCGCCACGCACCGGCTTGATCGAAGTGCTTGTGTAGACAAGACCTCCGTTCGGGTTCGGAACGGATTCGTAAGTGGCCGTGCCACTCAGGGTCACGGTAACTCCCGCCACAGGCGGAAGAATGGGAAACCCACCACCACCGCCGCCTCCTCCGCCCCCGCAGCCGGCAAGCAGTGTCGCCGCAAGGCAAGCCGCCGCACCGAATCCAAAGGAAAACTTGTTTCTCATAATGTGTGCTGCCCTCGTTTCAGCCCCGGCCAGCATGCTTATAAAAGCCGGTGCGCGAGGATGCCACAGCCACCCCGAAAAGCACAAAGCCCGCCTGCATTTCTGCAGGCGGGCTTTGTGTCAAAACGCGACGCGAAGCTGAATTACTGCAGCTTGATCTCGACGTCCACGCCGGCCGGCAGGTCGAGCTTCATCAGCGCGTCCACGGTCTTGTCGGTCGGGTCGACGATGTCCATCAGGCGCTGGTGCGTGCGGATTTCGAGCTGGTCGCGCGACGTCTTGTTGACGTGCGGCGAACGCAGGATGTCGAAACGCTTCATGCGGGTCGGCAGGGGCACGGGGCCCTTGACGATCGCGCCGGTGCGCTTGGCGGTGTCAACGATTTCGGCTGCCGATTGGTCGATCAGCTTGTAGTCGAACGCCTTCAGGCGGATGCGGATTTTTTGCTTGGTTGCCATGGTGATTCCTTTGCGTCCGGCTTAGATGTCGAGGATCTTGGCCACGACGCCCGAACCCACGGTACGGCCGCCTTCACGGATGGCGAAGCGCAGGCCTTCTTCCATCGCGATCGGGTTGATCAGCTTGACGGTGATGCTGACGTTGTCGCCAGGCATGACCATTTCCTTGTCCTTGGGCAGCTCGATCGCGCCGGTCACGTCCGTCGTGCGGAAGTAGAACTGCGGACGGTAGTTGTTGAAGAACGGCGTGTGACGGCCACCTTCGTCCTTGGACAGCACATACACCTCGGCGGTGAAGTGCACGTGCGGCTTGATCGAGCCGGGCTTGCACAGCACTTGGCCGCGCTCGACTTCTTCGCGCTTGGTGCCGCGCAGCAGCACGCCGACGTTGTCGCCAGCTTGACCTTGGTCCAGCAGCTTGCGGAACATTTCCACGCCGGTGCAGGTGGTCTTGACGGTCGGGCGGATGCCGACGATCTCGATTTCTTCACCGACCTTGATCACGCCACGCTCGACGGCGCCGGTCACAACAGTGCCGCGACCCGAGATCGAGAACACGTCTTCGACGGGCATCAGGAACGTGCCGTCCACGGCGCGCTCAGGCGTCGGGATGTACGTGTCCAGCGCTTCGGCCAGCTTCATGATGGCTTCTTCGCCCAGCTTGCCCTTGTCGCCTTCGAGGGCGAGCTTGGCCGAGCCGTGGATGATGGGGGTGTCGTCGCCAGGGAACTCGTACTTGTCGAGCAGCTCGCGCACTTCCATTTCGACCAGCTCGAGCAGCTCGGCGTCGTCGACCATGTCGCACTTGTTCAGGAAGACGATGATGTAACCCACACCCACCTGGCGAGCCAGCAGGATGTGTTCACGCGTCTGGGGCATCGGGCCGTCAGCGGCCGAGCACACCAGGATCGCGCCGTCCATCTGGGCGGCGCCGGTGATCATGTTCTTCACATAGTCAGCGTGGCCGGGGCAGTCAACGTGAGCGTAGTGGCGGTTGGCCGTTTCGTACTCGACGTGGGCGGTGTTGATCGTGATGCCGCGGGCCTTTTCTTCAGGCGCTGCGTCGATCTGGTCGTAAGCCTTGGCTTCGCCGCCGAACTTGGCCGACAGAACGGTTGCGATCGCAGCCGTCAGCGTGGTCTTGCCGTGGTCAACGTGACCGATCGTGCCCACGTTCACGTGCGGCTTGGTGCGGGTGAATTTACCTTTTGCCATTTTTCAATCCTTGAAAGAGCATGTCCCGTGTATTGGTTTTATGTCTGCACCCGATTGCTGGTTCGCCTCGCACGGGAACGTGGCGGCACCGGATCGCAGACAACGAAGGCCGCGCACTGCGCGACCCTGCATTCTTTTCAATCAGTTGGGGACAGAGCAAATTTGCTGCGCAAATCTTGGTCTGTCCCGCAAAGACATTACTTAGCGCGAGCAGCCACGATGGCTTCAGCAACGTTGCGCGGAGCTTCAGCGTAGTGCTTGAACTCCATCGTGTACGTGGCACGGCCTTGCGACATCGAACGCAGCGTGGTCGAGTAGCCGAACATTTCCGACAGCGGCACTTCGGCCTTGATGGCCTTGCCGCCACCGATCATGTCTTCCATGCCCTGCACCATGCCGCGGCGTGAGGACAGGTCGCCCATCACGTTGCCGGCGTAGTCTTCAGGCGTTTCGACTTCCACGGCCATCATCGGCTCCAGGATCACGGGGCTGGCCTTGCGGGCGCCTTCCTTGAAACCGAAGATCGCGGCCATCTTGAACGCCATTTCGTTCGAGTCCACGTCGTGGTACGAGCCGAAGTGCAGCGTGACCTTGACGTCGACGACGGGGTAGCCCGCCAGCACGCCCTGCGTCAGCGCTTCAACAACGCCCTTTTCCACTGCGGGGATGTATTCGCGAGGAACCACACCGCCCTTGATGGCGTCGACGAATTCGAAGCCCTTGCCAGCTTCTTGCGGCTCGAGCTTCAGGATGACGTGACCGTACTGGCCCTTGCCGCCCGACTGGCGAACGAACTTGCCTTCGGCATCTTCGACGGTCTTGCGGATCGTTTCGCGGTAAGCCACTTGCGGCTTGCCCACGTTGGCTTCCACGCCGAACTCGCGCTTCATGCGGTCCACGATGATTTCGAGGTGAAGCTCGCCCATGCCGGCGATGATGGTCTGGCCCGATTCTTCGTCGGTCTTGACGCGGAACGACGGGTCTTCCTGTGCCAGGCGTTGCAGGGCGATGCCCATCTTTTCCTGGTCGACCTTGGTCTTCGGCTCAACAGCTTGCGAGATCACCGATTCCGGGAACACCATGCGCTCGAGCGTCAGGATGGCTGCGGGATCGCACAGGGTTTCGCCCGTGGTCACTTCCTTCAGGCCGATACAGGCAGCGATGTCGCCAGCGCGAATTTCGCTCACTTCGACGCGGTTGTTCGCATGCATCTGCACGATCCGGCCAATGCGCTCTTTCTTGCCACGCACCGGGTTGTAGACGCTGTCGCCCTTGGTCAGCACGCCGGAATAGACGCGCACGAAGGTCAGCTGGCCGACGAACGGATCGGTCATGAGCTTGAATGCGAGCGCGGAGAACTTTTCGCTGTCGTCGGCCTTGCGGGTCGTCGGCACTTCGTCTTCGTCCATGCCCTTGACCGGCGGGATGTCCGTCGGTGCGGGCATGTATTCGACGACGGCGTCGAGCATGGCTTGCACGCCCTTGTTCTTGAAGGCCGAACCGCACAGCATCGGCTGGATTTCGCCAGCGATGGTGCGTTGGCGGATCGCAGCCTTGATTTCGGCTTCGGTCAGCTCATTGCCTTCGAGGTACTTGTTCATCAGCTCTTCGCTCGCTTCGGCAGCGGCTTCGACGAGCTTTTCGCGGTATTCGGCGCAGACGGCGGCCAGGTTGGCCGGGATTTCGCCGTAGGTGAACGTGATGCCCTTGTCTTCGTCCCAGATGATCGACTTCATTTTCACGAGGTCGACGATGCCCTGGAAGTGCTCTTCGGCACCGATCGGGATCTGGATCACGACAGGGTTGGCCTTCAGGCGGTCCACCATCATCTGGCGCACGCGCAGGAAGTCGGCGCCGGTGCGGTCCATCTTGTTGACGAACGCGAGGCGCGGAACCTTGTACTTGTTGGCTTGGCGCCAGACGGTTTCCGACTGGGGCTGCACGCCGCCGACGGCGTCGTACACCATGACAGCACCGTCCAGCACGCGCATCGAGCGCTCGACTTCAATGGTGAAGTCCACGTGGCCGGGGGTGTCGATGATGTTGATGCGGTGTTCTTCGAACTTGCCAGCCATGCCCTTCCAGAAGCAGGTGGTGGCAGCCGAGGTGATCGTGATGCCGCGCTCTTGCTCTTGCTCCATCCAGTCCATCGTGGCGGCACCGTCGTGCACTTCACCGATCTTGTGGTTCACACCGGTGTAGAACAGGATACGTTCGGTCGTCGTGGTCTTGCCAGCGTCGATGTGCGCGGAGATGCCGATGTTGCGGTAGCGCTCGATGGGGGTCTTGCGGGACATGATTTACTTTCGGGTTGAAATGCGTTGAGCGCTGGGCCCCGAGTACGGGCACAACGCCCGACACTCGACACCCAACGCCCAAGCGAAGTTTGATTTTTAGAAGCGGAAGTGGCTGAACGCCCGGTTGGCTTCTGCCATGCGGTGCACTTCATCGCGCTTCTTCATGGCACCGCCACGGCCTTCCGTGGCTTCCATCAGTTCGTTGGCCAGACGCAGGGCCATCGACTTTTCACCGCGCTTGCGGGCAGCTTCCTTGATCCAGCGCATCGACAGGGCGAGGCGACGGACGGGGCGCACTTCGACCGGCACTTGATAGTTCGCACCGCCAACGCGGCGCGACTTCACTTCGACCATCGGCTTCACGTTGTTGATGGCAACGGTGAATGCTTCGAGAGGGTCCTTGTCCGGGTTCTTCTTTTCGATGAATTCGAGCGCACCGTAAATGATGCGTTCGGCAACAGCCTTCTTGCCGCCTTCCATGATCACGTTCATGAATTTGGACAGCTCGACATTGCCGTACTTGGGATCCGGCAGGATTTCACGTTTGGGGACTTCGCGACGACGTGGCATTTTTTTAACCTCTTTGCTTCAGTTGGCACCGTTTCCGGTACCGCGAGAGCCAGCTGGAACTCTCACTTACTCGACCCGACATTGGGTCACTTCGCTCGACAAGCCCGCCAAGGCCATCGAACACCGTTTGTTTTCTGACGACAGGAAGGCTTAAGCCTTCTTGGGACGCTTTGCGCCGTACTTGGAACGCGACTGCTTGCGGTCTTTCACGCCTTGCAAGTCGAGCGAACCGCGCACGATGTGGTAGCGAACACCGGGCAAGTCCTTGACACGACCGCCGCGAACCAGCACGACGCTGTGTTCCTGCAGGTTGTGGCCTTCGCCGCCGATGTAGGAGATGACTTCGAAGCCATTGGTCAGACGGACCTTGGCAACTTTACGAAGCGCCGAGTTGGGCTTCTTAGGCGTCGTGGTGTAGACGCGGGTGCAGACACCGCGACGTTGCGGCGAGTTCTGCATGGCAGGGCTCTTCGAATTGATCTTTTCGACCGTTCGACCCTGACGCACCAGTTGATTGATGGTTGGCATGAATGAATAAGTCCCAAAACAGCCCGGTTTTGACTGTGAAGCCGCCCTTGTCGTGACGCAAGGAAACCGGGAGATGACGAAAACGTGAAACCCTTCGGAAAATTCCGAAAAGCCCACGAGTATAGCAAATGAGCCTGAAACGGCAACGTCTGCGGAAACCGGCGTGGGCCGGGGCAGCCTCAGCCGCCCTGCAGCCTTACTTGATCCAGAGGCGCACGGCGTCCCAGGCGCGGCCGAAGACACCTGCCTGCTCGACCGCCTCCAGCGCGACCAGCGGCACGTCGGCCAACGGCTGGTCGTCCAGGGTGACCTTGAGCGAGCCCACGGGCTGGTACTTGGTGAACGGCGCCACCAGCGGATCGGGGCGCGACACCTGCGTCTTGATCTTGCTGGCGCTGCCGGCGGGCACCGCGACCACGATGGCTTCCGGACGGCCCAGCTTCAGGATGTTGGCCTTGCCCTTCCAGACGGCCGGAGTGGCGGCCGGCTGACCAGCGTCGAACAGGCGGACGGCGTCGTACGCCGTGTAGCCCCAGTTCAGCAGCTTTTGTGATTCGTTGGCGCGCGCCGTCTCGCTCGAAGCACCCAGCACGATCGACAGCAGGCGGCGGCCGCCAGTCAGGTTGGGGAAGTCGCGCCTGGCGGTCGCAATCATGCAGTAGCCGGCCGCTTCGGTATGGCCGGTCTTCAGGCCGTCGACGGTCGGGTCGCGGAACAGCAGCAGGTTGCGGTTGGTGTCGTTGGTCGACGGCGTGCCGGGGTAGCGGTACTTCTTGATCGCGTAGTACTTGGCTTCCTCGGGGAAATCGCGCACCAGGCGCGTCGCAAGGATGCTCAGGTCGCGCGCCGTGGTCGTGTGGCCGGGTGTCGTCAGGCCTTCGGGGTTCTTGTAGCTCGTGTTCTTCATGCCCAGCGCCTTGGCCTGGGCGTTCATGAGTTCGACGAAATGCTCCACCGTGCCGCCCACGCCTTCGGCCAGCGCCACCGTGGCGTCGTTGCCCGACTGCACGATCAGGCCCTTGATGAGGTCTTCGACCGGCACCTGCATCTTGGGGTCGATGAACATGCGCGAGCCGGGCATCTTCCAGGCGCGCGGGCTGACAGGAAAGGTCTGGGTGAGCGTGATCTTCTTTGCGCGCAGTGCGTCGAACACCACGTACGCCGACATCAGCTTGGTCAGCGAGGCCGGCTCGACCGGGCTGTCGATGTCCTTCTGCGCCAGGATCTGGTTGGCGGTCACGTCGAGCAGCAGGTAGCTGCGCGCGGCAACTTCGGGCGGCGCCGGCATCTGGGCGGCGGCGATCAAACTGACGGATGCAATGGCGGCAAAGACCAGCGCGCGGAGCGCGCCCAGAAAACGATTCATGGGGAGTGTGGAAAGAGACGGAAACAAGGCCGAAAGGCCGTCAGGCACTGCCCGCGCGCAGATGGCGGACTACCAGACTTTTGAGCAGCGGCAATTGTCCGTGAAAGAAATGGCCGCCCCCGGGGACGACTGTGACAGGAAGTGACTGCGGCCGCGCCCAGTCCATCACCGCGGACAGCGGCACGGTGTCGTCGGCTTCGCCATGGACCACCAGCGCCCGCTCGTGCGCCTCGACGGGCAGCGTGGCGACGGTGTTGCGCGCGGCGGCGGTCCCCACCAGCACGATCTGCCGCAGGTCACGCTCGGCCCAGAGCTTTGCGACAGCGCCACTGGCGACGAAAGCACCGAAGGAAAAGCCGGCGATCGCCAGCGGACCTTCGGGGGCGAGTTGGCCGATGACGTTGAGCATGTCTTCCAGCTCGCCACGCCCTTCGTCGTGCACGCCTTCACTGGCACCCACGCCGCGGAAGTTGAAGCGCACCGAGGTCCAGCCGCTGGCGACAAAGGCACGTGCCAGTGTCTGCACGACCTTGTTGTCCATCGTGCCGCCGAACAGCGGATGGGGATGGGCGATGACCGCGATGCCGCGCGAAGCGTCGGCCGGTTGATCGCGCTGCACCTCGATCACGCCGGCGGCGCCCTGGAGGCTGATCTTTTCGGTCTGGGAGTTCATGGCACTGTCGGTGTAGTGGCCGCCGGCCGGGCCGGCGTCGTGCACGGTACGAGCACGGGGTCTTCGGGAAAGTTCAGCGGCCGACGTCGGCAGGCAGCAAGAGCCGCTCGACGACCTGCCCGTTCTTCAGGTGCGATTCGACGATCTCGTCGATGTCGTCGGCATCCACGAAGGTGTACCAGACGGCTTCGGGATACACCACCGCCACCGGCCCACCCGCGCAGCGGTCGAGGCAACCGGCCTTGTTCACGCGCACTTTGCCGGGCCCGGCAAGACCCGCCTCCTTGACCTTCGCCTTGCAGCGATCGAAACCTTCCTGCGCGTTGTGCAGGGCACAGGAGTCTTCGCCGTTCTTGCGCTCGTTGAGACAAAAGAAGATATGGCGGCCGTAGTAACCGGACGGCACGGCAGAGGTGGGACTGGACATCGGCCGATTTTAGTGACCGGCCCCTCAGGCCGTCGTGACGGCACCGGGCCGCCCCCGGCGCGACAGGGCAGCCACCACATAGGCCAGCACCGCGAACGGCCAGGCCCACCCCAGCCACTGCGCCAGCCCGTGAAAGCGAATGAAGCGCCCCTGCTCCCACGTGGCCAATGTCTGCGCGAAGTACGCGCTCTCGGGCGCCTGGTTCAACAGGCTCAACTGGAGCACGAGCCCCACCAGCAACAAGGCGGCGCACAGGCGGCGCGGCGCGAACAGCAGCAGCACGCCGGCAAAGAGCGCCGCCGCCATGCCGACCTGAACAGGCAGGTCCATCCACGCCCACGCATGCGAGGGCCCATAGCTCAATGCAGCCGACAGCGCCGAGGCCGCGATGCCGGCCAGCAAGGTCAGCGGCAGCAGAATGGCGCGCTGGACGACCGAGCGCGCCACCAGATAGCCCAGCAGGCACGGCACCAGCGCCCCAAGCATCACGCACAACAACTCCACCGCCGGCACCAGCGGCTCGAGCTCGAACTGCCGCAGCGGCAACCAGTCGATGAAAGGCGTGTCGAGCAGCCACTCGGAGATCGCGACCTCGAGCCGCTCGAACACCTGCCCCAGCCCGAAAGTGACGGCGGCCGGAAAAAGCAGCGCAAAAGGCCAGAGCGCGAGCAGCACCAGCGCGCCGCGTGCGTCTTCAACGAACCACTGCGAACGCGCACGGCTCCAGTGCGCGACGGCACCCAGCCGCTCCAGCGCCGCGGCCAACACCGCGCCGACGAGCGTGCCCACCGTGTTGAGCCCCAGGTCGACATTGGACGGAATGCGGACAGGCAGGTAGCTCTGCAGCGTCTCCATCGCAAAGGCGATCGCTGCGCCGGCCACCGTGGCGCGCAGCACCGCGCGCCACACGCTGGCGCTGCGGCGGGTGCGCAGCACTGTCAGGGCGCACAGGAAGCCGAAGGGCACGTAGCCCACGACATTGATCGCCAGGTCGAAGCCCGTCCAGTACTTCGGCCATGGCGCCGACAGATAGGCCCAGGGCGCAATGCCCTGGTCGCGCCAGTCGGCAAAGGGATAGAGGCTGGCGTAGACGATCAGCGCCGCATAGGCAAGCGCCAGGGGGAGCGCGGCGGACTTGTGCGACCTCTCCACCGTGTGCACCGGGTTCAGAACGGCTTGACGACCACCAGGATCACGATGCCCAGCAGCAACAGCACGGGCAGTTCGTTGAACCAGCGGTACCAGCGGTCGCTGCGCCGGTTGCCGCCTGCCACGAAGCGGCGCAGCAGCACGCCGCAGCCATGGTGATAGCCGATGGCCACCAGCACCAGCGCCAGCTTGGCATGCATCCATCCGTTGCCCGGTCCGCGCCCGATGCCATAGCCCAGCCAGAGCCACAGGCCGAATCCCAGTGCCGGAATTGCAAGGAAGGTCGTGAACCGCATCAGCTTGCGCGCCATCAGCAGCAGACGCTCGCGTTCGGCAACCGACTCGGGCGGAACCATCGCAAGATTGACAAAAATCCGTGGGAGGTAGAACAACCCCGCGAACCAGCTTGCAATGAAAACAATGTGTAGAGATTTGACCCAAAGCATGGCGGCAGTTTAGTAGCGCACCATGCCGGCGCCCCTGACTTGAGGCGGTCCGGAAAGGCTTCGGACAAAAAAAAGCCCGACGTCTTCACGTCGGGCTGGGAAGCCCTTTTGCTGTCACACATCAAGGCACCCGCTCAGGGAGGAAAAGCGGGGAGCGGCAAGCCGCCCGCTTCAGAATTTAACAAAGACGAAACAAGGTTTCAAGCGACTGAAGCACTTTCTTTGACATTTAAAGTAAAAAAGTTAACTCTTTTGTTCTACTATTTTCCGTAGTTGTCAGACAACCTGACTCACGGAGCGCAGTACTGCGAAATGTTGCTTCAGGCACAATTTTAGGTATATGACGTCATCACTTTCCCCCCAGGCCATGTTCCCCGCCAACCGGCCGCGGCGACTGCGTCGCAATGCCTTCACCCGCAACCTGGTGCGAGAACACGCGTTGACGGCCAATGACCTCATCTACCCGGTGTTTGTGCAGGAAGGCGAGAAACGGCGCGATGCCGTGCCGTCAATGCCCGGCGTGGACCGCCTCAGCCTCGACCTGCTGCTGCCCGTGGCAGAGCAATGCGTGGCGGCCGGCATCCCGGTGATGGCGTTGTTTCCCGTGATCGACGCCAGCCTCAAGACGCCCTCCGGCGACGAAGCCTTCAACCCCGAAGGCCTGATTCCCCGCGTGGTGGCCGCGCTCAAGGCGCGCTTTCCCGAACTGGGCGTGATGACGGATGTTGCGCTCGACCCCTACACCAGCCACGGCCAGGACGGCCTGCTCGACGACACCGGCTACATCCTCAACGAGCCGACCGTCGAAGTGCTGGTGAAGCAGGCACTCGCGCAGTCGCAAGCCGGCGTGGACATCGTGGCGCCCAGCGACATGATGGACGGCCGCATCGGCGCCATCCGCACCGCGCTGGAAGCGCGCGGCGACATCCATACGCTCATCATGGCCTACAGCGCCAAGTACGCCAGCGCCTTCTACGGCCCCTTCCGCGACGCCGTGGGCTCGGCCTCGACGCTGGGCAAGGCCAACAAGAAGGTCTACCAGATGGACCCCGGCAACAGCGACGAGGCCCTGCGCGAAGTCGCGCTGGACATCGCCGAAGGCGCCGACATGGTGATGGTCAAGCCCGGCATGCCCTACCTGGACATCGTGCGCCGCGTGAAGGACGAGTTCCATGTGCCAACCTTCGCCTACCAAGTGAGCGGCGAGTACGCGATGCTCAAGGCCGCCGCCCAGAACGGCTGGCTCGACCACGACGCCGTGGTGCTCGAAAGCCTGCTGGCCTTCAAGCGCGCCGGCGCCGATGGCGTGCTCACCTACTTCGCGCTCGACGCCGCACGGCTGCTGCAAAAACAGTAGCATCATGCGCCCGTCGGACGGTCGTTTCCGACTGTTCTGGCGCACAAGAAGAATCAAACGGGGGCGACGTCATGCGCATCTTCGAAATCAGCCGATCGCAGGTCAGCGAGCATCAGGCGCTGGCGCCGCTGACCGTGCCAGGCGCATGCGGTGCCGGCGGCTACCTCTGGATCTCGCTCACACGCGAGGAATTTCGCACCTCGCTGCCCGAGGTCCAGCAGATCCTGCAGACGCTCTGCCTGACCCAGCTGGTCGACCTGCACGTGGCCGACCTGCTCAATGACCAGTTGCCTTCGCACTACGACTACACCTCGCAGTACGACGTGCTGGTGTTCCGGCGCCTCGCGACCGCCCAGGGGCAGACACCGACGGGCAATGGCAACGAAACGGCCCCGGCATCCAAACCACCGCAGCCCCGCAGCGGCCCGCCCGTACTGCGCCGCGTCGACACCCGCCCGGTCGGCTTCGCGGTGTTCGACCGCGTGCTGCTGTCGGTGCACCCCGAAGACGGCGCCGTGCGCGACGCCTTCGCCACACGGCTGCTGGCTGCCGCCTCGCCCGACGATCGCGGCGCACCGGCGCTCGACGTGCGCGCCACCTCGGCCCGCCTGCCGACCAGCCCGTCCGACCTGATGCTGCGGGTCATCAACCAGATCGTCGACGGCTATCTCGACCTGCGGCGCGAGCTCACCAAGCAGCTCGACCACTGGCAGACCGAGCTGATCGACCCGCGCAGCCGATTCACCAACTGGGGCGCGCTGATGGAGGCGCGCCAGTCGCTGCATCACCTGGACGAGATCTGCGAGGACCAGCGCGCCGCCATGCAGGACTGGATCGACTCGCTCGAAACCCTGCCGGTGCCCAAGGGCGATGCGGAGCTGCGCGAACGCGAGCTGATCATGATCCGCAGCCGCGATGTGCTCGAGCACATCGAGCGCGTGGTGCACCACGTGCACCGGCTGGAGCAGAACGCCGAGACGGCGGTGCAGATGCACTTCAGCGTGCAGGGCCACCGCGCCAACGACATCATGCGGGTGCTGACGGTACTGACCGCCGTGTTCCTGCCGCTCAATCTCATCGCGGGCATCTTCGGCATGAACTTCGAGTTCATCCCGCTGGTGCACAAGGCCGACGGCTTCTGGATCGCGATGACGTCGATGCTGGTCATCGCGGTGACGCTGGTTCTGATCTTCTGGCGCAAGCGCTATCTCGCGCGCACGCGCTGACGCACCGCACCGATTCGCCGCGCCCAAAGAAAAAGGGCCACGCTTTCGCGTGGCCCTTTTTGCATTTCGGCTGCCCCGAAGGGCGGCTTCAATTACTTGGCGACGGCGCCCGAACCTTGTTGGGCCTGGACACGTGCGTCAGCCGGGTTGGCCATCGTCGAGATGACCTTGCTGTTGACGCGCGAGCCCGAGCTCACGTTCTGGTCAGGAGCGTATGCAGTGCGAACGGCTTCGGCTGCAACGATGGCGCGGTCTTGCGACACGGCGACCGTTTCCGGGCCGCGCGAACCGCGGGTCACGTTCTGGTTCGGAGCCGATGCGGCGCGCACGGCTTCGGCGTTGACTTCGTCGCGGCTCTTGGTCGAGACGGCGGTGTTCACGCCTTGGTACGTTTCAGCTTGAGCGCCGGTGGCGGCAAGCAGGGTCAGGGCGGCAGCGGCGAGGATTTGCGAGGTCTTCATGGTCATTTCTCCTAATGTGTTCGTCGGATGGTTTTTCCACCAGGCTTGCACGTTCGCTTGCCTGTGCCGCGAGTTTCCGGGCGAATCGCACAGCCAGAACGCTCGGTTCAGAGACACCGTGTTTCCTCTATTGAAACAATGCTGACATCAAGGCATGCAAGCAATAAAAAGCCGGGCCGATTCGCATCGGCCCGGCCCATGGAAAACAACGCCTTTTCAGCTTACGGTCGTGCCGTTCGGAACTGCGGCGGAACCTCGCTGTTGGCAAAGGCGCGGCGGTCCAGGTTCTGGTTCGGCGCATGCGCAGTAGCCACCGCCTCCGCCCGCACCGAAGCCCGATCGCGCAAACCGGGCCGCGAGACCGCCGGTGCCTCGACCACGTCGCCATAGACGTTCCCGTCGCGCGCCGCCGCCGCGGCCTTACTCGCCACCTCGGTGCGGCTGGTGGCCGCCTTGAGCGGCTGCACGGTCTCGTAACCTTCGGCATGAACGCCCGCGACGGCCAGCATCGACAGGGCGACAACGGCAATGGTCTTCGAGGTCTTCATGTCTGTTCCTTCCGGTGTTTCAGCGGGCCTTCGAACGCGGGGCAAAGCCGCAGGATCGATGCAGGCTGGCTGAAACGGCGGGCCTGTAACCGAAGTGTCGCCCAATCCCGCTAGGAAAAACCCGGGAGAATCGAACCATCGCGTTCCCAAAACGGAAACAATGGGCTCTTTGACATGGACAGTCTCGATCTGATCAGAACCTTCCGGGAAGTCGCCTCCCACGGCAGCTTTTCCCAGGCGGCCAAGAAACTCGACATGTCGAAGGCCACGGTCAGCAAGTATGTGGCCGAGCTCGAAACCCGCTTCGGCGTGCGCCTTCTCAACCGCTCCACGCGCTCCGTGAGCCTCACCGACGCCGGACAGTTGCTGCTCGAGCGCAGCACGCCCGTGCTCGAGATGGTGGAGCTCACGCAGGCCGCCCTGCAGGAGCGCGCCAGCCAGCCCGGCGGCCGGCTGCGCATTTCGGCCCCGCACGGCATGGGCAACGGCGAGTTTCCCAACCTGCTGGCCGACTTCATGCGCTACTACCCCGACGTGAGCATCAGCCTGCAGCTGACCAATCGCACCGTCGACCTGGCGGAAGAAGGCATCGACGTCGACATCCGCAGCGGCCCGGTCGAAGACGCCAACCTGATCGTGCGCAAGCTGCGCCCCATGAGCATGGTGGTCTGCGCCTCGCCGATCTACTGGAAAAAGCACGGCAAGCCCGAGCATCCGCGCGACCTGACGGGGCACGAGGCGCTCACGCATTCGCTGCTGGGCGCACAACCGGTGTGGCGTTTCGACGATGGCGGCCAGCCGCTCGACGTGCCGGTCAAGAGCCGCATGGACTGCACCGAGGGCGCGCCGCTGATCCGGGTTGCCATGCACGGCTTCGGCGTGATCTACCTGCCCTCGCTGCTCGTGCAATCGCACATCGACCAGGGCGAACTGGTGCCGGTGCTGCAGGACTACGCGCGCAAGGACATGTGGCTGTCGGCCGCGTACCTGCAGCGGCGCCACAACAGCGCGGCGTTGCGCGCGCTGCTCGACTTCCTGCAGACCCGCGTGGGCAACGGCACAGCCGCGCGCAAGCCGTAAATGAAAAAGCCCGGCACTGGCCGGGCTTCGTGTTTGCGGATCAGTGAGATCAGCCGACGTGCTTGGCAAAGAACGCCAACGTGCGTTCACGGGCCAGCTTGGCGGCTTCCGCGTTGTACGAACCGCGCTGGTCGCAATTGAAGCCGTGCCCCACGGGATACACATGCACTTCCACCTCGGGATGCGCCTTCTTGAAGGTCTCGATGGTGTCCAGCGGAATCCAGTGATCCTGGTTGCCGAAGTGCGCGAGCACCGGCACCTTGGGCTGACGCGCAGTTTCTTCCGGCGTGGTCATGCCGCCGCCGTAGTACGGCGCCGCCGCGGCCAGGCCGGGCAGCAGGCTCGCCGCGCGCCAGACCAGCAAACCGCCCCAGCAATAGCCGACGATGCCGACCTTGCCGGCCTTCGATGCGTAGGCAATCGATGCCTCGATGTCCTGCAGCACGCCGGGCGCGGGCAGCGCCTCGACCGCGGTCTTCAGGCCGAAGCCGTTCTTCATGTCCTCGTCGGTGTAGCCCAGATCGACGCCCTGCTGCACGCGATGAAAGGTCGCCGGCGCCACCGCCAGATAACCGTCGGCCGCGTAGCCGTCGGCCACCGCGCGGATGTGCGAGTTCACGCCGAAGATTTCCTGCACCACGACCACCGCGCCGCGCGGCTTGCCTGCAGGTTCCGCCACATAGGCGGGAAAGCTGAAACCGTCCTTGGCGGTGAGATCGATGAATTGACCCATGTCCTGTTGCTCCTTGATGGCAAATAAATAATTGAATGCCGGGTTACGGGCGCAGCGCACGCTCGACGAAGTCGAGACGGTCCTGCCCCCAGAAAATCTCGCCGTCGATCACATAGCTCGGCGCGCCGAACACCTGGATGTCGATGGCCTCCTGCGTGTAGGCCTCGTAGCGCTCCTGCACCGCCTGGCTCTGCGACTGCTCGGCACGCTTGGCCGGCAGGCCGCATTCCACGACCAGCGCTTCGAGCAGATTCGGATCGCCGATGTTCCGCTCCTGCACCCAGACCGCCGCGAACACCGCCGCGCTCACACGCATGGCCGCTTCGGTTCCGTCGTTGATGTCGACCGCGATGATCAGCCGGGCCGCGTCGTCGCTCGCTACCGGAAAGAACTTCGGCTTGGGGTTCAGCGGCAGCCCGAGATGGCGGGAGAAGCGCGCCAGATCGACCAGCCGGTAGGCCTGGCGCTGCGGCGCCCGCTTGCCCAGCGGCAGCCCGCCGGACACCGGGAACACGCTGCCCATGTCGATGGGCCGCACGCGCACCGTGGCGCCCGCCGCCGCGGCGATCGCCTCAAACCGGGTATGACCCAGATAGGTCCAAGGGCTCTGGGGCGCAAAGTAATAGTCAATGGTCTTGCTGATGCTCATGCGCTGGCCCTCGATGATGTAATCCAAGCCGACGGTTTTAACTGACACGCAGTTTCTCTGCAGGAGGTAGGTTTTGGACCAGGTGCTCTTGATCACAGGTGGCGGACGCGGCATCGGCGCTGCCACCGCCCTGCTGGCGGCGAAGCGCGGCTACGCGGTGGCCGTCAACTACGCCAGCAACTCGCTGGCCGCCGACGAGGTGGTGCGCACCATCCGTGCCGGCGGCGGTACGGCCATCGCGGTGCAGGCCGACGTGGGCGACGAAGCGCAGGTGCTCGCGATGTTCGAGAAGGTCGACGCCAAGCTCGGCCGGCTCACCGCGCTGGTCAACAACGCGGGCGTGGTCGACGCGACGGCCCGCGTCGACGAAATGAGCGTGGCGCGGCTGGAGCGCATGTTCCGCATCAACGTGATCGGCAGCTTCGTCTGCGCGCGCGAAGCCGTGCGCCGCATGAGCACCCGGCACGGCGGTGCGGGTGGCGCCATCGTCAACATCTCCAGCGGCGCCGCACGCATCGGCTCGCCCGGCCAGTACGTCGACTACGCGGCCAGCAAGGGCGCCATCGACACCTTCACCATCGGCCTGGCCAAAGAGGTCGCCGACGAAGGCATCCGCGTGAACGCGGTGCGCCCCGGCGTGATCGACACAGACATCCACGCCTCCGGCGGCCTGCCCGACCGCGCCGCCGCACTCGGCCCGCAGATACCGATGAAGCGCGCCGGCACCGCCGACGAGATCGCGGGCGCCATCCTGTGGCTGCTTTCGGCCGAGGCCAGCTACACCACCATGGCCCTGCTCGACGTCACCGGAGGCAGATAGCCATGAGCACCTCGATGGACCTGATCAAGCCGCTGGTCACGCTGGTGGCCATCGTCAACCCGTTGGCCATCGTGCCCTTCTTCATCCACTACACGCAGGGCTACACCGATGCGCAGCGCCGCCACACGGTGCGCATGTCGGCGTTCAGCGCCTTCGTCGTCATTGCGGTCAGCGCGCTGATCGGGCTGCAGCTGCTGTCCTTCTTCGGCATCTCGATCGCGAGCTTCCAGGTCGGCGGCGGCCTGTTGCTGCTCATGAGTTCGATCTCGATGTTGAATGCGCAACCGGCCGAGAGCAAGACCAACGTCGAAGAACTGCGCGCCACCGAAGTGAAGGCGTCGATGGGCGCCTCCATCGCGGTGGTGCCGCTCACGATTCCTCTGCTCACCGGGCCGGCCGCGATTTCCACGGTGGTGATCTACGCCGACAAGGCGCAGCACCTGTGGGAACTCGCGGTGCTGGTCGGCTACGGCGTGGTGGTCGCGCTGGCCACCGCCCTTGCGTTTTCGCTCGCGCAACCGATCGCGCGCGTGCTCGGCAAGACCGGCATCAACATCATGACGCGGCTGATGGGCTTGATCCTTGCGGCGCTCGCGGTCGAGGTGATGGCCGACGGGCTGGGCAAGCTGTTCCCGATCCTGTCGAAGCTTGGCTGAGCCGATCGGCCGGCTGGTTTGGCCGGTTCGATCAGCCCAGCATCTTCTCGATGATCTTCCAGTGCGCGGGCTCGACCGGCGTGATCGACAGCCGGTTGCCCTTGCGCAGCACGATCAGCTCGGCCAGCTCTGGCTTGGCGCGCAGCTCGGGCAGCGCCAGCAGGCGGGTCTTGCGCACCGCCTGCACGTCCACCAGCAGCCAGCGCGGATCGTCCTTCTTCGCGCCCGCGTCGTAGTACGGCGACTTCGCATCGAACTGCGTCGGATCGGGCTTGATGCCCGAGGCCACGCGCGCGATGCCGGCAATGCCCGGCTCGGGGCAACTGGAGTGATAGAACAGCACGCCGTCGCCGAGCTTCATGCCGTCGCGCATGAAGTTGCGCGCCTGGTAGTTGCGCACACCGGTCCACGCCACGGTGGCACCGGGCGCGGCGAGCGCGTCGTCGATCGAGACCTCGTCGGGTTCGGATTTCATCAACCAGTACTGGGGCATGGCAGGCACTCTCGCGATGGGATTCGCGACGAAATATAGCCGCCCTCCCCGGTACTGGCGAGCGCTCTTTACGGTGTCACGTAGTCAGACACCACCACCCACTTGCCGTCCTTGATCTGCGACAAGCGCGACTGGTCGTTGCCCAGGCGCTTGGTGGCCGTGTAGGTGCTCTTCGGGCTGCCGAACATGTCGGGCTCGAAGGTGATGCTGTCCATCGCCTTGATGAAGCTGTCGGTCGTGAGGTTCGGGCCGGCCTTCTGCGCCGCCTTGATGAACGAATCGATGATCACGTAGCCGTACACCGAGAACACCGTCGGGTCTTCGTTGAACTTGGTCTTGTACTTGTTGGCCCAGAAGCGCAGCGGCTGCGACTGTTCGTCGGTGTAGGGGTTCTGCACCGTCATGGTGGCGTAAACGCCGTCCATGGCCTTGCCGCCCAGCTTGTGGATCAGGTCGGTGTACGCCGCGCTGGAGCCGATGAAGGTCGGGTTGAAGCCGGTCTTGCGCGCTTCGCCCACGGTGCCGATGGTCTCGCGGATGATGGTGCCGAGCACCACGAGGTCGCAGTTGGCGGCCTTCATCTTCGCGACCTGCGAGCTGAAGTCGGTGGCGCCGCGCTTGAACGAAGTCTTCTCGGCCAGCTCCATGCCCGCCGCCTTCAGGCCCGCTTCGGCGCCGCGCTGCACTTCGAGCCCGAACTCGTCGTCCTGGTAGATCGTGCAGACCTTCTTGGCGCCCTTGTCCTTGATCATCTTCGGCAGGGCCAGCCGGATCTGGTCGTAGTAGGTGGCGGCGAACGAATACTTCAGCCGGTTCAGCGGCTCGTACATTTCGCGCGCCGCGGTAATGGGCATGTAGTTGATGACGTTCTTGTCGAACTGCACCGGCATCGCCGCCATGTTCTGCGCCGTGCCGATGTGGCCGGCCATGATGAAGATCTTTTCCTGGTTCACCAGCTTCTGCGCCGCCAGCACCGCCTTCTTCGGGTCGTAGCCCGAGTCTTCGACGAACAGCTTGAGCTTGCGCCCGTTGATGTTGCCCTGCTCGTTGAGTTCGTCCACGCGCAACTGCATGCCGTTGCGCGCCTGCTTGCCGAAGCCCGCGAGCGGGCCCGACAAGTCTTGAATCGTGCCGATGCGGATCTCGTCCTTGGTCACGCCCTGTTGCTGCTGCGCGGACGCGAGCGTCGCGACCAGGCCCAGCACGGCCAGCGCCGTCAGTGTCTTGAGCTTCATGCGGTTGTCTCCTCGGGTTGACGAAAAAAACGGATCTGCAATCTCTCTGCGCGCGGGTCAGCGGTACATGGCCTCGATGCGCTGCGCGTACTTGGTCTGCACCAGCTTGCGCTTGAGCTTCATCGTCGGCGTCAGCTCTTCGTCTTCGGCGCTGAGCTGCGTTTCGAGCAGAAAGAACTTCTTGATCTGCTCGACACGCGCGAACTTGGCGTTGACGCGATCGATCTCGCCCTGGATCAGGTCCAGCACTTCCTGCGTGCGCGTCAGGCTCTCGTAGTTGCTGAACGGCACGTCGTTGTCTTGCGCAAACTTCTCGACGTTCTCCTGGTCGATCATGACGATCACCGTGAGGTAGGGCTTCGCATCGCCGATCACCACGGCATCGGTGATGTAGAGGCTGAACTTGAGTTCGTTCTCCAGCTCGCTCGGCGTCACGTTTTTCCCGCCTGCCGTGATGATGATGTCTTTCATCCGGTCGGTGATGCGGAAATACCCGTCCTCGTCCATCACGCCGACGTCGCCGGTGTGCAGCCAGCCGTCGGCATCAATGGTCTCGGCGGTCTTCTCGGGCAGGTTCAGATAACCCATGAAGACATTGGGGCCACGCACCAGGATCTCGCCGGTGGTCGGCTCGATGCGAACCTCGTTGTAGCCCGTGGCCGGGCCGATGGAGCCCGGCTTGATGCGGGTTGCCGGCACGGCAGTCGAGGCGCCGCACGACTCGGTCATGCCCCACACCTCCAGCATCGGCACGCCAAGCGCCAGGTACCACTTGACCAGCTCGGGCGAGATCGGCGCCGCGCCCGTCACGAGAAAGCGCGCACGGTGAATGCCGATGAGCTTGCGCGCGTTGTCCAGCGCCAGCAGCCGCGCGAGCCTGAACTTGAGCCTGAGCCCCGCGCCGACGGATTCACCCGCCAGCACACGTGCCGCAATGGATTCGCCCACGCCGATGCTCCACTTGTAGGCGGCCTGCTGCAGCGGGCTCGCCTCCTTCAGCGCGATCATCACGCCCGAATAGAACTTCTCCCACACGCGCGGCACGGCCGTGAACACGGTGGGCGCAATCTCGCGCACGTTCTCCGGCACCGTCTCGGGGTTCTCGACGAAGTTGAGGATGGAGCCGGTGTACATCGCGAAGTACTCGCCGCCCATGCGCTCGGCGATGTGGCACAGCGGCAGGAAGCACATGCGCTCGTCTTTTTCGTCCTGCGCGATGAGCGTGTTGTAGCCGCGCGCGGTGTACACCAGCCCGGCGTGGCTGTGCATGGCGCCCTTGGGCTTGCCGGTGGTGCCCGAGGTGTAGACGAGGATGGCAAGGTCTTCGGGGCGGCAAGCCGCCACGCGGCGCTCGACGGCCTGCGGGTCACCGGCAAGATGCATGCGGCCGAGCGCGCGCAGTGCATCGAGGCTCATGACGCCAGGGTCGTCGAGATCGCGCAGGCCTTCCATGTCGAACACGATCACGCGGCGCAGGCCCGGCAGGCCGGCGCGCACTTCGAGCGCCTTGTCGAGCTGCTCGTCGTCTTCCACGAAGAGGATGGTGGTGCGCGAGTCTTCGCACAGGTAGTGCACCTGCGAGGCCGCGTCGGTCGGATAGATGCCGTTGGACACGCCGCCGCAACTGAGCACGGCCAGGTCGGCCAGCACCCATTCGATGACGGTGTTGGAGAGGATGGAGGCGCACTCGCCCGGCGCGAAGCCGATGGCCATGAGCCCGGCCGCGATCTCGCGCACGGCTTCGGCGGTCTGCCGCCAGCTCCAGGTGCGCCAGATGCCCAGTTCTTTCTGCCGCATCCAGATGTTGTCGCCGCGCTGGTTGACGGCGTTCCAGAACATCGCGGGGATGGTGTCGCCGGGCACGACGACGTCGAGCCGGGGTTCGAAGGTGTTGAGGTCCCAGAGTCCTTGCATGGCGGCTATCTCCAGGTCTTCTTCTTTTTCCAGCGCCGCTCGCCGCGCACGCCGTCGTCTTTCACGCCGAGGTAGAACTCCTTGATGTCTTCCTTTTCGCGCAGGCGCTCGCAGGAGTCTTCCATCACGATGCGGCCGTTCTCCAGCACGTAGCCGTGGTCGGCGGCATTGAGCGCCATGTTGGCGTTCTGTTCGACCAGCAGGATGGTGGTGCCACGTTCGCGGTTGATGCGCACGACGATCTCGAAGATCTCTTTCGTCAGCTTGGGGCTCAAGCCGAGGCTGGGTTCGTCCAGAAGAATGAGATGCGGCGCGGCCATGATCGCGCGCGAGATGGCCAGCATCTGCTGCTGGCCGCCGGAGAGCAGGCCGGCGTCCTGCGTCGCGCGTTCACGCAGGATGGGGAAGTAGGTGTAGACCGTCTCCATGTCCCGCGCCACGCCGTCGCGGTCCTTGCGGGTGTAGGCGCCCATCAGCAGGTTGTCTTTCACCGACAGCAGCGGGAACACTTCGCGGCCTTCGGGCACGTGGCTCAGTCCTTGTTGGACGATGTAGGCCGGGTCCTTGGCCGTGATGTCCTTGCCCTGGAATTCGATGCTGCCTTTGCGCGGATCGATGATCCCCGAGATGGTCTTGAGGATCGTGGTCTTGCCCGCGCCGTTGGAGCCGAGCACCGTCGCTATCTCGCCTTGCCTGACCTTCAGGCTGACACCCCGGATGGCCTTGATGGGGCCGTAGGCGCTTTCCACGTTCAGGAGCTGGAGTACGGCGTCGCTCATGCTGCGGCTCCTTCGTTCGGGGAACGGCGTTGGAGACCCTGTCCCCGGCGGGCCGACGTCACCGGCCCTTCGGGCTTCCCTGCGCTGCTCGCGACGGGCGGGGTCTCGCAGAACTCGCTTCGCTCAAACAGCTGCGAGCCCTGATCCGCCCGTCGCTGCGCTGCTCGGCGGCGCCTCAACGGCCCGCCGGGAACAGGGCCCCCAACGCCGTGGACACGCACAGGGCGAATACCCCACGACCGAGCCCGGTGTGCGGTGCGGGGTGGGCGCCCCCTCTGCGCCGCCGAGGAGCGCAGCGTTTCGCGGACAAGGGCTCGCAGCTGTTTGAGCGAAGCGAGTTCTGCGAGACCCCGCGAAATGCGAGCACCGCAGGGGAGCCGCGAAGCGGCCGGTGCAGTGGGGGCGACCGCACCGTGCCGCATACCGGGCGCTCTCCCAAAGGTAGCGAACAGGACACTCATGCCACCACCCTTCTCAAACTGCTCACGTCGTCCACAGTCCCGAGATAAGCCTCGATCACACGTGCATCAGCCTGCACCTCACGCGGCGTGCCCGTAGCCAGCACCTCGCCCTGGTTCATAGCAAGCACGCGATCCGACACCTTCGACACCAAGGACATGTCGTGCTCGACCATCAACACCGATACGCCCAGCTCATGCTGGATGTCCTGAATCCAGAACGCCATGTCGGCCGTCTCTTCGACATTGAGACCGGACGACGGCTCATCGAGCAGCAGCAGCTTGGGCTCGGTGCACAGCGCACGCGCCAGCTCCACCACCTTGCGCACGCCATAGGGCAGCCCCGCCACCATCGAGTCGCGATGGTGCTGCAGGTCCAGCAGCTCGATCACCTGCTCCGCCTTCTCGCGCGCCGCAATTTCGGCGCGCCGCGTGGCCGGCGTGAAGAACACTTCGCTCCAGAACCCCGTCTGCCGGTGCGTGTGCCGGCCGATCAGCAGGTTGTGCAGCACCGTCGCATGCTCGAAGAGTTCGATGTTCTGGAAGGTGCGCGCAATGCCGAGCGCGGCAATCGCGTGCGGCGCCTGCTGCGTCAGCGCGATGGCGCTTCCCGCCTCGCCATGCCACGTGATCTCGCCGGTGGTCGGCGTGTAGATGCGGCTGATGAGGTTGAACACCGTCGTCTTGCCCGCGCCGTTCGGGCCGATCAAGGTGAAGACCTCGCCGCGCCGCACGTCGAAGCTCACCTTGTTGACCGCGAGCACGCCGCCGAAGCGAACGCTCAGGTCCTTGGCCGACAGGAGGATGTCGTTGCTGCTGTTGCTGCTCATCTCAGTCGATCCGACTTGGTGAACGACTTCTGCCGCTTGAACAAGCCCCTGCGGTAGAACGGAAAGAGCTGCAGCCAGGTGCGGATCTTCAGCCAGCGGCCGTACAGCCCCAGCGGCTCGAACAGAACGAACGCAATCAGCACCAGGCCATACACCAGCCCCTGCAGGCCCGGCGCCTGGCCGATGACCGCCGGCAGCCAGTCCTTGCCCATCGAGATCAACTGCGGCATCGCGATCAGGAAGATCGCCCCGAGGAACGCGCCGTGCACCGAACCCAGCCCGCCGATCACCACCATCAGCAACAGGTCGATCGACTGCAGGATGCTGAACTGGTCGGGCGAGATGAAGCTCAGCTTGTGCGCGTACAACGCACCGCCCAAACCTGCGAGCGCCGCCGAGATCGCGAACGACATCGTCTTGTAGCGCGCGAGATGGATGCCCATGCTCTGCGCCGAGATTTCCGAATCGCGGATCGCGACGAAGGCGCGCCCTGTCGGAGAACGCAGCAGGTTCAGGATGCCCAGCGTGGCCAGCACCGCCACCACCAGGCACAGGAAGTAGAAGCCGTCGCCCGAGCCCAGCGACCAGCCGAAGAGCTGCGGCGACTTCACGTGCAGCCCCGCGTTGCCGCCCGTCACGCTCTCCCAGCGCGCGAACACCTCTTCGACGATGAAGCCGAAGGACAGCGTCGCGATGCCCAGATAGATGCCCTTCACGCGCAGCGCCGGCAACGCCACCACCACGCCCACCGCCGCCGACAGCGCCGCAGCGGCAACCAGCGCCAGCGGGAACGGCACGCCCAGGTTCGTCAGCACGCCTTGCGTGTACGCCCCCGCCCCCAGAAAGGCCGCATGCCCGATGGAGAACTGCCCTGTGAACCCCGCAAGCAGCATCAGCCCCAAACCGACGATGCCGTAGATCAGCACGAAGGTCAGTTGCGCCAGCCAGTATTCGTCGATGACCCACGGCGCCGCGATGAGGAATGCGATGAGCAGGCTGTACCAGAGCACATGCCCGCCGTGCCGCGCGAGGCGGATGTCCTGGTCGTAGCTGGTCTTGAAGATGAAGCGCATATGAGACTTACACCTTCTTGCGCAGCTTCTCGCCGAACAATCCGTTGGGCTTGATCATGAGCATCAGCAGCACCACGATGTACGGCGCCGTGTCCTTGAAACCATCGGGCAGGTAGAAGCCCGCGAACGACTCGACGATGCCGATGATCAAGCCACCGACGATCGCCCCCGGCAGGCTGCCGAAGCCACCCACCACCGCTGCAGGAAAGGCCTTGAGCCCGATGAAGCCCATGTTCGCGTGCACGAAGGTGATGGGCGCGAGCAGCATGCCGGCAATGGCCGCGACGGCCGCCGCCAGCCCCCACACCAGCCCATTGAGCCGCTTCACCGGAATGCCCATGTAGTAGGCCGCGAGCTGGTTCTGCGACGAGGCCTGCATCGCGATGCCGAGCTTGCTGTAGCGGAACATCGCGAACAGCAGCGCGCAAAGAATGGCCGTGGCAATGATGATCGCCAGTTGCTCGAGGTTGACCACCAGCTCGCCCAGTTTCCAGATCTGGTCCTTGTAGGGCACGGCCAACGTGTGGGTCTCGGTGCCGATGCCCGGCACCATCGTGATGATGCCGCGCGCCACGTACGCAATGCCGATGGTGAGCATCACGATCGAGAACTGCGGCTGCCCCAGGATCGGGCGGATCACCACCAGCTCCAGCAGCACGCCGAAGGCCGCCATCGCCACCACCGCGAGGATGGCCGCGAGCCAGAACGGCATGCCGAACAGCGACATGCCCGCGAACGCGCCGAAGGCACCGAGCATCATCAGGTCGCCCTGCGCAAAGCTCACCGTTTCGGTGGCCTTGTAGATCAGCACGAAGCCCAGCGCGATCAGGCCGTAGATGCAACCTTGTGCAATGCCCGACAGCAGGAGTTGGAGGATCTGCATGGGGCCCCTGTGTGCTTACTGTCGGAAGCCACCGGCCGCGTCATGCAGCGCGAGGCGGCGCGAGCCGGCCACGATGTCGCTGGGCTTGAGGCCGTAGACCTGGCGGATCGAATGGCTGAAGTGCGTCGAATCGGGGTAGCCGGTATCGAGCGCGATGTCGGTCAGCGTGGCGCTCTGGTGCACGTAGCGCAGCAGGCTGCGCGCACGCTTCCACGCCCTGAAGGCACGGAACGCCATTCCAGTCTCTTGCTTGAACAGGTGCAGGAAGCGCGAGAACGACAGGTTCACCGAGGCCGCGCAGTCTTCGGCCGAGGTGGGTGCGGCCGGGTCGGCGTTGATGGCGTCGATGACCTTGCGGATGCGCGCATCGAGCGTGCGCGGTGCAAGCGCTTCACCAAAGAACACCGTATCGAAATCGAACCCGTCGAAGCTCAGCATGCGGCCCGAAGCGGCGAGCAGTTGCGCATGGGCATCGCGCACGCGCTGCGCGAACTCGGGGGCGTCGACGGGCCCGCAGTGCTGCATGAAGGCGGGCATGCGCCCGGGGTCGACCGATTCGGATTCGATCAGCAGGTTGAAGATCAGCGGGCATGCGCTCTCGACACGGTGCGGCACATGCGGCGGCACCACGATCAGCTCGCCCGATTGCCATGCCCCGCCGCCGATGCGGATGCGGTTGGGCGGCGCGCCGGTGGGCGACACGTACACGCCGTGGCCACCCATGGTGCGCTCGGCGGCCGCGCCGAGCAGCCCGGCGTAGAACACGCGCTGCGGCACCAGCCACATCAGGCGCTCGCCCTGCCGTGCGTCGCCGCTGTGAGGCGGCGCCGTCCTTGTTCGCTGCATGGTATTTGTCTCCTGCATCGTTCAACTGCCAACCGGGGGGTGGCGTCGCGTTCGCTGGATCGTAGCGGCGCGAGCCGGCTGCGCGGCACCCATTTGCGCGGGGACTTTCCCTAGGCCGCAGCGAAGGCGCGCCGCAACTCAGTGGCGCAAAGCGCCACGGCGGTGTTGGCCTCGTCGAGCACCTTGCCCATGGGGATGAAGCCATGGATCTGCCGCTCGAAGCAGACGTACATCGCGCGGTTGCCGGCGGCGGTCAGGGCTGCGGCGTAGGCCAGCCCTTCGTCGCGCAGCGGGTCGTAGCCGGCCGTGATCACCAGCGCCGGCGGCAGCTTCGACAGGTCGGGGTGCAGCAGCGGCGAAGCGCGCCAGTCGAGGTCGTGCTTCGGGTCGGTGATGTAGTGGTCGTGGAAGTACTTGATGGTGTCGCTGGTCAGCAGATAGCCCTGCCCGTTGCTCTGGTGCGAGGGATGCACGCGGCGCATGTCGGTGGCCGGATAGATGAGCAACTGGAAGGCGATGGGCAGGTCGCCCGCGTCGCGTGCGGCGATCGACACCACGGCCGCGAGGTTGCCGCCGGCGCTGTCGCCGCCCACGGCGAGACGGCTCGCATCGAGCCCCAGCGCCGCGGCCTCGCGGCGCACCCAGCGGGTGGCGGCGAGCACGTCGTCGAAGGCGGCGGGAAAGCGGTGCTCCGGGCCCATGCGGTAGTCGACCGCGACCACCGCGCAGCCGGCGCCGTTGGCCAGCTCGCGGCACAGCACGTCGTGCGTGTCGAGGTCACCGATGACCCAGCCGCCGCCGTGGTAGTACACCAGCACCGGCAGCGGGCCAACGCCCGAGCCGAGCGGCCGGTACAGGCGCACCGGGATGGTGCCGTGCGGGCCGTCCGCTGCGAGGTCGCGCACTTCGGCGACTTCCGCGGGCAGCGGCTGCGTGGCGGTGCGCCGCTCGCGGTAGAAGGTCCGCGCATCGGCGGGCGACAAAGTGTGGGTCGGCGGGATGCCGCGCGCCTCGATGAAGTCGAGCAAGGCGCGCGCCTGGGGATGCAGCATGGTGTCTCCGGTGGGTCGAGCAAACGCCCAGTGTGGAGTGCATCGCGCATGCGGGGTATCCGCATGCACCCGCATCCACCGGCGTTCTTGCAGGAGCCCGCACCATGCATGCGCCTGCGCGGCGCGGCTTGCGAAAACTGGCTACGGCTGTCGCGTGCGTCCCGATACTCGGGGGCTCAGGCCTTGCGTGGCTTCACGCGCGAGGCGGCTTCCTTGGCAAGCTTGCGGGCCGTGTCGGTGTCGGCCGCATGCACCAGCGCCACGCCCATGCGGCGCTTGACGAAGCTCTCGGGCTTGCCGAACAGGCGGATGTCGCTGCCGGGCACCTGCAGCGCCTCGGCCACGCCGTCGAAGGCGATGCCGGTGGCATCGACGCCGCCGTAGATCACCGCGCTGGCGCCAGGGCTCTTGAGCGAGGTGTCGACCGGCAGGCCGAGGATGGCGCGCGCATGCAACTCGAACTCGTTCTGCCACTGCGTGGCCATGGTCACCATGCCGGTGTCGTGCGGACGCGGGCTGACTTCGCTGAACCAGACTTCGTCGCCCTTCACGAACAGTTCGACGCCGAACAGGCCCTGCCCGCCCAGGTCGGCCGTGACGGCCTGCGCGATCTGCTGCGCCTTCTGCAGCGCGGCCGGTGCCATGGGATGCGGCTGCCAGCTTTCCACATAGTCGCCGCTCACCTGCACGTGGCCGATGGGGTCGCAGAACTTCGTTTCCACGGTGCCCGCCGCATCCTTGGCGCGCACGGTGAGCAGCGTGATCTCGTAGTCGAAATCGATGAAGCCCTCGACGATCACGCGGCCGTGGCTCACGCGGCCGCCGGCCATGGCGTAGTCCCAGGCCTTCTGCACGTCGGCGGGGCCGTCGATCTTGCTCTGGCCCTTGCCGGAGCTGCTCATCACCGGCTTGACGATGCAGGGGTAGCCGATGCCTTCGTCGATGGCGGCCTGCAGCTCGGCCAGCGAGTCGCAGAACTTGTAGGGGCTGGTCGGCACGCCCAGCGTTTCGGCGGCCAGCCGACGGATGCCTTCGCGGTCCATCGTGAGGCGGGCGGCGCGGGCCGTGGGAATGACGCGCACCACGCCCGCGTCTTCGAGCTGCTGCAGCATCGGCGTGGCAATGGCCTCGATCTCGGGCACCACCAGCGTGGGCTTTTCGGCCTCGATGAGCGCCTTGAGCGCCTCGGGATCGCTCATGGTGATGGTGCGCGCATGGTGCGCCACCTGCTGGCCGGGGGCGTTCTCGTAGCGGTCGACCGCGATGGTCTCGACGCCCAGGCGCTGCAGGGCGATCAGCACCTCCTTGCCGAGCTCACCGGAGCCGAGCAGCATCACGCGGGTGGCGGAGGGGGAAAGAGGGGTGCCGAGGGTGGTCATGGTCGAAGTCGAAAAAGGGGGAAGAAAAAGCAACCGCCGCACTGTAAGCCACCCGTGTCACGCGCGGCAACGGCGCCCCGACGGGGCTGATTCACAATCGATGTCCTGCCGCGGTGGCGCCCCGGTGCGCCACCCGCTCCCCGCATTCTTTTTTGTTTTCTCTCAAGGAGTTTTCTCATGGCTATCCAGACCGTCGGCATCATCGGTGCCGGAACAATGGGCAACGGCATCGCGCAGGCCTGCGCGGTGGCCGGCGTGAACGTGGTGATGGTCGACATCGCCCAGGCGGCCGTCGACAAGGGCCTGGCCACGGTGTCGGGCAGCCTCGACCGCCTGATCAAGAAAGAAAAGCTCACCGTCGAGCAGAAGACCGCCGCGCTGGCGCTGATCAAGGGCTCGACCAACTACGACGACCTGAAGAGCGCGCAACTGGTCATCGAGGCCGCCACCGAGAACCACGCGCTCAAGCTCAAGATCCTCAAGCAGGTCGATGACATGCTGGCACCCGAGGTGATCATTGCGTCGAACACCTCGTCGATCTCGATCACACAACTCGCGGCCGCCACCTCGCGCCCCGACCGCTTCATCGGCATGCACTTCTTCAACCCGGTGCCGATGATGGCGCTGGTGGAACTGATCCGCGGCTACCTCACGAGCGACGCCACGCACGACGCGGTGAAGGCACTGGCCGAGACGCTGGGCAAGTCGCCGATCACGGTGAAGAACGCGCCGGGCTTCGTGGTCAACCGCATCCTGGTGCCGATGATCAACGAGGCTTTCTTCGTGCTGTCCGAAGGCATCGCGACCGCCGAAGACATCGACGCCGGCATGAAGCTGGGCTGCAACCAGCCCATCGGCCCGCTGGCACTGGCCGACATGATCGGCCTGGATGTGTGCCTGGCCGTGATGGAGGTGTACCTGGAGCAGTTCGGCGATTCGAAGTACCGCCCCTGCCCGCTGCTGAAGGAAATGGTCGCCGCCGGCCAGCTCGGCCGCAAGACCGGACGCGGCGTCTACACGTACTGAGCCTCACAACAAGAACAACAACCCGGAGACAAAGACTCAATGACCGCCACGCCCACCACCCCACCTGCAGAAGGCTGCATCGACACCCAGGTGCTCGACCACGTGCTGCTGATCGGCATCAACCGCCCGGCCAAGCGCAACGGCTGGACGCCGCCGATGTTCAAGCAGCTGGCCGAGGCCTACACCCGCCTCGATGACGACCCGACGCTGCGCGTGGGTGTGCTGCATGCCTTCGGCGACCACTTCACGGCGGGCCTGGATCTGCCGGCGGTGACCGAATACATGAAGCGTGGCGAAAAAGCGATTCCCGCCGGGCTGGTGGAGCCGCACGACTTCGGCCTGCCCGGCTACCGCCGCCGCACCAAGCCGATGGTCGTGGCCGTCAAGGGCATCTGCTTCACGGTCGGCATCGAGCTGATGCTGGGCGCGGACATCGTGGTGGCGGCCGACAACTGCCGCTTCTCGCAGATGGAAGTGCAGCGCGGCATCATGGCCACGGGCGGCGCCACGCTGCGCATGGCCGAGCGCGCGGGCGTGGGCAACGCGATGCTGCACCTGCTGACGGCCGACGAGTTCGACAGCGCCGAAGCCTATCGCCTGAACTTCGTGCAGAAGGTGGTGCCGGCCGGGCAGGAGCTGGACGCGGCACTGGCCATTGCGCAGCGCATCGCGGCGCAGGCACCGCTGGCGGTGGTGGCCACGCGGCTCAACGTCATCAAGGCCGTAGAGCAGGGGCCGCTCGCGGCGGTGGCGGAGTTCATCGACACACAGAAGCGGCTGTCGAACAGCGAGGACGCGGCGGAAGGCGTGCGCTCTTTCGTCGAGCGCCGTCCCGCGCGCTTCAGCGGCCGTTGATGCAGTTGTCGATGAACACCCCAGGACAAACCACCATGACCTTTTTCGCACGCACGGCGCTTGCCGCCGCCTTCACCCTGCTTGCCGTGAACATCTCCAACGCCCAGACGCCCGCGCCCGCCGCGCTGCCCGACCCCGTGGCCACCTCGGTCGAGGCCATGGGCTGGATGAAGGGCTTTCCGCCCGCACCCGACAAGCTCATCACCTTCGACAATCCGGTCGGCGGCGTGTATCCGCGCACGCGCTGGAGCTTCTCGCACGTGCGCGAGACGGTGCCGACCGCCAACGTGTGGCGCGGCCCCGGCGCGGCCAGCCCGCTGCCATCGGCCGCACCGCGCTTCGACATCGAGAAGGTCACGTTCAAGCCCCTGGGAGGCACAGGCGACGCGACGACGATGAACTTCGCCCAGATGATTTCCGGCACCTACACCGACGGCATCCTGGTGATGCACCGCGGCAAGGTGCTCTACGAGAAGTACTTCGGCGCGCTCTCGCCCGAGCGGCCGCACATCGCGATGTCGGTCACCAAGTCCTTCGTGGGGACGCTGGCCGCCATCCTCGCGGACGAAGGCAAGCTGGACCCGGCCGCGCCGGTCACCAAGTACCTGCCCGAGATGAAGGACACGGCATACGGCGACGCCACCGTGCGCCAGGTGATGGACATGACGGTCGGCGTGCACTACTCCGAGAACTACGCCGACCCGAAGGCAGAGATCTGGGACTACGCGCGCGCCGGCGGCATGCTCACCCAGGGCCAGAACTACACCGGCCCGAAGTCGTTCTACGAATTCCTCGTCACGCTGAAGAAGGAAGGCGAGCACGGCGATGGCTTCGCCTACAAGACCGTCAACGCCGAGGTGCTCGCCTGGATCGTGCGCCGCGCGAGCGGCCAGTCGCTGGCCGACCTGCTGAGCGAGAAGATCTGGCGCCGCATCGGTGCCGAGCAAGACGCCTACTTCATGGTCGACCGCATCGGCACCGAGTCGGGTGGCGGCGGCCTGAACACCGTGCTGCGCGACCTGGCGCGCTTCGGCGAGACCATGCGCAACGACGGGCGCGCGTCCAACGGGCAGCAGGCGATTCCGAAGGCGGTGGTGGAAGACATCCGGCGCGGCGGCGACCCGGCCAAGTTCGTCAAGGCCGGCTATGCGCTGCTGCCGGGCTGGTCGTACCGCGACATGTGGTGGGTGTCGAACAACCCGCACGGCGCCTACATGGCGCGCGGCATCCACGGCCAGAGCATCTATGTGGACCCGAAGGCCGAGATGGTGATCGTGCGCTATGCCTCGCACCCGATCGCGGCCAACGGCGGCAACGACCCGCTGACCTTGCCTGCGTTCCAGGCGATGGCCGAAGCGTTGATGCGCTGATGCGCCCCTGAGCCTTCCTTGCGGCTCAGGTCCTGGCGCGTTCGCGGGCGATGACCAGAAGCCCGTCCATGATCAGGCTCTCGACCAGCTCGAAGTGCCCGTTCATCACGGGCGCCATCTTCCAGCCAGCGCCGCCGGTCATGTAGCAGGCCGGCTCGGCGCCGCAGTGCGAGCGCACGTGCTGCACCATGCGCTCGACCGCGCCGGCAATGGCGTAGGTGCCGCCGCTGGTCAATGCATCGCTGGTGTTGGTGGGAAATTCGCGCACCTCGCCGGTGGGCACGTGCAGGCCCGCCGTGCCCGACTCCAATGCGCGCAGCATGATGCCGTGGCCCGGCAGGATCAGGCCGCCGAGAAACTTGCCGCTGGCGTCGATCGCCTCGACGGTGACGGCCGTGCCGATCATCACCACCACCATCGGCCGCGCCGGCCCTTGCGCGAGCATGCGGTGGCGCGCGCCGATCATCGCCACGAAGCGGTCGGCGCCCAGGCGCGTCGGATGGTCGTAGCCGTTCACGATGCCGGCCTCGCCAGCGCTCGACACCACCCAGCGCGGCGTGCAGTCGAAGCGCTCGACGATCTGGTCTTCGGCGCGGCGCCGCAGGGTGTCGCCGGCCACCACGCAGCCCAGCATGGAGCCGGGTGCGGGCAGGTCGGCCCAGGGGCCGTCGGCGAGCCGTTCGATGTGGTCGAGAAATTCCGCGCCCTGCGCCTGCAACGCAGCGCCGGGATGGGCTCCGTCGTAGAGCGCCCATTTGAGGCGGGTGTTGCCGATGTCGATTGCGAGGAAGGGGGATGCCATGCGCCGGATTATTGCGACTTTGTTGTTATTCCTGCTGGCACGTCTTTGACACACGCGGCATGGGCCTACGCCGGCCCACCGCGTTCGGCCACTACATTCGCAAATTCCATCCACCACGGCACAAGGAGAAAACCATGGGATTGCTGAGTTTCATCAAGGAAGCCGGTGAAAAACTGTTCGGCGGATCGTCGGCGCAAGCCGCCACGCCCGACGCGAACGTTGCCGCCGCAGCCGCGATCAAGACCTACATCGAGACGCAGAACCTCGGGCTCACGGGCCTCGAAGTGACTTACGTTGCAACCAGCGGCGTGGTCACGCTCGCCGGCCAGGCGCCCTCGCAGGAAGCCAGCGAAAAAGCTTCGCTGGCGGCGGGCAACGTGGCCAACGTGACGAGCGTGGACAACAACCTCGTCGCACCGGCTGCGCCGCCAGCGCAGTACCACGACGTGGTGAGGGGCGACACGCTGTCGGCCATCTCGAAGAAGTACTACGGCGACGCCAACAAGTACAACGCGATCTTCGAAGCGAACAAGCCGATGCTGACGAGCCCGGACAAGATTTATCCGGGGCAGAAGCTGCGGATTCCGCCGTTGAGCTGAGCCTCCTTCCGCCCTTCCAAGAAAGCCCGCAGCATGCTGTGGGCTTTTTTGTTTTTACCGGCGGTCCTTATCCTGTTTGCACTCAGACGAATACCGGCCGCTCCCCGCAAGGGTCCGCCGCGCCCCATCAGGCAGCACCGGTTAAGCTGCGCCCGGCGTAAGAATGCGTTAACGACTTAGTAGATGAACCCCCAAGCCCTCTCGTCCTTTATTTGGTCTGTCGCGGATCTGCTGCGCGGCGACTACAAGCGATCCGAATACGGGCGCGTGATCCTGCCCTTCACCGTGCTGCGCAGACTGGATTGCGTCCTTGAAGCGACCAAGACTGCCGTCCTGAAAGAACTCACTGCCAAGACAACAGCGGGCCTGAATCCCGAGCCTTTTCTGCTGCGCAAGACCGGCGAACGCTTCTACAACACCTCTGCGCTGGACCTCGTGAAGTTGCTGGGTGACCAGGACAACATCCGCAAGAACCTGAGCGACTACGTCCGTGCCTTTTCGCCCGCGACACGCGACATCTTCGAACGCTTCGACTTCTACACCCAGGTCGAGCGACTGGCCAAAGCTGACTTGCTCTACCTCGTCACCGAGAAATTTGCCAATATCGACCTGCATCCCGAAGTGGTGGACAACGCCAGCATGGGTACGGTGTTCGAGGAGCTGATCCGCAAATTTGCCGAAGGCTCCAACGAGACAGCCGGGGAACACTTCACGCCGCGCGAAGTCATCCGCCTGATGGTGAACCTGCTGTTCATCAACGACGACGAGGTGCTCACACCCGGCACCGCCGTCGTTCGCACCATCTATGACCCGACCGCCGGCACCGGAGGCATGCTCTCGATCGCCGACGAGCACCTGCAGGAGCACAACCCGCAGGCACGACTGACCATGTACGGCCAGGAACTCAACGACGAGTCCTACGCCATCTGCAAGGCAGACATGCTCATCAAGGATCAGGATGTGACCAACATCGTCGCTGGCAACACGCTCAGCGACGACGGCCACGGCGGCCGCAAGTTCGACTACATGCTCTCCAATCCGCCCTTCGGCGTGGAGTGGAAGAAGGTCGAGAAGGCCGTGCGCCAGGAGCACGAGAACAAGGGCTTCGACGGCCGCTTCGGTCCCGGCCTGCCACGCGTAAGCGACGGCTCCATGCTCTTTTTGATGCACCTGCTATCGAAGATGCGTCCCGCCAAGGACGGCGGCAGCCGCTTCAGCATCGTGCTCAATGGCTCACCGTTGTTCACCGGCGGCGCCGGCAGCGGCGAGAGCGAGATCCGTCGCTACGTACTGGAGAACGATCTGGTGGAGGCCATCGTCGGCCTGCCCACCGACATGTTCTACAACACAGGCATTGCCACCTACGTCTGGATTCTGTCCAACAAGAAGCAAGCCGAGCGCAAGGGTCGTGTGCAGCTTATCGACGCCAGCGGCTTCTGGCAGAAGATGCGCAAGAGCCTGGGCTCCAAGCGCAAGGAGATGAGCGACGCACATATCGCCACCGTCACGCGCCTATTCGGCGAATTCGCCGAGGCCGATTTGGTCACGGTCTTCGACGCCGCAGGTCGGACCTCGGGCGAGCCACAGCTGATCACTAGCACCGACAACATGCCCATCGCCCCCGAGGGCGGCAAGCTAA
This sequence comes from Variovorax raffinosi, assembly GCF_051216615.1. NCBI lineage: Bacteria > Pseudomonadati > Pseudomonadota > Betaproteobacteria > Burkholderiales > Comamonadaceae > Variovorax > Variovorax raffinosi. Next base: position 194,580 of record NZ_JBPJZR010000009.1, read on the forward strand.
GGCGCGTGCCCATCTCGCGCATCTTCAAGAATGAGGACTTCGGCTACACGACCATCACCGTCGAGCGGCCACTGAAGGACGAGGCCGGCAAGCCGGTGCTCGGTGCGAAGGGCAAGCAGAAGGGCAAGCCCCAATCCGACAGCGCGCTACGCGATACCGAGAACGTGCCGCTGGACGAAGATATTCAGGCCTACTTTGAGCGCGACGTGCTACCCCACGCGTCCGATGCCTGGATCGATGAAGAGAAGAGCAAGGTCGGCTACGAGATTCCATTCAATCGCCACTTCTACGTCTTCGAGCCACCGCGCAGCCTGCACACCATCGACGAAGAACTGAAGGCCGTCTCGGCCAGCATCATGAAGATGCTGGAGGAACTGGCGGAATGAGTTTGTCAGAGTACTGCGAGCACAAGGACAGTGGGGTCGCTGGGTTAGGACAGATACCGTCCCATTGGAGCGTTCCACCGCTCTATCTACGCTATCAAGCCGACCTTGGAAAGATGCTCGACACCAGTCGTGTCACAGGGGAAAACCTTCACCAATATCTAAGAAATGTCGACGTCCAGTGGGGTCGCATCAACTTTGAAGATCTCCCTCAGATGGACATTGCGCCGACTGAGGTCGCTCGATACACCGTTCAAGCCGGTGACCTGTTGGTTTGTGAAGGGGGTGAAGTCGGCCGTGCCGCTGTCGTTGAAGTGGTTGAAGGGGTAACGGCATTCCAAAAGGCATTGCATCGTCTGCGTCCGATTCACTCAGACGAAGTGTCGAAGTACATGTTCTATGTACTTCGATGGGCAGCAGATTCGGGTGCGTTCTCTACCAATGGCCAATCAACTATTGCCCACCTAACAGGCGAGCAGCTACGCAAATACAGATTCCCTTGCCCGCCCGGCGGCGAGCAAGTCACTATCGCGGCCTTCCTTGACCGCGAAACCGCCAAGATCGACGCGTTGATTGCCGAGCAGAAAAAGCTCGTCGCCCTGCTGGCCGAAAAGCGCCAAGCCACTATCTCCCGCACCGTCACCCGCGGCCTCAACCCCAACGCCTCGATGAAGGATTCCGGTGTAGCGTGGCTTGGGGAAGTGCCAGCACATTGGGAAGTCACGAGAGTTAAGCGAGTCGTCTCAACCATTGAACAAGGTTGGAGCCCTCAGTGCGAGAACTTCCCTGTCGAAGGCCCCGAGGAGTGGGGAGTACTCAAAGTGGGCTGCGTGAACGGCGGAACGTTCGATCACACAGAAAATAAGAAGCTCCCCGCCGAGCTCGTCCCTTTGCCTGAGTTCGCTCTTAAGAAAGGCGACCTGCTGATTTCCAGGGCGAATACAAGAGAGCTTGTTGGCGGCGCTGCAGTGGTCCAGGCCGACTTTGACCGATTGCTCTTATGCGACAAGCTATATCGCTTACGACTAACCCCTGATGAATGTCTGCCGGATTTCGCGGCAGCTTTCCTTGGTACGCGGGAAGCAAGGTCGCAAATTGAACTCGATGCCACGGGGGCTAGTAATTCGATGTTGAATATTGGACAAAGCATCGTTCTAGAGTTGCGGTTGCCGTTGCCGAACCTCGACGAGCAGACCGAGATCATCGAGTTTCTTCAAGCTGAATCCAATCGGTTTGATGCTTTATCTGTCAACTCCCAGCGCGCCATAGTGCTATTGAAAGAACGCCGCAGCGCCCTCATCGCCGCCGCCGTCACCGGCCAGATCGACGTGCGCGGCGCCGTCGCTGTCGAGGCAAACCCATGAGCAACGCCAGCCCCAAAACCATCCAGATCTTTCTGCCAAGCGGAGAACCCACGGGCATTCGCGTCGCAGAGATCACGACTCGCATCGTTCAATTGATCGAGGTGCCACGCAAGCGCCTGCCCGAGTTCTTCAAGATGGCCGAAAGCACACAGGTCGGCGTGTATTACCTCGTCGCGGTGCCCGAGGACGGCAGCGCGCCGCAGGTCTACATCGGCCAGACGAGCGATTTGCGCGCACGCCTGGCCGAGCACGACAACAAGAAGGATTTCTGGGAACGGGTGCTGGTACTGGTGTCGCGCACGCACTCGCTGACGCAGACGCATGCGCTGTTCCTGGAGTGGCTGAGCATCGACACCGCGCGCAAGGTGGGCCGCTACAACGACCTGAACGCCAACGCGGGCAGCCGGCCACACACACCCGCGCCGCTGGAAGCCGATTGCCGTGAGGTCTTTGAAACCGGCCAAACCTTGCTGGCGACGCTGGGCCACCCCTTGTTCGTGTCGCTGCCTCAGCCAGACGGGCGCGCGGTCAAGACCGAGCTTTTCTACTGCCGCTCGGGCGGTGTGGAAGGCAGGGGGCTGTACACGAACGAAGGCTTTGTTGTGCTGGCCGGCTCGGTGGGGCGCCGGCAACAGATGTCGTCCATCCAGGGCACGAGCAATGAGAGCTTTCGCGACAAGCTTGTCAGCGACGGCGTGATGAAGATCGATGGTGACACCGTGGTTTTCGCCCGCGATCACCTGTTCCGCTCCCCCAGCACGGCTGCAGTGGCCCTGCTGGGCCGCTCGGCCAATGGCTGGATCGAGTGGAAGGACCACGCCGGCCAGACCCTGGATGCAGCCAAGCGACAAGCCATCGGCGCCTGAGCACTTGATGCCTTGGGCTTGTCGAATGTCGCCTTATTAGCAACAATCGTCGCCTAATGAGCAACGACTCTTCCCTGATGGACCTCCTGTTCCCCGCCGCGCGGCAGCGTGCGCTGGCGGTGCTGCTGCTGCAATCGCAGTCGGCCTTCCATCTGCGGGAACTCGCGCGCCTGACCGACAGCCATGCAGGCACGCTGGCGCGAGAGGTCGACAAGCTGGCACGCACCGGCCTGCTGCTGCGCAGCGAACAAGGCAATCAGGTGCGTTACAGCGCAAACACGAGCCACCCTCTGTTCGCCGATCTAGCCGCAATGTTTCGCAAGACACATGGCGTGGTGCCTGCCATGCGCGAAGCGCTGGCGCCGCTGGATGCGCAGATCAGGTTGGCGCTGGTGTTTGGCTCGGTGGCGCGCGGCACGCCCTCGCCGGGTAGCGATGTCGACCTGCTGGTGCTGGGCAGCGTGGACTTCATGACGCTGGCACAGGCGGTGTTTCCTCTGCATGCGGCACTGGGCCGCGAGGTGAACACGGTGCTCTACACGCCCGAGGAATTTGCGCAACGCGCGCGCAGTGGCGATGCATTCGCGCGCGACATACTGGCCAAACCAAAATTGCTTGTGAAGGGAGGAGCCGATGAGCTTGCAGAACTTGCTGGCGATCGGGCGGCTGCAGGCCCACCAGCCTGATGCCGCGGGCATCGCCAAGCTGCTTCAGGCGGCGCGGCGAAATCTGGCTGACGCGCACATTACGCAAGTCAGCACCGACAACCGATTCGACGCGGCCTACAAATGCATCATGCAATGCGCGATGCTGGCTTTATGGGCCAACGGCTACCGCACGTCCACCAGCCAACCTGGCCATCACCAGACGGCCATCCAGAGCCTGGGCCTGACGCTGGGTGTGGCGCAGCCGCAGATCATCGTGCTCGATGCGCTGCGTCGGCAGCGCAATGTGAGCGACTATGAAGGTGACCCGGTTTCCACCGCCACGCTGCAGGCCTGCATCGAGCAAGCCGCGCAATTGCTGGCCAGTGCCGAAAACTGGCTCCGAGCCCATCGACCTGACCTCCTGACCTAGCCATGAATCTGCACCAGGAACACCACTTCGAGCGTGAAATCTGCGCTCACTTGGCCGCCAACGGTTGGCTGTATGCCGAAGGGGATGCCGCGCAGTTCGACCGCACCCATGGGCTGTTTCTGCCCGACCTGCTGGCCTGGGTGGAGACCACGCAAACCGACAGTTGGCAGCGCCTTTCCAGGACACATGGCTCCGCGCTGCCCCAAGTGCTGGCCGAGCGCGTGCGCAAGAGCATGAATGAGCGGGGCACGCTGGACGTGCTGCGCAGGGGTGTGGAAATGCTTGGCCTCAGGGAGCCGCTGGAACTGGCCCAGTTCAAGCCCGCCCTGGCGATCAACCCCAACATTCAGGCGAAGTACGCAGCCAATCGGCTGCGCGTGGTACGGCAGGTTTGCCACTCTCCCAACAGTCCGAAGGACGAACTGGACCTGGTGCTGTTCCTCAATGGCATCGCCGTGGCCACGGTGGAGTTGAAGAGCAACTTCACGCAGAACGTTCAGGATGCCGTGGACCAATACCGCTTCGACCGACATCCGCAACCCAAGGGCGGCGTGCTGGAGCCGCTGCTGGGTTTCCCGGGCGGGGCACTGGTGCACTTCGCGGTCAGCCAGTCCGAAGTGATGATGACGACCCGGCTGGCCGGACCGGCAACGACCTTCCTGCCCTTCAACCGCGGCAATGCAGGCGGCTCTGGCAACGCCCCCAATCCAGAGGGGTTTGCCACCGCCTATCTGTGGGAAGAGGTGTGGGCTCGCGAAAGCTGGCTGGACATCCTGCACCGCTACCTCATCTGCAAACGCGACGACAAGAAGCAGCCGCAGGCGGTCATCTTCCCCCGCTATCACCAGCTCGACGCCACGCGCAGCCTGGTGGCGGATGTGTTCGACAAGGGGCCGGGCGAGCGCTACCTCATTCAGCATTCGGCCGGCTCGGGCAAGACCAACTCGATTGCGTGGACGGCGCACTTCCTGGCCGATCTGCACAACGCGCAACATCAAAAGCTGTTCGACAGCGTGCTGGTGGTCAGCGACCGCACGGTGCTGGACGCGCAGTTGCAAGAGGCCATCTTTGACTTCGAGCGCACCACCGGTGTGGTGGCCAGCATCACCAACGAGCACGGCAGCAAGAGCGCGCAGCTCGGCCAGGCGCTGAAAGACGGCAAGAAAATCATCGTCTGCACCATCCAGACCTTTCCTTTTGCCTTGCAGGAAGTGCAGAGGCTGGCCGCTACCGAGGGCAAGCGCTTCGCGGTGATTGCCGACGAGGCACACAGCTCGCAGACTGGCGAGGCAGCGGCCAAGCTCAAGCAACTGCTCTCGGCGCAGGAATGGGCCGAGTTGCAAGATGGCGGCGAGGTGGATACCGAGGCGCTGCTGGCCGCGCAGATGGAGGCGCGTGCTGGCGGGAGTGGCAATGGAAGCCTTACCTACGTGGCCTTCACCGCCACGCCAAAGGCCAAGACGCTGGAGCTTTTCGGGCGCAAGGGGCCAGACGGTTTGCCCCAGCCCTTCCACGTCTATTCGATGCGCCAGGCCATCGAAGAGGGCTTCATCCTCGATGTGCTGAAAAATTACACCAGCTACAAGCTCGCGTTCAAGCTGGCCCACGACGGTCAGGAGTGGGACGACAAGCAGGTCGAGCGCAACACGGCGATGAAGGGCCTGATGCAGTGGGTACGGCTGCACCCCTACAACATCGCCAGCAAGGTGCAGATCGTCGTCGAGCACTATCGGGAGAACGTGCAGCCGCTGCTGGAAGGCCGAGCCAAGGCCATGGTGGTCGTCGGCAGTCGCAAGGAGGCCGTGCGTTGGCAGAAGGCCATCCGCGCCTACATCACCAGGCAGAACTATCCATTGGGCGTGCTGGTGGCCTTTTCAGGCGAGGTGAATGACCCCGAAAGCTTTCCCGATGCCGTCACCGAGACCCACGACGTACTGAACCCGGGCTTGCGTGGGCGCGACATCCGTGAAGTGTTCAAGGGGCAGGACTACCACCTGCTGCTGGTTGCCAACAAGTTCCAGACGGGCTTCGACCAACCGCTGTTGTGCGGCATGTACGTGGACAAGATGCTGGGCGGCATCCAGGCCGTGCAGACGCTCTCGCGGCTGAACCGTGCCTACCCCGGCAAGGACACGACCTATGTACTGGACTTCGTCAACGAGCCGGCGGAAATCCTCACGGCCTTCAAGACCTACTACAAGACGGCCGAACTGGAGACGGTGACCGACCCGCATCAGGTTTACGACCTGCGCGCCAAGCTGGACGCCACGGGCTACTACGACGAGTACGAGGTGGACCGCGTGGCCAAGGTGGATCTGGACCCGAACGGCACGCAGAAGCAGCTCGACGCCGCCATCGCGCCCGTGGCCGACCGCCTGCTCAAGCGCTACAAGGCCGCGCAGCAAGATCTGGCGGCAGCCGAGGAGAAGCACGACCACAAGGCCGCTCAAACAGCCAAGGACCAGTTGGACGCGCTGCTGCTATTCAAGAACGACATGGGTGCCTACGTGCGCCTGTATGCCTTCCTGAGCCAGATCTTCGACTACGGCAACACAGGCATCGAGAAACGCTTTCTCTTCTACAAGCGGCTCGTTCCACTGCTGGACTTCGGCCGAGAACGCGACACCGTGGACTTGTCCAAGGTGGTGCTGACCCATCACACACTGAAGAGCCGGGGCAAGCAGCCGATGGGGCTGAATGCGGATGGCACCTACAAGCTAGCCCCCATGGACGCGGTGGGCACTGGCCTTGTGCAGGAGAAAGAGGCGGTCTACCTGGTCGAGATCATCGAGAAGGTGAACGGCCTCTTTCAAGGAGAGCTGACCGATGACGACCAGCTCGTGTACATCAACGGCGTGCTGAAGGGCAAGCTGCTGGAGAACGAGACCCTGGTCCAACAGGCGGCCAGCAACAGCAAGGAGCAGTTCGCAAACTCGCCGGACCTGGGCAAAGCCCTCATGGACGCGATCATCGACGCCTTCGAGGCACACCAGACCATGAGCTCTCAGGCCTTGGGCTCGGAACGTGTGCGTGATGGGCTGAAAGACATCCTGCTTGGCCCCGCACAGCTGTACGAGGCACTGCGAGCACGCTCAGGCAGCGGAGGCACAAGGCCTTCGGCCTCGTAGCGGACGCGGGTTCAGTTCTGCTTCCAGGGCAGCCCGCGCTTGCGCCACCCACCGATCAACCCGCGATGCCCGTCTGCATCCGGATTCCCCTCGAAGCCTTCGAGGATGTTGTAAGCCACCACCCCCAGTTCGGTCGCGCGCTTCGCAGCAGCAATGGAACGAACACCGCTGCGGCACAACAGCACCAGCTTCTTGCCCCCTTCGCCCGCCGCGCGCACACCATCGTCGAAGGCCGGGTTCAGCGCCATGCCCGGCCACTGCTTCCACGCCAGCGGCACGGCGCCCGGCACATAGCCGACCCATTCGCGCTCGGCGTCGGTGCGCACGTCGACCATCACGGCCTCGCCGCTTGCCAGCCACTGCGCGGCCTGCTCCGGCGTTACATCGCCCGCGTAGCCTTTGTCTTCAACCGTTGCATTCATCTTTCTGCGTCCTTCAATCAAGAGGGTTAGTCCGGGGCGGCGGCCATCTTTACCTTGGGTGGCATCCGCCGGATGGTGGAATTTTTCACCGGTTCGTGAAAACCCTGTTTGTCACGTTTTCCTCAGCCCCAAAGATGGCGGCTTGGCCTGTCAAACATAACTCCAAGACGGCGGCCTGGGTTTCCCAGAACGAACGCTATGGAGTGAGACAACATGACAGACACCAAACTGCCCCGCCGTCGCGGGCTGCTCAAGGGCGCGGCCGTGGCCGCGGGCGCCATGTCCGTGCCGATGATCAGCACGGCGCAAACCACCTCGCTGCGCTTCCAGAGCACCTGGCCGGCGAAGGACATCTTCCACGAGTACGCCAACGACTTCGCCAAGAAGGTCAATGACATGGCGGGCGGCCGCCTGAAGATCGAAGTGCTGCCCTCGGGTGCCGTGGTGCCCGCGTTCCAGTTGCTGGAGGCCGTCAACAAGGGCACGCTCGACGGCGGCCACGGCGTGGTGGCCTACCACTACGGCAAGAACTCGGCACTCGCGCTGTGGGGCTCCGGCCCGGGCTTCGGCATGGACGCCAACACCGTGCTGGCCTGGCACAACTACGGCGGCGGCAAGGTGCTGCTCGAAGAGATCTACAAGAGCCTGAACATGGAAGTGGTGTCGTACCTGTACGGCCCCATGCCCACGCAGCCGCTGGGCTGGTTCAAGAAGCCGGTGGCGAAGGTCGAGGACATGAAGGGCCTGAAGTTCCGCACCGTCGGGCTTGCGGTCGACATGTTCACCGAGATGGGAACGGCCGTGAACCCGCTGCCCGGCGGCGAGATCGTGCCCGCGCTCGATCGGGGGCTGATTGACGCGGCCGAGTTCAACAACGCATCGAGCGACCGCGTGCTCGGCTTTCCCGACGTGGTGAAGAACTGCATGCTGCAGAGCTTTCACCAGTCGGGCGAACAGTTCGAGGTGCTGTTCAACAAGGGCAAGTACACGGCGATGCCGCAGGAGCTGCGTTCCATCATCGACTACGCCGTGCAGGCCGCCAGCGCCGACATGAGCTGGAAGGCGGTGCAGCGCAATTCGCAGGACTACGCCGACATGAAGAAGGCCGGCATCAAGTTCTACAAGACGCCCGACGCGGTGCTGCGCGCGCAGCTCGCGGCATGGGACAAGACGGTGGCGAAGAAGTCCGAAGAGAACCCGCTGTTCAAGAAGGTGCTGGCGTCGCAGCGCGAGTTCGCCGAGCGCGCGCTGCAGTGGCAGAACGACTACGGCGTCGATTTCAAGATGGCCTACGCGCACTACTTCGGGAAAAAGAAGGCCTGAGGAATCTGCCGCTAGCGGCCGTTCGCGCCAGCCAACCGGAGTGCTTCGGTTGGCTGGCTTTCTGATGCGTGCTCTTCTTCTGCCTGCCATGCCTTCATGACCATCCAACGCTTTCTCCACGCCGTCGACCGGTTCAGCATGGTCATCGGCAAAACCTTCTCGTGGCTCATCGTGGCGCTGATGCTGCTGGTGTGCGGCGAGGTGTTCAAGCGCTACGCGCTCAACGCGCCCACCGCCTGGATCTTCGATGCCAACAACATGCTCTACGGCACGCTCTTCATGATGGGCGGCGCCTACACGCTCGCGCAGGCGGGCCATGTGCGCGGCGACTTCTTCTACGGCAGCATGAAGCCGCGCACGCAGGCCGCGCTCGACCTCGTGCTGTTCGCGCTCTTTTTCCTGCCCGGCGTGGTGGCGCTCACCTGGTCGGGCTGGACCTACTTCGGCGAGTCGCTCGCGATGCGCGAGCAGACCTTCAATGCCGACCCGATACCGGTCTACCCCTTCAAGTTCGTCATTCCGCTGGCCGGTGCCGTGCTGCTGGTGCAGGGCATCGCCGAGATGGTGCGCTGCGTGCTGTGCCTGAAGACCGGCGTGTGGACGCCGCGCCTGAAGGACGCGGAAGAGATGGACGTGGTGGGTGAGCAACTCGCCGGCAGCAGCTACGTCGACGAAGCCGACAAGCGCGAGGTGATCGAAAAGGCCAAGGCCATCGAGCAGGCCGCGCAACAACGCAAGAGCGACACGACGGGAGGTGCCGCATGAGCGAGCCCGCACTCGGCTTGGCGATGCTCGGCCTCATCGTGGTCGTGATCATGCTGGGCTTTCCCACCGCGTTCACGCTGATGGGCCTGGGCATGTTCTTCGGCTTCATCGCCTTCTACGACCCGGCTATGCCCTGGCTCGACAACAAGGTCTTCGACCTGATGGTGCAGCGGGCCTTCGGTGCAATGACCAACGAGACGCTGCTGTCCATTCCGCTCTTCGTGCTGATGGGCTACGTGATGGAGCGCGGCGCGCTGGTCGACAAAATGTTCCACAGCGTGCAGCTGGCCTTTCGCCGCGTACCGGGTTCGCTCGCGGTCACCACGCTGATCGTTTGCACCTTCTGGGGTATCGCCAGCGGACTGGTCGGCGCGGTGGTGGTGCTGATGGGCGTGATCGCGATGCGGCCGATGCTCAACGCGGGCTACGACACGCGCCTCGCCGCCGGCGTCATCACGGCCGGCGGCACGCTCGGCATCCTGATTCCGCCCTCGGTGATGATCATCGTGTACGCGGCCGTGGCCGGGCAGTCGGTGGTCAAGCTCTATGCGGCTGCGATGTTCCCGGGTTTCTTCCTGGCCTTCCTGTACCTGATCTACGTGATCGGCTGGGCGATGCTGCAGCCCAAGGTGGCGCCGAAGCTGTCTCCCGACAAGCAGCGCGCGCCGATCACGCCGTGGGTCGCGCACATCGCGCAGAGCTATTCGCCGCGCATGCTGCCGGCGCTGCTCGCGGCCGTGGTGTCGCCGGGGCGCGCGCTGCGCGGTGCAGTCGATGGCGTGCGCATCACCTGGTGGCTGCTACTGCGCAGCCTGCTGAATGCGCTGGTGCCGCTGGCGCTGGCCGCAACCACGCTGGGCTCTGTGTGGTGGTACGTGACGATCTACTCGCAGAAGGACAACAACAACGCGCCGGTTGTCGCGGAACAGCAGCAGGCGACGCAGAAAGCGGCTGCAGGAGCGGCTGCGACGCTGCCCGAGGCATCGTCTTCATCGGACAGCGGCACCGGCCTTGCCGAACCACCGACCGATGACGCGCAGAAGGAGCCCGCATCGGAAGGCGGCCTGCAGGAGCCTCCCGGTGGTGTCGAAGAACCGCCCGGCAGCGAAACCTCCGCGCCCCCGCCATCGGCCGAGGGTGGCCTGCAGCAACTCGGCGAAACCGTCGATGCACCGAAGACCGCCGCAGTCCCCGAGGCCTTCTACACAGGCTTCCTGATGGCCAGCCTCTTCACGCTCGCGCTGCTCGGCTGGTACTACTGGCACATGGATGCGGAGCAGTTCGAGATCCTGCGCATGCTGGTGTCGTCGGTCATGCCGCTCGCCACGCTCACGCTGGTGGTGCTGGGCGTGATCCTGTTCGGCATCACCACCGCCACCGAGTCGGCCGCCGTCGGCGCGGCCGGTGCCTTTCTCATGGCATGGCAGGCGGGCACGCTGGACTTCAAGAAGACGAAGGAAGCGGTGTTCCTCACGCTCAAGACCACGTCGATGGTGTGCTGGCTGTTCGTGGGCTCGGCGCTGTTCTCGGCCGTGTTCGCGCTGCTGGGCGGCCAACGCATCATCGAAGAGTGGGTGCTGGGCATGAACCTGAGCCCGCTGCAGTTTCTGCTGCTGTCGCAGGCCATCATCTTCATCCTCGGCTGGCCGCTGGAGTGGACCGAGATCATCGTGATCTTCGTGCCCATCTTCCTGCCCCTGCTCGCGCACTTCCAGATCGACCCGCTGCTGTTCGGCGTGCTGGTGTTCGTGAACCTGCAGGCGGCCTTCCTGTCGCCGCCGGTGGCGATGTCGGCCTTCTATCTGAAAGGGGTGTCGCCTTCGCACGTGACGATCAACCAGATATTCGCCGGGATGATGCCGTACATGCTGATCGTGATTCTCTGCATGGTGTTCATGTACATCTGGCCGGGGCTGACGCTTTGGCTGCCGCAGTACCTGTACGGATGACGCTTGCCCTGATTCAATTTACGCCGTATATTTTATGGCGTAAATTAATCAAGGAGCCGAATGCGAAAAGCACTGTCCGACGAGGAGGTCCAGGACTTCCGCCGTCGTCTTCTGGCCGTTGCGGAACGCTCCTTTGCCGAGCATGGGGTCGATGGCGTCACGGTGCGCCAGCTTGCGCAACAACTCGGCTGCAGCGCCATGACGCCCTACCGGTACTTCCGGGACAAGAATGAAATTCTTGCGGCGGTCACGGCGGCGGCGCTGGATCGCTTCTCGGCATCGCTGGAAGCCGCATTTGCAATTTCCGGCAGTGCCTCCGAGCGATCGGCCTCGGTGCGCGAGGCCTACCTTCGCTTTGCCTTCGAAAACGCCGGGGCGTACCGGCTCATGTTCGACCGGCCGCATCCCGAGATGTCGCACTTTCCGGACCTGGCGCGCGCCGCGCAGCGTGCGGAGCGGATCATGGCCGCGCCGCTGGAACGCCTGGTGGAAGACGGTGCCATCTCCGGCGACCCTCGCCTGCTGGGCCGGGTCTTCTGGAGCGCGATCCACGGCGCCGTGTCGCTGCAGCTTGCCGGCAAGTTCGATGCGTCCCCCAACTTCGACAGCGTGCTCAGCCACATGCTGCGCTTCATCGTTGCAGGTGCGACCGCCCATGAAAAATAAGACATCGATGCTCACCGTCGACGGCTCCCGGGTGCATGTGGTCGACGAAGGGGAAGGACCTCCGGTGCTGTTCCTGCACGGCAACCCCGACACCTGCGACATCTGGCGTGGACTCATCGACCGGTTGCAGCCGAACCACCGCTGCATCGCACCCGATCTGCCGGGCTACGGACAGTCGGTTGCCGCGCCGGGCTTCGATTGCACGCTGGAACATCTGGCCGCATTCGTCGATGCACTCGTGGTCCAGCTTCGCCTGCAGGAGCCTGTCAGCCTGGTGGTGCACGACATCGGCGGCCAGTTCGGCCTGGCCTGGGCGGTCAGGCATCCCGAGAAGCTCAGGCGCATCGCGATCTTCAATACGGCCTTTTCGCCGGACTATCGCTGGACGCGCCTGCACAAGATCTGGCGCACGCCCTTTCTCGGCGAGCTGGCCCAGCGCCTGACGACCCGGCGCGCGTTCACAAGGGAGATGAAGAAAGGCGCGAGCCGGTTGACCGGCGAACAGATCGACCGGATCTACGACCGGATCACGCCGTCCATGAAGCAGATGGCACTGCGGTTCTTTCGGGCCACCGAGCTGTCGCACTTCGAGGGCTGGGACACGCAGTTGCGAGAACTCGCATCGCTCATCCCCTTTCTGGTTCTGTGGAGCGACGACGATCCGTACATCGCACCCGCGTTCGCCGACCGCTTCGGCGCGCAAACGGTGCGTCGCTACAGCGGCTACGGGCATTGGCTGCCGCTGGAAGCCACCCGCCTCGTCGGCAATGAACTCGAAGAATTTCTCGCACCGACAACCCGAGAATGACGGAACGCACACTCCGACATCGAGAAATCACGCCATGGCCTACAGCTTTCTGAACGTCACCATTCCTGCGGGAACGCATATCCGGATCGGCGTCCCCGCGGAGCAACCTGACGAAGCGATTGCACGACTGACATCCCTGTTCGAAGCACGTCCTCATGTGCAACGCGCGCAGCTCGGGCTGATGGAGGTTCGCCCCTCGGAAGGCGAGCCGTACTTCACCTACGTCATCGGCTGGCACACAACCGATGGAGAGCCGCATGCCGACGAACGCGAAGTGCTGAATGCACTGGAAGGCGTGCCCGCGGGCCGATGGCCCATCTCGATCGCGCCGATCACCGAAACTTTTTTCACCGACGAAGCCATCGTTTTCTACGCGCGCCGCAGCGAGCCGGTTCGCGCCAGGAAAGCAGGCTTCTTCGCGAGCCTCTTCGGCAAGACGCGGGCATCGTGAGCGGTACGCTTCGGCGACAGCCGATGCGCAGCCACCATCAACGGCGCCGCTCCACATACGGCCGCGCCTGCAGCAGCACGATCCTGTCACCCACCGTCGCCCATTCGATGTCCTGATCGACTGCGTTGAAGGTGCGCTTCACCGCCGCGCCCACGTTGGCGAGCCGCACCACCAGTTCATCGGTCAGCACGTTGCGGCCGGCTTCCACGGGCACTTCCTTCACCCCGCCATCCTTGTCGAGCTGAAGCGAAGTCTCTTCCGCCGAGCGGCTCAGCACCTGGATGGCCTTCGACCAGCTCGAATACATCACCTGTTCCGCCACGCGCTTGCCTTCGACCACGCGGATGCCGATGCCGCGCTTGGCCGAGATGTAGGTCACATGCGGATGCCCGGCATCGAAAGGGTCGCGGGTGATCATCACGCCGGCGTTGGTCGAGTCGATGGCGGTCTGCACGAAGACGCCCATCAGCACCGACTCGGCGCCGAAGCCCGCGGCGCTGCGCGCCTCCCAAGCCTCGGGGTTGAACACGGAGGCCCACACCTTCTTCACCGCAACTTCGAGCGCGTCGCCGGTCTTGACGTTGGGCATGGTGGTGTAGAGCCCCGCGCCGCTGAAGCCGGGCAGGTCTTCGGAGTTGGACGAGCTGCGCACGAACACGCCGCCACCACCCAACTGCGCCTGCCATGCGGCACGCCACGCCGCCGCGGTGGCTGCATCGACCGGCCATTGCACGATTTCGTCGCGCAGTTGCGCCAGCGCCTTCTGCCGCAACTGCGGGTCGCTCGCGAAGCCGGGTTGCTGCTGCATGCGTGCGATGCGATCAGCCAGGCCGTTGCTGCGCATGAAGCGGTCGTAGTGCGCGAAGGGAATGCAGAAGCCGTCGGGCACCGATGTGCCGGGAATGTGCGCAGCCAGCATGGCGCCGAGGTTCGCGGCCTTGGTGCCGCATTGCGCGCTGTTGCGCGCGCGCAGCGCGGCGAGCGGCAGCAGGCGGGTTTCGCGCAGGTCGGGCTTGATCGCTTTCGCGCCGCCGGGCGTGGCGCCGGTGGATGCGGTGCGCACGGCGCGCGGCGGCAGCGCCGCGATTTCTTCGGGCGTGAGCCGGCGCACCTGGTAGCCGGAGGCCGCGACCTTGAGCGCCACCCACTGGCCTGCGTGTTCCTTCAACACGGTCGCGGCGTCGCGCACGTAGGCGTTCGGAATGCCCCAGCCCTTGGCGAGCAGGTTGACGTGCGACAGCGCGGTCGATGGCCGCTCGGTCAGCACGCCCGCCACGGGCGGCAGGCCGATCGGCACCTGGCGCAGCACGGCGATGTCGTCGGGCAGCAGCGCGTTCAGTGCGTTGGCGCTCGCGGCTTCGTCCACGATGCGCACGCGGCCGGTGGCGGTGCCGAGGTTCATCGGCATGTAGGGCTGCTCGCGGATCAGCGCTTCCTGGCTCACGTAGTCGAGCCCGGTTTCCTTCGCAACGCGCTCGTGCAGCGTGGAGTTGGTCTTGAACTTCACGGGGCCGAAGAAGCTGGCCTTGATCTGCGCATCGGCCTGCCGCAGCAGCGGCGCGGTGAGCCGGTCGCCTTCCCAGAATTCATAGGTGAAGGTGCCGATGTTCTGCTGCCAGCTCAGCGTGCCGAACAGAAAGCGCCGGTCGGGCACGAGGTAGTTGCGGTCGATCTCGCGCTTGATGGTGTTGGGCGTGAGCCGGGTGTCGCGCAGAAAGCGCACGTGCAGCTGGTAGCGCGGCGTGTCGATGTAGTACATGCGCGCCGGCTTGGCCTGCCGGTCGATCACGAACAGCACGTGGGCCAGTTGCATCGGTGTGCCGGCGTCGTAGACGCGCGCGAGCGTGTCGAAGTCGCCCTGGCTGCGCAACGCGGGCAGCGACGACGGCACGGCCGGGCGCGGCACCAGTTGCGCGGCGGGGCCTTCGGGCTGGGGCTGGTTCTGCTGCTGGTAGTAAGACGGCTTGCGCGCGAGTTGCGCGCTGGCTGGTGCCATGGCCGCCATTGCGCAAAGCGCCAGGCCTGCAACCCAGCCCAGCGTCTTCATCGCTCCTGCATTGCCTCGATCTTGTGCCTTGCCCGCTGGATGCGCGGTGCGGTCATTCTTCATGGAGAGTCCCTCATTGCCGACGAGCGCGGATTCTCGCTCGCGGCAGATGCCGGGTTCTCCCCCCGCTGTCAGCCGCGCGACGCAGCCTCCGACGACTGGCCGCACTGGCCGCAGAACTTCGCGCCGGCCTGCATCGTGGTGCCGCACTTGCCGCATGCGGCTGGCAGCATCGACGTGCCGCATTGCTGGCAGAAGCGCGCGCCGGGCGCGTTGGCCGTGCGGCAGGCCGGGCATGCGGCACCGCCTCCGTTGTTGTTGTTCGATGGCGGCGCGCCGTTTCCATAGCCACCGTAGCCACCGGAGGAACCGTGATGGCCGCCACCACCGCCGCCGCCATGCCGCCTACCGCCATGACCACCGAAAAGTCTTTCAAACATGCCCATGTGCTGCTCCCGTTCTTGCTGACTGAGGACTGCGGCAACGTCGCCGGTGGCGATGGATTCCCGCAGGGCCTGACGCAAGTGGAATCCTTGAAGCAGCTTCAGGGTCAAGCGCGTGCTTTCAATAGCCCTCGGGGAGTGCGGCTTACTGCACAAGTCCCGGCCAGAGCGCTGCCATCGACCGGCCGCTAGAGTCGGCGGTCAAGGAGCTTTTTCATGCGCACATTCGACTTCGATCTCTTCGTCATTGGCGGTGGCAGCGGTGGCGTTCGCGCCGCGCGCATGGCGGCGCAGACCGGCGCCCGCGTGGGGCTGGCCGAGGCCGCCGAGCTGGGCGGCACCTGCGTCAACGTGGGCTGCATTCCGAAGAAGCTCTACAGCTACGCGGCCGGCTATGCCGAGTCTTTCGAGGAAGCGGCGGGCTACGGCTGGCAACTGCCCGAGGCACCGCGCTTCGACTGGGCGCACCTGAAGACGCAGCGCGCCAAAGAGATCACGCGGCTCAACGGCATCTACGCCTCGCTGCTGAAGAACTCGGGCGTCACGCTGATCACGGGCTGGGCGCAACTGGTCGACGGCCACACGGTGGAAGTCGACGGCAAGCGCCACACCGCGCGCCACCTGCTGGTGGCCGTCGGCGGCACGCCCTTCGTGCCGGACATTCCGGGCCGCGAGCACATCGTGACCTCCGATGCGATGTTCGACCTAGATCCCTTTCCCAAGCGCCTGCTGGTGGTGGGCGGCGGCTACATCGCCTGCGAGTTCGCATCGATCTTCAACGGCCTCGGTTCCAAGGTGACGCAGTTGCATCGCCGCGCGCACCTGCTCACCGGCTTCGACGACGACGTGCGCCAGTTCCTCGCGAAGGAGATGGACAAGGCGGGTGTCGACCTGCGGCTCAACTGCGAGGCCTCGTCGATCTCGCGTGGCCCGCACGGGCTGACCGTCACGCTGGGGCGCGGCCAGCAGATCGAGGCCGACACGGTGCTCTTCGCCACCGGCCGCGTGCCCAACACGCAGGGCCTGGGCCTCGAAGCAGCAGGCGTGAAGCTCGACGACAAGGGCGCGATCGCGGTCGATGCGCACTACCGCACTTCGGTGCCGTCGATCTACGCGGTGGGCGATGTGTCGACCCGCGTGCAGCTCACGCCGGTGGCGCTGGCCGAGGCGATGGTGGTGGTCGACGAACTCTTCGGCAAGGGCAAGCGCCACCTCGACTACGAGTTCATTCCGACGGCCGTGTTCACCCATCCGAACATCGGCACCTGCGGCTACAGCGAGATCGATGCGCGCGCGAAGTTCGGCGAGGTGACGGTGTTCTCCAGCGAGTTCAAGTCGCTGCGCCACACGCTCTCGGGTAGCAGCGAGCGCACCTTCATGAAGCTGGTGGTGGACAAGAAAAGCGACCGCGTGGTCGGCCTGCACATGGTGGGCGCGGACGCGGGCGAGGTGGTGCAGGGTTTTGCAGTGGCGATGCGCGCGGGCGCGACGAAGGCGATGTTCGACAGCACCATCGGCATCCACCCCACGGCCGCCGAAGAGTTCGTGACGATGCGCGAACCGATGCCTGGCTAGACGACGGCCTTCTGCTGCTTGCCTTCGAGCAGCTTCACCATCACGAACAGCACGCGGTTGGCCGGTGTGGGCACGCCGAGCGCCTCGCCGCGCCGCACCACAAGGCCGTTGAGGTGATCGATCTCGCTGAGCTTGCCGCGCGCGAGGTCTTGCGCGGTCGATGAGTATTGCGAGGGCATCGACTGCGCGATGCCGCGAATGGCGGCGTCGGTGTCGCCCACCACGTCGATGCCTTCGGCCTTCGCCACGGCAAGGCACTCGGCGACCACGTCGCGGATCACGTCGGTGACGCCGACGCCTCGCGTCAGTTCGCCATAAGGCAGTTGCGAGACCGCCGATAACGCGTTGTAGGCGCAGTTGAGGATCAGCTTGGCCCAGAGCGAGCCGCGCACGTTGTCTGAAATCTGCGTGGGCACGCCGGCCGCAATCAGGTGCTGCGCCACTTGCTCGCTGGCGCGCGAGGGCGCGATCACCAGTTCGCCACGCCCGTGGTGCCTGACATGGCCGGGGCCGGCCATCTCGGTCGCCACATAGACCACGGCGGCCGCCACTTCGTTCGACCGCAGGACCGAACGCACGCGCGCGTCGTTGTCGACACCGTTCTGCAGCGTCAGCACCAGCGCATCGGGCGACAGGTGCGGCTGGATCAGCGCTGCGGCCGATTCGCTGTCGGTGGACTTCACGCAGAACAGCACGAGATCCGCGCCCTGCACCGCGCTGGCTTCGGTGCTCGCATCGAGCTTCACATGCTCGTCGAAGGTCTTCGTCTCCAGCCGCAGGCCGTGCGCCTTGACGGCTTCCACATGCGAAGGCCGCCCGATCAACACCACCTCGTGGCCCGCGCGCGCCAGCATGGCGCCGTAGTAGCAGCCGACCGCGCCGGCACCCATCACTGCGACTTTCATCGATTCACTTCCTTGGTTGTTCCTGTGCGATCGCAGAGGTTAGCGAAGACACGTGTTTCATGCTTCCGCTCCGCGCGATGCCACGCCTTCTTCAAGCAGCCATTCGCGAAACGCCGCGAACGCAGGCAGGTCGAGCCGGTCGGGCCGGTAGCAGAGGTAGTGGCCCTGGTTCACGCTCACCGGCGTGCCGCAGGGGCTCAGCAGCGCGCCTTCCGCCAATTCTTCCTGCACCAGCAGCTTGGGCACCAGCCCGATGCCCAGCCCGTTGAGTGCCGCCTGGATCAGCGCCGAATACTGCGCGAAACGCGGGCCGGCCACGGTCTGCACCTCGGGCACACCATGCTGCGCGGCCCATTGCCGCCAGGCCGTGGGTGCGCCTTCGTGATGCAGCAGCGTGTGGCCCACGATGTCGGCCGGCTGCGCGATGCGGTGGCGCCCCTCGACCAGCGAGCGCGCCACGATCAGCACGAACTCGCGCCCCGCGATGTATTCGGACACCACGCCGGGCCAGCCGTCGGGGCCGTAGCGGATCGCGGCATCGACGCCGGCCGGAATGCCGTCGCTCGGCTCCAGGTGGCGGCTGAAGCTCAGCATCACATGGCGGCTCTTCTGGCTGAAGGCCGGCAGGCGCGGAATGAGCCACTTGGTCAGGAAGGTGGGCACGCTCGCCAGCGTGAGAAGGCCCGCGCCGGCATCGCCCGAGCGGGCCTCGAAGGTCGCGGTCTCGATGGCGCGCAGGCCGCCCGAAATCTTCTGCCAGTACACGCGCCCCTGCGGCGTGAGCTGCACGCCACGACCATTCTTCTGCAGCAGCTCGCGGCCCAGGAAGGCTTCGAGCCCCGCGATCTGCTTGCTGACCGCGCTCACGGTGATGCACAGGGCACCGGCCGCCAGCGTGATGCTCTCGTGGCGCGCCACCGCATCGAAGGCCAGCAGCTCCTGGATGGTGGGGCAGTCACGCTTCATGCATGGGGCCGGTTGATGAAATCTTGGTGAAAAACATTTTCCAATTGCTCAAGTGTCGTCATCCAACTTTCACCCATAGGTTCTCAGGTGCTTCCTAGAATTCGGGGAACGCTGCGGCACGCCTTGCGCAGACAGTAGCGCATCCGGAAAGTATGCCGGGTGTCCATGACACTGGAGACAACCTTGGTTCGCGGCATCTCGCTCATCTACGGCCTGTACCTGCTGCTGCCCATTGCCCTGCTGCTGCTCGGCAGCTTTGGCGGCAACTGGACCAACACGCTGCTGCCCACCGGCATCACGGGTCAGTGGTATGTAGCCCTGTGGCTCGACACATCCTTTCGCAAGGCCTTCGTCAGCAGCCTCGTGGTGGCCATGTCGGCCTGCGCCATCAACACCGTGCTGGCGCTGCCGCTGGCCTATGCGCTGTACCACGGCGCGCGGCGCGGCGGCAGCCTGGCGGCGCGCATCGTGAGCGCCACGCCGGTGGCCGTGCCGCCGATCACCATGGCCTTCGGCTACATGATCGTGTTCAACACCGACCTGGCGCCCTGGCTGGGCTCGATGCCGTTGCTGATTGCGGCGCACGCGATCCTCACGCTGCCCTACCTCACGAACACGCTGCTGGCGGACCTGCGCCACCTCGACCTGGGCCGGCTCGAACAGGCCGCTGCCACGCTCGGCGCCTCGGGCTGGCAGCAGTTCACCGGCATCGTCATGCCCAGCCTGCGCCAGAGCCTGATCAGCGGGCTGGTGATGGTGGCCGCCATTTCGGTGGGCGAGTTCGGCGTGTCGAACCTGCTCACGAGTTTTCAGAACCGCACCTACCCGGTGGTGCTGCTGCAGGCCTTCTATGGCGCGACGGGCTTTGCCTGCGCGGCCACGGTGATCCTTCTTGTGCTGGCGAGTGCGTCGGCGCTTCTTTCTTCTTCCCTTGTGAAGCAGCGCGCATGAGCCTCTTGTTTGACGACGTCAGCTACAACTACCCGGGCAGCACGCACGGCCTGCACGACGTGTCGCTCGACGTGCGCACCGGCGAACTGGTGGCGGTGATCGGGCCCAGCGGCTCGGGCAAGTCGACGCTGCTCAAGCTGGCGGCGGGCCTGGAGACCGGCCACACCGGCCGCATCGCGCTCGGCGGCGAAGACATGTCGCGCACGCCGGTGCACCAGCGCCACATCGGCATGGTGTTCCAGAGCTATGCGCTGTTTCCGCACCTGAGCGTGCTGGACAACGTGGCCTACGGCCTGAAGCTGCGCAAGGTCGATACGACAGCCCGGCGCAAGCGCGCGCAGGAGCTGCTCGACATCGTGGGGCTGGGCGAGTACGCGCAGCGCGCCGTGGCGCAGCTCTCGGGTGGACAACAGCAGCGCGTGGCCCTGGCGCGCGCACTGGCCATCGACCCGCGCGCACTGCTGCTCGACGAGCCGCTGTCGGCGCTCGATGCCAGCGTGCGCGGCCACCTGCGCGACCAGATCCGTTCGATACAACAACGCTTCAACGCGACCACGCTGCTGGTCACGCACGACCAGGAAGAAGCGCTGGTGATGGCCGACCGCGTGGCCATGCTCAAGGACGGCCGGCTGCTGCAGATCGCCACGCCGCGCGAGATCTACGAGAACCCCGCAAGCCGCGTGGTGGCGGAGTTCGTCGGGCTCTCGACGATCCTGCCGGGCAAGGTGGCATCACCGGGCCGGCTCGACATGGGCTTTGCCGAACTCTTCGCCGACACCGGCAGCCGCACCTTCGGCACGCCGGTGCATGTGCTTGTGCGGCCCGAGCACATCCAGCCCGATCCGCCGTCCGACAGCGTGAACCGCCTCGCGGGGCACACCGGCGCGCAGCGCTACCTGGGCGCACTCACGCGCTACGACTTCGAGGTGGAGGGCGCGGGCAAGCCCTTTCTTGCCGAGTCGGCGGCACCGGCTGCACAAGCGATTGCCATCGCGCCCGAACACCTCCGCTTGCTCGACCACTGACCCCTTCCTCCATTTCATCCATTTCCTTCCAAGGAGCCACCATGCAACGCAGACATCTGATCCAGGCCGCCGGCGCATTGCCGCTGGCCACGCTCGCGGCCCGTACCGCCTTTGCCTTCGACGGCCCCGAGCTGTATGCGGGCGAGAAGGCGCTGTACGCCGAAGCGCAAAAGGAAGGCCTGTGCGTGTCCTTCGACACCGGCCCCGAATGGGCCAACTGGAAGTCGCTGTTCCGCGACTTCAAGAAGCGCTACCCCGAGATCGAGCTGACCTACAACGACATCGGCTCCGCCGCCACCGTGGTCTCGCTCGAAAAGACCAAGCGCCGCCCGCAGGCCGACACCGCCTACTACTTCGCGGCCTCGGCCGTCGACGCCGCGAAGAAGGACGTGGTCGCGCCCTTCAAGCCCGTCAACTTCGACAAGCTGCCTCCCGTGTTCCGCGAGGCCGAGGGCCGCTGGTTCACCATCCACACGCTCAACATCGCTTTCCTGGTCAACAAGAAGCTGGTGAAGAACGTGCCGACGAGCTGGGCCGACCTGCTCAAGCCCGAGTTCAAGAGCACGGTGGTCTACCTTGACCCGCGCACCACCGGCATCGGCCAGGTGCTGACCTTTGCCGCGGCGTATGCCAACGGCGGCAGTGTCGACAACGTGCAGCCCGGCACCGACTACCTGGGCAAGCTGCATTCGGCCGGCAACGTGCTGCGCGTGGAAGGCACGACACCGTATGCCAAGTTCCTGAAGGGCGAAATCCCGGTGTGGATCAGCTACGAGAACGACGGCCTGAAGGCCAAGCACGTCGACGGCATGGGTGATGCGGTCGAGGTCGTGATTCCGAAGGAAGCCAGCGTGGCCGCGCCCTACGCCATCAGCCTCGTGAAGAACGGCCCGAACCCGAACGCCGGCAAGCTGTGGCTCAACTTCATCATGAGCGAGGCGGGCCAATCGCTGTTCGCGCAGGGCTTCGTGCGCCCCGCCGTGCCGGGCACGCCGCTGAGCGCCGACGTGGCCGCCAAGATGCCGGCCGCACCGCAGATCCGCCCGCTCGACGTGGTGAAGGCCTCGGAGCGCAAGGCCGAAGTCGACAAGCTCTGGGCGCAAGCCGCGCTGGGCAAGTAAGCAACAAGGCCCGAAGGAACGTGATGCGACGCTTTGGCGCCTGGCCTGCATGGGCCTTCATGGCGCTGTTCTTCGCGGTGCCGCTGGCGGCGCTGCTGCCCGAAGCCTTCGGCGAGGGCGGCAGTGCCTTCGGGCGGCTGTTCGGCAACCCGCTGTTCTTCGGCGCGCTGCGCAACACGCTGGGCCTGGGCCTGGCGGCGGGTGCGATCTCGGCGCTGGTGGGCACCTGCATCGCCATCGAACTCGCGCGCCAGCCCGAAGGCCGGCGCCAATGGATGATGACTTTGCTAGGCCTGCCGCTGGCCTTCTCGGGGCTGGTGATTGCCTACGGCTTCATCCTGGCCTTCGGGCGCGCGGGCTTCGTGACGCAGTTGCTCGCGGGGCTGGGCGCCGATCCGGCGGTCATCGGCAGCTGGATCTACAGCGTGTCGGGCCTGGGCTTTGCCTATGCCTACTACCTGATCCCGCGCGTGGCGCTGTCGCTGTACCCGGTGTTCGCCAACCTCGACATGCGCCCGGCGCAGGCCGCGCGCACGCTGGGTGCGTCGAAGGCGCGCGCGTTCTGGGACACGGTGGTGCCCGAGGTGATGCCCTCGGTGCTGTCGAACGCCTGCATGGTGGCTGCGATTGCGATGGGCACGTATGGCACGGCGTTGGCGCTGGTGGGCACGCAGCTCAACATCCTGCCGCTGATGCTGTTGGCGCAGGTGGGCGATGGCGGTTCCGATTTCGCGGTGGCAGCGGCCTTGTCGCTGGTGCTGATGGTGGTGTGTGTGATCGTGATGGGAGTAGGCGATGTCGTTACGCGAAGGCGCGAGCGCGGTGCTGTCGGCGCCGGTCACTGAGGCGCTGACGCGCCTGGCGCAGAAGCAATGGGGTCCGACGCGTCATCGCCAGCCGGTGGCCATGCTCGGCCCCGGCGACGGTGGCCCGGCCGAATGCGAAGCCGCGTACGCGGTGGCGCATGCGTTGGCCGGCGCGGGCATGGCGGTGATTTGCGGCGGGCGCGGTGGCGTGATGGCGGCAGCCTCGCGCGGTGCCACCGAGGCAGGCGGCATTGCCGTGGGCGTCCTGCCCGAGGACGACGATCGCAACGCCAACGAATGGCTGAGCGTGGCCATTCCCACGGGCATGGGCGAGATGCGCAACGGCATCATCGCGCGCAGCGGCGTGTGCCTGATCGCCATCGGCGGCAACATGGGCACGTTGTCGGAGATGGCGATGGGGCTGAAGTGGGGCAAGCCGGTGTTCGTGATGCATGGCGATGTCGAACTGCCGGGCGCTGTGCAGGCTGTTGACGTGAACGACATGCTTGGCAAGGTGCTGGACTGTCTCTTGGCCTGAGTGTCGGTTTGTTCGGGCGCTCTTGTTCAGGGCGAGTGCGAATGACACCAGGAGCTCCCCTCCGCGAATGTCCCCTGGGGCGCTGCGCGCCCCTCCTCCTTTATTTCGCTGCGGGGAGCACCTGGTGTCATTCGCACAAGGGCACGCTGCTGGTGTACCGCTGATCAACAACTGCTCTGTCCAACGCTCGCGCCGATACGGGGCTCTTTTTCGCGAAATAAAGGAGGAGCGAAGCGGGGGACATTCGCGAAAAAGAGCACCGTATCGGCGGGAGCGTCGCCCTGAACAGCAGCCCCAAAAACAAGCCCCGCAAACGACAAAGCAGAAGACACGACAGGCATTGCACAATGCCGTCATGCCCTACATGCCCACCTTCGTTGCCCCCGCCCGCTTCACCGATGCTGCCGCCGCCCTCGAACAGGTCAAGGCCATCTACCAGGGCGGACTTGCCCACCTGCGCGAGTCGATGCTGCGCTTCGTCGCCGGCGAAGCCCTGCCCGGCCGGGTGCGTGCCTGCTACCCCTTCGTGCGGGTGCACACGCACACCGTCTCGCGCCACACGCCGCCAGCCAACGCGGGCCTGAGCTACGGCTTCGTGGCCGGACCGGGCCGCTACGAAACCACGCTGACGCGGCCCGACCTGTTCTCGCGCTACTACCTCGACCAGTTCCGCCTGCTGCTTGAAAACCACCAGGTCGAACTGGAGGTGGGCACCAGCACGCAGCCCATTCCGATTCACTTCTCGTTTGCCGAGAACGACCACATCGAGGGCACCATGAGCGCCGATCGCCGCGCCCTCATGCGCGACGCGTTCGACCTGCCCGACCTGGGCGTGATGGACGACGGCATCGCCAACGGCACCTACGAGGCACGCGACGGCGAAGCGCAACCGCTGTCGCTGTTCACGGCCGCGCGGGTCGACTACTCATTGCACCGCCTGCGCCACTACACCGGCACCGCGCCCGAGTGGTTCCAGAACTTCGTGCTGTTCACCAACTACCAGTTCTACATCGACGAGTTCGTGCGCCTGGGCCACGAAGCCATGGCCGACGAGAACAGCGAGTACGTGGCCTTCATCGAGCCCGGCAACGTGATCACGCGCCGGCGCGGCCTGGCCGCCGGCGCCAGCGACACCTACGCCCACCTGCTGGACGGCAGCCAGGGCACCGCGCCGCCGCGCCTGCCGCAGATGCCCGCCTACCACCTCGTGCGCGAGGACTGCAGCGGCACCACCATGGTCAACATCGGCGTGGGCCCGGCCAATGCCAAGACCATCACCGACCACATCGCCGTGCTGCGCCCGCATGCCTGGATGATGCTGGGCCACTGCGCCGGCCTGCGCAACACGCAGCAGCTTGGCGACTACGTGCTGGCCCACGCCTACGTGCGCGAAGACCACGTGCTCGATGAAGAACTGCCGCTGTGGGTGCCGATCCCCGCGCTGTCCGAGATCCAGCTCGCGCTGGAAAAGGCCGTGGCCGACGTCACGCGCTACGAAGGCCCCGACCTCAAGAAGATCATGCGCACCGGCACCGTGGCCAGCACCGACAACCGCAACTGGGAGCTGCTGCCCGGCAACCAGCCGCAGCGCCGCTTCAGCCAGAGCCGCGCGGTGGCGCTGGACATGGAAAGCGCGACCATCGCGGCCAACGGCTTCCGTTTTCGCGTGCCCTACGGCACCCTGCTGTGCGTGAGCGACAAGCCGCTGCACGGCGAGATCAAGCTGCCCGGCATGGCCAACCACTTCTACCGCGAGCGGGTCGAGCAGCACCTGCGCATCGGCATGCGGGCCATCGACATCCTGCGCGAAGAGGGCTCGACACGGCTGCACAGCCGCAAACTTCGCAGCTTTGCCGAAGTGGCGTTCCAGTAAGAAACGTGTTCCCGGCCGGTGGGCGTCCATCGGGGTTTGTCCCTGCACGCCTGCGGGAACGATTGGCATATTTCGCGGACATCATTCAGTTTCCCCACAGACAACCGGAAACAAGATGCCCCAGTCGACGTCCGCACCTCTCTCCCGCCGCAGTTTCTCGGCATGGATCGCGGCATCGGCCGCCGCCGCAGGCGCGGGGCATACCGCGCTGTGGCCCGGCACCGCCAGGGCGGCCGACGCACCGCTGAGCAGCAAGCTGCGCATCGTCATTCCCGCCAATGAGGGCGGCGGTTGGGACCAGACCGGCCGCGCGCTGGGCGCTGCCCTGCTGGCCTCGGGCGCGGTGGGCAACGTGGTGTACGAGAACATCGGCGGCAAGGGCGGCACCATCGGCCTGGCCAAGTACGTCGAGAAATACGACGCCGACCCCGAAGCGCTGCTGGTCAGCGGCATGGTGATGGTCGGCGCGGTGGCGCTGCAAAAACCCACCGTGACCATGGCCAGCATCTCGCCCGTGGCACGCCTGACCAGCGACTACGAAGTGGTGGCGGTAAAAGCCGACTCGCCCATCAAGACGCCCAAGGACCTGATCGCGCAACTGCGCGCCGATGCCGCCAACACGGTCATCGCGGGCGGCTCGGCCGGCGGTGTCGACCACATGTACGCCGGCATGCTGGCGCGCGTGGCGGGCGCGTCTTCCACGCTGGTCTACCAGGCGCACCCGGGCGGCGCGCAGGTGGTCGAGGCGCTTGAAACCGGCAAGGCGGTGGCAGGCATCTCGGGCTTCAGCGAATTCAGCGACAGCCTGGCCAGCGGCAAGCTGCGCGCCATCGGCGTGTCGTCCAAGCATCCGTTCCAGGGCATCACCTCGGTACGCGAACAGGGTGTCGATGCCGACCTTGCCAACTGGCGCGGCGTGATGACCGGCAAGAAGGTGCCGCCCTACCGCAAGGCCGTGCTGCTCGATGCGGTGCGCCGCGCCACCACGCACGACCTGTGGGTGAAGACCATCAAGCGCAACAACTGGGACCCGTACTGGATGGCGGGCAAGGACTTCGAGAGCTTTCTCGAACTCGACACGGCGATGGCCGGGCCGCTGATCTATCTGCTCAAGCTGAAGGCCTGAGCGCCCGTCTTCCGGTTCCGCTGGTTCAGGCGAACAGCTCGGGCATCTCGCGCTGGGCCTTCGGCGTCAGCGCGAGCGCGCGGCCGTCCAGCTCCTGCCGCACCCAGCCGCGGCGCAGCGACAGTTGCAGCCATGCCGCACCGAGCGCGCCGCCCAGGTGCGGGCGTCGCTCGCTCCAGTCCAGGCAGGCGCAGGCGAAGCGGCGCCGTGAACGCCGCACCGCATCGACCTCGACCCCCAGGCTCTCCAGCGCGATCGCGCCTTCGGCCGTCAGTTCGTAAGAACCGCTCTGCAGGCCGCTGAGCCAGCCCTGTGCATGCAGCCGGTCGTGCAGCGCCACGCCGGCCGTGCCGGCCATGTGGTCGTAGCAGGTGCGCGCGCTGCGCAGGCGGCTCGGCGTGTTCGGCTTGAACTCGGCGGCGCGCGGCGCACCGGCCACCACCATCAGGCTTTCGAGCGCGGCCGCAACATCGTCGTTGGCCAGCCTGAAATAGCGGTGCTTGCCTTGCACCAGCAGCTCGACCAGGCGCTCTTCCTTCAACCGTGCCAGATGCGCGCTGGCCGTGGACGCTGCCACTTCGGCCACGGTGGCCAGCTCGGTGGCGGTGCGCGCGTGGCCGTCCATCAGGCAGTTCAGCATGCGGGCGCGTGCCGGCTCGGCGATGGCGCCGGCCAGTCGTGCCAGTTGGAAGTCGGCGCTCGGTGAAGAGGAGGAAGAGTTCGTGTCCATGTGCCCATCGTAGAACGGCTGCGCATCCGACACTTCGTTCACGGGCGAAGTGTGGCAGCGGCTTCAATCGCACACTGCGGCCATGAACACATCAAGCCCCACTTCCACCGACCTGCCCGTCGATCCGGTCGCGGCCGCCACGCATGCAGACCCCTATCCGTACTACGCCAGCCTGCGCGCGGGTCCGCCGCTTGCGTGGAACGAAAAGCTGCGCCTGTGGGTCGCGAGCCGCGCCGATGTCATCGAACAGGTGCTGGGCGCGCACGGCGCACTGCGCGTGCGGCCCGTCGCCGAGCCGGTGCCGCGCGCCATCGTCGGCAGTGCGGCGGGTGAAGTGTTCGGGCATCTGGTGCGCACGAACGAAGGCCCGGCGCATCAGGCTCACCGGCCCGCGCTGCAACGCGCGCTGGCCGGGCTCGACCTGAATGCCGTGCACGCGGCCGCATCGCAAGTGGCACAGCGCGTGCCGGAGCAAGCGCTGTCCGACACGATCTTCTCCATGCCCGTGCAGGCGGTCGCGCACCTGCTCGGCTTTGCCGACGAGACGCTGCCGCAGGTCGACCGCTGGATGCGCGATTTCGTCGCCTGCCTGTCGCCGTTGTCCACGGCAGCGCAGTTGGAGGCTGCCAGTGTGGCCGCTTCCGAACTGCTGACGCGCTTCGAGGCGATGGCCGCTAGTGCGCCCCCACGCAATGGCACGCTGCTCGCCGCCGTGCTGGCGGAAAGCGCAGCGAGCGCACCGCTGTCGCGCGCGCTGCTCGCGAACCTCGTGGGCCTGCTCTCGCAGACCTGCGATGCCACGGCGGGCCTTCTCGGCAACAGCCTCATCGCGGTGATGCGCGAGCCCTCGCTGCGCCCCGCCCTGCGCACGCGCGATGGGCTTCAATCGATCGTGGAAGAAACGGCGAGGCACGATCCCTCGGCGCAGAACACGCGCCGCTTCGTTGCGGAGCCGATCACGCTGGCGGGAACGCCGCTGGCCGTGGGCGACGCGGTACTGGTGCTGCTGGCCTCGGCCAACCGCGATCCCGCGTTCAACCCCGACCCGGATGTGTTCATGCTTGTGCGCGCCCGGCGCCGCATGCTCGGCTTCGGTCACGGCATGCATGCCTGCCCGGGGCAGGCGCTGGCCTGCACATTGGCAGCAGCGGGCCTCGACGCATTGCTGCGTCGCACGCCCGACCTGCAGGCGCAGCAAGAACGCGGCTGGCACTACAGGCCGACGGCCGCGCGCATTCCCGTCTTTCACTGACGGGCGCGCGGCGAACGCTCAGGCGTGCGTGGAAGCCCAGCGGCCGGTGCGCGCCAGATGTGGCGACAGCTCCGCATCGCCCCAGCGCAGCGGCAGCGCCAACGGACGGCGCAGTGCGTGCTCGACCCGAAAGCGCATCAGGCGTTCCGCGCCCTCGAAGGCCGCGACCTCGGGCCCGTCCCACACGATCTCGGCCGTGACCGCCACGTGCAGCAGCTCGCCGTTGTCGAAGTCGATGAACAGCAGACCCGCGCGCGGATGAGCCGCGAGGTTGCCGAGCGTGTTGAAAAAACGGTTGCCGTTGAAGTCCGGCACCGTGAGCACGTCGTCGCCGTCGATGCGCACGAAGCCCGGCAGGCCACCGCGATGCGACACGTCGACACCGTGCGAGCTGGCATCGGCGTCGTCACCCGCCGCCACATCGTTCGGATAGGCGGTGGCAATGAACAGCGTGTCGGCGCTGCCGATCAGGCGATGGGCCGCCAGGTCGAGCGTGTCGAGCCACTGCACCGGTGCCGCATCGCCGCGCGTCGGCATGAACACCGGCTCGCGCGCCTGGATGTACCGGGGGCAATTGCCGAAGCTCTGCTGCACCTGCACCATGAAGCCGCTGGCGTCGAGCGCCTCGACCGTGCCGTTCATGCGGTTGCGCCGCCGCGTGTGCGGCTCGATGCCGAGCAGGCCCAGCGTGGCACCCGGCGCCAACTGGCCGGCCAGCGGATCGCCTGCGGTGGGCAACGCATCGACGCGCAGGTGCGTCGGATCGGGCGAATGCGCAAAGCCGGCGGGCGCGGCCAGCACGCTGGCCCAGGGCTGCAGGTTCGCATCGAGGCTGCCGACCACGAGAAAGGGCAACTGCGCGAAGAAGGTGCGGTGCTGGTCCGGCATGTAGTCGCGGATCACGCGCGGCCCGGCCACCTCCATCTGCTCGCGTGAACCCACCAGGGCTTGCAACGCGCGCTCGCCGGCATGGAACGGCGCGGCGATCATGCGACGACCGCCGCAAGCCCGATGGCCGTCCGCACCATCGGCACGAAGCCGGGCAGCGCTTCCACACGCACCAGCCAGTCGCGCAGATGCGGATAGCCGTCCAGCGACACGCTGCCTTCGGGCGCATGCGCCACATAGGCGTAGTTCGCGATGTCGGCCAGCGTGGCGGCGGGGCCGGCAAGAAAGGGCTGCTGCTGCAGGTGCATCTCCATCACCGAGAGCAAGGCGTGCGATCGGGTCACGGTCTCGGCCGGGTCGGCGGGCAGGCCGAACAGCGCCATGATCCGCGCCGCCGCCGGGCCATACGCCAGCGGACCGGCCGCCACCGAGAACCAGCGCTGCACGCGCGCCATGCCGACCGCATCGCGCGGCATCCAGCGCGCCGGATCGGGTGCGTAGCGTTCGTTGAGGTAGACCAGGATCGCGTTCGAATCGGCCAGCGTGAGGTCACCGTCCTCGATCACCGGCACCTGCCCGAAAGGGTTGCGTGCCAGGAACTCCGGCGCGCGGTGGTCGCGCTTCCGCAGGTCGAGTTCGATGATTTCGAAGGGCAGCCCGAGCATCGTAAGAAAGAGTCGCACGCGATGCACATGGCCCGAGAGGGCGGTGCCGTAGAGCTTGATGGGTTGCGCGGGACGGTGGCTGGCGGCGGTGGTGTTCATGAGGGATTCCTGTGAATGGGCTGGGCCTGCCCCCAATTCTTCTCTCTTGCGCCTCATGAATGAATAGCCATTCCTGTATTTGACTGCTGCGTTTTCCGGTTTAATCGCGCCATGGATCGTTTCAAGGCCATGCAGACCTTCGTGCAGATTGCCGAGCAGGGCAGCCTCACGCGCGCCGCCGAGGCGCTCGGCACCTCGCTGCCCGCGGTGGTGCGCTCGCTCGCGGCGCTCGAAGCGCACCTGGGCGTGCGCCTCTTCCACCGCACCACGCGCCGCCTGTCGCTCACCGAAGAGGGCCGCCACTACCTGCCCAGCGCGCGCGACGTGCTGCTCGCGGCCGATGCCGCCGACCTCGCGCTGAAGGCCGAGGCGCGCGAGCCGGCGGGCCAGCTCACCATCACCGCGCCGGTGCTGTTCGGCCACATGTACGTGGCGCCCGCCATCACCCGCTTCATGCAGCGCCACGACAAGGTGCGCTGCAGCGTGCTGCTGTACGACCGCACGGTGAACCTGCTCGAAGAAGGCATCGACGTGGGCATCCGCATCGGTGCGCTGCAAGATTCCTCGCTGGTGGCGCAGTCGCTGGGCACCATCCGCCGCGTGGTGGTGGCAAGCCCGGCATACCTCGACCAGCATGGCGTTCCGCTGCATCCGCGCGATCTGGCGGGTGCGCCCTGCGTGCGTGGCCGCATCGATGCGCCCCTGCAATGGGTGTTCCACGAAGGCGGCCGGACCGTGAACGTGACGCTGAGCGGCCGGCTCGAATTCAACCATCTCGCCCCCGCCATCGAAGCGTGCGCCGCCGGCATGGGCTTCGGCACCTTCTTCTCCTACCAGGTGCTGCCGCTGGTGGCACAGGGCCGCCTGAAGCTGGTGCTCGAAGACTTCGAGCCGCCGCCACGGCCGGTGAGCGTGATCTATCCGAACGCGCGGCTGCTGCCGGCACGCACGCGCGCCTTCATCGACTGGATGAAGGCGGAGTTCTGCGGGCTGCGGATGTAGGGCTACAGCGCGGCGACGGGTGCCGGCAAGGGCTTGCCCTCGCACAGAAGCGCCGCATCGCTGGCCATGCTGCGCACGGCTTCTTCAAGCCCGAGGTTCAGCACCGACATGAACTCGCCATTGCCATTGACCCAGTTGGTGCCGGTGCCCATGCCGTGGTACTGGCGCGAAGCAAGTTCGCCGCCCGGCAGCCGGTAGCTGACCTGCAGCACCACGTGCGAGACGAGGTTCAGGTCGGTGGACCATGCGTGCGCCAGGCGCAGCGCCACGTCGGCCGTGACCTGCCGTGCGCCGGCGGGTGTGGGGGCCGGTGCACCGAGCACGGTCTGGAAGCCGTAGCGGCTCATCGACTGCAGCGCGCCGCGCGTCCACGCCAGGCCATCGCCGCTTCGCAGCGACTGCACGGACCTGGGCGTGGCATGCACCGTGGGCATCATCAAGGTGAGGTTGCCGGCGTTCGCCTTGTTGCTGCGCGTGTCTTCGATCTTCGGCAGGTAGAGCGTGCAGTTGGGTGCGAGCAGCGGCTGCGTGATGACCGGCGAACCGTCGGAGCGTGCGGTCGGTGCCGGTGTCGGCGCGAAGACCATGCTGAGCGGCTCGCCCTCGGTCAGCGCATGCGCAAGACCTGGCAAGAAGCAGGAGGTGCAGAGGATGGCGGCAGCCACGCGATAGGTTCGATTCATGGGGCCGTGCTCCGCAGCGAATACATGGCGCCGTCCTGGTCGCGGAACACCACGCGGCCGGCCTGATCGTCGAAGCCTTGTCCGGCCAGCGTGACCCACGAGCCGTTGACGTTGAAGCGCGATGTCTTCACCGCACCCGAGCGCGCACCCGCGATGTCCAGGGCCACGAGGCGCAGCGTCTGCGTCATCGAATCGCGCATGACCGAGCGCAGCACCTGCCCGTCGTTGGCCGTCAGGCGCCGGATGACGGTGGCGCGCGTGCCGCCGCCGATGGGCGTCTGGAAGATGGCGGAGGCGCGGTACGAAGGCTCGCTGTTGCCGCCCTGCCAGAGGATGGCCGATGTGCGCGTGGTGAACGCGCCGAGCCCGGGTTCGAGTGCGTACTGCAGCAGCAGCACCATGTAGGCGGGACCGGACTTGGTGGCGGCGATGCGGGCGTCCTGCTCGGCCTTGAGCGGCATGGCCGTCAGCACCTGCGACGAGCGCACCTTCAGCGGAAACGCGCTCGGCTCGGCCAGCATCGCGTTGATGGCGGGGCCGGCTTCGGTGCGGTAGTCGTAGTCGAGCAGCGGGCCGACGATGGCCTGCACCTCGGCGCTCATGTCTTTCTGGCGCGACTGCTGCACCGACGAATCAATCAGCGCGCCGATCAGGCCGCCGCCGGTGGCCGCGCTCACGCCGGGCGCCTTCGCGGAGAACATGAAGCTTTCTTGCGCCACGACCACGCGCACGTCGACCTCCTGGACCGTGTGCCGGTCCGCGGCCGCCAACGGGCGATGAAAGGGCGCGCAGGCGCCGAGCAACAGCAGCACCGACAGCGCCAACAGGAAACGCAGCATCTTTTGGGCCTCCCCCCGAGAATTGCAATCCGGCGCCGATTGTGCCGTTGCAACGGGCGCAGCGGGCGCCACAGGTGCAATGCGCGCCGCATGAAGTTGCTCGCAAGTCGGGCGGCTTGTCCATCGATTGAAGCGATGGGGCGCGCAATGCGCGGCTGGGTCAGAATGGCCGCGTGCCGCCCTCCACCCCCACTCCTCCCCTCTTCCACGTCAGCCATCTGCACAAGCGCTATGGCGACAACACGGTCGTGAACGACCTGTCGTTCGAGATCGCGCCGGGCGAATGCCTGGGCGTGATCGGCCCGAACGGCGCCGGCAAGACCACCACCATCCGCATGTGCCTGGGCCTGACCGCGCCCGATGGCGGGCAGATCGAGGCGCTGGGCCTGCAGATGCCGCGCGATGCGCTGGCCATCAAGGCGCAGCTCGGCGTGGTCACGCAGTTCGACACGCTCGACCCCGACTTCAGTTGCGCCGAGAACCTCGTGGTGTACGGCCGCTACTTCGGCTTCAGCAAGGCGCAGGTGCGGGCGCGCGTGCCGCAGTTGCTGGAGTTCGCGGCGCTCTCGCACAAGGCCGATGCGAAGCCGGGCGAGCTGTCGGGCGGCATGCGCCGGCGGCTGTCGCTGGCGCGCGCACTGGTCAATGACCCGAAGCTGCTGCTGCTCGACGAACCGACCACCGGGCTCGACCCGCAAGCACGCCACCTGATGTGGGAGCGGCTGCAGGTGCTGCTGCAGCAAGGCAAGTCGATCCTGCTGACCACGCACTTCATGGACGAGGCCGAGCGCCTGTGTTCGCGGCTGTTGGTGCTGGACCACGGCCGCAAGATCGCCGAAGGCCGCCCGCGCGACCTGATCGCGGAGCACCTGGAGCCCGATGTGGTCGAGGTGTATGGCAACGGCGCGCTGGCGCTGGCCGGGTCGGCCGAACTCAAGGCGATGGCGGCGCGCGTGGAGGTGAGCGGCGAGACCGTGTTCTTCTACACGCAGGACGCGCGGCGGTTGCTCGATGCATTGACGCAGCACGTCGGCCTGCGCACCTTTCACCGCCCCGCCAATCTCGAAGACCTTTTTCTCAAGCTCACCGGCCGGCAGATTCGCGAGGACGGCTAGACCATGAACACGACGACTTCAACAACGACGCCCGGCATCACGAACGCCGCGCCGCCCTCGCCTTCGGTGTGGCGCGCGCCCGAGATCTCGCTGCGCTGGTGGCCGGTGTTTCTGCGCAACCTGCTGGTGTGGCGCAAGCTCGCGATACCGAGCCTCATCGGCAACATCGCCGAGCCGCTGATCTGGCTCGTGGCCTTCGGCTACGGCATGGGCGCGCTGGTGGGCCAGGTGGCGGTGGATGGCGTGAAGGTGCCCTACATCCTGTTCCTGGCCAGCGGCTCGATCTGCATGAGCGCGATGAACGCAGCGAGCTTCGAGGCGCTGTACTCGGCGTTCTCGCGCATGCATGTGCAAAAGACCTGGGACGGCATCATGAACGCGCCCGTGGGGCTGGACGACATCGTGCTGGCGGAGATGCTGTGGGCGGCGTTCAAGTCGATCTTCACCGTGACCGCGATTTTGTTCGTGATGCTGGGGCTGGGCATCAGCCACAGCCCGAAGCTGTTCGTGGCGTGGATGGTGCTGATCGGCGCGGGCATCACCTTCTCGTCGATTGCGCTGATCTTCAATGCGCTGGCGAAGGGCTACGACTTCTTCACCTACTACTTCACGCTGTTCATGACGCCGATGATGTTCTTGAGCGGGGTGTTCTTTCCGCTTGAACAACTGCCGTCGGCGGTCAGGGCGGTGGCGGCGTGGCTGCCGCTGACCAATGCGGTGGCGCTGGTGCGGCCGTTGTTCATGGACCAATGGCCGGCCGACTGGTGGCTGCATGCGGGCGTGCTGGCTGTGTATGCGGTCGTCGCCTTCTGGATCGCGTTGGCATTGACGCGCAAGCGGTTCCGGGGCTGAGCGCCTTCAACCGCCGCCATCGGGTTGCGGACGGGCAAGCGCATGGGCCGCAGGGTCGGTGCGCTCATGTCCCCCTGATGCACGTCTGTTCTCGACGAACGCTCGGTTCCCTCGTGTACGTTGCAGCGCCGTCCTGCGTGCCGACCCTGTTCAGGCTCACGTTGCACCTGTCCGCTTGCCATTGCATGCGGGCTTCGTAGTCGCCGCCGACCACGGGCTCGAAAGAGAGGGTCACCACGCAGGTCTTGCTGTCCGCGCTGATCCCCAGCTTCATGGTGATGAGTTCGCGGCGGCCGGCGGGTATGAGCCGCTCGATGAATATGTGGCCGTCGAGCTCGGCGCCCCCGGGGATGCCCAGCGGCTTTTCCTGTGCGCCCGGCCGTGCGATGCCGCTGAAGAAGCCAAGCGCCATCGGGGCTTCGCACTCGCCGCTCGGATAGATCACGGAGGTGACCCCCTTCGACCATTCGGTCTGCTGGCTGACGATGCGCAATCGCGCGACATCCTTGCCTTGAGGCGCCTGGTACGAGGCGGCACAACCGGCCAGCAATACGGCAAGGGCCGCCGTCGAAAGGCGCCGCATGCAGGTGATTCCCGAGGCGGTGGAGAGCGTCAGAGAACTGTTCATGGTTTTCAGTTGAAGGGCTGAGGAATGGTTCACGCGGCCGGCACTGGAGTATGCCGAGCCTTGCCGCAACCGCAGCACCTTCAATTGACAGCTCGATGCGCCCCCACGGATGCAACCGCCACAGCGCTACTTGCCCGCGCCCGTCACCCCGCAGTTCTTCTTCGCCCCGCTGTCGCCTTGCGGCAGCACGATGCCCCAACGCATGCGCAGTTCGTCGGTACCGGCCCACGGAATGTCCAGCGTGCCACGGCAATCGGCGGCGGCCATGCGGGGTTCGAGCAGCATGCCTTCGGAGCGGAACTCCCGTGTGTCGAGGATCAGCACCATGCCGCCTTCGCGCTCCAGCTCACCGGGCGCCAGCCACGGCGAGTTGCGTTCGTCGCCGTCGATCAGCAGTTGCATCGACGGGTCCATCTTCAATGCCACCGCGCCCGCGAACCAGGTGTCGCCCACGAGCAGCTTGAACGGCCGGTCGCCGGCGCGGTCGCGCCAGATGGCACCCACCGCATCGGCGACTTCCTGCGCCGGCAGGTTGGCGCGCGTGATGTAGCCCAGCCGCTTGCTCAGCACACCGTCGACCCAGCCCTGCCCGAGCGCGCCGGCCACATGAAGCACCATCACCGTGGCCACCACGCCGCGCCAGCGGCGACGGCTCCAGCGCTCCGCGTCGAGGCCGGGCAGCATGGCCACGGCCCACAGCGCGGCCGGCAGGAAGAAGGTGGTGAGCCAGGACGCGACCAACGGAATCTTCAGCAGGATCGCGGCGGGAAACACCAGGCACGCGGGCCCCAGCGTGGCCCAGGCCAGGAAGCGCCGGTCGAACGCGTTCAGCCCCGGCGTGGCAATCGAAGGCGATGGCCCCGCCGCCACGGAAGCGCGCGTGAGCCAGGCCCAGCCGACCAGCAGCAGCATCGGCGACAGCCGGGCCACCTGCGTCACGAACACGTGCGTCAGGCGGCGAAAGCCTTGCCCGTGCGAGCCTGGCGCATGGACCGAATGGCGCGCGTAGGCGATCGTTCGCGCGGAGTGCTCCAGCACCCACCACACGTGCGGCGCCATCAGCAGCGCCGCCACGCCGGCCGCCACCAGAAGCCCGCGCCGCACCTGCGCGTCGCGCCACAGGCCCTGCCGCACGATGAAGGCCGCGCCGACCGCGAACTGCACCACCGCGCTGTACTTGGTGAGCATCGACAGCGCCGCGAAGACGCCCAGCCATGCCCAGTCGCGCAGCCTCGACGCCGACGGCGCATGGAGCACGCGCCACAGCATCCACCAGTAGCCGGCCAGCGGCAGCAGTTGCACGGTGTTGTGGTTGTAGATGACCGCGCGTTGCACGTGGTAGGCCACCAGCGAGCCGAGCAGCACGGCCAGCGCCGCGCGCGCCGGATGGACCATCTCGATCGACCAGCGCCAGACGAGATAGAGCGCGCCCACGCCGCAGCCGACACCGGCCGCGTAGGTCAGCCAGGGCTGGCGCCCGCCCAGGCGCACCAGCACGCCCATGATCCAGCTCGGCAGCGGCGGATGCTTGTAGTAGCTCCACTCGAAGCTGCTGCCCCAGAACAGCTCTTCGACGTTGTCCCAGGGCGGGGTTGGATAGAAGTAGCCGATGGACAAGGTCCACAGCAGCAGCATCGCGCCCAGGGCCAGCAGGACGTCGCGGTGCAAGGTGGGCGCCGGCCCGGCGAAGGCCGCAAGGCTTCCCTTCGGCGGAATCAGGGTGGATCGCATACGAGGTCAGCAAGGCTTGCCGGCCACGATGGCAAGCAGGAAGGTAAACAAAAGGCTTCTAGTGTGGCACGGCGTTTACCTTAACTTTACATTGCACACAATTCAATTGCTCGCTATACTTCGCCCCATGCGCTCCGACACCGTTTCCGCCGACGAAATGCTCAAGCTGGACAACCAGCTGTGCTTCGCCGTCTATTCCGCCTCGTTGGCCATGACCCGGCTCTACAAGCCGGTGCTCGAAAAGCTGCAGCTCACCTACCCCCAATACCTCGTCATGCTCGCCCTCTGGGAGCAGGACGGCCCGATGGTCTCCGCGCTCGGCGAACGGCTCTCGCTCGACTCCGGCACGCTCACGCCGCTGCTCAAGCGCCTCGAAGCCAACGGCTATGTGGCGCGGGTGCGCGACGTGGCCGACGAACGCCGCGTGCACATCACCCTGACCGCCATCGGCCGCAAGCTCAAGACCCGCGCCGCCGATGTGCCGGGCTGCCTCATGGCGGCCACCGAGTGCTCGGTGCCCGAACTCATCGCGCTCACCCAGCAGATCCAGACCCTGCGCGACCGCATCAAGAAGGCGGCCTGACACACGACCGGTTTCCTTGTTTCTCCCCGCTTCGATCCAGAAAAGAGAGAAGCTTTTTCCCGTCCCTCCCTCCCTCATCTCAAAGGAATCACCATGACCACCAAGCTCGACAAAGTGCTCTACACCGCAGAAGCCCACACCGTCGGCGGCCGTGACGGCGCAGGCAAGTCCAGCGACGGCGCCATCGACGTCAAGCTGAGCTCGCCCGGTTCCGGCAAGCCCGGCACCAACCCCGAACAGCTGTTCGCGGTGGGTTACGCCGCCTGCTTCATCGGCGCCATGAAGGCCGTCGGCCCGAAGATCGGCGTGAAGGTGCCGGACGACGTCGCCATCGACTCCAGCGTTTCCCTTGGCCCGACGAACGGCGGCGCTGCCTACGGCATCGCCGTCAAGCTGGCGATCACGCTGCCCGGCCTCGACGCGGATGCCAAGCAGAAGCTGGTCGACACCGCTCACCAGGTCTGCCCGTACTCGAACGCCACGCGCGGCAACATCGACGTCGAACTCACGATCGCCTGATCGCCTGATCACCCTGCAGCAGCAACGAACAAGCGACCCGGCCACAAGCCGGGTCGCTTTTTTCATGCCCGCGCTTGTCTCACGGGTGACGCCGAAACGCCGGGTGCGATAGCGCCTTTCACCAAGCTTGGCTAATGTCGCGGCACGCACCGAAGCCCCGCCCCTCACACAACCCGTGGAGATCGACACCATGAGCACCACCAGCCTCCTGATCCGCAAAGACCAGCTCGCCACCACGCGCCTGCACACCGCCACCGACGAACCCTTGGCGGACGGCCAGGTGCGCGTGCGCATCGACAGCTTTGCGCTCACCTCGAACAACATCACTTATGCCGCCTTCGGCGATGCGATGAGCTACTGGCAGTTCTTCCCGAGCGGCGAGGAAGGCTGGGGCACGATCCCCGTGTGGGGCTTCGCGAGCGTCGTGCAGTCGCTGAATCCGGGCGTGCCGGTCGGCGAGCGGCTCTACGGCTACTGGCCGATGGCCTCGGGCGCGGTGCTCAGCCCCGGCCGGCTGTCGCCCGAACGCTTTACCGACGTGGCGCCGCACCGCGCCGAACTGCCTGCGGTCTACAACCAGTACTTCCGCTGCAACGCCGACCCGCTGTACACCGCCGATACGGAAGACACGCAATCGCTGCTGCGCCCGCTGTTCATCACCTCCTGGCTGATCGACGACTTCATGGCCGACAACGATTTCTTCGGCGCCAACACCATGCTGCTGTCGAGCGCATCGAGCAAGACGGCCTACGGCACGGCCTTCCAGTTGCACCAGCGCGAAGGCATCCAGGTGATCGGCCTGACCTCGCCCGGCAACGTGGCCTTCTGCGAAAGCCTGGGCTGCTACGACCGCGTGGTGACCTACGACGCGCTCGACACCATTGCGGCCGATACGCCCTGCGTGTATGTGGACTTCGCCGGCAACGGCGAACTGCGCAACGCGATCCATGGACGTTTTACCGATCTCAAGTACAGCAGCTCCATCGGCGGCACGCATGTCGAGCAGCTCGCATCCAAGGGCGCGGGCAAGGACCTGAGCGGCCCGCGCGCCACCTTGTTCTTTGCGCCCGCGCAGATCAAGAAGCGCACCACCGAATGGGGCGCCGAGGAGTTCGGCCGGCGCATGGTGTCGGCCTGGCATCACTTCATCGCCGAAGCGACCGACGCGAAGAAGCCCTGGCTGCGCGCCGAACATCACATCGGTGGCGATGCGGTGCAGGCCGCCTACGCCCAGGTGCTCGCGGGCAAGGGCGACCCGCGCACGGGCCATGTCCTTTCTCTTTACAAACAACCGGCCGGCAAATAACGCCCTGCGGGTCGCAGTGGCGACAATCGCTGCATGACCCTTTCCCCTGCAGCGCCCGCGAACACCCATCCCTATGAGAGCCTCACGCCCGACGTGGTGCTCGACGCACTCGCGACGCTGGGCCTGCACGGCGATGGCCGGCTCACCGGCCTGAACTCCTATGAAAACCGGGTCTACCAGGTGTTCCTGGAAGACCGCAGTGCAGTGGTGGTCAAGTTCTACCGCCCCGGGCGCTGGAGCGAAGCCGAGATCTTGGAAGAGCACGGTTTCTCGCTCGAGTTGGCTGCTGGCGAAGTGCCGGCCGTGCCCCCACTGGTTGTCGACGGCAAGACCCTGCACCACCACGCCGGATTCGCGTTCAGCGTGAGCCCCTACCGGGGCGGCCGCGCGCCGGAGCTGGACAACTTCGAGGTGCTCGAATGGGTCGGCCGTTTCCTGGCGCGCATCCACACCGTGGGCAGCGCCAAGCCTTTCGAGGCGCGCCCCGCGCTCGACCTGCAGACCTTCGGCCTCGACTCGCGCGACTGGCTGCTGGAGAACGACAAGATCCCGCTCGACATGCAGCGCGACTGGGAAAAGATCTGCAACGAAGCGCTGGACATGGTCCGCGCGACCGCCCTCGCGCTGCAGCCGCCGGCCTCCGACTTCAAGCCCCGCAAGCTGCGCCTGCATGGCGACGTGCACCCCGGCAACATCCTGTGGACGCCCACCGACCGACCTGGCGGCGGCCCGCACTTCGTCGACCTCGACGACGCGCGCACCGGCTTCGCGGTGCAGGATCTGTGGATGCTGCTGTCCGGCGACCGCGCGCAGCGCACCTCGCAGTTGTCGGGCCTGCTCGACGGCTACGAGCAGTTCCGCGAATTCGACCGGCGCGAGCTGGCGCTGATCGAGCCGCTGCGCACGCTGCGGCTCATTCACTACAGCGCGTGGCTGGCGCGGCGCTGGGAAGACCCGATCTTCCCGATCAACTTCCCGTGGTTCGGCTCCAGCGACTACTGGAAGGGGCAGATCCTCGTGCTGGAAGACCAGTGCGAGCAGATGGCGGAAGAACCGCTCTACGCCTGAAGCTCGGCGGCGGCCGCGATGCTCTCGGCCACGCCCTGCAGCAGCCGCTCGACCAGCACGCTCGGCGGCCCGGTCCGCCACACGCCGTAAGCCTCCGACTGCACCACCGCGCGGTCGAGCGGGCGGAACACCGCGCCGCGCAGGGCCGAGTGCCGCATCGCCTGCGGCACCAGCGCCACGCCCATGCCCTGCGAGACCAGCGAGACCACGGCCAGCCAGTGGCGCACCTCGTGCCGCACCTCGGGCAGGAAGCCCGCGTCGGCGCAGATCGACAGGATGCGCTCGTGATAGTCCGGTGAAGCCTCGCGCGAGAACAGCACGAAAGGCTGGTCGCGCAAGTCAGCCGGGGCCAGCACCTTCTTGCGGGCGAGCGAATGCCCCGCGGGCAGGCAACACACGAAGGGCTCCGACAGCAACAGGCGCTGCTGCAGCTCGGGCGGCACGCGGCGCGTGTGGGCAAAGCCGAGGTCGAGCCGGTCGTTCAGCAGCTCGGCGATCTGCACGCCGGAGTTGAGTTCGCTCAAGGTGATGCGCACCGCCGGGTGCGTGGCCTGGAAGGCACGCAGCGCCTGCGGCAAGCCCCGGTAGAGCATGGCGCCGACGAAGCCGATGCGCAGCCGGCCGGCCGAACCGGTGGCCACGTCGCGCGCTTCGAGCGCGGCCTCTTCGGCCTGCA
The DNA here is from genome assembly GCF_051216615.1 of Variovorax raffinosi. Classification (NCBI taxonomy): domain Bacteria; kingdom Pseudomonadati; phylum Pseudomonadota; class Betaproteobacteria; order Burkholderiales; family Comamonadaceae; genus Variovorax; species Variovorax raffinosi. Next base: position 235,794 of record NZ_JBPJZR010000009.1, read on the forward strand.
GCAGCAAGCGCCGCGCCGAGATGCGCAGCGCCGCGCCCGCGTGCGTGAGCCGCACTTCCTTGCTGTTGCGCTCGAACAGCCGCGCGCCCACCGACTCTTCGAGCTGGCGGATTGCCACCGACAGCGGCGGCTGCGAAATCGACAAACGCCGAGCCGCCCGCCCGAAGTGCAGTTCTTCGGCGAGCACGGAGAAATAGCGCAGGTGCCGCAGTTCCATGAATAGTCAAATCAAATCGAGCAAGACCAATTCGATATTAGACACGGATCGTCGCGGCTTCAACAATGCGGCGAACCCAGGAGACAAGACCCATGTCCGAGAACGCCGCATCTGCCGCGCCAACAGCCGCGCACGCCCATCCGATTCCCGACCGCCACGGTCAGAACCTGTTCACCACCGACACCGAGCTGCATGCGCTGCTCGCGCTCTACCTGCCCGACGACTTGCTGACCCATATGCAGCCGCACTTCGAGCGCCTGGGCGGCCTGGCGGGCGGCCTGCTCGACGAACTGGCCGGCACCGCCGACCGCAACCCGCCCACGCTGAAGCAGCGCACCCGCACCGGCCTGGACGAGCAGAAGGTCGTCAAGCATCCGGCCTATGTGGAGATGGAGCGCCTGGCGCTCAGCGAATTCGGCCTGGCCGCGATCTCGCACCGCGACGAAACCCTGGGCTGGACCGGCAAGATGCCGCCGCTGGTCAAGTACGTGCTGACCTACCTGTTCGTGCAGGCCGAGTTCGGCCTGTGCTGCCCGGTCTCGATGACCGATTCGCTCACGCGCACGCTGAAAAAGTTCGGCAGCCCCGAGCTGGTCGCGCGCTTCCTGCCGCGCCTGACCTCGCTCGACTTCGACGAACTCGCGCAAGGCGCGATGTTCATGACCGAGCAGGCGGCCGGCTCCGACATCGCGGCCACCGCGACGATGGCCCGACGCGAGGCCGATGGCAGCTGGCGCATCACCGGCGACAAGTGGTTCTGCTCCAACCCTGATGCCGATTTCGCGATGGTGCTCGCACGCGCTGAAGACGGCGTGGCGGGCATGAAGGGTGTGTCGCTGTTCCTGCTGCCCCGCCGGCTGGAAGACGGCAGCCTCAACCACTACCGGATCATTCGCCTGAAGGACAAGCTGGGCACGCGCTCGATGGCCAGCGGCGAGATCCGGCTCGAAGGCGCCATCGCGTACCTCGTCGGCGAAGAAGGCCGCGGCTTCGTGCAGATGGCCGACATGGTGAACAACTCGCGCCTGTCGAACGGCGTGCGCGCCGCGGGCCTGATGCGCCGCGCGGTGGCCGAGGCCGAGTACATCGCCTCGGAGCGTCGCGCCTTCGGCCGCACGATCGACCAGATGCCGCTGATGCAGCGCCAGCTCGACAAGCTGCGCCTGCCGGCCGAGCAGGCACGCACGATGGTCTGCCAGACCGCGCTGGCCCTCGCGCGTTCCGATGCCGGCGAGCCCGATGCCTACGCACTGCTGCGCATCCTCACGCCGCTCATCAAGTTCCGCGCCTGCCGCGATGCGCGCAAGGTGACGGGCGATGCGATGGAAGTGCGCGGCGGCTGCGGCTACATCGAGGAATGGAGCGACCCGCGCCTTGTGCGCGACGCGCACCTGGGCTCGATCTGGGAAGGCACCAGCAACATCGTGGCGCTCGACGTGATTCGTGCCCTGAAGCGCGAAGGCTCGCTGCCGGTGCTGCGCGCGCACTGCGAAAAGCTGCTCGACGACGCGGCGCTCGCACCCGCCTTTGCCAAGGCGCTGCGCGATGCACTGGCACGCGCCGCCGCGCTGGCCGAGACCGCCGCACGCGAAGGCGGCGACGTGCTGGCTCGCCAGGCCGCGTCGGCGCTGTACCACTGCACGAGCGCCATCGCGATGGCGTGGGAAGCCTCGCGCGGCGGCTCTGCCGCGCGCCTGCGCTGGGCCCAACTGGTGCTGCTGCACCGCGTGCTGCCGCGCGATCCGCTGGCACCCGACGCCATGCCCGCCGACTGGAACGCGACGGCCGCGCGCAACGCCGCGGTGCCGGCCTGAACTTTTTCCCCGACAAGAAACGGAGACATCCCTTGAAACGCCTCACCTTCCTGCTGGCCGCCTGCGCCACGCTGCTGACCGTCGTACCCACCCTGCCCACTGCACAGGCGGCCGACGCCTTCCCCTCGAAGCCCATCACGCTGGTCGTGCCCTTCCCGCCCGGCGGCCCCACCGACGCGATGGCCCGCACGCTCGCCGCCGAGATGAAAGATCGCCTCGGCCAGCCGATGATCGTGGAGAACCGCGCGGGCGCCGGCGGCAACATCGGCGCCGAATACGTGGCGCGCGCCGAGGCCGACGGCCACACGCTGATGTTCGGCACCTCGGGCCCGCTGGCCATCAACAAGAGCCTGTACCGCAAGGTCAACTACGACCCGGTGAAGAGCTTCGCGCCGGTGATCCAGGTGGGTTATCTGCCGAATATCCTGGTGGTCAACCCCGCGCTGCCGGTGAAGAACGTGCCGGAGCTGGTGGCCTATGCCAAGGCCAACCCGGGCAAGCTCAGCTATGCCTCATCGGGCAACGGCGCGTCGTCGCATCTGGCGGGCGTGCTCTTCAACTCGGTGGCGGGCACCGACCTGCAGCACATCCCCTACAAGGGCACGGGCCCGGCGCTCAACGACCTGCTGGGCAACCAGGTCAGCATGACCTTCACCGACATCCTCACCGCGCTGCCTTACGTCAAGGCCGGCAAGCTGCGCGCGCTGGGCGTGGCGACGCTCGCGCGTTCGCAGGCGCTGCCTGATGTGCCCACCATTTCGGAGCAGGGCTACAAGGGGTATGACGTGAGCGTGTTCTTCGGCATCGTGGCTCCGGCCGGTACGCCCTCCGATCGGGTGGCCAAGCTCAACCATGCGTTTGCCGAAGTGCTGAACTCGCCGAAGGTGAAGCAGATGTTTGCGTCTCAGGGGCTGGAGGCTTCTTCCGATACGTCGCCGCAGAAGCTGGGGCAGTTCATTGCTGTCGAGTCTTCCAAGTGGAAGGACGTTGTGCAGAAGTCGGGGGCGCAGCTCGACTGATTCTGCTGCGTTGTTGTAGTGCGGTTGTTCAGGGCGACGCTCCCGCCGACACGGTGCTCTTTTTCGCGAATGTCCCCCGCTTCGCTCCTCCTTTATTTCGCGAAAAAGAGCCCCGTATCGACGTGAGCGCTCAGAGCACTTGTTGATCGGCTGCAAACGCAGAGCGTGCCCATGTGCGAATGGCACCAGGTGCTCCCCGCAGCGAAATAAAGGAGGAGCGAAGCGGGGGACATTCGCGGAGGGGAGCACCTGGTGTCATTCGCACGCGCCCCGGACAAACGCACAAACGAACGAAAAACAAGGACCACTGAAATGACACAAGCCCCCCAAGGCGCCCTCACAGGCATTCGCGTGCTCGACATCTCGCGCATCCTCGGCGGCCCGTACTGCGGCCAGATCCTCGGTGACCACGGCGCCGATGTGCTCAAGGTCGAGCCGCCGCAGGGCGACGACACGCGCACCTGGGGCCCGCCGTTCAAGGAAGGCGTGGCCTCGTACTACCACGGGCTCAATCGCAACAAGCGCGTGCAGCACCTGGACTTCTCGACGGAAGAAGGCCGCGCTGCGCTGCTCGCCTTGGTGGCCGAGGCCGACGTGCTGATCGAGAACTTCAAGACCGGCACGATGGAACGCTGGGGCATCGGCTACGAGACGCTGTCGCAGCGCTTTCCGCGCCTCGTGTGGTGCCGCGTGTCGGGCTTCGGCGCCGATGGTCCGCTGGGCGCGCTGCCCGGTTACGACGCGGCGGTGCAGGCCATGACCGGCATCATGAGCATCAACGGCGAGGCCGACGGCGGGCCGCTGCGCGTGGGCCTTCCTGTCGTCGACATGGTGACGGGGCTGAACGCGGTGATCGGCGTGCTGCTCGCGCTGCAGGAGCGCCAGCGCAGCGGGCGCGGGCAGTTCGTGGAAGCGGCGCTGTACGACAGCGGCCTGTCGCTGCTGCATCCGCATGCGGCCAACTGGTTCATGGACGGCACCGCGCCGCGCCGCACGGGCAATGCGCATCCCAACATCTATCCCTACGACGCGCTGGCCACCGGCACCGACCCGGTGTTCGTGGCGGTGGGCAACGACCGGCAGTTCGCGAGCCTGTGCCGCTGCATCGGGCTGCCCGAGCTGGCGGACGATCCGCTTTACCGCACGGCCGGTGCGCGCTCGGTGCATCGCGACGGGCTCAAGCAGCGGCTCGAAGCGGCGATGGCCATTTTCGACGGCCGCGTGCTGGTCGACTTGCTGATGGCAGCCGGCGTGCCCGCCGCGCCGGTGCTGCCGGTGGCGGATGCACTGCAGCATCCGCACACGCTGCACCGCAAGATGGTGGTGGAGATGGAAGGCGGCTACCGGGGCATCGGCGCGCCGGTGAAGCTGAGCCGCACGCCGGCCAGCTACCGCCATGTGCCGCTCACGCCGGGCAGCGCGTTCCTGCCTTTGGACGGAGCGACTGCTTCAGCGAAAGACTGAGCGGCCCCTGCCGATGCCGTAGTACGCGATGCCGGCGGCTTCGACCTCTGCAGCGTCGTAGAGGTTGCGGCCGTCGAAGATCGCGGGCGTCTTCAGCGTGTTCGCGATGTGCGCGAAGTCGGGCTGGCGGAACTCGCGCCATTCGGTCACCAGCGCGAGCGCATCGGCGCCCTGCAGCGCCTCGTTGGCAGTCGCGCACCAGCGCACATCGCCGCGCTCGCCGACGATGGCGCGTGCATTCGCCATCGCCGCCGGGTCATAGACCTGCACGCGTGCACCCGCCGCCCACAGCCGCTCCAGCAGCACGAGGCTGGGCGCATCGCGCATGTCGTCGGTGTCGGGCTTGAAGGCCAGGCCCCAGAGGGCGATGGTCCTGTTCGCGATGCGGCCCTCGAAGTGGTGCGTCATCAGGTCGAACAGCCGCCCTTTCTGTTCATGGTTGACGGCCTCGACCGCCGAGAGAATGCGCAACGCATGACCATCGCGGCCGGCCGCATGCCGCAGCGCCCGCACGTCCTTGGCAAGACACGAACCGCCGTAGCCCGCGCCCGCCTGCAGAAAGTCGGGGCCGATGCGGTGGTCGGCCCCGATGCCGCGCCGCACCATCTCGATGTCGGCACCCGCCTGCTCGGCCACGCGCGCCATCTCGTTCATGAAGCTGATGCGGGTCGCAAGCATCGCGTTGGCGGCGTACTTGGTGAGTTCGGCCGAGCGGCGGTCCATCACGAGCAGTTGCCGCTCCGGGTCGCGCACGAAGGGTGCATAGAGCCGGGTCAGCAGGTCGATGGCGGCCGGGTCTTGCGAGCCGATCACCACGCGGTCGGGCTGGCGGCCATCGCGAACGGCCGCGCCTTCGCGCAGGAACTCGGGGTTGACCGCCACCGCGATGCGATGCGCCGCACCGCGTTGCGAAAGTCCTTCTTGCAAAACGGCCTCGACCTGTTCCGCCGTTCCCACCGGCGCGGTGGACTTGCACACCACCAGCGCATCGCGGTCGCGGTGCCGGCCGATGCTGCGCGCCACCGCCATCACATGCTGCAGATCGACTTCACCATGCGCATCGGCCGGCGTGTTGACCACGATGAAGAGGACGTCGCCATGCAGGCTGGCCACGCGCTCGTCGGCGCTGAACCGCAATCGCCCTGCCGCGATGCCGGCGGCCACCAGCGCCTCCAGATCCGGCTCGTGCAGCGGCATGAAGCCGCGCTGCAAACCCTCGATGCGTGCCGCATCCGCGTCCGCGCACAGCACCTCGTGCCCCGCCTCGGCCAGGCAGGCAGCGAAGCTCAGGCCCACGTAGCCGGCACCGAAGATGCTGACTTTCATGGCGGCCCCCGTTCTTTTTGGCACTGGTGGCGCGCACGGTTGTGCGATAAAAGCGGAATGCAAGCCTTCAAAACAATGTCCGGACAGGAAAATTCGATGATGCCCGATCAAGTTGCAGCGCGTTGCGCGCTGGTCCTGGAGACCAACAACCTGCGCGGCGGAGCGGATGCCGAGGCCAAGACAAGCACCAGCCTGCAACGCCTCGTCGCCCTGCTGGCAAGGCAGAAGCTGCCGCTGACAGCCCTTGCGCAGGTGGTCGTCACGCACGACGGACTGAGCCCGGCCACCTGCGATGCGGTGAGCGCGCTCGCGGGCCGCCCGGTCGATTTCGTTCGCATCGACACGGCCACCGGCTACTACGACGCCAAGAACGTCGGCTTCGCAGCCACCGACGCGGCGCGCTGCGACCATGTGGTGTTCGCCGATGCCGACTGCCTGCCCGACGACGACTGGCTGCTGCAGATGCTGATGCCGTTCACCCAATCTGATGCGCCCGCCGTGGTGGCCGGCCGCACCAGCTATGCAGCCAGCGTGGTCGGCACTGCGCTGACGACCATCGACTTCATGTACTTCCCCAACGCCGATCACGCGGGCGCCACGAGCAACTTCTATGCGAACAACGTGGTCTTTCGCCGCGACGTGTTCGAGCAGCACAGCTACCAGGCGTTGGACGGCGTGTACCGCGCGCACTGCCAGGTGCTGGGCATGCGGCTGAAGGCCGCCGGCGTGCCCATCCACTACGCAGCGGCGGCCCACACCGAGCACCGCCTGCCCGACACGCGCGCCGAAGCGCTCAAGCTGCGCTGGATGCGCGGGCAGGACACCTACTCGCTCACGCCGCACCTGCTGCGCAGCTATGTGTCGGCGCGCTGGCAATGGCTCGCCAAGAGCGGCCCCATCGGGCCGTTGTGCGTGCTGTTCACGCGGCTGGGTTTCAGCATGCGCGCGCTCAACCATCAAGACTTGCCGCCGTTGCGCGGCCTGCGCTGGGTGGCGGGCGTGGCATTGATCCTGGGGTTCTCTGCGGTCGACATGCTGGGTGCGTTCGCGCGTGGCATCGGGCTGCACACGACAGGGAAGACGAACGCAGACGCGCAGGCGCTCTCCTATCACCGGCCTTGATGGCCCTCTTCAAAAGAACAACAAACAAACAAGACCATGCAAATCCGTTCTCTGTTTTCCGTGCGCCATGTGGCCCTGGGCCTCGCGCTCGCAGGCGCCTTCACGTTCGCCAGTGCCGCCGACTTCACCGGCCGCGGCGTCTTCAACTTCAAGTCCGACAGCGGCTGCCCCTTCGGCCCGCTCGCTGCCGCCAGCGACTGCAACCGCCTTGCGCTGGACGACGCCGACACACGCGCCGCGCTCGACAGCACCGCGCACACCATCCGCTTCACGAACACCCACACCTACGACGAGAAGACCATCGTGGGCGACGTGCTGCTGCAGGGCTCCGGCCAGACGCGCAGCGGCAAGCGCGTGCCTCTGACCTTTCACGCCTTGCTGAGCCGCTCGGGCACCGACTGGTCGGTGAGCAGCCATGCGCACACACCCATCGGCGACGAGTTCAGCGACATCCGCATCGACCCCTACCAGGTCATCGTGAACGACGGCAGCGCCGAGCGCGTGGTACTCACGCCCGCGCAGATCGGTGAAGCACTCGCCAAGCCTTCACTGACCGCGCGCCTGGCCAATGTGCTGGTGCAGGTGGACGACAACCGCACCGGCGGCGCGAAGGATGCAGACATCACCATCGGGCTGGGCCTCAGCAAGGCCTCGAAGTCGGTGGCGCGCGCGCGTTTCCATGCACCGGGCGCGAAGGGCCGCGAGCTGGCCGAAGCCATGCGGCAAGGCAACTGGACGCTGGAGCTGCAGGCCCTGAGCGGCAAGATCCCGCGCCAGGTGGTGCAGCGCGACCTGTTCCTGTACGGGCTCGAATCGCAGTCGCTGCTGCAACCGCTGCTGCAGCGCGGATTCCGCAAGAACGAGAAGCTGGTGCTCGGTGCCACCAACGGCAAGGGCTATGTGCGCTACGACGGCCAGCAGCGCGAGTTCGCGGGTGCCGATGCGGCCGCGCGGGCCTTCCTGCAAGACAGTTTCATCGGCCTCGTGCTGGGCTGGCAGCAACAACAGCCGCAGGCCGTGACGGCCAAGGCCGATGGACGCTGACACTTCGCCCTTCGTAACAACGGCAGCCGGCTTCGACTGCCTCGCTCCGCCCGTGCTGCGCGGCTGGCCGGCGCTGCAGGCCCGGCTGGTGCACCACGTCAAGCGCGCCGCGCTGCGCCAGTTGCATGCGAGCAATGCGGGCGAGATGCTGCTGCTGCGCTTCTATCTGGTCGGCGAAGAATCGTCCGAGCAGGCGCTGCAACGCGAGCTGCGCATCAACCCGCCCGACTGGCTTGCACGCCAGCTCGATCAGCACCTGGCCGACGAGCAACTGCATGCGCGCCTGTTCGCCGGAGCCATCGTCGAACGCGGCGGCAGCGCGCAGGCCGCCGCATCGCCAGAAGAAGCGCCGCAGCCCGACTGGCTGAGCCGCCGCAAGCTCGCGCGCTGGCAGGGGCTGATCCGCCAGCATGCGCCGCACTTCGCGCAGGGCGGACTGGTGCCGGCCTATGCCATCGGCTTGTCAGCGGAGCAGATGGCTTCGCGCATCCTGCAGCGGCACTGCGCGCTGATCGGGCCGGCGCATGCGCTGCACCCGCTGCTGTCGCGCGTGCTGGCCGACGAAGACCGCCACATCCGCCTGTGCAGCCACACGCTGCAGCGCTGCGTGGCTCCGCATGAACAGGCGCGGCTGGCGCAACTGATGCGCGAGGTGCGCGACACCGAGCGCGGCTTCGGCATCACCGGCGCGGTCGGCATGTTCCTCGCCGGCGTGGCCCTGCGGCTGCGCCCCGGCGCGGCGCGGCCCGTGCACGCCTGAGTCGATGCCGCCGCGCATCGTCTACCTCGCGACCGCGGACGCGCGCGGCCATCTGATGCGCGCGCAGTTGCTCACGCATGCGCTGCGGGCCGCCGGCGCGCAGGTGCAGGTGCTCACCACCTCGGACGAAGGCGCGCGCTTCCTGGCCGGCTTCGGCATCGACGCGCCGGTGCTCTCGCGCCACTACGCGGTGCAGTTCGACCGCGAGCAGAACATGCTGCGCCGCGAGACCGACCGCAACGTCGCCCACTACATGTTCAGGCCCGAACGCATGCTGCGCGACGTGGTGCGGCTGCGCGGCTGGTTCCGTGATGCGGACCTGGTGGTGAACGACTCCTTTCACCCCGCGCTGCTGTTCATGGGCTGGATGCCCGGATGGCGCCGCAAGGTGGTGCATGTGTACGGCGCCAGCCTGCGGCATGCGCTGCAGACCAACTTCAGCGGCCGCATGCCGGGCGCCATCGCGAAGGTGTTCGGCGGCATCGTGGCCTGGCAGATCGACCGCAGCCTTGCGCGCATCGAGCACGACTTCGCGTACGACGCGCCACGGCACGACGGACGCGGCGGCCACCGGCTGGCCACGCCCGTCGCGGTGGTCGCCGCCCATGGCACGGAAGCAGACGGCGCGACGCGAAGGGCCGCCGTGTACCTCAACCCGCACTTCGAGGAACCTGCGCTGGCCGATGGGCTGGAACAGGGACTGGCTGCCGCAGGCCTGCCGGCGCACCTTGTCGGCGAGGGCTATGCGCACCGGCCGCATTGGCATGCGCGCGACGAGCACTGGATCGAGACGGCCGCGCGCAGCGCCTTCATCGTCTCGGCACCGGGCATGGCGGCGCTGTCGATCGCGGCGGTCTACCGCAAGCCCATCCTGCTGCTGCTGACCGACCAGCCGGAGCAGGCGATCAATGCAGGGCGCGCCGCGCAGTTGGGGCTGGCGCATCGCGTGGTGGTGTGGCGCGGCGATGCGCAGAAGTTTGCACGGGCGGTGGCTTCGGCAGCCGGCGAATTGCTGGCCTTGCCGCAGAGCGCGACGGATGCCGCCGAGGGCCGGCAGGGCGCCATCGACCGGCTGCAGCCTTGGGTCGCGCTGCTGTCGGCGCTGGCCGCGCCGGCTAGCCGCTGATCACCCCGCGCGCCGAATCGACCAGCGCGCGAAACACCCGCGCGACGGCGCGCACCGGGTACATCTCGGACCACTGCTTCGAGGCCGTGACCTTCGGCGGTGCCGAGATCACGCCCCGGCCCATGCGCAGCGACACCTGCAGCCGGCGGATCGCAAAGCTCGGCCGGGCCACCATCAGCCGACGCAGGCCGAGCGCGGCACCGGTGACTCCGGCAGCGCCGGCATCGGCAACCACGAACTGCAGCACCAGGCATTTGCGCCCCGCGGTGGGTGGCAGCTCGAAGACAAGGCTGCGCCGCCGCGCACCGACCGTGCGCTGCCCCGGCAGCACCACGCCGTCGAACATCGCATGGACGCTGGTGGCCTTGGCGTTGCTGCGAAAGTCGATGCGAACTTCGAGGCGATGCGGCTGCTGGTGCGACGACGACGGCGACAGCGCCGGCAGCGGAATCACGAGGCAGGCCAGCTCGCCCTGGCTGCGCACGCCTTCGTCATGGAACCCCGACCAGCCGTGGCTGAGCCAGCCTAGCGCGGGGCTGCCGGGGTGAAACATGTAGGGCCGGCCCAGTTGCAGCTCGGACACTTCGCCCAGGCCAGCGGCCTGCGCGTCGAAGCCCCAGCGCGCGCCGAATGCGTGCTCGATGGTCGCGGCAGGCCACGCCGCGGTGCTGGGCGCCGCGTTGCGGCTTTTTTCTTCTTCGCCGCCACCTGCGCACGCGGCCGCCATGAAGTCCATCGCGCCGAGTCCGGCACCGATCGCTATCCAGTCCGAGCAGGCCAGCGGCAACTGGCTGGCCGCGTTGCGGTCGGCCTCGATCAGCGCATGGCCGGGCTTGCGGAAGTAGCGTGCCTCGGTCAGCACGCTCGACGACAGGCTGGCGGCAAAGTGCACGTTCGACGCCGACAGCAGCGCGTAGGTGTTCTCGTGCGTCCAGGCCACGTTGGGAATGGCGCGCGCAATCGGCGCGAGGTCATGCAGCGCGGGCTCGTAGGGGTGCGGCTTGATGACCAGCAGGTCGACGCTTTGCGCCAGTTCGCGCAGCGGCGCGACGACGCTGGCCGGGTGCATGGTGCGCCCGCCGCTGACCAGCGACAGGTCGACCAGGCTCTGGCCGAAGAACAGGCCCACGCGCAGGCGCGGGTCGAACAGCGAAGGAGCGCCGCGCCGCGCGAAGTAGCCCTTGAGCACGGCCGCGTGGTTCCAGAACAGCTCTTCGTCCACGCTGCGGGCCCGCAGCGCGGCCTCGATGACGGGGTCGTTGGTGCGGGCGCAGAAGTGCAGGTGCTCGGTAAAGCGGCGCGGGTCGATCTCGATGTCCAGGTAGCTCGCGCCGCTGCGGTGGATGCAATGCTGCAGCGCTGGCGTGAGCCCCCAGCCGATCACGAGGCAGCCCGGATCGAACACCGGCATGCCGTCGCGCCCGGCCAGCGGCAGCAGGTCGGCCACGCAGGCGCGCGCCCAGCCGGCCTGCGTGCAGGGCAGCTCGAGCCGGTCCATGAGGCGCGCGACGTCGATGCGTCCGCCTTCGGTGATCGGTGCCACTTCGCGCATGGGCAGGCCCAGCCGGCCCAGTGCGGAATCGAAAAAACCACGGAGAAATCGCCGGTTTGCGACGTGGTAGACGAGCCCGTTGGCGGGCGAGCGGAAGAAATCGTCCGCAAAAATAACGTGATGGAACCGGCGAGTTGTCATCGGTTTCGGGGGGTGTGGCCTGCCCCTTGCAAACCAGCCCGCCGACCTTTCCTGAGCGATGTGCCAATCTAGGCAGCGACTCTTAGCAAAGAATGAGGAAGGCATGGAGGCCAAGCAAAGTTCATGCAAAGGCTCCGTAAAGCGCGGCGATACATGCGCGCCACGGTGGCTGCCGACCGTCAGAGTTTTGGCTTACACAGGTGTTTTTGCGGCGTTCGCTGTACGGCGGGTTCGGGGTCATTCGGGGCGAGTGCGAATGACACCAGGTGCTCCCCTCCGCGAATGTCCCCCGCTTCGCTCCTCCTTTATTTCGCTGCGGGGAGCACCTGGTGTCATTCGCACAGGGGCACGCTGCTATTGATCCTGCGATCAACCACCGCTCTGTCCAACGCTCGCGCCGATACGGGGCTCTTTTTCGCGAAATAAAGGAGGAGCGAAGCGGGGGACATTCGCGAAAAAGAGCACCGTGTCGGCGGGAGCGTCGCCCTGAACAGCAACACCCAAACGCCAAATAGACAGCCCCTCAATCGAGCGACAGATTCAGCTCACGAATCAGCGGCCGCCAGCGTGCCGACTCGCCCTCCAGCAACGCCGCGAACTGGGCCGGCGCGTCACCCACAGGCTCCACGCCGAACTCGGCCAGCTTGCGCCGCACGACCGGGTTGTGAATGGCGCTCGCCACCGATTGCTGCAACTGCGCCACCACCTCCGGCGGCGTGCCGGCCGGCACCACCAGGCCCATGAGCGCAGCGGCCTCGACCTGCGGCATGCCCAGCTCGGCAAAGGTCGGAATGCCGGGCAACTGCGCAAGGCGGGTGGAATGGGCCACCGCCAGCGCGCGCAGCTTGCCGCTCTGGATGAAGCGGCGGGCCGCCGCCAGGTCGCACATCATCACCGGCAACTGGCCGCCCGCCACGTCGGCCAGCGCGGGCGCGGCGCCCCGGTAGGGCACATGCACCATCTCCAGCCCGGCCTGCCGTTCGAGCAGTTCCATCGCCAGGTGCTGCGGACTGCCGGTGCCGGCCGAGGCAAAACTGACCTTGCCGGGGAAAGCACGCGCGTCCTCGATGAAAGCCCGCGCGTCCTTCACGCCGCTGGAGGGCCCGACCAGCAGCACCATCGGCAACCGGCCCAGCAAGGTGACGGGCGCGAAATCGCGCGAGGGGTTGTAGCTGAGGTTGCGGTACAGCGCGGGGTTGAACACCAACGTGCCGTTGTCGGCCGACAGCAGCGTGTAGCCATCGGCCGGGGCGCGCGCAGCCTCGATGGCGCCGATCGCGGTGTTGCCGCCCGAACGGTTCTCGATGGTCACCGGCTGGCCTGCATCGATGGCCAGCTGGGTGCCGATGGTGCGCGCGACGATGTCGGCGCCGGCACCGGCCGGGTACGGCACGATCCAGCGGATGGGCTTGGCGGGAAAGGCGAACTGCGACTTCACTGCGCGGGGCAGCACCGTGGCCGCAAGGGCGGCCATGGCCAGGAGGTGCAGCAGCAGCGGTCGGCGCGTCATGGGCGACTGTCTCCGAAGGAGATACCAGCCGCCATGTTAGGCCGGGTCGCGGATTCGCGTGAAAGGCGCGCCGGTCAGGGCGCGACGGGGTTGCCGGGCATGCCGAGGGCGCCGGCTTCGCGGACCGGGGTCGAGGCGGCAGCCACGGCCGGGGTGTGGTTCACGGCAGGCGCGACAGGCTCCGGCGGCGGGCGCGTGATCTTGACGAGCGGTGCCCGGGCCTGGACCACGGTGCGTGTCGCAGGGGCAACAGCGGCCGACGCCTGGGCCGGGGGTGCTGCAATGGGGGTGAACGGATCGGCGGGCGTCGAATAGCGCACGGGAGGCGGCGCCGAAGCCGCAGGCGCCGTGGATGCCACCGCACCGTTTGCGGCAGCACCACCGGCAGGCGCCGCGGGCGCGGCCTTCGGGTCATAGAGCACGGCGCCCTTGCCGACCCCCGCGGCCACCGGCCCCACGCCGACACCCACGCTGGCCGAGCTCGACACCACGCCGCCGTTGTTCACCGCCACGCCCGCGCCGAGCGGGCCGAAACCGGTGTTCAGGCCCATCGAGAAACTGCCGTCCTTGGTGGCGCCCAGGCCCAGCGAGAGCCCGGGGACCAACGGAATGCCGATCTGGTAGTGAGAACAGCCGCCCATCAGGAGCAGCATCAGCGCCGCCGGAACGGCGGCCATCGCTGCTGCTGCACGGATGCGCGGCCGTGCCATCACACCAGCAGCGCATTGACGCGCCTCACGTAAGCGGCGGGGTCGGCCGGCAGGCCGCCTTCGGCGAGCAGCGCCTGGTCGAACAGGATGTTCGCGAGGTCGTCGAAATGCGCCGAGCTTTCGAGCTTCTTCACCAGCGGATGGTCGGCGTTGACTTCGAGCACCGGCTTCAGGTCGGGCGCGGGCTGGCCGGCCTGCTTGAGCATGCGTGCGAGCTGCGTGCTCATGCCGCCGTCCTGCACCACGAGGCAGGCGGGCGAGTCGACCAGGCGCGTGGTCACGCGCACGTCGTCAGCCTTGTCCTTGAGCGCTTCCTTGAGCCGCTCGAGCATCGGCTTGAAGGATTCGGCGGCCTCTTCGGCGGCCTTCTTCTCGGACTCGTCCTGCAGCTTGCCCAGGTCGACCGCGCCCTTGGCCACGCTTTGCAGCGGCGTGCCGTCGAACTCGGTGAGGTAGTTGAGCGACCACTCATCGACGCGGTCGGTCATGAGCAGCACTTCGATGCCCTTCTTCTTGAAGACTTCGAGCTGCGGGCTGTTCTTGGCGCCGGCGAGGGTGTCGGCCGTGATGTAGTAGATGGCGTCCTGGCCTTCCTTCATGCGCGCCTTGTAGTCGGCAAAGCTCACGCTCACGCCGTCGGTGGTGCTCGATGCGAAGCGCAGCAGCTTGGCGATGCGGTCGCGGTTGCCCATGTCCTCGCCCAAGCCTTCTTTCAGCACCGCGCCGAACTCGGCGTAGAACTTGGCGTACTTGCCCGATTCGTCGGCCGCAGCAGCGGCGGCTTCGGCGGCGGTGGGTGCGTTCTTGTCGACCACGTCCGTCACGGCTTCGGTCGGCTCAGGCGCCGGCACCGATTCGCCCGAACCCACGTCGATCTTTCCTTCGCCGCTCTCGGGCGCGGTCTTCTGCTTCTTGGCCAGGTCTTCGAGCATGGAGAGCACGCGCTTGGTGCTGCCCTCGCGAATCGCCTTCACGTCGCGGCTTTCCTGCAGCAGCTCGCGGCTCACGTTCAGCGGCAGGTCGGCCGAGTCGATCACGCCCTTCACGAAGCGCAGGTAGCTGGGCAGCAGCGCTTCGGCGTCGTCCATGATGAAGACGCGCTTGACGTACAGCTTGACGCCCGCGCTCTTGTCGCGGTTCCACAAATCGAACGGCGCCTTGGCCGGGATGTAGAGCAGCTGCGTGTATTCAGTGCTGCCTTCCACGCGGTTGTGGCTCCAGGCGAGCGGCGCCTCGTAGTCGTGGCTGATGCTCTTGTAGAACTCTTCGTACTGCTCGGGCGTGATGTCCTTCTTGGGACGGCTCCACAGGGCGTTGGCCTTGTTGACGGTTTCCCATTCGCCGGTTTTCACCATGTCGCCGGGCTGGTCGTTCTCGCCTTCCTTCCACTCTTCCTTTTCCATGAGGATCGGGAGCGAGATGTGGTCGGAGTACTTGCCGACGATCTGCTTGATCTTCCAGGCGTTGAGGTATTCGTCGGCGTCGTCGCGCAGGTGCAGCGTGATGCTGGTGCCGCGCTCGGCACGCGTGATGTCGGCCACCTCGAAGTCGCCGGCGCCGCCACTCACCCAGCGCACGCCCTGGTCGGCCGGCAAACCGGCGCGGCGCGATTCGACGCTGATCTTGTCGGCCACGATGAAGCCCGAATAGAAGCCCACGCCGAACTGGCCGATCAGCTGCGCGTCGGCCTTCTGGTCGCCGCTGAGCTTGCTCATGAAGTCCTTGGTGCCGCTCTTGGCGATGGTGCCGAGGTTGTCGATGGCCTCCTGGCGCGACAGGCCGATGCCCTTGTCGGTGATGGTGAGCGTGCGGGCGGCCTTGTCGAAGGACAGGCGCACGTCCAGGTCGGGCTGGTCTTCGTACAGCTCGGGATGGTCGAGCGCCTCGAAGCGCAGCTTGTCGCAGGCGTCCGACGCATTCGAGATCAGCTCGCGCAGGAAGATTTCCTTGTTGGAATAAAGCGCATGCGTGACGAGGTGCAGCAGTTGCGCGACTTCAGCCTGGAAAGGGAGTTTGGTATTGGAGGAATCAGCCATTGGAAAGAGAGGTATCGGATCGAAAAAATTCTAAGTCGGCGGCACGGCCATACGGGGACGCCGCGCCAACTTTCTCAGGTAAGGCCTTTGTCTACCTAAACAACGGTGCAGGGGGTCATAGCTGAAGAGATTGTCCGGGCGCCCGAAAAGTTATCCACAGCCCCGGAACCACGCTGTAACACAGAAAGTTACCGCAGATAACATTTCTGAAATATCCTGCACTCCGCCACTGAACAGGGCAGCAATGCTCAGGGAACCAGGGATGTCGTTTGATGATTCGAGTGACACAGCGGACTGCGGTCGATCCCGCCAGAGCGATCTGGCGCACGACGGTGGTGCGGGTGTGGCTCGGCTGTGCCGCCGCCCTGTGCGGGCTCCCGCCGGCACTGGGCCAACCCACCACCGGGCCTGCCGTGGCTGACGCGCGCATCGAACCGATGACCCGCGCCCAGGCGGAGCAGGCAAAGCTGAAGGCGCTCGCCGATTCCGCCCCCAAGGCTTACGAAGACCGCTTCATGAACGCGGGGGCCGAGCCGGCCGACGATGCCGCGCCCGAAGCCGAGCAGCCGCAGGGCTTTCGCGCCTGGCTGGTGGAAAGCCGCATCGGCTTCGGCTCCGCGTCGGCCTCCGGCTACGGCAGCCAGCGCGCGGCCGAGTTCGGCCAGCGTTTCGAGTACCGCCGCGAGACGCTCAACTACGGCGAATTCGTGCTGCAGGCCGACGGCCGCCACCTGAGCGGCGACAAGCTCGTGGACGGCGGCGGCATCGGCGCGCTGGGCTATGCGCGCGAGCCCACCAGCGGGCGCTTCACGCTGCGCAACCTGGGCTTTCCGCTCACCACGCAGACCTTTGCCGACAGCGCGGTGGGCGACATCTACAGCGAGCTGACCGACGGCCTGGGCCGCAACTACCGGCTCTCGCTGGGCTCGACGACGGTGCGCGGCGCCTCGATGCGCATCTTCAACGCCGACCTGGACGTGCGCGCCGGCTTCGGCCAGCGCGGCAACCTCGCGGGCGGCCCCTACCCGGGCTTCGAGAAGAGCCAGGGCACGCTCGGCTGGCTCGGATTCACGCAGCGGCTGGGCGACTCGTGGTTCACCGCGCTGCAGCTCGACCAGGCGCGCGACGTTCCGGCCTACTACTACGACCCGCTCCCGGCGCAGGGCTTCGGCCGCAAGGACGTCGCGAGCTGGGCCGCCTCGCTGGGCTACGGCCGCGAGGTGGTGCGCGACGGCGACTTCAGGGCGCGCGCCACGCTGGTGGGCAGCAGCGTGAGCTCGCCCACGGCGGGCGTGGCAACGGGCGGCTCGCAGGGCCTTTTCCTTGAGGCGAGCGCGCGTTCCGGGCTCTACCGGCACGAGTTCGGCGTGTACACGGCGCGGCCGAACCTGCACTTCGGCGACTACGCGCTGTCCACCGGCACGGGCGGCGCCTACTGGCGCATGGACCGCAGCACGAGCCGCATGAGCTGGGGCGCGGGCCTGGACCAGGAGCGCACCGGCGCAGACCCCAACTACCACCTCGCGGGCTATTCGCGGGTGGGCATCAACGGCAACATCCAGTACCTGTTCGACCGCGACACCTCGGTCGGCGGCAGCCTGAACCTGTACCGCACGCGCTACGACAAGAGCACGGACCCGGCCGCCGCCAGCAGCAGCGCCGCGACGGCGTCCGATGCGCGCAGCCTCTACGGCAACGCCTTCTACCAGACACGTTTCTTCGACTGGCCGCGCAGCCGCTTCACGCTGACGGTGCGGCGCAACGAACTGCTGGTGCGCAACGACGAGGCCGCCACCGGCCAGGAACTGCAGTGGGAGCAGGACTGGATCGGCGGGCGCTTCGAGAGGATGCGGCCCGAACTCACCACCACCCTGGGCTACGCGCGCGACCGCAGCGGCGGCATCGCGCGCAACTACCCGACGGCCGGCGTTCAGTTCCGCTACTGGACGGATGGCGGCCTGCAGCTCGGCGGCAACCTGCGCTACACCTCGCAAAGCGGTGGCCTGTACACCAGCCGGGGCCTGTCGGGCACGCTCACCGCCGAGAAGGAACTCGCGCCGGGCTGGCGCCTCGGTTTCGCGGCCAGCTTCAACCAGGCGCGCGCGGCGCTGGTGCCGACCACGTTCTCCGGCACCAACCTCTATCGCAGTCAAGAGAAGGCCGCCTACATCTACCTGCGCTGGGAGGGCAGCACCGGCACGGCCTACCAGCCGGCCGGGATGCGCGGCAACGGCGCGGGCGGCGGGAGCGTATCGGGCCATGTGTTCTTCGATGCCAACCGCGACGGCCTGCAGCAGGCCGGCGAAGGCGGCGTGGCCGGGGTCGAGGTGCTGCTCGACGGCCGCTACCGCGCCATCACCGATCGCGACGGCCGCTTCGAGTTTCCGCTGGTCACGACCGGCCGCCACCAGCTGACGCTCACGCTCGAAAGCGTGCCCCTGCCATGGGGTGCCAGGGGCGACAGCGGCGTGAGCGTCGACGTGCCCCTGCGTGGCCAGGCCACCACCGAGATCCCCGTGGTCAAGGTGGCCGAATGAATGAAGAAACGAATGAATGAATCCATGAGCAGCGCTTTCGTCCGGTTTGTTCCCATCCGCATTCAACACAAGGAGACGCCATGACCCGAAGAGAAACCGCCCCCCGCCTGCTGGCCCTGTCGCTGGCCGCATTCGCTCTTGCCCTGCCGGGCGGCGGCGCCCTGGCGGAGAGCCAGTACGGCTCCGGCTCCGGCACAGGCGCGATCACCGCGCAGGCCAGGGTCAACCTGAGCGTGACGGTGCCCAAGCTCATCCTGCTGCGCGTGGGCTCGACCAACGCCACGCAGGACACGGTGGCCTGGACCTCCGCCCTCAGCATTCCCGGTGCCACCCCCACCACGCCGCTGCCCAGCGTCAACAACACCAACGTCGACTGGAGCGGCACGGCCCCCACGGTCACCACCAGCACGACGGGTGGAACGCTCACCGTGTACGCGTGGACCAACGCGGGCGCGGGCACCATCAACTGCGCCCTCGGCACCTGGAGCGCCAACGGCGGCCCCGCCAACGGGGACTTCTCCGTGGGGACGACCGGCAACCTGCCGCATCCGGGCGCCAACCTCGGCGCCTGCGCCTCGACCTCGTTCGCATCCAACCAGGTGGTCACGGGCAACTGGACCTACACGCTGGGCGGCACAGCCGCTTCCTGGGTCGCGGGCGTCTACACCAACACCATCACCTACACGGCGCAGGGCATCTGATGCGCGCCGCCGCAGTCGCGGGCGCGGCGGCACTGGCGTTGGTGCTCGCGTGCGCGGCGGCGCCGGCGCGCGCCGTCATCACCATCGTGACGGACACCGGCAGCAGCTACGGGCTTGTGCTGCGCGTGGGCTCGGCCGGCACCACGGTCGACACCGTGGCCTTCAGCGTCACCGGCGCCAATGCCGGGCTCACGCCCACGGCGGTGACCGGCACGCCGCCGATCACGGTGTGGGTCACGCCGGTGCGGCCGATGACCAACACCACCACCGCGCGCCCGGTGACGCTGCGCGTGGATTCGTCCTCGGGACTGCTCTGCCAGTGGGCCGGCTGCGGCGCGATTTCCATTCCCTTCAGCAAGATCAGCTGGACCGCCTCGGGCAACGACAACGCGGCGTCGGGCGACATCCAGAGCAGCAGCACCGGCTTCAACGGCACGACCAACCAGACGATCGCGAGCTACAACGCCAACGCCACCTTCTGCGTCGGCCTGCTGGGCCTGCCGTGCGTGCTGGGCATCGGCACCTGGACCTACCAGTCACGGCAGCTCTCGTCCACGACGCTGCAGTTCATCTACGCCAACGACACCGTCTACCCCGGCGGCACCTACATGGGCACCGTGCGCTTCACGGCGTCGATGGAATGAGCGCGCGGCGCCGGCACCTGCGGGCGGCGGCCTGCGCGGCGTGCCTCGGCACGGCCGCGATGGCATGGACGCAGGTGGCGCGGCTGGACGATTCGGCCTCGCCGCGCGCGCAGGTGCGCGGCGATTTCAGCAGCGCCCAGGGCATGGACGGCAACCTGCTGGTGCTGCCCTTCGGCCGCGTCGAATACCGGCTGGCCACTGCGCCCTATGTCGGGCGGCGCGCGCGCATCTTCTACGTGATCCCGCCGGCCATCGTGGGGCTGCGCTCGCCGGCCGGCCTGCGCATCGACTGGCGCGGCAACGGCGCGTTCGCGAGCGGCTCGGGCCGCCCCGGCGACCGGGTGCAGGTGTGGAACGGCATCGTGCAGACGCCGTGGATGAACGAAACCTTCGACCTCACGCTGCGCGTGGACCCGCGCGAGTTGCGCGTGCCCACGGGCGCCGCGCTGAGCTTCGAGTCGACCTTCGAGATCGAGACCTTGCCATGAACGACCACGCCTTCGACGCCCCTCGTCACCTTCGCTTCAACCGGCTGCGCGCCGCTGCCGTGCTCGCCTTGCTGCTTGCAGCCGTGGCCCACCACCACGCGATGGCCGCCCCGTTCGAGATCGCCGTCACGCCATCGCGCTTCGAGCTTGCGGCCAAGGGCGGCACCCGCCTGGGGCAGTCGCTGGACATTCACAACCTGGCGTCGACCACGACCGAGGTGGCGATCCGCACCATCGACTGGAGCTATTCGCCCGAAGGCGACATCGGCTATCACGACGAGCTGCTGCCCGGCAGTTGCCGGCCCTGGGTGATGCTGGAGCGGCGCGTCGTCTCCGTGCCGGCGCGCAGCAAGAAGTCGTTCCGCTTCCAGGTCGATCCGCCGGCCGACGCGCCGCGCGGCGAATGCCGCTTCATGATCGCCATCGAAGGCACGGAGCCCGCGCAGCAGACCGTCATTCGCGGCGGTGGCGCGAGCCTGAACCTGCCGGTCACGGGCCGCATCGCGGTGGCGGTGTATGTGCTGCTCAACGGCGCCGAGCCCAAGCTGGAGATCCGCCAGATCGCCACCGGCGAAGCCACCGGTGCCCGCCGCGCGCTCATCACCGTGGTCAACACCGGCGACGCACACGGCCGGCTCGAAGGCAGCCTGGACGCGACCGACAGCAAGGGCCGCGCCTTCGAGCTGGTGCCCGAAGGCACGCCGATCCTGCCGGGCCAGACCCGCACGCTGGCGCTGGTGCCCAAGGGCGACGGCGGAGCAACCGCAGCACCGCAGCCCGTCTACCCGGTGAAGGCCAGCGGCGCGCTGGACTGGGAGAAGGGCAGCTTCAAGGTCGATGTGGAGCTGAAATGAAACACGGCAGCGGCCTGCGCCTGCACGGTGCGGTTGCCGCTGCCTGCCTGCTGGCGACGGCCGCCATCGCACCGATGGCCGCGCACGCCGCCTCCAGCACCGCGGGTCCGAGCAGCTCGGTGCCGCTGACCACGGGCACCGTGGCGCTGAACTTCACGCTGGCGATCGACAAGTTCATCTTCTTTCGCATCGGCGACGGCGCCTGGCCCACGCCGGGCGGCACCACGAGCAGCGTGAGCTTCACGGTGGCGCCGACGATTCCCGGCGGCCCCACCACGCCGACGGCCGGCAACAACAAGCCGGTGAACTGGAGCGGCGCCGCGCCCACGTTGGGCGTGACGCCGAGCGGCAACGTCCTGCCGGTCGAGGTGCGCAGCAACGCCGGGGCGGTCGGCCTGCACGCCACGGTGACCACGCCGCTCACGAACGGCGCGTACACCATCCCGATGTCGGAAATCACCATCAACTCGAGCGACGGCAACCTGCCCGCGCCGGTGATTCCGGCCACGGGCAGCGGCGCCACCATCAGCGTGGTCCCCACCGACGCCACCGGCCTCGTCACCCTGCGCACCGCAAGCTGGACCTTCCTGTACGCCAACCTGGCCAGCCGCACCGCCGGCACCTACCTGGGCGTGGTGACTTTTACCGCCAGCTCGCCCTGAATCTGCGCCAAGTCAGCTTCCGCTGGGATTGATCCCCAAAGCTGCGCAGTTGCCTTTCCACACCCCAGGAGCTTTGCATGAACAAGAACCCCAAGAGGAAGATGCTTTGGATCGCCGCCTGCCTCGGGCTGGCCGCCTTCGCCGCCCAGGCGCAGGTGCCGGCCGATGCGCCCGCCGGCACCACCGTGCAATGCAAGGACGGCAGCTACGCTTCGCCCGACACCAAGTCGGGCGCCTGTCGGGGTCACAAGGGCATCAAGACCTGGTTCGGCAAGGCGGCCGATGCCAAGGCCGCGCCGGCAACTGCAACAGCCGCTGCTGCGCCTGCTGCTGCCGCGCCCGCCGTGGAAACCCAGTCGGCCAGCGTCGACAAGACCGGCGTGGCCCCGAGCACCGGCACTGCAACCAAGACACCGGGCGCGCCCGACCTCACGAAGATGGCGGCCGCTCCCGGCGGCGGTGCCGGCAAGGTGTGGGCCAATGACGAGACCAAGGTCTACCACTGCATGGGCGACCGCTACTACGGCAAGACCAAGAAGGGCGAGTACCTGAGCGAGGCCGATGCGAAGGCCAAGGGCATGCACGCCTCACACAACAAGGCCTGCTCTTAACGCAGGCGCACCGTCATCGAGGTTGTGATTCAACCTCGCGGGTCCAGCGGTCGATCAGGCGCTTGCGCTCGGCCGCTTTGCCGTACTTCTCGAAGTCGTACTTGATGAGCTTCACGTCGGCCATCGACGCAATGCGCGCATCGGGCTTGAAGGTCTTGTTGGCCGGCGTCTGAAGGCTGTCCGCCTTCGCGCCGATGGACTGGCCCGCCGGGCTCATGAGCCAGTCGTAGTAGCGCTTCGCGTTCTCCTTGTTGCGCGCGCCCTTCACCAGCGCGATGCCGCCCACTTCGTAGCTCGTGCCTTCGCACGGCGCCGCCGTCTTCACCGGAAATTTGTCAAAACGCCAGCGCTCGAAGCCGAAGATGAAGCTCACGCCGATCGCCACCTCGCCCTTGGCCACGTTGGGCGCCTGCGCCTGTCCGCTGCGGGTGTAGCTGGTGATGTTGCGGTGCAGCTTCTTCAGGTAGTCGAAGGCCGCGTCCTCGCCCATCTGCTGCACCAGCCCCGCGATGACGGTGTAGGCCGTGCCGCTGGAGGCCGGGTGCGAGATCTCGATCTCGCCCTTGTATTCGGGCTTGACCAGGTCGGCCCAGCACTTGGGCTCGTGCAGCTTCTTTTTCTTGAGCAGGTCGGTGTTGAAGCCGAAGCCGATCGCGCTGGTGTAGAAGCCGCCCACCATGTTCTGCGACATCGCGTACTGCCGCACCGACCATTCATGCAGGTCGTTGATGTAGGCCGGCCGGTAGGCATCGAGCAAACCCTGCTCGGCGGCCTGCAGGAACGGGTCGCCGGTGCCGCCCCACCAGATGTCGGTCTTGGGGTTGGCGGCCTCGGCACGCAGTTGCGCGCCGATCTCACCGGTGCCCTTGTGGGCCTGCAGCACCTTGATGCCGGTCTCGCGCGTGAAGGCCGTGGCCGCCGCCTCGCACCAGCCCGCGTCGGTGCTGCACAGCGCATTCACCGTGCCTTGCGCGGCCGCGTTTGGCGAAGAAAGAAGCATCGCGGTGCCCATCAGGCACGCGGCGATGGTGGCAAGGGGGCGAAGGGTGAATGGGCGCATGCGTTTGTCTCCTGCGAGTGGCTCGTTTGTTGTTGAAGGCAGGCCGCAGGATAGCGGCTGCCCCACCGTTCAGGGCACGACCTGCAGCAGCGGCGGCAGGTGCTCGGCCAGCCAGTCGATCACCACGCGCGTCTTGAACGGCAGGTAGCGGCTGCGCGAGCGGATCACGTTCAGCTCGAAGCCGAAGGGCCTGGGTTCCTCGAACACGCGCACCAGCGTGCCGGCCGCGAGCGCATCGGCCGCCAGCCACGACGGCAGCCGCGCGAGCCCCAGGCCACCGACGGCCGCTTCGAGCAGCACTTCGGCGCTGTCGCAGCGCAGCCGCGAGGGCAGCGTCACTTCGACCGGCCGGCCCTGGGCATCGTGAAAGCGCCACGCCGAGACCTGGCCGTCGCGCGCATAGAGCACCGCTTCATGCGCGCCCTGCAGATCGCCGACGTTCCTGGGGTGGCCACGCTCTGCCAGGTACTGCGGCGCGGCGCACAGCGCCATCCACTGCACACCGACCGGCCGCGCGATCAGGCCCGTGCTGTCGACCAGCTCGCCGCTGCGGATCGCGAGATCGAGCCCCTCTTCGGCCAGGTCCACGCGCCGGTCGTTGAACGCGAGTTCCAGCGACAGCTGCGGATGCTGCCGCGCCAGTGCCAGCAGCAACGGGCCGACCTTGAGCCGGCCGAGCATCGCCGGCATGCTGATGCGCACGATGCCGGTCGCGGTGCTGCGCGCCACGTCGGTCAGCGCCTGCGCGGCATCGAGTTCGTCCAGCACGCGCCGGCAGCGCTCGTAGTAGCCGTGGCCTTCCTCGGTGAGGCTCTGGCTGCGCGTGGTGCGCAGAAACAGCCGCGTGTTCAGCCGTGCCTCGAGGCGCGCGATGCTCTTGGCGACCGCCGAGCGGGTGACATGCAGGCGCTGCGCCGCCAGCGCGAAGCTGCCGGCCTCGACCGCTGCGACGAACTCTTCGATGCCCTGGAGACGTTGTCCCATTGGATACTTTCAAGCACCAGTAAAGAGAAAATTATCCGCCACCGGATACCTCGCATCCTCAATAGCATGGCGGCTCCCTGTCATTCGTGGAGCCTTCCAATGCAAGTACCCGACACCCTGCGCCGCTGGCAACTGCCCCGGCTGGGCCGCGCCCATCTCGAACAGGCCGAAGCGCCGATGCCCACGCCGGGCGCGGGCCAGATCCTGGTGAAGGTCGGTGCGGTTTCACTCAACTACCGCGACCTGCTGATGATTCGCGATGGCATGGGCATGCCGCTCGGCCTGCCCTTCACGCCCGGCTCCGACATGGCCGGCACCGTGGTGGCCACCGGCCCCGGCGTGACCCGCTTCGCCGTGGGCGAACGCGTGCTCAACACCTTCTGGGGCGGCTGGATCGACAGCCACTGGCACGCCGACACCACATTGTTGGGCGGCCCCGGCCCGGGCATGCTGGCGTCGCATGTGCTGATCGACGCGGCATGGGCCGTGGCCGCGCCCACCACATTGAACCTGTCCGAAGCGAGCACGCTGCCGTGCGCGGGCCTCACCGCATGGTTCGCACTGGCCGAGACCGGCGGCTTGCGCGCGGGCGAGACCGTGCTGATCCACGGCACCGGCGGCGTCGCGCTGTTCGGGCTGCAGCTCGCGCGGCTGCATGGCGCGCAAGCCATCGTGGTGACGGGCAGCGAGGACAAGCGCGAACAGGCACGTGCACTGGGCGCCACGCACGTGCTGCTGCGCGACAGCGACTGGCCAGCCGAAGTACGCCGGCTCACGGGCGGTCGCGGTGCCGACCATGTGCTCGAACTGTCGAGCGGCCCCAACCTCGACCGGTCCCTTCAGGCAGTCAGGCAAGGCGGTCGCGTGTCGATCATCGGCATGCTCGGCGGCGACACGCTGAGCGCGTCGTTCTACGCGATGGTGCTGGGCCGCGTGACGGTGCAGGGCATCGGCGTCGGCCATCGGCGCGCGCTCGAAGACCTGGTGCGCGCCATCGACGTCAACGCGCTCAAGCCGGTGATCGCGGCGTCCTATGGTTTCGACGCATTGCCTGCGGCGCTCGATCATCTGGAACGCGGTGCGTTCGGGAAGATCGTCATCACGCTTTGAGGTATTGAGGCCTTCCGTTCACATGCAACGCAGTTGCGGCACCGCACAAAAGCCGCGTTGTTCGTGAACAGGTTCCGTTCATCGCAACGAGGTGCTCGACTCTCTCCATT
Source organism: Variovorax raffinosi (assembly GCF_051216615.1). Taxonomy (NCBI): domain Bacteria; kingdom Pseudomonadati; phylum Pseudomonadota; class Betaproteobacteria; order Burkholderiales; family Comamonadaceae; genus Variovorax; species Variovorax raffinosi. The sequence goes on from NZ_JBPJZR010000009.1 coordinate 261,396, forward strand.
TCTCGTTTCAGAATCCGCCCGCGCCCGGCTTCGGCCGCGTGCGTTTTCTCAACTTCAGGATGGAGCGTTATGGAACACAGTACCTACAAAAAATGGTCGGCCGAGTTCATTGGTACTTTCTGGCTCACGCTCGGAGGCTGCGGAAGCGCAGTTCTGGCCGCGACATTTCCAGGTACCGGCATTGGTTTTCTGGGCGTCGCACTCGCCTTCGGTCTCACGGTGGTGACGGGTGCGTATGCACTGGGTCCGATCTCGGGCGGCCACTTCAATCCGGCGGTGTCGATCGGCCTTGCGGCCGCAGGGCGCTTCAAGGCCTCGCAGCTCGCGGGCTATATCGTGTCGCAGGTGCTGGGTGCCATCGCTGCCGCGGGCGTGCTCTATCTCATCGCCACCGGCAAGCCGGGCGCGGACATCGGTGGCTTCGCCACCAACGGCTATGGCGAACACTCGCCCGGCAAGTACGGCATGACGGCCGCATTGCTGTGCGAGGTCGTGATGACCGCGGTGTTCCTGATCGTGATCCTTGGCTCCACCGCCAAGCGCGCAGCCGGCGGCTTCGCGGGCCTGTCGATCGGCCTGTGCCTCACGCTGATCCACCTGATCTCGATCCCGGTGACCAACACCTCGGTGAACCCGGCACGCAGCACGGGCCCGGCCCTGTTCGGTCCGTCCTATGCCGTGTCGGAACTGTGGCTGTTCTGGGTCGCGCCCATCGCGGGCGCCATCATCGGCGCGGTGATCTACCGCGCACTGCTCAGCAACAACAGCGACGATTGACGCCGCTGTTGTCGTGAGCCTCGTCGGAAGCTAACTCAGCTTCCGGCGCCCGACTTCACCATCGGCAGTGAAGTCGATTGGCCGATAGGCTCCGTACCAGTGGGGTGCGAAGCCGCCCAGGCGCCGGCCTGGATGTCGGACACCGGCGTCGTCGAATTCATCGCGGGTGCGGAGGTCGACTGACCGATGGCTTCCGTGCCGCTCGGACGGGCAGCGGCCATCGCACCGGCTTGCACTTCCGGCTTTTCCGGCGAGTTCATCTGCAGCGGATGGAAGTCCGAGCCATCGGTGGTTTCAGCCGACGCATTGACCGCGCCCAGCGCTGCGAACGCAGCGAAGGAACCAACGGCGAGAAGCTTGAAGGAATTGCGCATGGTGTGTTCTCCTGAGTGCAGGTTGTCTCCGGTCACGTGCCATCGCGCGAACTGCGCGTGGCAGGACCTGAATGCACTCTAGGCACGCAGACTGAGGTGAAGGTGAGCGAAGAGTTAGAGGCGCGTTAGCGGCGCGCTCAAAAATACCGCTTTGGTTTTGATCCGGCAGCGAGCGAGCGAGCCCGTGCGCTACGCCACCGACACAGGCAGGTGCACACGCGCCATCAGCCCCCGGCCATCGCTGCGGTTGCGCAGCTCGATGCGCAGGCCATGCCGCTCGGCGGCCGTGCGCGCAATGGCAAGCCCCAATCCGCTGCCGCCCGCGGCCGCACCCGGCACGCGAAAGAAGCGGTCGAACACGCGGCCCATCGCGGCCTGCGGAATGCCGGGGCCGTTGTCGAGCACATCGACCACCGCATGCCCTTCGAACAGATGCAGCCGCACATCGACCACGCCGCCTTCGGGCGCGTAGCGCAGCGCGTTGTCGATCAGGTTGTCGAACACGCTGCGCAGCTCGGCCGCGGGCGCGAACACCACCGCCGCCATGCTGCCCTCGAAGCCGATGTCCACGCAGCGCGCATCGGCCAGCACCATGAGCTGGCTCACGCTCTCGCGCAGCAGCACCTCGATGTCGACGCGCTCGCCCGCGGCGCCGCGCTGCGGTGCGTCCTGCCGCGAGAGATGCAGCAGTTGCTCGATCAGGTGCTGCGCGCGCGTGACGCCGGCTTCGAGCTGGTTGAAGCGCTCTGTCGCTTCACCGGCCGGCACGTGCGCGCGCAGGTTCTCGATCTGCAGGCCGATGGCGGCCATCGGCGTGCGCAGTTCGTGGGCCGCGTCCTGCACGAAGCGGCGCTGCGTGGCGAAGGCACTGCGCACGCGCGACAGCAGGTTGTTGAAGGCGCCCACCAGCGGCGCGATCTCGTCAGGCACGCGCGCGAGCGACAGCTCGGTGGGGCTGCGTTCGTCCTGCGATGCCACGTCGCGCGCCACCGCACGCAGCGAGCGCGAAGCGGCGGACACGATGAGCCACAGGATCAGCAAGGCCACCGGCAGCAGCAGCGCGATCGGCAGGCCTTCGAGCAGGGCACGCCGCAGCGCACGGCGGCGACGGTAGTCCTCGTTCTGCAGCACCTGCACGCGCGGCTGGTCGGCGCGCGGGCCGGGCTCGGCGGTGAACACGCGCCAGCTCGATTGCGCATGTGCACCCGCGCTCACGTCGCTGAAGCCGATACTGCGCTGCAATGGCACCGACAGCGCGGGCCATGAACTCGCGCGCAGCGTGGTGCCGTCGGCGCTCCATATCTGCACGATGAACGAGCCGCGCGAGAAAGCCGCCTCGCCGTCCATCACACGCGGCGTCTTCGGCTGGTCGCTGCCCGTATAGGACTCGGCCACCAGGCGCATCTGGTCGTCCAGCGCGTTGTGGACCAGGTTGCCGTAAGCCAGAAAAGAGAACCAGGCCGTGAGCACGGCCGCGAGCACGTGCAGCGTGATCAGCCACAGCAACAGTTGCGTGCGCAGCGAGCGCGGCCGCCACCACCGGCCGTGGCCGCGCGTCGCACCGGTCATGCCGCCACGCGCCAACCCAGGCCGCGCACGTTGCGGATGGCGTCCGCGCCGAGCTTGCGGCGCATGCCGTGGATCAGCACGTCGATGGCATTGCTGGTCACTTCCTCGCCCCAGCCGTAGATGCGGTTTTCGAGCTGCTCGCGCGAGAGGATGGCGCCGGGCCGCTCCAGCAGCGCATGCAGCAGCGCGAATTCGCGCGCGGTGAGCGCCTCGCGTTCGCCGTTCACTACCACTTCGCGCGTGGTCAGGTCGAGCTGCAGCGCGCCACTGCCGACCAGCGAGTGCGCGGCACCGTCGCGGCGGCGCACGATGGCCCGCATGCGCGCGAGCAACTCGCGGAATTCAAAGGGCTTGAGCAGGTAATCGTCGGCGCCGAGGTCGAGGCTGTGGATGCGGTCGTCCACCCCGTCGCGTGCGGTCAGCACCAGCACGGGCGTGGCGTCGCCGCGTTCGCGGGCGCGTCGCAGCACCTCGGTGCCGTCCTGCTTGGGCAGGCCCAGGTCGAGCAGCACGCAGGTGTAGCCGCCATCGCCCAGGGCGCTTTGCGCGAGTTCGCCGTCGCGCACCCAGTCGGCGGACCAGCCCGCACCCTCGAGCGCCTGCTTCAGGCTGCGCCCGATCATTTCGTCGTCTTCCACCAAAAGCACGCGCATCGCGGTGACTCCTTAGGCCGCAAGGTAGCACGCGATCGGGATGACCGGAAGTGCTTGCGCCGTGGCGCAGCCTAGGGGCGAAGAATTAGGCGGGACTGACTTGGCCGCAGTGCAGTGCCGCAGGTTCAGGGCATGCGAACGGCGTGCCGCTCGCTTTCATCGCCGTCGCCGTCAGCGGCGGCGAATGCCAGCAGCCGCATGGCCTCTTCCTGCACGCCGAGCCGGTCGGCCTTCGACCAGCGCGTGAACGGCTCCAGCACCACGGTGGCGGCGTTCTTCGCCCGCTCGATCTTCCACACGCCCGCCACGAAGCCGTCGAGCAGCACCGTGCCGCGCACGATGCCGTTGACGGTGAACACGCGGGCACGGTGCGCCGCGCTCAGCACACGGCTGCGGTCGGCGTGCGAGAGCAGCAGGTTGTCCCACTCGGCGACGAGGCGCGGCGGCGCGGGTGTGTCGGGGTCGGGGCGCGGCGCGCGCGGCAGGTCGAACAGTTCCTGGCCCTGCTCGCCCACGAACACGCGCAGTTGCGGACGCAGGCGTTCCGCCACGGCCTTCCAGCCGGTCAGGCCCGACCATGCGCCGGCATCGGCCAGCGTGGCGGGGCCGAAGGCGGCGAGGTAGCGCAGCAGCAGCGCGTCTTGCGTGGCCGGGGCAACGTCGGCGGCGAATTCACCGAGCCAGTGCCCGATGGGCAGCAGCAGCGCGCTCTGGTGCGAGTTCCAGCTGCCGGCAGGCGGCAGGTGCACCAGCGGCACGTTGTTGCGGATCACCGCGGCCAATGAGGCCGCTTCGCTTTTCGGCCAACGCTCGGCGAGCGCCTGCCCGAGTTCGGCGCTGGTGCGTGGACGCTCATCGAGCAATGCGCGTCCGGCCGCGACCACCGCCGCGCGGTCGATGCCTTCGAGCGCCCGCTTGTGATTGCCCAGCAGGCCGCGCTGGTGCACCGGCTCCAGCAGCGGACGCCATGCCAGCGCATCGGCGGCCGTCATCAGATGCAGGGTTGAGCGCATCGCCGACATGCGCACGATGCGGCGCTTGCGCATGGCCTCGGTCAGGTGTTCGCGCTCGAAGCCTTCGAGCCGGCTCCATAGGCCGATGTAAGGCGGGTTCGGTGCCTGCGCCTGCAACCCGGCCAGCCGCTCGATGGCCTGCGTGACCGATGCCTTTCGCCGCTCCAGCAGCATCTGCCGCGCCAGCGTGGCACGGTTCAATGCGCGCAGGCTCAGCGTGGCGGCGGGCATGCGCGCGCGGGGTTCTTCAGAACTTTTCGTGCGGGCCGAGGTAGCGCCACTGCCCCACCGGCAGGTTGCCCAGCATCACCTGGCCGATGCGCACGCGCTTCAGGCCCACCACCTTCAGGCCGACCAGCTCGCACATGCGGCGGATCTGGCGCTTCTTGCCTTCGGTGAGCACAAAGCGCAACTGCTCGGGGTTCTGCCATTCGACCTTCGCCGGCTTGAGCGCCTGGCCGTCGAGGCTCAGGCCGTGGCGCAGCTTCGCGAGCATCGCCGGCGGAAAGACCGCCTGCACGTTCTGCGTGACCGGATCGTCGTCGTCCATGCGAATGAGCTGCCCCGTGGGCGCGGGCTGGCCCAGGCCGTGGTAGGCCACACGCACCAGGTATTCCTTCTCCATCACCGAGTCTTCGCCGATCAACTGGCGCGCGATGCGGCCGTCCTGCGTCATGACCAGCAGGCCGATGGAGTCGATGTCGAGCCGACCACACGGCGCCAGGCCGCGCATCTGGCTGGGGTGAAAGAAGAAGCGCGCGTTGTCGTCCACCCAGCGGTTCTGCGGCGTGAACAGCGTGACTGCCGGCTCGTGCCCGTCTTCGGCCTGCGCGCTCACATAGCCGATGGGCTTGTTGATGAGGATGGTGACCAGGTTCGCCTGCTGGCCCTTGGCCGCCTTGTCGATCTCGATGCGGTCGGACGGCGTGACCTTCACGCCCATTTCGGCCGGCTTGCCGTTCACCTTCACCCAGCCGTTGGCGATCCATTCGTCGGCCTCGCGGCGCGAGCACATGCTGAGTTCGGCCATGCGCTTGTTGAGCCGCACCGGCCCGCCGCTGGCCACGGGTGGCGGCGCCGCGCGGCGAAATGGCTGGCTGGATTCGGTCGGATGAGGGGCGGGGCCGCGACGGGCCGGACCGTTGGAGGGGGGAGACGCAGGCATGAGCGATTATCGACCAGCCTCGATGACCGCCCACAAGACGGCTTGATCGAAATGCGTGACCAAGCTATCCTGACCGCAAGCGCGAGTTGATCGCGCCATTTTTGGGGGATTCCCAAGTGAGCACACGCAAGTTTCAGTACGCCATCGTCATCGGGCGTTTTCAGCCCGTTCATTTCGGTCACCAACGACTCATCGAAGAGGCCTCACGCGCCGCCGATCGGGTCATCGTGGTGGTCGGCTCCGCCCGCACACCGCGCAGCGTCAAGAACCCTTTTACCTTCGACGAACGCGAACGCATGGTGCGCGCCTGTTTGCGCAGCACCGACCAGATGCGCGTGAGCGTCGTCGGCGTGGGCGACTCGCCCTACAACGACCAGCTCTGGATCGCGTCGATCCAGTCGGCCGTCGAGCGGCTGATCCAGCAGGACGGCCATGTGCCCGCGCAGGCCAAGGTGGCGCTGGTGGGCCATCTGAAGGACGCGTCGAGCTACTACCTCAAGCTGTTCCCGCACTGGGAGTTCGTGGCCCACCAGAACGTGGAGAGCCTCAACGCCACCGACGTGCGCAGCCTCTACTTCGATCCCGAGAACCGCGGGCAGCTCGCACGGGCCGACCTGCCCGACGGCACCGCCGCCTTTCTCGACAGGTTCACCGGCACCGGCGACTACGCCGAGCTTTGCGAAGAGCGCGCCTTCCTCATCGACTACCGCGACAAGTACCGCTACGCGGGCAGCGACTTTCCGCCGATCTACACCACGGTCGATGCCATCGTGGTCGAGGCTGGTCACATCCTGCTGGTGCAGCGCAAGTTCCATCCCGGCAAGGGCACCTGGGCGCTGCCCGGCGGCTTTGTCGGCCAGCACGAGCGGCTGCAGGACGCGGCCATCCGCGAGCTGAAGGAAGAAACCCGGCTCAAGGTGCCCGTGCCCGTGCTCAACGGCAGCATGAAGGCCAGCCACGTGTTCGACGCGCCCGACCGCTCGCAGCGCGGCCGCACCATCACGCACGGCTTCTTCTTCGAGCTGGCGCACAACCAGTGGACGGGCCTGTCGGACGTGCGCGCCGACGACGATGCGGCCGAGGTGCGCTGGGTGCCGATTGCCGAGTTCCTCGACATGCAGGACCGCATCTACGAAGACCACTTCTTCATCGCGAATCATTTTTTGGGTGGCCTGGGCAAGAACTGAACGACCAGGCTTTGTCAGCAAGAACGGCCCCGGTTGACGGGGCCAGCGTGAAAGGAGCTTTCACATGAACCGCAACCTCACCTCCTCGCCCCTGGGCAACAACCTGCTGCTGCGCACCGACTCCTACAAGGTGTCGCACTGGATGCAATATCCGCCCGGCACGCAGACGGTGCACAGCTACATCGAATCGCGCGGCGGCATCTTCAGCCACTCGTTGTTCTTCGGACTGCAGGCGTACCTGCGCGAGTACCTGCAGACGCCGGTGACGCTGGCCGATGTCGATGAAGCCGCCGCGCTGATGGCGGTGCACGGCGAGCCTTTCAACCGCGAAGGCTGGCTGCGGCTGATCGAAAAGCACGGCGGCCTGATGCCGGTGCGTATCCGCGCAGTGCCCGAAGGCAGCGTGCTGCCGGTTCACAACGTGCTGGCGACCATCGAGAACACCGACCCCGAGTTCTTCTGGGTCACGAGCTTTCTCGAAACCGAGTTGCTGCGCGCCATCTGGTATCCGACCACGGTGGCCACGCTGTCGGCTGCAGCGCGCACCACGCTGCTGCGGTACCTCGAAGCGACCTGCGACGATCCGCAAGGGCAGATCGCTTTCCGGCTGCACGACTTCGGCGCGCGTGGTGTGTCGAGCCTCGAATCGGCGGCGCTCGGCGGCATGGCCCACCTGGTCAACTTCATGGGCACCGACACGCTGGCCGCGCTGGTGGCGGCGCGCCGTTACTACGACTGCGACGTGGCGGGCTTCTCGATTCCCGCGGCCGAGCACAGCACCATCACGGGCTGGGGCCGCGACCATGAGTCCGACGCCTACAGCAACATGGTCGACCAGTTCGGCAAGCCCGGTGCGACCTTCGCGGTGGTGAGCGACAGCTACGACATCTTCAATGCCTGCGCGCGCATATGGGGCGACGAGCTGAAGGCGAAGGTGGTGGCTTCGGGCGCGACGCTGGTGGTGCGGCCCGACTCGGGCGACCCGGCGGAAACCACGCTGAAGGTGGCTCGGATATTGGCCGATCGCTTCGGCACGACGACGAATGCCAAGGGCTTTCGGGTGCTGAACAACGTGCGCATCATCCAGGGCGATGGTGTGAATCTCGACTCGCTGCGGCTGTGCCTATCAAACTTCTTCCACAACGGGTTCTCGACGGAGAACATCTCATTCGGCATGGGCGGCGGATTGCTGCAGCAAGTGAATCGCGACACGATGCAGTGGGCAATGAAGTGTTCCGCCATGCAGGTGAACGGCGAGTGGCGCGATGTCTACAAGTCGCCGGTGGGCGATGTGAGCAAGGCATCGAAGAAGGGGCGGCTCGCGCTTGTGCAGAACGCACGTGGCGAGGTGCAGACGTTGCGCGAGGAAGCGCTCGCGGCCGACCAGGTCGATCTGCTGCAGACGGTGTTCGAGAACGGGCGCATCGTGGCGAGCACGAGCTTCGAGGCGATTCGGGAGCGCGCGGCCATTGGCGTTGGTCAGTTTGTTACCTCGCGCGCTCCGCTTTGAGGTGTTGTTGAGCTTTCGGGGCGGATTCGGGTTCGGGTTCATTCGGGGCGAGTGCGAATGACACCAGGAGCTCCCCTCCGCGAATGTCCCCCGCTTCGCTCCTCCTTTATTTCGCTGCGGGGAGCACCTGGTGTCATTCGCACAGGGGCACGCTGCTATTGATCTCGCGATCAACAACCGCTCTGTCCAACGCTCACGTCGATACGGGGCTCTTTTTCGCGAAATAAAGGAGGAGCGAAGCGGGGGACATTCGCGAAAAAGAGCACCGTGTCGGCGGGAGCGTCGCCCTGAATGAACGACGGCGCCCGAACAACAACAGCGCCGAACAAGAGCAGTTCATCACCCCGCAAGCCCCTACCTCAACAGCCGCAACCAGCACTGCCACACGGCATGACCATAATCCGCGCAGACCGCCGAATCCATGACCAAACTCCTGATCCTCAGCGTGAGCGCCGGCAACGGCCACGTGCGTGCAGCACAGGCGCTTGCCGCCACCGCCCAGAACCTCGCCCCGCCCTGCACGGCGGTTCACATCGACGCCATGGCCCACGTGGCCGGAGGCTTTCGCAAGGTTTACACCGACTGGTACATCCAGCTCGTGAACCGCGCGCCCGACCTCTGGTCGTACCTGCACCAGCGTACCGACGTCACGCCGCACCACGCGCCCTCGCAGCGGCTGCGACGCGGTATCGAGCGACTGAGCACCGGCGCGCTGGTGCGCGAGATCCGCCGCGAGAAGCCCGATGCGGTGATCTGCACACACTTCCTGCCGGCCGAGTTGCTGATGCGCGAGCGCAACCGGGGCCGCATCGACTACCCCGTGTGGCTGCAGATCACCGACTACGACCTGCACAACATGTGGCTGGTGCCGGGCATGGCGGGCTATCTTGCTGCGACCGAAGAAGTGGCCTTCCGGCTGCGGGCTCGCGGCATTCCCGCGGACCGCATCCACGTGACGGGCATTCCGGTGATGCCGGCTTTCTCTGAACCTGACGTGCCGGCGCTCGCGCGCCACACCTGCGCGACGGAACTCGGCTTCGACCCTTCGCGCCCCATCCTGCTGATGGCCTCTGGCGGTGCCGGCGTGGGCGACCTGCCGAGCATGGTCGAGCGCGTGCTCGGCCTGGGCGGTGAAGGCAACTTCCAGGTCATCGCCGTCGCGGGCCGTAATGTCGAAGCGCACGGCAAGCTCGAAGCGCTGGCCAGGCGCCACCCGGGTCGCGTGGTGGCCATCGGCTTTACCAACGAGATGCACAAGCTCATGGCGGCGGCCGATCTGGTGGTCACCAAGCCCGGCGGGCTCACGGTGTCCGAATGCCTGGCGCTGGGCAAGCCGATGCTGCTGATCTCGCCCATTCCGGGGCAGGAAGAACACAACGCCGGCTTCCTGATGGAAGAAGGCGCCGCATGGCTCGCCTACGACGCCATCGGCCTCGACTACAAGGTGGCGCGCCTCATGGCCGACCCCGCCAAGCTCGCGCACATGGCCACGCGCAGCCGCGCGCTCGGCAAGCCGCAGGCCGCACGGGCCGTGCTGCAACACGTGCTGGGTGCCAGCGCGTGAGCGGCGAGGCTGAAAAAACCGGCGTGGGCCGCACGCTGGGCTACCTCGCCTGGGTGGTCGTGATGGCCTTCTTCTTCGCCAACGCGGAGATCCAGATCGAAGGCGGCGCCGGCTGGGCGACGTCGCTGCCCACCTGGCGCATCGAGAACAGCATCTGGCTCGACATCTTCTGGGGCGGCCGTGCCATGACCGGCTACCACGCCTGGGTGTTCACTTTCATGGCGCTGGTGTTCTTCTCGCCGCTGGCGTTCAACGGCCGGTGGACGTGGCGCAACGTGGGGTTCGCCGTCGCGGGGTTGATCGTGTTCTGGGTCAGCGAAGACTTCATGTGGTTCATGATCAACCCGTCCTTCGGCTGGGCCCGCTTCAACCCGGTCGATGCCTTCTGGCACAAGCACTGGCTGTGGGGCGCGCCGGTCGACTACTGGGGCGGCCTGGCGGTGGCGGCGCTGATCCTGGCGACCCGGCACTGGCGGCGCAAGAACAAATGACGACACCCAAGATCGACGACCCGCGCCCCGGCCACTGGGCCGATCCGCTGGACGAACTGCAGGTAGAGAACCTGCACCGCATCACGCCCACGCTGTACCGCAGCGCGCAACCCCGGCGCGCCAACATGGCAGCACTGCAATCGCTGGGCATCCGCACCGTGGTGAGCCTGCGCTCCTTCAACGACGACAAGAAGGTGTTTGCCGGCTCCGGCATTCGCCTCTTGCGCGTGCCGATCAACACCTGGTCCATCGACGACGCCAAGGTGCTGCGCGCGCTGGTCGCGATTCGCGAGGCCGAAAAGATTGGCCCGGTGCTCATCCACTGCATGCACGGCGCCGACCGCACCGGCGTGGTGGCCGCCGTCTACCGCATGGCGGTGCAGGACTGGGACAAGGACAGCGCACGCCACGAAATGCTGCGCGGCGGCTACGGCTATCACACGCTGTGGCGCAACATTCCGCGCTACATCGAGCGGCTCGATCCGCCGAAGATGCGCCACGCGCTGGCCCATGCGCCGGCCATTCCCATGGTGTCCTGAAGGCGCCTGCGGTTTTCGCACCCCGCTCCTATACTGGCCGCCCCGTGGCCACCGGCCATTCCGAACGAACCTCTTCAAGGGCTACTTCCATGGCACTCCAGATCCGCTCCCTCGTTCGCTCGAACGGCGAACTCGAACTCTCGCTGCATGACGAGGCGATCCCCGAACCGCAGGCCCACGAGGTGGTGATCCGCGTCGAGGCATCGCCGATGAACCCGTCGGACCTGGCCCTGCTGTTCGGCGCCGCCGACATGAGCACCGCCAAGGTATCCGGCACGGCCGAGCGCCCGGTCGTCACCGCCACCGTGCCCGAACGCGCCCGCGCCTTCGTTGCCGGTCGCCTCGACCAGTCGATGCCCGTCGGTAACGAAGGCGCCGGCGTGGTCGTCAAGGCGGGTTCATCGCCGGCCGCGCAGGCGCTGCTCGGCAAGACCGTGGCCGCCATCGGCGGCGCGATGTACTCGCAGTACCGCGCGGTCGCCGTCGCGCAGTGCATCGAACTGCCGCCGGGCACGACGGCCGCCGAAGGCGCTTCGTGTTTTGTCAATCCCCTCACCTCGCTCGGCATGGTCGAGACGATGCGGCGCGAAGGCCACAAGGCGCTGGTGCACACCGCCGCCGCCTCCAACCTCGGCCAGATGCTCAACAAGATCTGCCAGAAGGACGGCGTCGACCTCGTCAACATCGTGCGCAAGCCCGAGCAGGAAGCGCTGCTGCGTGGCCTCGGCGCAAAGTACGTGTGCAACGCCACCTCGCCCACTTTTCTCGAAGACCTGACGCAGGCGCTGGTCGACACCGGCGCCACGCTGGCCTTCGACGCCACCGGCGGCGGCAAGCTCGCGGGCCAGATCCTCGGCTGCATGGAAGCGGCGCTGAACCGCACCGCCAAGGAATACAGCCGCTACGGCTCGACCACCCACAAGCAGGTCTACATCTACGGCGGCCTCGACCGCAGCCCGACCGAGTTCGTGCGCAACTTCGGCATGGCATGGGGCATGGGCGGCTGGCTGCTGTTCCCGTTCCTCGGGAAGCTCGGCGATGAAGGCACGCAGCGTTTGAAGGCGCGCGTTGTGGCGGAACTGAAGACCACGTTCGCAAGCAAGTACACGCGCGAGGTATCGCTGGTCGAGGCACTGCAGCTCGATGCGATCGGGGTGTATGGGAAGCAGGCGACGGGGGAGAAGTTCTTGCTGAATCCGAACAAGGGCGTGGCGGCCTGAGACCGCCGCTACTCCAGCACAAGCCGTCCGTTGCGCACCGTCACCCGCTTGGGTGCGGAGCCGAACTTGGGGTGCTCTGACCAGGTGAGGGTCAGGTGCTGCGGATCGGTGCGGCTTTCCAGTTGCGTGCGCAGCGAGGCACCGCTGGCGTCGTCGAGTTCTATCGATTCGAGGCAACTCTGCAGGAGCAACTTGTCGTGCTCGACAAGGCGCAATGGCGGCTGCGCTACCTCGATGAGACGGAGGATATCTTCCGTGCCAGCGCCGCAGTAGCCAGCGCCACGGTTCTCGCGCGAAGGCTCCTGCGTCACGAGGTAGAAGTAGGTGTGGCCGTCCTGCTGGAAGGTCGCGGCGCCCGCGACGAACACATCGTCCGACGTGGCGATGGCCCGCTTCAACGCCGGGCTCCATTTCAGGTTCACTGAAACGCCGGAGGCCATCTTCGCGCGAGGCACAGGCGCAATGCGAAGCGTTGCACCATCGCCGATCTGCAGCGGCGGCGATGACGGCGCCGCGTGGAGTGCAACGCTGAGCAGCGCCATGGAGGCGCCGACAACCCAGGCCGCGCCGAAGCGTTTCATCGTGGTGTTCATGCGGGCCGATTGTCGCTAGGCGGCCACTGCGCCGAACAGCAGGCTCGCGCCATCGTTCGACTGCTGGATGGCCTCGCGTGCGTAGTCGCGCATGGCGGCTTCGTAGTCGGCGACCGCCGCCATCACGGGGGTTCGATTGGCGAATGCCGTACCCAATTTTTCGGCGAGCGTGGCGGCGTCGTGGAGCGCGGTGTTCGCGCCCAGGCCACCGGCGGGGCTCATGACGTGGATGGCGTCGCCGAGCACGGTCACGCCATCGGTCTTCCATTCGGGCGGTGCCGTCATGGTCCGGATCGGAAGCATCGCGACATCGGAGGGCGCGGCCAGCTCGAAGAGGGCACGGAATCCGGGATGCCAGTCGGCGGCGCGAGACAGCACGATGGCGTGTGCGCCGTTGCCGTCAGAGTTCAAACGGTCGTTCGGTCCGAACATGGCCCAGTAGAGATAGTCGCCAACTGGCCGGGGCGACGACCGTGGCCTGAACTTCATCGGATCGACGATGACCGCGAGGCGATCGCCGAATGCAACGGACGTCTTCGTATGGAACAGCGGTGCGATGCGCGATGCAGTGTCCGCAGCGAAGAGCGTCTTGCCGTAGATGCAGGTTGACCCGGTGTCGATCGGCACCACGCCGGGAAGGCGCAGGCCGCGCACCGTGGAATTGACGCCATCGGCGGCCACAAGCACATCTGCTTCGACCACGCTGCCGTCTTCGAAGCATACGTGCAGTGCGCCACCGCCGCTGCGCTCGTAGCCAGCGAACGCGCGGCCGAAATGCACATGCGCTTCGATGCCGCTGAGCAGCACCCGGCGCATGGCGAGGCGGTCGGCGTTCACGTCTTCCACGCGGCCCACGGGGGCGTCGTCACCACCCGCGCGCTGCCATGAAGCAACCCACCGGTCACTCACGGGTTCGAGGCTGGGGGCGATGAGGTTGACGCCACTCACGGGGATTGCGCAGGTCTCCTTGAAGAGAGTGTTCAACGCGGGCGGCAGGCAGACTTCTAGCGCTTGCTGGCCTGTCTGGTCGATCTTGATGCGGAAGCCCTGCGGGCGGCTGTCGGGTGCAGCGTCGCGCTCGTAGACGTCGAAGGACACGCCACGTCGGTGGAGCCCCTGTGCGAGGCACAGGCCGCCAAGGCCTGCGCCGATGATCACTATGTGCAAATCTGCTCTCCTGTTTTTTGTCCGGACATTCGGACAGGGGACAGTGTTGAGCTGGGTGGCTTGAGGGCGGTAATGAGTGAGGGACTGAAAGTAATGAGATTGGGTCAGGAGGCTCCTTCGGTGTTCTTTGGGGAGGCGCCCGGTACGCGGCACGGCGCGGTCAGCCCCACTGTGCCGGCCCTTCGGGCTTCCCTGCGGTGCTCGCGTCTCGCGGGGTCTCGCAGAACTCGCCTTCGGCTCAAACAGCTGCGAGCCCTGATCCGCGAAACGCTGCGCTCCTCGGCGGCCCAGAGGGGCTGACCACACCGCACCGCGTACCGGGCTCCAGGGGTGAACGGTGGCTCTGTACTTCTTTAAGGCTGTCTGCCCTCACCCCAACCCTCTCCCAGGGGGAGAGGGAGTAATACAGGGAGCGGGCTCCGAAGAGCGGCGATCAACAACCGCTCTGACCACGGCGATGGGTGCTGTGTCCTTGGGCGGCCGTTGAGGCACCGCCGAGCAGCGGAGCGGCGGGCGGATCAGGGCTCGCAGCTGTTTGAGCGAAGCGAGTTCTGCGAGACCCCGCCCGTCGTGAGCAGCGCAGGGAAGCCCGAAGGGCCGGTGACGTCGGCCGCCCAAGGACACAGCACCCATCGCCGAGCCCCCGACCGAAAACCGACCAGCAGCTAAACCACCAACCGATACCCCACAGCAGTCTCAGTCAGCAGATGCCGAGGCTGCGCAGGATCAGCCTCCAGCTTCTGCCGAAGATGCCCCATGTAGATCCGCAGATAGTGACTCTGGTCCGTATGCGACGGCCCCCACACTTCGCGCAGCAGTTGGCGCTGCGTCAACACACGCCCCGCATTCGCAACCAGCACAGACAGCAGCCGGTACTCGGTCGGCGTCAGATGCACCTCCGCACCCGCGCGCCGCACGATGCGTGCACCGCGATCGAACTCGATCTCACCAAAGCGGAACAGCGCTTCCGCAGGTTCGTCGCTGCCCCCACCCGCCGCACGGGGACGCCGCAGATTCGCACGCACCCGCGCCAGCAGTTCACCCGTGCCGAAGGGCTTGGTCAGATAGTCGTCGGCCCCTGCATCCAGCGCGGCGATCTTGTCCGCTTCATCGGTGCGCGCAGACAGCACGATGATCGGCACCGCCGACCAGCCGCGTACATCGCGAATCAGCGAAACCCCATCGCCATCGGGCAACCCGAGGTCGAGCACCAGCAGGTCGGGCTGGCGCGTTCCCGCTGCCGCCAGGCCATCGCGCAGCGTGCCGGCCTCGTGCACCAGCCAGCCTTCGGCCTCGAGCGCGCCACGCACAAAACGGCGGATCTGCGGCTCGTCTTCGATCACGATGGCGGTGGGAGATGGCATGGCTTCAGAGTTGGGCTTCGGCCGGTTCGGGCGGCTCGCGGCGTGGCAGGGTGACCGTGAATTCTGCACCGCCATCGCGCGCATTGGCAGCAGTGATCTCGCCACCGTGCGCGCTCACCACTGCCCTGCAGATGGCCAGGCCCAGCCCCACGCCCGGCGTGGCCGATTCGACCTCGCCGCGCGTGAACTTGTCGAACAGTTTTTGCTCGTGGCCGAGCAGCGCGGCGGGCAGGCCCGGACCGTGGTCGCGCACCGTCAGAACCAGCGTACCGGGCTCGGCACGAGCGCCGACCACGATGGGCGGCGCTCCGTACTTGGTGGCGTTTTCGAGCAGGTTGACCAGCACGCGCTCGATCAGCACCGCATCGAACTCGACCAGCGGCAGTTCGGGGTCGAGCGTCGTCTGCACCACGACGCTGCCCAGCGATGTGCGCGCCGCGCGAATGGCCGAGCCGACCACCTCTTCCACCGATTGCCAGTCGCGCCGCAGGTTCACCGCGCCACCCGCGATGCCGCTTTCGAGCCGCGCCATGTCGAGCAGGTTGTTGACCAGCGCATGCAGCTCGTGCGCCTGCGCGACGATGGCGCGGGCCGCTTCGGCATGCTCGGCGGGCGGCAGCGTCTGCAGCGATTCGGCCAGCGCGATCAGCGCGGTGAGCGGCGTGCGCACGTCGTGCGAGATCGCGCCGAGCAGCGCATTGCGCAGCCGCTCCGACTCCATCTCGACCACCGCCTGCTGCGCCACCTCGACGTAGTGCACGCGCTCCAGCGCAATCGCGATCTGCCGCGCCAGCGTGTCGAGCTGCTGCGCCTGCTCGGGAATGAGCAGCCAGCGCGGTTGGGCCGGCGACAGCGCCAGCACGCCGCGCACACGCATCGGCGCCTGCAGCGGCACGTAGTGCCAGGGCTGTGCCGCCAAGGTGGCAGTGGCAAGGCCGGCCGGCTGGCCGTGGCGGAAGGCCCAGTCGGCCACCTGCGGATCGAAACCCTCCGGGGGATCGGTGGGCATCACGAGCTGGTCGGCCGCGTCGGTGACCAGCACCACCGCATGACCGCCGAAATGGCCCCGCACTGCGGCGCCGCCCAGCGTGACGACCTGCGAACTCTCCAGCGCGGCGGACAGCTCGCGCGTCAGCTCGAACAGCGAGCGAGCGCGCCGCTCCCGACTGGTCGACACGCCGGCCGCAAAGCGCAGCCCGGCCGTGAGCTGGCCCACCAGCAGGCCGACGCCGAGCATGACCGCGAAGGTCAGCACGTACTGCACGTCGCTCACCGCAAATGACAGGCGCGGCGGCACGAAGAAATAGTCGAAGGCCGCCACGTTGAGCGATGCCGCCAGCGCCGACGGCCCGCGGCCGAAACGCATCGCCACGCCCACCACGCCGAGCAGGAACAGCATCACGATGTTCGACAGTTCGAGCACGCTGGCCAGCGGCGTGCAGACCAGCGTGAGCGCGACGCTGGTCGCGGCGGCCCATGCGTAGCCGGGCCAGTAGGTCGGCGCCTTCTCGTGGTCGTCGCTGTCGATGCGGGCGCCCTCCAGTGGCGCGCGCGACAAACGACGCGAGCTGTCGGCGGGGGCCACTTCCATGATGTCGAGCGTGGGCGCGCGTTGGGCCAGCGCGCGTGACAACGGTAGCGCGCGTGCGGGCCACCAGCGGCGCCAGCCGGTGGCCGGCGCCGAGCGGCCCAGCACCAGCGTCGCGCAGTTGAGCCGGCGTGCCTGTTCGGCGAGCTGCTCCGCCACGTCGGAGCCCGTGAGCACGGCCGTGGCCGCGCCCAGTTCTTCAGCCAGCTTGAGCACGGCAAGGATGCGGTCGCGTTCGGTCGCGGCCAGCCGTTGCAGGCGGGGCGTTTCGACATACACCGCATGCCATCGCACATTGAGCTGGCCTGCCAGACGCGCCGCCGTGCGCACCGTTTGCGCCGCGCCTTCATGCGGGCCGACGCACGCGAGGATCGCGCCCGAGGTGTTCCACGCCTGCAGTCCACGGCCGTTGCCGCCCGCGCCCGATTGCTCGACGCGCCAGCCGCGCACATCGTCTTCCACGTGCTCGGCGGTGCGGCGCAGGGCGATCTCGCGCAGCGCGATCAGGTTGCCCTTGCGAAAGAAGTTCTGCGCCGCGCGCTCGGCCTGCTGCGGCAAATAGACCTTTCCGGCCGCGAGCCGGGCGGTGAGTTCGTCGGGCGTGACGTCGACCAGCACCACTTCGTCGGCTTCGTCGAGCACGGTGTCGGGCACGGTCTCGTGCACGCGCACGCCGGTGATGGCGCCGACTGTGCCGTTGAGGCTTTCCAGGTGCTGAACGTTGAGTGCCGACCACACCTCGATGCCGGCGGCCAGCAGCTCCTGCACGTCTTGCCAACGCTTGGTGTGGCGCGAACCGGGGGCGTTGGTGTGGGCGAGTTCGTCGACCAGCAGCACGGCAGGCTTGCGTGCCAGCGCGGCGTCGAGGTCGAACTCGGCGAGCGTGCGGCCCCGGTAGTCCAGCTCGCGCAGCGGCAGCGCCTCGAGGCCCGCGAGCAGCGCGGCGGTTTCGCTGCGGCCATGGGTTTCGATCACGCCGATGAGCACGTCGCGGCCGCTGGCGCGCTCGCGGTGGGCGGCGCTGAGCATGGCCCAGGTCTTTCCCACGCCGGCGCTGGCGCCGAAGTAGATGCGCAGCTTGCCGCGCTGCGCGCGCGCCTCGTCGCTGCGCAGTTGCGCAATCAGGGCATCGGGGTCGGGGCGGAGCATCTCGTTCATCGGCAACGCAGGTTATCGCATCGGGTGGCAGGGGCGCCAGTGGTGTGTCGAACGCTTCGCTCGCGGGCGAAGCGGTGAATTTCCTGCGGCCCAGAATGAATTGTCTGAAGCCTGGAAAGCAGACACGACACCATGAACAGCACCTCTTCTCCCATCCGTCCGGTACTTTCGCCGCCCGCCCGCACCGCTGGCAAGCACCGCGGGCTCGCGCTGGTCACGCTGTGCCTGGCGGTTCTGGTCGCGCAGGTCGACATGGCGGTGGTCAATCTCGGCACGCGACCCATCGGCGAATATTTCTCTGCGGGCGTCATCGCGCTGCAGTGGGTGGTGGACAGCTACAACCTGGTCTATGCCGTGTTGTTGCTCACCGGTGGCCTGCTGGCCGACTTGTACGGCCGGCGCCGCATCTTCATGACAGGTGCGGCGATCTTCACGGGCGCCACGCTGCTGTGCGCGCTCTCGACGTCGGTCTGGATGCTGATTGCCGGCCGCGCGCTGGCGGGCCTGGGCGCGGCGCTGCTGATGCCCGCGTCCCTCGCGATCGTTCGGGTGGTCTGGCAGGACGCCGCCGAGCGCGGCCGTGCGCTGGGCATCTGGGCCGCATGCAACGGCCTCGCCATGGCCATCGGCGCACCGCTGGGCGGCGTGCTGATCCATCACTTCGGATGGCGCAGCATCTTTCTCGCGGTGATTCCGCTGAGCGGGGCCGCGCTGTTGCTGGCGTTGCGCTCGATCCCCGAATCGTCGGACCCCAAGGGCCGCAGCCTCGACATGCCGGCGCAGGTCTTCGGTGCGCTCGCGCTGGGCGGGCTGGCCTTCGCCGCCATCCAGTCGCACGACGCGCCGACACTGGCTGCCACCGCGCTGGTGGCGGCCTTGATCGCCTTCGTGCTGTTCCTTCGCATCGAGCGCGACAAGGGCACGGCGGCGCTGGTGCCGCTCGACCTCTTCGGCATTCGCGCGTTCCGCAGCGCGATGGTCGCCACCATCGGCATGACCTTCGGCATGTACGGCACGCTGTTCCTGGTGCCGCTCACATGGTTGAGCACCGGCGCGCTCGACGCCACGCAAGCCGGCCTTGCATTGATCCCGATGTCGTTGGTGTTCGTGGCAGTCTCGCCGTTCAGCGGCAGGCTGACCACGCGGCTCGGCGCGCGCACCATGACTTGCGGCGGCGTGGCGGTCATCGGTTGTGGGCTGATCCTGATCGGGATCGGCGCGCCCTTCGCATCGATTGCGCTGGCCGAAGCGGGACTGGTATTGACGGGCATCGGCATGGGCCTGGCCACGGGTCCGCTGATGGGCGTGGCGGTCGGCGCGGTCGATGCCGCGCGCTCGGGCACGGCATCGGCGTTGATCAACGTCGCGCGCATCGCGGGTGCCACGCTCGGTGTCGCGATGCTGGGCGCGCTCTACGCCGCAGTGCATGGCGGTGCCCATGGGCTGCAGATCGCGATGTTCGCGGGCGCTGCGGTCCAGTTGGGTTGCGCGGCGCTGGCATGGAACATGGCGCGGATGCGCCCGGCCTGACCCGGCGGCATCAAAGCGGAGATCGGCCCGCATACGGAGACGGCACGCCTGTCAGCGCGCCGACTCATCCTTGTCGCGAGGACGATGATGGCGCCGGGCCGTGCGCGACAGCACGAACCAGGCAAAGCCCAGCGGCACGAACAGTGCCGCCATGGCCAGCAGGGCAAGGAGCAGGTCAGTGACCATGGCGCAGGCCGCAGCGTGCGAGGTGCTCGCGCCAGCTCACGAGCCGGCCGATTTCGCCCGAGGGCACGCATTCGATCAGCCGGTGCAGCACGTCCGCGTAGCTGGCGATCGGCAGGCGGATCATCAGGCGCACGCAGGGCGCATCGCTTTCCTGCGTGCTGCAGGCGTGCAGCAGCGGCTCGCAGCGCACCACACCCGCGTCGGGGCAACCGGCGATGCTGCGGCGCACGCGCAGGGCGTCGGCGCAGCAGACGGTGACGTCGAGCACGAAGAACTGGGTCGTCTTGCTCATCGCGGCATGCGCGGTGCGCAGGACGCCAGGGTGTTCTCGGTAAGCGGCATAGGCCATGGTTGTTTTCTCCTCAACGCGCGGTTGTCGAAGCAGGGGTTGCGTCGAGCGCGAGATTCAATGCGAGCACGTTGACGCGCGATTCACCCAGCAAGCCCAGCAACGGGCGCTGTGTGTTCTTCGCGATCAGCGTGTTGATCTGTTCGACCGGCACGCCGCGCACGCGGGCCACGCGTGCCGCCTGGTATTGCGCGGCGGCGGGGCTGATGTCCGGATCGAGCCCGCTGGCCGATGCCGTGACGAGGTCGACCGGCACCGGTGCGGTGTTGCCCGGATCGGCTGCGCGCAGGGCTTCGATGCGGCCCTTGACCGCATCGGTCAGCGCGGGGTTCAGCGGGCCCTGGTTCGAGCCGCCCGACGAACTCGCGTTGTAGGGCTGCGGCGACGTGGCCGACGGACGGCCCCAGAAGTGCTTGGGGTCGCTGAAGTTCTGGCCGATGAGCTTGGAGCCCACGGTCGTGCCGTCGAGCACGATCAGGCTGCCGGCCGCTTGCGCGGGGAACACCGCTTTCGCGGCGCCGGTGACGAGCATCGGATAGATCAGGCCGGTGATCGCGCTCAGCAATACGAAGAGCACGAGCGCGGGGCGAAAGATACTGCCGTTGTTGTTTTTCATGATGAAGAACTCCTCAGACGAGATGGACGGCCACGAGCAGCCAGTCGATCAACTTGATACCGATGAAAGGAACGAGCAAGCCGCCCAGGCCGTAGATGGCGAGGTTGCGGCGCAGCAGCGCGGCAGCGCCCACCGGCCGGTAGCGCACGCCCTTGAGCGCCAGCGGAATCAGGAACACGATGACCAGCGCGTTGAAGATCACCGCGCTCAGGATGGCCGACGACGGGCTCGCCAGCCGCATCACGTTGAGCGCACCGAGCTGCGGATAGGTCGACACGAAGATCGCCGGAATGATCGCGAAGTACTTCGCCACGTCGTTCGCAATCGAGAAGGTGGTGAGCGAGCCGCGCGTCATCAGCAGCGCCTTGCCGGTTTCCACCACTTCGAGCAGCTTGGTCGGGTTGGAGTCCAGGTCGACCATGTTGCCGGCCTCCTTCGCGGCCTGCGTGCCGCTGCCCATGGCCACGGCCACGTCGGCCTGCGCGAGCGCGGGGGCGTCATTGGTGCCGTCGCCGGTCATGGCGACCAGGCGACCTTCGGCCTGGTACTTGCGGATCAGCGCGAGCTTGTCCTCGGGCGTGGCTTCGGCCAGGAAGTCGTCGACGCCGGCCTCGGCCGCGATGGCGGCTGCAGTGAGCTTGTTGTCGCCGGTGATCATCACCGTCTTGATGCCCATGCGGCGCAGCTCGGCAAAGCGCTCCTTGATGTCGGTCTTGACGATGTCCTTCAGCTCGACCACGCCCAGCACGCGGTCGCCTTCGGCCACGGCCAGCGGCGTGCTGCCGCGGCGTGCCGTTTCCTCGGCGGCGCGCAGCATCTCGGCGGGCATCGAGCCGCCGAGCGATTCCACATGCCGGCGGATCGCATCGACCGCGCCCTTGCGCAGCACGATGAGGTCGGTGTCCAGGCTGTTGGGCGCGGCCGGCAGGTCGACGCCGCTCATGCGGGTCTGCGCGGTGAAGGGCACGAAGCGGGCGCCATCGACCGCAGTGGTGTCCAGGCCGTCGCGGCGGGCCAGCTCGACGATGCTGCGGCCTTCGGGCGTTTCATCGGGCAGCGAAGCGAACATGGCGGCGCGTGCCAGCCGGGCCTTGGGGATGCCGGGCGCCGGCAGGAAGGCGCTGGCCTGGCGGTTGCCGTGCGTGATGGTGCCGGTCTTGTCGAGCAGCAGCACGTCGACGTCGCCGGCGGCTTCCACCGCGCGGCCCGAGGTGGCGATCACGTTGGCCTGCATCATGCGGCTCATGCCGGCCACGCCGACGGCCGAGAGCAGGCCGCCGATGGTGGTCGGGATCAGGCACACCAGCAGCGCCACCAGTGCGGTGAGCGACACCACGGTGCCCGCGCCAGCGGCCTCCACGCTGAACACCGAGAACGGCAGCAGCGTGACGGTGACCATCAGGAACACCAGCGTGAGCGCCACCAGCAGGATGGTCAGCGCGATCTCGTTCGGCGTCTTCTGGCGCTTGGCCGCTTCGACCATGCCGATCATGCGGTCGAGGAAAGACTCGCCCGGGTTCACCGAGATGCGCACCACCAGCCAGTCGGACAGCACGCGGGTGCCACCGGTCACGGCCGAGAAGTCGCCGCCCGATTCGCGCACCACGGGTGCCGATTCGCCGGTGATGGCGCTTTCGTCGACCGAGGCCACGCCTTCGATGACTTCGCCGTCGAGCGGGATCACGTCGCCGGTCTCGACCAGCACGATGTCGCCCTTGCGCAGGTTGGGTGCCTGTTCAGGCAGCCACGAGGCGCCGTGGTGCGGCTCCGTCAGCTTCTTGGCCCAGGTGTCCTTGCGCAGGCCGCGCAGCGACGCGGCTTGCGCCTTGCTGCGGCCTTCGGCCAGCGCTTCGGCGAAGTTGGCGAACAGCACGGTGAACCACAGCCAGATGGTCACGGCCAGCACGAAGGCGGGCTTCATGCCGGTGTCGCCCGGGAAGCTCATCGCGTGCACCCAGAGCAGCGTCGTCAGGATGCTGCCGATGTAGACGATGAACATCACCGGGTTGCGCCACTGGGTGCGCGGGTTCAGCTTGGCGAAGGCGCCCCACAGGGCGGGCTTGACCAGCGCTGCATCGAACAGCGAAAGAGAGGTTTTGGTGTTGACAGTCATGGTGGGCTCCTTATTTCCAGAGCACCAGGTGTTCGACGATCGGCCCGAGGGCGAGCGCCGGCACGTAGTTGAGCAAGCCGACCAGCAGCACGGTGCCGATCAGCAAAGAGACGAACAGCGGGCCGTGCGTGGGCAGCGTGCCGCTGGTGACGGGCAGGCGCTTCTTGGCGGCCAGCGCGCCGGCAATGGCCAGCACCGGCACGATCATCGCGAAGCGGCCGAGCCACATGGCGAGCGCGAGCAGGCCGTTGTAGAAGGGCGTGTTGGCCGACAGGCCCGCGAAGGCGCTGCCGTTGTTGTTGGCGGCCGAGGTCAGCGCATAGAGGATTTCCGAGAAGCCATGCGCGCCGGGGTTCGCAATGCCGGCCTTGCCGGCACCCGCGACCACGGCCACGGCGGTTCCCGCCAGCACCAGGATCGGCGTGACTAGGATGGCGATGGAGATGAGCTTCATCTCGCGAACCTCGATCTTCTTGCCCAGGTACTCCGGCGTGCGGCCGATCATCAGGCCAGCGATGAACACCGCGAGCATCGCGAAGATCAGCATGCCGTACAGGCCCGAGCCCACGCCGCCGAACACCACTTCGCCCAGTTGCATCAGCACCATCGGCACCATGCCGCCCAGCGGCGTGAGCGAGTCATGCATGGCGTTGACCGCACCGCACGAAGCGGCGGTGGTCACGGCGGCAAACAGCGAGGTGGCGTCGATGCCGAAGCGCACTTCCTTGCCTTCCATGTTGCCGCCGGTCTGCAGCACGCTCGACACCTGGTCGACGCCCAGCGAGGTCAGCAGCGGGTTGCCGGCCTGCTCGGCGGGCGTGATGACCACCACCGCGATCACGAACATGATCGTCATGGCGGCCAGCACGGCCCAGCCCTGGCGCATGTCGCCGACCACGCGGCCGAAGGTGAAGCACAGCGCCGCCGGGATCACGAAGATCGCGAGCATTTCCAGCAGGTTGGCCAGCGCGGTCGGGTTCTCGTACGGATGCGCCGAGTTGGCATTGAAGAAGCCGCCACCGTTGGTGCCGAGCATCTTGATGGCCTCCTGCGAAGCCACCGGGCCCATGGCCAGCACCTGCGTCTTGGTGGTGGCGTCTTCCATCACCGGCTGGCCCTTGTCGTCCTTCAGCGGCTGGCCGTCGGCGCCGTTCTTCGGTTGCTGGAAGGCGGTGGTCTCGACCGTGTTCACGGTCTTGTAGTCGTCGAAGTTCTGGATCACGCCCTGCCCTGCAAGGAACAGCGCGAGCACGAACGACAGCGGCACCAGCACCCACAGCGTGATGCGCGTGACGTCGGCCCAGAAGTTGCCGACCAGGCCCTTGCCGTCACCCCGGCGCGCAAAGCCGCGCACCAGTGCGAAGGCCACCGCGATGCCGGTGGCGGCGGACAGGAAGTTCTGCACCGTCAGGCCAAGCATCTGCGTGAGATAGCTCATGGTCGACTCGCCGGCATAGCCCTGCCAGTTGGTGTTGGCAACGAAGCTCACCGCGGTGTTGAAGGCCGAGTCGGGCGACACGGCCGTCATGCCCGCGGGGTTGAGCGGCAACCAGCCCTGCACGCGTTGCAGGCCGTAAAGGAAGATGGCGCCGATGGCATTGAAGGCCAGCAGCGCGAGCGCGTAGCGCAGCCAGTGCATCGACTGCTCCGGCTGGGTGCCGGCGATCTTGTAGAGCGGCGACTCGACGCGCTGCATCCAGCGCGGCACGCGCTCGTTGCACAGCGCGGCAAGGAACTTGCCGACAGGCCAGGCCAGCACCAGCAGTGCGGCCAGGAAAAAGGCCAACAGGCCCCAGGCGGAGGAGGTCATTTCAGAATTCCTCCGCGCAGATCAGCGCGAACACGAGGTAGGCGAACAGGATCACGGCGATCAGGGCGCCGAAGCCATAGAGAACTTCGAGGCTGATCACGATGCTTCTCCATCGCCAACAGCGGTTTTCGGTGGGTTCGGTCCCTCGAGCCGGTTCAGCCCGACGACCATGGCCGCCACCACGACCCACAGCGCCAGCAAGGCGCCCATCCAGACGATGTCCATACATCACTCCTGCAAAACAAGACAGGCTTCAGTCTCGGCAGTCGTGCGTAAAACCGGGGGAAAGAGTCGAAGGGCGGGCGTAAAGAAAGCGTAAAAACGCGCGTCAACACCCTTGGCTGTGCGCGGCGCGCACAACAGTTGTCGCCGCTTCGCCCTGCGCGCGGGCCGGTGCCGTTCCTAGACTTTCCAGCGTCGCTTTTGACGAACCTCCAGTCTTCAGGAACCCACCATGTTCAACCTCTCCCGCCGCGGGCTCATGGGCGCGCTGGCCCTGCCTTGCGCGGCCGGCATCGTCGGCACCGCTGCTGCTGCCGCCGCATCGCCCTTCGCAGCGACACCCACCATCCGCGCCATGTCGGGCGCGCAGGCCCGGCGGCAGGTGCCCGCCAACGCCACGGCCTTGCTGGTGATCGATTTCCAGAACGAGTACTTCACCGGCCGCATGCCCATTGCCGACGGATCGAGCGCCATGGCCCAGGCAAAGCGCCTCCTGGCCTGGGCGGACCAGCACGTGCTGCCCGTGTTCCAGATACAGCACATCGCACCGGCGGGCGCCGCCGTGTTCGCCGAAGACGGCGACACCGTCAGCTTCCACCCGGACATGCAGCCCAGGGCGCGCGACACGGTCGTGCAAAAACGCACCGTCAGCGTCTTCGCCGGCACCGACATCGCACGGCAGCTGCAATCGGCCCATGTCCGCACGCTCGTGATCGCCGGCCTCATGACGCATGCCTGCGTGGCCGGCGCCGCCCGCGATGCCGCGGCGCAAGGTTTCGACGTGGTGGTGTCGTCCGACGCCACGGCCACCCGGTCGATCCGCCGCGAGAACGGCGACACGGTGCCGCACGACAGCCTGCATCGCGCGGCGCTGGCCGAGATCGAGGACACCTTCGGCGACGTGCTGACGACCGCGCAGATCCTGGCCCTGGCGCTTGCATGAGAATGCGCGTCATCTGAGGCATCCGCAGGAGGGCGGCGCATGGATCAAGTGAAGGCGATGCGCGCCTTTCAGCGCATCGCGCAGGCAAAGAGTCTTTCGGCCGCCGCGCAATCGCTGGACACGACGCACTCCAGCCTCTCGCGCCAGTTGCAGGCGCTGGAGACATCGCTCGGTGCGCAGCTCGTGCGGCGCGACACCCGCGGCATCACGCTGACCGAAGCGGGAGAGCGCTACCGGGCCGCCTGCACGGACATCCTGTCGCGGCTCGATGCGGCCCATGCGGATGCGGCGGCGGATGGCGGCAAGGCGCCAGCCGGAACGCTCAGGGTGAGCATGCCGCTTTCGATCGCCACGCTGGACCTGCCGGACTGGCTGCCCGACTTCCAGGCGCGCCATGCCGGCATCCGGCTGGACGTGGTCTGCACCGACCGCTTCACCAAGCTGGTCGCCGAAGGCATTGACGTGGCCTTGCGCATCAGCGCCGAACTCGAAGACGCTTCCATGATGGCGCGCACGCTGGCGGTCTCCGATATGGTGCTGGTCGCTGCCCCCCGGTACCTGGTCGGCCACGGCCTGCCACGGACGCCGGAAGACCTGTCAGGGCACCAGTGCCTGCTTCACAACGGGCCCGAGAATCCGGCGCACTGGACCTTGCACATGCACGACGGCCGGCAGCAGACGTTCAGGCCGGATTCGCGTTTCGCATGCGACACGGTCACGGCGCTGTACGCGGCCGCGAAGTGCGGGCTGGGCATTGCGGCGCTGACCTGGCACACGGTCCGCGCCGACCTGCAGGCCGGCACGCTCGTGCGGGTTCTGCCCGACATCACGCTCGGGCAGCGCACCTACACGGCGCTCTATCCCCGGACACGGCATGTTCGCCCTGCGGTGCGCGCCTTCATCGATTTCATGGCGAGCTGCTACCGATAGGCAGGCCCGTCGTCAAAGCTCCCGCTGAAGCTGCCACGCCTGGTATTTCAGGCTCGCCACTGCGCCGACGACGATGCCGACGATGGCCGGCAGGCTGGCGATGCTCAAGGTGGAAAAGGCGCTCAACCCCTGCCCGATGGTGCAGCCCATGGCCGTGACGCCGCCAATGCCCATCAGCACGCCGCCCGTCATGTGGTGCGCAAGGTCATTGGTGCCGGCAAAGCCTTCCCAGCGAAATTCGCGCGACCACAGCGCATGCACCGCAGCACCCACCACCACGCCGGCCACCGACGCGATGCCCAGGGTCAGCAGCTTGTTGGCGTCGCTGTAGAACAGCAGCCAGTCGAGCGCATAGGCCACCGGCGTGACGAAGCTCAGCGCCTCGGCGCGGCCGGAGTTGGTGGCCAGGAAGACATGTTCCAGCGTCAGCGGATGCTCGTCGACCACGGCCCAGTGGCCGCTGAGCCACCACGCCGCCACGACCAGCAGGCCGATCAGCAATCCACCGACAAGACTGCGCACATCGCGTGTCTCGCGGCGGCCCCATGCAGCCCATGCGATCAGCGCGCCGCCGACGACCAGGCCGATGAGAAGGCGCAGCGACGGGCCATGCACCTGCAGCGCCGCGGCCAACACGTCGGGCAGCGATGCATTGGTCGCCATGTCGACATGCACCTTGTCCACGGTGGCCACGCGCAGCACGGCCGTGATGCCCTTGAGCGTGGCAAAGGCCGACACGCCCATCACCAGCAACACCACCAGCGCCTTCAGGCTGCCGCCGCCCAGACGCACCAGCGTCTTGTTGCCGCAGCCCGAGGACAGCACCATGCCCGCGCCGAACAGCAGGCCGCCGACGAGTGCCGCCAGCCAGAGGATGCGGTTCGAGGCATACAGCGTCTGGTTCGGATCGACCAGCCCTGCAAAGACCAGCGCGGAGAAGCCGATCAGCGCGATGCCGCCGGCCGCCGCCCATTGCTTCACGCGCGTCCAGTCGCCCAGGTTCACCACGTCGCTGATCGCGCCCATGGTGCAAAAGCGCGTGGACCGCGCCACAGCGCCGAACACCGCCGACAGCACGAAGGCGGCCACGAGTGCGAGCGACGTGAGAAGAGAAACCTGCTCGATGGACATGCCGCGATTCTAGGGAGCGGCCCTGCGCCAGCGTCGGTTCGATTCAGCTCAAGCCAGGATTCGGTGCGATGTTCTTCAACACGGGTTCATCAAGCCGGCGCGTGGAGATCACCTTGCGCGACTTCAGCCACGGCTCGACCACTTCCCACACCGGCTTGTTGCCGGCCGTGCGCGCTTCTTCGCTCACCGGCGCCCAGCCCGCGACCTTGTAGGTGCGGCTTGCGTCGATGGGCTTGCCGCCCAGGCGCATGTCCTGGATGCGCTGGCCCATGCCTGCGGTCGGGTCGCAGGTGTACTGCAGCCCACCCACGCGCACCATGTCGCCGCCCTGCTGGTAGTAGGGGTCGGGGTTGAAGAGGTTGTCGCAGACGTCTTCGAGCACGGTCTTCAGCGTCTCGCCGGTCATCTGCGTCACGGTCGCATACGAGTAGGTGGTGGCCGTCATGTCCATCAGCCATTCGCGCGTGATGGGCTGGCCGGGCAGCAGCGAAGTGCCCCAGCGGAAGCCGGGCGAAAAGGCGATGGGCGCATCTTGCACTTCCATCAGCGCGTCGAGCAGCAACTGGTCGCCGGTGCCGTTGAAGTTGCCGCGCCGGTACAGCGTGCCGTCGGTGTGGGCGAGCGTTTCCGAGAGCTTGGCTTCATAAGGCGCACGGATGCGCGTGATGAGCGCGTCCATTTCCTTGTCGGCCGGAATCAGGTCGGAGAACACGGGCAGCAGCCGGTAGCGGAAGTCGCTGACCTTCTTGCCCTTGACGTCGAAGTCGATCACGCCGAGAAACTTGCCGTTGGAGCCGCCATTGACCACGATGGTCTTGCCGCCCGCGTTGCTCACCAGCGTGGGCATCGGCGTGCCGTCGTGCGTGTGGCCGCCGAGGATGGCGTCGATGCCGGTCACGCGGCTGGCCATCTTCAGGTCGACGTCCATGCCGTTGTGCGAGAGCACCACCACCACCTGCGCGCCCTTGCCGCGCGCTTCGTTCACCACGCGCTGCAGGTTGTCGTCCTGGATGCCGAAGGTCCAGTCGGCCACCATGTAGCGCGGGTTGGCGATGGGCGTGTACGGAAAGGCCTGGCCGACGATGGCGCAGGGCACGCCGTTGATCTCGCGCATCACATAGGGCTTGAACACCGGGTCGCCGAAGTCGGCGGTCTTGACGTTCTGCGCGACGAATTCGATCTTGCCGGCAAAGTCTTTCTCGATGATCTGCTGCACCCGCTCCATGCCGTAGGTGAACTCCCAGTGCCCCGTCATGACATCGACGCCGAGCAGCTTGCAGGCATCGACCATGTCTTGCGCTTGGGTCCACAGCGAGGTGGCCGAGCCCTGCCAGGTGTCGCCGCCATCGAGCAGCAGCGCGCCGGGCCGGCTGGCCTTGAGTTGCTTGACCAGCGTGGCCAGGTGCGCGAAGCCGCCGACCTTGCCGTAGCGTTGCGCGGCTTTGTCGAAGTCGAGGTACGTGAGCGCATGCGCCATGCGCGTGCCGGGCGGCACGCCCGCGGCTTTCAGCAGGTGCTCGCCCACCAGGTGCGGCACCTTGCCGCGCATGTTGCCCACGCCGATGTTCACGCCGGGTTCGCGAAAGTACAGCGGCTTGAGCTGCGCATGGCAATCGGTCATGTGCAGCATCGACACGTTGCCGAAGCGCGGCAGCGCATACATGCTGTCGAGGCCGGCGGCCGCGTCGGCACTGCCGTAGCGGCCAAGGCCAATGCCGGCAACGGCGCCGGCCCCGAGCATCTGGACGAACTCGCGCTTGGAAAGGTTCATGGAAAAAAGAGAGCGCCGGGCGTTCAGCGGTTGACGGGAGACTGGGGGTCGAGCAGCAGGCCCATCACGTCGCGGATCTGCTTCTCGTCGAGGATGCCGGAGTGGCCGACGCGCGGCATGTTCGAGCAGGCGTTGTAGGCGCGCGCGTTCCACAGCTTGCCCCAGGTGTATTCGACGATGGGCTTGGCCGCCGCGCTGGCCGGATCGCTCACGCCGCGCAGCTTGCCGTAGTGGTAGAGGCTGGGGCCGAGCGTGCCGAAGGAGATTTCTTCCTTCGACATCTGGTGGCAGTTGTAGCAATTGCCGCCGTTGACTGACGCGGTGGCCGTGGGGGCCGGGTCGGTCCAGGTCAGGCCGCGCCCGTTCTGCGCGAGCTTCTCGCCTTCGCGCCAGTCGCCGATGAACTTGCCATCGGCGGGCCAGCGGATGGTCTTCATGTTCGCGGCTTCGATGTCCTTCGCGGTCTTCTCGTCGAGCGGCTTGCCGCTGGCATCGGCTTCGCTGCAGGCGAGGTTGGCCGGGTCTTGCACCAGCCGGTCGACCTTGGCGATGCCCTGGTCGCGGAAGGAGCGCTGCAATGCCTGGGCAGTGAGCTTGTCGAGGTCGGCCGCGCTGTCGACGGACGCGCAACCGAACACGGTGAGCGCGCAGGCCACGGCGGCCATGCCAAAGAGGTGATCGGCTTTCATTTCTTGTTCCTTCAGTGGCTCATCGCGCTGCGTGTGAGCTTTGTCGGGGCCGTTGGTATCTGGCGTTCTTGTTCTTGGCGCTGTTGTTCAGGGCGTGTGCGAATGACATCGGGTACTCCCCTCCGCGAATGTCCCCCGGGGCGCTGCGCGCCCCTCCTCCTTTATTTCGCTGCGGGGAGCACCCGATGCCATTCGCACCTGGGCACGCTGCTGGTGTGCAGCCGATCAACGACTGCTCTGTCCAGCGCTCGCGCCGATACGGGGCTCTTTTTCGCGAAATAAAGGAGGAGCGAAGCGGGGGACATTCGCGAAAAAGAGCACCGTGTCGGCGTGAGTGCCGCCCTGAAAAGCAGCAGCGCCCAAACACAACGCGACGAACAAAAACGCAAGACGTCATTTCAGCGCTTGATCGCCGGCGCAGTGGTCTTTCCACCCTTGCCATTGACGCCCATGTACACAGCCAAAGCCACGGTCACGTCGCTGGCATAGCCTGGGTACGGAAAGCGCTGCTGGCGGAAGCAGTCGTTCAGCCGCCGCTGCATGCCCCACAGTTCGCCAGACGACACGCGGTAGGCCGGCCAAGCGCCGAAGCCTTCACCTGCGCCCGGGTTCTTCGTGAGGTTGGGCAGGTCCTGCAGACGAATGCGCTTGCCGTCCGCGCCATGGCAGGTGGCACAGGCAAAGTCATGCGGACCGGCACGCAGGAAGAACAGGCGCTTGCCCACTTCATACGCACGCCGCTCGCTGGCATGCGACTGCGGCAGATTCAGCGGCATGCCCTTCGACTCGGCCGAAATCCACGCCACCAGTCCTTCGATGTTCTTCTGCTCGCCAGTACCGAAAGGCGTCTTCGCAATGGCAGCCGCATCGAAGCCCTGCAGCGTTTCCATGCAGGTGAGCAGGCGCGACTCCATGTCCTGCACGCGGCCCGTGTCGGCAAAGTAGCGCGGCAGTTCCGCGAAGGCGCCCTTGACCACGCCCGGCCCCTTGCCCAGGTCGCACTTCTCCATCGACGCGGCCTTGGGTCCGCGCTTCTGTTTCCAGAGGTCTTCGCCCCTGGCCTCGAACAGCTCGGCGGGGTTGCCGTCCTGAAGCAATGCGCGGTATTCGGCGATGCCTTCGGCCGTGGTCTTTTGCTGCGCCGCGGCGTGCAGCGAGATGCAGCCCGCCAGCACCAGCAGGCTCAGGCATGTGGTTGTTTTCATGGGGCTGGCTCCTCTTCGGGGCTAGCTGACGGTGGCTTCGTCGGTGCGCGTTTCGCCGCGGTTGTCCTTCCAGGTCACGGCGATCTTGTCGCCGGCCTTCGCGCCCTTGAGCGTGAACTGCATGAACGGGTTCTTCGACACCGCCGGGCCCCAGTCGGCCGTGAGCACGGTCTTGCCGTTAAGCGATGCCGTCACCTCCTGGATGAACCACGCGGGAATGATCTTTCCGGCGGCGTCCTTGCGCTGGCCGGTTTCCATTTCGTGCGCCATGAGAATGCGCACGGTTGTCTTGTCGCCCGAAGCCTGGGCACGGATGCGCATGGGATCTGCTGCCATGGTGTGTCTCCTTGTTGTTGTCGTCGTGGATGCTGCTGCGCGAATAGAAAGTGCTTGCGTCTTCAGCCGCCGCAGCCGCCGAGCGTGACCTTCACTTCCTTCTTCGCGAAGAAGGCCTTGCCGTCGTTCATGATCGCGATGGCATACACGTCCGACGACTGGCCCAGCTTGGCGCGCGTGGTGAAGTTCGGCTCGACGAACTCCGAGGTGTTGAAGATCGCGACCACGGCGTTCGGGTTCTTCTCGACCAGCAGCATCAACTGCTTGACGCCGCCCAGCGTGGTGGCCACGCTCAATGGCACGACGGCGCCGTTCTCGGCGATGTCGGGGCCGGTGATGGTGACGTCCTTGCTTTCGACCGGTGCGCCGGCACCCACGGCCTTCAGCGCATCGGCCACGCTCTTGGCCTCGAAGGCGTCTTTCGAGTAGGCGAGCGCGGTGGCGGGAAGCCAGCCGGCAGTGGCCACCACGCCCGCGAGGGCGGCGGACTGCGCGAGGATCTGTCTGCGGTTTTTCATGGGGTTGTCTCCTGTCGAATCGATGGTAGGCCGGGCGAGCGGCCTGCGTGTCATGGCTTGCCCTCGGGCGCGGCGCTTTCGGCGAGCCAGCGTGCGATGGACTTGGCCTCGTCGTCGGCGATGGTCTGTGGTGGCATCGGGATCGCGCCCCACACGCCGGAGCCACCGGCCTTGATCTTCTGCAGCAAGTGGTCGGCCTGGCCCGGGTACTTCTTCGCGATGTCGGAGAAGGCGGGGCCGACGAGCTTCTGCCTCATGCCGTGGCAGGCCGTGCAACTGTTCTTCTCAAGCAGCGCGGTGGGCACCTTCGATGCAGTGGCGGCTTGTGGCGCTGCGGCCTTGGCGGCGGGCGGTGCAGTCTCGATGCCGTGCTGCGCGCCGACCAGCCGGTTCTGATCGGCGAGGTTGCCGTGGCTGCCGCGTGCATGCGGCGGCAACTGGGCGACCTTCTGCTCGCCCGGCACGCAGTCGTGCATGCAGGCCACCGCCGCCACGTCGGGCTTGGCGGCGCGGCCGAACTCGGTGCCCGGCCACATCGCGTGCGCGGTGGTCGCGCCGTTGCGGTTGGGCATGCGGGCCTGCACCTCGCGGATGTTCTTGTCGGACAGCGTGAAGTCGTCGGGCACGATGCCGCCCAGATTCAGGATGTAAGCCGTCACGGCATAGACGTCGTCCGGCGTCAGCGACTTGGGCTGGTTCCACGGCATCGCGCGGTACACGTAGTCCCAGACCGTCGACAGGCTCGACACCTTCATCAGCGTCGTGCGGCCCGGAAAGGCCGGGTCTTTCAAGCGCGCGACGTGGCCGGTCTTGATGTCCTCCGCCGTGGTGCCGCCGACGATCGGGCTGAACACCTGGTTCGATTCGCCGAACACGCCGTGGCATGACGCGCACTTGCTCTCCCACACGTCCTGCCCGCGCGTGACCGAGCCCGAGCCGGGCGGCAGGCCTTTGAAGTCGGGGCGCACGTCGATGTCCCACGCGGCCACTTCCTTCGGCGTGGCGTCGCGGCCGATGCCGGGGTAGCCCGTGGTCTTCGGTTGCGCCCACGTGGCCACGCACACGCTGCAGGCGGCCAGCGCCAGCAAGGCACGCAAGGTTCGTGGCGCGACGCGTTCAGCTGAGCTGGACATTGGCCACCTCCCCGCTCTGCTGCACCTGCCACGACTGGATGGCGTTGTTGTGATAGATCGAGCGCGTGCCGCGCACCGCGCGCAGTTGCCGGTAGCTGGGCTGCACGTAGCCGGTGTCGTCCATCGCGCGGCTCTGGATGATGGCGGGTGTGCCGTCCCACACCCAGTCGATGTTGAAGCGCGTGAGGCACTTCGACAGCACCGGCGATTCGAGCCGCGCGGTGCGCCAGTTGCGCCCGCCGTCCACGCTCACGTCCACGCGCTTGACCTTGCCGCGGCCCGACCAAGCGAGGCCGGTGATGTTGTAGAAGCCCTTGTCGAGCAGCATCTGCCCGCCCGAAGGCGTGGTGACCACGCTCTTGCATTCCTGGATGCTGGTGTACTGGCGGTGCTGGCCGTCGGGCATGAGGTCGACGTAGTGCACCGTCTCGTCCTTGGTGCCGTAGGGCTGGTCGCCCAGCTCGATGCGGCGCAGGTACTTGATCCAGCTCACGCCCTGAACGCCCGGCACCACCAGCCGCAGCGGGTAGCCCTGCTCGGGCCGCAGCATCTCGCCGTTCTGCCCGTAGGCCACCAGCACCTCGCCCGAGCGGATGAGGCTCATGGGAATGGTGCGCGTCATCGAAGAGCCATCGGCGCCTTCGGCCAGCACGAAGCGCTCGCCCTTCAGGTCGGCACCGGCCATCTCCAGCAAGGTGATGAGCGGCACGCCGGTGAATTCGCTGCACGACAGCATGCCGTGCGTGTACTGGGCCGTGGGCACCGCGACGTTGCCCCACTCCATGCCGGTGTTGGCGCCGCATTCGATGAAGTGAAAGCGCGAGACCGAAGGCAGGCGCATCAGCTCGTCGAGCGTGAAGACCTTGGGTGCCTTCACCATGCCGTTGATCATCAGGCGGTGCTTCGACGGATCGATGTCCCACCAGCCCTGGTGGTGCCGCTCGAAGTGCAGTCCGCTCGGCGTGACGATGCCGAACAGCGACTGCAGCGGCGCGAAAGATACCGAGGCCTGCGCGGTCGGCGTGAGCCCCGGGCTCTGGCGGCGCTGCACATTGGCTTCGTACTTCGACGGCTTGCCGTAGCCATCGGTGACCACCGGCTGGCCGAGCCCCGTGCTGTGCGCCGGCAGTTGAAGGATGGCGGGGTCACCATCGGCGGTGCTGCCCTGCGCAAGCGCGGCCGAAGCGGCCGTGCCCGCCACCGCGGTGGCAAAGGCATTGCGGATGAAGTCGCGGCGCCCGCCCTGGGCCTGCGCGAAGACCGTGCGCACGCCCTCGGTGTCGACGAAGTTTTCCGGCGCCTTGCGCACCTGGCCGGGTTGCTGCTGGATGCGTGAGCCCATGGGCGCCTTGCGTGTCTTACTTGGCGCCGCCCAACACCCAGGCGGCCAGCGCCTTGGCATCGGCCTCGCTCAACGCAGGCTGGCCGGGCATCGGCACCGCGCCCCACTTGCCGCTGCTGCCCTTCTGAATGCTGGCCGTGAGCACAGCGAGTGCATCGGCCTGGCCCGCGTACTTCTTAGACACGTCGATGTAAGCCGGGCCCACGAGCTTCTTGTCGATCGCATGGCAAGCCAGGCAGGCGTTCTTCTGGGCGAGTTCCTTGCTGGCATGAACCTGGGGCGAGAGCAGCAATGCAGCGGCGGCGACTGCCACGGCGAGCGACGGCGACAACTTCAATTCGGTCTCCTCGAAACGCGTGCAGGAGCTGCCGGTTTCATCGTTAAATAAGCAAATCGTTATGTATTGATTTTAGGAGTGATCGCGCACAAGGGAAGCCCTTCATGCTTGGGGGAAACCCGCTCGGTTTCGCCATGCATAACGTCAGCTTCAAGAGCTTCGTGTTGCGGCGCGCGCCTGCTGCAGACGTGCTTCGAGGTACGCACCATAGAAATCGGATGCGCCACCGGTCAGGCGCTCAGCGACCTCGCGGCCGTTGCGGCCGAAGAAGAGCAGCGTCGGTGCAACGCCGACGTGCCACGACTTGATGAGCGCATCGTGCGTGCGCGGCGTGCCGTCGAAGTCGCGCACGATGCGCTGGTCGCGAAAGTCGATCTGCACCACCGGCAGGCCCGCCGCATGTTCGGGTGCGAGGTAGTTTTCGCGCACGACCTTGCAGAAGGGGCAGCCTTGCAGGCTCACCATGACGACCAGCGGCTGCGACTTCGCGAGCGCCATCGCAAGGGACTCGGCCAGCGAAGTCGGCGCAGGCAGTTCAACCTCAGCGGCACCAACCATCGGCGCGACGCACAGCACGGCGAGGCTCGCAACGAGCTGGCGGCGCGTGGTGTCGCGGTGGTTCATCGCGCCTCCTGCTCCATCAGCAGATAGGTGTTGTAGGCGTTCATGCGATTGGCGACCTTGAACAGCGGCAACGACTCGAAGCGCGACCAGTCGGTCGCGGCATAGGCTTCATCGAAAGGCGTCATGTCGGTCGCGGCCTTCTTCATCGCGGCGCGAAGAAAGACGAGATAGTCGCGCGTCTGCTGCAGGTCTTTCTTCGGCTCATCGGAGGCCGGCCCGTGGCCCGGCACGATGGTGCGGGCATCGAGCGCCAGCAGCGCGTCGAGCGATGCGATCCAGTGGCGGCTGTCAGCCGTGCCCACGTACGGAATGCGGTTGCGGAACACGATGTCGCCCGCGAACAGCACCTTCTGCTGCGGCAGGTAGATGGCCAGGTCTTCGGGCGTGTGGGCCGGGCCTGCCGGCTGGATGACGAAGCGCGTGCCACCGATGGTCATCTCGGTGGGGCCGTCGAGCCACACATCGGCAGGCACGAGCCGCGTCTTGTCGTCGATCCACGGCGCGATGTCCTTGCGCGAGGCTTCGAGCCGCAGGCGCGCCGTATCGGAATTGAGGTACGCCTTGCCGAGCGTGTGCGCGATCACCTGCGCGCCCAGCGCCTTGAACACCTGCAGGCCGTAGACATGGTCCGCGTGGTAGTGCGTGAGGATCACGTGGCTGATCGGCTTGGGCGTGATCTTTCTGATCTGCGCCACCACGCGCTCGGCCACGGCGGGCGAGCCCAGCGCGTCGATCATCACCACGCTGTCGCGCGTGACGACGAAGCCGGCGTTGGAGATGAAGTTCTGGTTCTCCGTGGAGCCCAGCGCCGAGATGCCCTGCACGTAATAGACATCGGGCGCCACGTTCACGGGCTGGATGTCCGGCACGGCGAGCGCGTTCACCGTAGCAAGCGAAGCGACCATCAGCAGCAGCGCTTTCGCGGCCTGCCTGCATCGAAGAAAAACCGGGACCATCGTGTGTTGTCTCCTGCCGGGTCTGCGGGCTTGCCCGGCTGTACATATAAGCAGAAGATGATATTTTGCGAGCAACGACAACATCCAGAGGGTTTCCCCATGAGACACGCATTCATCGCCTTCCTGCTCGCCCTGGTCGCTCCGTTCGCGGGCGCGCAGGAGGTCAAGGTGGTCTATCACGTCAACACCGGCATCGAGACCAGCGCGGCGGTGCTCGCCAACATCACCAACCATCTCAATGCGGACCCGAAGGTGAAGATAGTGGTCGTGACGCACGGCCCCGGCATCGACTTTCTTCTGACGGACGCCAAGGACAGCAAGGGCCGCGAGTTCAGCGGCCCGGTGAGTGCGCTGGCCGCGCGCGGCGTGGAGTTCAAGGTGTGCAACAACACGCTGACCACGCGCAACATCGACCCGGGCAAGCTGCTGATGGAAACCAAGGTCGTGCCCTCGGGCGTGGCCGAGGTCGCGCGGCTGCAGGCCAAGGAAGGCTACGTCTACCTGAAGCCCTGAGGCGGCGGTCGGCGCTTGAAGCAAAGCGCCTGGCGGCAAGCGCCGCTTACTTATTCCTGCTCGATGGCGATCTGCACGCAAATGCTGCGGCACAGCGCCACCACAGTCTCGTTCGCGATGCTGTAGTAGATGCTCACGCCTTCGCGGCGTCGCGCCAGCACGCCCGCCTGGTA
The DNA here is from genome assembly GCF_051216615.1 of Variovorax raffinosi. Classification (NCBI taxonomy): domain Bacteria; kingdom Pseudomonadati; phylum Pseudomonadota; class Betaproteobacteria; order Burkholderiales; family Comamonadaceae; genus Variovorax; species Variovorax raffinosi. Next base: position 298,755 of record NZ_JBPJZR010000009.1, read on the forward strand.
GAGCGTGTTCAGGTGCTGCGACATGTTGGGCTGCGTGGTGTCGATCTCGGCCAGCAGTTCGCTGACGTTCTTCTCGCCGTTGCACAGCTGGCTCACGATCTTCAGCCGCATCGGCGCGGCCATGGCCCGGAACAGGTCGGCGGCCATGTCGAAGACCTCGTCCTCGGTGACGGCCGTGGACTTCTTTCGGGGTTTGGTGGCCATGCTGAAAAGGTTCATGAGCAGGCCGCAATGTACATCGCCGCCCGCGCCGCGTGCGATGCACGGCCATCGCGTGGTGTCTTTTTGCGGCGCCGCGCGTCACAAGCGAACAGGTTCGCACGTCTTTTCCAGGTCAGCGGGATTCCCCCGCTCAACCCCCTGGAGAACCCAGCATGCACAGCATCCATGAGATAGCCCTCGCCTATCGCGGGCATTGCCACGTCTTTCTCGACAGCCTTCCGGCCCGATTTAATAATCAAAGCACTTTCTTTGATAAAACAACGGGTTGTGCATGAACAAACAATCAAGGGCCTGGCTGGCGGCCGGTCTCGCGGCAGTGGTGGTGGGAGGCGCGGGCTACGCGCTCACGGCAAGGTCCAAGCCCGCCGACAACGGCGGCGGCAGGCCGCCGTCCAAGGTCGCGGTGGCCATCGCGAAGCCTACGGAAATGGCGCGCTTTCTCAGCGGCATCGGCACGCTCGAAGCCAACCGGCAGGTGGAAGTGCCGGCCGAAGTGGAAGGCCGGGTCGCGAAGATCCTGTTCACGCCCGGCGGCCAGGTGCATGCCGGGCAATTGCTCGTGCAGCTCAACGACGCGCCCGAGCAGGGCGACATCGAGCGCCTGACCGCGCAGCGCGCGAATGCCAGGGCGCTGCTCGAGCGCACGCGCCGGCTGGTGCCGCAGCAGGCGGCCACGCAGGAGCAGCTCGAACAGGCGCAGGCGGCCTTCGACCAGTCCAGCGGCGACCTGCGGCGCGCACAGGCGCTGATCGAGCAGAAGCGCATCAAGGCGCCCTTCGACGGCGTGCTCGGCATCCGCAAGGTCAACCTCGGCCAGTTCGTGCGGGCCGGTGATGCGCTGGTGTCGCTCACCGATGCCCGCACGCTGTTCGCGAACCTCACGCTGCCCGAAACCGCGTTGCCGGTGCTCAAGCGCCAACAGTCCGTTGCATTGATGGTCGACGCCTATCCGGGCCGCGTGTTCCAGGCCAGGCTCAGCACCATCGAGCCGCAGATCGGCAGCGACACGCGCACCGTGCGGCTGCAGGCCACGGTCGACAACGCCGATGGCGCGCTCACGCCCGGCATGTTCGTCAACGGCCGCGTCGCGCTGCCGGCGCGCACCGACGCGATCACCGTGCCCGAGACCGCCATCACGTACAGCACGCACGGCGACTCGGTCTTCGTGGTGCGCCCCGGCGACAAGGGCGGCTTCACGGCGCAGCAGGTGTTCGTGAAGGCGGGCGACCGACAGGACGGACTGGTCGTCATCGAGCAAGGCCTGAAGGCTGGCGAGAAGGTCGTCACCTCCGGCCAGTTGCGCCTGTACAGCGGCGCCGCCGTGGCACCGAGCGAGAAAGACACGCTCGCCCTGCAGGAGCCGCGGCCATGAAGTTCACCGACCTCTTCGTGCGCCGGCCCGTGCTGGCGCTGGTGGTCAGCACGCTGATCCTGCTGCTCGGCGCCCGCGCGCTGGGCGACCTGCCGGTGCGGCAATACCCGCTGACCGAGAGCACCACGCTCACCATCACCACGCAGTACCCCGGCGCCTCGCCGGAGCTGATGCAGGGTTTCGTCACGCAGCCGATCGCGCAGGCGGTGGCGACCATCGAGAACGTCGATTACCTGTCGTCGTCTTCCACGCTGGGCCGCAGCGTCATCAGCGTGCGCATGAAGCTCAACGCCGACGCCAACCAGGCGCTCACGCAGGCGATGGCGCAAGTGAGCCAGGTCAAGTACCGGCTGCCGGCCGAGGCCTTCGACCCGGTGATCCTCAAGTCGTCGGGCGAAGCCACTGCCGTGGCCTACGTCGGCTTCTCCAGCAAGACGATGCCGGTGCCGGCGCTCACCGATTACCTCTCACGCGTGGTGCAGCCGCAGTTCGCGTCCATTCCCGGCGTGTCGGGCGTGGAAGTGTCGGGCGGGCAGACGCTGGCGATGCGCGTGTGGCTCGACCCCAACCGCATGGCCGCGCGCGGCATCTCGGCCGGCGAGCTGGCCGACGCGCTGCGGCAGAACAACGTGCAGGCAGCACCAGGGCAGGTGAAGGGCCTGTACGTGGTGTCGAACATCCGCGTGAACACCGACCTGGTGAGCGTGGCCGAGTTCCGCGACATGGTCGTCAAGCGCAACGGTGACGCCATCGTTCGCCTGGGCGACGTGGCCACGGTCGAGCTGGGCGCGGCCAGCGCCGACAGCAGCGCGACGATGGACGGCGACAAGGCCATCTACCTGGGCCTGCAGGCGGCGCCCAACGGCAACCCGCTGGTGATCGTGAAGCGCATCCGCGACCTGCTGCCCGGCATCAAGCAGAACCTGCCGCCGGGCGTGGACGTGCAACTGCCCTTCGAGCTGGCGCGCTTCATCGAGGCCTCGATCGACGAAGTGCAGAAGACGCTGCTCGAAGCCATCGCCATCGTGGTGGTGGTGATCTTCCTGTGCCTGGGCTCGATGCGCGCGGTACTGATTCCGGTGGTGACGATTCCGCTGTCGATGCTCGGCGCGGCGGCCTTGATGCTGTTGTTCGGCTTCAGCATCAACCTGCTGACCTTGCTGGCGATGGTGCTGGCGATCGGCCTGGTGGTGGACGACGCCATCGTGGTGGTGGAGAACGTGCACCGCCACATCGAGGAGGGCAAGTCGCGCGTGCAGGCCGCATTGATCGGCGCGCGCGAAGTGGCCGGCCCGGTGATCGCGATGACGCTCACGCTGGCCGCGGTGTATGCGCCCATCGGCCTGATGGGCGGCCTCACGGGATCGCTGTTCAAGGAGTTCGCCTTCACGCTCGCGGGCGCGGTGGTGGTGTCGGGTGTGATCGCGCTCACGCTGTCGCCGGTGATGGCGTCCTTCCTGCTGCCGCAGGATGCGAGCGCGGGGCGCATGGCCCGCTATGCCGAGGCCTTCTTCCACAAGCTCGCCACCGCTTACGGTCGCCTGCTCGACGTGTCGCTGCACCACCGCTGGGTGACGGGCCTGCTGGCAGCGGCGGTGCTGGTGAGCCTGCCCTTTCTGTACAACGCGGCGCAGCGCGAGCTGGCGCCCGGTGAAGACCAGGCGATGGTGCTGACCGTCATCAAGTCGCCGCAGCACGCCAACATCGACTACGTCGAGAAGTTCGGCAAGAAGTGGGACGAGGTGCTCGCCACGCTGCCCGAGAACACCGGCCGCTGGCTCATCAACGGCTCGGACGGCGTGTCGAACAGCATCGGCGGCGTGCAGCTGTCGGACTGGAAAGACCGCAAGCGCAACGCCGACCAGATCCAGGGCGAGGTGCAGGGCGGCATGAACGAGGTCGAGGGCAGCAGCGTCTTCGCGTTCCAGTTGCCCTCGCTGCCGGGCTCGACTGGCGGGCTGCCGGTGCAGATGGTGATCCGCAGCGCGGGCGACCACCGCACCGTGTTCGAGGCGATGGAAGCGCTGAAGAAGGCGGCGCGCGACAGCGGCAAGTTCGCCGTGGTCGACAGCGACCTGGAGTTCAACAACCCGGTGACCGAAGTGCGCGTGGACCGCGCCAAGGCCAACAGCATGGGCGTGACCATGAAGGCCATCAGCGACACGCTGGCGGTGCTGGTGGGCGAGAACTACGTCAACCGCTTCGGCATGGACGGCCGCTCGTACGACGTGATTCCGCAATCGCCGCGCGACCTGCGCCTGTCGGCCGAGGCGCTGTCGCGCTACTTCGTGAAGAGCGCGAGCGGCGAAGCCGTGCCGCTCGGCAACCTGGTGTCGCTGTCGACCAGCGTCGGGCCGAACAAGCTCACGCAGTTCAACCAGCTCAATGCCTCGACCTTCCAGGCCATTCCGATGCCGGGCGTGACCATGGGCGACGCGGTGGCCTTCCTGAGCGGCGAGGCGAAGAAGCTGCCGGCCGGCTTCAGCTTCGACTGGCAATCCGATGCGCGGCAGTTCACGCAGGAGGGCTCGGCGCTGGTGATGGCCTTCGTGTTCGCGATCGTGGTGATCTACCTGGTGCTGGCCGCGCAGTACGAAAGCCTGCGCGACCCGCTGATCATTCTGATCAGCGTGCCGATGTCGATCTGCGGCGCGCTGGTGCCGCTGGCCATGGGCTTCGCCACCATCAACATCTACACGCAGATCGGGCTGGTGACGCTGATCGGGCTCATCAGCAAGCACGGCATTTTGATGGTGGAGTTTGCCAACGAGATCCAGGAGCGCGACAACCTGCCACGCCGCGCCGCCATCGAGCAGGCCGCGCGCATCCGGCTGCGCCCGATCCTGATGACCACCGCCGCGATGGTGATGGGCCTGGTGCCCCTGCTGTTCGCCAGTGGCGCGGGCGCCGCCAGCCGCTACAGCATCGGGCTGGTGATCGTGGTCGGCATGCTGGTGGGCACGCTGTTCACGCTGTTCGTGCTGCCCACCATGTACACGCTGCTGGCACGCGACCACCGCACGGTGGGCCGATCGCAGCGCGCCGCCGAACTCGATGCGCTCGTGGCGCGCGAGCCGGCCGGCGACCCCGCCTGATACCGAAGGAGCACGACCATGGACAAGAGACTCTTTTCGTACACCGCGCCCTTCGCGCTGAGCCTGCTGGTGCTGACCGGTTGCGCCGTCGGGCCGACCTACACGGCGCCGGCGGATGCACCGGTGGCCATCTCCGCGCCCGAGCAATCGCTGTTCGCCAACGACGCGGTGCAGCGCGACTGGTGGCACCAGCTCGACGATGCGCAGCTCGATGCGCTGATCGAACGCGCGCTCGGCAACAACCACGACATCCGCATCGCGCAGGCCCGGCTGCTGGAGGCTCGCGCCACGCAGACCGAAGCGGAGCTTGACCGCCTGCCCGTCGTGACGGCGGGCGCGAGCAAGACGCGCAGCATCGCGCAGGGCAACAACGGCGCCCAACCCGATGTGCGGTCGCTGGCGCAGAGCAGCCGCGCGGGCTTCGATGCCTCGTGGGAGATCGACCTGTTCGGCCGCCTGCAGCGGCTCGACGAAGCGGCCACGGCGCGCGCGCAGGCCTCGGCCGCCGACCTCGAACAGGTGCGCATCGTCGCGGTGGCCGAGCTGGCCCGCAACTACTACGAGATGCGCGGCGCCGAGCAGCGCATCGCCGTGACGCGCCGCACCCTCGACAGCCTGCGCAGCAGCCTGCGCGTGACCGAGGTGCAGGTGCAGACCGGCCGTGGCCTCGAAGGCGACCTGGCGAGCGCACAAGCCAACCTTGCGACCACCGAAAGCCAACTGCCCGCGCTCGAGACCACGCGCCGCCAGTCGGCCTACCGCGTGGCCGTGCTGGCAGGCCTGCGCCCGGCCGAGCTGGAACCCATGCTGCGGCCGCAGCCACTGCGCGTGCTCGACAAGCGCCTGCCCATCGGCGACCTGGGCGACCTGCTGCGGCGCCGGCCCGACGTGCTGCGCGCCGAACGCGGCCTCGCGGCCAGCACGGCCGACGTGGGCGCCACCACGGCCGAGCTGTATCCGCGCTTCGACATCGGCGGCTTCCTGGGCTTCATCGCGCTGCGCGGTTCCGACCTCGGCAGTTCGTCGAGCCGTGCCTTCAGCGTGACACCCGGCGTGAGCTGGCCCGCGCTGCGGCTGGGCTCGGTCAAGGCCCGCGTGCGCGGCGCCGAGGCCCGCGCCGAAGGCGACCGCGCGCTCTACGAGCAGACGGTGCTGCGCGCCATCGAGGACGTGGAAGGCGCGCTCACCGGCTACGGCCAGAACCAGCTTCGACTGCAGCGGCTGGTGGAAGCCTCGGCCCGCAGCGGTCGCGCCGCCGAACTGGCCGAGGTGCGCTACCGCGAAGGCGCCGCGCCCTACCTGAGCGTGCTTGACGCACAGCGCACCCTGCTGCGCGCGCAGGACGCGGTGGCCGAGGCCGAGACCGCCTCGTACACCAGCCTTGTCGCGCTCTACAAGGCGCTGGGCGGCGGGTGGCAAGCACCCTCGGATGTGAAGGGAGGTCCAACCACCTGACAATGACGCTGATTTCCTCCACGATTGAACCCGCCCATGTCCGCCCCAGATGCCAAGCCCACCTGGATGCCGCACCAGCCGGCAGACCGCATCCTCTCCACGCTCAAGACCCGTGGCGCGCTCGGCATTCCCGACATCGCCAAGGTGCTGAACGTCACGGTGGAAGCGGTGCGCCAGCAGATGGCCAAGCTGGAGGCCGACAAGCTGGTGGACGCCGAAAGCCGCCCCAGCGGGCGCGGCCGGCCCACGCAGATCTGGCGGCTCACCGGCGAAGGCCACAAGCGCTTTCCCGACACGCACGCCGAGATGACGGTGCAGATGATCAGCGCCGTCATCAGCGTGTTCGGCCAGAAGGGCATGGACCAGTTGATCAGCGCGCGCGAGAACACCATGCGCGCCAACTACACCGAGGCCATGCGCGGCGCGCGCAGCCTCAAGACGCGGCTGGAACGGCTTGCCGACATCCGCAGCCGCGAGGGCTACATGGCCGAGTTCCGGCCCGAGGGCGACGGCTTTCTCTTCATCGAGAACCATTGCCCCATCTGCACCGCGGCGCAGGCCTGCACGGGTTTCTGCCGCAGTGAACTGCAACTCTTCGACGAAGTGCTGGGGCCCGACGTGAGCGTCAGCCGCGTCGAACACGTGCTGGCGGGCGCACGGCGCTGCGCCTACCAGGTCATACCGAAAACAGGTGCAGCACCACAAGCCTGAAGCGATTTTTTCTTTCTCCATAACCAACCACAAGGACCCACATGGAACACAAGCTCCCTCCCCTGCCCTACGCCCTCGACGCGCTGGCACCCGAGTACTCGCAAGAGACGCTGGAATACCACTACGGCAAGCACCACAACGCCTACGTCGTGAACCTGAACAACCTGCAAAAGGGCACCGAGTTCGAAGCCCTGACGCTGGAAGAGATCATCAAGAAGGCCAGCGGCGGCATCTACAACAACGCCGCCCAGATCTGGAACCACACCTTCTTCTGGAACTGCATGAAGCCCCAGGGCGGCGGCGCTCCCACCGGCGCGCTGGCCAAGGCCATCGATGCCAAGTGGGGCAGTTTCGACGCCTTCAAGGAAGCCTTCGTGAAGTCGGCCGTGGGCAACTTCGGTTCGGGTTGGACGTGGCTGGTGAAGAAGGCCGACGGCTCGGTGGACATCGTGAACACCGGCGCCGCCGGCACGCCGCTGACGACTGCCGACACCGCGCTGCTGACCGTCGATGTCTGGGAACACGCCTACTACATCGACTACCGCAACCTGCGCCCGAAGTTCGTCGAGACCTTCCTGGCCAAGCTGGTCAACTGGGACTTCGTCGCCAAGAACTTCGGCTGATCGCCGACCGATCGGCGGCTGATCGATCAGCCGTTGATCAGGTTCAGGATGTTCCCGTCCGGGTCCTTGAACCACGCGACCTTCATGTCGCCCATGACATGCAGGTCGCCTTCGAGCGTGGTGCCGGACACGGCGTAGTGCTCGAAGCGCACGCCCCTGGCCTTCAGCGCATCGACGATGCGCCCGATGTCGGAGCCGACCGACCAGGTCACGGCCGTGGCCTGGTTGGTGCCGGCGAAGGCCGAGCGGTACACGTTCACGACGGTGCTGCCGCTGCGATAGACGATCACCTCCTCGCCTTCAGCGTCGACCTGCGTCAGGCCCAGCGTATCTTCGTAGAAGCGGCGGGCCACGGCGAGGTCTTTCACCGCGAGGTTGGCCACCGCATTGATGTTTCCGAGCATGGACGTCTCCTGTGAAGCCGATGAGACGCCATGTTCGGCCCGGGCGGGCGCATGTCAAGCCACGAAGGGAAACAGCCACCGCGAGCCGATACGAGCCCCATCGCGAATGAAGAAATCCACTCTGCGCGGCTTCCGGCACACTGCACCCCCGGTGCAGTGAAGGCAACGACTGCCACCCCGAATCGCCCCGACAAAGCAAAGAGACAACACCCATGATCCGCAGACACTTCGGCCAACTGGCCATCGCGCTGGCATTCCCGCTGGCCTTCTCGGCCGCCGCGCAAACGCAGGCCTACCCCGCCAAGCCGATCCGCATGGTCGTACCCTTCCCGCCCGGCGGCGGCACCGACATCCTGGCGCGCCTGGTCGCCCAGAAGCTCACCGAGGCCAACCACTGGACCGTGGTGCCCGACAACCGCGGCGGCGCCGGCGGCACCATCGGCATTGCCGAGGCCGCGCGCGCCGCGCCCACCGGCTACGACATCGTGATGGGCCAGAAGGACAACATGGTCGTCGCGCCCTGGCTCTACAAGAACCTGAGCTACAACCCGGTGAAGGACCTCACGGCCGTGGCCCACGTGGCCTACACGCCGGTGGTGATCGTCACGCAGGCCAACTCCAAGTTCAAGACGCTCGACGACGTGGTGAAGGCCGCGCGCGCCGCGCCCGACACCGTCACGTATGGCTCGCCCGGCAACGGCACCACCATCCACCTGGCCGGCGAGATCTTCAACGGCGCCGCCAAGATCAAGATGCGCCACGTGCCCTACAAGGGCTCCAACGCGGCCATGATGGACGTGCTGGCGGGCAATGTCGACCTGATGGTGTCGTCGGTGCCCTCGGCCCTGGCGCAGATCAAGGCCGGCAAGCTGCGCCCGCTGGCCGTGACCTCGATCAAGCGCAGCACCTCGCTGCCCGACACGCCCACCGTGGCCGAGCTGGGCTACAAGGACTTCGACGTGAGCACCTGGTACGGCATCTTCGTGCCGGCCGGCACGCCGAAGGATGTTGTCAGCACCCTCAACGCAGCCGTCAACAAGCTGCTGGCCACGCCCGAGATGAAGGCGGCCATCGTCGCCCAGGGCGCGGAGCCGCAAGGCATGACGCCTGAGCAGTTCGGCGCGCTGCTGAAGACGGACTATGAGAAGTGGAAGGGGATCGTGCAGGCCTCGGGGGCGACGATCGAGTAGGCCTTGACGGCGCCCGACCAGGGCGCCGGCGGGCGCGCCAATCAGTCCATCAAGACCGTGGGGCAGGACAAGGTCATTCGCTCGTCCAACGAGGAGTTGTTCCACTCCGGCAAGTCCCGCTTCTCGAATGCCTCGAGAGACGGGTAACCGGTGACGTTCCAACTGTAGGGGCTGACGCCTGCAGCCTGTTCGACCTGGATCACTGCACTCCCGCAATGCTTGCTGCGGCTCTTGAGCTGCAGAGCCAGTCGCTTGTGCGCTCCGGTGAAATCCTTTTCAAGTACCTTGTAGCCGGTGGACTTGCAGATGCTGAAAGGGGTGTGCCATTCAAGCGTCTGGGTACGAATGTAGAGATTGCCGGTGCACGCCCGGCCATTTCCTACGAAGTAGCCGGTGAACGGCCTGTCGGCAGCGAAGGCCGCGCCCGCAAGATCGAGCGCAAGAAGAAGCACCGTGATCTTCAACGTGCGCATGCCACATCCCCTCGCCGGGAGAGCGCCTGCGCCGCGTACTGAAGCTTCTTTGCGTACGCAGGATCGCCATGGTTGTAGCGCTGAGCAATGCCGCCTGCGGAGAGCGCGCTCCAGCCAGTGATGACGCGCTTGATGGATGCCTTCTGATACTTCAGCACATCACCCGCACGCACGATGTGACTCGATGGATTGAGTTTCTTCATCACATCGGCAGTGCTGCCCTGGGCCTTGGCAATCCGGTCGAGGTTGTCGCCTTGCTTTGCCGTGATTTCGTAGATTCCTGCATCGGCATCCGCGACGCTTTTGAAAGCGTAGTTCGCCATGCGCATCAACAAGTACCCCACACCGGCGCGGATGTTCTGCAGCGGTTGTGCTTTCACTCCTTCGATGGACATGTAGGGGCGCATCGACGGCGGAATGATCAAGTCTCCGCCCTCATTGCCAAGCAGGAGCGACGCCAGCCCTGGGTCATTGCGATTGCCGATCTGCATGGGCTTCGATTTCCATTCGAAACTGCCGGCTCCTGTTTCCACCCACAGCATGGACTTGATCACCTTCCAATCCAGTGGAACGTAGCCTTGAGAATTGGACAGATGGCGGTTGTATTCATCGACCACCGACTGAATCTGGCAATCGTAAATATCCCAATCTGCGTCGGCCCTGTCGATGCCGATCTCCCATTTTTCAAGACTGCTTTGTTTTGCGTCTCGTCTCTTCGCGTCAGGCGGAAGGTTTTTCGAAGGCCTGGGGGTTGTCGCTGTAGCCATGTCACTCCCTGAATATTGATCTTGTCCTCGAGGCGCCGCGGTATTGCGGCGCCTCGAAGACAAGGTTATTCCGGGCGTGGCTTTTTCGATTCATGGCAGCCGTGGCTGCCGCGAGAAAACTGCCTGGCTTCGATCAATCCGGCACGAACTTCGTGTTGAAGATGTCCACGTCCGCCGCATCCTCGAACGTCGCCACCTGACCCATCTTCCCGTCGCTCATGCGGCAGGCCGAGAACAGGCTGTAGCGGCCCTTGAAGTAGAACTCGTCCATCACGATCAGCGCGTACGGATAAGGCACGAAGACCTGGTGCTCGAAGACGATGCGGTGCACGTTCCTCGGCGACGGAAAGAGCTTGTATTCGAGGGTGTCGATCGACTTGGCAGTGGCCATGGTGTGCTCGCTTGTTTCTTCTTCTGCGTTCAGGCCGGATCGCGCACGTCGGCCACGGGGTTGTTGCCGAAGTCTTCGCGCGCCAGGTACTTCAGCACCTTGGCGGCTGCGGAGGCGGGGCTGTCGAGCCGGCCCTCTTCCTTCATGCTGACGAAGCGCGTGCGGTCCGGGAATTTCTCGGCCGACGCGCCGCGCAGTTGCACCTGCATGTCGGTGTCGATGATGCCGGGCGCCAGCGAAACGATGCGCGCGCCGTTCGGTGCGCCCGCTTCTTCGAGCGCCACGGCCTGCGAGAAACGGTCCATGCCGGCCTTGGCCGCGCAGTAAGGCGCCTGGCTGCCCATGGCGTTGCGGCCCAGGCCCGACGAGATGTTCAGCACCTTGCGCGTGCCGCGCCATTCGCGGGTCGCGCCGAGAAAAGCGGCGGTCAGCAGCATCGGCGCTTCGAGACCGATGCGCAGGGCCAGCGACAGCTCGGCTCCGATCGCGCTGGACAGCGGCGCGGGGTTGCCCACGGTGCCGGCGTTGTTGATGAGCGTGACGCTGTCGAAGCGCTGCACGTCGATGGTCTTGAGCCATGCGGACACGCGGGCCGATGCGGCCACGGGGTCGGACAGGTCCTGTTCCCACTGCGTGAGTTCGGCGCCGGCCGCCTTGGCAGCTTCGGCCAGTTGCGGGTCTTGCTTGCGCGAAATGCCGAGCACCGTGTGGCCGGCTTGCAGCAGCTGTTCGGCCATGGCACGGCCCAGGCCGCGCGAGGCGCCGGTGATCAGGGTGAGGTGGGAAGCGGTCATCGGAAGGGTCTTTCTGAAACGAAGGCGGGAAGGGTAAGGGGTATTGAAGGGTCTTGAATGCGTGCGCGGCGTGCTCGGCCGTGCTCAACCGGTTTTGAATTGTTTGCGCAGGAAGGCCCGGTGCCGCGCGATGTGCTGCAGCTGCGCCGGCGCGATGCTGCCGCCAAGGTCGACTTCGTCCGCGCCATTGAGCACCGCATTGGCATTGGTCATCGCACGCGCCACGACTTCTTCCTCGCTCACGCCGAGCTGCGCCGCGAGGTCGAGCGCCACGCGCCGCATTGCGCGCTGCGACAGCATCCACATCGCGCCGAAGCGGTCCCATGCAAGCGCGGCTTCTTCGGACTTCTCGCGGTCGGCCAGGATTTCAATGAGCGGCTTGGCCAGGATCGCGTCGAGCGCGTCGATCTTCTCGCTCAGCGCCTCGTTGCGCTCGATGGCTTCCTGCAGCGTCGGGCCGGCGTCGTCGGCCTTCGCCTTCGGCGCCTCGGGCGGCGGGATGAAGCCCGCTTCCGCATTCGCGGGCACGATCTGCAATTGGTCGGTGAGGCTCATGATTTTTCGGTTTCCGGTGAGGGGTTGTTCTTCTTGTTCGACATCGCGGTCGCGCGCAGGCCCGGCAGGTCGAGCACGCGCAGGCCACCGTACTCCACCCGGATCAACCCCTGTGCCGACAGGCCGTTCAGCGCCTCGTTCACACGCTGGCGCGACAAGCCGACCAGGTACGCCAGCTCCTGCTGCGTGATGCGCAGCACCTCGCCCACGCCCGGGTACAGCACCGGGTTGAACAGCGACACCAGGTTGCGCGCCACGCGCGCGTCGGGGTTGTTGAGCCGGTCGATCTCCAGCGCCGCGATGAACTGGCCGAGCCGTTCGTTGAGCTGGTTCATCACGAAGCGGTTGAAGCCGATGGAATGGTCGAGCAGCCAGTGGAAGCTCTCGGTCGGCAGGCCCGCGATCAGGCTGCGCCGCAGCGCCTGGATGTTGTAGCGATAGGGCTCGCGCTTCATCACCGTGCCTTCGCCGAACCAGCCGCCGGGCGGCACGCCGGTGTAGGTGACGGAGCCGCCGTCGGCGTTGTCGTTGCTCATCTTGAGCAGGCCTTCGACCACGCCGAACCAGTAGGTGGGCGAACGGCCGACGCGGCAGACCAGGTCGCCGGGCTCGGCTTCGCCGACCACCAGCGTGGCTTCGGCGCGGCGGCGCTCGGTGGGCGTGAGCGTGGGCAGCCAGGGGATGCCGTCAAGCTCCGCGGCATTGGCGGGACGCACGCGGTCCTTGATCGAGCCACCGAGCACGCTGTGAGAACCGCCATGGGAAGGATTGCCGTGAGGCATCGGGAAACTCCGGGGAGTAGTGTCCCTAGGATTGTCGTTGGAACGACAACCGGGCGTCAAAGTGAGACCTACGATCCGCCCACTGTGCAAACAACCGCCCCCACCTTCCCCCGTCTGCTGCTCGCGCATGCCGAGGCACGCCCCGAGGCACCCGCCGTGCGCGAGAAAGACCTCGGCATCTGGCAAACCTGGACCTGGAACGCCGTGGCGCAGGAGGTGCGCGAAATGGCCTGCGGCCTGGCGAGCCTGGGTTTCAAGCCCTTCGACAACCTCGCCATCGTCGGCGCCAACCGGCCGCACCTGTACATGGCGGTGGTCGCGGCGCAAAGCCTGCGCGGCGTGCCGGTGCCGCTGTACCAGGACGCGGTGGCCAGCGAGATGGTCTTCATGCTGCAGGACGCGGGCATCGAGTTCGTGATCGTCGAAGACCAGGAGCAGGTCGACAAGCTGCTCGAATGCCGCGAGATCCAGAAGGACAAGCAGCCGAGCATCCGCCACATCATCTACGACGACCCCAAGGGCCTGCGCCACTACGACCAGCCGGGGCTGATGAGCTACGAGCAACTGCGTGAGCTGGGCCGGGCCTTCGACAAGGCCAACGTGGGCTACTACGACCGCGCGGTGGCGAGCGGCGAAGCGACCGACGTCGGCGTGATCCTCTACACCTCGGGCACCACCGGCCGCCCCAAGGGCGTGTGCCAGACGCATGCGAGCTTCATCGCGGCGGGCCGCGGCGGCGTGGAGACCGACAAGCTCGGCCCCGGCGACAACATCATGAGCTACCTGCCGATGGCGTGGGTCGGCGATCACCTCTTCTCCGTGGCGCAATGGCTGGTGGGCGGCTTCACGCTCAACTGCCCCGAGTCGAGCGAGACGGTGATGAACGACATGCGCGAGATCGGCCCGAGCTATTACTTCGGCCCGCCGCGCACCTTCGAAGGCCTGCTCACGGCCGTGTCGATCCGCATGGAAGACGCGGCCGCGCCCAAGCGCTGGCTGTACGCGAAGTTCATGGCGCTGGCGCAGCGCGTGGGCGCGGACATCCTCAACGGCGCGCCCGTGGGCACCGGCGACCGGCTGATGTACGCGCTGGGCAACCTGCTGATCTACGGGCCGCTGCGCAACGTGCTGGGCATGAGCCGCATCCGCGTGGCCTACACGGCGGGCGCGGCCATCGGGCCCGACCTGTTCCGCTTCTACCGCTCCATCGGCGTCAACCTCAAGCAGTTCTACGGCCAGACCGAGACCTGCGCGTACGTGTGCCTGCAGCAGGACGGCAAGGTCAAGCTGCAGACGGTCGGCACCGCCGCACCGGGCATCGAGCTGAAGATCGCAGAAGACGGCGAAGTGCTGGTGCGCGGCGTGTCGGTGCTCAAGGAGTACTACAAGCGCCCCGACGCCACGGCCGAGGTGCTCGATGCCAACGGCTACTTCCACACCGGCGACGCGGGCGTGCTCGACAGCGAAGGGCACCTGCGCATCATCGACCGCGCGAAAGACGTGGGCCGGCTCGTGGGCGGCGCGATCTTTGCGCCCAACTACATCGAGAACAAACTCAAGTTCTTCCCGCAGATCAAGGAAGCCGTGTGCTTCGGCAATGCGCGCGACGAGGTGTGCGCGGCCATCAACATCGACTTCGAGGCGGTGGGCAACTGGGCCGAGCGGCGCGGCCTGGCCTACGGCGGCTATGTCGACCTGGCCGGCAAGCCCGACGTGCTCGCGCTGGTGGCCGAGTGCATCGCCAAGGTCAATGCCGACCTTGCCAGCGAAGACGGCATGGGCGAGACGCAGATCGCGCGCTTCCTGGTGCTGCACAAGGAGCTGGACCCCGACGACGACGAACTGACCCGCACGCGCAAGGTGCGGCGCGGCTTCATCGCCGAGAAATACGCGGTGCTGCTCGAGGCGCTCTACGGCGGCAAGACCGAGCAGTACATCGAGACCCAGGTCAAGTTCGAGGACGGACGTACGGGCGTGGTGAATGCCACGCTGAAGATCGTCGGAGTGAAGACCTTTCCCATCATCGTGAAGGCGGCCGCATGAGCGCGCGCAAGACCGGCGAGGTCATCCTCGACGTGCAGAACATTTCGTTGAGTTTCGGCGGCGTGAAAGCGCTGACGGACATCAGCTTCAACGTGCGCGAGCATGAAGTGCGCGCCATCATCGGGCCGAACGGCGCGGGCAAGAGCTCAATGCTCAACTGCATCAACGGCGTGTACTGGCCGCAGCAGGGCTCCATCACCTTCCGTGGCCAGACCTTCAAGCACATGAATTCGCGCCAGGTGGCCGAGATGGGCGTGGCACGCACCTTCCAGAACCTCGCGTTGTTCAAGGGCATGAGCGTGCTCGACAACATCATGACGGGGCGCAACCTCAAGATGAAGAGCGGGCTGCTGGCGCAGGCCTTCCGCTGGGGCCCGGCCGAACGCGAGGAGCTGCAGCACCGCGAGTTCGTGGAGCACATCATCGACTTTCTCGAGATCCAGGCGCACCGCAAGACACCCGTGGGCCGCCTGCCCTACGGCCTGCAAAAGCGCGTGGACCTCGGCCGCGCGCTCGCGATGGAGCCGCAAGTGCTGCTGCTCGATGAACCCATGGCCGGCATGAACGTGGAAGAGAAGCAGGACATGAGCCGCTTCATCCTCGACGTGAACGACGAGTTCGGCGCGACCATCGTGCTGATCGAGCACGACATGGGCGTGGTGATGGACATCTCGGACCGCGTGGTGGTTCTGGACTACGGCAAGAAGATTGGTGATGGCACGCCGGATGAGGTGCGGAACAACGAAGACGTGATTCGGGCGTATCTGGGTGTGGAGCACTGACGCCATGCCCCACCTCGCCCTGAAGCATTGCTCCTTCCCCCTCTGGGGGAAGGCTGGGATGGGGGCACGACGGCCCTCGCAAGACGGCAGCGCCTTATCCGGCGCCGCCTGCCCCCACCCCAACCCTCCCCCAGCGGGGGAGGGAGAAAAACAAGAAAGACACTGACCATGGGCTTTTTCCTCGAAACCCTCTTCGGCGGCCTCATGGTCGGCATGCTCTATTCGCTGATCGCCATCGGCTTCGTGCTGATCTACAAGGCCTCGGGCGTCTTCAACTTCGCGCAGGGTGCGATGGTTCTTTTCGCGGCGCTCGCCATGGCGCGCTTTGCCGAGTGGTTCCCGCTGTGGTTCGGCTTCCAGAGCCTGATCCTTGCCAACATCCTGGCCTTCATCGCCGCCATGGCCGTGATGATCGTCGTGGCCTGGCTGATCGAACGGCTGGCACTCAGCAAGCTGGTGAACCAGGAAGGCATCACGCTGCTGATGGCCACACTGGGCATTGCCTACTTTCTCGACGGCCTGGGCCAGACGATCTTCGGCAACGACATCTACAAGATCGACGTCGGCATGCCCAAGGAGCCGTTGATGGTGCTGCAGGGCACCTTCGAAGGCGGCCTGCTGCTGAGCCAAGAAGACCTGGTCGTCGCGCTGGTGTCGGCCGCGCTGGTGGTGGTGCTCGCGATCTTCTTCCAGAAGACCGCCACGGGCCGCGCCCTGCGCGCGGTGGCCGACGACCACCAGGCCGCGCAGTCCATCGGCATTCCGCTGTCGCGCATCTGGGTGATCGTGTGGTCGGTGGCCGGCTTCTCGGCACTGGTGGCCGGGATCATCTGGGGATCGAAGCTGGGCGTGCAGTTCTCGCTGTCGCTGGTGGCGCTGAAGGCGCTGCCGGTGGTGATCCTCGGCGGTCTCACCTCGATACCGGGCGCCATCATCGGTGGCCTGCTGATCGGGGTCGGCGAGAAGCTGTCCGAAATCTATCTCGGCCCCATGCTCGGTGGCGGCATCGAGATCTGGTTCGCCTATGTGTTGGCGTTGGTCTTCCTGCTGGTGCGGCCCCAAGGCTTGTTCGGCGAAAAAATCATCGATCGGGTCTGAGCAATGTTCTACAGAGAGAACGGTCAATTCAAGTCCAGCTACCGGGCGGATCAACAGATCCTGCCCATCGCGCAGGACCGCATCGCGATGCTGGTGCTGCTGCTCGTGGCCTTCATCGTCGTGCCGCTGGGTGTGTCCGACTACTGGATGCGCGCCATCCTCACGCCCTTTCTGATTCTTTCGCTCGCGGCCTTGGGCTTGAACATCCTGGTCGGCTACTGCGGGCAGATCTCGCTGGGCACCGGTGCCTTCATGGCGGTGGGCGCGTATGCGGCCTACAACTTCCAGGTGCGCATCGACGGCATGCCGCTCATCGCATCGCTGCTGCTCGGCGGCCTGTGCGCCACGGTGATCGGCGTGCTGTTCGGCATTCCGAGCCTGCGCATCAAGGGCCTGTACCTCGCGGTGGCAACGCTCGCGGCGCAGTTCTTCACCGACTGGGCGTTCCTGCGCATCCAGTGGTTCACCAACAACTCGTCGTCGGGCTCGGTGAGCGTGGCGGGGCTCAACGTGTTCGGCGTGCCGATCGAGTCGCCGGTGCAGAAGTATTTGTTCTGCCTGGTCTTCGTGGTGGTGTTCGCGTTGCTCGCCAAGAACCTCGTGCGCAGCGCCATCGGCCGCGAGTGGATGGCCATGCGCGACATGGACGTGGCGGCCGCGGTGATCGGCATTCGCCCGGTGTACGCCAAGCTCACGGCCTTCGCGGTGAGCAGCTTCATCGTCGGCGTGGCCGGCGCGCTGTGGGGCTTCATTCACCTGGGTGCGTGGGAGCCCGCGGCCTTCAGCATCGACCGCTCGTTCCAGTTGCTGTTCATGGTGATCATCGGCGGGCTCGGCTCGATCATGGGCAGCTTCTTCGGCGCCGCCTTCATCGTGCTGCTGCCGCTGTTTCTGAACCAGCTGCCGGCGTGGCTTGGCTTTTCGATTTCGACCGCGCTGGCCTCGCACCTGGAGACCATGATCTTCGGCGCGCTGATCGTGTTCTTCCTGATCGTCGAGCCGCATGGCCTTGCGCGGCTGTGGTCCACGGCCAAGGAGAAGCTGCGCCTTTGGCCCTTCCCGCATTGATTCGTTTCCAGAGTTCCCGTTCGTTCGTTCGCAAAAAACCCGGCACCGAGGTGCCCACATAAGGAGACAGGCATGAAACTGAAATCGCTCGCTCTGACCGCCGCCCTGGTGGCCAGCACCCTCGGCGCCATGCTCGCGCCATCGCTCGCGCAGGCGCAGGCCAAGGAGCAGTTCTTCCCGCTGCTGGTGTACCGCACCGGCCCCTACGCACCCAACGGCACGCCCTGGGCCAATGGCAAGCAGGACTACCTGAAGCTGGTGAACGCGCAAGGCGGCATCAACGGCGTGAAGGTCACTTTTGAAGAATGCGAAACCGGCTATGCGACCGACAAGGGCGTCGAATGCTACGAGCGCCTGAAGGGCCGCCCCGGTGTTGCATTGTTCGACCCGCAGGCCACCGGCATCACCTTCGCGCTGACAGACAAGGTGCTCACCGACAAGATCCCGCTGGTCACGCTGGGCTATGGCTTGGCGGCCTCGCAGGATGGCGGCGTGTTCAAGTGGAACTTCCCGCTGATGGGCTCCTACTGGACCGCGGCCGACATCCTGATCCAGCACCTGGGCAAGAAGGAAGGCGGCATGGACAAGCTCAAGGGCAAGAAGATCGCCCTCGTGTACCACGACTCGCCGTTCGGCAAGGAGCCGATCCCGCTGCTGCAGGAGCGCGCCAAGATGCACGGCTTCGACCTGTCGCTGATTCCGGTGACGGCACCCGGCGTCGAGCAGAAGTCCGCCTGGCTGCAGGTGCGCCAGCAGAAGCCCGACTTCGTGTTGCTGTGGGGCTGGGGCGTGATGAACTCCACCGCGCTCAAGGAGGCCGTGGCCACGGGCTACCCGCGCGAGAAGATGTACGGCGTGTGGTGGGCCGGCGCAGAGCCTGATGTGAAGGACGTGGGCGCCAATGCCAAGGGCTACAACGCGCTCGCGCTGAACGGCTCGGGCCCCGACAACAAGGTGATCCAGGACATCATCAAGCAGGTGCACGACAAGGGCCAGGGCACGGGTCCGAAGGACGAAGTGGGCTCGGTGCTCTACACGCGTGGCGCGATCATCTCGATGCTCGGCGTCGAGGCAGTGCGGCGTGCGCAGGAGCGCTTCGGCAAGGGCAAGGTCATGACCGGCGAGCAGGTGCGCTGGGGCCTGGAAAACCTGGCACTCGACCAGAAGAAGCTGGACGCACTCGGCTTCGCCGGCGTGATGCGCCCTGTGAGCACTTCGTGCCAGGACCACATCGGCTCGACCTGGGCGCGCATGGAAACCTGGGACGGCGCCAAGTGGAACATCGCACCCGAGTGGTACCAGGCCGATGACCAGATCATCAAGCCGATGGCCAAGGCAGCGGCCGACAAGTACGCGACCGAAAAGAAGCTGACGCGCCGCGACGCGGCGGATTGCCAGTCTTGATGCACTGACCGAGTTCCGTGGCGGCTCGCAAGAGCCGCCATTCGACAGCGCGACGCCTTTGCCGCGTTGTCGAATGCTTCGGACCACACCATGAGCGAACCCAACATCCTCCTCAATGTCAACGGCATCGAGGTCATCTACAACCACGTAATCCTTGTGCTCAAGGGCGTGTCGCTCACCGTGCCCGATGGCGGCATCGTGGCGCTGCTCGGCGGCAACGGCGCGGGCAAGACGACCACGCTGCGTGCCGTGAGCAACCTGCTCGCTGGCGAACGCGGCGCGGTGACCAAGGGCACCATCGAATTGCGTGGCGACCGCATCGAGGCGCTGTCGCCGGCCGAGCTGGTCAAGCGCGGGCTGATCCAGGTGATGGAAGGGCGTCATTGCTTTGCCCACTTGACGATCGAAGAGAACCTGATGACCGGTGCCTACACGCGCACCGATGGCAAGGCGGCGGTGCAGCAGACGCTGGAGAAGGTCTACGCCTACTTCCCGCGCCTGAAGACGCGGCGCACTTCGCAGGCGGCCTACACCTCGGGCGGCGAGCAGCAGATGTGCGCCATCGGCCGCGCGCTGATGGCCAACCCGACGATGGTGCTGCTCGACGAACCTTCGATGGGCCTCGCACCGCAGATCGTGGAGGAGGTGTTCGAGATCGTGAAAGACCTGAATACCAAGGAGCGCGTGACCTTCCTGCTGGCCGAGCAGAACACCAACATGGCGCTGCGCTACGCGGACTACGGCTACATCCTGGAGAACGGGCGCATCGTGATGGACGGCGAGGCGAAGAGCCTGCGCGAGAACGAGGACGTGAAGGAGTTCTACCTTGGCGTTGGCGGTGCGGACCGCAAGAGCTTCCGCGATGTGAAGAGCTACAAGCGGCGCAAGAGGTGGCTGGCTTGATCGTTCAGGCGAAACCTTGCGCTTTTGTTCGTCACGCTGTGTTTGGCGTGCGTTGTTCTGGGCGCCGCTGTTCAGGGCGACGCTCACGCCGACACGGTGCTCTTTTTCGCGAATGTCCCCCGCTTCGCTCCTCCTTTATTTCGCGAAAAAGAGCCCCGTATCGACGCGAGCGCTCAGAGCAGTCGTTGATCGGCCGCAAACGCAGAGTGTGTCCATGTGCGAATGACACCAGGTGCTCCCCGCAGCGAAATAAAGGAGGAGCGAAGCGGGGGACATTCGCGGAGGGGAGCACCTGGTGTCATTCGCACTCGCCCTGAATGAACCCGAACCCGAACGCGAACCCGACCCCGCTCCCGTATTGGAAATGCGTCACAAGCCTCACACCCGCGTGGTGGAACACCGAACTGAAAGATGAAGGGTACGGACATGACCGACCACTACGACAAGCTTGAAATACGCGACCCCGCCGAGCGCGAGCGCGACCTGCTGGCCGCGCTGCCGAAGCAGATCGCACAGGCACAGACCGCAACGTCCGCGTTCTCGAAAATCCTCGACGGCGTGAAGCCGGCAGACATCACGACACGCGAAGCACTCGCCAGACTTCCGGTCACGCGCAAATCGGAATTGCTCGAGCTGCAGAAGACACGCCGCACAGCCGATCCGTTCGGCGGCTTTGCATCCATCGTGCGTGGGCCGCGCATGCCGCGCATCTTCGCGAGCCCCGGCACCATCTACGAACCTGAAGGCGAAGCGCGCGACTACTGGCGCACCGCTCGGGCGCTGCATGCGGCAGGCTTTCGCGGCGGCGAGCTGATTCACAACAGCTTCAGCTATCACATGACGCCCGCCGGCTCGATCATGGAAAGCGGCGCGCATGCGATGGGCTGCACTGTGTTCGCGGGCGGCACGGGGCAGACCGAGCAGCAGCTCGAAGCCATCGTCGACCTGAAGCCCGAAGGCTATGCGGGCACGCCCAGCTTTCTGAAGATTCTGCTGGAGAAGGCCGAAGAGAAAGGGCTGAAGCTGCCCTCGCTCACCAAGGCTCTCGTGTCCGGCGAAGCCTTTCCACCGAGCCTGCACGACTGGATTGCCGCGCATGGCGTGAAAGGCACGCAGTGCTATGCCACCGCCGACCTGGGCCTCATCGCTTACGAGACCAGCGCGCGCGAAGGGCTGGTGATCGATGAAGGCGTGCTGGTCGAGATCGTGCGGCCCGGCACCGGCGACCCGGTGCCCGATGGCGAAGTCGGCGAGGTCGTCGTCACCAGCTTCAACCCTGATTACCCGCTGGTGCGCTTCGGCACTGGTGACCTTTCTGCCGTGCTCGCAGGCACCTGCCCCACCGGCCGCACCAACAAGCGCATCAAGGGCTGGCTCGGCCGCGCCGACCAGACCACCAAGGTGCGCGGCATGTTCGTGCATCCGTCGCAGGTCGCGGAGATCACGCGGCGCTTTCCCGAAATCTTGCGAGCGCGCCTCGTGGTGTCCGGAGAGATGGGAGACGACCAGATGACCTTCAGGCTCGAATGTGCCGGCGCACCGGCCGGGCTCGATGCGCGCATTGCCGATGCAGTGCGCGAAGTGACCAAGCTGCGCGGCACCATCGAGCTGGTGGCACCGGGCAGCCTGCCCAACGACGGCAAGGTGATCGAGGACGCGCGCAGCTACAAGTAGCGGCGGTACAGCCAGCGCGTGGTGGTGCGCACCAGCAGCACGGTCAGCGCCATGTAGAGCAGCACCAGTGCCAGCACGAAGCTGACGATGCCACCACCATAGAAGCTGAACGACGCCGTCGCCGCCATGAACAGCCAGACGATCGCGATGACGATGCAGCCCACCTGCACCAGCAGGAAGGCCAGCACCGCGGAGGCCACGGCCCGGAAGGGGCGCACGATCGAGAGGCCTGGCTTGGTACCGAGCCAGCCGCCCCAGTAGGCGAGCGCGAAGGTCACGAGCGCCGGCAGCACCCAGGCCAGCAGCAGCGTCAAGACGTCCACCTCGCCGCCCGGCGGTGCCCAGCGTGCCACGGCGAGACCACTCCACAACTGAAGCCCCGCGAGCATGGCCGCCGCAATCATCGCGACGGCCCGGCGCGGCGATGAGGGCGATGCACCAGGCACCTCGGCCGGCAACGTCTCTTCTTGCGCCGGCACCGATGCGCCGCGGCGCATCACCAGCGCGATGCGCGCCGCCAGCCACAGGCCGAGCACGGTCACCGCCAACTGGATGAGCGACTGCAGCACCATGGCCGCGCCCATCAAGACGCGCATCGAAGCGCCGTCGAAGACGTCCGAGAACTGGCCGCCCGGCATGAAGAGCACCTGCGCCTCGTAGAACAGCGGCGTCAGCGCGTAGTAGTTCAGCACCAGCACCAACACCCACACGCCGCCGAAGCGCAGCCTTGCGTCGTCCGCCAGTGCCACGCGGGCCACGCCCTGCCGTTCGAGCGCGTTGCGCGCGTGGCTCCACGAGAGCGTCGCCACCAGCACCCACGACACGATCGTGCCCGCGAGCAGCATGATCCAGACGCCCGGAATGGCATACGCCTGGCGCATCTGCCCGGCCTGCGGCGTGGAAGGCAGCAGCAGCGCAGCCATGTTGATCACGAACAGGAGCGCGTCCAGGCCCACCGCGATGAACGCGAAGTCGCGGGGCAGGCGCAGCGCGCGGGAGTGAGAGGGGTTCGCCGTCATGGGAATACTTTCGCGTTGAATCGCACATGCCGCAACCGGCATGCGAAGACTGCGAGGGTATCGGATGACGGGGAATGCCCCGTGCCGGCTCAGTGCGCGAGTGCGGCTTCGCCTGCTTCCTCGGGTGTGGGGCCGACATACACCGACTGCGGACGGATCAGCCGGCCCTTGTGCACCTGCTCGCGTGCATGCGCCACCCATCCGCTCACACGGCCCGCCGCGAACACGCAGGTGAAGCTTTCGCGGCCGAAGCCCAGCGCTTCGAGCAGCAGCGCCGTGTAGAACTCGACGTTGGTTTCCAGCGCGCGGTCGGGCTTCTTCTCGCGCAGGATTGCGAGCGCGGCTTGCTCGGCCGCTTGTGCCATTTCAAAGCGCGCAGCGTTGACGCTGCCTTCGGTGCTCAACCGCTGCAGTGCGCCCTTGAGCGCATCGGCGCGCGGGTCTCGCACGCGGTAGATGCGATGGCCGAAGCCCATCAGGCGCTGCCCGCTGGCCACCGCGCCTTCGAGCCAGTGACGCGCGTTGGCAGCAGTGCCGATGGCATCGAGCGCATCGAGCACCGGCCCAGGCGCGCCGCCATGCAGCGGCCCCTTCAACGCGCTGATGCCTGCGAGCACAGCCGACGCCAGCCCCGCGCCGGTGGACGCCACCACGCGCGCGGCAAAGGTCGAGGCATTGAGGCCGTGGTCGCAGACGGTGACGAGATAGGTGTCGAGCGCGGCGCCCTGCGCGACCGTGGGTGTGCGGCCATGCAGCATGCGCAGCATGTCGACGGCATGCGGCAGGGTTTCGTCGGGCGCGAGCGCCTGCACGCCCAGGCGCCAGCGCATGACGGCTGCGGTGTAGACCGTGGGCGCAGCCACGAGGCGCAGCGCTGTCTGCAGATCGTCGCCATCGGGCAGGCGCGCGAGCAGGGCACGCACCGCCTCGATGGGCGGCAGCCGGCGCAGCACGCTGTCGTCGTTGGGCTGAAGGCGCTCGAAGACTTCGCGACGCGCGCGGCCGAGGGCGGAGCGCAGCGCGGCGGCATTGCCAGGCAGCGTGTCGAAGAAGCCTTTGAACAGCAGCGCCACCACGTCTTCGAAGCGCCAGTGCTGCGCGATCTCGTCGAGCGTGTGGCCGCGGATCACCAGCCGGCCTTCGGCACCGTCCACTTCCGACAAGACCGTGTGCGCGGCCACCACGCCTTCGAGGCCGTTCTCTTCAATCATCGTTCTCTCCTGGTTTGACGATGTCATTGATTCTGGCCACACTGACATTGACGTCAATCTTGATTTATTCCATCAACATAATGATGAAGACAGCGCTCTGGCTGCCTGCGGGCGAGGCCCTCGAACTGATGCAGGTTCGCCCGCAGACCCTCTACGCGAGCGTGAGCCGTGGCCGCATCCGCGCCAAGCCCGATGCGGCGGACCCGAGGCGCAGCCTCTACCACCGCGAGGACGTGCAGCGCATCGCGGCGCGCACGCGCGGGCGGCGCAGCACGGAAGCGGTTGCGAGCGAGACGATCCAGTGGGGCGAGCCGGTGCTGGCGTCGGCGGTGTCGACGGTGGCCGAGGGACGGCTCCTCTATCGTGGGCAGGATGCATGCGTGCTGGCGTCGCATGCGACGCTGGAAGACGTGGCGGGCTTGTTGTGGGAGAGCGCGCCGCCGCGCTTCGCGGCTGTTGCGCCTGTGGCCGCGGCACGCAAGGACGCGACACCCTTGCAAGCCGGCCTGCTCGCACTGGCAGCACGTGCCGCCGTCGATCCGCCCTCGCGCGGCCGTTCACGCGCCGTGCTGCAGGCCGAGGCGGCGGATGTGATCGGCACGCTGGCCGATGCGCTGATCGGCCCCGCACCGGCGAAAGCAGTGGCACTGCACACGCGACTGGCTTCGGCATGGCGTCGTCCCCGCGCGGCCGATGACTTGCGCCGCGCGCTGGTGCTGCTGGCTGACCACGAACTCAACGCATCGACCTTCGCGGCGCGCGTGACCGCTTCGACGGGCGCATCGCTCGCCGCGTGCCTGCTCACGGGACTCTCCACGCTGACCGGGCCTTTGCACGGTGGTGCCTCGGCGGCTGTGCAGGCGCTGATGCGCAATGCAGCGGCCATCGGCACCGAGGCCGCCGTGCGCGAGTGGCTCGCGCATGACCGGTCGCTGGCGGCCTTTGGGCACCCGCTCTATCCGAACGGCGATGCGCGATGCAGCGCATTGCTGGCGCACATTGAACTGCCACCCGCCTTCACTGAACTGCGCGAGATCGGCGAGAAGCTGCTCGGTGAGGCGGTGAACATCGACTTTGCGCTGGCCGCCTTGGCAGTGGTGCACAAGCTGCCGGCCGGCGCGCCGCTCACGCTGTTCGCGCTGGCACGCACTGTTGGCTGGACGGCTCATGTGCTGGAACAACAGGCCACGGGGCATTTGATTCGTCCGCGTGCGCGGTACACGGGGCCACAGGCTGGCGAAGCCGAAGGCATGCTGAAGGCCTGAGTGAATCCGCGCTTGCCGAATTCGTCACACATTGCGTAGCGAATTCCGACTCGGCAGGGCGCGCTCCCGTTCAGGTGACCATTGTTTGCAGTGTGTGCGTGGTGTCGCCCGCAAACTGCCTCGACCTCTTTGCCTGTCACGGAAGACGTCGATGCCGCGCACACTTTCAATTGAATCTCCTGCAATCCCTCTTGTCC